>CAVTFL010000034.1:0-138740 GCA_963733925.1 uncultured Alphaproteobacteria bacterium | reverse complement strand
CGGCGTCGGGGTCGCGACGGTGGTGGCGGACGCGTTCTGCCATAACATGGTGCGCTCCCTGGTCGGCGCGCTTATCGCGGTCGGTGAGGGCGCGCAGGCCCGCTGGCCCGCTGAGGTGCTCGCGGCCGCGGTCCGCGATCCCGCGGTTCGGGTCATGCCACCGCACGGGCTGTGCCTCGAGGAAGTCGGTTACCCTCCTGCCGCCGCCCTGGCGGCCCGCGCCGCCAAAGCCCGCAGCCTCCGCACCGCCCGCCCCTAACCCCTCGTCCCCCCGCCCCCCCGCCCCCCCGCGCCCCAGGGTTGGTCCCCGCCGGACCTCCATGAAACCGGGTTTTCAGCACGCAGGGGCGTGCTGAAATCGGGGTTTCATGACACGGCGATCCGCCCGCGCCCGGGACGCCATCCCACCTCCGGGGCTCCTGAGGCTGAGGAGCCAGCCGAGACGCCCCCGCGCCCGGGGACGCCGAACCGCTGGCTAGGAGGAAGGCGCGGCGGTCGCTTTACCGCTCAGCATTCGGGTGCTGAGGTTGATGTTGGCCGTGCCGGTCACGAGGTGGGTGGCGAACTGCTCAGGGCTGCTGCCTGGCGGCCGAGCTCGAGGGTGACTTCAGATTGGTGAACTCGGCCCAGATCAGGATCAGGTAGTGTCCCTTGATCTCCGCCTGGACGACCCCGGTCCCGCTGCCCAGTTTCTTGGTGAGGCCCTTCTGGGCGGTAAGCGGGGCGATGATCTCCTGCGGCCCGGTGACCTGCCCGGCCTTCTGCGCCGCGGCCGAGGTGGTCAGGTTCACCACGCCGACGGTGCCCATCATCTTGCTGTCGCCCGAGAGGTAGCTCGCCCGCGCCACCTGGGTGCAGTGACCCGATTGCAGCGCCGCCTGCAGGTCCGCGCCGTACACCGCCAGCGAGCAGGTCTTGGTCACGCTAGCCGCCGTCCGGACGTACGAACTGCCGTCAAGCACGAACTGCGGCGGGTAAAGCCCCTCGATGGTCAGCGGGTCGGGATCTTCGGTCCTGGTCCCGATGTGCTGCCACTTGCCTAGCGCCTGATCAAAGCCGGGAGACTCGGGGGCGCTGGTGGGCAGCCGCAGGGTCGGGGGAACCGGCGCGTCCACGCGCGGCTCGTATAGGAACTTGTACCCGGTGAACCCGGCTGCCGCCGCGACCACGACGGCCGCCATGGCCAGCAGGGCGGTCCGGGAGCGCAGGCGGCCCTTCGGTGCCGTCCGGACGCCGCGTCGGCGGCCTGCGCCGCCGGGGGACGCCGGGTATCCGGCGGGGTTATCCGGCCGAAGGGGGCCGTTTCGTCCGCTGGAACCCGGTTCGGCCGGCTGGTGACCGCCGTCGCCGAGCTCGCCTCCGAGCGGCCCTTGTGGCGCCGGCCAGGGGCCGGACCTGCCCTCGGGCGGGTCGGCCGGTCCGCGTCCTGGGCGGGAAGCCCCGGGCCGGCGTCCGGCTACCAGGCCCCGAAGATCACCAGGCCCCGAAGATCCACGAAACTCCGGGTTCCCGGCGACCTCGGGCCGCCCGGCACCGGCTGAGCGCCAGTCCCCAGGACCGCGTGTGCTCCGCTGCCGGATCCGATCAGTCGCTGCGGGCCCGTCCCCGGGCCCAGGACCCGCTGGGCGCCGCTGCCGCGGCCGAGGACGGGCTGGGCTGCCGCTGCCGCGGCCGAGGACGGGCTGGGCGCCGCTGCCGCGGCCGAGGACGGGCTGGGCGCCGCTGCCGCGGCCGGGACGGGCTGGGCGCCGCTGCCGCCGCCGAGCGGCGGCTGGGCGGCGGGATCGGGTGCGTCCGGCGGCTCATCGGTGCTCCCCAGCCACGGCCAGGGCGCCTGGCCGCGCGTGTCCGCGGCCGGGCGGGTGCGTCCCGCGCCCTGGTGATCCATAACGTCGAGCGTAGCGTCCTGCTCAGTTCCGGTAAGGTGGTCGTAGAACTTTCCGGCTCGCGGTAATAAATCAGCGACGTGGCATCGGGCCGCGCAGCTGGACTGTCGCGCCGGAGGCTTCGTCGGCGGCTTCGCTTTGGCATCGCTGCGTGAGACGGAGTATGCTGCATTGGCGTCATGCGCGACGGGCATGCACGCGGTGTGCCTTTCTACGCGCGTTTCGCGGCGCGATGCGCCGTGCGCTCAGCAGAGCGCCCAGGGCGGCCCTCACCAGCAGGTGCGGGCCAGAGAAGATCACGATACATACGCGAAGGCTTAGGACTGTGCGCACATTCAGCCCGAAGGACAGTGACATTACCCGGCAGTGGCATGTCATCGATGCTTCTGACGTGGTGCTCGGCCGCCTGGCCAGCCACGTGGCGGTGCTGCTCCGGGGCAAGCACAAGCCGATCTTCGCGCCGCACGTGGACACGGGCGACTTCGTGATCGTGGTCAACGCGGCCAAGGTCGCGCTCAGCGGCAGCAAGCTCGAGCAGAAGCACGCCTACCGGCACTCCGGCTACCCGGGCGGCCTCCGGGCGGTCTCGTACTCCAGCCTGATGGCCAGCCACCCCGAGCGCGCGGTGGAGAAGGCGGTGCGCGGGATGCTGCCGAAGAACGCCCTCGGCCGTAAGACGCTGCGCAAGCTCAAGGTGTACGCGGGTCCTGATCACCCGCACCAGGCGCAGCAGCCGAAGCCGTACGAGATCACGCAGATCGAGCAGTAGAAATAGCAGAGGAAGCACGAGGTAGATCGTGGCTGAGCCCACTGGCATAACCACCACCGGCGTCGAGGACGACGCCGACTACGGCGAGTACGCCGACGACGAGTTCGGCGCGGACGCCCCGTCGGAGTACACGACCGAAACCGCCCAGGACGCCCCGGCGCGGGCCGCCGCGCGGCGCCCGGTGGTCACCGGCCACGCGGCGGGCACCGGCCGCCGCAAGGAGGCCATCGCCAGGGTTCGCATCATGCCCGGCTCGGGCCAGTGGACGATCAACGGCCGGACGCTCGATGTGTACTTCCCGAATAAGGTGCACCAGCAGCTGGTCAACGAGCCGTTCGTGACCCTGGGCGCGGAGAACCAGTTCGACGTGGTCGCCCGGATCACCGGCGGCGGCGTCACCGGGCAGGCGGGCGCGCTGCGCCTCGGCGTGACCCGGGCGCTGACCCTGGTGGACCCGGAGAACCGCCCGGCGCTGAAGAAGGCCGGCTTCCTGACCAGGGACGCCCGGGTCAAGGAGCGCAAGAAGTACGGCCTGAAGAAGGCCCGCAAGGCGCCGCAGTACTCCAAGCGGTAAAATGCCGCCCGCAGGGGGCCTGTCGAGCGCACACGCGAGCCCACGCGCACGGAGCAGAGCAGCGAGCGGGAGCGAAATGGCTGAAGCGGGGCAGCTAGCCGTCTGTTCGGTACGGACGGCGTCCGAGGAGTCGCTGGTCATGAGCTGACCGCGGGCCTGGCCCTGGACCTCAGCGTGGCCGCGGCCGCCGTGCTCGGGGCGGCGACGCGGCCGGGCCGACGGCCGCCCGCCGGCCGCCGTGGTGGGCCGGGATCCGCGCGCCTCGGGCGAGTTCCTCGAGGCGGCGGTGGTGGCCGGGCTGGCCAGTGCCGGGCGTCGACGTGCTCAGGCTCGGTGTCATCCCCACGCCGGGCGTGGCCTACCTGACCGGGGCGCTGGACGCCGCCTTCGGCGTGGTCATCTCGGCGAGCCACAACCCGGCCGCCGACAACGGGATCAAGTTCTTCGGCCGCGGCGGGGTCAAGCTGCCCGACGCCACCGAGGACGCCATCGAGGCCCGGCTCGGCGCGGCCAGCCCGGCCGCGGTACCGCTGCGAGTTCGGCCGGGTCAGCGACGCCGGCGCGGAGCACGAGCGGTACCTGGACCACCTGCTGGCCACGCTGCCGGACCAGCCGCAGCCGCCGCTGGCGGGCCTGCGGGTCGTGGCCGACTGCGCGCACGGCGCCGCGTACCAGATCGCGCCGCGAGGCGCTGCGCCGGGCGGGCGCCGACGTCATCACCATCGGGGCCGAGCCTGACGGCCTGAACATCAACGACGGCTGCGGCTCCACCGCGCTCGGCGCGCTGTCCGCGGCGGTGGTGGAGCACGGCGCGGACGCCGGCATCGCCTACGACGGGGACGCCGACCGGTGCCTCGCGGTCGACGCGGACGGGCAGCCGCTGGACGGCGACCAGATCCTGACCGTGCTGGCCACCGGGATGAAGGAGGCGGGCCGGCTGGCCGGCGACGCCGTGGTGGTCACGGTGATGTCGAACCAGGGCTTCCACGTGGCGATGCGCGACGCCGGCATCGCGGTGATCGAGACGCCGGTGGGGGACAAGCACGTGTCCGCGGCCATGCGCGACGGCGGCTACGTGCTCGGCGGCGAGCAGTCCGGGCACATCATCATGCTCGAGCACGCCACCACCGGCGACGGCGTGCTGACCAGCCTGCAGCTGCTGGCCGCGGTGAACCGGCACGGCGTGCCGATGGCCGCGGCGGCCAAGATGATGCCGAAGTACCCGCAGGTCCTCGTCAACGTGCCCGGCGACGCGTCGCGGCTCGGGCCGCGAGACCGACGCGGCGGTCCGCCGGGCCGAGGCCCAGCTGGGCGGCGACGGGCGGATCCTGGTCCGGCCGAGCGGCACCGAGCCCAAGATCAGGCTGATGATCCAGGCCAGGGACGCGGCCCTGGCCGAACGCGTCATCGGGCAGCTCGCCGAGGAGGTTCGGCGGGCGCTGGCCGGGCAGTAGGCAGGACTATAGAGCCATGCGAGACGCCTACCAGGTCGCCGCCGTGCGGGCCGCCGAACACGCGCTGATGGAGCTCGTCCCGGACGGGACGCTGATGGGCCGGGCCGCCGCCGGGCTCGCCTCGGTCTGCGCCGCCCTGCTGCGCCAGGAGCCCGGCTACGTGTACGGCGCCCGGGTGGTCGTGCTGGCCGGCAGCGGGGACAACGGCGGCGACGCCCTCTACGCCGGCGCCCTGCTCGCCCGCCGCGGCGCGGCCGTCACCGCGATCGCGGCCGGATCCAAGGTCCACGCGGGCGGCACCGCCGCGCTGCGCGCAGGCGGGCGGCCGGGTGTCCGACGACACCGGCGACGAGCCGGCCCGACGCGCAGCTCGATTGCGGCGCCGACCTGATCGTCGACGGCCTGCTCGGCATCGGCGGCCGCGGCGGCCTGCGCGAGCCGTTCGCGGGCCTCGCGGCCGGCGGCCGAGCGCGCCCGGCAGGCCGGCGCCACCGTGGTGGCCGTCGACCTGCCCAGCGGCATCGACGCCGACACCGGGGCGGTGGACGGGCCCGGCGGTCCGGGCCGACGTCACCGTGACCTTCGGCGCGATCAAGCCCGGGCTGCTGATCGACCCGGGCGCCGGGCACGCGGGCACCGTCGAGCTCGTCGACATCGGCCTGCGGCCCGTACCTCGAAGGACGAGCCCGCGGCGCGGGCCCCGCAGCGGGACGACATCGCGCGAGCTGCTGCCCCGCCCCGGCGCCGACTCGGACAAGTACCGCCGCGGCGTGCTCGGCCTGCTGGCCGGCAGCGACCGCTTCACCGGGGCGGCGCTGCTGTCCACCGGGCGGGGCGGTGCACGGCGGGGCGGGCATGGTCCGGGTGGTGACCGCGCACGGTCGCCGCCGTCGCTGGTCCGGCAGGCGTGGCCCGAGACCGTGGTCACCGTGCACCCGGACGAGGCGACTGGGACCTGCTCGGCTCGGTCGGCCGGGTCCAGGCGTGGGTGGCCGGCCCGGGCATGGGCACCGACGACGGCGCCGTCGCGCGGCTGACCGCGATCCTGCGCACGGACCTCCCGGTCCTGGTGGACGCGGACGGGCTGACGATCCTGAGCCAGCACCAGGACCTGCTGCCGCGCGCAGGCGCCCGACGCTGATCACGCCGCACGCCGGCGAGCTGGCCCGGCTGCTCGGCACCGACCCGGCCAGCGTGGAGGCGCGGCGGCTCGAGCACGCCCGCCGGGCGGCCGCCGAGCTGGGCGTCACCGTGCTGCTGAAGGGCTCGACCACGGTCATCGCGTCGCCCGGACGCCGAACCCGTCCTCGTCAACCCCACCGGCACGCCGTGGCTGGCCACCGCGGGCAGCGGCGACGTGCTGTCCGGGCTGGCCGGCGCGCTGCTCGCGCAGGGCCTGGCGCCCGCCCAGGCCGGCCTGGCGGGCGCGTACCTGCACGGCCTGGCGGCGCGGCTCGCCGCGGCGGCCAGCCCGGACGACGCGACGCGGGCCAGGCCCCGATCGGCGCCTCCGACCTGGTCCGGGCGCTCCCGGCCGCGTTCCGGAGCCTGTGAGCGACGTGGACCGGGAAGCCGCTCGTCGACCTCGGCGCGATCACCGCCAACGTCGCCGCGCTGTGCGAGCTCGTCCGCGGCAGCCAGGTGCTGGCCGCGGTCAAGGCCGACGGATACGGCCACGGCATGGTCCCGGCCGCCCGGGCGGCGCTGGCCGGCGGGGCAGGCTGGCTGGGCGTGGCCGACCTGGACGAGGCGGTCGCGCTCCGCCGGGCGGGCATCACCGCGCCGGTGCTGTGCATGATGACCTTCGGCGACCCGGCCGAGGCGGTCCGCGCACGACATCGACCTCGCGGCCGGCTCGGCCGGGTACGTCGCCGAGGTCGAGGCCGCGGCCGTCCGGGCCGGCGTCCGGGCCCGGCTGCACCTCAAGGCCGACACCGGGCTGAGCCGCGGCGGCGCCACCCCGGCGGACTGGCCCGGGCTGGTCGCGGCGGCGCTGGACGCCCAGGCCCGCGGGTCGGTCCGGGTGACCGGCCTGTGGTCGCACTTCGCCTGCGCCGACATCCCCGGGCACCCGTCGATCGCCGCCCAGCTGGCCGCGTTCGCCGACGCGGTCGCGGTGGCCGAGAAGGCCGGCGTCACCCCCGAGGTCAGGCACATCGCCAACACCGCCGCCGCGCTGACCGTCCCGGAGTCCCGGTACGACCTGGTCCGCTTCGGCGGGGCCGTCTACGGCCTGTCCACCCTGCCCGGCGGCGCGCCGTCCTGGCTGCGCCCGGTGATGACGCTGCGCGCCCGGCTGGCCATGGTCAAGCGGGTGCCCGCGGGCACCGGCGTCTCCTACGGCCACCGCTACGTGACCTCCCGCGAGACCACCCTCGGCCTGGTGCCGCTCGGCTACGCCGACGGGGTGCCCCGCGGCGCGGCGGGCCTGCCGCTGGTCAGCGCGCGCGGCCGCCGCTGGCCGATCGCGGGCACGGTCTGCATGGACCAGTTCGTGGTCGACTTCGGCGACGAGCCGGCCGCGGCCGGCGACGAGGTGGTGCTGTTCGGCCCCGGCGACGACGGCGAGCCGACCGCGCAGGAGTGGGGCGAGGCGCTCGGCACCATCTCCTATGACATCGCGACCGGCATCGGGGCCAGGGTCCCGCGCAGCTACCCGGGTGGTGACGCATTGATCATGCCGAACGAGCCGGGTTTCCTGCCCGCCGGAACTGCGGATCGCCACCGACGGGGACATGCGCGACCTCGGCCGGCGCCTGGCGGCGCTGCTCCGCGCCGGGGACCTGGTGATCCTGGCCGGGCCGCTCGGCGCGGGCAAGACCACGCTGGTGCAGGGCATCGGCGCCGGCCTTGGCGTGCGCGGCCCGGTCACCTCGCCGACCTTCGTCATCGCGCGGGTGCACCCGGCCCTGGCCGGCTCCGGGCCCGGCGCTGGTGCACGCGGACGCCTACCGGCTCGGCAGCATCGGCGAGGTGGACGACCTGGACCTGGACACCGACGCGGCCAGCGCGGTCACCGTGGTGGAGTGGGGCACGGGCCTGGCCGAAGCCCTCGCCGAGGACCGCCTGGAGATCACGATCGAGCCCGACCGGGACGGTGATGTGCGGACAGTGCGGATAAATGGTCATGGCGGGAGATGGCATGGTGTGCTCACCGGCGCCGTAGATCGTTTATAGTTCCGCTGTACTGTTCCCAGTTCCGCGTATCGCGCCGTTATCTACCGTACCCCGAACCCGGAGGCGCGCCGTGCCCGAGCAGGAATTCCCGCCGCCGCGTCGGCTGGCCAGGCCTACGGCCTGACCGCGACGACGAGCCGCCGCCGTGGGCCAACCTGCCTCCGGTCCGTCCGGCGCGCCCGGTGGCCCGCGTACCCGCCGTGGCCGACCGCCGCCCCGAGGACCCCGGTGACCAGCCGCGGCTCCACCGGGTGTCCGACCGGTTCAGGACGACCGGGCCGGCATGGGCCCCGTGGGCTGGACCCGAGGAGGCCGGCGAGGCCACGCCGCCGGCCCGGACCGCGGGCCCGGCGGGCGCGCGCTGCGGGCCGCGGCCCGCAGGCGGCGGCGGTGGTTCCTGCTGGGCGGCGGCGCGGTCGTGGTGGCCGGGGCGGTGCTCGCGGTGGTACTGCTGACCGGCGGCGGGCCGGGCCGGCGGCGGTCACGCCCGGCGCGCTCATCACCACGTTCCAGCCGGGCGAGCTGCGCCAGGTGCCCGAACGCATGCCACGTGGTGCCCGCCGCCACCGTGCAGCAGTACCTGCCGGGCACGCCCAAGGTGGCCTCGCCGCTGCCGGTCGACGGGTCGGCCGCGTCCGCCTGCAACTGGACCATCGACAAGCCGCCGCTGTACCGGCTGATGCAAGTCAGCCTGAACGCGTACGCGCCGAACGGCCTGGCCAGCGGCAACGGCAGCGCCACCCGGGCCGCGACCGACGCCTACGACCTGCCGCTGGCGGACCTGCAGGCCCCGCCCAAGGACTCGCCGTCCGCGCGGGCCACGGTCCAGGTGCTGTCCGGGTTCGGCGACCAGGCGTTCAGCGCCCTGCAGGTGTTCCACGTCGGCGGCGCGGTGACCGACGTGGCCACCGTCATGGTGCGCTACCACAACGTGGTCGTGACGGTGACGCTGAACGGTCTCGAGCACTCCAACAAGGGTAACTACGGGCCGGTGTCGACGACCCAGCTGGCCGCGGCGGCCATGGCGTTCGCCCGGGCGGCCGAGGCCTCCCTGCACTAGCGGCCTGCACTGGCGGCCAGCCTGGCGCGCGCGTATTGGCTCGGCCGCGCCGGGCGCCCACTAGGCTGGTCGGCGTGCTTGTGGTGGGTTTTGATACCGCGACCCCGGCGGTGAGCGTGGCCTTGCACGACGGGGAGCGAGTCGTTTCCGAGGCGTCCGCCGCTGACGGCCGGCGCCATGGCGAGCTGCTGACGCCGATGATCGCGAAGGTCCTGGCCGATGCGGGCGCGTCCCGCGCGCGATCTCACCGCGGTCGCGGTCGGGGTCGGGCCCGGCCCCTATACCGGGCTGCGGGTCGGCGTGGTGACCGCCCGGGTGCTCGGGGCCGTGCTCGGCATCCCCGTGCACGGGGTGTGCTCGCTGGACGTGATCGCCGCCGAGCCGTGCCCGCGCCGGGCGGGAGTTCCTGGTGGCGACCGACGCGCGCCGCAAGGAGGTCTACTGGGCCAGGTACGACGCCGCCGGCAGCGCGCCTGAGGGTCCGCAGGTCGGCACGCGCCGCGTCGATCCCCGGTGCCGCCGGCCTCGCCGTCGCGGGCGACCGGCGGCCCGCTGTACCCGGAGGCGTTCGGCGCGGTGATCGGCCCTGCCTACCCGGACGCCCGGTCGCTGTGCGCGCTCGTCGCGCCCGGCCCGCGGCCGGACGGGATCCGGCCGCCGGCCCGCCGCTGCTGGCCGCGGAGCCGCTCTACCTGCGGCGGCCGGACGCCAGGGAGCCCGGGCCCGCCCAAGCGGGTCACCGCACGCCGCCTGACAGGCGCGATCAGAGCCGGATGAGAGCAGCCGATAGGCCCGCGGGACGGTGCGGCTGCGGGAGATGAGCAAGCCGACATGCCCGGGATCATGGCGCTGGAGCGGGAGCTCTTCCCCGAAGACGCGTGGACGCCTGAGATGTTCGCGGCGGAGTTCGCGCAGCCGGCCTCGCGCCGGCTTTACCTGGTGGCCGAGGACGGAAACGCGCTGATCGGGTACGCGGGGAATGATGTTCACCGGCGGCCCGCAGGCCGACGTGGTGACGCTGGCGGTGAACCCGGCCCGCTGGGGCCAGGGCACCGGCACGGCGCTGCTCACCGCGCTGGTCGACGAGGCGCGCAAGCGCGGTTACGAGGAGGTGCTGCTCGAGGTGCGGGAGGACAACCCCAGGGCCAGGCGGCTCTACCTGCGCCACGGCTTTACCGAGGTGGGGATCAGGCGCGGCTACTACCAGCCGTCCGGCGTCGACGCCGTGGTCATGCGTAAGGGGCTGGCGTGATGGCCGCCCCGCTGGTGCTCGGCATCGAGACGTCCTGCGACGAGACGGGCATCGGGCTGGTCCGCGGCCACGACCTGCTCGCCGACGCCGTCGCCTCGAGCGTGGAGAACACGCCCGGTTCGGCGGTGTCGTGCCCGAGGTGGCCAGCCGGGCGCACCTGGAGGCGATGATCCCGACCTTTGACCGCGCGCTCGCCACCGCGGGCGTCGATGCGGGCCAGATCGACGCCGTGGCCGTCACGGCGGGACCCGGGCTGGCCGGGCGCCCTGCTCGTCGGGGTGGCGGCGGCCAAGGCGTACGCGTTCGCGCTGGGCAAGCCGTTGTACGGGGTCAACCACCTAGCCGCGCACATCGCCGTCGACCAGCTGGAACATGGCCCGCTGCCGTCACCGGCGGTGGCCCTGCTGGTGTCCGGCGGGCATTCCTCGCTGCTGCTCGTCCCGGACGTGACGCAGCAGGTCGTGCCGCTCGGGGCCACCATCGATGACGCGGCCGGCGAAGCCTACGACAAGGTGGCCCGGGTCCTCGGCATGCCCTTTCCCGGCGGCCCGCCGATCGATAAGGCGGCCCGCGAAGGCGACCCCGGCGCGATCAGCTTCCCGCGCGGGCAAGTACCACGACGGCACGCTTCGACTTCTCGTTCGCAGGCCTGAAGACGGCGGTGGCGCGCTGGGTGGAGGCCCGGCGGGCGGCCGGCGAGCCGGTCCCGCCCGCCGACGTGGCCGCCTCGTTCCAGGAGGCCGTGGCCGACGTGCTGACCCGCAAGGCCGTACAGGCCTGCCTGCGGAACGACGTCACCGACCTCATCATCGGCGGCGGCGTCGCGGCCAACTCCCGGCTGCGCTCGCTCGCCGCCGAGCGCTGCGCAGGCGGCTGGCCTCGACTGCGCGTGCCACGGCCCGGGCTGTGCACCGACAACGGCGCCATGGTCGCCGCGCTCGGCGCGGAGATCGTATCCCGCGGCGTCTCGCCCGTCCCCGCTCGACCTGCCCGCGGACTCGTCCCTGCCCGTCACCGAGGTCGTCGTCCGGTTACCAGCGGCCGAAGTGGATGACGTCCTCGGCCGGGCGGCGGCGTGCCTTGAGGTCGCGCGGCGCCGGCTCGGCGTTGTGGCCGATCTCGTCCGGGTTGCCCGCTACCCCTTCTGGTCGCGTTCACCGCGCCGCAGGAACCGCCGGCCGAGCAGCGTGACGGCCACCACGGCCAGCACGATGGGCACGACCCGCTTGAGGATCGCGGGGCCGACCAGGCTGACCAGGTTGAGGGAGTCCTCGCCCTGTACTGGCTGGGTCTGTACCGGCGGCCCGCTGGCCTGTACGGCGGCTCGTACTGGCTGGCTCTGGGCAGGCAGGCTCTGCGCGGGCGCGGCAGTGGAGGTGCTGGCGGCCGGCTGGGCGGTGGCCGGGGCCGCGGCGCCTGATCCGGCCTCCGCGACCGCGCTGAGGCGGCTAGCTCCGGCGTCCTGGACGCCACTGTCGGGCGCCGCCCCACCGGCCTCGGTGCTCGCGCTGGCCTCGTTGCCGCCGGAGATCAGCTGGCCCAGGTTCTCCGCGAACCTGCTCCACCAGCTTGCCACCGACCTCCACCATGACTCCCCGGCCGAACTGGGCCGGACGCCCGGTCACGTTCATCGTCGTGTGCATGATGACCTTGGTGGCCTCCCCGGACGGCTCGGGCTCGAGGGATGCCCGAACGGTCGCGGAGGCAGTACCCGCCCCGCGTGTCTCCTTGCCGGAGGCTTCCACCACCACAAACCTGGCCTCTGGGTCCCGCTCGGTGAACTTCGCGGTGCCGCGGTAGGTAAGCGACACCGGGCCGACCTTGATCTTGATCCGCCCGGTGACCACCTCGCCGTCGAACTCGTCGACGGTGGCGCCGGGCATGCACGGCGCGATCCTTTCCACGTCGAGCAGCACGTCCCAGGCACGGTCGGGCGGGACGGGAACGGTGAAGGAGTTGTCGAGCTCGATGCTCATCGGTGAGTCACTCTCTCTGGCTGGATTCAATCAGTGAATTATGCCCAGTATCGGCCCGCATCAGCAAAGCGCTCACCAGATGGCCGGTCCGGTCCGGGCCGCTGGCAGGTCGGCGCTCACGCCGTGTCCAGCACCCGGAAGCCCTCGGCGAGCCGGCCCTCGGGCAGGCCGGCCTGCCGGGCCGCCGGCCAGCCGGGTCCTGAGGCGTTCGGAGAGGTCCTCCATGTGCCTGGTCTGGCTCTCGTGGGCGCGCAGGGCCGCGATCTTGCGCGGGAATGTCTCGGTCACGTCCACGTAGTGGTTCGGGCGGTGCGCCGCCGGCGATCCAGACCTCGCGAACGGTCCAGGCGGCCAGCGACTCCTGCTCGCGGAGCTCGGGGAACGCGAACGGGTTACGCGCGTCCGGGTAGACCGCGTCCAGGGCCGCGGAGCCCACCGCGCGGTGGTCGGGATGGCCGATCCCGATCCTGGCGTAGTTCCGCTCCGGGCTGGGGCACAGCAACGCGGTCCGGGCGGACCTGCCTGATCACCCGGGCCAGGTCCCGGCGCAGGTCCAGGGTGGCCTCGACCCGGCCGTCCGGATAGCCGAGGAAGCGCACGTCGTGCACGCCGACGCACTTGGCCGCGGCCACCTGCTCGGCCCGGCGCAGGGCGGGCATCTCGTCCCGCGGGAAGTCCTCGTCGAAGCCGCCGGCGTCGCCGTCGGTCACCACGCAGTAGACCACCTCGATCCCGGCTTCCGTCCAGCGCGCGATGGTTCCCGCGGCCGCGAAGTCCACGTCGTCGGGGTGGGCGGTAATGGAAAGCACCCGGCCGATCTCGGCGTCATCGAGCACGCCCGCCATCCTAGCCGGGGCGCGCGGCCGGGCCGCAGCGGTCGCCCCACCAGGTGCGGCGCAGCTCTCGTCGGGGACCAGGGTCGGGGTGGCCCTGGTCAGGGTCTGCTTCTTGAAGAACGCCGGCGCGGTCACCCGGCATGAAGATGAATCCGAGCACGCCGACCAGCGCGGCCCCCACGGCGATCAGGAAGATCGCCGCCGACCTGCCAGTGCAGGCCGGGCACCGTCCAGCTGGTGAGGCTGTTGGTCGCCACCCTAGTCGCTCTGCATGCTCCAGCCGCCGGGAGTACATGATCAGGCCGCCCGTGACCGGCAGGATGCCCTGCATCCACAGGTTGCGGGCGCTGCTGGTCAGGTTCTTGCGGTAGTACCAGGCGCAGGAGAAGCCGGTCAGCCCGTAGTAGAAGGCGATGTAGAGCCCGATCGCGGTGACCGCGTCGCCGATCGGGTTGCCCCCGGCTATGTAGTTGAACGGCATGTACAGGGCGATCGAGACGAGGCCCATGACGATCGTGGAGACGGTCGGCGTCAGGTACCGCGGGTGGATCTTGGCGAAGGCCGCGGGGATGGCCTTGTAGGCGGCCATCGACAGGGTGGTGCGGGCGGTCGGCAGGATCGTCGTCTGCGTCGAGGCCGAAGCCGAGGTCAGCACCATCAGGATGAGCAGCCGGGACAGGAACGTGCCGAACCCGCTGCTGCCGAAGATCGCCGTGCCCGTGACCGACAGCACGTCGAACTCGTGGGCGGGGTTGCCCAGCCCGACGCCCTTGGTGCCGATCCCGGCGAACGACTGTATGCCGAAGATGACGATCGCGTAGGTGATGAGCAGGATCACGGTGGAGATGATCGCCGCCCGGCCCGGCGTCTTGGCCTTGTCCTTCGTCTCCTCGTTGACCGAGACCGCGGTGTCCCAGCCCCAGTAGATGAACAGCATGAGGATGAGCCCGCTGATGAAGGCGGACAAGCCCCAGATGGGTCGGCAGCAGCCAGCTGAGGCTCGGGCTGACCGACCCGGCGGGGTGGCTGGCCTCGGTCTTGACCAGCGCGGTCACGGCCAGCACCAGGAGCATGATGATCTCGATGGTCAGCAGGATGCGCTGGAACCACGCGGAGACCTCAATGCCCCGGTAGCAGATATAGCTCATCGCGACAATCCAGGCGATGCCGGTCAGCAGCACCCAGCCGCTGGTGGCGTTCTGGCCGATGCCGTTCGCGCCGAAGAGCAGGAACAGGTACTGCCCGGCCACCTGGGCGAGGCTGGCCATGACCAGGACGTCGGCGGCCACGATGGCCCAGCCGCCCGCCCAGCCGGTCTTGGGGCCGAACGCCCGCGTGGCCCAGGTGAACGTGGTCCCGCAGTCCGGGTCGGCCTTGTTCATCTCGCTGTAGCCGATCGAGCAGAGCAGCATCGGGATGAACGCCAGCACGGCGACCGCGGGCGACTTGAGCCCCACCGCGGCCACCACGAAGAACAGGGTCGCCGCCAGGCTGTAGGCAGGAGCCGTCGAGGCGACGCCCATCACGATGCTGGAGACCAGCCCGAGGGCGCCGCCCTTCAGGCCCTTGTCTTTGTATTCTTCGACTGGCTGCAGCTCTGGCGTGGTGGTGCTGGCCATGCCTCACCCTCCTGGCTTTGACCCGCGGGGCCGGGACCGGGCACTCGGCCCGCCAAATCGGCCGGACTCGTTGCCACAAATTAAGTAACGGGGCGTGACGACGACGTCAACACCCCATCGCTACGGTTCTAGCACAATTCATACGTTCCGGCAACGATATCCGTCGTAACAGCTAGATATCACGGCTGGTCTCGTCAGCCGGCCGTCGGGAAGGTTACTATCGGTTATGCGCATTCTTCTGGTGGGCGCGGGCGGCGTCGGTACGGCCTTCGCTCGCATCGCGGCCCGCCGCCGGTTCGCCGCCCTCGTCATCGCCGACTACGACCTGGCCCGCGCTCAACGCGCGGCCGCGGCCAGGGACGGGTATGAGGCCGTTCAGCTCGACGCCCGGGACGAGCAGGCCGTCGCCGCGCTGCTCACCCAGCGCCGCTGCGACGTGCTCATGAACGCCGCCGACCCTCGCTTCGTGATGCCGCTCTTCCGCGCCGCGCTGCGGCCGGTACCCACTACCTGGACATGGCCATGTCCCTGTCCCACCCGGACGCCGCTGCCCCGTACCGGCTGACCGGCGTCAAGCTGGGTGACGATCAGTTCGCCCTGGCCCCGGAGTGGGAACAGGCCGGGCGGCTCGCGCTGGTGGGGATGGGAGTGGAGCCAGGGCTGTCCGACGTGTTCGCCCGGCATGCCGCCGACGAGCTGTTCAGCGAGATTGACGAGCTCGGCGTCCGGGACGGTGCGAACCTCGAGGTGGCAGGGTACGACTTCGCCCCCACGTTCTCCATCTGGACCACGATCGAGGAGTGCCTGAACCCCCCGGTGATCTGGGAACGCGGCCGGGGCTGGTACACCACCGAGCCGTTCAGCGAGCCTGAGGTCTTCACCTTCCCGGCCGGCATCGGCCCGGTCGAGTGCGTGAACGTGGAGCACGAAGAGGTGCTGCTGATGCCGCGCTGGGTGCAGGCGCGGCGAGTGACCTTCAAGTACGGTCTCGGCGCGGAGTTCATCGGCGTGCTGCGCACCCTGCACAAGCTCGGCCTGGACCGGACAGACCCGGTGCGGGTCGGCGCCGCTCAGGTGTCGCCGCGCGACGTGCTCGCCGCGTGCCTGCCGGACCCCGCCACCCTGGGGGACGCGATGAGCGGCTTGACCTGCGCGGGTACCTGGGTGACCGGAACCGGCGCCGACGGCGGGCGGCGCGAGGTCTACCTGCACCACGTGGTCGACAACGCCTGGTCGATGGCTGAGTACGGGTCCCAGGCGGTCGTCTGGCAGACCGCGGTCAACCCCGTGGTGGCGCTGGAGCTGATCGAGGCGGGCGCCTGGTCCGGATCCGGCGTGCTCGGCCCCGAGGCGCTACCCGCGCGCCCGTTCCTCGACCTGCTCGCCGATTACGGCTCACCGTGGGCCTGCGAGGAACGCACGCCCGCCGCCAGGCCGGACTGAGCTCAGGTTTCCGCGAGGATCTGGCCGAGGACCTTGGTGGTGTTCGCGGCTGGCTCGGCCTGCAGGCAGAGCTGCTCCATGACCTCGAGGTAGCTGTCCACCTCGACCGGCTTGTCCAGGTAGAGCGCGCTGGTCAGCTGCTCGATGTACACGACATCGGCCAGGTCCGGCTCGGCGAATCGCAAGATCGTGAACGGACCGCCCATGGCCGAGTGCGCGCCCGCCTGGAACGGCAGGATCTGCAGCGTAACCGCCGGATGATCCGCTATCTCCATCAGGTACTTGAGTTGCTCACGGACGACTTCCCTGCTGCCGACGGGACGGCGCAGCGCGCCCTCGTCGACGACGACCCATAGCTGCGGCGCGTCCGGCCTGCGGAGGATTTCCTGGCGGCTGACCCGAAGCTCGCCCCGTCGCGCGATCTCTTCTTCGGTGGTCGCGGCCCCCTGCCGGATCAGGGCGCGCGCATACCCTTCGGTCTGGAGCAGGCCGGGCACGAGCTGGATCTGGTAGGTCCGGATGACCGTCGCCGCCGCCTCCAGGCCCACGTACGGCTCCAGCCAGGTGGGCAGGATGTCCGAGTACGCGTGCCACCAGCCCGGCGTGTTCGCCTCCCGGGCCAGGTTCAGCAGCGCAGCGCGTTCCTCGCTGTCGGTCACGCCGTAGAGCGTGAGAAGATCGCCCACATCGCGCTCCTTGAAGCCGACCCTGCCGTGTTCCATCCGGCTGATCTTGGAGTGCGAACCCCTGATGGCCTCGGCGGCCTGCTCGGCGCTAATTCCGCGAGACTCGCGAAGCCGGTGCAGCTGGCTGCCGAGCACGAGGCGCTGGACGGTCGGGCCGCCTGCGCGCGTGCCGAAGATACTGGGGGGAACATCCCAGGCCGAGTCTTCCGACGAGACCATCGGCACTCCTCGCATTGTCGCACCCTAGATCATCGTGGCGGGGTGTGGACCAGTCTCCCACGTGATCTCACGCTTGCGAAAGGGGGTTGTGTGACAATTCAACCGAAGTCCTGATCTCTCCGTGTTGTCGCAGGTCGTGAGGGTCTGGTTGGTTAGTCTATTAACGCCGTGTCGCCGGGAGCCAACCCTCAGCTCTGTTACTGACGAGTAAGCTGACTGGCTTCGGCGATTATGTGATCAAACTCCCCATCCTTGGCTCCTGCCAGGAATGCGGTGATCTCTGCCTGAGTGTAGAGCAAGACAGGCCCGGTCGGGAAACGCGAGTTGCGCATCGCGATCTCCCCGCTAGGCAGCGCGGCCAGCTCGACGCACTCACCGTTCGGATTGCTGTGCCAGCTCTTCAGCCAGCGAACGTCACCGAGTTCGCCGGCGAGCATGCCGTTGTAGGTAATGACCATTTCTTATCCCCTTCCGACAGGTGAACGCACGTCAGACCCAAACGGCATACTCACTGTAATCGCTAGCTAGCAACTGGTGAGCAAGTGGCCTGAGGTGTTCTACCCGTCTGCTGCCCCCTGTGCGCCTATCCGGAGACCTGTGCACAAAGCGAATGAACGTGCATTTGGTCTTGCATTTGCACAATATATCAGGCAACATGTCTTTAAGCACGCAGTTAACACCGTGACGGGCAAAGGGTTTTCGTGCCCCTTGACATGCAGGAAGCTGTTTCGTTGGCGTATCTCAGTGTCGCGGCCGGTGGCGAGGATGACGACGAGGACTTCAGCGTCCCCTGGCCGCCCGCCTCTAACGGCATGCCACGGCTACTGCCCGTGCCGGGCGCCTGGTGGGAGACCCCGGCGGTCACCTCCCGTGCGCTCAGCGCCCGGCCTGAAGAGGCGAGGACGGCCCGGCGCTTCGTCAGGGAGGTGCTCACCTGCTGGGGTCTAGAGGCGCTCGCGGACGACGCGGAGATGATCATCGATGAACTCGTCGTCAACGCGGTCCTGCACGGCACCCGGGCCGGGCTGACCCGCGCCAACCCCGGCGCTGGCCTGACGGTGCTCAGGCTGTGCATGCTCCGGAGAGCCGGCGAGGTCATGCTCGCCGTCGTTGATCCTGGTAACGAGACACCCGTACCCAGGCGACCCGACTGGGCCGGGGAGAGCGGACGCGGCCTGCAGATCGTCGGCGAGCTCAGCCACGTATGGGGCTGGAGCCCCATCGCCGGGCACGGCAAGGCGGTCTGGGCCGTGCTACGCGATCCCTGAGACGCTACGCGATCCCTGAGACCGGGCTGTTCCGAGGCGGTCTCGAGGACGTGCTCGACCAAAGTGATCAGTGCCTCTTTAGCCGACTCCCTGCTGCGTGCGTCACAGAAGATGATGGGCAGGTCCTGGTCGAGGTCCAGGGCCATCCTGACGTCTTCCACGTCGTATCTGCGGGCGCCTTCGAAGCAGTTCAGCGCCACGATGAACGGTATCTTCCTGCGCTCGAAGTAGTCGATAGCGGGAAAACTGCTGGCCAGCCGCCGGGTATCGGCAAGGACGACGGCCCCGAGCGCACCGATG
The DNA here is from genome assembly GCA_963733925.1 of uncultured Alphaproteobacteria bacterium. Lineage (GTDB taxonomy): Bacteria > Pseudomonadota > Alphaproteobacteria > Acetobacterales > Acetobacteraceae > Rhodopila. Next base: position 120,221 of record CAVTFL010000034.1, on the reverse strand, counting down.
GCGAGTTCGTCCCACATGAACCAGAAGCGCTGCTGGCCGGGGGTGCCGAACAGGTAGAGCACCAGATCGCGGCGCAGGCTGATCCGGCCGAAATCCATCGCGACCGTGGTCGTCGTCTTTCCCTCGACTCCTTCGGTGCTGTCGGTATGCAGGCTGCCCTCGGTGAGCGGTTCCTCGGTCCGCAGCGGCTTGATCTCACTCACGGCACCGACGAGCGTGGTCTTACCCACCCCGAAGCCTCCGGCCAGCAGGATCTTTATGGCGCGGTGCTGGCCTGAGCTCCCGCCGGCGGGATCAGAGACCCCGTAGTCCATTGAGGACCTCCCTGAGAGTGTGCTTGTCGATCCGCTCGGCCAGGGCGACCGGGGTGCTGATCGCGACCAGGCCGAGTTCGCGGAGATCGGCGAGGATGATGCGGACGACGCCGAGGGGTAGATCCACGTCAGAGGCGATGTCCGCCACCGTGGTCGGCGCCCGGGCCAGCTGCAGCACGCTGATGTGCTCAGGCGCCAGCGAAGCGGGATCGGCGATCAGGGCGTGCGTGGCCTGGACCGTGGCGACCAGGTCGAAGGATTCGCCCGCGTGCCTCGTCCGGCCTTGGGTGAGGGCATAGGGCCGGACCACCGGCCCGGCCTCGGCGTCCAGCCACCGCTCGTCGTGGGATGGCACGGTGCCTCTTTAAGCCCAGCCGCTGAGCGCGGACGTGCGGGCGTTGACCTGGATATGCTCTCCGGACCTTCTGACCAGGATGGCCATCTCGTAGGCGACCAGGCCGAGGTCGGCCGTCTGATCGGCGAGGACGGCGAGGCAGGTGCCGCTGCCCGCGGCGGCCACGAGCAGGAACCCCGACTCCATCTCGATGATCGTCTGCCGGACCGAGCCGCCGCCGAAATGCTGCGCGGCGCCGCGGGCCAGCGACTGGAATCCCGCGGCCAACGCGGCCAGGTGCTCCGCGTCATCGCGCTGGAGCGTGCCTGACGCCCCTAGCGCGATGCCGTCCTGAGACAAGATGACGGCCTTGCCGATCGGCCCCACGCGTCGCACGAGATCATCAAGCAGCCAGTCGAGCTGGCCAGGGTGGCCTGCCGCGCCGGCCTCAGGTTCCGTCGGATTGCCCACGTTGCTCCTCGCCCGCGGTTGAATCGTCGCCTCCGCCCGGACCCGGGATCAGCCGGCGTCCGCGGGCCGTCCGGCCTCGGCCGAGCCTGGAGTGCCTGCCGACGGCGGCCACGGCGGTTCGCCTGCGCCCGGGTCAGGAGCCGGCTGGATGCGGCCCTGCTCCCAGCCGCGCTGAAGGGCCGACATGGTCCGGCGGATCTCCGCGGGCGAGGGCCCGCTGGACGGCCCGCTGCTGGCCACCGTGACCCGCCGCTGCGGCGGGCTAGCCCGGAGCTGGGGCGCCAGGCTGGCCTGCCTGATCCGGCGCGGAAGCCCCTTGATGTCGCCTTCCGCGGCCGGTTCGCCCGCCGTCCGAGCCCGGGTCCTGGTCCTGGTCCGGGTCGGCCGGTGCCTCCGGGGGACGGGAGGCCACCGGTGTCATCGGGATGGCCGACCCCGAAGGCATCATGGGCGGAGCCGGGGTATCTGCGCTAGCGCCGCCGCGAGGAGAGGGGCTAGTCAGGCCGGGGAACGGTGCTGGTTCGTCCGGGTAGGGCGGTGCGCCTGGCCCCGGGTAAGGCGCGGTCCCGGCGGTCGGCGCGGGCATCATCGGTGCGAGCGGCGCCGCGTCAGCCGGCGACGTGGCGGCCACCGCCGGATCCTGGCCGAGCCCGGCATCGTCGGGAATGGCCCTCTCGCCCGTATCCTGAGCGCGCCGCCGCGGCGTGAACACGTCAAACGCCGACGGCGGGGTACCGTCCGGCGCCGAGCCGACGTCGGCGAACGGCACCTGCCTGGCACCGTTCTGCCACCCGGCCGAATCGTGCCGCCTAGGCAGCTCGCCCGGCTCGGCCTGCGGTCCCGGCTCGGCCTGCAGGCCCGAGCCGCCGTTCACCGGACTAAGCGGGGCGGCGGCGTGCGCGCCGTGGCCGAGGTCTTCTTTGAAGGTCCCCTGGGAGTGGCGCAGCGCGCCAGGAGATGCGGACGCCCGGAGCGTGCGACGCCCCGGGCAGACCTCGGAACTCAGGAAACGCGGGGACGGCCGGACGGCCGGGTCGTCCAGTTCCGCTGCGATGGCGTGGTGTCCGTTGGTCACGAGCTCCGCGACGGCGACCGCCGCGGGCTCGCCGGGCAGTCCGGCCCGGAACGCGTCTTCGGTCACCACCAGATGCCGCGGGATCAGCACGACGGCCGCCGTGCCGCCGTACGCAGACGCCTTGAGGGTCACCCGGATGCCGTGCCGCTTGGCCAGCTGGCTGACCACGAACAGGCCGAGCTGCTCGCTGTCGGAGGGGTTGAACTCGGGCGGGCTGGCCAGCCGGTCGTTCAGCTCGGCGAGCCGCTGCGGGCTTATCCCGAGCCCGCGGTCCTCGACCTCGATCGCGAACCCGCTGGCGACCGTGTCCCCCGACACCCGTACCGAGGTGTACGGCGGCGAGAGCGTGGTGGCGTTCTCGATCAGCTCGGCCAGCAGGTGGATGACGTCGGCGACGGCGGAACCGGCCAGGGCAGCCTGGCTCCGGGTCGCGACCGAGACCCGCGCGTAGTCCTCGACTTCGGCGATGGCGCCGCGCATCACGTCGACCATCAGCACCGGGCTGCTCCAGCCCCGGCCGGGCGGTGCCCCGGCCAGGATGACCAGGCCTTCCGCGTGGCGGCGCATGCGCGTGGTCAGGTGGTCGAGGCGGAACAGGTCGTCGAGGGCCTCCGGGTCGCTGGCCCGCCGTTCCATCTGGTCGAGCAGGGTCAGCTGGCGATGCAGCAGTGACTGGCTGCGCCGGGCCAGGCTGCGGAACACGTCGTTGAGTCCCTGCCTCAGCCTGGCCTCTTCCACGGCCGCCCGGACAGCGGTCTGCCGGACCAGGTCGAACGCCTGCCCGACCCGGCCGATCTCGTCGCGGCCGACCCGCAGCGGCGGCGCCTCGGCGTCGACGTCCACGTCCTCACCGCGCCTGAGCCTGGCCACGACGTCCGGCAGCTGAACCTCGGCGAGTTGCAGGGCCGTGCGCTCCAGGCCGCCCAGACGGCGGATGATGCCCCGCGCGACCAGGATGGTGACCAAGATGGTGAGCAGTAGCCCGGCAGGCCGATGCCGCCGGTGATCACGACCCGGGTCCTGGCCGCGTGGCTGATCTGGTGGTCGGTCACGAGCTGGGCGTTCGCGACGTCGACGCCGCCGTTGAAGTACTCGCCAAGCAGCGGGCCGGCCAGTCCTGCCACTGGGCCAAGGTGATCGGCAGCCGGGCGAGCGGCGTGCCCGCCGACGACGACCTCTTCGACCTGGGTGAGCTGCTGCTGTGCGCCGGTGTTGTCCAGCCTGCCGCGTTGAAGATGGCCAGGTTGGCCGGGTCCAGGAGGGAGTCCGCGTCGACGATGTCGCCCTGTCGCGTAGCGACCATCTCGGAGAAGGCGACGCGGTCGGCCTGGGTCATCCGCTGCCCCGCGAGCACCCCGGAAAGCAGCGCGTCCTCCTGCGACAGCGCCTCCCTGGCCGCACGGTCGCGATCAGCCCGAGGGCCTGGTCGGCCGCGGTGGCGTTGGTCAGGCTGTCGGCCTCGGCCAGGAACAGCTTGAGTTCGTGCTGGATGCCCGGCTGTAGCCGCCGAGCGCCTGCAGCGGGGTCAGGGCCCGGCCCGTGACCCCGCTCGCGAGCGTCGGCAGCTGGCCGAGCCCGCTGATCAAGGCGTCTGATCGCCTTCGCCTCGTCGGCCGTCTCGCTGCTCTTGGTGGCCCGGCGAGGTCATCGCCGCCAGTGAACGCCGGCTTGGCCGTATCGGTCGCCGCTGATCGCCGGCGTCGTACGCCGCCAGGTTGGCGGCAGTGGGCTGGAACAGGTAGACCACCGCGGCGGCGCGCTCGTCCTGCACGAACGTGTGAACTCGGCGGTCGGCAGCGAGGTCGCGTTGATCAGGTTGGGCGCCCGGTCCAGGTTGATGGCGTTATTGATAGAGGTGCCGGCCACGTAGGCGAGCAACCCGACCATGGCGATGAGCGGGATCGCCACGAGAAAATATATTCGGAGCCTGATGGATCGACCACGCGATCCCATGGCACCCCCACTATTCAGAGGCGTGGATGCGAGCTGCCCCCCGTCGCATCCAACTAACGGTCAAGACGGCCAGAATAGCCATAACAGGCACCGTCCGGAGCCAAAGAAGGATATATCCGTTGATCGGACTGTGCGTCACCACAAGATCCTTATTGTCATCGTGTTTTCGCAGGTAGTGACAAATGACCCTCCCGGTACCGGGAGGCGCGGCGGTGCGCCTGCCCTGCTTTTGTCGGCGCAACCGCCTACCCTAGGTGCGTGGCCGCCCTCGCGATAGACGCCCTCCTCGACGGACTCAATCCGCAGCAGCGCGCTGCCGTCGTGCACGAGGGCAGCCCGCTGCTCATCGTGGCCGGCGCGGGCTCGGGAAAGACCCGCGTGCTCACCCACCGGATCGCCTACCTGCTCGCCGCGCGAGACGTGGCGCCGCACGAGATCCTGGCCATCACCTTCACCAACAAGGCGGCGGGCGAGATGGCGGGCCGCGTCGCCGCCCTGGTCGGCCCGCGGGCCAGGTCCATGTGGGTCATGACGTTCCACTCGGCCTGCGTGCGCATCCTGCGCCGGGAGGCCAAGCGGTTCGGCTACCCCTCGTCGTTCTCCATCTACGACCAGGCCGACTCGCAGCGGCTGATGGCGCTGATCTGCCGCGAGCTCGAGCTCGACCCCAAGCAGTTCCCGCCGAAGGCGATGGCCGCCCAGGTGTCGAACCTGAAGAACGAGCTGATCGACTACGAGACCTTCGCCTCCCGGCGCAGACCGCGCGGGACAAGGCCCTGGCCGAGGCCTACGGCGAGTACCAGCGCCGGCTGCTCGCGGCCGGCGCGATGGACTTCGACGACCTGATCATGGTCACGGTCAACCTGTTCCAGGCGCTTCCGGAGGTCGCCGAGCAGTACCGCCGCCGGTTCCGGCACGTGCTGGTCGACGAGTACCAGGACACCAACCACGCGCAGTACGTCCTGGTCAGGGAACTGGTCTCGGGCGGTGCTCCGCTTTTTTCCGGCCGAACGGGCGGGGCGGACGCCCGCCGAACCCCTCCCGCCCTCCGAGCTGTGCGTGGTCGGCGACGCCGACCAGTCGATCTACGCGTTCCGCGGCGCGACCATCCGCAACATCGTGGAGTTCGAGCAGGACTACCCGGACGCGAAGGTCATCCTGCTGGAGCAGAACTACCGCTCCACCCAGAACATCCTGGCCGCCGCCAACGCCGTGGTCTCGCAGAACCGGGGCGCAAGCCCAAGAACCTGTGGTCCGACCAGGGCGCGGGCCCGCCGATCGTCGGCTACGTCGCCGACAACGAGCACGACGAGGCCGCGTTCGTGGCCGAGGAGGTGGACCGGCTCACCGACGCGGGCCAGGCCACGCCGGGCCAGGTGGCGGTGTTCTACCGGACCAACGCGCAGTCCCGGGTCTTCGAGGAAGTGTTCATCCGGGTCGGGCTGCCCTACCGGGTCGTCGGCGGGGTGCGGTTCTACGAGCGCCGCGAGGTCCGCGACCTGCTCGCCTACCTGCGGCTGATCGCCAACCCGGCGGACGAGGTGTCGCTGCGGCGGGTGCTGAACGTGCCCAAGCGCGGCATCGGCGACCGGGCCGAGGAGTACGTGGCCGCGTTCGCGCAGCGGGAGCGGATCACGTTCGCCGAGGCGCTGGCCCGCCCGGCCGACGTGCCCGGGCTCGCGGCCCGGTCGGTCAGCGCGATCGCGGGGTTCAACGCGCTGATCGACGGACTGCGGGAGCTGTCGGAGACCGTGCCCGTCGCCGAGCTCACCGAGGCGGTGCTCGACCGCACCGGGTACCTCGAGGCGCTGGAGCACTCGTCCGACCTGCAGGACGCCAGCCGGGTCGAGAACCTGGAAGAACTGGTGTCCGTGGCGCGCGAGTACGACGGCATCGCACGAGGAAGCGGCACGCTGGCCGACTTCCTCGAGCAGGTGTCCCTGGTCGCCGACGCCGACCAGATCCCCGAGGGCGAGGAGCACGGCGGCCTGGTCACGATGATGACGCTGCACACCGCCAAGGGCCTGGAGTTCCCCGTGGTGTTCCTGACCGGGATGGAAGAAGAGGTGTTCCCGCACCAGCGCTCGCTGACCAACGCGAAGGAGCTGGAAGAGGAGCGCCGGCTGGCCTACGTCGGCATCACCCGCGCCGAGCAGCGGCTCTACCTGACCCGGGCGCTGGCGCGGAACTGGTGGGGCCGCCCGTCCTTCCACAAGCAGTCCAGGTTCCTCACCGAGATCCCGGCCAGCCTGATCGAGTGGCGCCGCGACGCGTCGGCCGCCCAGTCGTCGGTCATGCCCGCCCAGGAGCGGATGGCGCAGCGGCCGGGGGCCCGGTCACCGGGGAACCGCCAGGTGCCCGCGCTGTCGCCGGGGGACATGGTGACCCACGACAAGTTCGGCCTGGGCACGGTGGTGTCGACCGACGGTTACGGCGACCAGGCCGAGGCAAAGATCGATTTCGGTGCCGACTACGGCGTCAAGCACCTGGTGCTCCGCTACGCCCCGCTGGAGAAGTTGTAGGGCACCGGTCCCCGGCCGGGGCCTGGCCGGAGCCGTGGCCCGGTACCGGCCCGGGCACCGGCCGCTCCTGGCCGGTCGCCGCGTCCGGTCGCCGGGTCGCCGTGGCTCGGGTACGCGTCCCGCGGCTCCTGGCCCGCCGGAGCCGGCCGGCCCGGGGCAGCTGCCGCCCTGAGCCGCCCCGGCGGCCTGGCGGCGCCAGAGGTACCAGCGGACGGTGATGATCACGACGGCCAGCACGGTGGCGAGCGCCATCGCGAAGAAGCCGTTGGCGACCCACTGCGCCGCGCCGATGGCCAGCGCCGTCTTGGACGTGCCGGACCGGTTGAACACGAACCCGCTGATCAGCGCGCCCACCAGATAGGAGAGCACCGGGACAGGGAAGATCATCCGGCCGGCCCGGGGCCGGACGGCCAGCGCCGCGACCACCGTCCCGGCCTCCACGAAGAGCCCGAGCAGGAATCCTGGTGCGCTCCTGGTCACCATGGTGGCGATGGTGCCGAAGGCCGCGCTGGCGACGATGATGCAGACCCCGAGGCCGCCCTGCAGCGCGCCCCACCGGCCCGCGCCCCGCGACCGCCGGGGGTTCCGCCGCCCGCGGGCCTCGCGCGGCCCGCTCGCGTCCCGGCCGAACCGTCCCTCCCAGCGCGCGCGGGGGTCGTCCCGCCCAGGCGACCGGGCGCGTGGCCCCGTGGCGCCGCGTCCGGCGGGCTGGGTTCCGTCGGGCTGGGCGGGCATCCGGCGAGTCGGCGGCCCGTCACCCGCGCCGGGCCGGCTCGGCCGCGCGCGTTCGGCCCGGTGCCCGTGCGCCCGTCCGGCGCTCGGCCGGCCCGGCCAGGATCACGTCCCCGCCGGCCCGCGTCCCGCGGGCTCGCGTCGCGGCCGCGTCCCGCCGGGCTCGCGTCCCGCGGGCTCGCGTCCGCGGCCGGCCCCCGGGCGGCCCCCGCCGCGGGCGGCCGCCCGGCCGCGCCCCGGAGCACCAGGCGGCGGCCCGGAACGCGGCCGCGCGGCCTGGCTCCAGGCTCGCCGCCGTACGGCCTGTTCGGGCGTGCTTCGCGCCATCGTGGGTCGCTCATAGGTGCTTCGGATGTTAGTCGTTGCGCCTTGGTAACGGGAACGCGACGGTAGGCTTCGACGGACGGTAACGATCCAGAGCTGGGACTGCTGAGGAAAGATGCCATGGTTAGGCCGGGCTCCGCCGGCCCCGTTGTGGGGCGCCGCCGGGAAGGCCGGATACGCCCTGAGCTGCGTGGCCGCTGCCCTGGTCCTGGCGGTGAGCGGCTTTTCCTACTTTGTCGTGAGCGACGTGAGCAGCATCGGCGGCTCGCACGCGATCAACAGCGGCCCGTCCATCGGCGCGCAGAACATCCTGCTGATGGGACTGGAGAGCCGGACCGACTGGAACGGCAACGTCCTGCCGAACGACATCCTGAACGCGCTGCACGCCGGGAGCAGGCAGGGCGTGCTGTACGAGGGCGTCGGCGGGAACGCCACGAACACGCTGATCCTGATCCACATCCCGGCCGGCGGCAAGAAGGCGATCGGCTTCTCGATCCCGCGCGACGACTGGGTCACCTTCCCCCAGACCTACGACGGGCAGACCCAGGGCAAGATCGACCAGGCCTACGGAGACGCCCTGGCCGAGAAGGAGTCCCAGGTCCGGCAGCAGAACCCGAGCATGAGCCAGAACCAGGTCGCCTTCCAGGGCAACGAGGCGGGCCGGGCGGCCACGGTGGCCACCGTGGAGTCGCTCACCGGGGTGCACATCGACCACTTCGCCGAGGTCAACCTGGACGGGTTCTACGAGCTGGCCAAGGTGCTCGGCGGCGTGCAGGTCTGCCTCAAGCACCCGGTCGCGCTCGACACCTACTCCGGCTTCTACGCCAAGAAGGCCGGCTACCAGCACCTGAACGCCAAGATGGCGCTGGCCTTCGTCCGCCAGCGGCACGGCCTGCCCAACGGCGACCTCGACCGCACCCACCGCCAGCAGGCCTTCCTCGACTCGGTGATGCAGCAGCTGCGCACCGAGGGCGTGCTCGGCGACCTGACCAAGATCAACTCGCTGCTGTCGGTGGCCAAGCAGTACGTGATCACCGACTCCGGCTGGAACCTGCTCGACTTCGCCACCCAGATGCGCAGCCTGACCAGCGGCAACCTGAGCTTCCACACGCTGCCGATCGAGAGCTACATCACCATCGACGGCCAGTCCGCCAACCAGGTCAACGTCCCGCTATATCCAGCAGATCGTGCACAACACCTTCTACCCGGCGCCCCGCGCCGCCAGTTCGGCCCGGCCGCAGCCCAAGTCCACGGCCACGGTCAGCGCGGCCGAGGCCGCCGCGACCACCGTGGACGTGCTCAACGGAGGCAGCACCCAGGGGCTGGCCGGGCAGGTCTCGGCCGCCCTGGTCAAGGACGGGTTCAAGGCCGGGCAGGTCTCCAACACCACCGCGCTGACCGCGACCCAGGTGCTCTACGGCACCGGCGCGGCGGCGAGCGGCGCCAAGATCGCGTCGCTGTTCGGCGTCACCGCGACGGCGAGCGCCGCGGTGGCGGCCGGGCACGTCCAGGTGAACCTGGGCGCGGACGCCACGCGTCCCCGGGCCACGCCGTCCGCCTCGAACTCCGCGACGGCCCTGCCCACCACGGGCGCGCAGGGCGGCGCGGTCATCGCCAAGAACGGCATCCCCTGCGTCGACTGAGGCACGGGACGGCGCCCTGCGCGTACGGATCGCCACGGCGTTCCGGTTACGCTTGCCGTCATGAGCAAGATCCGGGTGATCGTCGCGAAGGCCGGCCTTGACGGCCACGACCGCGGCGCGAAGGTCGTGGCCCGCGCGCTGCGCGACGCCGGCGTGGAGGTCATCTACACCGGGCTGCACCAGACGCCGGAGCAGATCGTGGCGGCCGCGATCCAGGAGGACGTGGACGCGGTCGGCCTGTCCATTCTCTCCGGCGCGCACATGACGCTGTTCAGCCGCGTGATCGAGCTGCTCAAGGAGCGGGACGCCGCCGACATCGTGGTGTTCGGCGGCGGCATCATCCCGGACGAGGACATCGAGGAACTGTCCCGGATGGGGGTGGCCAGGATCTTCACGCCGGGCGCGCCCACGACCGAGATCGTCGCCTGGGTCCGCGCGGAATTCGGCTCCCAGGTCGCAGAGAACCAGGCCTAGGCCAGCGACCGCTGGCCGCACCCGCCGCCGCGAGTCGGCGCGCTCACGCACTTCGGCCCGACGGGGATCCGGCGCGCCGCAATGACAGCTGTACGCCAGCTCAGCAGTAGCCGAAGCCGCTCACGGGCCGTGGGACTCTCCGAGCTTCTCAAGAAGTTACCCAGGCCTTAATGCTCAGATATCGGGCTTATCGTGCCAGGCATGCACGAACCATCCAGCCGTTACAACGTCCCCATTACGCTTGCGCGCGAGGGCGGCTGGCTTCCCGACCCGGTTAGTTTCGCGGCGGCAGCCGACCGGGCGGCATGGCGCAGGTCCGCCAGCATCGTCAGCGCGCACACGGCGGACGAGATCATCAGCGTTGTCACCGTCCATGCGCCCGGCTGGTACCCGGCCGTAGCTGTCGCCCGGGCCGTCATATCCGACGCGCTCAAGCACCTGGTCCCGGCACCTAGTCGGCCGGAAGGCAAAGCCCGTCGCCGTGCGGCGACTCCGCGAGCCTCGGCGGCCTAAGCTGCCCGTGGCCTGTAGTCAAGGGGTTCGCGCGAGAATCTGGTGTTCGGGCGTATATCGCGAGCACCGCCGGATGCGACGCTTACCGCCGGGCAGGTGACGTTGGCCGCGGACCAGGTGGCACGCAGTGTGCCGGGCGTTTCCGCGGAAACGCCTGCCGGGGAAACGCCCGCCGGGGAAACGCCCGCCGGGGAAGCTCCGGTGGCCGCCACGCCGGTGACGGTGACGTCCTCTCACCTGGCTGACGCCCTGCTGGTCATCGCCGAGACGTTCCTGGCCGGCCAGGTAGCGGACGCCGAGAACCCCGATGTGTACCAGGTGATCGTCCACGTCGGCGCCGGCGCCCTGCCCGCAGCCGACCCCGCCGGCGGGACAAGCCAGCCGCCAGCCGCCACCTCAGCGGACGTTCCCGCGGAAACGCCGCCCGCCCCGGGTCACCCGGCGGACCCGGCCCGCTGCCACGTCGAGGACGGTCCCGCGATCAGCGTCAGCACCGCGCAGATGATCACCTGCACCGCCGCGCTGAGCTGGCTGCTGCACGACCGCGACGGCTCCGTCCTGGACGCCGGGCGGCGCCGCCGGCGGCCGGGCGCCGCGCTGCGCCGGGCCGCCCGCGACCGCGACCACTGCCGCTGCCGGTTCCCGGGCTGTGAGTCCCGCCGGGTCGACCTGCACCACATCCAGCACTGGATCAACGGCGGCCGGACCAGCCTGAAGAACCTGATCAGCCTGTGCCCCTACCACCACATGCTGATCCACCAGCGCGGATACCTCATCGCCTCCGGACCGGCAGACGCGTTCACCTTCCACCGGCCCGACGGCACCCTGCTGCCCGCCAGCCCCGCCCCACCGGACCTGGACGGCACCATCAACGACTGCCACGACGCCGCCATCACCCCCGCCACCATCATCCCCGCCTGGTACGGCGAGCGCCTCGACCTGGACTACGCCATCCACGCCTGCTTCGCCAACGCCGCCTACCACGCACGCCACCGCGACCAGGCCAACCAGGCCAACCAGCAGGACGAGCAATCCGCAGCACCCGCACCCGCACCCGAACAAGAGCCGTGGCGGCCCATCGCCACCGAAATCGACGTGATCGCCGGGATACAGCAGCTCTGCCAGAAATACGCCCTCAACTGACCGAGACCGCGAAACCTGTATTAAACGTTGAAGCGGGACTCCACGACGTCGCCGTCGCGCCTTGAGCGATGCGCCTCTTCTACCCATGGCCGGTGCGCGGTGGCCCGGGCCAGCCTGTCCCTCGAATCCGTTACGCGGTTCGCGCCAGCATCCGGTGCTCGGTAACCGAGCCGGGCTCGTCTTCCAGCTCGACATGCTTCACGTCCCCCGGCTCGGACAGATAAAGGCTGATCGCCTCGCTCAGGGCTTCCCGCAGCTCCACCATATTGGCACCGGCAGCGAAACAACCAGGCAGCTCGAGGACTTCGGCCCACAGCTCCTCGCCAGGCTCGTGATGGACGCGCACGGTGTACACCTCTTCGGCCATCACTCGTCGCCTCCCTTGAGTCCAGCCTGCCGCATGATCGCCATCGTTAGCCCGATCGAGTAGCCGCCACCGCCCTTGTCGTGGGGTAGCGTGATCGGCCGGTGGCCGGGCTTAGTCATTTTCACGACGTGCTTGCCGCCTGCGGTCTCGGTCCAACCATTCGCTTCGAGCAGCCGTTTCATCGACCGCTGGTTCTGCCGGGTTGGCTTGGTCACCTAGCTGATCCTGTCTCTCAGTGTACGTAGCGGTAGCTAGCTGCGGCGAGATCTGGCTGGTCGCTACGCTAAGAGACACGTCTGACATTTAGCGTTGCCGGAACCCGCTTCGGCCTTCAGCCGCGACTGTGACATCGGCCGCCGTGGTAGCCATCTCTTGTTCTTCCAGCGGGTTGGTACGTGATGCGAACTACCAGCCGGCCTTGGCGGCGCAGGCCGCGCGCATAGCGTGGACCGGGTCTGCTGGGGCGCCGGTGCTGCGGGGCGCCCGGCGGGGGCCATCCGTTCTGGTGTTACTGGTCAGCAGCCGGGCCGGGCGAGGTCTCGGTGGTTCTGCACTAGCCTGCTAAAGGACCAGAGGTCTGCTGCGACCTCCGGCCAGCGGTCTTCACCCGCGCCACCTGTACCGAATTGAGGTTCAAGTGCTGGTTGACCACCTCATCTACGCCGCCCCCGACCTCGCCGTGGCGGTCGCCGACGTCGAGGAACGCTTCGGCGTCCGGGCTCAAGCTGGCGGCAAGCACATCGGTCTTGGCCCCCAGACGTACCTGGAGATCATCGCTCCTGACCCCGAACAGCCGGAGCCATCCGGGCCTCGCCCGTTCGGGGTCGACAGCGTCACCCACGGCAGGCTGGTTGGCTAGGTGCTTGCCTCCGCCGACATCGACAAGGCGGCCGCTGAGGCCCGCAGCCACGGCTACGACCCAGGCGAGGTGACCGACGGCCAGCGAGCCGGGCCGGACGGGACGGTGCTGCGGTGGCGCTTCACGCGCAACGCGCTGGCCGGCGGCCTGATCCCGTTCCTCATGTACTGGGGCGACACCAAGCACCCCGCTAGATCAGCACCACACGGCCTCATCCTGCAGTCCGTCCAGATCGAGCACCCCGATCCCCCCTCCCTCGCGGCGCGCCTCAGCGGCCCGAACGGCAGTAAGGTTTTGCGATAACGCCCCCTTACCGACGCCCCAGACGAGCCGGTGAGGCTGATCGACCTGCGCCTGGCGCACCGCCGGGATGCTGCCGGGGGTGGACCTGGCCGAGATGATCCTGGAGGTGCTGGCTGAGTACCCGGCGTTCGCGGCGGGGTTCACCACGGTGCCCGGCGGCACCAGCCCCGCCGCCAGATGATCCGCTCCCGGGCAGGCAGGTCAAGGACGCCCTGCGGATGTCGCTCCGCGCTCGTGGCGACCGGGATCGTGGTCGCGGCCGTCCTCATTGTCGCCGTCCAACTGGGGACTCAAAGAGCGGAACATGCGGACAGCCGTCTCAGGCCCAGTTGGTGATCTGAGGCCCAGTCGAGGAGGTTCCGTGCTGAGCGGTAACGTTCCCGGAACGATCCGGGCGTAGTGTTGCGCTCCGTGGGGGAGAAGCGCAGCCAGCTGGCGGGCAGGCACCGGTGACCGCGGGCACGGCGGGGCGTCGTACCCGGATGGCGGCTCCCGCGGTGGCTGCGTGGTCGCTGGGTGTGCTGACAGTCCTCTTCTGCGCCGCGCTGGTGCTGCTGGCTTTTGCGGCCCGGGAAGCGGAGTCCGACGTCGTGGTCGTCATCATCATGATGTCGCTGGCAGCCGTCGGGATCGTCGTGGCGCGACGCCAGCCCGGTAATCCACTGGGCTGGATGTTTCTCGCGCTGGCGGCGCTGTCATCACTTGGCGTTAGCGCGGGCGCCTACGCGGTGCTCAGCTACCGGCTGGGTCATCACCTGCCGCTGGGCGTGCCGGCCGTGTTCCTCGCACTGTACTGGTGCCCGCTGATTGTGATGTTCCCGCTGGTGATCCTGCTGTTCCCGGATGGCCGGCTGCCCTCGCCCCGCTGGCGGCCGGTGCTGTGGGGCTACCTCGCGGTCGGCGCGTGCTGGCCGGTGAGCGTCTACGCGGTGGCGATCCGGGCCGTCGCCACGGGCGATCTGCACATCCTTCCCGGCGGCGACCTTCAGGCCGTGGACCACCCGGCGGGCAGCTCGGCGTGGCTGGGCTCGGTCGAGGCGGTCATCTTGCCGGTGCTGGCGGTGTTCTGGCTGGTGTTCGTGGCCCGCCAGGTGCTGTCCTGGCGCCGCGCGGGCGGCGAGCGCCGCCAGCAGCTCAAGTGGCTGATGAGCGGTGCGGCCGTGTGCATGGCCGCCACGGCGGTCATCGCCGTCGGGGGGACCCTTGACACCTCGGCGTCACCCGCCGTCCAGGCGGTGTTCAACGGCGCAGCTATCGGCATCGCGGCGCTGCCGGTGTCGGTCGGGGTGGCGATCCTGAAGTACCGGCTGTATGACATCGACCGGATCATCTCCCGGACCCTGGCGTACGCGATCGTCACCGGGCTGCTGGTCGGGGTGTACGCCGGGCTGGTGCTGCTGACCACCCAGGTATTCCGGGTCCACACGCCGGTGGCGGTGGCCGCCTCCACGCTGGCCGCGGCGGCGCTGTTCAACCCGGTGCGGCGGCGGGTGCAGAAGGCCGTGGACCGGCGGTTCAACCGCGCCCGGTACGACGCGGACCAGACGGTAGCCGCGTTCGCGGCCCGCTTGAAGGACGCGGTAGACCTCGACTCGGTCCGTGATGACCTGGCCGGTGTCGTGCAGCAGACCCTGGAACCCGCCCACGTATCGGTGTGGATCAGCCAACGCGACTGAGGCTGGCTTCCGCCGGACCGGCACAGCGCGCCGGTTCTTCGCTTTCCGGACGCATGAAAACCAATGACGTTTAGCTGTGCCGGAACTCCACGACGTCGCCGTCGCGCATCACGTAAATCCGTGCCCGCGGCCCGGCCCGCGCGGCAGCGCCGGCCGCGATCAGCAGGTGCGCTCAGCCTGCCTCCGGGTGCTGGGGAAAGCAGCGGCTGGTGCGCGTCGCGGTAGGTGTAGCTGACGCCGTTGGTCGCGCTGACCAGCTGGTTCGTCAGCTCCGCATACCCGTGCCCATCACAAGGCCGCAACATGCAGGACTACGGCCATGTAGCGACCCGCGGCCTGCGATGCCTCGTCCGGCGTCCGCCCCCGCTCGCGCGCGTGGAAGTACGCCGCATACCAGTCCCACCAGTTGTGCGGGGCATGGCTCTTCTCGTAAGGGTCGTGATGCTGGGCCGTTTCGTGGAGCAGGCCGGCCAGGGCAGAGATGTCCGTGGCAGGGTCCTCCCACTCGCGGCCCGGAAGCCGCGTCTTGATCTCCTGGAGCAGCCACCCGTTGCCGTCCGGGTCGCTGAACGAGGCATACGTCTGATAGGAGCGGCCCGCTTGATCGGGGCCCGGAACACGGTCCCCCGCCCAGGTGGAAGACCTCGCTGACCTCGACGCCCCGGCTAATGAGGTCGGCTCGCGGGCCGCGTCGACGTCGTCGACGGCCAGCAGCAGGCGCTGAACCGATCCGGGCTCGTCGGTGGTGAGGCCCTTCCCGAAGGCGACCGAGCAGTCCGAGTGGGGGGGTGTCAGCTGGACCGCCCGGAAGGCGTCGCCGCGGACGATGTCGGCGTCCAGCCGCCATCCGAGGCTCTGGTAAAAGCGCTTGGCCCGGTCGACGTCGGAGACGGGCAACGTCACGACCTCAAGCTTCATGTCGATGGTCCCCGCTTCGGGCACCTGGATCGAGGTGCTAGGACTTGCGTCGGTGCTGGTCATGATGACCTCCATCGGTGGATAGGTACCGATACCACCGTGCCGCATCGACTGGCCCGTCGCGCCCGTGGAAGTCCCTAGTCCGTGCCCTGGTGCGACTCGTCCCCGCTCGATCACCAGGCAAATGGTTACCTAGCCGAAGGCGAAGGCGAAGGCGTAGGCCCGGGCGCCGGGATCGAGGAAGGTGATCTCGAAGGCCGTGTGCAGCCCGGCGGGTGCGGGCCAGTGTGCTGTCCCGCCGATCTGCACTAGCGCCACATGTGTGAACCCGGTCGCGTCGAACTCGCCAATCCCGGCGACGTGGCGCCCGTCTGCTCGCACATCATCGTGTAGCCAATCAGGGTCATGGCGTTCCTCCCTGCTGCTCGAGCACGCGCGTTACGACGGTCAGGTCCTGCTCGCCGAGCCCCTGATCAACGGCCTGCTGCCATTCGTCAGCCAGGCAGGCAAGGACGGCGAACCGGTCGTCGCCGGCCGCTTGGAGGGCGAGGTGCACGTCCTTGACCGCGAGCGACAGCGCGAATTGGGCCGAGAACTCGCCCTTGGCGATCCGTTGCAGCTTGGCCGCCTGCCACGGTGACACGAGCGTGCCGCCGCCAAGCGCCTCCACCACCGTCTCGGTCTCAAGGCCCAGCCGGTGAGCAAGAGCCACGGATGCGGCAACCGCTTCGGCCGCGAACGCGAGCCAGGTGTTGTTCACGAGCTTCAGCCGCGTTCCGGCCCCGGCCTCGCCAACCCAGATCGTGCGCTGGCCGAGCGCGTCGAACAGCGGAGCGACGCGCGGACGCGCCTCGCCGGGTCCTGACGCGAAGATCGTCAGCTGGCCGCGTTCTGCCGGATCCTTGCTTCCCGACACCGGCGCGTCGAGGAGCATCACGTCGGGACGCTCACCACCGGCCATGGCCGCGACGCGGTCGATCCCCGCCACGCCGATCGTGCTCATCTGGGCCCAGATCGCGCCCGGCGCCAGCGCAGCGAGCATGCCCTGGTCCCGGGCGACCGAAATGACGGCATCGGCGTCGGTCACCATCGTCACCACGATCCCGGCTCGCCGCGCCGCGTCGGCGGCGCTCTCGGCGACCTCAGCGCCGAGCTCAGCCAGGTCCCGGGTCGCCTCCATCCTGCGGTTCCAGACAATCGTCGGGATGCCAGCGCGCAAAGCACTGGCCGCCATCCCATGGCCCATCGCTCCGATGCCGAGCACCGCAACGGGCTCGTGCGCCCCTGCCATCAGTCTTCCCCTTGCCGGGTGTGCTAGTTGCCGGTCCTGCCAGCATCACGCTCGCTGGCCCGCCCGCCGCTTCTGGATGCATGTGCCTCTCTGCCGCGACAGGGAGGACATACTCGTCCCGCACCTGCGGTGCCGGTCGACAGATCGGCTGTTAGTCTTCGCTGGTCTCCTCGCCCCACGCCGCATTCGAACGCCGGGTTCACCTGCTCTAAATACCCGTCGGCCGTTGTGATACACGGCAGGTTGAGCGATGGCTGGAGCAGCTTTGCCGCGCTGGCCAGCGGCCACAGCTGGCGCTAGTCAAGCGCGGGGGATGCACCACTGTCCGTTTAGGTAAGCGTTCTGCGGTGACGGGGAGCCGCACGGTCAGTACGGTGCCGGCCCCGGCCGGGCAGGTGCTGCTGGACGCCGTCGTGCAGATCCCGTTCGATCCGGCGGCGCATCTGATCGCCCACGGCGAGGATCCGGCGGCGGGAGGCGGTCAGCTCGGCCGCGAGCTGCTCGACCTGCCGCTGTCGTTCGGCCAGCTCCTCGGCGTACCGTTCGGCCTTTTCCCGCAGTTCCCGTTCCCGTGCCGCCTCCTTCCCGTACAGCCGGCCGATCCAGGTGCCGAGCGCCGGAACCGCCACGATCAGCGCGACCATGGTCACCACGCCCTGGGCGCCGCGGATAGCGAACTGGTCGTACGGCACCGCAAAGAAATAGTCGAAGGACAGCGCGGTGCTCGTCGCAGCCACCAGGCTCAGCAGCAGCTCTCCCCTGGCCACGGCGGCCGCCGAGACCGTCAGCAGGACCAGGGCGATCAGCACGTCGCTCACGTGGTCGCGCACCGGGAGCAGTGCGAGCGACAACAGCACCGGCACGATCAAGGCCACGGCAAGCCAGATCCCCTGCCGGAGCCAGGGCTTCATCACCACATCATGCCATCGTGCGCGCATGGGGCGCCATGATCCGTCCGTGCGCTGCCCGGTCAGAGAAGGACTTTGGTCCCGGCGATGTCGCCAGCTAACTGCAATGCGGGGGGAAGGGCGCGCTGGCACACTGGCCGTATGCTGCTCCAGTGCGTCATCGTGGATGACAACGAACCATTCCTCCAGGTGGCTCGCCGCGTGCTGGAGCGGCAGGGCATGGCCGTGGTGGGCGTCGCCGCCAACGGCGCCGAGGCGCTGCGGCAGGCCCGCGAGCTCCGCCCGGACGTGGCCCTGGTGGACATCTCGCTCGGCGCGGAGAGCGGCTTCGACATCGGACGGCAGATCACACCGCACGTCAGGAGCGTGATCCTGATCTCATCGCAGGACGAGGACGACTACGCCGAGCTCATCGCGGACAGTCCCGCGGTGGGCTTCCTGAGCAAGGCCGAGCTATCGGCGGACGCGATCCGGCGGCTCCTCACCTAGCCGGCCAGCAGGACACGCACCACCGTCCGTTCAGAAAAAAAAGACCATCATTACTGAACGGGCAGGGGTGTCACGGCTGCGCCTGCGGCCCGTGCCTGCCCGCTAGCGGGTACTGAAGTTGGCCGTCTGCGGGAAAGACACATCCCCGTACCTGTGTGACCCTGGCAAAAGGAGCGCTCGCCCGCCGAAACGACCCGCAGACCGAGACAGGAGCCGACGCCGCATGACCGATCCCGCTTACTCACCCGAGCACGCCGCGCACCGCGAGCAGGAGCCCGCGCCCGACGCCGCGATGCTCCAGTTCGCGGCGAAGGTCTTCAACCTCGCCCGCCAGGGCGACACCGCCACCCTCGCCGCCTACGTGGACGCCGGCGTTCCGGCCAACCTCTGCAACGACAAGGGCGACACCCTGGTCATGCTCGCTGCCTACCACGCTCACCCGCAGACGGTCTCGGTGTTGCTGGAGCGCGGCGCCGACCCCGACCGCCCCAACGACCGCGGCCAGACCCCGCTCGCAGGCGCCGTCTTCAAGGGGGAACGGGCGGTGGTCGAGGCGCTCCTGGTCGGCGGCGCCGACCCCACCGCCGGGATCCCCTCAGCGACCGAGACCGCCCGGATGTTCGGCCTGGACGATCTGGTCGCCCTCTTCGAGAGCCGCTGACGAACGCGAGCCCGCGCCATGCTCCTCCGGCTCGGACACAGCAGCATCGGCGGCAGCGGAACCTCGACGGGTGATGCTGATCCGGCTCACTGGAATGGCGGAGCAGCCAGCGGCGGTGAGGCAGGTCCGGTGCCGGCGCCGGTGGCATGGATGGCGGCGGCGATCTCGGCCAGGTCGTCTTCCTTCAGCTCCAGGGTCGCGGCGGGTAGCCAGCCGCGGACCTGCTCCGGTGACCGGGCGCCGACGATGGCGCCGGTGACGGCGGGGAAGGACAGGGTCCAGGCGACCGCGATGGGGGCGGGGGTGACGCCGTGCCGCTCGGCGACCAGGCGCAGCGCGTGGGTCAGGGCCAGGTTGGCGGTCAGGGCGGCCCCGGTGAAGTCGGGGTGGCCGCGGCGCCAGTCGCCCGGGTCCAGGCGAGCGGCCCGCCAGGCGGTGAAGGCGCCGGTGAGCAGGCCGGAGGCCATCGGGCTGTAGACGATGACCCCGGTCTCGTGCTTGCGGGCCCACGGCAGCACGTCATCTGCCGCGTCCCGGTGGATCAAGCTGAACTGGGGCTGGATGGCGTCCACGGCCGCGACGCCCTCGGCTGCCTCCAGCTGGCACAGGTCGTGGTTGGACAGCCCGATGGCCCGGACCTTGCCTTCCCGCTTGAGGTCGGCGAAGGTCTGCCAGTATTCCTGGACCGGGGTGCCGTCCTCGGCGGGCCAGTGCATCTGGTATAGGTCGATCCGGTCCACCCGCAGCCGCCGCAGCGAGGCCTCGACCTCGGCCCGCAGGCTGGCCGGGGTGCCGACCCGGCGCGGCGCCGCGGTCCGGTCGGCCGGGTCCCAGACCAGGCCCCCCTTGGTAAACACGTAGGGCCGGTCCGCCTCGGGGAGGCCGGCCAGCGCGGCCGCCACCACTTCCTCGGAATGGCCGAGCCCGTAGACGGCGGCGGTGTCGATCCAGTTGACCCCGGACTCCACCGCGGCTCGGATGGCGGCGATCGACTCGGCGTCGTCCTGGCAGCCCCAGGCGAAGGCCCAGCCGCCGCCGCCGATGGCCCAGGCCCCGAACCCGACCCGGGTCAGCTCCATGTCCGTCCACCCCAGCCGGGCGGTGGGCAAAGAAGTAGTCATCCTCGTTCTCCTTATCGCCGATCGTGGGGGAGTAAGTGGCAGGGCTGCGCGGGGCTCCCTCGCCGCCGACCGGGCCTATCGTCAATTAGCATCGCCTGCCGGCTGTGGCCTGGCATCGCCGCCAGCCCCCGTCGTCCCTGGACGCTGGCTGCCGTCCCCGCATTACCGCTAGCAGGTAGCGAGTCCGGGCGCCTGCCGCAAGGACAGTGCCGCGGCGATGCGCAATCGTTAACGGCAGACGGCACGGCAGGTCGGGAACGACCGGTAGACGGAAGGATGCGGACTCGTGACTGTCACCGACCGGACGCAGGAAAACAGAGAATACGTACGCACGCTGCTGCAGCGAAAACAGCCTGAATTCGCCGCGTTGCTTGACTGGCCTGAGCTGAACTTGCCCTGTCTCAGCGACCGGGACGTGATCTGCGCGGAGCCTGCCACAGACCGGTGCTCGTGATCGATAATCGGGGCGTGGCGACATCACCAGAGATAGCCGAAGCGTCGGAAGACCGGCACGCACCCCGGGTCGTGCTCGCCGACGACGACGTCCTGCTGCGTGAAGGCCTGGCTAGCCTGCTCGACCGGTCCGGGTTCGACGTCGTCGGCCAGGCCGGTAACGGTGTCGAACTGCTGGCCCAGGTTCGTTCGGCCCGGCCGGAGCTGGCGATCATCGACATCCGGATGCCGCCTGGACATGCCACCGAGGGGCTGCAGGCGGCGCGGGTGATCCGCGCGGAGCTGCCCGGCACGGCGATCATCGTGCTGTCCGCGCATGTCGAGGTGGAGGAGGCGATGGAGCTGCTGGCCGGCGGGGAGGGCACCGGCTATCTGCTGAAGAGCCGGGTCACCGATGTGGCGCAGTTCATCGAGACGGTGGGGCGGATCGCTGCGGGCGGCTCGGTGGTAGACCCGTCGCTGGTGCAGGAGCTGATCAGGGCGCGCAGGCGGCGTGATCCGCTCGACGTCTTGTCGCCGCGGGAGCGCGAGGTGCTCGCCCTGATGGCCGAGGGCGCGTCCAACGCCGGCATCTCCCGCCGGATCTTCGTCACCGAGGGCACGGTCGAAAAGCATGTCCGCAGCATCTTGACCAAGCTCGACCTGCCGGAGAGCGAAACCGAGCACCGGCGGGTGCTGGCCGTCCTCAGGTTCCTCGAAGCCCGCTGAGAAATCAGTCAGCGTCTCTTGGTCGGCTCCGGCCACGACCCGGACGCGAAATTCCCGAGACTGGACGGCCACCCTTGGCGGGTGCCGGGGGGATCGCGAGCCACGACGGCTTTTCCTGGTAGCCGCAATGCGACGGCACCGTATACCTGGCACCATGATCGCGTGTCGATACGGTGCCTGCTAGTTGATGACAACGACGCCTTCCTCAAGGCGGCGAGCGTTCTGCTGCAGCGAGAAGGCTTGACGGTGGTGGGCGTGGCCTCGAACAGCGCCGAGGCACTCCGGCAGGCCCGCGCGCTACGACCGGACGTCATCCTCGTCGACATCGGGCTCGGGGACGAGAGCGGCTTTGATCTGGCCCGGCTCCTGGCCCAGGACGGGCAGGGCGGCGGCGGCGGCGAAGTGATCTTGATCTCGGCGCGCGCCGAAACCGACTATACGGAGCTGATCGCCGAAAGCCCGGCGGCCGGATTCTTGGTGAAGCCGAAGCTGTCGGCGCGGGCGATCGGCCGGATCCTCGGCCACACGCCGTGAACGGCGGCCCGAGCTTCCGCGTGTCGGTAGTTCGGGCCGACCCTGCCTGCCCGGCCAGCCGACCGTAGACACCGGCCATGAACGCCGCGGCCCGCTCGTTGCTGCCCGCCAGGCACCGGGTTACTGTCGCCTTGTGAACGCGCTAGGCGCCGGTGCCCCTGACGGGGGGGCGGGCCGTGACCCACCCGATCAGGCGCGGCTGGGTCAGCTGGCCGAGGAGCAGGCCGCGCTGCGGCGGGTGGCCACGCTGGTGGCCCGGGCGACTCCGCCGGAGGAGGTGTTCGCGGCGGTCGCCGAGGAGGTCGGGCAGCTGCTTCGCGTCGATTTGGCGACCATGGGCCGCTACGAGCCCGGCCGTACGGCGACCACCGTCGCGACCTGGGGCCCGGCAGGCAAAAACCTCCCCGTGGGCATCCGGTAGCCCCTTGAGGGGCACAACCTCAGCACGCTCGTGTTCGAGACCGGCCGCCCGGCCCGGATCGACCGCTATGCCGATAGTTCCTCGGGCTCGCTCGGTGCCGCCGCCCGCGAGGCGGGCATCCGCTCGGCGGTCGGGACGCCGGTCATCGTCGAGGGACGTCTGTGGGGGGTGATCTTCGCCGGTTCGACCCTGGAGCAGCCCCTGCCGCCGGACACCGAGGCGCGCCTGGCCTCCTTCACCGAGCTGGTGGCGACGGCGATCGCGAACGCCGACGGCCGCGCTGCCCTGGCCCGGCTGGCCGAGGAGCAGGCCGCGCTGCGGCGGGTGGCGACGCTGGTGGCCCGGGCGACTCCGCCGGAGCAGGTGTTCGCGGCGGTCGCCGAGGAGGTCGGCGGGCTGCTGGAGGTCGACTACACGGTCCTGATCCGGTCCGATCCGGAGGACATGATCACGGTCGTCGGCGGGTGGACTGCCACCGGCGTCGCCGCTGCCGAGCCCGGCCGGCAGCCGGTTCGAGCTCGGCGGCCGGAACGTGAGCACGCTGACGCTGCGGACGGGCCGGCCCGCCCGGCTGGACGCCTACGTCGACGTCACGGGCAGCATCGGGGACACTGGCGCTCACGGCTGGGGTTTCCGCTCGTCGGTGGGCGTGCCGATCAGCGTCGAGGGGCGGCCGTGGGGGCTGATCCTGGTGGCCTACACCCGAGACCAGCAGCTGCCGGCCGATACCGAGGCGCGGCTGGCCTCCTTCACCGAGCTGGTGGCGACGGCGATCGCGAACACCGAGAGCCGCGCCGCTCTGGCCCGGCTGGCCGAGGAGCAGGCGGCGCTGCGGCGGGTCGCGACGCTGGTGGCGCACGGGGCGGCGCCGGAGCAGGTGTTCGCGGCGGTCACCGGAGAGTTCGCGCGGCTGGTTCCGGTCGATCTGGCGGGCATGGCGCGCTACGAGCCCGACGGTACGCTCATCTACGTTGCCAGCTGGGGCAGGGCAGTGGACTTCGTTCCCGTTGGTAGCCGGTGGACCCTGGACGGGAAGAACATCGCCACGGCCGTGTTCGAGACCGGCCGTCCGGCCCGGGTCGAGAGCCAGGCCGGTGCCACCGGCCCGCTCGGTGCCGATGTCGCCGTGACGGGCGTCCGCTCGCTGGTCGGGACGCCGGTTGTCGTCGAGGGCCGCCTGTGGGGCGAGATCGGCGCCGGCTCGACCCTGGAGGAGCCGCTGCCGCCGGACGCCGAGGCGCGGCTGGCCTCGTTCACCGAGCTGGTGGCGACGGCGATCGCGAACGCCGACAGCCGCGCCAAGCTGATAGCCTCCCGCGCGCGGATCGTCGCGGCCGCCGATGAGACCCGCCGCCGGATCGAGCGTGATCTGCACGACGGTACCCAGCAGCGGCTGGTCTCGCTCGCACTGGCGGCGCGCACCGCGGAGGCCGATGTCGCGGCCGGCCGGGGTGACCCGCGAGCTGAGTTGTCCCGGATCGCGGCGGGACTGGCCGACGCGGCGGCCGAACTGCAGGAGGTCTCGCGCGGGATCCACCCGGCGATCCTTTCCGAGCGTGGTCTGGGCCCGGCGCTGCGGACGCTGGCCCGCCGGTCCGCGGTACCGGTCGACCTTGACGTCACGACGGATGCGCGGTACCCCGAGCCGGTCGAGGTCGCGGCGTACTACGTCGCGTCCGAGGCGCTGGCCAACGCGATGAAGCATGCGCAGGCCTCGCGGGTCGAGATGTCGCTGGCCGCGCGCCAGGGCAGCCTGCTGCTGTCGGTCCGCGACGACGGCATCGGCGGGGCCGATCCCGCGCGTGGTTCCGGCCTGGCCGGCCTCACCGACCGCGTCGAGGCTCTGGGCGGCTCGATCCGCCTCCACAGCGCTGCCGGGGCCGGGACGCACATCACAGTGGATCTTCCCCTGGAGTACGAGCTGGCTCAGGGTACCGGTTGACGCAAACTGCGATCTTGATTTAATCGGTTTATCGTGCTCGACGCCGTGCGGCGCACGGCTGGCATCGAGTTCCCCTCAGCGTGCGCGTTCAGCCGGGGCCTCACCCGGCTGACAGGCAGGCCGACCCCCTGCTGGCCGGTAGCCGCATTGGCCGCCAGCCGGGACGAAATAAGGGGCCACATGCACCATCGTGGAATTCACGCGAGCTCCGGATGGCGCGCGAACGCTGCCGTCCAGTCTTGCGACTTCGATCTCTGCGATCAGTCAGTCAGGCAAGTGCCTGGCTCGCGCACGCACAAGCCTTTCGGCTCCGCGCCGGGAGCAGGTCCATCGTGACAGACATCCCCGCCACCAACGCGCTGATCACACGGAACATGACACAAACGGAAGGACCAGACGATGACTGCCACAGTAGCTGAGGTCATGGTGGCAACGCTGAAGGCATCCGGCGTGCGCCGGGTGTACGGGATCCCGGGGGATTCGCTGAACGGGTTCACCGACGCGCTGCGCCGCGACGGCGAGATCACCTGGGAGCACGTCCGGCACGAGGAGGCCGCCGGGTTCGCGGCGGCCGCGGAGGCCGCGCTGACCGGAGAGCTGGCGGTGTGCGCGGGCAGCTGCGGGCCGGGCAACCTGCACCTGATCAACGGGCTGTTCGACGCGAACCGGAGCCGGGTGCCGGTGCTGGCCATCGCGGCGCACATCCCGCGGGAGGAGATCGGCGACGGCTACTTCCAGGAGACCCACCCGGACCGGCTGTTCGTCGAGTGCAGCGTGTACTGCGAGCTGGTCAGCGTC
This sequence comes from uncultured Alphaproteobacteria bacterium, assembly GCA_963733925.1. Taxonomy (GTDB): domain Bacteria; phylum Pseudomonadota; class Alphaproteobacteria; order Acetobacterales; family Acetobacteraceae; genus Rhodopila. The sequence goes on along the minus strand of CAVTFL010000034.1, from coordinate 95,274 downwards.
CCGGAGCAGCTCCCCCGCGTGCTGGAGATGGCCATGCGCGCGGCGCTGGCCCGCGGCGGGGTCGCCGTGGTCGTGGTGCCCGGCGAGGTGTTCCTCGCCGACGCCCCGGGCCGTCCCGATCCGGTGTCCGATCCGGGCCACCTCGCCGGTCGTCCGCCCGGACGAGCGAGTCGCTGGCGGCCGCTGCGCAGGTGCTGAACGACGCCGGCGCGGTGACGATCCTGGCCGGGGCGGGCTGCGCCGGGGCGCACGACCAGCTCATCGCGCTGGCCGGGGCGCTGAAGGCCCCGGTGGTGCACGCGTTCCGCGGCAAGGAGTTCGTGGAGTACGACAACCCGTACGACGTGGGGATGACCGGGCTGATCGGGTTCAGCTCCGGGTACCGGGCCATGGAGCACTGCGACGCGCTGGTCATGCTCGGCACCGACTTCCCCTACCGGCCGTTCCTCCCGGACGGCGTCCCGGTGATCCAGGTCGACGTGCGGGGCGAGCAGATCGGCAAGCGGGTCCCGGTGCGGGTGCCGCTGGTCGGCACGGTCAAGGACACGGTCGACGCGCTGCTGCCGCTGCTGGAGCCCAAGACCGATTCGGCGCACCTGGACCGGATGACCAAGCACTACCGGCGGGCCCGGTCCCGGCTGGACAAGCTGGCCCGCGACCGGGCCAGCGACTCCCCGCTGCACCCGCAGTACGTCGCGGCCACCATCGACCGGCTGGCCGCCGAAGACGCGGTGTTCACCGTCGACGTCGGCACCCCGTGCATCTGGGCGGCCCGCTACCTGCGGATGAACGGCACCCGCCGGCTGATCGGCTCGTTCAGCCACGGGTCCATGGCCAACGCGCTGTCGCACGCCATCGGCGCCCAGGCCACCTACCCCGGCCGGCAGGTCATCGCGCTGGCCGGCGACGGCGGGCTGGCGATGCTGCTCGGCGAGCTGCTCACGCTGCACCAGCAGCAGCTCCCGGTCAAGATCGTCGTGTTCAACAACGGCGCGCTGTCGTTCGTGGAACTGGAGATGAAGGCGGCCGGCATTCCCACCTACGGCACCGATCTGGTCGATCCGGACTTCGCCGGGATCGCCCGGGCCGCCGGGCTGTTCGGCGCGCGGGTCGAGAAGGCCAGCGAACTGGACGACGCGCTGCGCGCGGCGTTCGCCCACGACGGCCCCGCCCTGGTCGACGTCCGCACCGCCCGGCAGGAACTCTCGCTGCCGCCCAAGCTCACCTACGGGCAGATCAAGGGCTTCACCCTGTTCGCGACCAGGACCGTCCTGTCCGGCGAAGGATCAGAACTCATCGAGCTCGCCAGGACCAACCTGCGGGAACTGGAGGTCGAGTGACCCCTGCTCCGAGCCCCGTGACGCAGCCCGCGCCGCAGCGGTCCATGCGGCAGAGCGGTCGCCCTAGCTGGCCGCAGGCCCGCACCGCCGTCGTGGAGTGCGTCGTTCTCGCGGTGGCGTGCCTGATCACCTACTGGCTGGCCAGGAACCTGCTGTCCCGCGTGTACTCAGTGTCACGGGACGACGATCTGCTGGGCGGCATGTGGGCCGTGCTCGCCACGATCTTCGTCCTGCGCGACAGCTTCGGCAAGAGCGTGGCCGCCGCGGTCAGCCGGATGGCGGCCACCTCCGTGAGCTTCGTGCTCTGCCTGATCTACCTGGCCTTCCTGCCCTTCCACGCCTGGGCGCTGGCGGTGCTGGTCGGCGCCAGCGCCCTTGCGGTCATGCTGCTGGGCCGGCCCGGCGACGCGGTCACGGCCGGGATCACCACCGCGGTGATCATGGTCGTGGCCGCCGTCAGCCCGCAGCACGCGTGGCAGCAGCCCATCCTCCGCCTGGCCGACACCGTCGTCGGCGTCGCCGTCGGCGCGCTGGCCGCCTGGACCGGCATACAGGTCAGGAGGTTCCTGTCGGCTCGATCTGTTCCCCCTGCCCCGGCCAAGGTCAAGGTCGATTTACCCGAACGAGCCGTGGTGCGTGGGCCGCGACCAGGACGACCGCACCTTAAGCGCGACGCGCGATCATCACCGAGGCGAATGCGCGCCGGGGACGCGCGTTGCCGTCGGTGAACGCCTGCAGGATGCTGCGCTTGAAGTGCGGGCGCGGGTGCAGGGCGGTGATCTCGGCCCGGTCGGCATCGCTGACGTCGTGGTAGCCGAAACCGTCGGCTCTGACCGGCATCGCTGGTACCTTGCCCGCCGTCGGCTCAGGGGATGCCTCCGGCATGGTGCAGGAGCTTGTGTTCGATGGGTGGCTTTCCGGCGGCGGGGGCGGCGGGCACCAGCCGGGTCGCCGCCAGGCCGGCCAGGGCGAAGCAGGCGGCGACGAGCAAGCCGATGGCGGTGCGGTGGGCGTCGCTGCCGGAGGCGACTACCAGGACGGCGGCCAGCACGGCGACGCCGATCGCGCTGCCGCACTGCCGGCTCGCCGTCAGCAGCGCACTGGCGGTGCCCTGTTCCCGGGCCGCTACCTTTCCGTGGGTGCCGGCCAGGGTCGCGGCCATCATGCTGATCCGGGCCGACATGCCCATCAGGAGCAGGGCGGCCAGCAGGGCGATGACCGAGCCGGACGCGACGGCGGCCGCGCTGCCGCACAGCGACACCAGGGCGGCCAGCATCGCGATGGCCAGTGATCGTCGTGGCCCCAGGCTGGGGACGATGTTCGAGGCCGGGCCGGCCAGCGCGAACGCTCCGGCCGCCTGTGGCACGAAGCACAGCCCGGTCAGCACCGGCGAGAGGTGCCTGCCCTCTTGCAGGTACAGCGTCACCAGCAGAATCTCCCCGGCGTTGTACGCCCCGACCGCCAGCAGGGACAGGTTGGCGGCCCGGATACCCCGGTCGGCGAACAGGGCCAGGTCCAGCAGGGGGCGGCCGCGCGGCGCTCACGCAGGACGAAGCCGGCCAGCAGGAGCACCGCGGCCAGCGCGAGCACCAGCGGCTCGGCCGCTCTGAGGGTGTCACCGGCCTGCGCTACCGCCAGCACGATCAGCGCTACGCCCGCGGTGCCGGTGACCGCGCCGGGCAGGTCCAGGCCGCCCTGCCGGGCCGGCGCCGAAGCAGGCAGCAGCCGGTAGCAGGCCAGCAGGAGCACGCCGATCGGGGCGTTGACGAAGAACACCAGCCGCCAGCTCTCCTGCACCAGGATGCCGCCCAGCACCGCGCCGGCGGCGAACCCGGTCGAGACTACCGCTCCGTAGATCCCCAGCGCGTGGCTGCGGGCGCGTTCCCCCGGCCAGCTGGTCACGAGCAACGACAACCCGGCCGGAGCCACGATCGCGGCGCCGATCCCCTGCACCACGCGCGAGGCGATGAGCAGGACCGGCTCGACGGCGAGCCCGCCGGCCACGCTGGCCACGACGAAGACGATCAGCCCGACCCGGAACATGCGGGCCTGGCCGAACAGGTCCGCGAGCCTGCCGCCCAGCAGCAGGAATCCGCCGAAGGCGACAGCGTACCCGCTGACCAGCCACTGCAGCGTGGATGTCGGAATATGCAGCCCGGCCTGGATCGAAGGCAGCGCGACGTTGACGATGGTGAAATCCAGCACCACCATGAACTGCGCCATGGCCAGCACGATCAGCAGAGGCGTACCCGCGACCCGGCCAGGCTTTCCTGGCCGTCTCATCGGCCTCCTCCGGCCAGCAGGCCAGCGGCCACTTTACTCAACACCTGCATGAGTTCCACCTTCACGCCCAGGAGCCAGCCACCTGCTCAGCATCGCCGGGGATACCGCGAAGCGCATTGCAGCTAGCCCGGATAAGGCAGGTGCCGCTAGCCGGAGGCTTGCGAATTGACGCTGGCGCGGAACCCTAGCGTTCGCCCAGCGCGGCCGGTTGATTGAGGCTTGTTATGTTGCAGGGACGGTGGATTCGGTCCGGCTCAAGGCCAGGAGCCGGGCGACCGGGACGACGTCGCCGACGGCCACTTCGATCCGCTCATAGGCTTCCGGGTTGAGGACGGTGGTGCCGTCGAAGTCGCCGGCGCTGAGGTAGATACCCATGGGCGCCGTCCACGCCTGGAAGAACCCGAACAGCGGGCGAAGGGCCTGGTCGATCACCATGGCGTGGCGGTCGCTGCCCCCGGTAGCGACCAGCATGACGGGCTTGTCGGCCAGCGCGTACTGGCCGACGAAGTCGAAGAAGTGCTTGAACAGGCCGGTATAGGAGCCACGGAAGACCGGCGTGGCCGCGATGACGAGGTCCGCGGTCTCGACTTTCCGCACCGCCGCCTCCGCGCGCGTGTCGAGCTGCTCGCGCTCGAGGGCGGCGCCCAGTCCGGGATTGAGGGTGTGGATCTCAATGATCTCGGCGTCGATCTCGGTGCGCGACGCCAGGTGGCCGACGATGAGCTCAACCAGCGCCCTGGTCTTGGATACGGATTTGGTCGTGCCAACGACGGCCACCACTCGAAGGGGGCCTCATCGTTGCCCCCCGCGGCTCCCTGGCGGGAGGCGATCTCCTTACGGACCACCGGGGCAACTTCCGTGCCGAGCAGCTCTATGGAGGTGAGCATCTCCTTCTGGGGGACGTTGCCGAATCCCATCTGGATGGTCATGCGGTCGTGATGAAGCAGCTCGTACTGGGCGAGGATCTTGTCGGTCACTTCCTGCGGGCTGCCGAGGAAGAACGCGCCGGCTCGGGTCGACTGCGCCTCGTAGGCCGCGAGCGGCATGGGGACGCCCCGGCCTCGCTGGTGGTGGTTGGCCATCCAGCCGGATTCGAAGTACGGGTGCGAGATCTCGATGGCCTCGCGGTGGGTGGCCGCCAGGAAGCCTGGCGAGCTGATGGATACCTTGAGCTTGGCCGGGTCATGGCCGGATTGCGCGGCCGCCTGACGGTACAGGTCGACGAACGGCGCGAACCGGTGGTAGTTGCCGCCGATGATGGCCAGTGCCAGCGGGAGGTCGAGCTTGGCGGCTCGCACCACGGAGGCCGGCGTCCCGCCGACCGCCACCCACACCGGCAGTTCCCGTTCCGGCTGGGGGTTCACGTCGGCGTTGTGCAGCGCCGGGCGGGTGGTGCCCTGCCAGGTGATGGGATTTTGTTCGCGGAGCCGGAGCAGGAGGTCGAGCTTGTCGGCGAAGAGCTCGGAGTAATTGTCCAGGTCGTAGCCGAAGAGGGGGAACGACTCGATGTACGAGCCGCGTCCGGCGATGATCTCGGCCCGGCCGCCGGAGATGAGGTCGAGGGTGGCGAACTGCTGGAAGACGCGCACCGGGTCGTCGGAGCTGAGGACCGTCACAGCGCTCGACAGCTTGATATTACGGGTGCTGGCGGCCATGGCTGCCAGCACGACAGCGGGGGCCGATACCGCGAAGTCGCTGCGGTGATGCTCTCCGACCGCGAAGATGTCGAGGCCAACCTCATCCGCTACCTTGGCCTGCTCGATCAATTCCCTGAGCCGGAGCCGGGAGTCGGTGGCCGGTGGGTGACCGGGTCAGGCGACAGTTCGCCGAAGTGGTAGATGCCAAGCTCAAAGGCCATGATGCTGCCTTCTCCCGCTAGTTGCCAGGCCGCGCTGATTTCTCTGCGGCTACAACTATTGTAGGTACAGAGATGTTCCCTGGCAGGGGATGCCACGGCGATGACACGACAGAAGACCGGACAGGCAGACGAGGACGACTGCAAGCCTGGACAGACTTCGTGCTCTCCTACAACCGGCTCATGGGCGTGCTCGAGGGAGAGATGCAGATGCAGGCGGGCATCACGCTCTCCCAGTACGATGTCCTGCTGCGCCTAGCGGAGACCGCCGAACGACGCATGAAGATGAGCGAGCTCGCCATGCCATCGTGTACAGCACCGGAGGCCTTACCCGGCCTGTTCGAGCGCATGCGCGAGGCGGGCCTGGTGCGCAGCGAACCGTCCGCCATGGACCGCCGGGTGATATACGCCGTCCTGACCGAACAAGGAATGGAGCGCCTACGGGCCGCCTCTGTGGTGCATCTCGACGGGGTACGCAAGCATTTCAGTTTCTACCTGGCCGACGATGAAGTGGACACCGTAGCCACATTCCTGGGCCGCCTCCACGACAACTTGAGGTGCCCGCCACAGATGCCGGATCAGTACGAGTCATAAGCACAGCCCGCGTTAGTGAGGGCCTCCGAGACGACGTAATACACTGCCACCTCGATCGGCTCCGGGAGCCCCTCGCGGAGGAAGTGCTCCCCGCCCGGGACGCCGCGATGATCATCGACCCCGGGCTTCTGCTGCGCTGGTACGCCGGACCGCGGCGGCAAAGCCTGGCGAAGGGCGGATCCGGGCCGGGCCCCACTCCGCTTGCTTCCACCGGGAACCTCCACACACGGCCGGGCCTCCCCCTCTATGCCTACACCCAGGCTGAGGACATGCACCACGGCCGTCCGGCATCTAGGTTCTTTATTTTCCGAACGAGCCGCGGGTGCGAGTATCTCGATCTGGCGCTCCCTCACCCGGGTGCCGAACGCGGTCAGCTGGCAGCGGCCCGGGTTGCTGCCAGCAAGAGCCCGGGGACTGCGGCCATCATCACCGGATGACGGCCGCTGGCCGTGATGCCGGAGCGTAGGCGCCGTGCGACCGTGTCCACAGGCCAGGCCGCGAAGGCCGGCCGAGGCATGGCGGTGAAGAACGGAGGACGTTGCGATGGACGTGCCAGATGGGGGTTACTCCAGGTCGGCTGGCAGCGTTCCTGGCAGCGTCGTTCCCGCGGGTCAAGCAGGTGAGCCCGACCGGCGGCGCTGGTTCGTGCTGGGGGTCGTGGGGCTAGCCCAGCTGAAGCACTCCAGGCGGCGGCGGCCGTGCACGGCTACACGACCGCCTTCTGGTGGACAGCCGGCATTTTCGCCGCCGGCGCTATCGTCTGCGGATCCTTGCTCCGCCGCGGACCGCTAGTCCAGCAGCCTGGGGCCGCTCCGCCAGGCGTCAAGGCACAGCAGCACGAGCCAGCACTACCGGCCCGGCCCTGACGAATGACGGTCAGGGCGGATCCGGTAGTCGCGGTCAGGTGGATCGGCTCGCGGGCCGCTACCGGGCTGTCGTGCTGTGCGCGACCTGGCTGGCGGGTGCGGGGCTGGGCGGGGCGGGTAGCTGGGTGGCGGGTTCGATGGACAGGTGCGGGAGGATGCGGTCCAGCCAGCCGGGCAGCCACCAGTTGGCGCGGCCGGACAGGTGCATGAGGGCGGGGACGAGGATGGTGCGCAGCAGGAAGGCGTCGAGCAGGACAGCGGCGGCCAGGCCGATGCCGATCTCGCCGATGACCTGCTGGCCGGACAGGATGAAGGCGCTGAACACCAGGATCATGATGGTGGCGGCGGCGATGATGACCCGGCCGGTGGTGGCCTGGCCGGTGCGGACGGCCTGGTGGTTGTCGCCGGTGGCGGCCCATTCCTCGCGGATCCGGGAGACCAGGAACACCTCGTAGTCCATGGACAGGCCGAACAGGACCGCGAGCATCAGCACGGGCAGGAACGATTCGACCGGGCCGGCCTGGCCGAGGTTGAGTAGCCGCAGTCCCCAGCCGTACTGGAAGACGGCGACCAGCACGCCGAAGGAGGCGGCGGCGGCGAGCAGGTTCATCACCGCCGCGACCGCGGGGATCAGCAGGCTGCGGAAGGCCAGCATCAGCAGCAAGAACCCCAGCACGAGGATGACCCCGACGAAGATCAGCAGCTTGGGGGCGATCACGGTGGCGAAGTCGTCGTTGGTGGCGGTGACGCCGCCGACGTAGACGCGCAGCGTGGTGCCGTGCTTCGGCGGCGGGGATCACGGTGTCGCGCAGCTGGCTGATCAGGGTGCTGGTGGCCGCGGCCTCGGGGGAGGTGGCGGGGATCACGCTGATCAGCGAGGCGCCGTGGCCGGCCACGGGCGCGGAGACCGCGGCGATCCCGGGCTCGGTCCGCAGCGTGCCGGCCAGCCGGGCGAACGCGGCCGCATCAGCGGGGGAACTGGTCGTGCCGACCAGTTGCAGCGGGCCGTTGAAACCCGGGCCGAATCCGTTGGCGAGCAGTTCGTAGGCCTGGTGGGTGGTGGTGGAGGCCGGGTCGTTGGCCGCGTCGGAGGAGCCCAGCCGCAGCGAGAGCACCGGGATGGCCAGCACGAGCATCACGGCGGCGGCGGCGGCGGCCAGCGGGGCGGGGTGGCGCTGCACGAATGCGGCCAGCCGCGCCCACGCCCCGGAGGTGCCGTCGGGCGCGGGCCCGCCGGCGGCCAGCCGGCGGCGTTCCCGGCGGGACAGCACCCGCATCCCGAGGAAGCCGAGCAGCGCGGGCAGCAAGGTGGTGGCGGCGGCCACGGTGAACAGGACGGTGATCGCCGCGGCGATGCCCAGGCCGGAGATGTAGCCGATGCGCAGCACGAGCATCCCGAGCAGGGCGATGCACACGGTGGTCCCGGCGAACAGGACCGCGCGGCCGGAGGTGTTCAGCGCGCGGACCGCGGCGTCCGGGGGGGACATCCCGGCCTTGAGGTTGTTGCGGTGCCGGGTGACGATGAACAGCGCGTAGTCGATGCCCACGCCGAGCCCGATCAAGATGCCCAGCGTCGGGCCGGCCGAGGGAATGGTCACCGCGTGCGACAGGAGCCCGGTCGCCATCAGGCCCGAGACCAGCGCGGCGATCGCGACGGCCAGGGGCAGCAGCATGGCCAGCAGCGACCCGAACGCGATGAACAGCACGATCGCCGCGGCCATCGACCCCGACGCCGGCGCTGATGCCGACCGAGGGCCGCAGCGCGTTCTCCACCGCCGGGCCGCCGATGTCGACCTGCACGCCGGGGGCCCGCGCGGCCTCGGCGAGGTGGACGACGCGGGTGACGTCCGGCACGGGCAGGCTCGCCTGCGGGGCGTCGAAGACCACGGTCGCGTAGGCGATCTGCCCGTTCCGGCTGACCTGGGCGGCGCCGCGGGCCGAGTACGGGCTGATCACCGAGGCCACCGCGGGCGCGGCGGCGACCTGGCCCAGCATGGCGGTGATCCGGTCGCGGACGGCCGGAGCGCGTACGCTGCCTGAGCTGGCCCGCCAGACGATCGTGTCCTGGTCTCCGGCGTGCCCGGGGAACGCCTGTTCCAGCAGGTTCAGCGCGGTGGTGGAGCCGGTCCCCGGCAGGGTGAGGGCGTCGGAGTACGTGGACCCCGCGGCCCGGCCGGTCACCCCCAGGACCGCCAGCAGCGCCAGCCACCCGATCAGAACCCAGGCGCGGCGCTGGACGCACCAGCGAGCCATAGCAGCCATGTCAGTCCCCTGTCCTCTGAGGCAGTTAGATCTTCTAACGAGACATCAATGTCTCATCTATGAGAGAGAACGTATAGCATTGAGGCAATGGTGTAAACTCGGATCCATGGCGAGGAGCGCAGCTATCCAGGACCGGGTTGCCGAGGCGATCCTCGACGTGGCCGCGGACCTGCTGGCCCGCGGCGGCGAGCCGCCCAGCATGGCCGATATCGCCGCGGCCGCGGCGTGGGCCGGGCGACCCTGTACCGGCACTTCCCCACCCGCGAGCAGCTGCTGCAGGCCCTGAGCACCACCGCCCGCGACGCCACCGCCACCCGGCTCGCCGAAGCTGACCTGGACGCGGTCCCCGTGACCGAGGCCATCGCCCGCGTCGCGCGGGTGGTCGCCGCGGGCGGCAGCAAGTACGCCGCCCTCATCAGCCGGTTCGGCGTTTCGGACTACGGCGGCGACGCGGAACAGCAGATCGACACGATGATCCGGGCGCTGCTGCAACGCGGCCTCGACGACGGCACGTTCCGCGGCGACCTCACCGTCGACCGAACTGCTCTTCCTGCTCGGCCAGCTGCTCCAGGCCGCGGCCCGCATGACCGCCGAGCACGTAGCCGGCGTCGAGAAAGCCGCCGCGCTCGTCACCTCGGTGTTCCTGCACGGCACCGAGCGCCGCCCGGACACCACCGCAGACGACCGGGCCATCGACGGCGACGGCGTCACAGCCCGCAAAGCCAGCACGAGCTAACCCGGCCCCACGCAACCGGCCCATCCGAGCCGGAATGTACCCGCTGAGGGCCATGCCGGGCAGCCAGCCAGGATCAGCCCTGACTCCACCGCCGTTCGGGATAAAGATCTCCGGGGTATCGACTCGCACCGGAGGGGGCCGAGCTGGGCGGCTGCCCGCGGGCGGCGCACCACCGGACACAGGTCCCCGCCTCGCGCTGGCGGCTCCCGCCGGCCGCGGCCGGGCCGCACCCGCAGCGATCAGCCAACCGGCTCGATGTTCCATCGAGCCGAGTCCGGTGCGGCCCTATGTTCCATCGAGCCGGTTAGCGCCGCGCAGTGGCGGATGAATTCTTAACTGGAAAACCCCGCAGGGGCTCTATCTCTTATGCGGGGTGATGAGGTACTTCTCACCGGTCGCATGCATCGCGTAGACGGAGAAAGCGTCAGGTTGCAGCGCTTCTGCCAGCGAGACTTCCCTGGTGTAGGTGCTAGCGAATGTTGTCTCCAGCTCGGCTGCCACACGCTGTCGGAGAATGCGGAATGCCTCAGGTCCGATGCTCTGGAGGAAAGGAGTTAGCAGCCAGCCTCCGATACCCCACGCCATGCCGAAGTTGCGGCTGAACACCGTGGGCCCGCGATCGAGGCCGCCGTAGATATAGACCTGCTTGTGGGTAGTTGACCCGTAGCGGCTGTATTCTCCGGAATTTGCCGTCAAGGCCGCTTCCATGCAGGTCAGGATATGACCAGCCAACTTTCCCCCGCCCGTGGCATCGAAGGCCAGGGTGGCCGAGGTGTCGATGAGCGCCTGGGTGAGGTCTGCCATGAACGATGGTGATGTCGAGTTGCACACGTGGACCGCGCCGATTGCCCGCAGCAGATCCTCCTGCTCGGGTTTGCGGACGATGTTGACCAGCGGTACGTCTTCTTCAAGGCAAAGCTTGTTCAGCATTTGTCCCAAATTGGAGGCGGCGGCGGTGTGAACAATGGCGCTGTGGCCTTCCCGGCGCATCGTCTCCACCATGCCCAGGGCGGTGAGCGGGTTGACGAAGGAGGACGCGCCCGCAGTCGCCGGTGTGCCTGCTGGCAGTTCCAGGCACTGGGAGGCATCGATGCAGCGATACTGCGCGTACATGGCCCCGCCCGCCACGGCAACGGTCCTGCCCGCCAACGCCTGGGCGCGCGCCGAAGACCCGGCCTTGACCACCGTGCCGGCCCCTTCGTTTCCGACTGGAATCGACTTGCCCACCCGGCTAGCCAGGGCTCTCATCGCTGCCGCGGGGATGCTTGCGGTGACGACGGGACTATCTACAGGGCCGGAGACTTTTGCGGTGCCCATGTCCGCTCCGGCGAACAGAAGCCCGAGATCGGAGGGGTTAATGGGGGATGCTTCAATGCGGATAATCACTTCATTGGGCTGGGGTTCTGAGATGGGAACCGCTAGCAGTGAAAGTTCGAGCGTTCCGTCCCGTGTCACCAAAGAACGCAACTCCTGACCCGTATCCGGCCTGCCTGTGGTCATAGTAAGTGTCTCAATCCGGTTCTAGAAGCAATGGCTGAGCGGAAAGCATTCAAGGTTATGCTATAGGGCGGTGGATCAGCCGCCCGGGCCGGTGTTCATGGATGACCTGGTACCGGTCTCGAACCGGGCCCGGCCGCGGCGGTGAACGCATGGTGCGCTACCGGCCAGGAGATCCCGGCGTGCCGGGCCGCCTCCGCGAACGTCTTGCGCGGGCATCCCGGGTTGCCGCACCTGCGCCGCAGCTGTCCGTCCCCGTGCTGCCGGCAGGTAGCAGGTGCTCGCAGGCGTCATTAGCCCGCGCCGCGGGCCCCGGCTACCGCCGGTCTTGCCGCTCATCGCGGCCTGCCAAGAAGCCAGAACGGGACATCGTGTCTCCAGCCATCATCGGGGTCTGGCGGATCAGCCGGCGGAGACGGGCGCCGCGCTGATCGCGCCGAGCGCCTCGTTGATCGAGCTGGGCGAGCAGTCCTCTAACCGACACGCTGATGTGGCGGCCCTGACGGGAGTTGCGAGACCGCTGCCACCGCTCGTGCCGACAGCGTCCCGTCCGGTCCGGCGTGGCCGACGGCGAAGATGGTGGCGCCGGCCTGCAGCTGGCCCGGGCTGGCGTGGGGTACGACGACGAGCGTGCCGCCGGAGGTGGTCACCGGGACCCGGGTTCCGCTGGACGTCACGAGGGTGAAGCCGGCGGTGCTCGCGTCCGATACCGTCCCCTGGACAGGGACGAAGCCCGGCGGGTTCACCGCGCTGAACGGCTGTCCGACGGTGACGATGGCGGCCGCGATCGTCCCGTCGGACCTGTAGCCGCGCACCATGACTGACGCCCCGTCCGTGATGTCGCTCAGCAGCGGTCCGGACATGGACACGAACGTGGTCGCCGTCGTGGTCACGGTCACCGGCTGGCCGCTGGCCGTCTTGATGACCAGGCTGCTGCCGTTCACCTGCTCGAGCGTCCCGTCGGCCTGCTCGAGCTGGGTGCACCCGGTGACCGCGGTGAGGGCCGTCTGGGTGCCGGGACCGGAAGGTGCACGTGCACGAGTCCGGTCACCGCACCGACCCCGACGAGGAGGACGAGCGCGGCTGCCGCGCTGCCGGCCACCAGCATGGCGCGCCGCCAGGGACCCGCCAGGACACGCTGCCGGGTGCGCCGCGGCCGGGCAGGCTGGGCTGTCTCGGGCGCGGCGGCCGCCAGGCCGCGGACCCCGTCGGCAACGAGGTTCCACCGGTTCGCCTCGAGTTGGCAGTGCTCGCAGCCGGCGAGGTGCTCCCGGGCCCGGTCGCCTATCGGCTGGCCGGCGGCCTCGGCGATCAGGTCGCCGAGGTCGAGATGGGGGTAGCGGGTGTCAGCAGGGTCTGCGTTCATCGGTTCTGGCCCTTCTCGTTAAGAATCCGGTTCAGTGCGGTGCGCGCCGCGGTCAGGCGGCTCTTCACCGTCCCGACCGGGATCTCCAGCACGCCGGCGACCTCGGGGAGGCTGAGCCCGGAGCCGAAGGCAAGGCCCAGTACCTCCCGGTGGGCTGCTGCGAGCTCCCGGATCGCACCCGTCACCTCGGCCAGTTCGGCCCGGTCCAGGGCCGTGACCTCCGGCCCTGGACCCGAACCCGGCTGATCGGCCAGGAAGGCGTCATCCACCACCCGCAGCCGGCGGCCTCGCAGCCGGTCCCGGGTCTGCCGCCGGGCGATGGCGATCACCCAGGACCGCACCGACGACTCGCCCCGGAAGGAGCCCGCCCCGCGCCAGACAGCGAGCATCGTGTCCTGCACGATCTCCTCAGCCAGCACCCGCTCACCGGCTACCAGCAGAACCTGCGCGAACACCACCCGGCCGTGCTCACGGTAGAACGCGGCCATCGCATCCTCGTCGCCCTGGCTGATCCTGCGCAGCAACCCAGCATCGTCGCAGGCAGGATCGTGACTGGCGGTGAAGGTTGGTGCGCCGACGTCCCGGTGCGGATCGTTCACCTGTAACCTCCCCGAAGGATTCGCTCGGAGAGTAAGTAGCAACAAGCGACGACGCGGTTCGGCTCACCGCCGAGGTTTGGCGGCCGAAGTCACCTTGGTCCGGCCACAGTGACCGTCACCCACGGCCCATTCGGGGTAAATTTCGGGGTAAATATTGTCTTTATGCCAGCGACGGTGGCCAGCCAGGGCGGATCCGCGGTACTGGATGGGGTCCTCGAGCGGGTGACGTTCGCCAACCCGGAGACCGGGTACACCATCGCCCGGATCGCGCCCGAGCGGGGCGCGGATCTTGTCACCGCGGTCGGGCCGCTACTGGGCGCGCAGGTGGGCGAGTTCCTGCGGCTGCGCGGCCGCTGGTCGGCCCACCCGAAGTACGGCCGGCAGTTCGAGGTGCACTCCTATGCCACGGTGCTGCCCGCCACGGCCGCGGGCATCCAGAAATACCTCGGCTCGGGGCTGATCAAGGGCATCGGCCCGGTGATGGCCGAGCGGATGGTCGGGCATTTCGGCGTGGACATCATGCACGTCATCGAGGACGAGCCGGGCCGGCTGATCGAGGTCGACGGGGTGGGCCCCAAGCGCACCGCGATGATCGCCGCCGCGTGGGCCGAGCAGAAGGCGATCAAGGAGGTGATGATCTTCCTGCAGGGCGTCGGGGTGTCGACGTCGCTGGCGGTGCGGATCTACAAGAAATACGGCGACGCCTCGGTCTCCGTCGTGCGCCATGAGCCGTACCGGCTGGCGGCCGACGTGTGGGGCATCGGGTTCAAGACCGCGGACACGATCGCCGCCGCGGTCGGCATCGCCGCCGACAGCCCGGAGCGGATCAAGGCGGGCCTGGCCTACACCCTGTCCGAGGCGGCCGACGACGGCCACTGCTACCTGCCCGCGCCCAACCTGATCGCCGACGCCGCGAAGATCCTCGGCGTGCCGGCCGAGCTGATCACCCCGTGCCTGGACGAACTCGCCGCGGCCGAGGGGGTGGTTCGCGAGACGGTCCCGGCTCTGGCCCTGTCCGATTCGGCACAGGCCGCACCGCAGGTCCCCGCCGTCTACCTGCCGCCCTTCTATCAGGCCGAACGGTCCGTGGCTCACGCCCTGCGCCGCCTGCTTGCCGCGCGGGCTGACCGGCTGAGCGCGTTCGCCGCGGTCGACTGGGACAAGGCGCTGGGCTGGCTGCGCGGGCGGACCGGTGCCGAGCTCGCGCCGGAACAGGCAGCCGCGGTGCGGCTGGCCCTGACGTCGAAGGTCGCCGTGCTGACCGGCGGTCCCGGCTGCGGGAAGTCGTTCACCGTGCGCTCGGTGGTGGAGCTGGCCCGGGCCAAGGGAGCCAAGATCGTGCTGGCCGCACCGACCGGCCGGGCGGCCAAGCGGCTGGCCGAGCTGACCGGGCATGAGGCGGCCACCATCCACCGGCTGCTGGCGCTGCGGCCGGGCGGTGAGCCGTCGTTCGATGCCGAGAAACCCTTGGACGCGGACCTGGTGGTGGTGGACGAGACCTCGATGGTGGACGTGATCCTGGCCAACAAGCTGGTCAAGGCGGTCGGGCCCGGGGCGCACCTGCTGCTGGTGGGGGACGTCGACCAGCTGCCTTCTGTGGGCGCCGGGGAGGTGCTACGCGACCTGCTCGCCGCCGGGGCGCTGCCGGTAGTGCGGCTGACCAAGATCTTCCGGCAGGCGCAGCAGTCCGGGATCGTGGTCAACGCGCACCGCATCAACGCGGGCTCGATGCCCGCCCTGACTGGCTTCGGCGACTTCTTCTGGTTCGGCTGCGAGGACACCGAGCAGACCGCCGAACTGGTCGTCGACGTCGCGGCGCGGCGGATCCCCGCCAGGTTCGGCCTGGACCCGCGCCGCGACGTGCAGGTGCTGTGCCCGATGCACCGCGGCCCGGCCGGGGCCGGGAATCTGAACCTGCTGCTGCAGGAGGCCCTGACCCCGTTCCGCGAGGGAGCGCCGGAGCGCCGGTACGGCGGCCGGGTGTTCCGGGTCGGGGACAAGGTCACCCAGCTGCGGAACAACTACGACAAGGGCGCCGCGGGGGTCTTCAACGGCACGGTGGGGGTGGTCACCGGGATGTCCGTCGAAGAGCACACCCTGACCATGCGCACCGACGAGGACGAGCAGGTGGACTACGGGTTCGACGAGCTGGACGAGCTGGCCCACGCCTACGCGGTCACCATCCACCGCTCCCAGGGCAGCGAGTACCCCGCGGTGGTCCTCCCGCTCACCACCAGCTCGTGGATGATGCTGCAGCGCAACCTGCTCTACACCGGCGTGACCCGGGCCAAGAAACTGGTCGTGCTGGCCGGATCCCGCCGCGCTCTCGCCGCCGCCGTCCGCACCAGGGGCGCCGGCCGCCGCCACACCGCCCTCGCCCACCGGCTGCACGAAGGAACCCAGCGCGTCGGGTTAATAGATCGGCACGGTCCGCATGAGCAGTGCCCACCGGGCCCGGCCTGTACGTGATCCAGGTCAAGGTGCCGTCCGGGGTCAAGCTGATGCCGCACTGGCACCCGGAAGACCGCGTCTACACGGTCATCTCCGGAGTCTTCTACATCGGCCCAGGCGAACGGTTCGACGGCGAGAAGCTGGCGGCGTATCCGCCCGGTTCCGTCATCGTCCTGCCTGGCGGCACCCCTCATTTCCACTGGGCCAGATCCGGCGAGTACGTCACCCAGGTAACGGCGATCGGACCGCTCGGCCTGGAGTACCTGAATCCGCAAGACGACCCGCGACACAACTGAGCCATTTGGAGGAAGGGCAGCCGCGGCCGAGGCCAAGAGCCGCACCCGGGACGAAGACCGGTGATCAGTGTCGTGGTCATGCGTTCACCAGCCCAGCTCGCCGTCGTCTTCGGCGAACGTGCCAGTGGGCCCGTCCTTGCCGATCGTGGCCATCCGGACGATGTTCCGGGCGCTGACCTCGACCGGCCGGCCGCCGGAGTTCTTCACCCCGCCGAGCTCGGTCGCGGTGTAGCCGGGCTCGACCGCGTTGAACTTCACCTCCGGCACGGCCCGTGCGTACTGCACCGTGAGCATCGAGACGGCCGCCTTGCTCGCGCCGTAGACGATAGCCGAGTACTTCGAGGCCGGCCGCGACGGCTCGTGGTTGGCCCAGAACGAGCCGAGCGCGCTCGAGATGTTCACCACGACCGGGTTCTGCGACCTTCGCAGCAGCGGGAGCGCCGCCTCAGTGACCCGGATGATGCCAACGGCATTCGTGTCGAACACCCGCAGCGCATCCGGCCCGTTGAGCGCGACCATCCCGATGCCAGCGTTGTTGACCAGGACGTCGAGCACGCCGTCGGCCTCGATCGCAGCGAAGGCGGCGGCGACTGAGGCGTCGTCGGTCACGTCGAGCTGAACGAACCGGGCACCCAGCTCGTCGGCCGCCTCACGGCCACGGGCCTCGTCGCGTGCGCCTACGTACACGGTGTGCCCGGCGGCGATGAGCTGCCTGGCGGTCTCCTTGCCGAGGCCCTTGTTCGCCCCGGTGATCAGTGTGGTTGTCATGCTCCGAGTCTGCGTCGTGCGCACGCCCGCAGGAAGTGGTCCCGTTGTCGTAGGACTGCCAGGGCCACCACAGCGCGCGCCGAGTCGCGCAGACTGGATGCGTGGAGTCGTGGGAGTTCGGCCGGGCCGTACGCCGCTGGCGCGACCGCGCCGCCCCGGAGGCGGCGGGCGTGCCGGCCGGTGGCCGCAGGCGCGCTGCCGGGCTGCGCCGCGAGGAGCTCGCCGGGCTGGCGGGCATCTCGGTGGACTACCTGACCCGGCTGGAGCAGGGACGGGCCACCTCGCCGTCGTCGCAGGTCGTGGAGGCTCTCGCCCGGGCGCTGCGGCTGTCGGACACCGAGCGGGAGCTGATCTTCCGGCTCGCGGGCCAGGCCGCGCCGGGACGCGATGTCGTCCCGGCGCGTATCACGCCGAGCGTGCAGCGCCTGCTCGACCGGCTCTCGCACACTCCGGTCGCCGTGCACGACGCCGCGTGGAACCTGATCGTGGCCAATCAGCCTTACGACGCGCTGATGGGCGAGACCACGTCGTGGCGCGGGATCGAGCGCAACGGGGTCTGGCGCAACCTCGTCGGCCCCGGCAACCGCACCGTCCACACGCCCGAGGAGCAGGCCCGCTTCGAATCCCTGCTCGTCGCCGACCTGCGCATGACCGCGGCCCGCTATCCCGCCGACCGCGAGCTGAAGCGGCTGATCGCCGAGCTGACCTCCCACAGCCCGCGCTTCGTCGAGCTGTGGGAGTCGGGCGAGGTCGGCTCGCCCCAGGATCAGTCCCGGCACAAGATCATCGACCACCCCGACGTCGGACTCATCGCACTGGACTGCGACGCCCTCATCGTCGCCGGCGACGACCTGCGGATCACGGTCTATACCGCCGAACCCGGCACCCAGGACGCCGAACGGCTCGCACTCGCCGTCGTCCTCGGCACACAGGCGCTCATCGACTAGCGCACAGTCTGTACCGCATAGGAGCTACGCTGCGGCCGAGATCCTGCGCACCAAGTACGGCCATGACGCCGTCCAGGTCGGCGAGGTCGGCCTGCGGGCAGCCGACGATACGCAGGTCGCGGCGGCCGCCCGGGCTGTCGTCACTGAGAATGTCGCGGACTTCGCCGCCGAGCGCGACCTGGTCTTGGTGTTCGTCCTGAAGAAGAACCTGCCAGCGGGAGGCCTGGCAGGCTGCCGCGCTGGCCAGGATCTTGGACCGCTGGGACAGGGACCATCCCGATCCCTATCTCGGTCACCACTGGCCGGCGATGGACTAACAATTTTACCGAGGAAGGGCAGCCACGGCCGAGACCAAGCGCCGCACCCGAGGCGAAGACTCGATCTGCCACGCGATGGTCTGCCGATCGGTACGGCGCACCGCTGGCCGAGGCCGGGCTGAGAGTCAGCTCACACCGGTGGGCAGGCGGAGCCAGGAAAAGGCTAGGCTTCCCATGGGCCGCACCTGACGCGGCGGAACGAGACGGAACCCAGAACGGACCCCCTGTGGACCTGTTTGAGTATCAGGCGATTCCGCAGGGTGGCTGGGTGGTGCTGGACGTGTCTGGGTGTGTCGTCTGACCAGGTGTTACGAGTCCTGGTGTGGCTGGGTGTGTCTGGGTAGCAATACGACGAGTCAGTAGACCAGAGGAACTGGACGAGCCCCGCGCCGAAGTCCGTGACCGCGCAGGGCGTTGCGCTGGCCGAGGCCGACGAAGACGTTCGTCGGCTTGAGGGCGTGGTGGAAGAGCTGCCGGCTGTGCGCCTGCGTCGAGCAGGGCGGCCGAGCGCGCCGAGCACGGTGGCCGTCTCCTCCGGCGTGAGCGCGCGCTGGCATGGCGATCTGCGGCGAGCGAAGGGATGGGGATGCGCTCGCTCACGCTGAAGGGCGCGCCGGTGCCGGGTCGTAGCCCGCGTCGAGCAGGGGGACGGCGATCTCGCTGCGGGAGCGCGTTGGTCGCCGCGTAGGTCTGCTCGATGGCGGACATGATGTCGGCGCGCTGCCGGATGGCGGGATCGAAGATCTTGAGCACCACCTCGCGCCCGTCGGTCCCGATCGCCTGGTACGTCGCCGACGACCCCGCGTACCCGAGGCACGCGCCGACCTGGTACTTCTGGGCGACGACGGTGGCGGGGGCGAGCTGGGGCGCGGTCATTTCCGTTCCCGAGCGACTCGATGGACTTCATGATCGCCACGTCGGCCGAGCTCTTGTCGTCGTCGGGGACGAAGCCCACGCCGACGACGCCCTTGCCGTCGGCGGTCGGGCCCCGCGACGACGAGGAGCGGCCCCTTCTTCGCCCCGCGGACGCCGGCCTCTTCGAGCTGCCAGAGGTCGAGCTTGAGCGTGCCGATGGTCTTCTTGTCGTCGGGCTTCTCCAGTCCACCTTGCGCTTGAGGGGTGCAGGCCGATCTGCTTGGCCAGCTCGGCGAGCGCGGCGTCCTTGGCGGCGACCTCCTTCTTCGCGTCCTTCGGGTCGACCTCGACGCCGAGGAACGCGATGCGCCGGGCCCCGTCGTCCGCGTCTGGGCGACCGTGGCGCTCGACTGCTGCGCGTAGATCCACGCCCGCGGCGGGGGAGAACACCGCCTCGAGCTGGTGATCTGGCCCGCGTGTCGGCCCTGGCCGCGCACTTCTCGCCGAACGACTCGCACTTCGGCGGCGGGGCGGAGCCTCGCACGACGGGCGGCGGGGGCGGCGCCGGCGGGGGCGGCTTGGGGCAGCCGGCGGCGAGGGCAGAGAGAACAGGACCAGCGCGAAGGCGATTCAGGGATCGGGGAGGCCATGCGGAGCCGAGCGTTGCAGAAGGGGGCCCGCTGCTGCAAGTAGAGAGCGATCCGGGGGGGATGTCAAAGCCGTACCGCGGCGAAAACCCTGCCGCCCGGGTCCCCGCATCGCGCCGGTTACCCTGTCCGGAGTCCTCGTCAACGGGAGCGAATGGGCGCGCCGGCGACTACCCGACCCCGCTCTTGACGACGATGCCCCGATGATCCTGCTCGACCTGCTCGGCGAGCGTCGTCGGCACCTTGCCGTAGAGGCGGGTGCGCTCCGTCCGGAGGTAGTAGGTCGGCTTGTCGGCGCCCTTGCACCTTGACCAGCTCGACGTAGCCGAGCGAGCTTCTTGCCCGTGTACTCCACGCGGAGCACGGGCTGGCTCCCCTGGCGGGGTCGGCGGGACGAACTCGGTGGGGCGGAGCCATGAGCTTGCTCATCCAGTTGCCGAGGGTCTCGTCGTTGGTGTCGGGGCTCGCGGCGTCGGCCCAGAAGCGCTTCGCGTCGGCGCCGAGCGCACGACGTTCCCCTCGACCGGGCGGGCTACCTGGACGTAACCGCCGTCGCTTTCGTCCGCGAGCAGCGGCTCGTCGCCGTCGATGCTATTGGGGTGATACTGCGCCAGGCTGTGTGGATCGCGATCTGGTGCATGCCATCGCGGAGCATGTCGTTGACCTCCGTGTGCGGCCGGTTGATCGGCAGCTGCGGGAAGTTTGGGCCCCCGAGGCGAGTGAGCTGCGTGTCGAGGTAGGAGAACAGCCGGGCCTGCATCAGCGGGTCGTTGGAGGCCTCGATGCCCGGGACAAGGTGGCCGGTGCGGACCAGGACGTCGTTTCGGCGAGTAGTTGGTCGGGTTGCGGTTCAGGATGAGCTTGCCAATCAGCTGCACCGGCAGCTCTCGGGCACGAGCTTGGTGGAGCAATAGGATGAGTCAGTAGAGGAACATAAACATGGCCACGTATTGCTGGACGAGATGCTCGACGACATAACGCTCTACTGGCTCACGAACAGTGGATCGTCGGCCTCGCAGAGTTACTGGGAAGTCCAGGGCGGCAACCCTTTTAACGCGTTGGACATTTCGCTGCCCGTCGGAGTCACCGTTTTTCCCGGCGAGATCTATCGCGCGCCACGCAGTTGGGCGGAACGCAACTATCACAATCTCATGTACTGGAATGAGGTCGACAAGGGCGGTCACTTTGCGGCGTGGGAACAGCCCGAATTCTTCTCTGCGGAAGTTCGCGCGGCGTTCAGAACGCTGCGAGACGAGAAGTAGCTGAACCAATGCAGACGTTCGCCTCACTCAAGCAGATCGAAGCCGGTGCCCTAAGCATAGCTTACGCCGAGACGGGGCCGGCGAATGGTCACGCCGGTCGTTCTACTTCACGGCTGGCCCTACGACATCCACTGCTTTGTCGACGTTGCACCGTTACTCGCGTCGGCCGGCTACAGGGTGATCGTCCCTTACCTGCGCGGCCACGGAGCAACGCGTTTCTTGTCGAGCGCGACCGTTCGCCATGGCGATCAAGCAGCGTTTGCGGTCGATGCGATCGCTTTGATGGATGCTCTGAAGATCGACCGCGCGATTCTCGGAGGGTTCGATTGGGGTGGGCGGCGGCCGACATCGTCGCCGCTCTTTGGCCGCAGCGCTGCAGCGGGCTGGTTTCAGTCAGCGGCTATCAGATCATTAATCTTACAGCGACGCAGCAGCCGCTATCGCCGGAAGCCGAACTTGGCTGGTGGTACCTTTTCTATTTTTCGACCGAACGTGGATGCCTCGGCTACGCCAAGAATCGTCACGATTTCAATAAGCTGATTTGGAAGCGCGCCTCTCCGAAATGGAATTTCGATGATGCGACATTCGACCGCAGCGCACCAGCTTTCGAGAATCCGGACTATGTCGAGATCGTCATTCATAATTACCGTTGGCGCCTGGGTCTCGCAAAAGGGGACCCGCAATTCGACGATCCGGCAGCAACGCTCCAACAGGCGCCGCCGATCTCGGTACCGGCGATTACCATCGGCAGTGATTTCGACGGGGCGGCGGCGGACGGCGCGGTCTATCGCAACAAGTTCACGGGGAAGTACGCCCACCGCACGCTCGATGGGATCGGGCACAACGTGCCTGAGGAGGCCCCCCAGGCCTTCGCTCAAGCGGTGATCGACGTCGACCGCCTCGCCTAAGTCCCAACTGTGTGGCAAAGCGTGTAGATCGTCTGTGGAACCGCGAAGACGCCTGGGTTAGCATGTTAGACAAATGCTTCTGCCTCGTGTGGAGTCTCCCGAATGAGCGTCTCGGTCTGCCCCGCTTTCACGGCCTCCCCTCGGCGGGCTCGACCCGCACCAGTTGCGGCTCGTTACCGAGACAATCTTTCAAAAGATCGGTGAACCGATCTCGGTGACGGCGTTATCCTCGGTCGCCGGACTGAGCCGCTCGCACTTCTCTCACGCATTTCGTGCGACCATCGGACGAACGCCGCACGCCCACATCGTGCGCACGAGGATCGAGCGCGCGATGGAGCTCATGACCGGGACGGCCCTGCCGCTCGAGCGAGATCGCACTCGCCACCGGATTTTCCGACCAGGCGCACTTTTCGAACAGATTTCGTCGAGTTGCCGGCATGACGCCGAGTCAATGGCGCAAAGCACAGCGGTCGTTCCATGGCTCGCGAATGTGACAAAACAGGGCGGGGACAGCTTCGCACTCGCAAGAAAGGGCGCACATGATGATGCAAAGGTTCTTTAGCGTCGCGTGTGCTGCGTTTGTGCTCGCCGCCGTGTTGCCCGTGCAAGCTCAGACGACCGGCGATGCCCTGTTTGGGAAAAACCTCGTCGTGAACGGCGACGCGGAAGCCGACACGGGAGCCCCCAGCAACAGCCAAATCGTGAAGCCCACCGGGTGGACGACGACCGGGCAGTTCACAGTCGTCCAATACGGCGCGAGCGGTGGTTTTCCGGACAAGACCTCAGTCGGGCCAACAGACCGGGGCAACAACTTTTTTGCCGGTGGCAACATCGCGAAGTCGACGGCGAGCCAGACGATCGATCTTTCGACTGCCGGCGCGACGATCGACGCGGGCGGCGTCACGTTCGTTCTTTCCGGCTGGTTAGGCGGCTTTAACAATCAAGACGACAGCGCGACCGTCAGCGTCACGTTCGTGAGCGAGAGCGGTGCAGTTTTGAGATCCGCCGCGATCGGCCCGCTTAAAGCCGCCGATCGCAAGGATGTCACCGGCTTCTTTCAGCGCAAAGCGACGGGCGTGGTGCCCGCGCATGCGCGCTCGGCGCGCATCGTTATCACTGCGACGCGCTTCGCAGGCGAGTACAACGACTCGTACTCGGACGACATTTCGCTCGTTCTGGCGAAGAAGGTCTAGGACTCGATCCAATTCAGCGCACGTTCGACCGCGCGCTTCCATTCCGAGTAGCCCGCATCACGCGAAGTCCGCGCCTTCGCGTTCGGTTCGAAACGAGTGCCGGCGAGCCACTGCTGTCCGACGCCGGCTTGGTCGACCACTCCGGCGCCGATTCCCGCAAGGTAGGCAGCGCCGAGCGCCGTCGTTTCGGTGACTTCGGGCGCGAACGACGGGCACGTCGAGAACGTCCGCCTGTAGCTGCATGAGGACATCGTTCGCGGACGCGCCTCCGTCGACGCGAAGTTCGCGCAGCTGCAAACCGGATAGCCGTTCCATCGCGGCGATTGCGTCGCGAGTCTGATACGCGATCGCATCAAGCGTTGCACGGGCGAGGTGCGCCTTCGTCGTGCCACGCGTCAGGCCGACGATCGTGCCGCGCGCCGATGGATCCCAGTACGGCGCGCCAAGTCCGGCCAGTGCGGGAACGAAATAGACGCCGCCGGTATCGGGCACGCTCGCGGCCAGCGCTTCCACCTCTGCCGGACGAAGCGATGATGCCCAGCCCGTCGCGCAACCATTGGACTGCGGCGCCGGCGACGAAGATCGAACCTTCGAGCGCGTACTCCGCAGCCCGGCCTTCGATTTGCCACGCGAGGGTCGTGATGCATCCGCCGCCGCTGACCGACCTCGCTCCCGAATTCATCATGACGAACGCGCCGGTGCCGTACGTGTTCTTCGCCATTCCCGGTCGCAAGGCAGGCCTGACCGAAAAGCGCCGCATGCTGATCGCCCGCAACGCCGCTGATGGGTAACGCTTCGCCGAAGAACTGCGCGCATCGGTTCGCGCGAAGTGCCCGGCCGAAGGCCGGACCTCCGGCAGGAGCGATGCCGGGATCTCGAGTGCGGAGAGGAACTCCTCGCCCCATTCGAGCGAATGAATGTCGAACAGCAGGGTGCGGCTTGCGTTCGTGACGTCGGTCAGATGCGCTCTGCCGCAGGTCGAGTTGTACATCAGCCATGAGTCGACGGTGCCGAAGGCGAGTTCGCCCGATTGCGCACGTTGCAGCGACGCCGGGGACGTTGCGAAGCATCCAGGCGACCTTCGTGCCCGAAAAATACGGATCGAGCGTCAGTCCGGTCTTCTCGTTGAAGGTCCTAGCGAGTCCGCGTTCGCGCGAGCTCGCGGCAGAGTAGGGCGGTACGCCGATCTTGCCACACGATCGCGGGGTAGACGGGCTCTCCGCTCGCGCGATCCCAAAGTACGGTCGTTTCGCGCTGGTTCGTTATGCCGACGCAAGCGATATCGGCCGGAGTCGTCCGCGTTTACGCCAGAAGATCGCGCGCTGTCCCCAGCTGGCTCTGCCAGATCTCTTCCGGGTCGTGTTCTACCCAGCCCGGCTGCGGGAAATGTTGGGTCAGTTCGCGCTGAACGCAGCCGAGCGGCTTGCCTGCGAGATCGAACAACATCGCGCGGCTGCTGGTCGTGCCTTGATCGAGGGCGAGCAGGTAGCTTCAATCGGCCGTTAGAAATGAGAGGCTAGCTGCGGTCGGAGCGCCGAAACGGCAGTATCTCCGGACGCGCGTAAAACGGGCCGCCCATTCGAGCGACGGGCCGCAGCAGACTCGCATCGACCTTGCCGTCGCGCAGAACGTCGTCGGCAACGTGAACGTAGACGGCGCGGCCCAAGACGAGCGTCGCCGAACCTTCGCCATCGCCGAGCGGCACGAGCGAGAAAAGCTTTGCACTCGAAGTTGATCGGCGACTCCGCGATCCGCGGCGGCTTCACGACGCGCGACGGAACCGGCGTCAGCTGCGCGACGGAAAACTCGTCTACCTCGGGCGGATACGTTCTGCCGGTCGTATCCATTTGGACGAGCGTCGCTTCGGTCGCGATATTGATGACGAACTCGCCGCTCGCCTTGATATTCGCAAGCGTATCTTTTTGGGGACGATCGTCGCTCGCCATCGGGGCGAAGCCGAGAATCGACGGGGTCCGCCCCGAAAGCGTTAAAGAACGAAAAAGGCGCGATGTTATTGATGCCGTCGGCTCCGGTCGTCGACACCCAGGCGATCGGGCGCGGAACGACGCTTCCGATGAGCAGCAAGTACGCTTGTTGCCACGGCAGCGTGGTCAGGTCGGCTTCGACCGCTAGGCCTCAGGAATCAGTCGAACGGTTTGGCCTTCTTTTGCGAGCGTCATCGAGACGGGCGTAAAATTGCTGCCGTGAAAGAGCGGCGTCTCGTGTCCGCAGGCCGACGCATAGCGACGCAACGGGTTCGAGCGGATTCCGCTCGTCCACGCGATTGCCGCGCTCGTCGACAACCTGCGAAACGGTCCCGTTCTTGCGGGCCCGCGTGCCCGCACTTTTTACATGTCACGTTGCCGATGTGGCGGATGTTCATCCTAGAAGCTCTTCCATTTCCGAGAAGAATCGCGAGGGGTGCCCGGGGGAGCCCTCCGTCCCATTTTCGGATTATAATCGAGGATGTTTACCCTGAGCGCGGGCCTTTTGGACTAGGCCTCCGGGCGGCAGAGGCCGGTTGCGGGGCACTTTTTCGACGACTAAGGTCGCTGGCGAGAGCCTCCCTCCGACCAATCTTGGTTACCCGTCGAACCAATAGGGTAAAAGGCCGGGCATGAATCATTGTTTTATTCGGCCCGGCTGGGCCATGTCCGCGATTTTGCGGCTGCCTTCCTTTTCGGCGTCAGTTCGGCGGCAACGCTTGCGCCGGTTTCCGTTCAGGCCGCCAGTTCCGTCAATATCATCTACGGCTACGTCGAGCACGTCTCGTCGACCAATATCAAAGTGTACGACGTCAACCAGAAGCAACTCGGTCGCCTTCGAAATCTTTCCGAAGTTCGATCAGGTGTTTTCAGGCGACGGCAAGACGACGTATCAGATGAAGGACATCAAGTCGGGCGCGTTCGTGAAGATCTACTACGACCAAAAGGCGCTCGGCGTGCGCCACGCCGACCGGATCTTCGTCTACCATACGAACGGCACGACGCCGTCCCGCAAAGAGTAACCGGCTAAGTAACGAGGGGTCCCGGGACTCTTCACGTACCGGTCGAGCACGGCGGCCACTGTGTGATACGCGAGTGCGCCGACCGTGCCCGTCGGATTGTAGCCGGCGTTTTGCGGAAACGAACTCGCGCCGGTTGAGAAGACGTTCGAGACGTCCCAGACTTGCCCGTACTTGTTAGTCGCGCTGGTGTGCGGATCGGTCCCATGATCGCACCGCCGGTCGTGTGCGTGCTCTGATAAGGGACGATGTCGTAGTGTGCAGGCAGCGCGTTGCTGATCACGCTCGATGCGCCCAGCGCTTTCGCCATCTTCTGATGAACGCCCACCATGAACGCGACTTTGCTTGTGTTCGTGCGGACCCCAATCGAAGGTGATGCGCATGAGCGGCCGGCCGTAGATGTCGCGATATGTCGGATCGAGGTCGCAGTAGTTTCCGCGGTACGCCTGGACGCCGCCTTGAGCGCCGCCGGGAAGGCGCGCTGGTAGTAATGCGCGACGGCCTTCTTCCAGGCCGAACCCCAATTCGGCGTTCCGGCCGGGAACGGGTGCGTCAGGATCGGGCGCGCGCCGGTCGTGTTCTGCTGTAAGCCCGCGCCGCCGATGAAGCCGAGCGTGCTGTGATCGAAATTGTCGGCGTTGAAGTCGTCAAAGGTGACCCCATCGAACCCGAGCCCATGAACGAATTGAAGACTTTGCCGCTGTCGAAGAAATAGGTCGCGCCGGTATTGGCTTGATAGGCGTAGTTTCGTCCGACGACGCCTTCGCCCGTCACGGATCGTAGGGTTTGCCGATGCCTCGAGTAGAGCATCAAGTGCACGTTGTTCAGTGCCGAAAGCGGTGAGAAAGATCATCTCGGCGGGCTGTCTTGTTCGCGGCCCTGCGAGTCGAGGTACGTCACGCTGACGGCTTTCTTTCCCGTGCTGTCGAGATTGATCTTCAGAACGGTCGACTTGATGCGCAATTCGAAATTCTTGTTCTTCGCAAGCACCGGCAACAAGGTCGTCTGCAGGCTGGCCTTGGCCTTCATCTCGCACGCAAAGCGCTCGCAGTAGCCGCAGTACACGCACTCGCCCGACTGCACGCCGTCCGGATTCGTGTAGATTCCGGTCGAGTTCGCCGACGGCATCGGGTACGGATGGAAGCCTCTGATGGGTCGCCGCCTCGGTCCAGAGGGCGCCGGAGTAGTTGACCTTCATCGGCGGCTGCGGGTATTCGTTCTGGCGCGGACCTTCGAACGGATTCCCGCCCGGAATCTCTTGCCGCGCAGATTTCCGGCTTTGCCCGCGATCCCGGCCGTCTTCTCGAACCGATCGTAGAACGGTTCGAGTTCGTCGTAGGTGAAGCCCCAGTCTTGCTGACGTGCAGTCATCGCCGAGAATCGCCGCACCATAGCGCGCGATCGATTGGCTGCGAGTTTGGAAATCCCAGGGCGTGAAGCGGTACGTCGTGCCGTTCCAGTGGACGCCCGCGCCGCCTAAACCGTCGCCCGGCAAAAACGAGCCGAATTGCCGGATCGGCAGAGCCATTTGCGAGCGCTCTTGCGGAAGGTGTACGTTTCTCGCGACGCATCTTGGAAGAGCTTGTAGCGAATCGCGTACGACAATTCGTCGTGGACGGAGGGGATCTCGAAATCGGGATCCGTGTTGCGGAATTCGCCGCGCTCGAGCCCGACGACGGTGTGGCCCGGCCTTGGTCAGTTCGTTCGCGATGATTCCGCCAGTCCAACCGAACTCCGATGCAGACCGCGTCAACGGGTTTTTGAAGCGCCATCTTACTTCACCCTCGCGCTTTGCTTGCGCCATTCGCGACGTGGTGCAGCGGCATATGCGCCATCGCTCATCGCCAGGCCGGTTCGCATGCTCGACGTCGGCGATGCTACCGGGGCTGACGTGATACAGCACGTTGTGCTTCTCGATGTAGCGCGATAGTACGCCGCGGCGACACCGGGAAAACCGATCATCTTCCAGCCGACCTTGTCGCGGTTGCCGCCGTACAGCGGATCGGCGAAGAATCCCTCGACCGTGTTGCCGTAGAGCATGCCGAAGAACGTGCTCGACGGGACGTCCGTCGAATTCGAGTTTGCCCCTTTTCGAGCGCGGTCAGAACCTGATCCTGATGCGCGCCGTCCAGCTTGTCGAACGTCTTGCCGTACGTTCGCGTGCAGTAGTCGTTTGTCGCCGCGATGCCGAGGCGATAGACTTCGCGCGGATTGAGCGGCAACTGATAGCCCTGCGTCGGGCGAGCCTGGCCCCAAGGACCTTGCCGGTACATCTTGGCGGCGAAGCCGAACTGCGCCCTCGAGCTGCTGATCGATGTAGAATGCGACGCCGGCAGGTTTCGCCCCGGGTCCCAGGTCGTCGGTGGGAATCAGGCGGTCGACCGCCGCTTCGACGAACGCCGCCTCCGGCATCGTGAGATACGTGTACGCTTCGGGCTCGTTGCCGAGCGGTGCGGCGAGGGTTGCCTTCGCCGCAGTTTTTGCGGCGGCAACGACCGGCGGTTCCATCGAGTGCGCCGCTTCGGCACTCTCGGGGTGCGCAGCTAAACCTGCAGCGCCCGCAACCGCTCCGGCTGCCAAGACGAACTTCTTACGCGAAAACGAGGCCTTCTCGCTCATGGAAGAACCTCCGGAAGTACGTCGCTGTATTTTCGACGTATCTACCTAGCCGGTAATCTGCGCACCTTTTGGCGAAGAGCCGCGCCGATGAAGCTCGGCCGCCTCTGAGGCTCGGAATCGTCGGCGCCGGCGCGATCGGCACGCTGTTTGCAGCCTCGCTTGCGCCGCATGCGCAGATCCGCGTTCTCGTTCGGGATGAAGCGACGCGCCTTGCGATCGAGCGGCGCTCGTACCTCGCGCACGATCCGGAGACTCTCGAGGTGCGCGACGCGAGCAGCGAACCGCGCGAGTTCGCCGGGGTCGATGCCGTGTTCGTCGCCGTCAAGACGGGTGGCAACGGTCGAGGCTCTCGCTCCGCTCGCGACGTCCTCGGCGCCGGCACGCCGGTCGTCTCGTTGCAGAACGGAATTCTCCAGGTCGCACATATTGAGGCTGCGCTCGGTGCACGCGCCCATCGTTTTGGCGCCGACGACCGAAGGTGGCGTTCTCGTCGCTCCGGGTGCGATGCGGCGTGTCGGACGTGGCATGACGACGCTTGGTTGGGCGCACGATCGCAGCGGCGGCGATTTGCGTCCGCTGCGCGATCTGCTCATCGCCGCCTCCGCTGCATGCGCGGATCGTCGACCCCGTCGAGCCGCACGTCTGGGCGAAATTGATCGCAAACGCCGCGATCAACCCGTTGACCGCGATCGCCGGCGTGCCGAACGGCGCGATCGCCACCGATCCGGTCTTGCGCGAGCGGGCCGCGGCAATCGCGCGCGAAGCGGCCGCGCTTGCGGCTGCCGAAGGCGTCGTGCTGCCCTTTGAGGATCCCGTCGCCCACGTCTACGGCGTCGCCCTCGCCACGGCCCAAAATCGATCCTCGATGCTGCAAGACCTCGAGCGCGGGCGCCCGACCGAACTCGAGGCGATCAATGGCGAGTTGAGCCGCCTCGGGCGCCGGCACGGCATCGCCACGCCCGAGAACGATCGGGCCTCCGACGAGGTTCGAGCCCGCGCAAACGCGTAGCGCGTGCTATGGCTTCCGAACGCCGGCTAACGGCCGCCGCCCTCCGCGAGCGTAAGGGCGCGGCCTTTCCGGTCGTCACCGCTTACGACGCACCCTTTGCGCGTTGCGCCGAAGCCGCCGGGATCGACGTCATTCTCGTCGGCGACTCGCTCGGGATGGTGGTTCTCGGATACCCGTCGACCGCGCCGGTCGAGCTGAGCGACATGCTGCGGCATGGCGCGGCGGTCGAACGCGGCACGTCGCGCGCTCACATCATCGTCGACCTGCCTTTCGGAAGTTACGAAGCGAGCGATTCGGAGGCCGTCCGCTCGGCGGTGGCGCTCGTCAAAGAAGGCGGCGCAGGCAGCGTCAAACTCGAGGGCGGCGTGCGTGTCGGAAGCGCGCATTCGCGCGATTGTTGCGGCGGGAATTCCGGTCGTCGGGCACATCGGCGTCTTACCGCAAACGGCCGGCCTTGGCGGTGGATTCCGCCGGCGTCGCGATCGCGAACTCTTGCTCGCCGATGCGCACGCCGTCGCGGATGCCGGCGCTAGCGCGGTCGTGCTCGAGATGGTCGACGCCGCGCTCGCGGCGGAGATCACGCAAGCGACTTCCGATTCCGACGATCGGAATCGGTGCGGGTCCGTCCTGCGACGGCCAAGTTCTGGTTTTGCACGACGTTCTCGGCTTGTATCCCGAATCGCCGCCGTTCGCACGCCGTTTCGTGGACCTCAGCGCCGTCGCGACCTCGGCCTTGAGCGATTTCGCGACGGCCGTGCGCGACCGTTCGTTCCCTGGGTGACGGCACACATCGTTGCCGCGGGCGGCGGCGTCCTACTGCCCGATAGTGGAAACCTCAAACTCGAAAAATACTGTTTGAGTCTTGCCCGCAAGTCCGAGTCCGCGCGTACTCTTCATTGGAACGGCGAGCGGCGACGACCCGGTCTACCTTGCGCGTTTTTACGAGTCGTACGGACGGCTCGGCTGCCGGACCGCGCACCTTCCGTTCTTCCGGCGCACGCCGATCGACTTGCGCGCGTTCGTCTTTGACTTCGACGTGGTTCACGTCGGGGGCGGAAACACGCGCAGCATGCTGGCGGTTTGGCGCGACTGGGAGCTTGTCGAGGTCTTGCGAGAGGCTTGGTCGAGCGGCATCGTTCTGTGCGGCTCGAGCGCCGGCGCGATCTGCTGGTTTGAGGAAGGCGTCACCGACTCGCTCGCCGGCGAACTGACGCGCATGAGCTGCCTCGGTTTCGTTGCGGCAGCGCGTGTCCACACTACGACGGCGAAAAGGAGCGGCGTCCGGCGTATCAACGCATGGTCGCGAGCGGATCGATCGGCCCGGGCTACGCTTGCGATGACGGCGCGGCACTGCATTTCGTCGATCGCACGCTCGAGGCGGCCATCGCGGCGCGTCCGGCGGCGCGCGTGCTATCGCGTCGAGCGCGACGGCAACGGCGCGAAGCGCGCTGACCAGTGACGCTGCTCTAGGCGCCGCTCTAGAACAAGAGCGTCGCGAACTCACCCGCGCGGAAGAATCCGACGCGTTCGTAGAGTGCGATCGCGTCCGCGTTGAAGTCGTTGACGAAGAGGCAGAGCGTCGCGTTCTCGTCGAGCAGGTGATCGCAGATTGCGGCCAAGCCGCGCGTCGCATAGCCCTTGCCTCGATCGGCGGGCGGCGTCCACACGCCTTGAAGCTGCGCCGTGCCGGGCGTCTGCGAGCCGACGTTGCATTGGAAGACGATGTGGCCTTCGGCGCGGTAGCGCCACCACCAGCCGACTTCGAGGATGCGCCGCGTCCGCTCGCAGGTGTTGCGCCGGGCACCACCCGGCATCGCGCCGAGCTCGCTCTTCGAACATTGCCGCGGAGTTGCGGTTCAGCTCGTGAGATCCGCGGTCCGGCGCGTCCACCGGCGCGTCTTCGCGCGATCCGCGCAGGTGCGCCGGTCGAGTGCGTAGACCGGTTGACTGCGGCGGATCGCGCGCGGTACCGGGAAATGGGGCTTGCCTTTGCCCAAAACGTTCGAGCTGCGGGCGCGGACCGACGATCATCGACGGCGTTCGCGCTACTCCGGCGCGCCGGCAAAGGCGTCGATCGCGGCGTCGCTCTGCGCGTCGGAACGATCTGACGGCCGAAATAACAGACGCCGTCGATTTCGCCCGACGGGCCGCGCGAGACTGCGACAGCTCTCGCGCCGACGAAGCCCTGCGGCTTCGAATCAGCCACTCGACGAAGACGTTGTCGTACGGCGCGCAGGCGAGGTACGCCAGAACTTCGGCTTCGTTCGACGCCGACAGCGGCTCGATCCGGACGTCCATGCTGCCGACGCTTCAGGAGAGCTTTCGCACGAAGGCCGGCTTCGACGTCGGCTGCCGGCTGCCGCCCGCGGGTTCGACGCTCAGTGCGACCGCAGCCAGATTTCTCGGCCGATTCGGGAAGCTCGATGAGCGCCGTTCCGTTCGAGTCGGCGCGTGAAGGTGATGCTCGGAGAAACGCTCTTGGCGCCCTTCGCGAGGGTCCAGGCTTGATAGACTTTGTTCGGCGCGAGCGTCGGAAGCGAGTGAAGTGCGAGGAAGATGCGGCCGCCGCTTTCGATGACTTCGCCTTGGGGAATTGCGAAATGCTTTCCGGCTCGGCGAGAGCAGCGCCGCGAGCCGCGCGTCCGACTCGTTCAGGCGATCCGCAGCTCGCTCGTCGATTTGGCCTGCGGCGAGGATTGCTGAGAACGTGCGATGCGCTCTCGATCGACGTCGCGCTCCGCACGCAACGCGGCGTTGTTGACCGCCGAGAGCAGCGCGACGACGAGAGAGGCGGCGATCGCCAAGTAGGCGACCCACGGCTGCCGTCGCGGCGCGGCGGGCCGCCGGGGTACGAGGTCCCGGGCCGCGGCATCCTGGCGGATCGTCCGCATGAGGTTGGCACGCATGCGCGCGCTGCGCACTTCGTCGAGTTCGGTCGGGCCGGCTTCGCGCGTCGTAGCCGACCGCGTCGGCAGCGCCGCGCAGCGCGCGATATTCGGCGCGTGCATTCCGCACAGCCCTCGACGTGCGCGCGCAACGCCTCCGCTTCCGCCGCGGGCATGCGCCCGAGCGCAAGCACGGCGACGAGTCGAGCAACCGTCGTCGTGCGTCATTGTGCCATCCCCGTTTCAGCGAAACGCGTAGCTTGCGAAGGCCGGCGCGGATTCGCGTCTTGATCGTTCCGAGCGGCGTTGCGGTGCGGCGCGAGATCTCTTCGTGGGTGATGCCGCCGAAGAATCCAAGCTCGATTGGTTCTCGCTGCTCGTCGGGCAGCGAGGCTAAGGCTTCACGAACGCGGGCGCCGTCGAGCCGCGATATGACGAGCTCGTCGAGAACGGTGTCGAGCGGAAGGTCGGCGAAATCTCGCCCTCCTCGCGTAGCGCGCGGCTGCGCAACACGTCGAGCGCGCGATTGCGGCTGACGCGTGCGAGCCAGGCACCGAAGTTTCCGCCTTGGAATGCATCGGGCGCGCTCCACAGCTTGAGGAAAACGGACTGCGTCACGTCCTCAGCCGCCATCTCGTCGTGCAGAATCCGCGCGGCGATTCCGTAGACGAGCCGATGATATGAGTCGTAGAGAGCCTCGAAGGCGCCGGCATCGCGTTCGCGCACTCGCGCCATGAGCAGGCTCGCATCCTCCACACCGTCGTGTTTCGGCCATCACCGAAACGGCCCTCGATCGGGGCCCGCTCAGTTAACGTGCGGCCCGACGCGCATGGATGTACGCGGTTCGCGCCGGCGTGGTAAAATGCGGGCCATGGCGCGCGAACATCCGTGGCTTGATATCACTGCGGACCAAGAGCGTCGCGTGAAAGACTGCGCGAACGGCTCGCACGTGCCGGCGCCATTTGCGTCCTCACCGGCTCCGGCATTTCGAGCGAAAGCGGCCTGCCGACGTTCCGTGGCGCCGGTGGCCTCTGGCACACGCATCGCGTCGAAGAGCTGGCGTCACCCGAGGGCTTCGCCCGCGATCCGCGGCTGGTCTGGACTTGGTACAACGAACGCCGCGCCGCGCACGCGGCTCGGCGCAGCCGAACGCCGGACACGTCGCGCTCGCGGAACTCGAAGCGGCCTCGCGACTTCACGCTCGTCACGCAAAACGTCGATTCGCTGCATCTTCGCGCGGGCTCGAAGAACCTCGCTCGAACTTCACGGCAACCTGCGCGAAGCGCGCTGCACGGCGTGCGGCGCTCGCCGCCCGCTCGCGGGGTCTGCCGCTCGACGCGATCGAGCACGAGTGCGGCGGACTCTTTCGCCCCGATATCGTCTGGTTCGGCGAGTCGCTGCCTGCCGCAGCGTGGGAAGCGGCCGTCGCCGCGGCGCGTCGCGCCGACGTGATGCTGGTCGTCGGCACCTCCGGACTGGTCAATCCGGCGGCAATGCTTTCCACGCACTTCTCCGCGTCCCGAAACGTTCGTCGTGGAGATCAACCCCGAGGAAACCGTCGATAGGCCCGCGCGCGAACTGAGCTTGCGCGGGCGCGCCGCGGAGATCTTGCCGCAACTCGCCGCTTGAGGCGGTCCGGCGAAACGGTTCCGTTCTCGTTGGGTCATGCGAGAGGAATGGACGATCTAGCTTTTCTGCGCGAGCGCATCCCCGAGTACGGCGACTACGCGGACGAAATGTCGCGCCACGAGACCGACGAATATCTGCGCGCCTACGTCGGCGTGCGCCTGACCGAAATGCGCGATCGCTTCGACGGGAAGCTCGACGAAGCGCGCGCAGAAAACGCTCGACGAATTGATCATGCGCTGTCAGTTCACCGATCAGACGTTCATTCGCTGGATCGACCACGCCCGGCTCGATCCTCACGACGGTGCGCAGCCTCGTGCAAGATCGATCGCAGCTCGATCGAATTGGCAGACCGCGCGCCGGCACGCCGCTGCCGCCGGAACTTCGGCGAACTCTTCGAACAAATCGACATCGCCTTCGAAAGCAGCGGAACGCTACGGCGCTAGCCCGCAACTCACCACGGCTTAGCCGCCGGGATCTGCGAGCGCGGCTGGCGCCGCGCGTCGCGTTGTAGGCGATCAGAGGACCGCAGAGCGCTGCGACCGCCAGGTAGACGAGCCCCTGCGGCACCTCGCCTAAGACGAGCTTGCCGATGCCGAATAGCGTCGCGTAGACGAGTCCGCAGCCGGCGATCCAATCGAGCACGGTGACGCCGAGCGGCTCGTCCGCGGGCCGCCGGGTGCGATTCGCTCGATGGGCCGCCACCCCAGCGGCTGAGGCCGTACCCGCGGTAAAACTCGTCAGGGTCTGTCCGGCCTCGGCCGGCGTGAGGAACGTGACCGCGAGCCAGACGAGGTCGTGACCGGCACCGTGACGAGCAGCGTTTCGGCTTGCGCGTTCGGATCGCTGTCGGGAACACGCGGCCGAGAATGATCGCGTTCGAGACGAGCGCCGAGGTCGACGAGCGCGGCGATCTCGCTCCAGGCGTTCACGCGCCACCAGTACCAGCGCAAAATCATTACGAGGCCGACGCCCGCCGTCAGATTGAAGAGATACTTCCAGGCGTCGCCGACGGAGTCATCGAGAGCCGCGCAGACGGAGAGCAGCATGACGATCAGGGTCGCGACGCGAGACGCGATGACGTAGTGACGTTCGCTCCGGTCCGGCGCCATGAGACATACGTAACTGAACGAAGTGCGCCCCCCCGCAGGGCGTTTTAAAGTAAACATTTTAATCTCCAGCCGATTGGTCACGGTGAAGCTGTAGACCGGGTCATAAGAAAAAACGCAGAGCAGAGCATGGCCACGGACGCGCAGGCAGGGCCGGCAGACGGCCATAGACCATGGTCAAGAGCGCGATTGGCAGCAAATAAAATACGGGATGGAGCGGTCCGGCCCCGGGACCGCCTGATGTACCAAAGGATCGCCGTAACTAGGCCGATCACCGTCAGCGATACGGCCAACGGCATTGCCCGTGTCAATATCCTCATGCGCCCTCCCGGGCACACGCCTTTGCAGTTTGGGCTATCATAACCGACAGGAACCCGTGCAATAGGAGGAAAATTCCCTCCCCACTCATTCTTAACCCGCCGAGGTTGGGGAAAACCTCACTCAACCGCGATTTTGACTTCGCTGCCCGGCTTCAGCCGTTCTCCGGCGTCGAGGCCGTTGAGCACCCGGAACTTTTCGACTTGGCGGTCGGAGACCGCCATGCGCCTTGCGAGCTTCTCGACAGTATCCCCGGAGCGCGACCCTCACTACGCGTAAGCGTAGCGGCTTGATCTGGTCGATCTCTGCAAGGCTCATACGGCGGAATGTACCGACGGAGTCGCGGAAGAGGTGGTCGGATCTCGGGCGTAAAGTGCTTGGCGGCGAAAATGAAACGATAGACGTCGCTGCCGAAGCGGATGGCGTAGAGGCGGAAATCCCAATCGTCGCCCTTGGCGGTAGCGGTGGCGCCGGGAAAGCCGTTGACGGTAATATCCTGGACGCTGGCCGGGTCGATGTTCTCGATCCAACCGGAAGTCAGATAGCCGGCAAGAGTCTGCTCCGACGGCACCCGCACCACGTCGAGCCGGAGCGCAGCGCCGCCGCCGTGCTTGACGCCCAGAACCGCCGAGGCGGTGTTGTCGAGAACAAAGCCGTCCGGCGCCGTAAAGGTGAAGCCGAGCCGCGGATGCAGGAAGCGGCGGCCGCGCACATAGCCCCCGCTCGGATCTTCGCCATAGACGATACCGTCGATATCGGCGAGGTAGGCGTCCTTTGCCTGCGCGATCTGATCCGGGCTGTCCACGGCCGGAGCCTTGTATTGGCGGGCACGGCCAGCGCATCGGTAATACGTTGTGGGGTTGCGGGGTGCGATGAGAGGAAGTCGGGCGCACCCGGATTGATGGAGGCGCTGCGCGGCGGCTTGAGTTCGGAATTGCGTTCCAGAGACGCCAGAATCGCACAGCCCCATAGGGGTCGAAGCCGGCGCGCGCCGCAATGCCGATGCCAATGGCGTCGGCTTCAAACTCCTGCTTCTGCGAGAAGCTCGCCAGCTTGAGCTTCGATTTGGCAAGCGCCAGCGCCCCGGCCTGCGGGTCGCTGACCAGATCGGTGAAAACGCGATTGCGCAGATCGGCTTCGCGCATTTCCTCCTCGCGAAGCTCGGCGTGGCGAGCGATCACATGGCCCATCTCGTGTCCGATCACGGAGGCGAGTTCCGACTCGTCGTTCGCCAGCGCAATGAGGCCGCGAGTCACGTAAAGCTGGCCGGTCGGCAGCGCAAACGCATTGACCGACTGGGAATCGAGCATCGTGACCCGGTAATGCAGGTCGGGCCGGTCGGAGGCCGCCACCAGCCGCTTGGCCATTTGCTCGATCATCGCCTGCAGGCGCGGGTCGTTATAGACCCCGCCATACGCCGCCAGGATCCGCTGGTGCTCACGCAGTTCGGCCGGCGTCATCTCGGCCTCGGCCGGCTTCGGCGGCGGCGCCTGGATGGACGCCTGAGGCGCCGTGGTCGAGGAGGGCACGGCCGTACATTCCGACAGGAGCAGCGCCGCCAAAACGGCGGCCACGCCGGCAAGCCGGCGGCGCGCTACTCCTGCTGGTCCCATTCCCCTCACACCGCCACCCGCATTAGTTCCGGTCGGCCGTCTCAATCTGCTCCGGATACACCGCCTCGATCCAAGGAGCGCGCCAGGGGTTACCACCTACGCCGCCGCGCGCCTCGACCCATCCCCGGACCCTGACGCGCTTACCGGCGAATCGCTTGAGGTCAAGATTCGCCGCGGTGAAGCTACCCACGTTTCGCTTCCGGATCGTAACCGAAAAATCCTCCCACCTAACAGGGAAATTTACAGGGAAATTGGCCAATCTTCAGGTCGCCTCAACCTCTGGGCGTCTGAATCAACACACAAATTCAACTGCTTGCAGACCGTTCCTCGACCGACCAAGCAGGGAATACGGTTGAGTGGGCAGGCAATTTTGCGTCGGCGGCACCTTCAGGTTTGGAACCCGCCAATATTTTGGATCGAGCCGGACAGACGTTCGGCCACTGTTTGGTTTTGGGAATTTATCGACCCCACTGAAGCGCCGCCTTGATCAGGCTCTGTAATCCCATTTTTCCATCGCATTTCGCACACTCTGCAGGGTGAAACTTCCAAAATGTAGGGACGCGTATACCCATTGTCGGGCTGAAATGGTGGCTTTCGGCGTGAGCTTGACGGCGAATTTCCCTGACCCGTCAGCGAGCAGGGAGAGAGGTGGTCCCGTTCCCGGAACAGAATGGCGGCTTAGCTAAGGTGGATTCTGGGTTGGATTACGCCGCCAATTTCTCCTCGCTTGCCTGCGTAGCATAGACCTCGTCGGGCGTCCTGCCGGCGAAGGTGGAGTGGGGTCGATCGGCATTGTAGTAGCCGATCCAACATCCGATACGGGTTTTTGCCTCACTGCCGGTCTCGAAGGCATTAAGGTAGACGCACTCGTATTTCAACGATCGCCACAGCCGCTCGATGAAGACGTTGTCCATCCAGCGACCACGACCGTCCATCGAGATGCGGATGTCGGCATTCTTCAAGGTGTTGGTGAAGGCGAAGCTTGTGAACTGCGAGCCTTGATCGGTGTTGAAGATCTCAGGTCTGCCGAAGCGGGCGATCGCCTCCTCCAGCGCCGAGACGCAAAAGTCAGCATCCATGGTGTTCGACAGCCGCCACGCCAGAACCTTGCGGCTGAACCAGTCCATGATGGCGACCAAGTACAGGAAGCCTCTGCGCATCGGGATGTAAGTCACGTCTGCGCACCAGGCCTGGTTCGGCCGATCGATGCTTAGGTGGCGAAGCAGATACGGATAGGTCTTGTGCTGCGGATGTGGCTCACTGGTCCTCGGGCGCTGGTAGATCGGCGCCAAACCCATCTTGGCCATCAGACGACGGACACGATGGCGTCCAACGCACCAGCCGTTGCGCCGAAGATGCCGCGCCATCTGCCGCGAGCCGTACCACGGTGTCTCCAGGAACTGCTCGTCGATGAGACGCATCAACCGCAGCGTCGCTTCGCTCTCCGCCGCCGGCTCACGGTAGAATGACGAGCGACTGATCGACGCCAGCTCGCACTGGCGTACGACCGAGAGCCGTGAGTGACCGGGATCGATCATCGTCTTCCTCCGATCCTGGCTCAGCGATCGAAGGCTTTCGACAAAAAATCCCGCTCCACAACAAGCTGACCGATCTTGGCGTGGAGCTTGGTGATCTCGCCATCCCGGCTCTTCTCTCGCTCGCTGCCCTTCTCGTCGAACACCCGGGCTAGCTTCTCGACCGCCTCGCGTTTCCAGGCGGCAATCTGCGTCGGGTGCAGTTCGTGCTTGGTCGCCAGCTCTGCGACCGTCTCGTCGCCCTTGATCGCCTCCAGCGCCACCTTGGCTTTGAACTCAGCCGAAAACCGTCTCCGCGTCCTCATGGTGGGTCGTCCTTTGCATCGGCGAACCCACCTTAGCCGGCTGTGTCAGGAAGTGGGACCACCTCTCTTTGCTATGTAAAGGCGGCAACTTCCGACCACCAAGGGCGGTCGACACCGTTCTAAAGAGAAAGAGACCGCCAACAGAGGCTGCCTCTTTCATCGGAATTGCTTCCCGGCTACGACCGGGCACTCCCCTATCTGGAGGACACCGTGCCCGATCTCGGTAATGATCCGCTGATCGCAAACCCCCTACGCACCCGGACGTTTCTCGTTTTTGACCGCATGGAAGCCATCGGCGGTTGCCTGCTTCTCACACATGTAGGCACCGTGCTCCGTAGTGCCGTAATTCTTGTAGCCGGCAAAGTGATAAATTTTCGAATTGAGGTTTACCCACACCACGATATCAGCCGGACGGTGCGATTTCGCCTCAGCCTCTGTCGCGAATTGGCCGGCGCCCCTTGGAGTTGGCGTTACGGTGGTCGTTGACGGTTCGTCTCGGATCATCGCAAACTACAAGGGAAAAACTAATCCCTCTCCGGGTCATGGGCAAATTTTCCAGAGAATTGGCTTGTCACAGTTGCTCTGGAAATCTTCTCATACCTGGTGGCATTTGCATATGTCGCCTAAAGTCAGCGTGTGCATCCCAGTGAGGAACGGAGGTAACTTTTTCCCCCGGGCCGTCGAGTTCGTTCTGCAGCAGTCATTCGATGACTTTGAAATGATCATCGTAGACAACTGCTCGACTGACGGGACCGCCAAGTGGATCGAGGACAAACTATCGGCCGCACCGAAAATTCGCTTCTACAAGAACGCGACCAACATAGGCCTGGTCGGTAACTTCAACGCCTGTCTGGCTTACGCCAAGGGCGAGTACATCAAATTCCTGTGCGCCGACGATCTGCTGCTGCCGGAGAGCGTCCGGCGCATGAGCGAGGCGCTCAACGCCGATTTATCGGCTGTGCTGGTGACCGGCGGCCGCAGACTGATCGACGAAAGCGGGGAAACACTCACCACGCAAAAATACGCGACCGAAAACGTCAGGCTGCCGGGCGCCGAGGTTATCAATCGATGTATTTTCGGCAAAAACTACATCGGCGAGCCGAGTGCCGTGATGTTTCGCAGAACAGCGGCGCAACGCGGTTTCCAGGAATCATTGCCGCACCTGATGGATCTGGAAATGTGGTTCTATCTTCTGGAGAAAGGACCCATGATCGGCCTGGCCGATGAAGTTTGTGCGATCCGTCAATACGCCGGGCAGATGTCACAGCAAAACGTCAAGACCGGAGCGCTGATCGACGACAATGTGCGCTTGTTCGATGCGTATGGGAACAAGCCGTATATCCAGAATACCTGGGCGAACCGGACGAGCCGGCAAATCAGGATCGCCTATCGGGTCTGGATGTGCAGAGACGTCTTGAATTCCAGCAAAAGAAACCAAATTCTGACTTCGTCTTCGTCAAAGATTTTTTATTACACCCTGATGCCGATGCTCGCAGGCATGCTGACCATTTGGCGCAAGGCGGGACTATCGCGGGGATAACACATCCAAAAGGCAGTGGCCGCGGCAAACGCCTTACTGGGATGCCACCCGCGGCAACTCAAGCTCCGCGGACCTGAGAATGTTTTCGAGTCCTTGCCAAACATCCGTCGGGGCCGACCACGACAGCCGGTCACGGACTTTTGTCATGTCGGCAACGAGGAATGCAGGCTCGCCCGGCGCCGACGCCATGGCGCCGAATTGCGGCAACTCTGGCTTTCCGCAGCGCGAGGCGAGATATTCGATGACCGACCGGATCGTCGTCGCGCACCCGGTGCCGACATTGAACGCTCCGTTTTCCGGCGACAGGAGCAGGCGAACAAAAAGATCGGCCGCGTCCGGCGCATAGATGAAATCTCTTTGTTGGGTTCCGTGCGTTGTCGGCACCGCTTTTCCGGCACGGAGCGCCGCAAGAACAGTTGGCACCAGGCGCTGGGGCGGGTCTCCCGGCCCGTAAGGCAGAAACAGACGGCCCCAGGCGGCGGAGAATCCGTGATGCTGTGCGGCGGCCTGAATCGCCTGCCAACAAGCGGCCTTGCACTTGCCGTAGATCGTGACCGGCCGGATCGGCGTCTGGACTTCGACACACGGCGTATCGCCCGGATCGTATTCCGCCGAACTGCCCACCCCGACGAAGCGCGTGCCGCCGTGCGCGCCAAACGCAAACGCCAAGGCAATGCCGGACTGCAGCCAGTCGGCATTCTCCCGCGAATGGGCGTAGACGCGCGGCGTCGCTACCCACGCACAGTGCAGAAGATGCGTCGGCCGTATTTTGACCACAAGCGCGACGGCCTGCGCGGCGTCGCGCAGATCGGCGCCGTGCCAGGCGACGCGCTCGCTGTGCTCGCCGGCACCCGCGCGATTGACCGCATGGATTTCACAATTTTCCGCCAGCAACCGGCGCAGGCAATGGCTGCCGATAAAACCCGACGAGCCGGTGATCAGCACGCGCATCATGCGCGGAAATCCGGCCAGCGCATGTCCTTCTCCGACATGGTGACCGGCTCGGCTGGCCATTTGATGGCAAACGTCGGGTCATTCCAGCGCACGCCACTTGCCAGTTCCGGCACGTAAATTTCGCCCATCATGTAGAAGACTTCGCAGCCGTCCTCCAGCGTTAGAAATCCATGCGCGCAGCCCGCCGGGATAGCCAATGTGACGCGATTATCCTGGGAGAGTTCCACGCTCGTCCAATGCCGAAACGTAGGCGAGTCCGGACGTAGATCGACTGCGACATCGAATATCCGCCCGCGGGTGCAGCGAACGAGCTTCGGGTCAGGACGCGGCGCGGCCTGGAAATGCATACCGCGCAGCGTGCCCTTCCGCGCATTCCAAGAAGTGTTGCATTGCGGCCATTCGGTCTGCAGTCCGGCCGCCGCGAATGCCGCCGCATCGTAGGTGCGGGCAAACACGCCGCGCTCATCTTTATTTGCCGTGACGCTCACGACCATCACGCCCGGGAGCGCCGTTGGACTGATCTTCATCTTCTGTCCGTCAGGGCAGGACCGTCAATTTCGGAATCGCCGTAACGAAGCGGCCGCCCCACCGCCGGATTGCGTCCATCTTATCCAAGATTTCTTCTTTGATGTTCCACGGCAGGATCAGCACGTAGTCCGGCTTCGTTTCCAAAATGTGCTCCGGCGCGTAGATCGGGATCTGGACACCCGGCAGATAGCGGCCCTGCTTATGCGGGCTGATGTCCACGGTATAGGAAAGAAGCTCCGGCCCGACGCCGCAATAATTCAAGCAATGTATTGCCCTTTGCCGGCGCGCCGTATCCGACCACCGATTTGCCGTTCTGGCGCGCCTCGATCAGAAAGCTCGAGACAGTTCGCATTTGATATCGATCACCGAATTGGCGAAGTTCGGCATAGGTTCGATGCGGTCAAGGCCCGCCGTCCGCTCCTTCGGCGATCAGATCGTCGACCCTGCCGGTGCGGGCAAAGGGCCGCATCGGCGTGGCAGACAAAAGCCGCAGCGAGCCACCGTGCGTCGGCAATTCTCCACGTCGTAAATCCGCAAACCATGATGCGCAAAGATCTTGTCGACGACGAGAAACGAGAAATAAGAAAAATGCTCGTGATAGATCGTGTCGAATTGCCGCTCATCGATCAGATTCAACAGGTGCGGAAATTCGAACGTGGCGGTTCCCGTCCGGCTTCAGCAGGATCTTGAATCCGGCGACGAAATCGTTGCATGTCAGGAACGTGGGCCAAGCACGTTATTCGCGGCGATCAGATCGGCGGACTTGCCGGCCGCGGCAAGGCGGCGCGCGGTTTCGATCGCCGAAAAACGCCACTTCTGCAAGCGATGCCCTTCTCCTGCGCGACCTTGGCGACAT
Source organism: uncultured Alphaproteobacteria bacterium (assembly GCA_963733925.1). GTDB lineage: Bacteria > Pseudomonadota > Alphaproteobacteria > Acetobacterales > Acetobacteraceae > Rhodopila. The sequence continues at coordinate 52,331 of CAVTFL010000034.1, read as the reverse complement.
TGGCCGCCGGCTCGACGCCGAGAACGCCGACGCCGCGCTCCTTGAAGTACTGCAGCAGATAGCCGTCATTGCTGGCGATTTCGACCACGAGCGAGCCGCCGTCGAGCGCGATAGCGCTTCGATCATCTGCCCGACGTATTCGCTGGCAATGATGCAGCCAGAGCTCGGAATAGGACGAGTAATAAAGATAGTCGCTGAAGATATTTTCCGCGCGCTCGAATTCCTGGAGCTGCACCAGCAGACAATTGTTCGCAAATATAGACGTGCAGCGGATAGGAAATGCTTCGCCGCGCTCGATATCCTCTGGCGCAGAAAGCGAATTCGCCAGCGGCGACCGGCCGAGATCGACAAAGGTCTGCTTAAGACCGGCGCCGCAGAATCGGCAGCATTCGTCTCATGCGCGGTCATGCGTCAAGATCCGACTGTACCGGTCGATCTGCTCTTCGGTGAGTGCGAGCGCCGGCTCGCCGTCCAAGGAAGCTCCTTGTACCAATCCACGGTCCAGTCCAGCGCCGCCGTCCAGCCGCAGACGCCGGCGCCAGTCAAGCATTGGCGCGCGCCTTCGAAGCTGTCCACTCTTGAGGTATTTTGCCTCGTGCAGCGTCATCGCCGGCGATCTTTTTCCCAGCGCGCATTGCCGCCCCAGAGCTCGACGATGCGATCGGCAATCCAGCCGACCGGCTGGGCATCTGTCATCAGCCGGGCCGAAGTTCCACGCTTCGCCGTAGGTTCCGGCTCCGCGGTCAGCCGTTCGGCGAGAATGAGATACCCGCACAGCGGGTCAAGCACATGCTGCCAGGGACGGATCGAGGCCGGATTGCGGATCCCGATGGCCTGGCCCGCCTTGAGGGCCCGGATGCAGTCGGGAATCAAGCCGGTCTTCCGCCCAGTCGCCGCCGCCGATGACGTTGCCCGCGCGCGCCGAAGCGATACCGAGACGGCGCGCTTTGCCGGGCCGCAAATGATTTGCGCCATGCCGCCGTGACCAGTTCGGCGCAGCCCTTGCTGCTGCTGTAGGGATCGTGACCGCCCATCGGCTCGTCTTCGCGATAGGCCCGCAACCACTCGCGGTTCTCGTAACACTTGTCGCTGGTCACCACGACCGCGGCGCGAACGGATGTGACGGCGCTCATCGCGCCGCCAGGACGTGAACCGTACCCATGACGTTGGTCGCATAGGTCTCCACCGGCTCGCGAGTAGGAGCGCCGGACCAAAGACTGCGCGGCGAGATGGAACACGATCTCCGGCTGGACCGTTTTGCATGATCTCATCACGGCATCGCGATCGCGGATGTCGGCATAATGGTTGTCGACAATTGCCTTCCATTGCCCGGCGGCGGCGAATAGGCTCGGCGTCTTCGGCCGGCAGCGAGACGCCCTCGACTTTGGCGCCCATGCGACGGAGCCAAAGACTGAGCCATGCTCCCTTAAAACCCGTTGGCCGAGGACGAGGACGCGCCTTCCGGACCAGAAGCCGGGTGACGGCCGTCACACGCCCGCCACGGCGCTCTCCCGCTCGCCCAAAGCTCTTCGAGATGCCGCTTGTCGCGCAGCGTATCCATCGCGTGCCAGAAACCCGGTGTGGCGATAAGCGGCAAGCTTGCCCTTCGGCGCTCAGCCGCGCAGCGGTCCTGCTCGAAGACAGTGTCGTCGCCTTCGATGTAGTCGATGACCTTCGGGCGACAGGACCATGAAGCCGCCGTTGATCCACGTGCCGTCGCCCTGTGGCTTTCTCGCGAAAGCTCAGCACCCTGTCCGCGGCATCGATCTCGAGCGCGCCGAATCGTCCGGGCGGCTGAACCGCCGTAACCGTAGCCAGCAGGCCATGCTTGTCGTGAAATTCCACGAGCGACGGGATATCGATCTCGGCCACGCCGTCGCCGTAGGTCAAGCAAAAATGCTTGTCGCCGATATGCTCGCGCACGCGGCGGATGCGCCCGCCGGTCATTGTCGCATTCGCCGGTTTCGACCAGCGTAACGCGCCACGGTTCGGCGCGGCTGGTGATGGACGATTGTCGTTCTTTGTTCGCAAAGATCGAACGTCACGTCGCTCATGTGCAGATCGTAATTGGCGAAATATTCTTTGATCATGTATCCTTTGTAGCCAAGGCAAATGACGAAGTCGCGCAGCCCGAACTTCGGAATAGATTTTCATGATGTGCCAGAGAATCGGACGGCCGCCGATCTCAACCAGCGGCTTCGGCCGAATTTCGGTTTCCTCGGCAAGCCTGCTGCCAAGTCCTCCGGCCAGTATGACGACCTTGCCGACTTCCATATCGTCCTCAGATCGATCGCGATGTCGGATAGCAGTATTGCCTTCCGGCACGCAACTGCGCCCTGGGGACGTGTTTTGCACTGCGCGACGGATATCCCAAGCGGCATTTGTTGCCCGCCTGGGCGCTTGGGTATTCTGCTGGCGAACTCCCGTATTCGGCTACGATCCAGCGTGATTTCGGGCAGCTTGATCTTCCCCGGTGACGGCCTGTAGTCTTTCACGGATAATCCGGCGCGCGCACGGGATTTCTCATTAAAAACCTAGTGGAGACAGGGGCTTGGCCAACATTGGGGTCGTCTATCTTTGCCGGTTTGCCGAAGGGGAGTTACCTTATCCGGGTTTTCCTGAACACTTATCGTGCCCGTCCGGCAGGCATCGATCATGATCTGCACGTCATCTTCAAGGGATTCCCGGATCAACGCTCTGTCGCTTCCGCTCGGACATTGTTCGCAAGCCTGCCGATAAATCCGATCGAGCTTGACGACACGGGCTTTGACATCGGCTCCTATTTTGCCACCGCTAGGCGCGTGTCCAATCGCCGCTTGATTTTTTTCAACACGTTCAGCGAGCTGTTGGCGGACGATATCGGTGAAAAAATTCGACGTAGCGCTGAGCTTGCCGGGAGTTGGGCTAGTTGGCGCGACCGGTTCTTGGCAATCGCTGAGCTCCTACTACGAAGTTCTTATCAGTCGAGTGTGGCACGAAGGCGGGCATGTCTTTGATTATCTGACAGGGCGCTCGACAGGCGTCCGGAGGACCCAGAAATCTCAGGGGCCGAAAGTGGCGAAGCGGCTGCAGAAGACCTTGAGTTTAACGAACGCACCGATGCCGCTCGAGCCGCCCGCGGATTATATCGTCTGCTTCGGCTCGATCGATACTTTTTGTATCTGTATGAGTTTGGCCGCTATCCAAATCCGCACGTCCGCTCCAATGCTTTCATGATTGAAAGAGACCGATTTCTGTCGCTTCACACCCTGCCTTTCAATAACAAAAGGGACGTGTACAAAATCGAGAGCGGGCGACGATCAATCACTAGGCAAATCTTGGCGCGGGTCTAAAGCCGATTGTAGTAGACCGGCTCGGGAAAGTGTACGACATCTCCGACTGGAAATCGTCGTCGACGTTTTGGGTCGATGAGCAGAGCAATCTGATTGTCGCGGACAATCGGACACGTGATTATGCAAAGGCAGGTCAAGCGCGCCGCGCATTTTTGGAAGACAACGCCTGGGCTCATCCATCGTCGTGGAAAATCGCGCAGAGGCGAGCCGGTTTTCGGAGTACAAAGAGGCCATCGCTTGGACCCTGAAAAAATAAGATCGTGCGATAAGACCCATAATCTTCCTCTTTCCTGAAACGGACGGCTTATCGAAGGGGCTCAATGAAGATTTCGTTCCTCATCCCGTCGAAAATCGCTTGAATTTACTGAAGCGCTGCTTGCAAACAATTCGCGCGCAGAACGACGACGACATGGAAATTGTCGTGGCCGACAACGCATCGGTTGATGATTACAAGACTTTTATTGACGAACTTTCCGACCCTCGAATAATCTATCTACGTCAATCGAGCCCGATTCCGGTCACGGACAATTGGAACGCTGCGTTGTCGCGCGCCTTGGGCGATTACATCCTCATGTTGGGAGACGACGACGCGCTGGCGCCCGATTTTCAGCGACGGTCCGGCCATTCCTCTCCGCCGACAACCCCGACATCATATACCTTTCTGCCTATCATTATTGCTATCCCAACGTAATGCCCGGGAATCCGAATGGATACTTCGCAGCTGTCGGGTGCGAATTCCTGCCTAACGAAAGCGGCCCTTTCTGTCTGCTTCCGCATTACGCGCGCGAGCTCGCGACGTCGGTCCTTATTTTCGTCATCGCTATGGGTTCAACGCGCAGCACTTTCTGATCAAACGTTCGTTCGTGGACCAGCTCGCTGATGTAGGACCACTCTATCAAAGTCCCTATCCGGATTTTTATGCCGCTGTTGTGACGTTTATGCGGGCGGCCTCGATCGTGGTAATCCCGAAACCTTCTGTCATCATCGGAATATCGCCGAGCTCATTCGGCGCGTATTATTTTTCTTCCCGGCAGAAGCAAGGGTACGAGTTCCTCGCCAACACGAAAGTCGACCCATCAGTGTTCGGTGCGCTTAGAGATTCGATATTGCCGGGCGATATGAACAACACGAACTGGTTGGTGGCCGCGGAAACAGCGCGAAGAGCTGTTGCTTCGGCTAATCCGCCACACTTGAATATTGACCGCTATACGGCCATCCAGATCAATTCGGTAATGCGTCACCGCTTTTTCGAGAAGCTGTCTGATGAAAGCGCGATAACCGAGGTGCGAACGAGGTTGTCCGGCTTAGCTCTGCTGCTCTTTGAAAACCTAAAGGTCGCTATCGAGGCGATCGCCCCTGACCAAAACTTACTCGCGCACGTCATTACGGCGATGGAGCGCCAGACTGCACAATACCCGTCTTCGTACTCATCAATGCTCGATATTGGCGGTCACAAAGACATTTTAGATGCTTTTAATTGGCTCGCCGGGAAGCGATCGCCGATCATGAAATTGCAACCGAATTCGCCGACCAACTCCGCGGCCGGGCGCACCATGGCAGGGACCGAGCGCCGGCCAAGCGGAAAAATCACTTTGCGCCGCCTCGCCCGCGGCGCCGTTGTCCGTCTTTTGCCGCCCGTTCGCCGTCTCTACGAACGAGCCATCCGCGATGCAAACAAGATCACATATTTGGAAGCCGATAACGCTGCGTTGCGGGCAGCGCTGGCAGGCCAATCCGGAGCGGAGCAGCTTGCCCAAACGGCGCGACCGAACAGCCAGCAGCCGCGATCTTCCCTGAGAATCAGCATCTCGAGGAACGGGAGCGAGAGCATCATCACGCCCGATAAGTTCGACGACTTCGAATTCAAGCAGGGCGACGAATTGAATGTCATTCCATCGCTCGAGGCCGCTCAGGCTGCTACGCACCCCGGAAAGGCATTTCCATATTCCAACAGGAGACGGATACGGGGACCGGGTTCCGCTTAAGACGACCTTCGCCAAGTTCAAGGGATTTTCGGTGCCCGAGCACCTGATCGCATTGACCGGAGCCGGCTTTGAAACGCTAGATACCATCGGCAAGGCCCATATTGCGACTTACACCAAGCACATCGGCATCAGCCCCGACATGACGTTTCTTGAAATCGGTTCCGGCATCGGCCGCGACGCATTCCAGCTGATCGACTACCTCAGTCCTAAGGGCCGGTATATCGGCATCGACGTGCAGCGAGAATCCATCTTATGCGTGTCGAAAAAATATCACACGTGAACATCCGAATTTCGAGTTCCATCACTTCAATGCTTATCACGAGCTGCACAATCCGCTCGCAGCCAAGAAGACGATGGACTTCCGATTGCCGGTCGCCGATCGATCGATCAATCGGATCGCGCTTGGATCGGTGTTTACCCACATTTTTGAAGACGAAGTGCTGCATTACATGCGCGAGATGGCGCGCGTGCTCAAACCTAACGGGCTAGTCTACGCAACGTTTTTTCTCTACAAAGACGAAGTCGTCGCCAAATCGAGGGCCGAGAGCCTGACGCCGTACAACCTCCGTTTCGAGCATCCATACGGTGACGGCTGCTACGTTAACGACGCAACCTATCCAACTGGAGGCGTCGCCTATACGGACGGGACGATGCAAAGAATGATCCGCAATTCCGGGTTACGGTTGGACCGGCCCTATCTGAAAGGATCGTGGTCTGGATATTACCGGGCCGAAGAAACCGAGGACGGTCAGGACGTGGCCATCCTGCGGATTGCGTGATGCATGGGAACGCGAGCGGCTGCGCAATCTCCCTTACGCGACGGCAGAAAGCGGCTGGATTGGAAGAAGTGCCGGCGAACGGTCGAACCTGATGTCCAGGGTCGGAAAGCCGGCCACGTCCTGGCGCACGTAATCGCCCCACGTCATGAAGACGTGGACCGCGCGAGCTTCGGCTGAGTGATTATCGAATGCGCGGACCTGATTATCGGCGATGAGCAAATTGTCTTGATTGCCGAGCCTGAAGGTGCAAACTCGAGGGCCAACCCTTAATATCATACCCCTTTCCGTCCTTGCCGACGACGAGCGCAGACAATCCAAGCGACCGTACGTAAGTCGTTAGCGACTGCGGACCACTCTCGAAGCGGCACCCATCCTCTTTGGAGATAACTTTGGGAAATGCGAAGCCGAGCAGTCTTTGCCGGGCAATCATGAAGCCATTTGAACGGATATGAGGATTGGGAAATCGAGGGAATTGCGATAGCCATGCTGCCGAACCCCCGGGATCGGTACATAGGGTCCAATAGTGTTCGTATCGTTTATTGTATCTGGCGTAGTTCGTCTTTGAAATCCCAACTATGCATCATCTGCGAAAGCAGATTGCCGGGCGATCTTTCTAGCCAGTCCCGTGCGATTTGTTTTATCCAATAACTATAATACCGCGCCAAGTCATCGTCATACGCTACCTTCATCGTGTAGCAGAGCCACTGCGCCTTACTGAGCAAGTGAATCGAGGAATACAGACTTTCGTAAGGAACCAGTGGTCCCAACCAGTCCGACGCCGGGTCGGCGTAAATTCGACGCTAACTTAGCGAGCCATCCAGTGCCGGCGATCTCGGAAAAGGTGTTCAGGAAGCAGACATACCGATGATCAAGCTTTTCGGCGGCTCGCGAATATGCCGTGATATCGATGCCGGAATCGTCAATGTGGAACGCCCGATATGGAACGGCGTCGAGAACGCCGATGATGGCGGCGAACTCCGGGTCGGCCAGTCCATAACCTTTGAATACGACGATGAGATCGTGCGGCTCGCCAGCGTGGTGCGCGAGATATGAGGCGACAAAGCGCTCCACCGGCGCGAGCCCCTCGGCCTTCCGCGCAAGGTACACAACCGCAGTATCGCCTGTGCTCATAGCTAGCCTATATAGGCTGCGAGGCAAGTGCTGCTGATCGCCTCTCCTTACAAGGAGTGCATATAAACATCAACAAAAAATTAATCAGTTTTTTCACACGAGCCGCGAAGGCGCGGCGGCGGTCGATTAGGGTCAAAACCCATTAATCCTTGCGCTCCGACAATACGGTAGTGATTTGTGTTGGGGAAGGAAGATGAGCAGAAATTTGTTCTGGTTGAGCGACGGACAGTGGGCGCGGATCAAGCCGCAATTGCCGACGGATGTGCGCGGTGTCGTGCGAGCGGACGACCGACGCGTCATCAGCGGCATCGTGCATGTGCTCAAGAGCGGCTGCCGCTGGTGCGATTGCCCACAAGCCTATGGTCCGCCGACGACGGTTTATAACCGCTTCGTGCGCTGGGCGCGGCGCGGCATCTGGGAAAATCTGTTCCGTGAGCTTGCTGGGAGCGGACGATCCACAGACACGCAGATGATCGACTCCACCCACGTCAAAGCGCACCGCTCCGCAGCGGGTGGAAAAGGGGGGAGCAGAAGCAGGCTATTGGCCGTTCGCGTGGAGGGCGCAACACGAAGATTTACGCACTCGCAGATGCTAAAGGACGCCTTATCGCCATTCTGTTGACCGGAGGTGAAGCACACGATTGCCCGGTCGCGAAGCGCCTCATCCGCAGAGTGAAGTCGCCGAAACGCATGCTCGGCGACAAGGCTTACGACAGTGCTGAGCTGCATGAGGAATTGGACGAGCGCGGAACCAAGCCAGTCATTCCCAACCGCTGTAATAGGAAGCAGCCGTTCAGCTTCAGCAAGCGTCTCTACAAACTTCGCTGGCGCATCGAGAGCGCATTCAACAGACTGAAGGACTTCAGGCGCATCGCAACGCGATACGACAGGCTGGGGCGAAACTACTTGTCTTCCGTCTGCCTGGTTGCCAGCCTTATATGGTGGACTTAATGAGTTCAACCCTAGCATTACAGTTGTGATTTTTGTTTGAGATGAGATTTCTGTGCTGCGGCCTGATGAGCGCGCCGCCAGAGCGACCATGCGATGACATCGGCGGGTTGAATGCGTTTTCGCGCGAGACGTTGAGCTATGCGGCGGATTTCCTGGATCGACCAACGGATGAGATCGGATGTCTTGGCGTTGCGCTCGACTTTGTTTTTTTGGGCGTCGGCTTGTTGGCCTGATGTTGGATGGCAGCCATCATGGCAAAGGCGAGCATGACGAGCGAGACGTGACGATGCCAGCCATGCCAGGATCTGGATTCGTTGTGGTCGAGCCCGAACTCGTTTTTGGCTGTCTCGAAGCTGTCCTCGATCGCCCAGCGATGGCCCTCGACGCTGACCAGTGTCTTGATTGAAGTCCCTGCCGGACACCAGGTGGTGAAGTAGGCGAGATCGCCGTTGGCGATATTACGCCGGATCAGCAGGCCTCGTGTCCAAAGGACCTGGCTGTGATGGTTAGACTCTTCGCCTTCGAGATCGGCCAATTCGAGGTAGCACCAGTCGTGCAATCGTGGTCCTTTGGTTCCGGCACCGGCCGACAGACGCCGCCAGTCAGATCGTCGCTGCGTCTTTGCGATCTCCTCGGCGGTGCCGACAACCCGTTGCGGCTTGCCCCATGATGCAAACCAATGATTGGAATTGACGCCGAGTACATAGCCTTTACCGGCTTGGCGTAGGTCCCGCTCGATATCGCCGACCCCATAGACGCTATCGGCCGCAACCCAGCGGAACGGCACGCCAGCTGCAAGAGCGCGCTCGATCATCTCGGCTGCAAGCTGAGGCTTGGTCGAAAAGCCGATGTCGCCCGGCACGTATGTGGCCTTCAGGCGAGCCGGATCGTCGGTCCAGCCCTTCGGCAAATAGAGCGCCCGATCGATGAAGGCATGGCCGTGACGCGACACGTAGGCAGCAAAAACACCGATCTGACAGTTCGTAATTTTGCCCGCCGAACCAGTGTATTGCCGCGCTACCCCGCATGATGCCTTGCCTTGCTTGAGAAACCCGGTTTCATCGATCACCAGCACTGCGTTCTCGTCCGCAAGATGCTCGGTGGCATAATCGCGCACCAGGTCGCGCAGCGCATCGGCATCCCACCGGTCACGGCCCAAAACCGCCTGCTGCCGCCAAGGCCCAGGATCGCCCGCTGCCTCCGCGCGCATCCATCCGGTTTTACGACGCTCGTCGCCAAGCAGCCCGTCCACGAACAGGCCCGCGTTCAAAGCTGCGCGCTCCTGCGCGAACAATGGACGTATCCGCTTCTTCACCTCTCGCAGCGACGATGCCCACAACTCAAGCGTCGTCTCAATCGATGCTCCGATCATCCATGATCTCCGAATCATGGTGACCCATGGATTCAGAAATCAAACAAATGATGCCAGCAAAAAATCACAACTGTAATGCTAGTTCACGCTAAATCGGAACAGCTCTTGTTCCTCGACTTTGCCCGGCAAGAAATTCGATTGCCGACCGGATTATGATACCGCCGGGTTGGTCCCACCATCTCTGCCGCGGACCCAGTAATGGCGTGGAACTACCCCCAGCATGGGAACTCCATGAATGCTTATATTCTCACGACTCGTAAGCGCACCGTTTTATCCCTATCAACTTTTTTCTTTACGCTGCAAAAAGCCATTCGGATTCATGGTCAGCAGTGAGCGCTCGCAACTTCGGTTTATATGAAATTCATTATTTTCCGCTATAAACTGCTCAACTGCCTCCCAGGGGCCGGGTCCGAAGTCTGGATAGGCAGGATGTCCATTGATGTTGGTATCTTCCGCTACGATATAGCCGCCGGGCGGAACGAATTGAGAGTAGCTGCGGAGTTCAGTCAGCACGGTGTCGCGGGCATGATCGCCGTCGAGGATCACCATGACGTTGGTTCGCCCCGCGACGAGAGCCTTTGTTTCGGCAAAAATTGCTGGGGCCGTACTCGATCCATGAAGATAGGTAATCCGAGGATGAGCCGGACGGCCATCGTGTGCTGCTATATCGATAGTTATGATTTTCCCGTTATCGATGAGATCGCAAATCGACGCAAGAAACAGCGCGCTACCTCCCGTGTGTGTTCCGGTCTCGACGATGATATCCGGCCGCTTTTTGACGATCAATTCTTGATACGTCCACAAATCGGTGGGCCACTTCAAAATCTCGTAGCCCATCCAATGACTGAAATATGACCTAAGTGGCCAATGGCCGAGATGCGGCTTAAGTGCCTGAAAATTCTTGTCCACCATGTCATAAGCTAGGATGTGGAAGCGATCTAAGATCTCTTCTGAGAGATTCAAATCCTTGGGCAGGAATTGTGGCGGCGTAGGCCGCTGGTGCATCGCGTTCCATGTCAGTTCTTCGATGCGTTTTTGGAGCGCGCGAATGCGATCGTCCTGATTTCGAGGCTCTGCGGCGAGACCAAGCTGTGACGTTAATGAGAGACGAAACCGACGAAAGGCGCGCCGCAAAACTTCAGAACTGCCAGCGGTTTCCTGCTTTTTTTTATCACTCATTTGAGTACTTCAAGCCGACATTTTTGAGCTACCTCTGAACTAACCGCTACGATAGCAGCATTCTTGCCGGCTTGAAAGCCAGGCGTTCAACGGATTCTTTTGACGACGGCGCCTTCGACCAGCTTGCACTTATTTAAGCTGAGAAAAAACTACGTAGAAGTAATCCTCGTATCCAGCCGGAATGGCAAGCAGTTCACTGAGCATCCGGAGCTATTAGCCATCGAAATTTCCCTCATTACAATTCGGCAAGAAGATGGCCTTGACGCGCTGAGGCGGCGCCGCGGTCAATCCGCATATGGGCAAATCTGTCGCCGGCGAGCTCACGTCGAAAGAAGTTACCCCGACCGGCTTGCAACAAAGTCTCTTCCTCATGCGACATCAAGACCACCATTAACACCGACGCTAGCGCAAGGCTAGATCATACGCAGGGCGGCGGCCTGAAATATCGATCGCCGATCTACCAATATCGCGCAGGGGCAACAGCTATGGGCCAGCATTTTGCGGGCGATCCCTTGACACGTTTGGAAACTCGACCAATACCGTAGACGAACACGATTATCGCGGCTCGACGGTCGACAATTCGCTGGCCAATAGAATGCTTTTTTCGATCGTTATTCCTACGCACAACCGCTTGCACCTGCTTCGTGACGCAGTCCAAACAATCCAGCGTCAGGAAGGTGGCGCATGGGAGCTGGTGGTCTTCGACAATTGCTCGAACGAGCCGATACTCGACCATATCCGGAGCCTCAACGACGATCGAATTCGGTACGCGCGTTCTGATCGGTTTCTGCCTGTAAGCGACAGTTGGAACGGCGCCATTGATCTCGCACGAGGCGATTTCGTCGTTCTTTTGGGCGACGATGATGGTCTAACGCCGAGGTATTTCACTCGCCTTCAAAGCATCATCGAAAAATTCAAGAGACCGACGTCGTTTATAGCAACATATACCAATTTTGGTTCCCGGGCGTCGCTCCCTGGAGACCTGCGGCGCACGTTCTGGACGTGCGACACGGCTTCTTTTTTGCCGATAGGCACGAACCCTTCCTGCTGAGCCAGGAAGACGCAAGACGTGCGGCAATCGGCTCGCTCCAGTTCCGAAATCAATTTTAGCTTCAACAGCCAGGCGTTCGTCTACAGCCGTTCTTTCCTGGAGCGGCTGCGGGCGGACGGTCCGATCTACCGTTCTCCGTTTCCCGATTACTACATTGCCAACGTCGCCCTTGCGCGGTCGTCATCGACTGTCATCGTTCCCGAACCTATGGCGATCGCCGGCGTATCAAAGGCGTCCTATGGCTTTACACTGTATAACGAGGAGGAGCAGCGAGGCGAAGCGCTGCTCCACGTCAACATTGCCGAGGATCCGATTTATCGGGAGCTTGGACCAGTAATATTGCCAGGCCCCGCCTATAATACAAACTTTCTGGTGTCGATGGAGTACGTGGCGCGCAGTACGCAGGAAAAATTAGGCGAAAAAGTCGCCTTCAAGAATTATCGACGGCTGCAGATATCCGCCGCCGTCACCGGTCAGATAAAGGAACTTCCGGCCGGCGAGCTCTGGCCCGAGGTGCGAAGGCGCCTGACTTTACCGGAAATCGTCTTTGCCAACACCATGCGGTTTTCAATCGGCCACGGGGCGCACTTCCGGACTCTCCGGCGGCTACTTGCTCCGCGGCTTGAACGTATGGCCAATATGATTGGCGTTGCGCCGATGCCGCGCTATTTCGCTCGCGAGGATTTCAAGTGCATAAGCGATGTCTATGATGCCCTCGAAAACGGTGTCCTCACATGAGTGCAACTCGTTCAGTCAATTCCAGCAGCGGAAGCTGTAAAAGCCGGAGTTCGGATCGGTCAGTTATGCTTTATGTTGTCTGGACCCCAGCCCTTCCTGCCGATGATGCCCAGCATACCCCAACGTCACACGCACAGCTACATGCGGGTAGTGTCTCAGTTTGAATTTTCAAGGGCGGGCGTTCTTTCACACTACGTTTTGGCCGTCACATTCACCAGCACTTATGCGCCTACCCCATGATTTTCACGTTCTTGGCCGACATGCCCACGCCAATTAAAATTCGAACTGAGGCACTACCTTCGTGCGGCATGGTAGTACCTAGCGGTTTGCCGCGCTCAATATCGCCACAGAGATTGTCATCGGCAAATGCTATAAGCGTCACCGGACGACCGAATTCCTGCACTTCCTCAAAGAAATCGATGCTCAAGTCCCTGAAAGACTCGATGTCCATATCGTCATGAATAATCATGCCACCCACAAAACCCCAAAGACTAAAGCGTGGCTCACCCGCCGATCGCATTATCATATCCACTTCACGCCCACTCAAGCGTCGTGGATCAATCAAGTCGCGCGCCGGTTTGCTGAGCTCACCAGAGAGCGAATTCGACAAGCTGTTCATACTTCCGTCAGGTAGCTCGAAGCCGACATCCGCTCTTTAATCGATCGGCACAATCAAGATCCCAGGCCCTTCACGTGGACCAAATCTGCAGATCACATTCTAGCTTCTGTTCAACGCTTCTGCCACAACGCAGGAGACATGATACGGTGAACTTTAAATTCACGTGACCCGCTTGGCAATGTCTTCGAATCAAAATCCTCGCGCCGTCGGCGTAGCATTCCTGGCGCGCTGTGCGGACGGTATCGCCACATTTCGGCGCTTCGCCGACAGTTATCGGCTTCACCAAGCAGGATACGACCACGAATTGATCGTCATCTATAAGGGCTTCGAACAGCAAAGCCATTTGGTGCAAGCTCGGGCGGTATTCCAGGATTTAGCGCCTCACGGGATCGAGCTGGACGATACCGGCTTCGACATCGGCGCCTATCTGCAAGTCAGCCGGCAAGTCCCCCACCAGTATCTTTGTTTCTTAAATGCGCACTCCGAACTCGCCGCACCGGGTTGGCTCGCGCCGCTCGCCGCTCACGTGGCGCGGGACAACGTCGGTATCGCCGGAGCGACCGGATCGTATGAAAGCATACTAGACAGTGTCTTGCTGATGCTGCGCGTTATCTGGATGTCGCATGATGCGGGGCCGGAAGATGCGGCACAGCTCGCTTACTATTTCGATTTTCTTCTCCGTCAGCGCCGCCCCGATTGGTATGGCGACGGCCCGCGACGGTACGACACAACAACCTCTCTGACGAAGTGGGTGACGACAGCTCTCAAACAGCTCGTGCGCCGTCCTTTGTATCGAATGAAAGGAACGTCTTTGATTTGGCCCGGCGCGCAGCGATTGGACATTCGACAGTTTCCGAAATTTCCAAATCCACACATAAGATCGAACGGTTTCATTATTAGGCGTGACCGTATGCTATCATTTGCGCCATCCAGCATGCGTTCGAAAGTCGATGCCAGCCTTTTCGAAAGCGGCAAAGCCAGCCTGACCGCGAAGCTACGTCGCGCCGGCCTGAACGCCGTCATCGTCGGCCGGGACGGACAAGCTTTCGATGTAGCCGAGTGGTCACGCAGCAATACATTCCGACTCGGCGAGCAAGCCAACCTCCTTGTGACCGACAACCATACACGGGCCTTTGCAAACATGTCGGAAGGCGCTCGTGTCGCCCATGCAAGAATGACATGGGGGCAGTATTTGGGCGATCCGCCGAAGGACTTCCCGGCACTTGGCTTTGAGTTTCGCAAAGGGTCGTCTGATCCATCATAATCGGACATCGAACCCCAACCGAGGCCAAATCACAAAGGAGTTCTGATCGAGGACGACGATCTTGAGATCATTCGCAGCACGGTCGAAGAATTGTTGGCGTGACTGAATGGAGATTTGCGTCGGTCGCTGAAATATACGCTGGACCTCCGCCACCTCGCCAAAGGCATCGATCGCTTCGCGGCCGCTACGTTGAAAGTCGGGCAGTCAGACCGGCACGGGCGGGTCGGGAAAGTCGTCATCAAAGCTCTCGACGGTGTGAGCTTCGACGTCCACGAAGGCGATCGCGTCGGACTCGGGGGCGATAATGGCTCCGGCAAGACCGCGCTGTTGCGCACACTCGCGGGCATCCGCGAGCCGGTCAACGTGCCGAACAGCTACACCGCCAGGGGGCATAAGGACTTAAGGGAAACGCTTACTTGGGGAGCCCGCATCGGGCCTTTGGATGTCCCGGTCCCCGCGCCACAGCGCTTAACCGTCGGTCCCTAATCAGCGCATCGGAGCCTTTGCGACCCCAACGACACGACACCCGCAAGCGCACCTTCTTCAAAGCAACAATCCCGACCGGACCGCCAACGGCGACCACACCCGCCCCGCGCCATCGACCATCGCAACGTCTCTGGGTACGCGATCGCGGCTCGTCCGTTTTCGATATTTCTGTAGAAAAATCTCGCTCAAGTCCCAGCCGCGGGCGTAGAGCTTGTCGCGCGCCTTTGGACAGGGCGTTGAGCAAGCTCACGCGGTGTACTTACCGGTTCAGGGACGCTCGCTTCATCGGAGGAATGGCAGCGTGTAAGCTAAGGTTGAGATTTACGTGTGAGGCGCTTCTTGGTATACTTCAAATTTGAAGGTCGACTGGCGGCAGGAACGGAGTTTGTGTCGTGGGGATATCGCGAGGCGGCGCGAGAGGTGGTCCCACTTCCTGACACAGCCGGCTAAGGTGGGTTCGCCGATGCAAAGGACGACCCACCATGAGGACGCGGAGACGGTTTTCGGCTGAGTTCAAAGCCAAGGTGGCGCTGGAGGCGATCAAGGGCGACGAGACGGTTGCAGAGCTGGCGACCAAGCACGAACTGCACCCGACGCAGATTGCCGCCTGGAAACGCGAGGCGGTCGAGAAGCTAGCCCGGGTGTTCGACGAGAAGGGCAGCGAGCGAGAGAAGAGCCGGGATGGCGAGATCACCAAGCTCCACGCCAAGATCGGTCAGCTTGTTGTGGAGCGGGATTTTTTGTCGAAAGCCTTCGATCGCTGAGCCAGGATCGGAGGAAGACGATGATCGATCCCGGTCACTCACGGCTCTCGGTCGTACGCCAGTGCGAGCTGGCGTCGATCAGTCGCTCGTCATTCTACCGTGAGCCGGCGGCGGAGAGCGAAGCGACGCTGCGGTTGATGCGTCTCATCGACGAGCAGTTCCTGGAGACACCGTGGTACGGCTCGCGGCAGATGGCGCGGCATCTTCGGCGCAACGGCTGGTGCGTTGGACGCCATCGTGTCCGTCGTCTGATGGCCAAGATGGGTTTGGCGCCGATCTACCAGCGCCCGAGGACCAGTGAGCCACATCCGCAGCACAAGACCTATCCGTATCTGCTTCGCCACCTAAGCATCGATCGGCCGAACCAGGCCTGGTGCGCAGACGTGACTTACATCCCGATGCGCAGAGGCTTCCTGTACTTGGTCGCCATCATGGACTGGTTCAGCCGCAAGGTTCTGGCGTGGCGGCTGTCGAACACCATGGATGCTGACTTTTGCGTCTCGGCGCTGGAGGAGGCGATCGCCCGCTTCGGCAGACCTGAGATCTTCAACACCGATCAAGGCTCGCAGTTCACAAGCTTCGCCTTCACCAACACCTTGAAGAATGCCGACATCCGCATCTCGATGGACGGTCGTGGTCGCTGGATGGACAACGTCTTCATCGAGCGGCTGTGGCGATCGTTGAAATACGAGTGCGTCTACCTTAATGCCTTCGAGACCGGCAGTGAGGCAAAAACCCGTATCGGATGTTGGATCGGCTACTACAATGCCGATCGACCCCACTCCACCTTCGCCGGCAGGACGCCCGACGAGGTCTATGCTACGCAGGCAAGCGAGGAGAAATTGGCGGCGTAATCCAACCCAGAATCCACCTTAGCTAAGCCGCCATTCTGTTCCGGAAAACGGGACCACCTCTGCGCGCTTTCTGCTAGCAGAAGCGTCACAATGGCCTTTCTCTGGTCGGGTCCTTCAATTGGGGCGGCAGCATCTTTTCTTCGGACGCGAAGAGCTCGAAAATCTGGCCAGTTTCCACGGCGTCAAGCTGAAGGATGACTTCGTTGGCAAAAATGTCAGAGAACCCTTGCTAGACGAACATTATCTCGACGACGGTACTTTTTTTTCCCTGTTAGGCTGTTCTGACGTAGAGAGCCTAGATTTATTATAAATAACGAAAAACCTACCTATACTACATGATCTCTGCAAACCAGAGAGGTGCCGGAGACAACTTAAGAACCGCTTCGACGCTATATACGATGGCGGAGACGACCTAGAAATATTTTTGACTTGCCATGTGCTTTCCGCAATTATATTTTTGAGAAAATGCTAAGGGTCGGCGGTAGGATCATTCATCAATCTCCGTCTTCGACACTATGCGGATCCGGATTTTATATGTCTCTCCTACTTTGTTTGTGGACTATTATTCGACAAATAACTCCACAATACACGAAAGTCAGGTCTTTCAATATTCAGTTGATCACAACTCGCAACCGTAGATGGTATATGATTACGATCCAGGTTCCTAGATATTTATTCTTTTGGCGGCATGGGCGAGAAAGGAAAATTGCTCGCCCTATACATCTGCGCAGAAAAAACAACTCCGAATCCAGTTGCGATAAAATCCCTCAACAAGGCATGTATGCGAGAAAATGGAAGACAAAACCTTAAACACGAGGCGATAAAGCGACTCGCAACAAGCCTCAGTGGGAGGGGAAGACGTCGCCACCGCAGAGACCGTGGCTGGACAAGATATTGCGACGGAAGCCTATGACCTATCGACAAAAGCCCGATCCCCAACAAGGTGGCAGAGTACTGAAGCCCCACCGCAACCACTACCCCGCTAACTGGCGACGCAGCAGACCTCCCGACGAAATCTCTGGCTCACTAGCAGAAAACGCGACAGGAGTTTGTCGGGCATGGCCGCATTTTCCATGCTGGTAGTGTTCTCAGAGATTTTTGCACATTTAGCTTGAGCTGAGCGTCGCCGGCACCGGCTGCGAGCGGGGTGGCATCACTCATCTGCTGGTCCTTTATGCCATTTCGATGCTTCAGATAGCATTTGGTGACACGGCGGCTCCTTCTTGCTGTCCGTTCAACCACCTCCACTTCGACCAGATTCGGGGCCAGCTAGCCCTACCCGTTTGTGTGCGAAAGATTCTTGTACGTCATCCCCATCTGCACCGTGGAATGCGCGGCCGCGGGAATGCAGGGCCGGCGTGACCGTAACGCTCGAGGCAAATCCCAGGATATTACCTTTGTAATTCCACCCGCGCTTCGGCCAGTGTTGACCGGGGCTTCATTAGCGGCCGTCCAGTGCAGGACCGCCTGATCAGCCCTGCCCGCGAAATGCGCTAGAGCCTTTATCCAAACGCTTCGATTGCCGGTTCAAAGAAATCGTAATGGTTCGGCTCAGGCTCTTGTTTGTCTTTGCGGCCGAAGAAGTTTAACATGCGATGCACGGTCACTCAATCGGTGAAAATCTTACGATCAACACGAATGTCATTCACATTTTATCAGCGTTGCTGGCATCACCCACCGACCGCGATGCCATCATCTCCTTGGTTCATCGCCCGCCAATACTTCGCGCTTCTCCCCGAAATGAAAAGTTCGTCCCGATGGCTCGTAGGCATGTCAGCTAAAGACGTCACCTTTTGTCAACCGGCCTTTTGTCGAAAACATATTGATCTTCGAGCCGCGCAAATGCGCGAAGATCTTCTCCGCCTCATCTCGTCCTGCCCATTTCAAGGACGGCATCGGTCTGCGCACGTATCGACCGGAAGCCCGGTGATCAACACAGCCTCATGGCCTTCGATATCGATCTTTGGAGATCGGCCCAGGCGAGGTCGAGCGCGCCGCCGCCTCGACATTCACGCTTAAAGCGCTCATGGGCTCAGCTCGCCATAAGGCGACGCTTTGGCGCCAGCGAGATGGCTGCCCGTGGTGTTGCCAAGAACCCGCACGAATTCGAGGTGGCCTGCCGTCGGTCGAAATGGCTGCCTCACCGATCATCCGACGTAACCTTATTGGCGGTAGCGTTCCATTCAGCCATTTGAAGTGATGCGGGTCAGGCTCAGAGGAGCGGACCTGAAACCCGCAACGCGCCATGATCGTCGTATGCAAGACGATGTTCGCGCGAAATCCCTGACGCGCGGCGATAGCGCTTGCGATTGGCATTATAGACGAAAAGAGGATCAATTCGTCGAGGCCGAACTAGATCGATCGATGTGATCGAACCCATCTCGATGAAGGGGAAGATAAGCTCGCCGAACGGGCAAATGGCACCGGCCACGCCTCGATTGATCCAAACATCTGTCGCAGCGGCTCTCTGGAGGCCTGGCGCCACAAGCGCCATAACGGATCATGCGTCGCATGCCGGTCTGGCAGTTGCGCCAGCGTTTCAAGAACGTCATTGACAATCGCGACTCGTCACGCCGGCGTCGGCTTTGCTTTTTCGGGCCTGTCATTTAGATCGGCTCCTTAGATTTCGGCATCGGTGTGACGATATATTGGCGAGAAACTCATCGCGTGGAAACAAAGGTTCGGAATCCTTGTCGATCGGATAGCCGAATTTCGATTGCGGGATGACGCGCTGAGCGCCGTCGACGCGGACATCGACGAGGATTCCGGACCGTCGATCGCCACGCTCACCTTGAGAATGAGTTTCACATCGGACGCCTTCGCGATCACAAAGGACCGGGAATCGAAAAAGCTGCGGCGAGCTGCTCGAGATCGGGAAATGCGAGGCCACCTTCGTAGGATGTTCCGATATGGCGCCCGCCGAGCCATTGCTCTTCTGTCTGCTGCACCATGCCGTAGCCTCCATTGTTGATCACCAACAAGAAAATTGGCAACCGGCGGCGCATGATCGTCGCCAGCTCCTGAACGTTCATCATCAAGCTGCCGTCCCCCGATACGCATGTCACCCTATGGCCGCCGAGCGCCAGCGCGCCGCCGATCGCGGCGGGCAAAGCCCAGCCCATCGCGGTATTGTTGAAGTCATGATAGAGCCTTTGCCGGCCGCGCACCGGAAAGCCTTGCATCGTCCAAGCGACCGCGCATCCCGTATCGACAAAAATATGCTCGTCGTCTGGCAGATGCGCTGCAAGTTCTTCGACCAAAACATAGGGATCGACGCGTTCGCTTTTCCGGTTCGTCGGCCCACAGATCGGATAGCGCATCTTCCAATCGAGGATACGTCGCTGCCAGTCTTGCAACGGCTTGAGGGGCGTCGCCTCGGCTACGGGCAGAAAGGCTTCAAGGAACGCGCGCGCATCGGCATTGGCGGCGCAATCGACCGGTCGGCCCATCGCAGGAAATTTGCCGATTTCGTCGTGTCTATATCGACGATGGCGAGCTTGGCGCCGCGCGCCCAGCTTGTCACCGGCGTTCCGGTTTCGCGCGTGCTCAAGCGCGCGCCAATGGCAAGCACGAAGTCAGCATTCTGAACGGCGAAATTGCCGGCGCGCGTCCCGTGCGTGCCAAATGAGCCAACGTTGAGCGGCTCGGCTGCCGGGAGCAAATCCTTAGCGCCCCAGCTGGTCAAAATCGGCACGCCCAAATTAAGGAGGTTTCCGCGGGCGAGATCCGCACCGCCGGCGAGGCGAACGCCCCACCCAAGCAAGATGACCGGACGTTCGGCCGCGCGCAACATCTCTAATATCGCCAGAAGATCCGCCTCGACCGGCGGACGCAACGGCGCCTGCGTCACCTCATAATGGCGCAAGGCCGCCATATCGATGGGACCGCGCTGCAAATCGTCTGGAATATCGATGACCACTGGACCAGGCCGGCCCGATGTTGCGATAAAGGCCGCCTTCTCCAGCTCATAAGCGATCGCATTTGGATCGCGGATCTGCACGGCATATTTGGTGATCGGCGCCACCATCGGCACGATGTCGGTCTCCTGGAATCCGAGTTGCCGCACGCCGGTGTCGTTCTTCATTCTGAATGTCGCGACCTGGCCGGTGATAAATATCGTCGGCACGGAATCGAAAAAGGCTCCGGCAATCCCAGTGATGAGATTGGTTGCACCAGGCCCGCTCGTCGCCATGGCGCAGCCAAGTCCGCCGCTCACACGCGCATAGGCATCCGCTGCCATAGCAGCAGCCTGCTCATGATGCGGACAAATGAAATCGATGTCAGGGTGGTCGGCGAGCGAATGCAGCAAATGGATCGACGCACCGCCGGTGACAACAAAGGCGTGCCGCACGCCGCGCTGCGCTAAGAAGTCGACGACGTAATCCGAGAGCTTTATCGTATTGCTACGCAACGTCAAACCTCTTCCTTGGGCTGATGGCGGCGGAGACGATAGGCGTCGCTATCTTTCAAAAGGCGCCGCATCAGCACCTCGCCGCCCTCCTTCCACGGGTCATGCACGGTGGAGAAATTCCGCCCGCCCGCGACCGCGCGGCCCTGCGTCATGCACCATACCATATTGGCGTAGATATCATCGAAGCTCGTTCCCGACGTCGCAAGAAAATTGACGGTCTTCTCATAACCAGACCCAGCCGCGGGCCCAGCTTTTAGCGTCTGCTTGTGGATTTTGGTGCGAACATAGCCAGGCCC
This sequence comes from uncultured Alphaproteobacteria bacterium, assembly GCA_963733925.1. Classification (GTDB taxonomy): domain Bacteria; phylum Pseudomonadota; class Alphaproteobacteria; order Acetobacterales; family Acetobacteraceae; genus Rhodopila. Next base: position 31,119 of record CAVTFL010000034.1, on the reverse strand, counting down.
AATAATGAACGCATTGGCACTCGGCTCTTCATCATCGATGAGTTCGCACATTTTGATCAAGGCGATCTTGGAGAGGCAATAGGCGGAATAATTTGTGAAGGCGTTGTTGGTGCCACCGCCAGCCATCAACATAATGTCGATCGCGCCGCTCTTAGATCTTTGCGGCCATATGCCGTGAAGAACCCGCAGCTGCTCGATCGAATTCACCCGAAAAGAACGTTCCCATTCGTCAAAGGGAAGGTCGAAAAACCGCCCGATCGGCTCCATCGTACCAACAGCCGATACAAAAAGATTCCATGGACAGCTCATGCCCGCGAAACAGGCAAGAGAAGCGGCGATCGAGCTTGGCTCATCCAGATCGCAAGGAATGAAGTGATAGGCGTCCGCCGTGCTCGCTTTCGCAAGACCGCTGTCGGCACGGCCGGTGCCGACGATGCGCCAGCCGGTTGCCATAAGCCGCTCCGCGATCGCCCAGCCGATCTCCGCAGTCACGCCGAGGATAAAGGCCGTCTTTTTAGCATCGCCCATGCTTGCGTCCCGGCACCCGTCCTACGCCAGTGAAAACCAGTGAAAAAACCGTCTGAAACACCGGCCAAGCGGCCGTGCTGCATGCACAGCTTGCCTCGCATGCATCCAGATCGCGAGGGCATCGTAGGGGGTGACCTTTGCACTCGCAAGAGTTCCGGCCCGCTGAAGGCGCGCATGGCAGACACTTCGCCAAGCCCTAAGGTCCCCATCATAGCCAATGAAACCTTCACTTCGTAATTGTGGCGATCGACGGTGAGCTACCCAAGCCGTGCGAAGTCGAAGGAGACCGGGTGAAAAATAGGAGACGCTTTCTGCAGCTAAGCCAAGCTCTTCCTGCAATTCGCGCCGTTGTACCCCTTCTGGGGTTTCACCAGCGGTCATCGCGCCGTCAAACAGACCCGTAGCAGAAAAAGATTCGCTGCTTCTGATTGCGCAATTGCATCAGATAGGTTGGTCTTCCAACACGAGTTGCGCAACCGAGGCCTCGCGCGGGCGTAACGAGCCCTCGTTCAAAAAGAAAACGACGGAACTGATCGAGGTCCCGTCGCGCGGGCCCTCCGCCATGCCTAATAAGGCCCGGTGAAGGATCGGTCCGGAACATCGCGCCACTGACCGTCTCGAACAGCTTCGTCATTCAGGACATGAGTCGATCCAAGTGACGAAAGCGCTGCGCGCGCGATGTCTATTGCTCGCGGATAATAGAGATCGGCCAAGGCCGGCGTCGTCGGCGTCGGGATATGCGGCAAGGCGATCCGTCGCGGAGCTGCTTTGAGATGCGAGTAGAAATTCTCGGTGACGCCGGCAATGACTTCCGCACAAACGCCAAAGTACGATTGGCCGAGTGTCGGCGACGATCAGGCGGCCGGTGCGTTTAACTGAATCGCCGAGTATATCCATGTCGACTGGAGTCAGCGTGCGCAAATCCAAAACCTCGGCTTCGATCCCGAGCGGCGCGAGCAATTCGGCCGCGCGCAGGCTCTCAAGCGTCATGTAGGAGGTGGCCGCAAACGTGATGTCTTTGCCCTGCCGCACCACGGCGGCGCGGTCCAGCGGAACTTTGTACATTTCCTCGGGCACGACGCCGCTGACGCTGTAGAGCCAGCGGTGCTCGAAAATGAGCACGGGCGCATCATCTTCGACGGCGGAAATAAGCATGCCCTTGACGTCATGCGCCGTGGTCGGCATGACCACCTTTAAACCGGGCACATGTGCGAACCAGGACTGCAACGATTGCGAATGCTGCGGGCCCTGTCCCCAGCCGCGGCCGATGATCATCCGGAACGTCAAGGGCGCCCGCATGTGACCGCCATACATGTAAAACCACTTGGCAATCTGATTGACGATCGGCTCCATCGAAAGAACGGCGAAATCCACCCGCATATGGACGAGGATTGGCCGCCGGCCCATGAGCGCTGTGCCGAGCGCTATGCCAGTCATCGCATTTTCCGAAGCCGGCATATCCAATACCCGGTCTGGTCCAAATTGCTCACGCAAGCCCTTGGTGGTACCGAAAATACCGGTCGGCCCCGGCACACCGAGCCCCATGACATAGGTCCGCTTATCGGCTGCCAGCAATTGGGCCTGCGCCTCGCGAATAGCCTCTTGATAGGTCAGAAGGCGCGTCATGACGCAGCATTCGCCGGCGGCGTGATATGTGTCGAAAGTTCTGAAGGCGCTGGATAAGGGCTGGCCTTGGCGAAGGCAAAGGCTTCCTCGATCTCGCGCGCGATCTCTTGCCGCCAGCCGGCCTCTGCGGGCCAAATCTCAGCACCATTGGCGCTGAGCTGGCGGCGGGCAAGGGACCAGAGGGTCCTTCGCTTTCCAGGCATCCAATTCAGAGGCCAACCGATATCCGAGGTCCGTATCGCCATGGGGGCCACAATGTTCCATCCAGCGGTAAGTCATGAACTCTAGAAGCGTGGGGCCGGCCCCGGTGCGGGCGCGCGAAACCGCTTGTTCGGCAAGCTCATAGACCGCGCGAATGTCATTGCCATCGCCTTGCGCGGCGGCAATATGATGCGCCGCGCCGATCGCTGTTATGCTCCGCGGCGGTTGGCGCACCTCCATTGCCGAATGAACCGAATAGAGATTGTTCTCGCAAACAAAGATGAGGGGCAGACGCTTCAGGCCAGCAAAATTCATCGCCTCATGGAACATACCTTCTTCGGTCGCACCATCGCCAAAATAGACGACGACAACACGGCCGTCGCCGTTCTGCAGGGCGCCCCAAGCTGCTCCCACTCCAACCGAAATCGTGCTCGCCAGGATAGGTGCCGAGCCCATGAAGCCGCTTTGCAAATCGATCAGATGCTGACTGCCGCCCTTACCGCTCGCACAGCCCGTCACGCGACCATAAAGCTCCGCAATCATGGCCTTGAGGTCACCGCCCTTGGCCAGAAAATGCCCATGACTGCGATGGCCGGAAAACACCAGTATCCTCCCTGGCCAAATGCGCCGACACGCCGACCGGTGGCGCCTCCTGGCCAATGCACAAATGGGTCGGGCAGCGCATCTCCTGCTCGCCATAACGATCGGAAATCGCTTCCTCGACCATACGGATACGCACCATCTGTCGCAGCATCGGCTCGATCACTGCGCACAAATCATTGGTACCATGGGCCGATGCGAGCGATCCGCGCGAATGGCCCGGACGGTCTGTGCTTGCCATCGGATCATTCACCTTTGCTACCAAGAGCAACGTCAATGCTCATGCGCGCAACGTATCGTGAGGCGCCGATTCAATTCGTCAAAATAAGTGCGGCCCCAATGGACCATTTCGGCTGAGCTTTGAATTCGGCGAGGATTTCTTGATAAGCTCATAAATCGGTGGGCCCATTTGAACATGCCAAATCCGAGCCAGCAGACGAAATACGATAGGATTGAGTTTGGTCACTTCATACATGAAATCACGGCACCGATCCACAAGCTCTCGCCGGTCGCTACTTAGCGCCGGAGGCGAAAATAGCGGCCAATCTCCACTGTGCATAGGTGAATCATGCTCGCCGTTGCTTTTCAATGGACTATGTGGCTACAGATCCTAGTCGGAGGGGGATCGCCTGAACACCAAATGATATTCTCACTGATGTTCACTAAGATCAGTACCAGATTCAGGCGGCGCTCGCGCCACGGGCGCAAGTTCGCTACATCAGTCCGTCGTCGATTTTGTCTGATCCTCGCGATCATTCTGCGAGGATTGGCTACACCTTTATGCGGGTGCCCTGTGTGGACCGGATCGGCCATCTGACCCTCGATTTGGATTCCTATCTCAAGGAGAACAAGCTTCTGTTGAGACGGGTACGGCCAATCTTTCTGTTAGGCGAGAAGGGCTCTTCTCGATCAGCCGAGCCGGCGAACGTCGCGCTCCTGCGCTATTGGAGCAAATACATTCGAATAGTATCTCCTGGCCTAATCTGGCGAATTCTCGCGGCAGTGCGTGAGCACGGTGGTTGGATAGACGATCTAGCCGATTATACATTCAACATAACAATAAGCGCCCGCGCTTATGAGGTTCAGAGTAAATGGGGGAATATGCCTCCACTCCTCGCCCTGACAAAGGCCGACCGGGTGAGAGGGCAGGCGGTTCTTCGCGAAATGGGTGTCCCACAGGGGGCTTGGTTTGTTTGTCTGCATGCGCGGGAAGGCGGGTACTCGCCAAGTGATGAGCATCTTCACTCCTACCGAAATGCGGATATTGCATCGTATGATCAAGCCATTGAGACAATCATGGCGCGCGGCGGTTGGTGCATCCGCATGGGCGATAAAAGCATGCGCCCGATACGCCCGACCGCGAATGTTATCGACTACGCCTTGTCTTCGTTCAAAAGCGACTGGCTCGATATATATTTATGCGCATCCTGCCGTTTTTATCTTGGAGGTAACTCAGGACTCTCCAACGTCGCTGGAGCCTTCGGCCGTATGTCAGTGCTTACAAATACCGCGCCTCTGACTTGCAGCTACTCTCCTTTTCCTTTCGATCTGGTCATCTCGAAGCAAATGTTCAGGGAAGGTCGGCGTTTGACATTTGCAGAAGGATTCTCGTCCGAGATCGGTCCGCTTCGACTTGCGGCAGAGTTCAGAAACGCCGGTATCACGTTCGTCGACAATTCGAGCGAGGAGATCGCGGCCCTAGTCGGGGAGGCTTTCGATCGGCTCGATCGCACAGCGGTTTACAGCATCGAAGACGAAGTCCTACAAAGCCGCCTGCGTTCCTTAGTGCAGGCAGGACAGGCCTGCTGGCCGCCGTCGTCCCGCGTCGGTAGGGCCTATTTGCGATCGCGCGCAACGGAACTTCTTCCCTGAGAGATCGAGCTCATCCGAGGACAGCGTGGCTCTGACAGGACACGAAGTTCGTACTATGGACGACGCAGGTCTGCACGATCGCATAGAAACACCGAGTTGATCGGGTCGGGGAAGTCACTTGAACCCTCCGACCACGACGAAGATGATGTCGCCGACGCCCGGGTCTTGAGCTCGTTCATCACACGCAGCCAGAACTCCGCGCCCCCGCTTTGTTCGATCCAGAGGCCGACAGCATGCTTTTGGCCTTCGCAATCCAGCGCGAGGGCTGGGTAGACAGCTTTGTTCTTGACCAAACTTTCGTCGCAGATCTTGACCTGCAACGCGTCAAAGAAGATCACCGGATAGACGACGTCGAGCGGCCCGTTCTGCAACTCGCGCGCCTCATCGAGCACCGCGTCTGTGGCCCGGCTGATCAGATCGGGCGAGACGTCGACGGCATAGAGTTCGCGCAGGTGACTCTGAAATCTCCTTGACCGAATGACGCATAGAGTCTTTCGAACAAATAGGTGGGGTCGGCGGTCCCGAATCTGGCCGAACTGGAGGTAGCTATCGCCCGCGACCATGTCGGACCTGAACAAGAAAATCGAAAGGACCATCGAAACTTGGCGCAACCGGCCGATCGAAGGCGAGCATCCTTATGTGTATCTCGACCGGTATCGTACTCAAACGGAGCTGGGCCGGCGAGCTGCGCCATATTGTTGGCCGCCATCATCATGGCTTCCCAGGTCGAGCCTTCTTGGAACTCGCCGTCGGAAAGCACGCAATAGATGAGGACATCGGTGCCCTTGAGCTTTTCCGCATAGGCCTGACCGGTCGCCATGCCCAAGCCGTGGCCGAGCGATCCGGTCGAGGCCGCGACTCCAGGCGTCTCGTAATCGGGATGCGCGCCAAGCCGGCCGTTGGGCTTGCAGTAATCGTCGAGATCCTTGCGCGACAACTACGCCTTGCTCCTCCAGGATCACGTACTGGATCATGCAGCCGTGACCCTTCGACATCAGAAACACGTCGCGATACTCGCCGCTGGCTTCGCGGCGCATCAGCTCGATTGTAGATCACGTCGGTGATTTCGATGCAGGAAAAAGCCGGCGCGACGTGGAGCGCGGTGACCTGTTGCGAAATGTCGAGGATGCGCCGGCGATAGTCGCGGCAACGCCGCCGGGCCGCGGCGGCATCGAAGCTGTTGCGCCGCGAATTACGCTCCTCGCGTTCTGCCAGTACGCTCATCCTACCCTACGCTCTAAGCACATAATCCGTCGGCCAGTTTCTGATCTCGGGCAGGTATTTCTTGCCCCAGGCGACCATCTCGGCCAGGCCTTCGTCCCAGCCGATCTGCGGCTCCCATCCTACCGCGTTCTTGATCCGGCTCGAAATCGAGCCAGTAGCGGAAGTCCTGTCCAAGCCGATCCTCGCTCATGGTGCAAAGCTGCTCGAACGGAATGCCGAGCGCTTTGGCGCAGCGTTCGACGACCTCGCGGATCGAGGTCGGCTTTGCCGACCCGGCATTGTAGATGACCCCGAGCGGCGCCTTTTCCGCGACTAAATGGATGGCGCGGCCCAGATCGCGGGCGTGGATGTACGACTTTTCCGCCTTGCCGCCGCCGTGGAGCGGCAGCTTGTTGCCGGTCAGCCCGCACCAGATCGCTTTGGGGATGACGCGGTGAAGCAGTTGACCCGGACAATAGGCGTTCGACGGCCGAATGATGTTCATCGGAAATTTCAGGAAGCGATGAACCGATTCCAAATACATGTCGAAGGCGACTTTGGAGGCGGCGTACGGGCTGGACGGCTTGATCGGCTCGTCCTCGGTGGCCGCGTGCTCAACCGAGCCGTACATTTCCGAGGTCCCGATCTGGATGAAGCGCTCGAGCCAGTCGCGCTTCATCAGCTCTTCAGCGAGTCGCGTCAGCGCCACGCAGTTCGTCTCGAAGAACCTCCAAGAATGTTTCCACGAAACGGCCCCTTCGCCCTGCGCGGCGAAATTGATGATCACCTCCGGCTTTTCGCGATCGAGCAGCTCCAACAGGAGGTCGAGCTCATGAGTCACATGGCGGGCGTGATAGACGTAACGTTCGCGTTTCTCGATATCGAGCGAGAACGGACCCGGGCGCAGCGGGTTGCGGCCTATGCCGATGACCTTCTTTGGATCGGCATGGTCCAGCAGATAGAAGGCGGCGTGAATGCCGAAACTTCCTCCCCCGCCCAGAATAGCATAAGTCTTTCCCGCCATTGGTGAATTCCGTCCTTCCTGGCTTATTCGATGATTGTCCAGTAATAGTCACCCGTATAGCCCGCTTCCTCGAAAAAGTTCGACCCATCCCTGCGGGTAGTCGTAAAATTCCGCCGTCAAGCACCCAGCTCTCGAAGATCTCTTTCTGCTCGGGCGTGTGATAGCTGTCGACCTGGACGAAGGCACGCCCGCCTGACACGCGTTCGATTTCCTGCATCACCTTGATGGCGCGCGGCCGCGGGAAATTGTGCACGGTATTGAGGCACAGCACGCAATCGAAGCTGTGGTCCGGAAACACAAGCTTCTCGGCCGTTCCGAGATGCAGCCGGCCGATCACCTCGGGCTCGCAATGCATGAGCGCATAGTAGCGAGATGTCGAGACCGAACGCTTCGAGACCCGGACAGGCCAGCATCAAATCCTTGACCAGAAATCCCTTGGCGCAGCCGACGTCGAGAACGCGCATGCCCGGTTTGAGGCCGAAATGGTCGATGATGTCGCGCGCAACGGGGAGCCAGCGGCCGTCGTAGCGATAGCCGCCATAGCCATATTCGCGCGGTCCGTCGAAATACATTTCGCCATATTGCTTAGAGATCGCGACGACCGCCGGATCCTTGGCCTCCTTCCGTCTTCTGGATGTTGCGCTTGGTGCGCGGCAGCGCCCGCAGCAAATCGACTTCCGCCATCAGCGCCCCCGCCATGTCGCGCTGCGCCTGGCGATCCCCTCGTCGATCGGGCGTAAGCTGAAATCGGGGAATGCCGCTGCGGCATGCCGCGATATCGAACGGGCGATAGCCGTTGTGCGGCATGGGGCCGTTGCGGGGACTGGATTTGATGGCGACCTGGCGCGGCGCAGCGGCGACAACGCGTTCGGCGATGTCGCGGAACGAATGCGTTTCGCCGGTCGCGATATTGAGCGTGCCGACGCTGCGCCGCGCAAGCACGCGAAAAATCAGCTTCGGCAACGTCATCGATCAAAACATGATCGCGGCGTTCCTCGCCTTCGCCGAACAGAACAATATCCTTGCCCTCATTGGCGAGCCGGCGGAACCGGTTAGGACCATAGCCATTGTGCGGATCGCCGGCGCCGTAGAGCAGCGATGGCCGCAATGTCGCCAGCGGTGATTTTAGTGTGCTGGAGAAGGCGATCTCGCGGGCAAGATGCATCGCGCCGTGCATGCTGGTCGGGGCGGTGGGCGAGGTCTCGGTCAGCGGCAGCGGACCGTCAGCGTAAACGGCGTCGGAGCTGATATTCACCACATGAGCGACGCCGACTGCGGCAAGCGCATCGATGATGACTTTAGCGATGATCATGTTCTCGATCATCATGCCGATGTCCTTGCAGGGAGCGCGGGCAGCCACGGCCACGACGGCGTCGCCGGGGTTGGAGAATGCGCGGCCAACTGCTCTGTCGCGTCAGGCCTCTGAAGATCGACCTCCTTGCGGGTAAGACCGAGCGCAGGGGCGTTCGCCGCCGCGAGACGGCGCATGAGAGCGCCGCCGACAAAGCCAGCGGCGCCGATCACGACCGTGCGCTCAGGCAGGGTAGGGGCGTTGTTGAGATGGTGAAGCATGTCAGCGACCCGCTCAAGGTCGCCGGCGCCGGCCGGCCAAGCGTGTAGTAGCGTAGCCCCGCCGCGAACGCCGCCTCAGCATCGAGTACGGCGTAGGGATCGAGCACGATGCGGCCCTTCAGCTAACGTGCAATTTCATCCGGCGCAATCGCGCGATACTCGGGCCATGGCGTGAGGATCATAAGGGCATCGGCGCCGGCCAAGGTTTCAAGTGGTGTCGCGAAACCTTGCGCCGTCGGCGTGGCCCGCGAGCACTTGCCGGAACGAGTGGATCGTGGAGGCGAAGCTTCGTCCCGGGAAGCTGCGCGATGGTGGCCAGAGACGGCGAGTTCTTCACCGAGTGGGTGTTTTCCTTGTACGCCAATCCCCATACCGCAACGACAGCGTCCGGTCTCGGCATCGAGCAGGGCCGCACGGATGGTGCGTACGGCCCAATCGCGGCGATGCCGGCTGTTCGCCCGCCAGGCCCGCACGATGCCCGCATCGGTGTTGTGGGCGGCAGCAAGTCGCTCGACGGTCGCAAGGTCGCGCTCCAGATTACCGCCTGCGATGCCGAGTCCCGGCGCGAGATAGCTATAGGCGCCGATGCGGCGGTCGAGTTTGAGCGCCGGGACGATTTCGGACCAGACCGCGCCAATTCCTTCGCAGAGTTCGGCGAGCATATTGGCGACCCCGATCGACGCGACAAGACACATGTTGATGGAAATCTTGGCAAGCTCGGCGCTTTCGTAACGCATCGGCAGAATTGGGCAATCGAAGGCCTGCAGCACGGCACGAAAGCGCGGGTCGAGCGGCTTGGCGGGATCCGCGCAACCGATGATGTAGCGCTCGGGCCTAGTCGCGCGCTCTACTGCACGTCCGAAGACCAACGTTTCGACCTGATAGTATCGGCGCTCCGGCGGCGGCGCCGCCAGAGCGCGGGTAAAGCCAGGGGGCACCTGGCAAAGGATGACCAATACGGCGTGCTGGACCAAGCACCTGGGCGACCGTGTCGATCAGTTTGACAAATTCCGGAAAGATCGCTCTGGCCGGAGTCGTCGGTCGGAACGTCGGGCGCGATGTAAACGACATCACACCGGCCGAGCGCGGCACTTCTGAGGTGAACGATTGCCGTCGCCCGTTGGCGCGGACGATGTCGTCAAGGTCGGGTTCGCTCACCGGCAGGTCGCCGGCGCTCAGTCTGTTGATCAGCGCGGCATCGGATCATAACACACCACCGGAAAGCTCTTGCCCGCCACGGCGCTTGCGGAAACGAGCCCGAGATGGGTCATGCCGGCGAATCCGACCGTGGGGTTCATCACGACGCCTTATCAGCAAGGGCAAGCGGCATCCTTGCCGATGCGGTCGAGCGTCCGCTGTAGCCACAGATCTTGGACAGATCGGTTTCGGCGCGCCGCGTGCAGAGCGCGATGAAATGGGCATATTCCAGCGCCCAGGTCGGATCGTCCTGAACGAGTGTGACGCTTTGCTTCGGGCGGCCGGCCGCTTGGCAACACGCGCCGGCGATGGGTGAAGGTTGTCGGCCCCCATTTGCAAAGCGAGCGATATGCGCGGTGCCGTTTTCAGCGAGGATGTCGCAAGTGAAATGGTTGCGCCACATCAGGAGCGTCATTTCCAGCTCTATGCGCATGGCGCCGCGTTCGTTTGAGATGACGACGTGATCGGGCGCGCGATTCTCGAAGGCGCGGGCGCTGATCACCGAAAAATCATCGCCGATGTCGCCGAACCAGAAGCGACAAGTATCGAGTAGATGCGAGCCGAGATCCGGCAGCACGCCGGCGCCGTGATCGCGCCAGACCGAGTCGCGCACCAGCCGCGCAGTGCCATTGCCATAGTACATGCGGCAGGAATAAATCCTGCCGAGCTCTCCGGACGCGATCAACTCGCGCATGCGTAGGTAGTGAGGTTCGAACCGATGATTGTAGGCCGTATAACAGACGACGCCGGCGCGGCGTGCGCGATCCTGCAGTTCGACGATGTCGTCGTCCTCGTGCTCCGCCCAGAGCGGCTTTTCGACGAGGACGTGCTTTTTGTTGTCGATGCAGTAGCGGATGAGTTGGACTTTCGGCGCGTCCGGAATGCAGGCCAGCACGGCATCATAGCGGTCGCGTGGCACGTCCTCGATGCGCCGGAATTCCGCTTCCGGATTGACAGGATCGACCGCGGCGACGAAATCGGCACCGGCAAACGCGCGTCGCTTATAGCCCTGAACGCCGAGGCCGGCCACGATCACACGCATCGAAGAGTCGGTCACTCGAAATTCAGCTGGCGCTCGACGCTGTCGATCTTGTTGCGAACGTGATCGAGCGTGATCGGGATGTTGCCGTCAAGCTCGCATTCGCAGGATGCGGCCATGCAGCCGAGAACAGTCGCAATGGCGTCGTTGCCGCAGGACAGCATCGCCAGGGTCGAATACGCGAGCAGAGCGTCGCCGGCGCCGACCGCGTCCACCACCTGATCGACGAAGCTGTCGATAACGAAATAGCTATCGAGCGAATAATGCTCGGCATTGCGGCAAGCAAGCACGCCGCGCTCGCCAAGTTTGAGGATCAACAGCTTGCAACGCGCGGCATCATAGACCAGCGACGCCAGCGGCCGCACGCCAGAATCCTGGTCGCCGAGGGCGAAACGCGCTTCGCGCTCGTTCGGCGTGATCAGGTCGAAGTCCTTGAAATCAGTGATGTTGCCCCAGCGGCTGGCGACTTGGCTGTCGGCGACGCGATAGACGCCGTTCGGTATCGCATCGATCAGCTTCGGGATGGTGCGGCGATTGAAGATGCCGTGGCGGAAATCGGAATAGACCACGGCTTCAACCGGATGCTCGGCCAGATTGGCCTGCAGTTTCGACAGGATTTCGTCGGAGATGGACCGGTTGTCGAGGGTGTCGACTTTCAGCGAGCCGATAGCCGCCGACGATGATGGCGTTCTTGTTCACGGTCGGCCTGGTCTCGTCGATGATCGCGCGCAAGTCGATGCCCGAGCTTTTCAGATCATCGATGACGAAGTCCTTCAGCAGATCGTTGCCGAGCACGGTCGAAAATGTGACCTCCGCGCCGGCCGCCACGCAGATGCTTGGCGACGATGCCGGCGCCGCCGACGTAGTCGACCTTGCGCTCGAACGCGACGCTCAGCGTCGGCGTCTTGGTCTGGCCGCCGATCATCGCGCAGTAGGTGTAGCTGTCGATGATCGTGTCGCCGAGCACATGGACGCGCCGACCTTTCATGTCGTCGAGCACGCGGCGGAGCTTATTGAAGTCGATGTTATTGCGCTCCATCACGATCTGTAGATTGGCGTGACGGACGTCCGGCGGCGTCTCCTTGATCAAGGCACTGGATGAATAGACGATGTCCCCCGGCGTGAAGAGCAATTCGCCGCCGTAGGAACTGCACGACTTCCAGTTCCTCGGCAGTCTTTTGCGCGATGCCGTTGCCGCCGTATTCAAAACCCTTGGCGAAATAGTCGGGCTGGATCAGGCGGATATTTTCGATCGGTTTGTCGCGCTCGTCGATGAGCACGTAGTCGACCATCTCGAAGGCGGCGAGGTTCACCGCGCGCAAATCCTGCGGAACGTGCGGACGATAAACACCCTTGGTGATGTGCTTGTCGGCCGTGAGGCTGGCAATGAGAATATTGGCCTTGCTCTTGGCGTAAAGCAGATGGCGCACGTGTCCCGGATGGACGACGTCAAACACGCCGTGACACATGATGACTTTTTGCGCGCGCGGCCGCTCGCCAACGATGCGGCGCAGCTCTTCAGGCGTCTTGATCTTGTGCCGGTACCGATCAATCAATGATACAAGCATGGCCTACCCCCATCCCTGCGCTCTGCCCGATCTTCAGCTTCCCAAGATAACGAAACCATTTTTCTGTGGCGCGTTCGATTGAACTCGGATCCCACAGCGGCGCGTCCCGCCACAGTTCGATATCGGCGAGCATCCGCCCGACGCCATCCTCGAAGGCAACCTTCGGGCTGCCAACCAAGTCGCGGTCGTGATCTTGTCGATATTCGCCCAAGTACAGTCGGGCTCCCCCGGCCGTTTCGGAATGTATACAACATCACCGCCGAGGATTTCCACCAGCTTATTGATCGACTGCGGGTTCCCTGCGCCGACATTGAACCGCTCGCCGACAATCGGCGATTCGGCCGCCGCGAGAAACGCCTCGGCGATATCGGTGACGTAAATGAAATCCCGCGTTTGCGTTCCGTCGCCGACGACGGTATAGGGCTTGCCGGCAAGTTTCTGGCGGAAGAACACACCGAAAACCGCACCATAGACGCCGGTCGTGCGCACACGCGGGCCATAGGCATTGAAGATGCACACGGAACTCGACCGGCAGCCCGTAGACCTTATGCCAATGGAACGCCGTCGACCTCGCCGAGATACTTTGACAAGTGCGTAGGGATATTGCGGGGCGATGGGATGGTTTTCGTCGGTCGGCGTCGCCGCCAAGTCCGTAGCAGGACGACGACGCCGCATAGACGAATTTCTTGACTTGTGCGGCGCGCGCAGCATTCCAGAACGCGCACGGTGCCCTGAACGTTGACATCCATGTACTCGATCGGCTTTTCAATCGACGGGACGATGTCGCCAATGCCGGCAAAATGGAAGACGAAGTGGGCGCCGGCAAAAATCGGCGAGTCCGGCTCAAGCGAGCGGATGTCGAGCCAATGGCATTCGATGTCGCGGCCATTGTCGAGATGCGCGAGATTGCTTTTTCGCCCGCCTGTAAGATTGTCGATCACCCTGACCGCGTAGCCGCGCGCGAGCAGGGTATCAACCATGTGACTGCCGATGAAGCCTGCTCCGCCCGTAACGACAGCGACCGGCTTCTCGGTCATGCCGCTTTGAGCCTCTTCAGCCGCCGCACGTTGAAATACTGATCGTCATCCATGCTGTTGGGCAGACGGCCGTCACGGAATGCCTGGCAGAGGTCGTGCACCGCTTCCTCGATGGAATGAGACGGCGTAAACCCAAGGACGCGCTTAATCTTGTCCGAGTTGATGTGATACGAGCGCAGGTCGTCGCTGGGCGTGGTGACGATCTCGACGCGTCCCTTTTCCGGAAATTCGCGCGAAACCACATCGCGGACCAGATGGGCGATTTGCATCAGCGACAGATTCTGCGTTCCGACATTGAAGATCTCGTTCTGGATCTTTTCCGAAGGCGCGGTCAAGAACACTTCGACCACGTCGCAGTAATCCTGGACGTGCAGGTTCGGCCGCAACTGCGAGCCGCCGAACACGGTGATCTTGTTGGCGTTCACGGCGTGATTGGTGAGAATATTCACGGACAGATCGAAGCGCTGGCGCGGCGCGTATCCGCATACCGTCGCCGGCCGAAAGATAACGCCGACGAATTTGTCGTCGGTGTGCTTGCGCAGCAGCGGCTCGCACATGCCCTTATATTTGTTGTAAAGCGTCAGCGGCACCAGCGGATGGTCTTCAGTGACATCCGGCTTGTCGGAGACGCCATAGACCGAACTCGAAGAAGCGTAGATGAATCGCTTCACACCGGCGTTTTTCGCCGCCAGCACCATCGGCTCGAACGCATCGAGATTGACCGAGGTCGACAGCTTCTCGTCGAGTTCGAAGCTAGCGTCGTTGGAGATGCAAGCCAGGCTGACGAACGCGTCATGGCCTTTTGCGGTTTCGGCCAGAAGCTTGGCGTCGCGAATGTCGCCTTTGACGATCTTCAGATTGGGATTGTCCTTGGGCAGAAAATAATCGCCAAAGAACATGATGTCGTAAACCGTGACCTTGTAGCCGCGGTTCAGCAATTGTGGCACGAGCAGGCTGCCGCAATAGCCGGCGCCGCCCGTGACCAAGAACTTTTTCGAACAAGCGCTGCATCAATTAGCCCCTACTCTTCGGCCATTTCCCTGGTATCGATCGTGAACGCGGCCGCCACCGCGTCGCGATGGAACATCTGAACGGTTTCGCGCGAATATTCAAGCGAGGTCTTTGCCGACGAGCTGCAGCTTGCCGATGACATCGTTGGTGACGGTGATGATCTCGCAGCCGATCTCGTCGGCCTGGAAAATGTTGAGCAGTTCGCGCGGGCTGGCCCACAAAAGTTCGGCTTTCGGCCGCGACGCCAGCGCCTGCTTTGCAAGCGCGCATATGCGGAACCGGATCCCGCCCGGTATCCGCGATGCGGCCGGCGAACACCGACACGATTGCCGGCGTCGAGGGATCAAGCGCTTCGGCGACCGCGCTCACCTGCTCGACCGTCATGATAGCGGTGACGTTGAGCGTCATGCCCTCGGACGAAAGCGTGCGAATGACGCTGCCGGCGAAGTCGCCCTTGGTGTTGGTGACGGGAACTTTCACGTTCACATTGCGGCCCCAGGACGCGATGACGCGGCCCTGCGCGATCATCGAAGGGAAGTCGTCGGCGAAAACCTCGAAAGAAATCGGCCGATCGGTCACGACCTTCAAAAGCTTGCGAGCAAAGGCTTCGTAGTCGGAGACGCCGGCCTTGCGCATCAGTGTCGGATTGGTCGTGAACCCCGAGACCAAGCGGGTTCTTGGTCATCGCAATGATGCCGTCGAAGTCCGCTCCGTCGGCAAAAATCTTGATCTTGAGATCGCCTACGCGCGGCATGGGCTGATCCTTCTAGTTGGGCGTCGCGGCCAGGATCACATCGGCGGCTTGCGTCGATGGATGACACCGTGAACGATAGTATTATCCGGCTTCAGCTCGCTTGTATAGCCGAGATCGATGAAAACCGTCCGGCATCCGGCGGCGCGGCCGGCCTCGACGTCGACCGCGCGGTCCCCAACCATATAGCTGTCCGGCAGCGATATTCCGAACTCGCTTGCTGCTTCGAGCAACATTCCCGGCTTCGGCTTGCGGCAATTGCAGCCGTCGGTCGCTGTATGACGGCAAACCTTGACCGTATCGATAGGCAAAGACGCCAGTAGCCGACGATGCATTTCCACAAGGACCTCCTCGGGAATTAGGCCGCGGCCGACTTCGGGTTGGTTGGTAACCACAATCAGCAGATATCCGGCACTCTTGAGTCGCGATAGCGCTGCTGGAGCCTCCGGGTAGAAGCGATAGTCCTGAAGGCGCACAGGAGCGAAGCTGCGGCCGTCGCGGAACTCCGGGATGACGATAACCCCGTCGCGATCGAGAAAGACCGCCTTGCGTCCCTGGGCCGCGCTCATGCCTACCATTTCGTGCGCTTGGTCTGCAGCACGGGATGACTGACCAAACAATGCCACACGACCGCTTGAAACGCTTCCGAGTGCGGCGTCACCCTTTCGGCGCTGATCACCGGCACGACTATCACCACATCGCCTTTGTGCGCGGTGTAGCCCGAACTCCTACCGACGATACCGAAGACCTTTGCACGCCGCGATTTGGCCAGATCAATTGCCTTGACGATATTGACGCTGACGTTGCGCTCGACGTCGCCGCCGCCGACCGAAAAAATCAATAGCGCGTCGCGCTCGTTCAGCTTGCTGATCTCCAGCCACCCAGAAAAAACCGTATCCCACCCTTCATCGTTGGTGCGCGCAGTCAATTCTGACACGTTGTCGACGGGGCTGTAAGCTTCAATGCCGCAGAGCTTGCGGAAATCATTGACCGCATGACTCGCGTTTCCGGCGCTGCCACCGGCGCCGAGGACGAACAAGCGGCCACCGCGTTCGCGCAAGGTCGCCAGTTCGTTGGCAAGAAGCTCGACGCGGGCAGTGTCGATCGTGGCGCAGATACGCCCAGACCTCAGCGAAAAAATCGTCAGAATGGGCCATGCGCCTCTGGGGATGTCACAGGTCACCAATTCCATATAGCCCGGGTCGATGTCAACGTTGCGCCTGGCAAACAATCACGTTCGGTCCGAGCAGCGATTTTCCTTCCGGCCAATTCCACATGGTCCCAGTGTCACGCGAAAGATAATCGCCGGCAGCGCTGCGGACCGCCTTCATACCCGTAGCGCTCGTTGGCGTGAACGGGAATCTACTCCTCACCCTGCCCTCTAACACCACGAAGTAAGCGCATTTTCTGCACCGTTACGCTCGCAGCCGCGCCCTTTAATCTTCATTTCAATTCGACCTTGACCGCTTTGACCTGGTGAACCACCAACTCTTACATAGAAAGAGAGGACATCTCTCCCAGGGACTACTCTCGCTGGCGCCTTTGCCGGCACTCGTGCGCCAATGTGGGCTGTCTCATGCGCGCGTTCGCTCCAGACAAAGCGCCTACCGCTTCGCTGGCGCGGATACGAAGCAGCATGATCGAAAGTGCCCTAGCTGCTCGGGTGAAAAGTGGCTTCGATGCGTGCGGTTTTCTCAATTTGCCTGTGCTCGTTCCAACGCACTCTGATACACTTCGATCACGTCGTTCACGCTGCCCGCGGCAGCCACGTTTCCATGATCGAGCAAAATGGCGCGATTACACCATTGCTGCAGCAGCGGCAGCGAGTGTGATGCGAGTACGACGATGTTCGATCCCCCGACGAATTCCTGCATTCGTTTCTGCGCTTTGGCGAGAAAGCTTGCGTCGCCTGCAGCAAGCCACTCATCCATCAGCAGGATCTCCGGCGGAATACAAGTAGAAACCGCAAATCCCAGGCGAACCATCATGCCGGAAGAATAGGTGCGAACGGGCATATCCAAATAAGGACCGAGCTCAGTGAATTCGGCAATGTCATTGATGTACGAACGCATCTGGTGTGGGTGGACGTCCATGTACATACCGCGCAGTATAATATTCTCTCGTCCGGTCGCCTCAGGATTAAAGCCTACCGTGGCGTCGAGGAGCGCGGATATTCTTCCGGAAACCTCAATTCGGCCTCGAGTCGGATAATAGATTTTGGCCAATACCTTGAGCAAAGTCGTCTTGCCGGAACCGTTGCTTCCGATAAGCGCAAGTCGATCTCCGTCTCTAATATCGAACGTGACATTGTTGAGCGCGCGGACATTGATCCTGTTGAGCGCGTCTCGCGCTAGATTTCCCTGCTTTGAGCCAGCGAACAACTGCTTCTTCAGTGAACGGCTGCCGCCCTGATAAATCGGAAAATCCACCGACAGATCGCGAAGGCTTATAAAGTGCATTTCGCTACACCCAGTATGCGATGCGCGGTCGAAACCTGGCAAAAAACGCAAATGCTCCTGCCCATCCGATTACGGTCACGCTTATCAGCGAAAGCCAGGAGTATGGATATGGCGCGGCACCAATCAATGGCGCGCGCACCACGTCGACCGCCGCAAACAGCGGATTGAGCGTGAGCAGTGCTTGCCAGGGACCGACTGCTTCAGGCGGCCAGAAAACCGGCGTAACGAAAAACAAAACCTGGACGAAGTTTGTTATGATCGGCGGTATATCGCGATAACGCGCGCTAATCATTCCCAGGACAATACTCAACCATGCGCCATTTAGCGCGATGATCGCGATCGCAGGCAACACCGTGATGGCACCCCAACCGATTTTGATGCGGAAAATGATCAGTACGAGTGGAATAACCACGATGCTGTGCGCCAGCACGATGAGGTTCCGGTAAACGGTCCTCCAGGCGTAAACCGAAAATGGCAGGGGTACCTGTTGGATGACGGATTGGACGGAGGTGAAGGTCTGGCATCCCTCATTAATCAAGGAGGAGATGAACTGCCAAGTGATAAGGCCAATGGTGAGAAACGGCAGATAATGCGCTACGTCCATGTGGAACAGCCGCGCGTAGATGACTCCCATCGCAGCCACCATGATCAGGGTGCTGATCGTTAGCCAGAATGGTCCTAATATCGAACCGCGGTAGCGCAATCGGATGTCTTGCATCGCCATCGCCGACCACATCCAGCTCTTGGAAAAACCACGAGTGAGGTCGAGCCACGCCTCCGCGGCGGCACTGGGTGAGGAGCCCAATTCGCTCGTGGTGGCTAATAGATTCAGTCATATCCGGTCTCGGCAGGAAACCGCGCCTGCATTGGTGGTCGTTAAGTACACGTTCCCACGGCGAATACACAATGCCCATCGAACGGCGGCGGCGGAATGACCATTGGGTTCGCAAGCCCGGTCGCCGGAACAAGTCGGCAGTCCCGCGGAAGCGCGCACAATTTTGGCCTCGTGGCTGGCTTCACACCTAACGCAGGCCAACTCGTACCGGCAACTATGCGCCGGGCTAAAGGCGGTAAGCCGTGATGCACTCCCTTCGTGATCGCGGAGCCAGTTGCCGTGAAACTAAAGATTCTCGTCTCAAAAGTCTTGACAACCGACGAGGAGGCCAGAGCCATCCGTTACCTGTCCGCCTCAGTCGACAGACAAAATCGATTAATAGCAAAAGGTGAAAAGGCGTTTGCAAGACTTGCCTGCCTAGCATGAACTTCGCGTAATTCAGTTCTTTTTAATGAAACCGGCGAGGGACCCCTTCAGATTGAGGTGCGGCCAACGCTGAATAATCCATTGTATTTCGTCATCTTCGATCCAATAGTAGCAATTTATCTTCTAACCAGTTCCACATGGTGGCGGTGCCGATCGAAAGATAATCGCGCTGGCAGTGCTGCGCCCCGCCCTCCTCAGCGGTGAACACGCGCAGCGTCTTGTCGGCGGAGCCGCTCGCGTCATAAAGCGCCTGCGCATCCTTGAGCGGTATCTGCTCGTCATCCTCGCCGTGCACGACAAAGAACGGGCAGCGCATCTTCTGCACCACGCCGTCGAGGCGGAATGGCTCGAGCTTTTTTAATGCCGCTTCAAGCGAATCGACGCCGAGTATCCACATGATGTGATGCCCGGGTACGGACATCGAGGCCTTGAAGTCGGCATCGATACGTTTCTTCCAAGTGCCGTAATAGTCCCAAATCGCGCCCCAGGCGATGCAGGCGGCAAAACGAGGCTCGAGCGACGCGCAACGCGGCGCGTAATAACCGCCGAGGCTGATGGCGATGATGCCGATGCGCTTGGGATCGACGTCGGCGCGCGTCTCCAGATAATCGATGCAGGCGCTTCCGGCCTTCTCGTAATCGTAGCGCAGCGGCATGCCGCGGAAGCGGATCGCCTCGCCGGTGCCGGGTCCGTCCATGACTAGGGTTGAGACTCATTAAGTCCACCATATAAGGCTGGCAACCAGGCAGACGGAAGACAAGTAGTTTCGCCCCAGCCTGTCGTATCGCGTTGCGATGCGCCTGAAGTCCTTCAGTCTGTTGAATGCGCTCTCGATGCGCCAGCGAAGTTTGTAGAGACGCTTGCTGAAGCTGAACGGCTGCTTCCTATTACAGCGGTTGGGAATGACTGGCTTGGTTCCGCGCTCGTCCAATTCCTCATGCAGCTCAGCACTGTCGTAAGCCTTGTCGCCGAGCATGCGTTTCGGCGACTTCACTCTGCGGATGAGGCGCTTCGCGACCGGGCAATCGTGTGCTTCACCTCCGGTCAACAGAATGGCGATAAGGCGTCCTTTAGCATCTGCGAGTGCGTGAATCTTCGTGTTGCGCCCTCCACGCGAACGGCCAATAGCCTGCTTCTGCTCCCCCCTTTTCCACCCGCTGCGGAGCGGTGCGCTTTGACGTGGGTGGAGTCGATCATCTGCGTGTCTGTGGATCGTCCGCTCCCAGCAAGCTCACGGAACAGATTTTCCCAGATGCCGCGCCGCGCCCAGCGCACGAAGCGGTTATAAACCGTCGTCGGCGGACCATAGGCTTGTGGGCAATCGCACCAGCGGCAGCCGCTCTTGAGCACATGCACGATGCCGCTGATGACGCGTCGGTCGTCCGCTCGCACGACACCGCGCACATCCGTCGGCAATTGCGGCTTGATCCGCGCCCACTGTCCGTCGCTCAACCAGAACAAATTTCTGCTCATCTTCCTTCCCCGACACGAATCACTACCGTATTGTCGGAGCGCAAGGATTAATGGGTTTTGACCCTAGCACCGAAATGCCGCGACGCACGAGATCGGGTACGCCGCGCAGGAACTGAATCTCCTTGGTGATGTCGAGGCCGTCGAAGAACACCATGCAGGGTGGGCGCGCGGATTTCGCATTCTGCGCCGGCACGAAATAGCCCGGCAACTTCTTGCCGTCGAAGGGCACGTCGACGATTTCGATTTTCGAGCCCGACAGCGCGACGAACTGATGGAAGCTGTCGACGGCTTTGCGGTAGGCCTCGAGCGCGCGTGCATCCTTCGGCGTGCAAAAGCGCTCGCCCATCTGGTAATAGTGACAGGCGCGCAGATGAAACGAAGCCGCCGCCAGCAGATGGCGCTCGGCGCGAAACTGCTCGGCGCGGCCGCGCACGATATTGGCGACCCGGTCGCAGGCATCGAACCAGGCCTCGTCGTCCTCGGCCCGTTTTCCTTCCAGCAGACGGCCGATATGGTACAGCTCGCTCATGTCGACACCGCCGAACGGTGCTGTGCCCAGTATATTGACGAAAGCCGCGGACCAGCGGTAATTGCCGGGGAAATACATGAAGTATTTTGGAGCTTTAGCCATGGCAGATTCCTCCACCGTTTCATGCCCGCGAAGGCGGGCATCCAGTATCCTCTGTTCGAGAAAATTAGTGCTCCAAGCGGTTGTGCCCGATTAGCCGGATCATCCGGCTTCGCGGACGACGACACCATCACACATCCCACGCCGGCGCGCGGCCGACAGGATTCGCGGTGCGGCCGTCGCGCCGCTTGAGCGCGCCGATGCGGCACATCTCGTCATCGTCGAGTTTGAAATCGAACACATCGATATTTTCGGCAATGCGTGCCGTATTGGACGACCGCGGAATGGCGGCGATCATCTGCTGCTGCATCAGCCAGCGCAACGCCACCTGGGCGCAGGTCTTACCGCTGCGGCGCCCGATGTCGGTGAGCACCGGGTCACCCTTGATGCGGCCGCGCGCCAGTGGACAATAGGCAGTCAGCACCAGGCCGCGGTCGCGGCATGCCGCGAGCACCTTCGACTGATCGAGGTACGGGTGACACTCGGCCTGCAAGGTCGCTAGCGACTCCGGACAGAGCGCAATCGCATTGTCGAGCATGGCGATGTTGAAATTGGCGACGCCGATGTGGCGGGTGAGGCCCTGCCGCTTCGCTTTGGCGAGCGCACCCATGGTTTCCGCAAGCGGCGTGTTTTTCTCCGGCCAGTGCACGAGCAGCAGATCGACATAATCGAGGCCGAGCAACTTGAGGCTCTCATCGACCGACCGCGCGAAATCGCTCGCGTGCAGATTTTCGTGCGAAACTTTGGTGCAGATGAAGATTTCGCGGCGCGGGATGCCGCAGCCACGGACCGCTTCGCCGACCGCAGGCTCGGTGCCGTATTTCCGGGCAGTGTCGATATGGCGGTAGCCGGCTTGCAGCGCGGCGGCCACATGCTCGGCAGTGACGTAACCCAGGCCCGAAGTGCCGAAGCCGATGGCCGGAATTTCGGCGCCGTGCGCCTTAAGCATGGGGGCGAGAGCGGGCATCAGGCGTCCTGCGGCGTGGATGCTGGGCTCTTTATTTAACGAAAGTTGGACATTCGACCACATCGCAAAGCTACGCTTTTCCTTGACCGTCCCAAAGGCCGGGCAGAAGATGCCTGCAGCTTGAAGGTGCGGCGAATTCGGGTCGTAGGGGCGACGCTGTTGCTGTGCCGGCGCATCCGAGCGGGGCGCATGCAAGCCGATAAACGATCGGGGGCCAACCCCGCACAAAATCGCCACCAGGGAGGTTCGACGAATGTCACATATCCGTACGACTATTGGTCGCCGCACGGTCCTCAAGGCCGGTATCGCGCTCGGCGCGAGCCAGGTCGTTGGCGCGCCGTATATTGTCAGCGCGCTCGGCGACGAGCCGGTCAAGATCGGCATGGTCAATCCGCTGACCGGCGTGCTGTCGGCGCTGGCGCAAAGCGAGGTCGACGGCGCCAAATACGCCGAAGCCGAAATCAACAAGAAAGGCGGCATCCTGGCCGCCAGGTCCAGCTTCTGGTCGAGGATTCGGCCAACGACGTAGGCACCGGCGTGCAGAAGACCGAAAAGCTGATCGATCGCGATCAGGTCGCCGTGATCCTTGGCGACGTCAATTCCGGCATTGCCTACGCGATGTCGCAGGTGACCAACCAGAAGAAGGTTTTCCATATCGTGCCGGGCGGCCATACCGACCCGATTACCGGCACCAATTGCAAATGGAACGTGTTCCGCGTCTGCAATACCACTTCGATGGAAGCGCAACGCGGTGACACCTGAATTGGTCAAGAAGTTCGGCAAGAAATGGTTTTTTATCACACCCGACTATGCCTACGGCCACACGCTACAGGACGCGTTCGTCAAGGCGCTGACCAAGCTCGGCGGCAGCTACGAAGGCGACATGCTGCCGATCAACAACACTGATTATTCGGCAACCCTGATCAAGGCCAAAGCCTTTAAGCCGGACGTTCTGCTCAACAACATGGGCGGACTGTCGCAGATCAACTGCATGAAGCAATTCACCCAGTTCGGCATGCAGAAGGAAATGGCGCTCGGCGGCGGGCTGTTCGAACTCGAAAGCGTCAAGGGATGTCCGCCCGAGGCGCAGGCCGGCTGGTGGGACATGGAATGGTGGTGGAACCAACCCAACGTGCCGGAAGTGGTGAAATTCGTCGCCGACTATCGTGCGGCGACCAAGAAGACCCCGTCGGCGCGCGACTGGTTCGGCTACGTCTCGATGCACTCGGTGCGGCTTGCGGCCGAGAAGGCAAAATCGCTCGAAGGCCCGAAGATGGCGAAGGCCTTGGAGGATCTCGAACTGCCGCCGGACGTGGCGCTGCAGCCCGGCAAAGTGCGTTACCGCGCCGGCGACCACGAACTGATGCCCAACATCTTTGTCGGCGACGTACATCCGCCGAAGGGAAATCCCGACGACGTGTTCACGGTCGGCTCGCTGGTACCGGGTGAACAGGCCGCCGGTACGGTCGAAGAGACCGGCTGCAAGATGGCCCAGCCGAGCTGATCCTATCTCGCGTCATTGCGAGCCACCGGACCGCGTGAAGATGCGGGTCCGGTGACAGGCTCGGCGATGAAGCAATCCTCCCTTTGACGCGCAGAGCCCACGATGGCGCAAGTCATACTGTTCAACGTCACCAATGGGCTGATCATTGGTGCGTTCTACGTGCTGATGGCTCTCGGTCTTTCCCTCATCCTCAATCTGTCGAACGTGATCAACTTTGCGCACGGTAATTTCCTGGCGCTGGGCGGTTATCTGGCGTTCACGCTGTCACCCACATTGGGTTACTGGGGTGCGCTTCTGGTCTCGCCACTGTTTACGGCGCTGATCGGCGTTGTGATCGAGCGGCTGATGATCCGCCGCATCTACAACCGCGACCCGGTCTATAGCTTGCTGTTCACGTTCGGCTTGGCCTTCGTCATGCAGGACGCGGCACGCTACATCTGGGGCCCGAACGGCTTGCCCATGGGCCTGCCCTCCGCCTTGGCGCAGCCGGTCACCGCAAGCCTATTCTTCATCACCTGGTACCGCGTGTTCATGGTGGCCGTGGTGATCATCGCGGTCGTCGGGCTGTTCACGTTCCTGCGCCGCTCCCGCATCGGCCTGCGCATCCGCGCCGGAACGCTTGATCTCGAGACCGTGGCGGTGCTCGGCGTCAACGTGCGCAATCTGCGCACGTTCAACTTCGGCCTCGGCTGCCTGCTGGCCGGGCTGAGCGGCGTGCTCGCGGCCGGACAGATCGGGCTCAACCCCAACATGGGCGACGACCTGCTGCTGCCGAGCTTCATCGCCATCATCGTCGGCGGCGTCGGCAGCCTGATCGGCACGCTGTTCGGCGGCCTGCTCATCGGCCTCGCAGCGGCCCTCACCACCGTCGTGTACCCGTCGGCCAGCGAAGCCGTGATCTACGCGATCATGATGGCGGTGCTTCTCATCCGGCCCCGTGGACTCATGGGTGAGGAAGGAATGATGTCGTGAGCGTCGCGCTGTCTAGCGCCGAGCCGCGGCGGCTCTTAGGGCGCGATCAACTGACGCTCGTCGCCCTCTGGGTGGTGCTGATCACCGTGCCGCTATGGCTGCCGTTGCTCGGAGGCTACACGGCGCTGGCCGGCCGCGTG
The DNA here is from genome assembly GCA_963733925.1 of uncultured Alphaproteobacteria bacterium. Classification (GTDB taxonomy): domain Bacteria; phylum Pseudomonadota; class Alphaproteobacteria; order Acetobacterales; family Acetobacteraceae; genus Rhodopila. The sequence goes on along the minus strand of CAVTFL010000034.1, from coordinate 6,486 downwards.
CTGGTGTTCGGCCTGGCCGCCATGGCGCTCAACCTGCTGCTCGGCTTCACCGGCGTGCTCAGCTTCGGCCACGCCGCGTATTTCGGCCTCGGCGCCTATGGGGCCGGACTGACGCTGCGCTATCTAGTGCACTCCACGCCGCTCGCCGTGCTCGCCGGCACGCTGCTCGGCGGCGTGGCCGGGACACTGTTCGGCCTGCTCATCGTGCGCCGGCGCGGCGTCTACTTCGCCATGTGCACCATCGCGTTCGGGCAGCTCTGGTACTATCTGGCGTATAGCTGGAACGGCTTCACCGGCGGCTTCGACGGCCTGCGAGATTTCCAGCGCGCGCCGATCGCGCTGGGGCCATTCACCCTCGACATCACCGGTGGCGGCGCGAAATTTTATTTCTTCCTGCTGGCGATCTTCGCCGTGGCGGCGGGCGTGATGGGTCTGATTCTGCGCTCTCCGTTCGGCCGCACCTTGATCGCAATCCGCGAGAACGAACGGCGCGCGCGTTTCCTCGGCATTCCGGTCGAGCGGCATATCTGGCTGTCGTTCTCGATTTCCTGCTTCTTCACTGCGCTCGCCGGCTCGCTCTATGCGTTGCTCAACAATTTCGCCGATCCGCTAACGCTGCATTACACGCTGTCGGGCTATTTCGTGGTCATGACCGTGATCGGCGGCATGCGCACCTTCTGGGGGCCGCTGCTCGGCGCCGCTGTTTTCGTCATACTTCAGGACGAGATCTCCTCCCATACAGTGAACTGGATGTCGTTCATCGGGTTGATCTTTATGTTCGTGGTGCTGTTCTTCCCACGCGGCCTCCTCGGCACCAGAGGGATGCTGGCGAAAGGGTGAGCGATCGGTACAATCGCCTCAACGGCTTTGCGGCAGATGGCCGGGAAGCTCAGCGAGTTCGCCCTTTCGAAGGCCTGACAGATAGAAATTTGAATTCGGAATCCTTGGCCCTTTTGAAGGGTACGCCCTCATTTTACGCCAGCTCTGTTGGCAGCCCCCCCTTACAGGCGCGAGCGCGGCTAGGAAGCCAGCGCCGTCAGCGCTTAGTAAACTTCTAGCAAAGCAAAATGTGGCACCGAGCAGTAAAATCAACGTGGCTATCAAAAATACCCACAGCGTACCAAAAAGTCCAGGCCGCAAGAGGCCGTTGCGAGCGGCATACGCGAGGTGAATATGAAGCATCTAAGCCGCCAAGCATGCGTCTGCTTTACTCCCGCATCCTGCTTGATGGCCGCCGAAGCTTAGCGCTGTAGACAGCCTCAGCGAGCACCTCCAGCGAGCTGATGCGGTTGTCAACATTGATTGCACGACCGCAATGCCAATCACACGACGCCCATCTTTCGGCGCGGTGCAGCCATGCCGCCTCGTCCGCCTTTGGCATATGGTTTCAGTGTTGGCCGCGAAGGCGCCCTAAGACTTCAAGGCGGCATCGCCTTGGCGAACCAGCGCCGAGCTGTTCCTTGAACTCCTTGGGCGAATCTCGGCCCAATGGTCATGAAATCTGTTCCAGCCCCGGATATTTGGCGGCGACCGACTTGATGCCCTCGATCACTTCCTTGGGCGGACCGCAGAACCATGCCTTCTGCTTCACGCCTTCAGCGAGCTTAGGGCACGGTCGTGGGCGCGCCGGGCGAGCCCCAGGTGCGGCCCTGCTCGTCCGCATAGCGCACGAAGCCGAACGGCGCGAACCATTTGAAGCGTTCGTCGTGGGCCGGCTCGAGCCGGCGGATCGCCTCCTCGCGGCTATCGGCGAGATAGATGCCGGCGCCCCAGATCATGTCCTCGCCGAGCGTATTCGGCCGGCCATGCTTCTTGCAGGCTTCGTGAAACGCGCGAATCACGTCGTCGAGAATTTTTTCGCCGTTGAGCGTCACCATGCCCTTGAGGCCATAGCGCGCCATCATCTCGATGGTCTTGCCGCTAGCGATCGGCATCCAGACTTCCACCGGCAGATGCTTCGGCCGCGGCACCATGGTGATGTCTTTGAGCTGATAGCCACGATACTCGACCGGCGGCGGCGCTTCGTAAAATTTGCCCTTGTGGTGGAATTGCTGCTCGTTGAAACATTTCAGCATGAGCTGAAGTTGCTCCTCGAACAGATCGCGGTTCTTCTCCGCATCGAGCAGCGGCGCGCCAAAGCTTTCGACTTCGCGGGTGTGATAGCCGCGGCCGACGCCCATAACGACGCGGCCGTCGGTGACGATGTCCGCCATGGCGTAATCTTCCGCCAGACGGATCGGATGCCACATCGGCAGGACGTTAAAGGCGCATCCGAACTTCAGCCGCTTGGTTTGCGTGGCGAGCCAAAGCCCAAGCTGGATCAGGTTTGGAAAAACCTCATAGCCCTCGCGCTGGAAATGGTGCTCGGCGGTCCACAGCACGTCGAAGCCGAGTTCGTCCATGAGCTGAGCGACGTCGCGCGCGGTGAAGAACGCCTCCCGCAACCGCTCATCGGTATAGCGCCGGTCGTTGGCCGGAGTGCCGGCGAGCCCCACATTGTCGAGCTCGATCTGGCCGACGTAAAGGACATGAAATTTCTTGATCATGTGTTCTTCCTCCTGGCACTGTTCCCTTCTCTGCTGGCTTCTACGCGGCTGAGGCAACCATAGCCTAACCGTCCGGTGGCGGCCACACCGGGCGCTTCGATGCATCTTGGCTAGCCGTTGAGTCCGGCCTTGCCCTCGAGCATGACCAGAGATCGAGGAGCTTCTTTTGCGTTGGCGGCGACAGCGGCGCCCCTCGCCACGGGCGCAGCCGCAGCGACGCTTCCGATCTGATCAGACTCGATTTGCAGCGTGTAGTGAAACCCATTCGGCTCGTCGACGTAACTCGACGTAACGGCAAAAGCTTTTCGGCAAAAGCTCCCAGAATGCGGCTGCCGAATCCGGAGCTGCTCGCGCTCGCTCACCTACGAGGACCGTCGCTTTCCTGCCAAGTGAACGTCAAGACCGAGGACGCCCAATCGAGCCGTATGCCGACCCCGGCCCGTCAAGTCCGACAATGCGCCATATTTGAGCGCGTTGGTGACCAGCTCGTTCAGGATCAGCGAAAAGTCCTCAGTCATTTGCGGCCAAGCACTAATCCCGAACCGCAACTGATATACTAGGGATTCGAACCGCGGATTTCCCGTTGATGAAATCAAGCAACCGAACGCCGTCGCCATCAAATGGTAATCTCCCGATTGGCAGACGACATGGATTCCATCACAATATCCTGGCATCCTCAACTTCCTGTACACCAACCCAGATCACGGCTCGCTGACAACCCCACCGCTAACCACCTCATCACTCCGCACCACCGCCACAAACCATACAGCAGTACCCAAGACACATTCTCTACCACTCAAGCCAACTCCCAACAGCAGCAAGGCAGACAGCCCATCATCACCAAGCCTGGCCATGCATCGGCTAGCCGGGACGCCGCCCCTGAACCAGCAGCCCGTCGATGGTGGCGCAGCCAGCACAATGGGCACGGGTCCACACAGACGGTGCAGGCGAACTCGACGTCGGGGCTCGTTGACGTCAACGAGGCGTGGCGCTGTCGCCAACCCGGACTCGGCCGCGGCGGCGGTCCTGTCACCCGGTCGGACGCCCAGGTCCTCCGCTGTCGAGGCCGAGGCCGGGGTGGGCTCGGCGAAGGGCGCCGGTGGCTGGGCCGACGTGCGCCCAGATCGCCATCGCCGGATCCGGGTCGTCGCCGTCGACGCTTCTCCCGGCCTCCCGATGCCGGTGCACGTCCCGCCGGCGAATCTTCTTCCCCGGATCTGGCGGCGGCCGCCGGCGACCGGCCGCGTAGACTCGCCATCCGGCAGTCGTTGCAGCGCGCAGGATCCTCCTCGGCCTCATTGCGGCCGCCGCGGTGGACTGGCTGTCGCCGCCTGAGCAGGATTGCGCGGCGCGGTTGCGCGGCAAGGGCCCGCGACCCGCCGCGACAAGGAGGCGACTGGTCGACTACGTCTCCGTCAGGACCTGGAACCGCTAATCTCGCCGACTTCACCTCCCCTCGCAGGTCCATGGATGTGCTGGCCGCCGCCGGCCGTGGTACTGCACCAGCAGTCGCCCGCTGGCGGTGTGAACATCTCCAGTGTGTTCTGTCACCAACTCACTGTCCCGCTTGATTCATCAGTCAGTGAGATGGCGCTGTCTCCAACTGAGCAGGCCGCCCACCACTCCAGGCACTGGTGGGAATGGACAAGCTGATGGCGTCGAGGGCAGTAGGCAACAGCTTCAGCCTCGTGCTCCAGCTCCAAAATTCAGACACAGGGACCTGATATTTCCTCAAAGAGATAACCTCAGATGGTGGAGGACAATGACGATGACACAGCAGTGCCGCCCACACCGCCAACGCTCTGACAGAGCCTCCAGCACACACAGACAGCCAAACCGCAGAAACCCAAGTCCCGTGCACCCATTTTTGGGTGTGCGTTGGGAGCGTTACCTGGAATACAGCAGGAACGTCACCACGGACACCGGCCGCCCACGCAGCCCGGCAGCACCAGCAGCGCCCGATGCTGGCGGCCCAGTCCGGCTGAGCAGACACGCGGTGCAGCCAGCCTCAGACACCCCGTCGCCATCCAGTGCGATGGCCCTCGCCGCCGCCGCCGTCGTCGAGCTCGTCCTGCAGGATGAGACAGGAAGATGGGCGGCCGTCCTCGAGACATCTTGCGCCCCGGGGTGGGTGGCTCGTGCGGCGCGGGTGTGCAAGCCTTCATCAACCATCACACGAACGCGCGCCGGCCCAGGTGGCCGCCGGGCGTGGCCGCCGCTGGCCGTGGTCGTCGCCGCGTGCACGATGATGGGGTCTCTGGCGGTGTTGGCCTTGCTGCGCCGCGGTCCATGCATGATGCAAATGCGAGCCTGGCGGCGGCGACCTGAGCGTCCCGTTCACTCGATCTCCTCAGGATAGAGTCGTCGTGCCGCCGCATGCTCTGGACATGGCTCTGGCCTGGGGATCACCTCATCAGTAATCCGGTCATCGCCCACCCAAACCAGGGTGCCGGGGAATGTCAATGGTCCTTGCCGGGACAGCTTGCCGACGAGAACAGCCCTGCACAGCTGGATGGCTCAATCACGTACCCACAGCTGCTGACGGGGCATTGATCCTCACGGTGGCGGCGTGAAGGATCTGTCGCCAGGGTGGTACAGACAGCACCATGTCTTGGATGCCCCGCACGCACTGAATTCCCGCCGCCGCCCAGGCATCCAAGGGCTGAAGGATCAAAATCGATCTGCATGGCGGTGGCATGGCTCACCCCTCGACTCGGCTCGCTGGCCGTCGTCCTGTCGTCGTCCGGTGCCGACCTGGCTGTGGCGGCGCGGTGCAGATTCCACATGGAGAGCGCCACGGCCACGGACCCACGTGGGCCCGGCACCTCCTCAGCTGGCCGCGCAACCGATGGCGTTGGCGCCGGTGCGTGGCTGCAGACCAACCCTCCTCCTCCAGCCGCGATGACCGCGTGCCCGCGCCGGGCCGCCGGGTACACGACGGGCTCGCGTGGGCGCATGGTCTAGAGAGCACGCGCGCTGGAGACTGCGGTGCACGCATCTGCACATGGTGCGCCTCGAGCTCGTCGGCATTTTGCCGGAGTGGACCCAGCCTGATCACAATGCCCCACCAGCTGCCAGCCCAGTCACCCTCCTCTGGGTGATGCATGGTGGGCCGCCCGTGGCAGGGCATCCCAGAGGCCCACGTCGGATGTCTCCCTCCACATCAGTGCCCTGGATTCCGGTGCCCAGGCGTGGAGTCGGCTCATCAAGGAGACAGCACCCCGCCGTGCATCAGACCGGAGCACCGCAACATCAGGGCGCCCAGTCATCCATCACCACCGGTGTTGGGCCAGGCATCTGACCACCTGGTGACACGTGGAAGTGCCCCCGGGCAGCTCGTCACCAGTCACACACACACACACATGCATCACCGACCTGGCGACCCGTCTCTGCAGCCACCGTGATGGGTGACACAGACCTGCAGCCCGATGTCATCCCGGACCTCGCCCAGGCGAGCCAGCACGTCAATGTCGACACAGTCCATGGCTGCCTGGCGGCGGTGGACAGAGATCTGGGTGGTGCTCTTCCTGCTACAGTTCCGCCCCCGCAAGCATCGTAGCATTCACACAGACACTATAAAGCACTACAGCACCAAATACATGTTGCCACCACCACACTCATCACATATGTCTATGACTTCATCCCCTCCTTGAATACCATAACTGAACTCCTCCTCATCATCTTGTTGTAACTCATAACAATTGCAACAATAAATTACAGAGTCATTTTTTGTGGGTGGACCTCAACTTGGCCACTTCCAGATAAACTTCAGTCTGACCAGCTAGTATGCCCACCGCCGTAACTATTTGGTCACTTGACCACCTTAACTTATAAATAACCCCCAAACATTACAGATCTCCGTACATGAAAATACCACACCAGGATTTGATTACCAAACATCATGGGTAAAATTTTCAACAGGTTCACCGCTTCACTGGCC
>CAVTFL010000033.1:0-64356 GCA_963733925.1 uncultured Alphaproteobacteria bacterium | reverse complement strand
CACGTCCCAGGTGAGCAGGGCCGCGATCAGGAACGCGGCGTAGAAGAAGTAGCGGTGCAGGTTCTGCGCGATCAGCGGCACCCGGGTCTCGCCCGAGTACTTCGCGTGCGGCTCGCGCACGGCGCAGGCGGCGGGGGAGCGCCAGAACGCCCGGTAGTACGCGCCCCGGTAGTAGTAGCAGCTCAGCCGGAAGCCGAGGACGAACGGCAGCGAGACGAACGCGTAGGGGATGATCGGCGGGATGGCCGGGATCCACCGGCCGATCGCCGACGACCCGGGCACGCACTCGCCGCTCACGCAGGGGGAGTAGAACGGCGTCAGGTAGTGATACTGGGGCACGTAGTACCAGTGCCCGGTGAAGACGCGGACGGTCGCGTAGGCCACCCAGATGGTCAGCAGGGTCGCGACCACGCGCCCGCGGTTGTACCAGGGGTCCTGTGCGGAGCGTCCGCTCAGCGATCTGCGCCCGCGTTCTGCCTGCCGGCGCATCAGAAACTTGTGTCATCCAGCGTCCTCGCTGCCTCGTGCGTGATCGTGTCCGCGACGCGCAGCCGGGCGGCCCTCGTCAAAATCAGACGAGACGGAGCGGAAGCGCATGCGATGCCCACGAACTTATTCCAGTTAGTCTCAGGATGCCGCATCAGCGGGTGCTTCCAGCATGTGAGACTGACTACACTCCCCGCATTTACCGGGCTATTCGCCCATTCGGGTGAGCAGGTTCACATTCCACACAAGCACCTCGTACCCGTCGAATCGATAGCTCCGGCCGGCCGCCCGAACGTCGCTCGCACCGCGGGGTAGGGCAGCGTCCAGGCCGACCCGCGCGACCACCCGGGAGGCAGGCGCTCGACCAAGAAGCTCGCGTCGTGAAGGCGGGGATCATAGGCGGCCGCCGAGCCCGTACCGCAGCCCGTGCGCGACGAGCCAGCCCGCCAGCGCGAATCCTGCCCCGGCGCCGCCGCCTGGGCGGCCGAGTACCGAATGCGCTCGCATATCCGGCTATCACCGGGAAAAAGATCAAAGAGATAAAAATCGATGTTTTCGAACGGTCCCTTGACTCCGCCCCGCCCGTCCACTGAGACCAGCCACCCGGCCCCCCGCGACCGCCCGCGAACGCCCGTCCGCCGGGAACCGCCGCGAACACCCGCCCTTCGGGAACCGCCACGGACGCCGCCCCCCGGATCGCCGCGAACACCCGCCCCGCCAGCGCCGCCCCGAACACGCGTCCGGCCAGCACCGCGCCGAGCGGCAGTACGCCCGCGATCTCCGCGTGTCGTACCCGGTGCCGAGCACCGTCCCGGGCGCGGTCGACAGCAGGTAGCTGAGCAAGTTCACGACGACCGCGACCGCGAGCACCGAGTCCACCAGGTGTACTTCCCCGTTCGCTTCCCCGCGCGGCCGGATAAAGCGCCGAGAGCGACGGTCAGGGCCGCGATCGCCAGCGTCAGCCCGACGAGGTGCAGCGCCGCGAACGCGACCCCGACCAGCCGGTGACGCCGATGAAGCTCCCGCCGTACAGCTCGAGGATGCCCCACCCGGTCAGCCAGGCGTGCGTCCACAGCTGGGACAGCGGCGCCAGCGTCAGCGCGAACGGTTGCCCCGCGAACCCGCCCGCCGCCGCCAGCAGCCGCGCCGCCGCCCAGGCGGCCCCGACCGAGATGACCCCGGCCGCGATCAGCGCCAGCTCGAACCAGCAGGCCAGGCCTCCCGGCGCCCGGCCGAACGTCGCGGGCGCCGACGGGCCGAGGTCACCGCGGCGACGACGATCAGCGGCAGCACCGCGGTCAGCACCGCCACCCGGTCCGCGAACTGGACCGCCCAGCAGCAGGCACAGGGTCGCCGGCACCCACCAGCGGCGCGGCGCGACGTCGAGCAGCAGCCCGCCGGCCAGCAGCGGCACCTGGGTCCCGACGTGATCCGGCGACAGCAGCAGCACGAACGCCCCGTCCCCGGGCTGCGGCGCCAGCACGATCACCGCCGCCAGCAGACCCCCGAGCGCGCCCGCACGTCCGCCCCCGCCCCCCCCGCGCGAGCGCGAAGACGGCCAGCACCAGCATTGTGTAGGTCAACGCGGCGTGACGTCGACACGCCCAGCCCCAACGGGCGGATCGCCTCGACGACGACGTACTCGGGCACTGGTCGTGTAGAACGACACGTCGCTGAGCGTCCAGCCGTGCAGCAGCCAGTTCCCGGCCAGCATGTCGCGCGCCTGCAGCGCCTGGGCGGCGCCGTCGGCGGTGGCCGCGACCGTCCACGACACCCGCAGATAGCCGAGGAAGAGCAGCGCCCCGCCGACGGCGACCGCCCCGATCACGACGGCCCGCTTCGCGCCCGCCGAGGCACCGCGGCAGGCCTGGCCCGGGAGACTTCCGACCGGGCGCGGCCCGCTGCCCGTGCTTCCTCGGTTCCTTCAGCGACGACGGCGTCGCCTGTCCTCACAGTCCCCCCATGGCTAAGCGCCCGAGGATGACCTTAGTGGGACTACTCGCCCAGCGTGGCGAGCTAGACACATTCTGCTAAATCAGCATCCTGTCGCTGGCGTATCCGACAGGCTCCGCCCGGGCCCCGCCCGCAGCCAAACCCGCTGAGCCAACCCGCGCTAGGCCGAGGCCGGCCGGAGGCCGAGCGTCTGCTTGAGGAAGTCGACCTGAAGCGTGAGCATGTTCTCGGCCACGACCTCCTGCGGGGTCATGTGGGTGACGCCGGACAGGGGCAGCACCGAGTGCGGGTACCCGGCCGCCAGAGGGCCGAGGACAGCCGCAGCGAGTGGGCGACGAACACGTTGTCGTCGGCCAGCCCGTGGATGATGAGCAGGGGCCGGTGAACAGTCGCCCCGGACCGTTCGGGATCGCTGATTATGGAACTTTGCTCGTAGGGAGCGGCGTCCCGGGTGGGGTCACCGAGGTAGCGCTCGGTGTAAAACGTGTCGTAAGCAATACGTAGTTATCATGCTGCTGGTTCAGGTTGGTCTTGCTATCAGCGGCGCTAGGACGTTCGGCTCGGCCACGTCCAGGTGCTGGTTGGCCGCGACCAGCGCCGGGCGCGACGTGCCGGTGGACGGCCGGATGCGAGTGAACAGGGCCAGGTAGGCGCGGTTGGCCGCCCCGGCCTGCCCCCCGAGCCGGGCCTCGGGCGTCGCCCCCCGGCCGAACAGCGCCACCGTGGCCGAGAACCGGGTCGCGACCGTGCGGATTTCCTGCAGGACGGCCGGCGACGGAGTGAGCAGCTCCTCGCGCATCGCCTCTCGCTCGTGCCAGAACAGCCCGACCAGCTGCCCGGTGAGAAGTTCGTCCCTGAAGGCCGCGATGGACTGGTCGGTGCGCTGGTTCGCGGCCTCATGTTTCCAGACCGTGAGGCTCACGGCGCCCGTGATCACGGCCACGACGACCAGGCACACCGCGATCAGGCGCAGCGCAGACCCGCGGAACTGCGGCATCGATTTCACGTGAGCGCTTCCCATCCCGTCCGCCGGCGAGCCCGGTGGCGCGCTGCCCGAGGGTGGTCTACCCGCTGGTGACGGATAATCATCGAGTAATTACTCTCTGTCGCAGTGGGTGAGGAAGCGGAAGTCGGCCGGCCGCGGGGCCGGATGCCGGCCCGGTGACCTACCGGTGCAGGACGTAGACGGTCTCGCCGCCGATCGTGGTGGCCTTGTAGTGCGCCTCGACCCAGCTCGTGATCTGGCTCGCCGCGCCGCTGGCGCCGCCCGGCCCGCCCTGGCTGCCGGCGATGTAGTAGGCGATGTCCCCGGCGGCGACGTAGGCCTTGAACTGGGCGAGCGTGGGCGCCGGGTCGGTGCCGGTAAAGCCGCCGATGGCCATGACCGCCTTCCCGCCGGTAGCCAGCTCCAGGGCGGCGGCGCTCTGGGAGCCGTCGGCGGCCGCCGCCCACCGGGTGGTGGTCTTCTCCAGCGCTGCCCGCAACGCGGCACTCACCTGGCCGCCCCCGGCGCCGCCGCCGAAGTCGCCGGCCGCCCCGGTGCGCGAGCGCAGGGCCGAGCCGCCGCGGCCGGATCCCGGTGCCGGCCTTCCCGCCGGACGTCGCGCCGTCTGGCTTGGTCCCGCCGGGCTGGGTCCCGCCAGGCTGGGTCCCGCCGGCCTGAGCGCCGGCCAGTCCTGGTCCCGCCGGGCTGGGTTCCGCCAGTCCTGGTCCCGCCGGCCTGAGCGCCGCCGGGGACACCGCCCCCGCCGAAGCCGCCGCCGGTGCCCGTCCGGTTACCCGTCACGACGGCGGTCGGGATGCTGCCGCTGTGCGCGGTGGCGGCCGTGGCCACTCCCCACGAGGCCACCGGGACCGCGGTGGCCAGGATCGTCGTGATCCCGGCCACCGCCGCGGCCCGCCGGCAGGCTCTCGTCCGCGCGGCGGCCGCCACGAGGCTCGCGAGCGCCAGGACGGCGACCACGATGACGACCACGGTCACCGACGGGTGGAACGAGGACTGAGATCGCAGCAGGGCGATATCCCAGGCGGCGGTCACCGCTACCACCAGGGCGAGCACCGCCCAGGCGGTCCGCCCGTGATCGCCGCGCCGCTGCCACAGGGCCGCTCCGCCGGTGCCGGCCAGGGCCGCGATCGCCGGGGCCAGCGCGACGGTGTAGTACGGGTGAATGGTTCCCTGCATGTAGCTGAAGGTCACCGCCGTCACCAGCAGCCAGCCGCCCCAGACGATGAGCGCGGCCCGGACCGGGTCGTGCCCGGCCGCCGCCAGGTCAGCCAGACCCCCCGGCCAGCAGGAGCAGCGCGGCCGGCAGCAGCCAGGAGATCTCCAGGCCGAACTCCCCGCGGAACAGCCGCTCCAGGCCGGTAGCGCCGCCGAAGCTGGTGCCGCCGCCGACCCTCGCCCGCCGCCGCCGCTGCCTCCGTTGCCGGAGCCGCCGAGGAGCCGGTCCAGGCCGTTGTACCCGAAGGCGAGCTGCAGCGGGTTGTTGTCGGTGCTGCCGCCGATGTAGGGACGGTCGGCGGCAGGCCGTCAGCAGCACGGCGGCGATCCACCACCCGGCCGCGATGACCATGGCCAGCCCGGCCAGCAGGAGCTGGCTGATGCGGCGGCGCACGGGGACCGGGGCCGCGACCAGGTAGGCCAGCCCGAGCGCCGGGACCGGGAGCAGCGCCTGGCCGCTCTTGGTCAGGAACGCGAAGCCCAGCGCCGTCCCGGCCAGGACCAGCCAGCGCGTACGGCCGGCCTCCAGCGCCCGGGTCACGCAGTACGCGGCGGCCACCAGCAGCAGCACGAGCAGGGCGTCAGGGTTGTCGAAGCGGAAGATGAGCACCGCGGCCGGGGTCAGGGCCAGCACCGCGCCGCCGATCAGCCCGGCGGCGGGGCCCGCGACCCGGCGGACCGCGGCGGCCAGCAGGCCGACCGCGGCGATGCCCTCCAGGGCCTGGGGCACCAGCAGGCTCCAGCTGCTGTAGCCGAACAGCCGGGCCGACAGGCCCATGACCCACAGGGCACCCGGCGGCTTGTCGACGGTGATGAAGCTGGCGGAGTCGAGCGATCCGAAGAACCAGGCCTTCCAGCTCTTCGTGCCGGCCTGCACGGCCGCGGCGTAGAAGCTGTTCGCGTTGCCGGACGCGCTGAGGTCCCACAGGTACAGCAGGGCGGTGGCCGCCAGCAGCGCGAGCAGGGCCGGCCGGTGCCGCCCGGGACCCGGATCCTGGGCCGGCCCGGGCGGCCGCCGGGCCGGCCGGGGAAGCGGGTCGTCAGTACGCGGTCGGCGAGAGTCATGCCAGCCAATCTGGCCGCCGCTCACCGGCCGGAGCTCAAGTGCTGCTCTGCGCCGCTGCTGAGAATCCGGCGTGGCCCGGGCGGCCCGCTGGCCGCCATTTCGGGGGCACCGGCTGTGCGAAACTAGGCGCAGATGACTGCATTTCCCGCCCCGCTGCGGCTCGCCGAGGCGACCGCCGTGCTCTCCCTGGCCACGGACCTGTCGATGGGGCAGCCGCTAGAGCACGGGCTGCGTACCGCGCTGGTCGCGGTCCGGATGGCGAAGGCCATCGGCCTGCCGGAAGACGACCAGATAACGGTTTTCTATACCGGTCTGCTGCACTTTGCCGGGTGCACGGCCGGAGAGCGATATCGACGCCCGCTTTTTCGGCGATGAGCTGGCGGCGCGGCCGCAAGATGGCCACGGTCCAGTTCGGGTCGCGGCCCGAGCTCATGGCCATGGCCGCGCGGACCGCGCACTCCGGACAGCCCGCCGCTGACCCGGGCGGCCATGATGACCCGGGCCGCGTTCGGGGGCATGGCCGATTTTCGCAAGTGGGCGGCCAGCCACTGCGATGTCGCCCGGCTGCTCGGCGCGCGGATGGGCCTCTCCGAGCCGGTGCAGCAGTCGCTCCGGCACCTGTACGAGCGCTGGGACGGCAAGGGGATGCCCGGTGAGCTGCGCGCCGAGCAGATCCCGCTGGCCGTCCGCCTGATGCAGGTGGCCCAGGACGCTGACATGGCCTTCCAGCGCGGCGGCGCCGAGCTGACCGGTCACCTGCTGGCGGAGCGCGCCGGGTCGGGACTCGACCCGCAGGCCGTCGCCGCCTTCGCCGCGGCCGGCGATCAGGTGTACCTCGACATGGCCGCCCCGTCGGTCTGGGATGAGGTGATGGCGGCCGAGCCGGGGCCGCAGCCGGTCGTCACCGAGGACCGGCTGGACGCCTGCCTGTCGGCGGTCGCGGATTTTTCCGACCTGAAGAGCATGTGGACGGTCGGGCACTCCCGGGGCGTGGCCCGGCTGGCCGAGCAGGCCGCCGCGGTGGCGGGGCTGGATGCCGCGGACATCGTGCTGGTGCGCCGGGCCGGGCTGGTCCACGACATCGGCCGGGTCGCCGTGCCCGTCGGCGTGTGGGCCAAGCCCGGCCCGCTCAGCCGGGATGAGCGCGAGCAGGTGCGCCTGCACGGCTATCACAGTGAGCGCGTGCTCGACATCGTCCCCGGGCTGCGGCCGCTGGCCCGGCTGGCCGGATCGCACGGCGAGCGCGGTGACGGCTCGGGCTACCACCGGGGCAGCCGGTCGGCGGAGCTGCCGCCCACCGCGCGGCTGCTGGCCGCCGCCGACTGCTACCAGGCCATGCGGGAGCCGCGGGCCTACCGGCCGGCCTGGTCGGCCGCGTCGGCGGCCGCCGAGCTGAGCCGCGAGGTGAGCGCCGGCCGGCTCGCCGCCGGAGGCGGCGAACGCGGTCCTGGCCGCGGCCGGCCAGCCGGTCCGCCCGGTCACCCGGCCCGCCGGGCTGTCCGAGCGCGAGTCCGAGGTCCTGGGGCTGGTGGCCCGCGGGCTGGCCACCAAGCAGGTCGCCCGCCGCCTGGGGATCTCGCCCAAGACCTGCGATCACCACATCCAGCGCGTGTACGGCAAGCTCGGGGTGTCCACGCGCGCGGGCGCGACGCTGTTCGCGCTGGAGCACGGGCTCGTCAGCCCGGACCCGTCCTGACCGTCAGCGGTATAGGGAGTTTTCCCGACTGGGTTCCCGGCGCCGCGGCCGTTAGCGTCTGGCGGGGGGTCGCGGGGCGCCCTGGGACCCGGGGGGGACCCAGGGGGCCCGGATTCTCAGCCGGCGATGACCAGCCGCGGGGCGGCTGGTGCCCGGGCGGCCGAGAAACGGACAGGCGGCCATGAGCGTCGCAGTACATGCGCATCTCGGCTATCCCGCGTCTGGAGGCGGCGGCCATTTCCGTGACTTATCCGCCCTGCGCTGCCCGGATAGTGCTGAGCGCCAGCGCCGCGGGGTCGGCGCGTCAATAATTCGTCGGGATAATGCTGGTGGTGCCTGGCCGGTCGGGGGGATCTGCATGGGTGGGCAGCGGCTGTCCGGCGGCGCGGGCCGGTTAACCGGCGCGGCGCCGCCATGACCGGCGTCACGGCCCGGCCGGGCGACCGGATCGCCGGGTACCTGCTGGAAGCCCAGGTCGGGGCGGGCGGCATGGCGGTCGTCTTCCGCGGCCCGGGACGAGCGGCTGGGCCTGCTGGTGGCGCTCAAGCTGCTGGCGCCCGCGCTGGCCGCGGACGAGGCGTTCCGGCAGCGGTTCATCCGCGAATCGCGCGCGGCGGCCGCCGTGGATCACCCGAACATCATCCCGGTCTACGAGGCGGGCGAGGCGTCCGGCGTGCTGTTCATCGCCATGCGCTACGTGCACGGCGGAGATGTCCGGACGCTGCTGGACCGCGGCGGCCCGCTGCCCGCCGCGCGGGCCTGGGCCATCGTCAGCCAGGTCGCGGCGGCCCTGGACTGCGCGCATGGCCAGGGCCTGGTGCACCGGGACGTCAAGCCGGCGCAACATCCTGCTGGATGCCGGCCCCGGCGCCGGCGGGCCGGGTCCAGGGCGGGCGGCCGAGCACGTCTACCTGTCCGATTTCGGGATCAGCAAGCAGCCCGCCGGGACCAGCCCGCCGTCCGCCGGGGCCAGCCGCCTGACGCTGGCCGGCGAGTTCGTGGGCACGCTTGACTACATCGCGCCCGAGCAGATCGATGGCCGTGCCCTCGATGGCCGGGCCGACCTGTACTCGCTGGGCTGCGCCGCCTATGAGCTGCTCGGCGGCACGCCGCCGTTCCGCCCGGCGCAGGGGCTGGCGCTCGTCCGCGCCCAGCTGTCCCAGCCGCCCCCGGCGCTCACCGCGCTGCGGCCGGACCTGCCCGCGATCATCGACCGGGTGCTGGCCGGGGCCATGGCCAAGGCGCCGGGCGAGCGTTATCCCGCCTGCGGCCAGTTCGCCGCCGACCTGGGCCGGGCGCTGGGACTGGTCCCCGGCCTCCGCCGGCCCCGCCGGGCGCCGCCGGCGGGCTCCGGCCGGGGGCGGCCGCTGCGGCGCGGGCGGCGGCCCGCGCCGCAGCGGCGGGGTCCGGGCCGGCCGGGGCGACGGTGATCGGAACGGCCGGGGCGGCCGGCATGATGACGGCCGGGACCATGGGGGCGGCCGCCGGGAACTCCCGGACGGTGGCGGCCGGGGCGGCTCAAGCCGGATGCGAAGGACCCGGAGCGGCGGCGGTCGGCCTGCTCACGCAGCTTCCGGGCGCGCCGGGCGGGCTGCGGGCGCAGGTGCCCCGGCCCAGAGGTGCCGCCTGGCCGCGCCAGCCGCCCGGGCAGAAGGCCGTGCCGCTCCGTCCGCCGCCGCTCCGCTCGCCGCAGCGGGCACCCTGGCGGCGGTCGCGGGTCGTGGCCACGGCGGGCGGGGCGGCGGCCCTGCTCGCTGTCATCATCGCGGTGGCCGCCGTTCTCATCGGCCGCGGTGCCGCCGGCGCCGGACCGGCGGGGACGTCGGCGGCCGCGGTGAGCGTCCAGGCGGCGGGCGTGAACGGACTGCTGTCCTCCGGCACCGGTACCAACGCCGAGCTGAGCGGCGCGCTCGCCGCGGTGAACGACTGCGCCGACGTGACGGGCGGCCTCGGCGAGCTCACCCAGATCCGCGACCAGCGGCACAGCGAATTCGAGCAGGCCCGGACGGTACCGGTGAGCCTGCTGCCGGGGGGCGGCCGCCTGAAGCTCGACCTGGTCCGGGCGCTTTACTACTCGCTCCTGGCCGACGACGCCTACCTCAGCTGGGCCACCGGGCAGGGCCATGATGCCTGCCGCGCAGGCTCCGAGCCGCTGCTCGCCGACCTCAACCGTCAGGCGACCAGCTTCAAGGACCAGTTCACCCAGCTCTGGAATCCGGTCGCGAGCCAGCACGGGCTCCCGCAGCGTTCCCTGACGTCTATGTAACTCAGGGCCGGCCCCGCTCGCTCAGCCCACCGTCCTCGCGGCGCGTCACGGCGCCGGTTCCGGTGATACTAGGTACACGAATCCCGTTCAGCCGGCCTGAGAAGGGAACCCGGTGGCTGGTGACCCGCAGATGCGTGCCTCCGACGCCGACCGCGACCGCGTCGCGGCGCTGCTGCGGGAGCATCACGCGGCCGGCCGGCTGACCGCCGAGGAGTTCCAGGAGCGGATGGACCAGGCCATGGAGGCCCGGACGCTCGGCCAGCTCGACGCGCTGATGACGGACCTGCCCGCCATCGACCTGAACCGGCTGCCCGGCGAGTCGGTCGCGCGGGGCCGCCCCGGCCCGCAGCCGCCGATGTGGCCCGCAGGCGCCGGCGGCCCGGCGGCCCGGCGGCCCGGGCCGGGCGCCCCGGCGGTCGTGGCGGTCGCGGGCGTCATCGTCGCGGCTTATCTCGTGCTGGGCCTGGTCGCCGGGATCTGGTGGATTCCGTGGTGGCTGCTGGTCTTCATCCCGATCGTGCTGCGTCGCCGCCGGCTATGAGCCCCAGGCCGCCGACCATAGCCGCGGTCAGGATGCGCCGCCGGTCCGGTCCGGCCAGGCGCTCAGCGGCGCCCTGGCCCGGCGGCGGGCACTGCGGGACGGGGCTAGCCACCTGGCGGCCCGCCGGGCGCCAGCAGGCGGGCCGGAGCCTCGACGGACCGGGAGCGCAGGTACTCGCCGAGGCCCTTGGCCTGCGGGTCGGGCCGGGTCGAGGCCGCCACCCCGGCGCCCAGCAGGCCGGTGATGACGAAGTTGACGGCGCTCAGGTTGGGCAGCTCGTACCGGCTGATCTCCAGCCCGGCGGCCTCGGGCAGCAGGGCGCGGAGCCGCTCGACGGTCAGGTAGGAGCGCAGCCACGGATAGGCGGCCGGGTCGCGGGCCCAGAACCCGACGTTGGCGTTGCCGCCCTTGTCCCCCGACCGGGCGCCGCACAGCCGCCCCAGCGGAACCGTCACGGTCCCGGACCGCCCGGCGCGCGCCCGGCGCCGCGCCCGCCGTCGCCTCGTCCCCGGCCGGCTCGTCCCTGCGCCTCGCCTGCCGTCACCGTGTCCGCTGTCATCCCGCCGTCCGGCGCCCCCGCGTGCCGGGCCGGCCGGGCGCCGTCACCCCGATCTCGACGCTCGTCCCGTCCGGCAGCACGACCACCTGGGTGACCGCGCTGGCCGGGACCAGGGCGGGCCAGTACACCCCGAACTCGCTCTCCGGGGTCGGCGGGGTGGTGGTGTGAAAGCCGGCGTAGCCGCCCAGGGCCAGTTCCATGGTCGCGTTCGAGAACCGCCGCCCGACCGCGCGCGGGTCGGGGTCCTTGACGGTGATCCGCAGGTGCGCGGTGGCCTGCTCGTTGGCCGGCGCGTCCGGGGTATCGAACCGCAGCAGCCGGACGTCGACCTCCGCGAACTGGTCCCGGCCGCCGAGCACGCCGAACAGCTCGTCCTGGCGCCAGGCCGCCTTCTCCTCGATGTCCAGCCCGGTCAGCACCAGCGTCATGGTGTTGCGGTAGCCGCCGATGAAGTTCATCGCGACCTTGGCCGTCGCCGGCGGCGGGCTGCCCCTGGTGCCCGACAGCGCGACCCGGTCCGGCCCGGCCGGCGTGACCGTGACCGTGTCGAAGTGCGCGATGGCGTCCGGGTTGGCGTAGGCCGGCCCGGCGATCTCGTACAGCAGCTGGGCGGTGACCGTGCCGGGGGAGACCAGGCCGCCCGTGCCGGGGTGCTTGGTGATCACGCTGCTGCCGTCGCTGGCCACCTCGGCGATCGGGAAGCCGGGGTAGCGCCGGTCGCGGATCTCCGCCAGGAACGAGTAGTTGCCGCCGGTCGCCTGCGGGCCGCACTCGATGACGTGGCCGGCCACGATCGCGCCGGCCAGGGCATCAAAGTCGTCGCGCGCCCAGCCGTGCCACCACGCCGCCGGGCCGCTGACCAGCTGACGCGTCGGTGACCCGCGGGCAGATGACGATGTCGGCCCCGGCGGCCAGCGCCGTGGTGATGCCCCAGCCGCCCAGGTAGGCGTTGGCCGTGACCGGCTGGCCCGCGGCCGCGGCCAGCGGCTGGCCGGTATCCAGGTGGGCCAGCGGCTCCCCGCCGGCCACCAGCTCGTCCAGGCGGGGCAGCAGGTCGTCGCCGGTGATGTAGGCGATCCTGGGGTGCAGGCCGAGCCGCCCGGCCAGCGCCTGCAGCTCGGCGGCCAGGCCGGCCGGGTTGAGCCCGCCCGCGTTGTTCACGATCTTGATGCCCCGGTCCAGGCAGGTGCCGAGGACCGGCTCGAGCTGGCGCAGGACCGTCGTGGCGTAGCCCGCGGCCGGGTTCTTCTGCCGGGCCTTCCACAAGATCAGCATGGTCAGCTCGGCCAGGTAGTCGCCGGTCAGGACGTCGACCGGGCCGCCCTCGACCATCTCGCGGGCCGCGGCGCCCCGGTCGCCGTAGAACCCGGAGGAGTTCGCGATCCGCACCGGCCGCCGCGGCCCGCCCGCCGCCGGCGCCGGCGCCGGCCCGGTCATGCCCGGGTCCCCGGCTGGCCCGGCCCGGCCTGCTGGGCCTGCCCCGCCCGCCCGGCCCCCGGCGCCCGGCCCGGCCCGGCCGCCCCGGCGAAGGCCTGCGCGATGGCCATCCACGCGGTCGCCGCCGGCCCGGTGACCGCCAGGCTGACATCATCGCGGTGCCGCCGCTGGGTGACGAGCAGGCAGAAGTCCAGGCAGGCCCGCTCACCCGGTCCGCGGCGTCATCGGGTCCCCAGGTCCACTGGCTGCCGTCCGGCGCCGCCAGCTCGACCCGGACCGGCTCGGCCGGCGGATCAAGCCCGTTGACCGCGAAGCTGTAGGCCCGCGCGCCGATCCCGATGTGGGCCACGTGC
Organism: uncultured Alphaproteobacteria bacterium; assembly: GCA_963733925.1. Lineage (GTDB taxonomy): Bacteria > Pseudomonadota > Alphaproteobacteria > Acetobacterales > Acetobacteraceae > Rhodopila. The sequence goes on along the minus strand of CAVTFL010000033.1, from coordinate 51,778 downwards.
CGCAGCCGGCTGGTCGGCGCCCGCCCGGCGCCCAGGGCGTCGCAGACGTCCTGGGCGTGCGCCCAGGTCTCCATCAGCCGGGCCGTGACCGAGGAGGCCAGCCCCATGTCCGGCCCGTACCAGGGCAGCCGCCGGGCCGGGTCGGCCGCGGCGTACCCGTCCAGGAGCGCCCGCCGCGCCGCCTGGAACCAGGGCAGCAGCTCGGCGCCGCCCAGGTGCCGGAACTGCGCGGCGATCCGGTCGGGGAAGTTGTCGCCCCCGGCCGGCAGGGCCGCCGCCTGCGCCCGGAACTGGTCCGGGTCGGTAATCGACAGCAGTGTCGCCTGGTCGAAGTAGGCCAGGTGGCTGACCTGGTCGGCAATGGTCCAGCCGGCCGCCGGGGTGGGCCGCAGCCAGTCCACCGCGGGCAGCGGGGCCAGGACCGCGTCCAGCTCCGCCGACTCGGCGGCCAGGTCGCTGAGCAGGGCGGGATGTCGGCGGCCATCAGCGGCCGGTCCAGACCGGGCGGCGCTTGTCGCGGAACGCGGCCGGCCCCTCCTGGGCGTCCTGGCTGAGGTAGACCGGCTCCCAGATCCGCTCCGCCTCCTCGAAGGCCTGCTCCTTCGGCAGCCGCGTCGACAGGTAGGCGGTCTGCTTGCCGGCCAGCACCGACAGCGGCGCGTTGGCCGCGATCCCCTCGGCCATGGCCTGCACGTAGTCCCGCAGCTCGGCGTCCGGCACGACCTCGTTGACCAGCCCGATCTCGCGGGCGCGGGCCGCGCTGAGCGGGTCCCCGGTGAGCAGGATCTGCAGCGCGATGCGCGGCGGCACCAGCCAGGACAGGTAGGCGGCCCACGGTGCCCCCCGGCCGACCTTGACCTCGGAGATCGCGAACCGGGCCGACTCGGCCGCCACGCACAGGTCGCAGTTCTGGGCCAGCAGGAAGCCGCCCGCGTAGGCGACGCCGTTGACCGCCGCGATGGTCGGCTTGGCCACCTCGAGATTGCGGCCGAACTGGGGCAGGAAGTCGGGCGGCGGCACCTGGAGCGCGGTGTCGGCCATCTCCTTGAGGTCGCCGCCCGCGCAGAAGGCCTGGTCGCCCGCCCCGGTCAGGACCAGGACCCGGGCGCTGTCGTCGTCGTTGAACCGCCGGGCCCCGGCGAACAGGCCGGCCCGGACGGCGGCGCTCAGCGCGTTCCGTGCCTCGGGGCGGTGCGACAGGCGGATGCGCTGCGTTGCCGACGATGCCGACAGGAGCGGGCCATTGCATAGCTCTCGACTGGTTCTACGACAACGTACCGAGTACGCCGCAATTGGACGTTCATCGTTGTCCGACTACCGGATTGTGAAAGCGAGTCCTTTAGATGACTGACTAACTACGGACATAAGGGTATAGGAGCACGCCTGGCCCGATTTTGGAGTGCAAAACCTCTGGTAGGGGCTTTTTTCTTTTTTGGAGGTGCGGTGATGATGACGATTCACGAGACAGACCCTTAATTACGACGCCCAACATCCTGAAGGACTATACGTCCGATGTGTATGCGGCGCGGCGTGGTCTGACATGGCGGTTCGATGGGTGCGGAGCCTGTAAGCGCTACGAACCAGCGATTCGTTGGAAAGGCGGCAAGCCTTTCCCGCTGGTTGCCGCAGTCGCGACAGCCTTACTCACGATGTGATCGCGCGAACAAGTTGTGCAGAACGTCTCTGGCGCTGACCAGCAACGCGCAGTGCCCGTTCACGATTCCGAGCAATATGAGCCTGCTGACTTTTCTTGACGTGACCGGAGCAGGCGGAGATGCGTGCAATTTTGTAGATACGTCGCATGGCTGCGCTGGCGGCGGGGGCGGTGCGAGTTCGCGGTCCCCCTTGGTATCGGTCACACCGAATGCATCTATTAGTTGTCAGGTAGGTTCTCATGGCGGCACGTCCACGACGACAGGCGCGACGTGGTTCAATGGCGCTAATCTGGCCGGTTCTGCGGTAGGGGCGGCAGGTGGGCTCACTTCCACGAATGGTTCAAGCGTTGCTGGCGGAGCAGCGGCCAGCGGCACAGGCACCACGAAACAAAGCGGCGCCGCAAGCGGGAGCAACGGCGGATTCACGACTGGTGGCGGCGGTGGCGGGCCGGGTTGCGCTGGTATCTCTGCAAATGGCGTAGGTGGTGGCAATGGGACGCTTTCCACCGGGGGCGCTGGTGGTTCCAGTGGTTGCACTTCTCAGCTTGGCGGAGCTGGCGGAACAGGGGCCACCGGGTCTGTCGATGCTACAGCAGGGCAGAATGGATGGTTGAATACAGTCGGTCCAGGCGGCGGCGGTGGTGGTGGCCATTCGAGCGGATCACATCCAGCGGGCGCGGCAGGTGGTCTTTATGGTGCGGGTGGCGGCGGAGGTGGCAGCGGTCCAAACGGAACAGGCGGTATTGGAACAGGCGGATTGATACTGCTTGCCTACACTCAATCGAAGCAAGATATAAGCGCAGGTCACTTTAGTTCTAACTGTTCGGATACGACTCTCGCGGCGCAATTTACCAGCGAATATTTCTCCCAATGATTCGATCATAGCGACAATTGGCATCGCATCATCTGGCAATTCTCCGGTTGTCACTTCGATCACAACGGATCAGGGCGATACCTGCACGGCCAACGTAGGCGGCGCTCAGGCTGGCGGCACTACGACTAATTCATCAGCCGGAATCTGCGTCAATGCGGTGAGCGGTGCCAAGACCACGGTAACGGCGCATTTCACCGAATCGGGAACCAACTGTCACGAGGCTTTGTATTTGTGGGAATACCCGAAGCGTGCGGCGGTTGATGTCAGCACGGGAAACAGCGGGTCTGCGGCCAGTTCCTTCACGACAGGGAATATTACTACGACAAACGCTGCCGATGTCATGGTGGCAATTATCACTCCCGCGATTCCACAAGAGATTGGAGCGCAGTTGAATGGCTTCATGGAAAATCTCAGCGGTGATCCGGCCGTCAATCCCGCGACGGAATGCACTGGCAATGGAACGCCGTGGACTTGTTGCACAGCGGCGGGTGTGGGAGCTAACTGCGCATTATTTAATACGGCGCTCAGTGGAGCGTTCTTGCCGCAGCCACAAGCGACAGGGGTGCAAAGCTGGACTAACACCCCACTCAATCCGACGACTAATAGCTATTCAGCCAAAATTGCTGCTTTCCCAGCAGCGCCGGCATCGGGAGGATGGTTCTTCTGATACCTGAAAGGAACGGGCCAGCGCGAAGGGATCTCGCCAGCCCGAACACCGGCGCCGGAAGGGAAAGTGATTAAGAAACCCAACCAGGCCAGCGATCTCGGGACTACTAGATTGCCGAGCAGGCGTCTATCGCAGTCAGCGCAGCCCGTTCAGATCGCCCTTCGCCGAGGTCGGATTTCGTATGCCTTGTGGAATTCGGCCATATGACTCAGTCCTGCCGCGTACGACGACGAAGCCCGCCACGCGTCCAGGTTTCAACCTCTTCGCCTCAGTCAGGCTGAGGCCCACCCGGTGGCTAAATTCCGTGAGACTGACTGTTCGCTTGCTTTGTGACTTTGGCATTTCGTGATCACTGCCTCCCCTATCGGCCGCAGACCGAGCTTCTTTTCGATGGTCTTGGTTTCGATCAAGGAGCGCTTCCCGCGCTCTACAAGCCCACTGAATTCGTTCAGCCCACCGAACCGCCTCCAGGTCCGGAAATATTTCACGGGAATACCATAGCGTTCCTCTGCCTGGGTAAAACTGATCTCCATTGTTCCCTTCCCCTATGCGGCTCGCGCCGCGGTTAGCGGTTCGTTTTCATTGGGAGAGAGGACTAACACAGAGGGGCTCTGAGGTCAAACGCAACAGAGGGGCTCTTTGCCTTCTTCGCCACAAAGGGTTAAGATTGCTCAGGCGGTGAGGAAGTGGCGAGACGAATCAGCAAACAGTTTTTCAAGGACCAGGGCAGCAAGGGCGGCCGGAAGGCGTGGGCGTCGATGACGCCCGAGGAGGCGATCGGCCGAGATGAAGAAGCGCGCCAAGGTCAGAGCTAAGAAGCGGAAGGCGAAGAGGATTCGCAATGGAACTACATTGCCCGAAATGCGATAAGCCCATCGCGTATCGACAAAAGGACTTTTCCCAAGGGGCACATCACGAGCACGTGTGCCCGCATTGCCAAGAATTTCTGCAGTGGGATCAACTGCCGGTGCCGAACTCTAGTATGTTTGCACCGCCCAAAAAGTGCGCCCATCCGGCCTCTCGACGTACAAAGCCGACCGGATTGGTGCCTTATTTTAGGTAGCGTTTTCTAACTTGCAGTTTATCGACGTGCATTTCGCTCAACTGCGGCAGAGGGTTTCGATGGTCTCGAAATTATCCACAGCCTTGATTTTCGCCTATGGATATTATTTTCGCTTTCCCATTTGACTGAGCATATGACTTGCGCGCTAAAATTAATTGTGAAGACGAAGGACTACGCAGGAGCAGCCAACGCGCACTGATTAAAAAGTAACGGGTATCTAAAAAATAGGGCCCGGTCTGAAGCGGAGAAAATTTCTCCGTTTCGGTCCGGGCCTTTTCATTTTCAGGAGAAAAACATGATGCGCGAAAAGAACAACGCCCAGCCGATCAGCGTCGGAATAAACGCCGCGGCGGAGATGACCGGGTTAAGTCCTGCTCACCTGCGGCGAACGATCGCAAGGGGCGAACTGCAGGTCGTCCGAATTGGCCGGCGCGTCCTGATTCAAACCGCCGTTTTCGAGGCAGTACATCGAGCACGGGGCCGAGCACGCCGAATAGGGAACGCGCTGGTGATGCAGTTCCAGGAATTCGTCAACAAACTGCCGGGCGCCAAGCAGCGCGCCGGCGCTGGCGTGCTGGCGTTCTGCCCGGCGCACGATAACACGAAGACGCAATCACTCTCGGTCAGTCCGGGAGCCGATCGAGTCCTCATAAGCTGTAAGGGACACGGTTGCAGCGCAGAGGCGATCACCCAGCTATGGGGCTGAAGGTCGCCGATCTCTTTTTCACCTCGCGAAACGGCCATTCGACAAACGGCACCTCGCACCAGAACGGCACGTCGAATAGCAGCGGACAACGGTTGTCACTAGAAGAATTCGCCAAGGCGAAAGGCTTTAGCACCGATTTTCTCTCACGGCTCGGCGTTCACGAACAAAGAAACGTGCTGATCTTCCGCTACCTGACGATGGACGGCCAAAAGGCCAACCGCCAGCGCATCAGGCAGTCATTAACTGGTGACAGGTTTCGCTGGAGCACATCTGAGGGCAGACCCATACCCTATCTCGTGTGGCTGCTCGACGCAGCACGCAAAGCCGGAAAGCGTGAAGTCGTTGTCTGCGAAGGCGAATCTGACCCGCTCACCTTCTGCGCGCACGACATCGTCGCGATAGGGATTCCGGGTTCCGAAATGTCCTCGACGCTGGCCGCGCCGCACATCCGCGGTTTCAACACAATCTACATCTGCAAGGAACCGGACCAGGGCGGTGAGAGCTTCGAAAAGGGAATGATCGGCGGCTGTCGGAACTCGAGTTCGACGGCAAGGTCGCCGTCATCGAAATGGAGCGGGCGGGCGTAAAAGATGCGAACGATTTGCATTGCAAGCTGCTCAAGGAACCCGGCGGCTTTGAATCCGAATGGGAAGCGCTCACCCTACAGGCGCGAGCGGTCGAGCTGCCGCGCGTCGGGATAATTCTCAGTGGCCTCGATGGAGTCACGGCACGCAGACTAAATGGCTGTGGAGGCATCGGATCCCACTCGGGAACACTACACTGCTGGCCGGCGTACCCGGAGCCGGAAAATCTACCATGACCTTGGACATCGCGGCGCGCGTATCGCGGGGATCCGCGTTTCCAGATCGAACCGAAGGCTTTGGGCCAGCGAACGTTCTAATCGTGACAGGCGAGGACAACATCGCCAGTACGATAGTACCGCGGCTGCACGCGCGCGGAGCCGATATGAAGCGCATCTCCTCACTTCAAACGGTCGCGGCGATGACGCAGAGCGGCGAGATCGGCCAGCGCGGTTTCAACTTGAGTGCCGACTTACCTGAGCTCGACAAGACGCTGAGGCGCAATCCGAACATCAAACTCGTGATCATCGATCCGCTGAGTTCATTTCTCGGTCGGACCGACGCGCACAAGGAAAGCGAGATGCGCGGATTCGTGATGACGCCGCTCTTCGCGCTGGCAGAGCAGCACGGCGTCGCCATCCTTATCGTCGTGCACTTGAACAAGGGCAATGGATCGCCGCTACAGAGAATCGCGGGGAGCGTCGGCATCGCCGGGGCAGCGCGCATGGTGTGGGCCTGCATCGCCGACCCTCAACAGCCGGAGCGCAACCTGCTGTTGCCGGTCAAGCTTAATCTCGCCAAGGACGTGGGCGGGCTCGCATACAACATCGTGAGCAGTCCAAACGATCCTGAGACCGGCACGATCACTTGGCAGAACGGCCCGGTTTACGATCGCGTCGAGGACGTGTTCGCCGAGGAAGCCGATAACCGAGCGAACGGCGGTGCCGCGAAACGGGAGACGGCGAAAAGCTTTTGGCGCGAAGCGCTGAAGGATGGAGAGCGCCTTTCCGACGAGGTTGAGCAAAAAGGTCTTGAGTTTGGGCTATGCGTTCGGACCTTGCGGCGCGCGAAATCCGAGTTGGGTATCAAATCGAAGAAGAAGGGCTATCCCTGCCGCTGGTGGGTGTCTCTTCCTGGAGAGATATAAACCCATGGCCACCTTCGGAAAAAAGCCAATGTCCACAAGAGGTTTATCGAAGATGTCCTCATGGCCACCTTCGGCCAACTTGTCCATCGTCGAAGACGGCCATCCATCCGAAGATGTCCATTCGAAGATGTCCATCATGGCCACCTTGGAAAATAGTAATAATAATAAGGGTTCTTCTCTCTTACCTCTCGAAGATGTCCATCACGTAGGGAGTACGCGCGCGCGAGGAAGGGTCTGGCGTTGCGCCCGTCTGCGGGTTTACTTGCCCCTCGTGGCACTGCGCTGATTTCTTCGAGTTCTGCACCCGCTGCACGCGCGAGCTGAAGCTGACAACCGTTGTCATACCCGCGAACGAGGACGGGGCTCATCTTACGTGTCCGGATTGCGGTCGCAGATCGTGCGACTGCGACGCGGACCTTCAAACCAGCTTCGACGCCCTCATGCAAGAGTCAATCGCGGAGGCAAACGTCTAATGGCGGAAAACGATCATCTCGCAACCGGCGATCCTACAGTTACCGACGTCAATCTTCGCCTCGCATTGGCTGCCGTCGCTGCCGCGCTCCGAGGCAGGCTAGCGCACGCACCGTCGAGAAGATTGGCGCACACACGATGCTGCTTTTCATATCGGTCGCGCCCTTGATCACCTTCACAAATACGAAGACGGCGACGACGAGGAACCTCACGTAAGCCATGCCGCCGTGCGCATTCTGTTCGCGTTGCAACTCGAATCGGAGGGAAGACGATGAGCTTAGGGCCGCAGTTCCCTCTGATCGGCGTATCGCGTGCTGCACTGATTGCAGGCGCCGCGACGGGCGAATCTGGAATCGGGAAAGGACCATGCGGGATATCGAAGTCGCTGGCGATCGCGTTCTGATGGCCAAGGTTGTTCGGCGGGTTGTGAGCAACGGCAAACACCGCACCGCCCATGAGGGCAAACACCGCCAAGAAGAACACCAACCACCGAAAGTCGTCGTCTCTCATGACTTCGCGGATAGTCCTTCAGCGGGACTAAGGCAAGCAGACTGATGGCTGACGACAAAATTCAGGTCAAGATCGAAGTCGATGCCGCTGAGTTTAAGGCCGGGGCCGACCAAGCCAGCGAATCCGCGCAGACGATCAAGGAAAAACTCGAAGAGCTGAAGGCCTCGGGCGAATCGGGCGCCTCTGGGCTGGACGAGGCCGCCAAATCCGTTGGCTCATTCGGATCGGCGCTCGCCTCGATGGGCCAAATTGCCGCCGGCGTCTTCGGCGGTCTCGAACTCGAAGGCTTCGCGGAGAAATTCAAGTCCTTCTTCGAAGAATCCACTTTTGGAACCTTCGAGCTCGCCGAAAGTTTTCGAAACCTTAGCATCGGCACCGGGTTAACAACGGATCAGGTCCAAGAGCTGAAATATGCCGGCGACATCACCGGCGTTTCGATGGGCCGGCTGCAGCAGGAGGTGAACTCGGTAGCGAGGGCAATGACGGAGTTCGCCGACGGCTCCAAGAGAGCAACGGACGCTGCGGCTACATTAGGTCTCGATCCCTCGAAATGGACGTCGGCTTATGACGCTCTGACGCAGATCGGCGCGAAGTACAAAGAGCTGACTGCGTCCGGTCAGCAACTCGGCTTGGCGAACGAAGCGGCGTTTCAGGTTTTCCTTGGCGGTCGCTTCGGTATGCAGTCTCTCGCCGCGCTTGAGCGCCTTCCGGAGTTGGAGGAACAGGCGCGCGCGGCAGGCGTGATCATGGGCAAGGACATGATCGCCGCGGACGATCAGGCCGCAGAGTCGATTCACAAGCTAAGTGCCGAGTGGGGCGCACTGGAACATCAAATTGGCTCCGCGTTGGCGCCGGCAGCCACCCTTGCAATGCAAGCGATCGGAGAACGTGTCTTCGGGTTGCAGCCAGACGAAGGCGGCGGCGTGGCCGGAAACGACAAAGGTTCCGGCGAGATGCAAGCGGAGAACCTTCAACCCGCAATCGACGCGCAGAACAAGCAGACCGTCGCGGTCCAGGCGACCAAAGCCGTGACCGATGACCTCATGACCAGCACGAAGGACTGGGCGGCGCTGGCGAAGAGCACGCTCGGTGAGATCACCCCGAAAGTGTTCGAGTACAACCAAGGCTGGCAGGACACTTTCCACAACACGGATATGGCGGCCACGGTTCTCGACCACGTCAAGGCGAAATGGGAAGAACTCCAAACCGTAGTTGAAGCGAATAAGACGGAGCTGAAGGACTACAGCGAAGTTATCGCGTCCGCAGTTACACCGATCACGTCAGCATTTGAGCAGTCGTTTTCGGGAGTGATCGCCGGCACACAAACGCTCTCTCAATCTTGGAAGCGAATGTTGGATTCAATGGGCCTCGAACTACTCAAGAGCGGTCTGCACGATCTTCTGCTCGGCGGATCAAAGAACACGATCGGCGCCGAGATCTTCGGAACGACGGGTGCGGGCGGCGGTATCGCGGGAGCGATCGCGAGCGCGTTCTCGGGATCGGCAGTCTCCGCAGGGTTGAAGGCGTCTCTCACAAATGCCTGGACTGGATTGACCGGACCGATCACCAATGTCTTCGGCCAAGCCTTCAACGCGATCGGCGGAATTATCAGGAACCTTTTTGGTAACGCACTCAGCGGCGCGGGTAGTTCGCTCGCTGGCGCGGGCGCAAGCGCGGCGATCGGGGCTGGCGGTCAAACCGCAGAGCTCGCAGCTCTTACCGCGATGCAAGCCGAGTTGACTTTGATCAGTAGTGAACTGGTCGCCGCGAACATCCAGCTTGATCTGCTCAACCTACCGAAAACCACGACTACCACGGGTGCGATCGGGCCACTTCCAACTGAGTTGATCGGCTTGACCTTCGAGCGGGGCGGCATCGTACCCGGAGGTGGTTCGTTCGGCATTCCGGCTCTCATACACCCGGGCGAAGGCGTGCTGCCGAAGGAGCTGACGCGATTTCTCATGGATGCGGCTTCGCGCGGTGGAAGCGGAGCAAGAGGCGGCGATAGCTATTCGGTGGTCGTCAACTTCACCGCGAACGGCGTCCTAGCGACTGACCTGCGACAGCACGCTGATACGATCGGCGATATTGTCGCGCAGAAAGTTAGGGACGCGCGTTTCGTGGGGCAGGCCACTAATCGAGGAGCATTTAGGCGATGAGCGTAATCAGCAAAAGCGTCGAGGGTGTGGAGATTTCCTGGACAGACGGAACATCACGGACCGTTCCGCTGCTGACCGGCGACGAGATCACGAAATGGTGGCCGGAAGTCTCGGCCGCGATGTTGGAGTGGAAGGAAGGCAGGGGCGATGCGATCGAGATGCCGATCACGATCGTTCTTGCAGCAGCGCAGCGGCGCTATCCGGCGATGACAAGGGAAGAACTGGAAGAGAACCTCGATATGCCCACCCTACGCAAGTTGTGGCAGGAGCTTTGGGCGTTGTCGTTCTTAAATCTTCAGGCTGATCGCGAGCCGAAACAGTGAGTAATCAACTGACTTTGGAGGAAACGCGACTGTGGAAACTTTAAACGAAATGCTGGCGCGTCACGGTCGGGAACTCGAAAAGTTGCGCATGGAACAGCGATCTATAGCGCTGGCCGCTGATCGACAGCGCCGCCAGGAAGCGGAAGCCCTAGAAGCATGGAAGCGCCAACAGGATTTGGAACGCCGCATCGATGCCGAGGCCAGTGCGACGCATCCGACAGAGATGCTGAATGCTCTGCGAGCGGCGGGGGTGAGCCTCGAGGTTGCTCCAGACGGCGCGATCATCGTTCAACCCGCGGGCAAACTGTCGCAGGTTCACCGGCGGATTATCGATACTCGCCGCGATGAGGTCGTCGCGATGATTCGCGCCGCTCAACAAACGGAAACTTTGTAAACAATTCGGAGGAACTCAAATGGCGTTAAGTAAACAAGCGGCGGAACTGGTCGAGATGCTCACCGGCCGCAAGGTCTCGAAGACAGCGAAACCGAGAAATGACCGTGCGCAGGAAATCGCAGCGCATCTGGATCTGATCAAACGCGGGCGGAATGTTGAGCACATGGTGGTGGCGCGTCCGGTGGAAAACGTCACGCTCAGCGAGGGCGCGATGAAGTTGTGCAAGTCGATGGTCGAGCCGGCGAAGTCGGACCTAGTTAAATCGCATCTGGCAGGCCGGCGGATCACGACCATCAAAAATCATTTCGCGGTTGCCAGCGACCTCGCCGGGAAAATTCAGCACCGCAAGCGCGCACCGCAAACGCTGCTGACCGAGACCGAGCTCTTGGGCGCCACATCGCTGACGGTGCCGGCAAAAACGCCAACAGAGGACGGACTGAGTGACGATGACCTCCGGGTGTTAGAGCAGGAAATCACGAGCGGCAACCCGGCGCTGGCGCCCGCCGAGGCGAGCAGGCTCTTCGCGGATAGCTATCGCGTGATCGCCCGCAATCCGCGACGGCGTCTGACGACCGATAGCGACGCATTCGGCGTCCCGTTCGTACCAACGCGATAAGCCTTGTGAGTGACGCTCAAAAAAACTTGCTGGCAAACGCCGCCGTCTCCCGGTCGGCGGGGGGCGCATGCGTGTCACTCGCATGCGTTCCTGCCAGCAGCTTGGGCGCCGGCAACGGTTTCTCCCTCGTTCATCGACACGCGTTGGAGACCGCCGCGCGGGGATCGGGCCGGCGCCCGAGCAACACTGAGAGCTAAGCCTGAATGAGCGCGGCGACAAATCTAAACGATCTAACTCGCGAGCAGCTTGTTGCCTTGCTGGCGGACGTGCTCGCGCGTCTGATTGCGCCGACGCCAGCAACGTCGACGACCGCGCTGTTATCACCCGAGGATCTCGCCAAGCGCTGGGGCGTTCCAGAAACCTGGGTCCGAGAGCAGTGGCGCGCCGGCCGTCTTCATGGTCAACGCCTCGGCCGCTACGTGCGCCACACTGAGGCTGACGCCGCGGCGTACCTGGCATCAGACCATGCAAAGAGGCTCACTGCTCCCGTGCGCTTGATTCATGCCCGACGCTAAGCTATACCACTGGTATAGTGACTGGGAAGGAATTGAAAAAGATAAGGAAGCGCCTCGGCATCACGCAAGCTGAGCTAGCCGCTCTCGTCGGCGTTGATCCGAACACCGTTGCCCGGTGGGAACGAGACGAGCGAGGAATCAGCGAGCCGATCGCGCGCCTAATCCGAACGCTAAAGCCCAGTCGCGAGGGGAAATGACATGCCTAATCCGAAGAAAGTGTCGAACGTCCGCGGAAAGCTGAATTGGAAGGCTCGAGGACCGGTCCCGGATCGCCGGGTGAAGTTTTTCGAGACGAAGGACGAAGCGAAGGCATGGCTCGACGGCCTTTATAAAGATCGCCGCGAGGGCACCTATGTACCTGCCAAGTCGGTTCCGCTCTTCGGCGCGATGACGGAGGAATACGAGGCGTCCAGGCGTGAAGGCTACACCCCGAACATGACGGCATTCACAAAAGCGCAGTGCGGCCATTTAATCAGCCTCAAGGACTATCGGCTGAACGGGATCAACGTCGAGGTGGTCGAGCGCTTTCGCGACAAGCTCAAGGATGAAGGCAAGCTAAGCCGGGGCACGATCAATCGGGTGCTGACCACCGGCGCCGCGGTCTTCAATCTCGCAATCCGTCGCCACTACGCGGTAATGAATCCCTTCGAACTGGCCGAGCGCCTACGGGTCGGATCGGCGGAGCTGATGCCCGGCGAAGAAGCCGCGCGCGGTGCCAACCATGAGCTACGCGAAGATGAAGTCCTGAACCCGGGGGAGATCCGAAAACTGCTCGACTCGGCCCGGCCCGGGTTCGACCACACGCTCATCATGGCGGTAGCGTTCACTGGCGCGCGCATCGACGAACTGCTCGCGCTCAGATGGGGCGACGTCGAGCTCGACGCGCGCAAAATCTACATTCGCCGCGCTCTGTCATGGACGGCCGCAACCGAGGATGCCCCGGCGCGCGCCGTATTCTATCCACCAAAGACGGAAGCAGGTGATCGCAGCATTCCGATCCCGGCCGAACTAAGCACGGCGCTGAAGCGCTGGAAGCTTGCCTGTCCGAAGGGCGAGATGGATCTGGTATTCCCCAATCCTGCAGGACTGCCGATTTATCGGAGTCTCGTACTACGCAGTGCACTGTACCCGGCGCTCCGGCGTGCGGGGCTGCGGCAGGTCGGGTTCCACAGCTTGAGGCATTCATACGCGACCGCTCTGATAACGGCGGGAGTTCCGGTCAATCAGGTCAGCGCATATTTGGGTCACGTCGACCCGTCCGTCACGTTGAGAGTTTATACGCACTTCTTTCGGAACACCGACAGTACTGCAGTCGATCGCGTCTTTGACCGTGCTGGACACCAATTGGATACCTCAGCCGAGGAAACCGCAAAAACTGCTTGAGTCTGCTATGCAATTCCGAAATCGCACATGCTCACGAATCACGTCATCACTGTTGCCGGCGACGACGCGACCTGCATCGCATACGTGCAGGCGCGCCACTATCTGCCCAACGATTCAGGTGACAGCATGCAGACCATGTTCGGCTACTACACGAATCGATTCGTGCGCACGCCCGCAGGATGGAAAATCCGCGCATGCAAGCTGACGCTCACATGGCAGACCGGCAACTCGGGAATCTTCACGCTCGCAAGCGCGAGCTTCAAAGCATCCGAGGCCGCAACTAAAAAGAAAAGTTAGCAAGCTTTCGCAGACGGAGGAGCCGATGACGCTCAACATCAATCCACTGATCGCGGCGGGAGTCGGGGCGTCGACGGCTGCAACGGACGCAGTATACGTCATGTTCAATGCAGCAGTAACGGCGCGCCGCCCATCGCGGGCAGCATCGTGGAGCGCGCTCTGGTACCTGCTGTCGGCCTTCGCCGTAATCAGCTACACGGGCAACTCGATATACGTAATCTTCGCCGCGACAGGCTCATGGATCGGCGCCTACTTCTCAGTGCGATGGCTGAACCGCGCAGACTCAAAGACAACCCCCGGCGGCCCCGCCGCGCTGGGAAATCCTCCGGTGTGAAGTTGCACGGATTTGATGGATCAAAGCCGCGGTTTACGGTCCATCGAGGAGCGAAGTACGGTCGCCTTTAGGGCCATTTGCGCGGATTCCGATTTCACATGTTCATAGTTCGCTTCCGACGATACTGGTCCTACGTAGACCGTCTCGATCAGCTCGTCAGGGATGATTGGAAACGACCAACCCTCGCTTGAAATATCTATTTCGCTTCGCCTCGGGTCAGATATTGGCCGGTCTCCGGTCACTGCACGAAGCTCTTGCTCGTACCGATACTCTCTTCTCTTGAAGAAAAAAGGATAGAGAGAGTGCCATTTCGGTATTCGGTCGCGGGTGTAGTCAATGTATGTGACAGGATGAATATGGACAAAATCTGGGAGACATCTAGTTAAGCGGCCTACGGTTGATTGAACTGCAACTGCCTTTTCCATTCTCCCATAAATCTTCCAGAGCGCCGCCGACTCATGGTCGCTCATGTGCCAGCAACTTACGAAGGTCAGAAGCCTGTTCACCTGAGAGCTCCATTCGATTATCTCTCTTTGCTCTCCAGAAACGTTGAATTGCTCCCAGAGCTGGTCTCGAGGGCGTCGGTCCTCGTCCGAATAAGTTCCTTCGTTCGGATCGTCGAAGAGCCACGTACTTGGAAAAAAGAGCTTCCGAGCGTCTAGCAGCTTAGAAAACTTATCAGGAGTTAAGTATCTCCAGATTCTTCGTTTTAGGGTTTTGAATAGTGGGCAGATCCGTGAAACATTCGAGGTCGTCGTCTTCGATCACCACTCCTCCAACATTCGCCAAGACGCCAGAACGCGAAGCCCAGGACTTCTCAACCTTTCTCAAATGACAGGAAATGCGTCGTACTTTAACTATGGAGCGGGTGATCGGTTTCGAACCGACGACCTCGTGCTTGGCAAGCACGCGCTCTACCAACTGAGCTACACCCGCTCTCCGAACCGGTAGATCGAATCCATCTGATTATCCGGCGCGAGCGCCGCCTGTCAAATCACCGCGCGCTTGCCGGTCGCCGCGATCGGCTTCGGCTGCAGCGCCCTGACCACGCGCACGTAGTAATCGACGCCCGACCACACGCTCACCGCCATCGCGAGCCACAGGATAAACATCCCGGCCGCGAAAAAATCGACGTGCAGGTACGTGTAATGAATCAGCAGGCCGTGAATCGCGATCGCCTGCAGCGCCATCTTGTATTTGCCGAGCTCCTCGGCGCCGACGATCAGCCCCTCGGCCGCCGCGACCGCGCGCAGTCCCGTCACCATTATTTCGCGCGTCACCAGCACCACCACCATCCAGGCCGGCACGTGCGGCGAGCGCGCCATCCCGGCCAGCATGATCAGCGCGGTGGTCACGACCAGCTTGTCGGCCATCGGATCGAGGAACTTGCCGAGCGTGGTGACGTAGTCGTAGCTGCGCGCGAGGTAGCCGTCGAAGAAATCGCTGATCGTCGCGACGAAGAACACTCCCGCCGCGAGCCACGACGCGGTCGGGCCCGGTGTGCATCAGGATCCAGACCAGGAACGGCGCGGTCGCGATCCGGAACATCGTGACCATATTTGGCGGTGTCATCGGCACGGGTTTGACCCTCAGCCTCTAGACGAATCTCAGCGTATTTTTCGTTTCGATCCGCAGCGTCAAGAATATTGGAATCAGCCAGAGGGGGCAAATCGCAGCCGCTCGATCGCCTTGACTGGCCGAGCGCAGACCGAGTAGCGTCAAATTGACACAACGCTCGCTCCGCGATTCAACCGCGGACGCAAAGACTGAGGCCACCTGATGAGGCATAACGCGCAACTGTTCAGCGACTTCCTGGTAATCGGCGGCGGCATCGCGGGCCTGACCTTCGCGATCAAGGCGTCCGAAGTCGGCACCGTCACCGTGCTCACCAAGGCCGGCAGCACCGAGGCCAACACCGCGTACGCGCAGGGCGGAATCGCCAGCGTGTGGAGCGTCGACGACTCGTTCGAATCGCATATCGAGGATACGTTGCGCGCGGGCGCCGGCTTATGCGATCGCGCCGCGGTCGAGACCATCGTGCGCGAAGGTCCCGAGGCGGTGCGCGAGCTGATTCGGCTCGGCACTCGCTTCACGCGCGTCGAGACCGGCGGCAACGAATCGACAACGAGCTCGAATACGACCTCGGCCAGGAAGGCGGGCATAGCCATCGCCGCGTGCTGCATGCGCAGGACCTGACCGGCCGCGAAATAATGCGCGCGCTGACCGAGGCCGCGGCCGCGCGCCCGAATATCCGCACGCTGGAAAATCACGTCGCGATCAATCTGCTGGTCGAGACTCCGAGCGCGGGCAAGCCCGGCGCATGCTGGGGCGTCTATGCGCTCGATCGCAACACTCACGAAATCCGCAAAGTGATTTCGCGCGCCACGATGCTCGCGACCGGCGGCGCCGGCAAGGTCTATCTCTACACGACCAATCCCGACATCGCGTCGGGCGACGGCGTCGCGATGGCGTATCGCGCGGGCGCGTCGGTCGCGAACCTCGAGTTCTACCAGTTCCATCCGACCTGCCTGTATCATCCCGCGGCCAAGTCGTTTCTGATTTCGGAGGCGCTGCGCGGCGAGGGCGCGATTCTGAAATTGCCCGACGGCACCGCGTTCATGAAGCGCTACCATCCCGACGCCGAGCTGGCGCCGCGCGACGTGGTTGCGCGCGCGATCGATTCCGAGATGAAGCGTCACGGACTCGACTTCGTGTACCTCGATTTGAGCCATCGCGAGGCCGATTTCATCAAACGGCGGTTCCCGAATATCTTCAAGCGATGCTTGAGCTTTGGCTATGACCTGACCAAGGGGCCGATTCCGGTGGTGCCGGCGGCTCATTATATGTGCGGCGGCGTGCAGACCGACCTCGACGGACGCACCTCGATTCCGCGCCTGTACGCGGCCGGCGAAGTCGCGATGACCGGGCTGCATGGCGCGAACCGGCTCGCGTCGAACTCGCTGCTCGAGGCCGCGGTGATGGGCCGTCGCGGATTCAACTCGGCGCGCGAAATCGTCACGTCGGGAGGCGGCGCGCCGCCCGAGTTTCCCGAATGGGATCCCGGGCGCGCGATTCGCAGCGAAGAGCGCGTGATGATCACGCAGAGCTGGGACGAGATTCGCCGCCTGATGTGGAACTACGTCGGCATCGTGCGCAGCGACCGGCGCCTCGAGCGCGCGCTGCGGCGAATCCTGATGGTCAAGGACGAGATCCACAGCTACTACTGGGACCATCTGCTCGACGCCGACACGATCGAGTTGCGCAACCTGGCGAAGGTCGCCGAGCTGGTCGTGCGATCCGCGATGAGCCGGCGCGAGTCGCGCGGCCTGCACTACAACATCGATCATCCCGAAACCGGCGGCGCCGAATGGGTGCATCCGACGGTGCTGCAGAAGCCCATCGATCAGATCTGAAACTCCAGGCGTGATGCCGCTGAAAAGCAAGGAAGTGAAGATGTACTCGGACTATAAGAGTCCGTTCGCTTACCTCGCTTTCGATCCCGCGTTCGCGCTCGAGAATCGATTTCGGATTCGCCTCCGATGGATTCCGTTCCAGCTTCGAATCAAGGGCAAGGGCGAGCGCAGTCTCTACTCGGAGCACAAGGCGCGATACTCGTACCTCGACGCGCGCCGATGGGCCAAGCCGCGCGGCCTCGTGATCCGCGGACCGTTGAAGTCTACGACACGACGCCGGCGCTGATCGGCGGCCTGTTCGCGGAACAGCAAGGCCGCCTGCTCGACTACAGCCGTCGAGTGTACGAGCTGTTCTTCAAGCGCGAACTCGAAGCCGATCAGCCCGACGCAGTCGCAAGCGTGATCGAGAGCCTCGGCATGTCCGCCGACGACTATCGCAAATATCTGTCAGGTGAAGGCGCCCTCGCCTACCAGCGCGCCCAGGACGAAGCCGCCGCCGATCACGTCTTCGGCGTCCCGCTATTCTTCTTCGAAGGCGAACCGTTCTGGGGCCACGACCGAATCCCGATTCTCGAAGATCGCCTCACCGCCGCGGCCTGTCGATCTGATTCCCTCCTCCAACCGTCGGAGGAGGGAATCGGAGCTCACGCGACTGGCGCGGGCTGGCGCGCCTGATTCGGCTCGTATGAGAATGCGAGCTTGTCGCCGTCGAGGTCTGCCGTCGCCTTGCCGCCTTTCGTCAGCTTGCCGAACAGCACCTGGTCCGCGAGTTCGCGCGCGATCTCGTTCTCGATCAACCGTCCCAGTGGACGCGCGCCGAAGCGCGGATCGTGACCATGCTCCGCGAGCCATTTCTTCGCCGCCGGCGTCACCGTCAGCGTGACCTTCTGCTTGTCGAGGCGCTCCTGCAGCTCCGCGATGAACTTGTCGACCACGCGTTCCATCGTCGCCGGGCTGAGCGGCGCGAACTCGATCGTCGCCGACAGCCGGTTTCTGAACTCCGGCGAGAACATCCGCTCGAGCACGCCCTTGGGATTGCCCTGGCCGAGTCCGCCGTGGAAGCCGATCATCGCGCGCGACAGTTCCTGCGCGCCGGCGTTGGTGGTCATCACGAGGATCACGTTGCGGAAATCCGCCTTGCGCCCGTTGTTGTCGGTGAGCGTCGCGTGATCCATCACCTGCAACAGGATGTTGAACAGATCGGGATGCGCCTTTTCGATCTCGTCGAGCAGCAGCACGCAATGCGGCGTCTTGTTGATCGAGTCGGTGAGCAGCCCGCCCTGATCGAAGCCGACGTATCCCGGCGGCGCGCCAATCAGCCGCGACACCGTGTGCCGCTCCATGTACTCGCTCATGTCGAAGCGGATGAACTCGACGCCCATCACCTTCGCGAGCTGGCGCGCGACTTCCGTCTTGCCGACGCCCGTCGGTCCCGCGAACAGAAACGCGCCGACCGGTTTGTCGGGATGACTCAGGCCCGAACGCGCGAGCTTGATCGCGCGAGCGACCGAGTTGATCGCCTCGTCCTGGCCGAACACCGCCTGCTTCATATCTTCGTCGAGCGTCTGCAGCCGTCCGCGATCGGTCGCCGACACCGTGCGCTCCGGAATCTTCGCCATCCGCGCAACCGTGCGCTCGACGTCGCGCGTGCCGACCGTCACCGGCTCGGTCGTGCCCGTGCCGCGCAAATGCCCCGCGACTCCCGCCTCGTCCATCACGTCGATCGCCTTGTCGGGCAGGAAGCGGTCGTTGACGTAGCGCGCCGACAGCTCGACCGACAATCTGATCGCCGAATTCGTGTAGCGGACGTTGTGATGCTTCTCGTAGTACGACTTGATGCCGTTGAGAATCTGCACCGCCTCGTCCTGCGTCGGCTCGACCACGTCGATTCGCTGGAAGCGCCGCGCGAGCGCCTTGTCCTTGTCGAACGAGCGCTTGTATTCCTGGTAGGTCGTCGATCCGATACAGCGCAGATCGCCCGACGCGAGCGCCGGCTTCAGCAGGTTCGACGCATCCATCGTCCCGCCCGACGCCGCACCCGCGCCGACGATCGTGTGTATCTCGTCGATGAACAAAATCCGCTTCGAGTTGCCGACGACCGCCTTGATGACCGCCTTCAGCCGCTGCTCGAAGTCGCCGCGAAAGCGCGTGCCCGCGAGCAGCGCGCCCATGTCGAGCGCATAGATCTCGACGCCCTTCAGCGCGTCGGGCACGTCGCCGTTGTGAATCGCGAGCGCGAGTCCTTCGGCCAGCGCAGTCTTGCCGACTCCAGCCTCGCCGACGAACACGGGATTGTTCTTGCGCCGGCGCAGCAGCACGTGCACCGCGCGCTCGAGTTCCTTCTTGCGGCCGACCAGCGGATCGATTTTTCCGTCCGCCGCGCGCTTGGCCAGGTTGATCGCGTAAGTGTTGAGCGCCTTCGACGGCGACATCTTGCGCTCGCCGTCTTCGTCGCCGCCTTCATGCTCATGGCCGTCGCGCTCGACTGAATCCTTGCCGTCCGCCTCGTCGCCGTCCTCGTCGTCTTCCGCGCCCGCCTTCGACACGCCGTGCGAGATAAAATTGATCACGTCGAAGCGCGTGACGCCCTGCTCCTGCAAAAAGAAAATCGCCGGCGATTCGGTTTCATGGAACATCGCGACCAGCACGTTGCCGCCCGTGATTTCCTGGCGTCCCGCCGATTGCACGTGCAACGCCGCGCGCTGCAGCGCCCGCTGCACTCCGATCGCATAGCGCGGCGAAACTTCCTCGCCCTTGGGCATCCGCTCGACCTGCTCGTCGAGGTAATGCGCGAGCTTGCGCCGCAGCGCATCGAGATCGGCGCCGCAACTTTTCAGAATCGTGGTCGACGTCACGTCATGAAGCATCGCGAACAGCAGATGCTCGAGACACACGAACTCGTGCCGCCGATTGACGGCCTCGGTCATCGCGAGTTGCAGCGTTACCTGCAGTTCGCGACTGATCATAATGTTGTTATTCGATGAAGCCATCGATGCTACTGCCTGTCACTCCTTTTCCATCACGCATTTGAGCGGATACTCGGCCTGCCGCGCGAGTTCCTCGACCGTGTTGGTCTTGGTCTCGGCGACTTCGAATGGATACACGCCCGCGATGCCCATCCCGTTCTGATGCACGTGCAGCATGATTCGCGTCGCGTCCGCATGCGGTTTGTGAAATACGGCTTTCAATACTTCGACCACGAACTCCATCGGCGTGTAGTCGTCATTGAGCAAAATCACCTTGTAGAGCGGCGGCTTGGCGGTCTTCGACTTGGTGCGGGTCTTGCGCTCGGTAACGATATCGCCGTCGCCGGAGCGGCCGTCGCCATTGCCGTCACCGTCGGTGATTCGCGCCGAAATTTTGCGCACGAAATCCGCCATCACACCTCTTTCGCTCG
Source organism: uncultured Alphaproteobacteria bacterium (assembly GCA_963733925.1). Lineage (GTDB taxonomy): Bacteria > Pseudomonadota > Alphaproteobacteria > Acetobacterales > Acetobacteraceae > Rhodopila. The sequence goes on along the minus strand of CAVTFL010000033.1, from coordinate 31,273 downwards.
GAGCGCCTCGCTCCGTCTGATAAATATAATAACAAATCCGCGCGATGCCTAGTGAGCATCCGGAGAAATCGGTTTGGTTGCGATAAGTCTGATAGTTTGACCGTGCAATGAATGAAGCTGCGCCAAGACTCGATGTAGCAATCGTCGAGGGAATCGACAAAATTCCGCGCGACGCGTGGGACAGCCTGCTCGCGCCCGACGACTCGCCGTTCGTCGAATGGGATTGGCTGCGCGCGATGGAGCATTCCGGCTCGGCCGCGCGCGACACCGGATGGGCGCCGTATCATCTGATCGTTCGCCAGGGTCCCAAAAAACAAATCGTCGCCGCATGCCCGCTCTACCTCAAGACCCACAGCATGGGCGAGTTCGTCTTCGATCACGGATGGGCCGATGCGGCCGAGCGCGCCGGCCTCCGCTACTTCCCGAAGATTCTGGTCGGCGTGCCGTTCACGCCGCATACGGGACGCCGATTTCTCACCGCGCCGGGCACTGATCGCGGGGGCCTGATAAATCTGCTCGGCCTCGCGCTCACCTCGATCTGCGAGGACAACAAGCTCTCGAGCGTGCACGTAAATTTTTGCGAGCCCGACGAGGCCGCCGCGCTCGCGCCGATCGGATTCATGGAGCGCCTCGGCTATCAGTACCATTGGCACAACGCGGGCTTCACGACCTTCGACGACTACCTTAACCGGCTCAAGCACAAGCGTCGCACCGCAGTCCGCCACGAACGCGCCGCGATGGAGGAACAAGGCGTCCACATCCGCGTGATGGCGGGCGAGGAAATCCCCGACAAGACGTTCGCCGAGATGTATCGAATCTATTGCTCGACGATCGAGAAGCTTTACTGGGGCCGGCAGTATCTGACCGAAGAGTTTTTCGACCTCATCCGCAAGACGTTCAAACGCAACATGGTTTTCATCGGCGCGTATGCGGGACGCGAACTGATCGCCGGCGCCGTCAATCTCGCGAAAGCGAACGTGATGTACGGCCGCTACTGGGGATGCTTCCGCGAGGTCCGCTTCCTGCACTTCAACGTCTGCTACTACGCCGGCATCGAGCACTCGATCCTGAACGGCATCCAGCGCTACGAGCCCGGCGCCGGCGGCGAATACAAATGGCTGCGCGGCTTCGACCCCGCGCTGACGCGCAGCATCCACTACGTCTCGAATCCGGATCTGAAACGCGCCATCGCCGGATTCCTGAAACGCGAGCGCCACGAAGTCGAGCGATGGATCGTCGCAGGCAAAGAGCGCAGCCAACTGAAACCACCGCCCCCCTCAGATCAGGAATCTGAATAATTTTCGTCCCCCCAGAGATTCTACTTTTTCTCTGAGCTTAGGCGATTTCGCGCGATATTAGCTCGGCGGCGCGGGAAATCCAGTTCAGGCGCCGGCTCGCCGGTCAGATCCGTCACGCGATTGCGATAGCGAGTCAGATGACCCTTCGCGACTTCGAACGCGTCCTGCGCCTTCGACAATGATTTTCCGAGCGCCTCGAACTGATTTTCGAAATGCCCGAAGGCGTTCTGCGCCTTCTTCAATTCCTCGGTCGCGCGCTCGTGCCCTTTCGCGTACTCGTACATTTTGAAAACCATCTGGATCGATTGCAGCGTCACGATCAGCGTGTTCGGCGAAACCGGATAGACCCGCCGCTTGTTAAGCCAATCGCTCAGCTCCGCGTTCAGCACCGCTTCCATGTAGAGCGTCTCGCTCGGCAGATACATCAGCGCCATGTCGGTGGTGCCGGCTTCGGGCCGGATGTATCCCGCGATTCGCTTCGCCTGCTCCTTCATCACGCGCTCGAACTCGACCCGCGCCTGATCGAGCGCCTGCGGATCGTTGGTTTCGAACAATGCCAGCACTTGCTCGCGCGGAAACTTCGCGTCGATCGGCAGCACTCGATCGGGAAACTTGATGAGCGCATCGGCGCGGCCCGAACCCTCGCCGCCGGGCGACGCCTGCAGGTCGTACATATGGCGCGGCAGAAAATCCTCGAGCAGACGCTCGAGCCCCTGCTCGCCGAATCGTCCGCGCAGATGCGGCATCTTGAGCAGATTGTTCAGGTCGTTGATCGACGCGCCGATCACGCCGAGATTTTTCAACTGCTCCTGCGCTTCGTTGAGATGATTCTGGACCTTTTCGAACTGCGCAAAGCCGTCCTTGATATTCTGATCCAGCTTGACCTGCACCGTGTTGGTGATCGCGGCCAGCTTCTCGCCGACGTCCGAGCGAATCGCCTCCATGCTTTCCCTGGTCCGCGTAGTCAGCGCCGCAATCTCCAGTTTGAGCGAAGTCGCCTGCTCCTGCCGCCCCGCCGAGAGATGCTTCTCCAACGCCGCGTTGAGGTTGAGGAATCCTTCCGACAATCGATCCGCAGTCGCCAGACTGAGGTCGCCTTGCGCCTGTTGAAGCCGTCCGGCGAGGTCGGTTCGTGTCTGCGTCAATTTTTCATCGAGGCTGCGCGCGATCGAATCGAGGCGCTCGGCCAATTGTGCGAAGGAATCGTTTGCGGGAAGCGAGCGCAGCCTGCCGATTACGACCACAATCCCCGCAATCCACAAAACGCTCAGGACAACCAACGCCACCACAACTATTTCCGGCTCCATCAAACCACCTCCACGCCACCCGTATCGATTCTAGCCCTCGATAGCGGCAGCGTCGAACTCATTGTCCACACCGTAGCGCCGCGCGATGACAACCGTTGTCGCGATGCGCCCATGCGGTGCGCTTGCTATCGTGGGCGGGAATGGAGTCTCCGCTTTGAAAGACCTGCTGACCAAAGGCTCGATTCCGATTCTGCTCGGCACCGGCGGCGTCGGTAAGACCACGATTGCCGCCGCGCTCGCGCTCGCGGGTGCGTCCGCCAATCTCAATACCGCGGTGATCACTGTTGATCCGTCCAAGCGCCTGCGCGACGCGCTCGGCCTCGCGCGACTGGGCGGACAGCCGACGCGAATCGGCGCGCGCCAGCTCGCGGGCGGCCGGACTCGACCCCCATCTACAGCTTTCCGCGATGATGCTCGACGTCATCGGGCGCGTGGGACGCGATCGTCGAGCGTTTCGTCGCCGACCCGGCCACTCGCCGCGAATTTTCGACAATCCCTTCTACAAAAGCCTGACCGCCGAGTTCGCCGGCTCCGAGGCTTTCGCCGCGCTGCAGCGACTTTACGATCTTCATCAGACCGCGCGCCTTCGAGCTCGAAGTCGTCGACACTCCGCCCGCGTCGCATTCGTTCGAGTTCCTGCAGACGCCGGCGCGGCTGATTCGCCTGCTCGATTCGCGCACGGCGCGATGGCTTTTCACGCCGTCGCTCTCGGCCGGGCGGATTGCGATGAAGGTCGCGAGCGAGGCGGCGCGATTTGTCGTGCGCGAGCTCGAGCGCTTCGCCGGCAGCAACGTGCTCTCGACCATCTCGGATTTTTTCGCCGCGATGGCGGAGAGCATGGACGCGATCGTCGACCGGCTGCATAAGACTGAAGCGCTGCTGCATTCGCCGGCAGTGAAATTCGTGATGGTCACGACGGCGGAGCCCGACCGCATCCGGCAGGCGCGCGAGCTGCTCGCCCAGATGGACTCCGAGGGCCTCAAGCTCGCCGCGATTGTGATCAATCGCTTCCTCGACGAGCGCACCTGGACCGCGGTCGCGGATTCCGCACGGAGCGTCCGCTGAGCCATCTGGCGGAAATTTCGGAATTGCGAGCGTCGCTCGCGAAAGACGGCGCCGACGCCAACTCGCCGTGATCGATCACTTCGAGATATCGCGACCGCCCTCGGCGAGATCGAGCGAGTCGCGGCGTTCGCGCGCGGTTTGCCGGCGGAGTGAACTCGCGATCGCGCCGGAGATCGAGGCGGCGTCGCTCGATCTCGGCGCGCTGTCGCGAGTTGCCGGTATGTGACGTCGGGGGTCGCGATATTGAAGCCGCTGGAAGCGGCGCGTGGGGTGCGAGAGCGAAATCTCGCAGGTCGGCTGTCGCGGGAGATAGGTCAGCGTACCGCCTGTGGACGTATCGGGAACGAGTCGCAGCCTGACAGCCTATCTGCTGTGTCATCTGGCGAAGCGACGAATCGACATGAAATCGCGTACGCTGCAAGCTAAGCCCTAACGCTGCGCTCGGTGGATGTGCGGCCGAATCACGTTCACTGAAAAAACCGGAGTGAGTCTGTAAGCCGGGTTCTGTGCCCTTTCGGGCGGCGATCATTCCTCTAGGCCGTCGATTGCTCGCCGGCTCATGCGACCATACCCGAGGCCTTAAGAGCGGGCCGCTCAGCCTCCTATTTGGTCTTGCTCCGGATGGGGTTTGGCATGCGCGCACGATCACTCGCGCGCCGGTGGGCTCTTACCCCACCATTTCACCCTTACCCTTTCGGGCGGTGTATTTTCTGTGCCACTTTCCGCGGATCGCTCCGCGCCGCCGTTAACGGCCATCCTGCCCTATGGAGCCCGGACTTTCCTCTTCCCTTTAGGGGAAGCGATCGCCCGACTCACTCCGGCGCCGTTAGAGTAGCATCTTTTCGATTGCCTCTCGCCCGTCTCACGTCTGACACAACTCGCGTTCCGGCGTAATCCTTATCGTGTCGGATACTCGATCACGCGGAGGGAAAAATATGAAGTCGGTTCGAGTCGAAAGGCAAAGGTCCCTTCAAACTGTTGACGAGAAAATCAGCGAGCCTTCGCGCGGGCAGGTGCGGATTAAAGTGCAGGCGTGCGGCATCTGTCATAGCGACTCGTTTACCAAGGACGGAGTGTGGCCCGGATCACCTATCCGCGGTCGCCCGGGCATGAAATCGCCGGCGTGATTGAAGAGGTAGGCGAAGACGCGGCGATTGGAAAGTTGGCGACCGGGTCGGTGTCGGATGGCACGGTGGGAATGCTTTCGATGCGATCCGTGCCGGCGCGGCGATTTCTCAATTGCCGCTTTCTGAAGGTTCCCGGAATCAGTTACGACGGCGGCTACGCCGCGCGTGATTGCGCCGGTCGAAGCGCTCGCGCATATTCCCGACGCGCTTGCGCCCGGAAGAAGCCGCGCCCCTGATGTGCGCGGGGATCACGACCTTCAATGCGCTGCGCCACAGCGGCGCGGGACCGGGCGACCTCGTCGCGATTCAGGGTATCGGCGGCCTTGGGCATTTGGGCGTCCAGTTCGCGGCCAAGTCTGGCTACGACACCGTCGCGATCGGTCGCGGCGAGGACAAGGAGGCGCTCGCGCTGAAGCTGGGCGCGCGACGCTATATCGATACTGGCACGCAGGACGTGGCCGCGGAGTTGACCAAGGAAGGTGGCGCGCTGAATCCTCGCGACTGCGCCCGATGGGAAAGCGTTCGGCCCACTGGTGGATGGCTTGGGCGTGAAGGGAAGATTGGTAATGGTCGCGACGTCGCGATGCTGTTCTCCGGGCCAGCATCAAGTTGACCCCGGCCGCCAGCGCCTGGTCACTTTCCCGGCGGCGCAGACTCTGACACGCCAGGTGGACCGTCACCAGCGACGACGAACAGGCGGTGTCGAGCACCACCGCCGGGCCGTGCGTACCCAGGAAATACGACAGCCGGCCGGCAGCAAATTCAGCGCATTCCGAACGCCAGGTGCGGGTCCACATCTTCGGGCGGCAATTCGCCGGCCAGCCCTCAGGTGTAATCCAACGTCGTCATGCCGACGAACACCGACGTCTGGCTGCCGCGGATCACCGACGCGGTAATCCCCGCGTGTTCCAACGCCTCCCAAGTGACCTCCAGCAACAGCCGCTGCTGGGGATCCATCGCCGCCGCCTCGCGCGGCGAGACCCGAAAAACTCGGCGTCAAACTCATCCGGCTGCCAGGACGTCAGAAAGCCGCCCTCACGCTGACAAATCGTGCCCGGCCTGGTGTGATCCGTCGCGTAGAAGGCATCCGCATCCCAGCGCTGGCCGGCACCCGCACGATGCCCGAAACGCCATCGTGCAACAACTGCCAGATACTGCCCCGGAGTGCTCACCCCACCAGGAAAACGGCAACCCACCCCCACCACAGCGATCGGCTCGATATCACCCTTCTCAGCGATCTCCAACCGCGCCGTCAAATCATCAATCTTGCGCAACGCCTCAGTGATAATCGCCCGACGATCCGCCGATGCAGCAGTCATCGCGCTCCCCTCGGTCGGTCGGAAAGATTTTGTCGTACTACACCGTGTGCGAGGATACGCGGCCTCACCCACCGATGTCATCCGGGCGTGTCCAGTCGGCTCGCCTCGTCGGGCCCACAACGTTCTGCCCAGCCGAAGTGCCTGATGTTACCGCCACTCGGCTGTTGCCGGACCCACCCCCCCGGCCCTTCGGACATCAAGGATTCGATAAAAACACTGGCTTTACTCCAGCTGCGGTGTAAAGCCGTCCGAACCCCACTCGACGAGCCTGTCGGCATAGCCGACAGGCTCACGCGGTGGAATCCAAACGGCTGAAGTCGTCCTGCTGGTAGACCTCAACACACGAGGAGCGGCGGATTTTCCCGCTGGTGGTGATCGGAATCGAGCCCGGGGAACCAGCACGAGGTCCGCCACCCGCAGCCCGTGCGACTTCGAAATCGCAGACGTCACTTCGCTCTCACGTTGTGAAGCCGTTCCGCATCTCCTGTCGAGTTGCCCTTGTCTTTCATTTCGGCGATCACGATCAGCCGCTCGGTGCGACCGTCCTGGATGGAGATCGCCGCGACCCGGCCGCCGCTGATCTCCTGGGTCGTCGCCTCGATGTCATCGGGGTAGTGGTTACGCCCGTCGACGATCAGCAGATCCTTGATCCGGCCGATGATGAACAGCTCGCCGTCGTAGATGACGCCCAGGTCGCCGGTCCGAAGCCACGGCCCCAGCGGCGTGCCGGTCGACGGATCGACCAGCTGACCGCCGAAGGTCCTCTGCGTCTGTTGCGGCTTGCGCCAGTAGCCGGCGGCGATGTTGTCGCCGTGCAGCCAGATCTCGCCGACCATGCCGGCCGGGTTCTCGACGCGGGTCTCCGGGTCGACGATGCGGATGGTCGATGCGCGCGGGACGCCGACGCTGACCAGTTCGACCCCGGCCTTGCTGTCGCAGGCCTCGGCGTGGCCGGCCGACAGCTTCTCGTAGTCGAACGTGGCGACCGTCGGGGCCGCCCCGGGCCTGACGAGCCACGTACACCGTCGCCTCGGCCAGCCCGTAGGACGGCTTCAGCGAGGCTGGCAGGGAAGTTGAAGCGCGCGAACCGCTCGATGAAACGCCTGATCGTCGCCGCGTGTACCCGTTCGCTACCGGTCAGGATGGTGTGCACGTGCCCGACAGGTCGAGCCCCGCCATGTCTTCGTCGGTGGTCCGCCGCGCGGCCAGTTCGAAGGCGAAGTTTGGCGCCGCGGTGAAACGCGGGTGTTTTTGCGCCATCTGCTGCATCCACCGCGCGGGCCTCTGCAGAAACGCCATAGGGCTCATCAGCACCGAGTGCAGTCCCATCGTCCGGCGCCGTGATGCCCGAGCAGCAGACCCATGTCGTGATAAAAGGGCAGCCAGGACAGCAGTGTGGGTCCGACGGCGGAAGCCCCCTCGACCTCGAAATAGTCGGCTACGCACCTGCTGGAGTTGGCCAGGATGTTCTTGTGGGTCACCACGACGGCAGCCGGCTAACGGGTCGAGCCAGAAGTGTATTGAAGCAGCGCGTTCTTGGTCTGCGGCGCGGGCGGGAGCGTCGAACCCGGGGCCGCATCGAGGTCGAGGCGTCGATCTCGATCACCGCCGGCGGCTTGCCGGGAAGCGAACGGGCGCACACCGACTACGTCGTTGACGACCGCCGACGTCGTCAGGATTACGGCGGGCAAGCAGTCCTGCAGGGCCGCTGAGGCCCGCTCGTCGTGCGCGCCGAACTGCGGGACGGGCAGCGGAACCGCGACGAACCCGGCCTCCAGCGCGGCGTAGAAAGCGACGATGTAATCCAGGCCCTGCGGCGCAAGGATCGCGGCACGATCACCCGGCGCGCCAACGGCGCGATTTCCGCAGCCAGCAGCCTGCACGCGGCCGTGATCTCGGACCACGTCAGCGTTTGACGGTACCCGGCCGGATCGACTTCGTAGTCGATGTACGTGTACGCCGGCGCATCCGGCTGTTGCCGGGCCCGTTCCCGCAGCACCGCGGGAATGGAGGCTTTGCGTGACCGCCATCGGGACACCACCCCTTAAGATCTAGAGCCCCGAACAACAACGAGACGGGCGTTTGTGATGCAGGAGATTAACAGGGGCATCGCGCTTCTCGGACCAAAAACCCAAGAATTAAATGTAATACGCGCGACTAACAGAAGGCCCGTTCCTACCTGCATCATTGCTGGGACTATGGGTTTGCTATATGGACCGCTCTCCGGTTGGCCTCCACTCGCCAGATCATGCGACGCCGACCTTACCGGACGGTCAGTTGATTTCGCATAACCGCGAATTAGTAAACTCTTTGCAGCCCTACTTTCCGTGGTGGCGGCGGTGCGGGGTTCGGCGTGGCGGTCCACTCCGACCCGCACGCGGCCGTGCCGGCGACGACTCGGCCATGCGGAGCCTGCGTCAACCCGCGAAACCTCCGTCCGAGAGGCGGTTTGCTGGCTTTCGCCACGCCGATGCCGTGATGTGGTGTTATTCACTTTTTGCAAGGATGCCCAGTTCAGCGCGCCCGACGCATCTCGGCCGATAACGCTGACCGGTACCCGGCAGCCAACTTGTCCAAGTTATCGGTGAAACGTCCAATTTATTGGCGTTAAAGCTTGCGTCGATGAAACGTCACGCGTTTTCCGCGTGACAATTGCGTCAGCGACTATTGACAACGATCGATTTAATTAGCCAATTAGCTCAACCTCTACAAGAGGACAAGATTTTGGGCTCGATCTCGCTTACCAAGCTCGGCGATGTGGTCGGTGAGATAAAAATGATGACCGGGAAAAACTCGCATCGTGAACTCGGATGTCGTGCGCTCCGACCCAAGGTCGAACCTTCTCGGAGGTGGCGACTTCGTCGTCGTCGCCCAGGAACGCCGAGATCGGGCACGACAACTTCTCACCCGGGCGGGCAATCGTATTTCGAGATCGCCTTGAGGCCCGCGAAGCGTCGGCAGGATGCTGGCCGCGAATTCCTCGTTTTCCAGAAACTCCGGATTGACGCCGGTCATCTCGCTCACCGCGTCGAGCAGTCCGCGGTCCGATTCGGGGATGTGCTCGTAGCCGACGTGACCCGGTGCGGCGACGGCTGAGACGAACAGCGCGGCAATCGGACTGCCCGCCTGCTCGAATCGGCGCGCGACCTCGAACGCCAACAGCCCGCCCATGCTGTGGCCGAAGAAGGCGATTTTCTCGTCGGGATCTTCCGGCGGCTTGATCATCTGGCAAACCTTGTCGGCCAGATCGCTGATGGTGGTGAATGACCCGAGGTCGTGATTACCACCGCGCCCTGGATACCTCACGGCGACACGTTTGATATCGCTGGCAAAGGCTTTGGCGAAGGGAACGTAAAACTCGGCCGATCCCCCGGCGTGCGGAAAGATGTAAAGCTTTGGTGGCTGCCCGGTCACGCGGCAACGATACAGTCCCGCCACGTGCAGTCTCGCCATGACGCGGCGGCGGCCGGCCAGACGTAATGCGGCAGCGCCGGTTCGAGTCGGATTCGCATCTCAAAACCTGTGAAAAAGCGAAAATGATTAGCGTATATGCTCGTTTCCCGGCCAGATGGTTTCGCGATTCGGGTATCGCCAAAGGCAAAAAAGCCTTACGATTTCCTCGCCATCAGGTGTGGCAATCGCTCTAGGGGAGGTCCATCCAAACGCCCGCGATCTGAAGTACTCTTCAGCTTCAGAGCTCGGTGGGGTTCGTTAGAGGAGGTTGGAAGTGTTCGTAACCACACAGCCAGACGTGTTGCAGGGGGCCGCGGGCAGCTGTCCGGTATCGGCGACGCGATGGTCGCCCGGAACTCGGCAGCGGCCGCGCCGACGACGGCGTTGGCCCCGGCGGCCTCGGACCTCGTCTCGGCGATGACCGCCGACGCAGTTCGGTCACGCACGGCGCGACGTACCAGCAGATCGCCGCCCAGGCCGCAGAGGTCCACGAGCAGTTGGTGGCCACGCTGCGCTCCGGCGCCGGCGCCTACGCGTTGACCGAAGCGGCCAACGCGGCAGCATCCGTCTAGGCGGGTCTTAGGTCGATGAGCTTTTCGCTGATACCTCCGGAGATCAACTCCGCGCTGATGTATTCCGGCGCGGGGTCTTCTCCGTTGTTGGAGGCTGCGACGGCCTGGGATGGGTTGGCCGCCGACCTGGAGTCCACCGCCACCCAGTACCAGACCGCGATCACCAACCTGACCACCGGAACGTGGCTCGGTCCGTCGTCGACGCCAGATGGCCTCGGCCGCCGCAGCCGTACATCGCGTGGATGCAGAGCACCGCGGCCGAAGCCGCCCAGACCGGGGCGCAGGCCAAGGCGGCCGCCGCGGCCTACCAGACCGCGTACTCGTCGATGGTTCCGCCGCCGGTGATCACGGCCAACCGGACGGAGTTGACCACGCTGGTGTCCAACAACTTCCTCGGCCAGAACACCGGGGCGATCGCCAACAACGAGGCCGATTACCTGTCGATGTGGATCCAGGACGCGCTGGGCATGGACACCTACCAGCTGAATTCCTCGACCGGCGCAGTCCGGCGCTCTGCCCGCACAGACGCGCCGCACCGATGGTGGCCAGCGGCGCCGACCCGACGGCTGCGGCGGCGGCAGCCGCCGCGGCCGACACCGGCGACCGACGCGGTCGACTCTGGTCGACTGGTCCTAACGCCATTGCGGACCTCTTTGGCGTGCACCGAGTCGACCACGCCGCGCCGACTTGTGAGCCACCTTGGGCACATTTGTCGACCGCGGTCGATTCCCGCGATCGCCGCCGACCCCACGGCCGCACTGCTTCCGGTGCAGGCGACCTACTACATGGGCATGTTGGGCAGCACGCCCGCTCGTATGTTCATGAGCGCGGCGGCGGTGGCGGCGCCGGTGCGTCAGCGGCGACGCTGGCCAGCATGAAGGACCAACTGCTGGACAATGTCGGCAAGATGGTCGACGGCAAGGCGCGCGCCGTTGATGAGCGGCGTGAGCGGCCAGCTGTCGAAGTGGGGGCCGCATCCATCCGGTATCCAGGCGCAGATGGCCAACGCGATGCACGCGGGCGGGCTGTCTGTGCCGCACGGGTGGCACACCGGTATGCCCGGGGGCGGAATGGAACGTGCGACCCCGGCACTGCCGGCCACCAGCGTCGCCGCCCCGAGCTTGATGCACGGCCTGCCCAGCAGCCCGTTCTCTCAGGGGCTGATGGGCGCACTGGCCGGACGCGGTATGAGCACCATGGGCTCGCGTGTCGCCGCCAAGGTTATGCCCCGCTCGCCCGCCGGCGGATAACATTCCCGCTGCACAACGTCATTTAATCTGACATCACGCGCCCATCACACAAGGAGAAAGACATGCCCACACGTTTTATGACTGACCCGCACGAGATGCGGTCGATGGCAGGACGTTTGACATGCACGCCCAGACTGTCGAGGACGAGGCCCGCAAGATGTGGGCATCGAGCCAGAACATCGCCGGCGCCGGCTGGAGCGGTACCGCTCAGGCCACCTCGTACGACACGATGGGTCAGATGAACACCGCGTTCCGCAACATCGTCAACATGCTGCACGGTGTGCGCGACGGCCTGATCCGCGACGCCAACAACTACGAGAGCCCAAGAGCAGGGCTCGCAGCAGATCCTGTCCAGCTAGTCCACCACCGAAACCTTTAGGAGAACAGTCATGTCGATCAGTTACCAGTTCGGCGACGTGGACGCCCACGGCGCGATGATCCGCTCCCAGGCCGCTTCCCTGGAGTCCGAGCACCAGTCCATCGTGCGCGATGTGCTGGCTGCCGGTGACTTCTGGGGCGGCTCGGGTTCGGTGGCCTGCCAGGAGTTCATCACCCAGTTGGGTCGCAACTTCCAGACCATCTACGAGCAGGCCAACTGCCACGGCCAGAAGGTGCAGACCGCCGGCAACAACATGACAGCACCGACTCCGCCGTCGGCTGCAGCTGGGCCTGACACCCCACGAACGTATTGTGGCCCGCACACCCGATAGGTGTGCGGGCCACGACCTTTTCTGGACCAGACCCCATCGCCGTCTGTCGTCGGAGCTACCCGGCGCGGGCGATACCGCCGGTACCGGCTAGCCTGGACGGCAACCGCGTGACAAGGAGCGTCCATGGAAGGCTTTGCCGGAAAAGTTGCCGCAGTAACCGGCGCCGGATCGGGAATCGGTCAGGCACTGGCCCTCGAACTCGGCCGCTCGGGCGCCTCGCTGGCGATCAGCGACGTCGACCTCGAAGGACTCGCGAAGACCGAAGAACAGCTCAAGGCCATCGGCGCACCGGTCCGAAGCGACCGGCTCGATGTCACCGAGCGCGAGGCGTTCCATATCTACGCCGACCACGTCAAAGAGCACTTCGGCAAGGTCAACCAGATCTACAACAACGCCGGAATCGCCTACACCGGCGACGTCGACATCACCGCGTTCAAAGACATCGAACGGGTGATGGATGTCGACTTCTGGGGAGTTGTCAACGGCACCAAGGCTTTTCTGCCGCATCTGATCGCCTCCGGCGACGGCCACGTGATCAACGTCTCCAGCCTGTTCGGGCTGCTGTCGATTCCCGGGCAGGCCGCCTACAACTCGGCCAAGTTCGCGGTACGCGGTTTCACCGAGGCGCTGCGACAGGAGATGGTGCTCAACCGCGAGCCGGTGAAGGTGACGTCGATACACCCCGGTGGCATCAAGACCGCGATCGCCCGCAACGGCCTCACCGCTGAAGGGGTGGATCCCGCGGCGCAGTCCAAGGTCTTCGACAAGCGACTGGCCTGCACCACCCCGCAACGGGCGGCCGAGATCATCTTGGACGGCGTCCGCAAGAACAAGGCCCGGGTGCTGGTCGGCCAGGACGCCGTCGTGATCGACCTGCTGGTGCGGATCACCGGTTCGAACTACCAGCAGCTGTTCGCCCCCATCATCGGCCGGATCAAGCCGCCGTCGCGCTAGCGTCGCGCGCTCAGCGGCCGAGCGGGTGTTCGTTCAGCCACGCGTCGGCCACCGCCTGCGGATCGGCCCCGGCGGTCACCTGGCGGCGCATGTCGACCAGCGCGGCGGTGTCCAGCACACCGGCCACCTCGTTGACCGCCAGCAGCTGTCGATCGGTCAGCTCGTTGCGGCGGTAGAGCGGCACCACATTCTCGGCCTGCACCAGCGCGGGCTTGCCGTCGGTGAGCACCACCAGGTCGGCGGACACGTTCGGGTCGGCGGTGGTGGTCCACGCCGCCGCCACCTCACCGGACCTACGGCCGCGAAAAGCGTTGCATCGTCTGGGAATTCGTGACCATCAGGTAGCCGGCAGCCGCCGATCGCCGAGGGCGTCGGGGCGCCGGCGATCGATCCGACGGTCAGTCCGTCGCAGTGCTTGGCCAGCACGCCGAGATCGCTTCCGCCCCAATCCTTCGACGTGGACCCGGCCACCGCCAGCGCGGGCTTGTCCTCGGCGGCGGTGGCGTAGTCGCCGGCCGCGATGCCCTCCGGCAGCGCGCCGATCATCGCCTTGTAGACCTGCGCGTCGGAGCGCACGTTGGCCCCCGGCTGGAAGACCTGCAACACCCGGCCGGTGAGGCTGGGAACGACGACAAACGCACCGGAGTCCAACTTGGACAATGGATCTGGCGCTTGCTCGGTGTGCGCCGGAAAACCGTACGACCGCAACGCCCCGGTATAGACGTCCGCCAGCAGCGTCGACTCGATACCGGCCCGGGATCCGACCACCAACTCGGCCGGGTGATGCGCGGTGCTGTGGCCACAGCCTGCCGTCGCCAGCGCAGCGGTCAGCGCCAGCGCGGTGAGTCGGCCGGCCGTCACTCCGCGGTATCTGCGGCGGCGGCAACCGCGGCGGCAACCGCCGGCTCGACCCGGGGGTCCAGCGGACTCGGGACGATCCGGTCGTGCGCCAGGTCGTCGGCGGCAATGGCGTAAATCGCCTCGGCCGCAGCGATTTTCATCTCTTCGGTGATCCGGCGGGCACCGGCGTCCAGCGCTCCGCGGAACACGCCCGGGAAGGCCAGCACGTTGTTGATCTGGTTCGGGAAGTCGCTGCGCCCGGTGGCGACGATCGCGGCGTGCTTGGCCGCCACGTCCGGGTGGACCTCCGGATCGGGGTTCGACAGCGCGAACACGATGCTCCTGGGCGCCATCGTGGCGATCAGTTCCTCGGGAACCACACCGCCGGAGACACCGAGGAAGACGTCGGCGCCTTCGAGCGCCTCGACCATGCCGCCGGTGCGGTCGAGCGGGTTGGTGCGCGCGGCGAGTTCGGCTTTGACGTCGTTCATGCCGGCCCGGTCGCGGTGCAGGATGCCCTGCGAGTCGAGCACGGTGATGTCCGAAATACCCCTGGCCTGAAGCAGATTGGCGCATGCCACGCCCGCTGCGCCGGCGCCGGAGACGACGACCCGCAGCGTGGTCATGTCACGGTCGAGCACGGTTGCCGCACCCATCAGCGCGGCCAGCACCACGATCGCGGTGCCGTGCTGGTCGTCGTGCATCACCGGGCAGTCCAGCGCCTCGATGAGGCGGCGTTCGATCTCGAAGCAGCGCGGCGCGGAGATGTCCTCGAGGTTCACCGCACCGAACGTCGGGCGCAGCCGAACCAGCGTCTCGACGATCTCGTCGGGGTCCTTGGTGTCCAGCACGATCGGGATGGCGTCCAGCCCGGCGAACTCCTTGAACAGCCCGCACTTGCCTTCCATCACCGGCAGCGACGCGGCCGGCCCGATGTCGCCCAGACCGAGCACCGCGCTGCCGTCGCTGACGACCGCGACCAGCCGACCCGACCAGGTGTAGCGAGCGGCCAGCGTGTGATCGCCGGCGATCGCGCGGCTCACTTGCGCCACACCCGGGGTGTAGGCGATCGACAGCGAGCGCTGGGTGTCCAGCGCCGTCGTCAGACCGACGGAAAGTTTGCCCCCGGAGTGCGCCTCGAAGATCTCCGCATCGGTGATGGCGCCCTCGTCACTGTGGGTCTGTATCGATTCAACCAATTCAGACACGTTGCCCAGCGTAACGACTACTCATTAGTAGCCCTAATCGACGAGGTCTGCGCGGCTCAGATCAGGCCCAGGTCGGTGACCGCGCTGCGCTCGTCGGCGAGCTCGGCGGTCGACTTGTCGATCCGGCTGCGGGAGAAGTCGTTGATGTCCAGACCCTGCACGATGCTCCAGTCGCCATCCTCGGTGGTCACCGGGAACGACGAGATCAGACCCTCCGGCACGCCGTAGGAGCCGTCGGAGATGACGGCCATCGAGACCCAGTCGTCCTTCGGGCGTGCCCAGCAGCCAGTCGCGGGCCGCATCCACGGTGGCCGACGCTGCCGAGGCGGCCGAAGAGCTGCCGCGGGCATCGATGATCGCCGCGCCGCGCTTGGCGACGGTCGGGATGAAGTCGTCGGCAATCCACTTCTCGTCGCCCACGACCTCGGCGGCGTTCTTGCCGTTGATCTCGGCGTGGAAGATGTCGGGGTACTGGGTGGCCGAGTGGTTGCCCCAGATGGTGACCTTCTTGATGTCGGTGACCTTGGCGCCGGTCTTCTTGGCCAGCTGAGAGATGGCCCGGTTGTGGTCCAGGCGGGTCAGCGCGGAGAACCGCTCCTTGGGAATGTCGGGAGCGTTGTTCTGCGCGATCAGCGCGTTGGTGTTGGCCGGGTTACCGGTCACGCCGATGCGGACGTCGTCGGCGGCCACGGAGTTCAGCGCCTTGCCCTGGGCGGTGAAGATCGCGCCGTTGGCCTCCAGCAGGTCGCCGCGCTCCATGCCCGGACCCCGCGGACGGGCGCCGACGAGCAGCGCCAGGTTCACGCCGTCGAAGACCTTGTTCGGGTCGGCACCGATCTGGACGCCGGACAGCAGCGGGAATGCGCCGTCGTCGAGCTCCATCACCACACCCTCGAGCGTCTTGAGGGCGGGCTCGATCTCGAGCAGCCGCAGCTCGATCGGGCGGTCGGGGCCCAACAGCGAGCCGCTGGCCAGGCGAAACAGCAGGCTGTAGCCGATTTGGCCGGCGGCGCCGGTGACGGCGACCTTCAGGGGTGTAGTGCTCACGTCTGTTCGCTCCTTAAGTGGAGATTTCGGATCTTCAGTCGGCCTGATGCGCATACGCGTCGCGTCGAAACTAGCGCACGCGCCCGTTCGGCAAACCCCCTACCCCGCATCAACGCTGGCCAGCGCAATCTTGGACAGGAGATCACCACCTTGAGCGCGTAGCATGACCGAGGCTTCATTGGATTCTCGCTGCAGATGGGAGGTTACGGATGCCTACGTTTCGCGAGCTACGCGACATACCTGAAACGCTGCGTCCTCTGGCACGACCCCAGCGGGATGAGCCTCCTCATCCGCAGCCGCAGCCAGACCCACTGACCGCCGATCAAGCCGTCGTCGACTGCGGCGTCTACGTCGGCGGGGAGCGCCTGCCCGGGGTTTTCACCTACGTCGAAGCCTGCGCCAAAGTCGCCGAATCGCAGCTGGCCGGTCAGGAAGCGTTCGCCTGGATCGGTCTGCACGAGCCCGACGAGCACCAGATGCAGGAAGTCGGCGACGCGTTCGGCATGCACGAGCTGGCCATCGAGGACGCGGTCTGCGCTCACCAGCGGCCCAAACTCGAGCGCTACGACGAATCACTGTTCCTGGTCCTCAAGACGCTCAACTACGTGCCTCACGAGTCGACCTTGCTGGCCCGCGAGATTGTCGAGACCGGCGAGGTCATGGTCTTCGTCAGCCGCGATTTCGTGGTGACGGTCCGGCACGGCGATCACGGTCGGCTGACGGATGTGCGCAAACGGATGGACGCCGACCCCGAGCACATGCGGCTGGGCCCGTTCGCGGTGATGCACGCCATCGCGGACGCTGTTGTCGACCACTACCTCGAAGTCACCCAGTTGATGGAGGGCGACATCGACGCCATCGAGGAAGAGGCCTTCGCGCCGGACCACCGCACCCAGATCGAGCCGATCTATCAGATGAAGCGCGAGGTGGTCGAGCTGCGCCGATCGGTCAACCCGCTGTCGGTGCCGTTCGCGCGGTTGCAGAGCGAACACAAGGACCTGGTCTCCAAAGAGGTCCGGCGCTATCTGCGTGACGTCGGCGACCACCACACCCACGCGGCCGACCAGATCGCCAGCTACGACGAGAATCTCAGCTCGCTGGTGCAGGCCGCGCTGGCCCGGGTCGAGATGCAGCAGAACACCGACATGCGCAAGATGTCGGCGTGGGCGGCGCTGCTGGCGATACCCACGATGGTCGCCGGCATCTACGGGATGAACTTCGAGTACATGCCCGGGCTGAAATGGCACTGGGGCTATCCGACGACCGTCGTCGGCACGGCGCTGATATGTCTGTTTCTGCACCGCAACTTCCGGCGTAACGACTGGTTGTAGCGATCCGAGTCATCGCCTCCGTGTTCTCAAGATCCAGACCCTCGATGCCGCCGGGCACATGCTCGAAGCGCTTGACGTGACTGACGGCCGCTCAGTGCGGCTGCGCGGCAGGCCGATTGGGGTCCAGCACGTCGACCCCGTCGGCTCGCCACGCCTCACGCATCGCGTCGGCGCCTTTCAGCCGGACCCAGGCCGCCTCGGTCGCGGTGATCGGCGTCGCGGACAGAAAGCGCACCGGATCGCGGGGCGGGTCCAGCGGCAGCTCGGCAATATCGCTGTCGCCCAACAACACCGCGGTGAACGGCACCCGCACGACGGTTGGGTCCACAGCGGCCCGCCGAGGTCGACCAGCGCATCGGGCATCAGCACCACACCCTCGACCGCCGGCGATGCCGCCACGATGGCCAGGCTGCGGGCCAGGCCGGTGATGGCCTTCGTATCACGCAGCTGCAGAACGACTTCGGCCCGCGGGCCGAGTTCGGGATCGGCCAGCACCGCGGTCGGGTCGACCATCGGATGGCGCGAGCAGCCCAGCGAGACGTAGTGCGCCACCCTGCCCGGCCGTCGGCGTCGGCCGGTAGCGCAACACGTCGATCGACTCGGCGCCCAGAAAGGTCACGCTGGCGACAGCGGGCTCGGCGTGGTCCGAAGTGCGTATCCAGATGCGCGCGCACCCGGTCCAACGGTTGGGTCACGCGCCTCGGGCGGCGGCGGAAGGTCAAGTTCGCCCCGGTGTCGGATCGAACACGGCGAGTTGTGCTGTGTCGAAGGCCAACTCCAGCGTCTTGCCTTTCGCGGCCTTCGACGCGGCGGGCACCCTGGCGACGAATTCGTGCTCGCGCCGACGCCGGATTCGTCGTCGAGGTCGGACAGCTGGTCGGACTGCACGGCGGAGCCCTCGGTGGTGAAGTAGACGTACTTGTCGGCACCCAGCGACTCGACCATGTCGACCTTCACCTCGAAGCTCAGTGCGCTGATCCGCTGGTAGGCGTCGATCAGGGCGGCGTCCTTCAGATGCTCCGGCCGGACGCCGACGATCACGTTCTCCGGCGCCGGGTGTGCGCGAGCACGTCGAGGACGGGCTGGGTCAGCGTCACCTCGCCGAACGGCAGGCGCAGCCCGGTCGCGGTCACGGTGGCGGGGAAGAAGTTCATCGCCGGCGACCCGATGAAGCCCGCGACGAACAGGTTCGCCGGCCGCTCGTAGAGCTCCTCGGGCGCGCCGATCTGCTGCACCACGCCGCCGCGCATCACCACCACGCGGTCGCCGAGCGTCATCGCCTCGGTCTGGTCGTGGGTGACATAGACGGTGGTGGTGCCCAGCCGTCGCTGCAGCCGGGCGATCTCACCGCGCATCTGCACCCGCAGCTTGGCGTCGAGGTTGGACAGCGGCTCGTCCATCAGAAACGCCTTGGGGTGGCGCACGATCGCCCGGCCCATCGCCACCCGCTGACGCTGCCCGCCGGACAACTGCGCGGGCTTGCGGTCGAGCAGCTCGGTCAGGTCGAGAATCTTCGCGGTGTCCTCGACCTTCTTGGTGATCTCCGCCTTCTTCATCTTCGCCAGCGTGAGCGGGAAGGCGATGTTCTGGCGCACGGTCATGTGCGGATAGAGCGCGTAGGACTGGAACACCATCGCGATGTCGCGGTCCTTGGGCGCCTTTTCGTTGACCCGCTCGCCGCCGATGCGCAGCTCCCCCGACGAGATGTCCTCCAGGCCGGCAATCATGTTCAGCGTCGTCGATTTCCCGCAGCCGGACGGCCCGACCAGGATGATGAACTCGCCGTCGGCGATCGTGAGGCCGAATTCCTGCACGGCCAACGCGCCGTCGGGGTAACTCTTGGTCACCCTGTCCAACACAATCTCGGCCATCGCGCTATCCCTTCACTGCGCCGGACGTCAACCCGGCGACGATCCGTCGTTGGAAGACTAGAACAAAAACGATGATCGGCACGGTGATCACCATGGCGCCCGCCGCGATCGACCCGGTCGGCTCCTCGAATTGCGAACTGCCGGTGAAGTTCGCGATCGCCACCGGCGCGGTGATCGCCGCCTTGGTGGCGGTCAACGACAACGCCAGCAGGAGGTCGTTCCAGGCGAAGATGAACACCAGGATCGCGGTCGGTCACGATGCCCGGCGCCGCCAGCGGCGCGATCACCTTGCGGAAAGCCTGGGCCGGTGTGGCACCGTCCATCTTGGCCGCCTTCTCCAGATCCCACGGGATCTCCCGGAAGAACGCCGACAGCGTATAGATCGCCAGCGGCAGCGCGAACGTGATGTACGGCATGATCAGCCCTGGCCAGGTGTCGAACAGCCCGATCCGGCGTTCGATGTTGAACAGCGGCGTGACCAGCGAGATCTGCGGGAACATCGAAATCAGCAGCGCCGCCCCGATCAACAGCGCGTTTACCGGGAAACTCCAGCCGCGCCACCGCATAGGCCGCCATCGCGCCGATCACCACCGCGATCACCGTGGTGATCACCCCGATCCCGACCGAGTTGACCAACGCGGAGCTGAAGAAGTCGCCGCGGAAGATTCCGCGGTAGTTGTCGAACGTCACCTGTGACGGAATCAGCTTGCCGTCCTTGACCGTTGACGTCGGTTTGAGCGAAAGGCTGAGGATCCACAGCACCGGCACCAGCGCGTAGAGCAGCACCAAGGCGTCGACGACCACCCATCCGGCGCGCGCCGCGCGCCCACGCGCTGCCATGCGCTCAGCGCCCATCGCCGCCACCGGGTGCCGCCGCGCCGAAGACCTTGATGAAAAGCAACGCGATCACCGCGACGCAGCAGAAGATCAGCACGCTGATCGCCGAGCCGAGGCCGACGTTGAACCCTTTGAACAGGTTGTCATAACCCAGCATCGACACCGACCCGGTGTTGCCAGTGCCGCCGGTGAGCACGTAGATGTTGTCGAAGATGCGGAACGCGTCCAGTGTGCGGAACAGCAGCGCCACCAGGATCGCCGGCTTGATCAGCGGCAGGGTGATCCTGGTCAGCCGGCGCCACGCGCCCGCGCCGTCCATCTCCGCGGCCTTGAGCAGGTCCTCGGGCACCAGCGCCAGACCGGCCAGCAGCAGCAACGCCATGAACGGTGTCGTCTTCCACACCTCGGCGATCACCACGATGCCCAGCGACGGGACTGGTGGGTCAGTGGCGCCCAGCCGTGCGGCAGCAGCTTGGCCAGATAGCCGGTGCCCGGCGTCCACGCGTAATACCAGCTGTAGGAGGCGGCCACCGTCACGATGCCGTACGGGATCAGCACCGCGGTGCGCACCAGACCCTTGCCGATCAGCGTCCGGTGCATCGCCAGCGCCAGCGCCAGGCCGAGCACGAACTCGATCGCCACCGAGACCACCGTGATCGCCAGCGTGACCGCCAGCGCCGTCCACCAGTACCGGTCGGTCAGGATCGTCTGATAGTTGCCGAGACCGATGAACCGGCTGTCGTTCGGCGTGGCCAGGTTGTTGCGCTGCAGGCTCAGCCACACCGCGTAGCCGATCGGATAAGCGGTCACGGCGAGCATCAGCAGCGCGGCCGGGGCGACCAGGACGAACGCCAGTCGCCGCTCCGCTCGCGTCGCGGTGGCGCCTGCGAGGCGGCTAGTGCTCAGTCGCTAGTCATGGCAGCAGGCCCTTGCCGTCGATGCCTTCTGCACCTGCCCGCAGCTCGTCCGCCGTCTTCTCCGGGTCGATCCGGGTGATCGGGGCCAGCGTCGCGGAGATCCGGGTCGACACCGACTGGTAGACCGGCGTCGCCAGCCGGACCGCGGGATCGGTGAGTTGCTGGCGGATGATCTCGTACTGCGGGTATTTCGCCTGGAATTGCGGATCGGAGTACAGCGAGGTGCGCACCGCCGGCAGGCCGCCCTCGAGTGCGGCGTACTTCTGGTTCTCCGGATTGCGCAGGCACCGGATCGCTTCGAACGCCTCGGCCTTGTGCCGGGTCGTCGCGGACACCGCGAGGTTCAGCCCGCCGATGGTCACCTTGGCCGGCCGGCCCGGTTGCACGCTCGGATACGGCGCGAAGCCGAAAACCTTTCTGCTGGCCTCATATGCGTCGCGGAACTGCTGTTCGGTGGGCGCGAACGTCCCGGCGTTGTCGATGCTGCCCGCCAAGTCGGGCGACGTTCAGCGGCAGGAAGCACCCCCCCTTGACGGCGTTCTCCAGCATCGACGCCAGCACGTAGGGCCAGTTGACCTCGAGCGCGGACTTGCCCTGCTCGAGGGCCAACCGCGCGGTGCCGGCATCGCTCTGGGTGATCGACGGGTCGGCGCCCGGCGCGGTGGCCACCGACTTGATGATCTGCAGCGCCTTGACGGTGGCGGCCCGGTGCTCGGGGTGTCGGTGAGGGTGACGGTCTTGCCGTCCTCGGAAAGCACTTGGCCGCCCGCACTTTCCAGCAGCGTGTTGAACCACACCACCACGCCTTCGTCCTGGTTGGCCTGCACACCTATCCAGCTGGGTCTACCCGCGGCGTGCAGGCGGGTGGCCTCGGCGACCATGCCGTCCCAGGTCGCCGGCGGCTTGCCCATCAGATCGGCCGGTACCAGAGCAATTGGGTGTTTGTGGTGACCGGCGCCGCGTACAGCTTGTGTTGCCACTTCGCGGTCGACAGCGGGCCGGGCAGCGTGTCGGTGGTGGCGTCGGCCTCGGCGCGATGCGCCGGATCGTCGGACAGCGGCAGCGCCCAGCCCGCTTCGGCGAATTCGGCGGTCCACACCACGTCCATGGCCATGATGTCCACCGTGCGGTCGTTGGCGGTGAGCGGCGGGCCAGCTGCATCCGCTGGTCGTCGGTGCCCTCGGCAGGCTGAAGTGCTGGATGGCGAACCGGCCACCGAGTTCATCGGTGCAGCGCCGCGCCACCGCGGCGAACGTCGCGGCTCGCTGGCCGCGGTGTAGAAGCTGATCACCAGGCCGTCGTCGCGGGCACCGCAAGCGAACACTGCCGACGCGGCCGACAGCGCCGCCAGGGCGACCGCACCCAGCCGGCGCGCGCGCTCGGAAAGGGCGCGGCACAGCTCAGATGGCCAACCGGGCCAGCAGATCCCGGGCCTGTTCGGCGTTCTGCGGGTCGCACAGAACGTCGTAGCGGCCCGCCACCAGCTGCATCGTCGAGCTGAAGTCCCGGGTGCCCCGCGCCATCGAATAGGGGAATCGCGGAGGTGATCAGCCCGAAGAACACGCCGGCGACCAGGCCGGTGGTCAGCGCCTCCAGCGGGTGCGGGCTGGAGAACAGCAAGCTCAGCACCAAGCCGATGAACAGACCCAGCCAGGCCCCGCTGAGCACGCCGCCGCCCAATCCCTTAGCAATACGTGATATGTGGCGCCGCTTGGTTCGGTTCGCGTATTGTCTACGACCCAGCCCCGGAGAACGGCCTGTACCTCAACACCCTCGGCGTCGCCCGATGCGCGCCGGGCAGCATCGGGAGGCCCTCGACGTCCTGAATCGATCGCTCCAGGTCAACACGCGGGCCGGCATCCCGTATCTCGTCAACCTGGAGTTCATCGCGATGGCCCGGCATCAGCTCGGGCAGTCGGTTGAAGCCCGCGAGACGCTCGAACCGGTAACGGGACATGATGAAGGATCACCCCGAGTCGGCCAGCAACGACGCGAATGCCTTGTGCCACTGAGCCGCCGGCCTGATCGAACGACCCACCAGCACGAGTTTCGGCACCCTGGCCTCGGGCGACGAAAGAAAGTCACCCTCCGCGACCTCGATGAGATCCGTCGCCTCATGGCCGAGCTCGACCTGGGTTGGTAGCTCCGGCTCCTTCTCACTGGAAAGTCCACGTCATTTTCGCATTGCCAGCCGACAAAATTTTGGGCACCCAAAATTTTTGTGTTGCCACGGTGAATCCGACGATATAATATTTCGAAAGCGACTGATTCAGAGATACGAAAGCAAATATTTGGGAGAACAGAATGCCGACTGCGGAATCAAAGCGAGGATTCACGCTGATCGAACTGCTGGTGGTGATCGCGATCATCGCCGTCCTGATCGCCCTCTTGCTGCCCGCCGTCCAGGCGGCCCGCGAGGCGGCGCGGCGGACGCAATGCATCAACAACCTGAAGCAGATCGGGCTGGCCATCGCCAACTACGAGTCGGCCGTCGGCTGCATCGTGCCGGGATACATCAGTTACTGCAGCAGCGGCAACTGCACTCGGCCGCGGCGGCACCCTGCCTCACAGATCGCGGTGCCGGGCTACAACCCGGACCCGCACTCGCTGGACAGCGGCCCGGGATGGGGCTGGTTGGCCATGCTGCTGCCCTATGCCGAGCAATCGCCGCTGTATACGGCGATGAACGTCAATCTTCCCACCTGGGTCGCCGACAA
Source organism: uncultured Alphaproteobacteria bacterium (assembly GCA_963733925.1). Taxonomy (GTDB): domain Bacteria; phylum Pseudomonadota; class Alphaproteobacteria; order Acetobacterales; family Acetobacteraceae; genus Rhodopila. The sequence goes on along the minus strand of CAVTFL010000033.1, from coordinate 7,450 downwards.
CGGCACGGTGGTGATCGACTCAGATCAACGTCTTCCTCTGCCCGTCGGCGAACAACCCGACCCCGACGTGCCCGATGGTCGACGCCAACCTGAACCTGCTGCCGGTGGCGAACCAGTACTTCGCCCGCGCCAACTACCATGTACAACATGGGCTGGAACGACACGAGCATGACGCCGCCTACGGTCAATTACGACGATCCCGTGACTGGGCGATAACGGTCCGCTCTACCGGAATAGCCACGTTCCCTACGCCGGGGTGACCGACGGACTGAGCAACACGGTCTTCGCGAGCGAGAAGACGCCCTACCTGGCCGATGCCAGTTGGGTGGGGATCATTCCCGGCTACCGGCACTTCGCCTACGGCGCCTTCGCCAGCCTGGGGACCGGCGGCCTGGGCGTCAACTACGATTATGCCAGCGCCATCCTTGCGTCCCACAGCGGCCCATCGCTCTACGAGGACCCGGTGGTGATCCACCCGCCGAACAGCCCGCTCGGTCACACCGACGAGTTCTACTCGCTGCACCCCGGCGGCGCGAACGTGCTGATGGGCGACGGCTCCGTTCGGTTCATCAAGCAGTCGATCAACTTGCTGGCCTGGCAGGCCCTGAGCAGCCGCAGCAACGGGGAGGTGATCAGTGCCGACTCCTATTGAACCGCAGCTCGCTGCGACGAATCGGGCGTCCATCGCGGCCATCGATCGCGATCGGACCTTGCTTGTGTGGCTCGTGCTGTTGCTGTCGCCGGCTGCGGCGAGCCGTCGGTTCGCGAGCTCAAGAACCGCCGCGAGCTCGAGGCCCTGCTGACGGCCATCTCGCTCAAGAACCAGAAGGAGCTGGACAAGGACATCCAGCGGATCGAGGAGCGCCACGCCTCGGGCGAGCTCTCCGACGACGGCTACAAGGACCTCCAGGAGATCATCGAGAAGGCCCAGGCCGGCGACTGGGGCGGGGCCGAGAAACAGGCCTATGAGCTTCGCGAGTCGAAGCCGTTCTTCAAGTAACCGGAGGAGGCTCGTCCCGTGTGGAAGAAGAGGCTTGCTGCGTCTGGCCCTGATCGCCGTCATCGTCGTGTCCGTGGCCTGGACGGGGTTGATGCTCTACAGACAGCGTCCCGCTCGGCCGGTCGCCGGCTTACTCCACCGGTCGACGGTCGATCCGACGGTCGACCGCGACGGCCATTCGCGAGGCATCGTCCAGGTCGATCTGATGCGGCAGATCATGGCCGACCGGCGCGGGCCGTGCCCGCAGCCGCCGAGCAGGGGGATAAGGCCAGGGCACCGCGTCCCGAGCCAATCTCACCCGCTGCTCGGTCGCCCCGCCCCACCGTTCGAGTTGAAGGATTCCAGGGGAAAAACCTGGAAGATCGCGCGAAGCATCGCGAGGGACCAGTCATCCTCGTCTTCTATCTCGGCCAGACCTGCATGGCTTGCGTCACCCATCTGGTCGAGCTCGATTTCGCGATGTCTCGGTTCCGCGAGCGGGTGCGCGCGGGTTCTGGCCATCAGTGCCGACTCGCCCGAGTCCTCACGCCAGCGGCTGGATCGTTTCGGCGATTTCCAGGTCCCGCTGCTCAGCGACCCCGATCACGCGACCGCGCTGGCTTACGGCGTCTGGAAGCCGCTGCCAGGCGCCGACAAGGACGACGGCGAGCCTTTGCACGGCACGTTCATCGTCGACCGTGACGGCCTGGTCCGCTGGGCCTATGTCGGCGATCGCCCCTTCAGGGACGTCGAGGCGCTGCTGGCGGAGTTGGACGGGCTCCAATGGACGCGGGCAGGCCACTCGACCCGCCTCATCCCCGAGAGCCGGCGATCAGCGTCGGCGGTGGGGCGCGCGCAACGGCTTCATGGGCTCGCCGAGGTTCGCCAGGTAGGTGTCCAGGAGGTGCTCGGCGATGTCCAGCTGGCCGGCGGCATTGGGATGGAAGGTGCCGGCGTCGTCCCCCTGCGTCGCGAGCGACTGGCCGAGGCTGATGATCCAGGGCGAGGTCGAAGGGTAACCGTGGGTGAGGAAATCGTTGGAGATCCCCTGGACCAGGGTCCAGTTGTACGTCTTCGCCGCCGTCGCGATGACCGCGTTGAGGGGCGGGATGATCTGCTGCGAGGCGAGCAGCGCGTCCCTCCTGTCGACCAGCGTGACGTCCAGCGGCCCGAGGATCGCGGCGACCTTGCCGTCCTGGTTGCGGGTGATGTCGGGATATCCCGTCACCAGCACCTGGCCCGGATCCAGGCTCCTGGATCTGCGTGGCGAGCGCGGCGAACTGGCCCGGCAACTTGGCCAGGTTGCGATCGAACTGCGCCAGGATCGTGCCGGGACGGGCTGCCGTAATAGGTGTTGTCGATCAGGTCCTCGACCAGGGTGGAGAACTTGATGTCGTCGGCGCCGACCGTGACGGTCAGGACGTCGATGTGCCGCGAGCCGATGATCTGCTGGAGCTCGCCGATCTGCGCGGGGAGCTGGACGCTCGAGTCGCCGACGCTCTGCATCGGGCCGAGGAGGCCGGCGGGGATCGTCGCGCCGAGTCCGCCACCGAGACGAACGTGACCGCCTCCTGCGGGTTTTCCTCCTGGAGCTGGAGCGCGAACTGGGCGGGGCCGGCGATGGTGGAGCGATGGGCGTCCGCGTTCTCGGTGTTCATCGTCGGGTCGGGCGAATAGGCCCACTCCGGGTCGAACACCGAGGGGACGACCGGGTTCCCCTCGCCCGAGGCGTAGGAGTCGCCGATCGAGACGATGAGGATGTCCTTCACCTGGATCGGGGTCGTGGCGACCAGCGGGCCGCTGGTACCGAGCAGCCCCGTCGCCGTGAGCTGGACCGTGTAGGAGCCCTGCTGGAGGTTGACGGTCGGGTCCTCGCCCGTGACGGTCGTCGAGAAGCCGCTGGCATTGCTGACCGTCCACGAGAACGTTGACGACGGCTGGATGCCGACGGAGTGCGAGGCGTCGAGCCGCACGCCGTAGCCGTCCGGCGGGTTGACGTACGCGTAGGTATTCGGCAGGTCGGGCTCGTCGCCGTGGAGCGGGTCGGGGGCGATCTGGGGGACCATCGACCACTGGATGACGGCGGCCGAGCTGAGCAGCGAGCGGTCCTCGAGCACCTCGACCGCCGCGTGCACGCGGCGCACTCGACGACGGGGACGGGACGGGACGCGGTGCGATCGCGGCGAGAGCGTCATGCGATGGTCCTCAAGGTGAACGATCCGTCGTCCGACCGCGCCGGGTCGGGTCCCCGGGGCGGGATGGAGAGTCTATCACGCTCGGCACTCCCGGCCAACGCATCTTCAGGGAATACCACCTTGATCCCGGCCCGGGTCGCTCGACGCGGCGGGGGATGGCCGGCGCTGACGCCGGGCCGATCAGGTCCGTGTCTTCTCCGCGATGACCAGCAATGGACCCGGTCCGATCCGGAAGGGCTCCCGCGTCAGCGAGCCATACCCTTGCAAGCCGGAGAAACCGGCCTCTTCGAGGAGTCGGAAGATTTCGCGGTAGGTGTACAGTCGCGCCGACATCGATCGCTTATCGACCTTCCCATCATGGATCCAGGTGTACTCGACGTGGAGCCGGCCCTCGGCGGGATCGTATCGCCGATCCGCCAGCATGATGATATCGCCGGCCGTGTACCAGCTCCTCTCCTGAAGATCGGGCAAGAGGACTTCCAGCAGGTAGGACGTGTAGAGGACGAAGCGGGCCCCCGGCTCGAGCGCACGGGCGACGGCCCCGAGGAAATCGGCGTTTCCTCGGTCGTCGAGGTAGCCGAAGCTGTTGCCGAAGCAGAATGCACCGTCGAACTGCCCCGGCCAGGGGAGGTCGCGCATCTCGCGATGCTCCCAGGCCACCGAGCCGGGACCGGGCGAGGGATGGGAACGGGCCGCGTCGAGGAAATCCGTCGAGAGATCGACCCCGGTGACGTCGTAGCCGCGCGCCGACAGGGCCAGGCTGTGACGTCCGCCTCCGCAGGGCACATCGAGGAGCCGGGCCGGCGGCGGGACCCCGATCGCCTCCTGGATGAAGTCGGCCTCCTGCACGTTTTGCTCGTCGGTGGGATCCTCAGCCAGGAGTCCACCACCGGGCCGGAGAAAAAGGTTCGCCACCAATCCGCCGAAGTCCCCATCGTCGAGCCTCCCGGCCGGAGTATCCGCGTCGAGGTCACGAGACTCCGACACCATCAGCCGGATCTGGTTCGCTTGACGAATCGGGGGATGAGGCGGGAGGACGCCTGCGAGATGCAGAAGAGCAGCGGGGCGGTGACCCAGGTCGGCTGGATCTCGGCGGGGCGGACGGCGGGGAGCCCCGTGGCGGGGTCCTGCTGGATGTTCGGGCCGAGCGAGCTGATGGCGATGTAGGTGACGTCGTGCGCGAACGTCTCGGCGGCGGCGACGGTCTCGGGGCAGTAGTGCAGCAGGATGCGCCCAGGAGTCCCGAGAGGTGCTCGATCCGGTCCATGTTGACCCCGGTGACGTTCCCCTGGGTCCGCCAGGGATCGCCCCCGCTTTCGGTGTCGAGGAGGTGGTTCCACTCGTCGAGCTTGGAGAGGACGACGACCAGCGGCCGCTCGTTGGCGGCGGTGTGGGACAGGCCGGCGTGCCGTCGGATCTGCGCCGCGGCCTCGTTGAGGATGGTCTCCTGCCGGCTGAGCCGCCCGGCGTGCTGCGCCGCGCCCTCGCCGCCGGCCGAGGCCGCGCCGCGGCAGGCCGAGCGGAAGCGGGGGTCCTGGGTCGGGTCGAACAGGAACATCACGGCGCGCGAGCGCGCCAGGTGCCGCGTCACGGGGCTGGATGCCGTGTCCTGGCCGGGCTGGAAATGCTCCCCCGCGTTGTCGTAGAGGCAGAGCATCCGCGCCAGCTTCGCGGAGTCGGCGTGCGAGTGCCCCTTCTGCGGCCGCATCGTGAAGAGGAACGGCCGCGGGTAGCTGACCACCTGCTGCCCGTAGGCGACCGTGTCATAGAGCTCGCCCTGGAGCTCGGTCTTGCGGATCAGGTTGCCCAGGGGGATCGGCCGGGCCTCGTCGGGGTTGAGGAACAGCGATTCCTCCCACGAGTTGAGCATGCGGTTGGACGTCGGATCGGCGTCGGTGAACGCGACGCGGAAGTGCATGGGGAGCGTCTGCCGCAACTGCCAGGTCATGGTGGTGAGGAAGTACGACTTGCCGCTGGCCGGGCTGCCCAGGATCGAGACGAACAGCGGCTCCATCTCGAGCATGGCGCGGGGGACAGCCAGGTGGCAATGGGGGCAGGCGAGGCTCCGGCAGGTCATCCCGCGGGCGTCGATCGCGTCGCCGTCCACCGTGAACCGGCTGGGGAGGAACCGCTGCTGCCGCTCGGGGCCGAGCATTGGGTCGCCGAGCAGCTCGACGTGCTCGGAGATCCAGAGCACCTGCTCGGGGGGAAGGTCTCCCAGCAGTGCGGGCAGGTCGCCCGCGTCAGCAGCCGGATCGACTCGGCCTCGACCGTCCGCGATTCGTCGTCCACCAGGCTCATCGTCATCTCCCCAACCCCTCGAGCCCCGCGTCCGGGGCGACGACCGGGTGCCCCCTCTCGCTTCCCTGCCCGGCCCGAGAATCCCATTGTACACTGACCGGCCCGGGTCTCGCCCTCGAAGACTTCACGCACCGCCAGGAGGGAATCGAGGCTGAGCGGCCCGCGCATCTCGATTCCTGGCATCTTGATTCCTTGCTTGCTTCGCCATTCCGATTGTACATTGTGGGCAACGGGAGATCCTGATCGGACACCTCCGGAAGACGAGGAGATCATCATCGCCTCAGAAGCGCCGATCGGCCAGCAACTCGCGGACGAGTGCGAATGCATCGTCAACACCCTGACGGACACGCTCTATCAATACCCGCCTTACTTCGTCGATCGGGCGGCGGGCATCTACTACATCGACTGCTCCGGTTTCGTGAGCCTCGTCCTCGGGTGGGTGGCCCCCAGGCATTTCGGGGCCATTCCCCCGGAGGCCGGCCTACCCGCGCCGCAGGCGTATCTCTTCTACGAATTCCTCTCCGGACTGCCCAGGGATGATTCGGGCGGCTGGCACCAGATCGATCGCCTCGCCGACGCCCTCCCGGGTGACATCATCGCCTGGACCCTGGGTACCGTCGCGCCGGGCCAAGATACCGGCCATGTCTTCATCGTCGCGGACATGCCGTTCGTCCTCGATGAAACGCACATGGCCATCCCCGCCTACGACTCCAGCAATGTCCTCCATTACGACGACTCCCGGCTCTTGCCAGATGGCGGGCAGGCGACGGGCGTGGGTTCGGGCACGATCAACTTCGTCGTGGGCACGGACGGCAAACCGGCCGAGTTCCAGTTCGGCCCGGGCGATCCCTATTTCCCCGTCCCGATCGCGATCGGCCGCCTCGGACCCATTCCACCGGCCGCGACGACCTGACGCGTCTCTCCGCGACGGACGCACTGGCCCTATCCGAAGAGCCGCCGTCCATACAGGATGACGGCGGTCCCGAGCAGGCAGATGCCGGAGCCGATCCAGTCCCATCGATCCGGCCTGACACCCTCGGCCGCCCAGAGCCAGGCCATCGACGAGGCGATATAGACCCCGCCGTACGCGGCGTAGGCCCGGCCGGCGTTGCTGCATCGATCCGGGTGAGGGCCAGAGCAAAGACCATGAGAGCCAGCATCCCCGGCACCAGCCAGAGCGGACTCTTGTGCAGGCGGAGCCAAGCCCAGACCGAGAAGCATCCGGCGATCTCGCCGAGTGCGGCGAGGAGATACCAGAGCAATGTCGTCACCATCGATCTCCCCTCAGGCCCGGTATCGCTTCCCGAGGAGAGGATACAGCGGAGCGGGGCCGACGTGAAGAGGCGGTGAGCCTCCCCGGGATTCCGAGTCGATATCAGTCCGGAGGCCTCACCGGCGTGATGTGGGCGGCGGAGCAATCCCAGAGGATGACGGTGGTGTCGGCCATGCCCGTGACCAGGGTCTTCCCGTCCGGCACAAAGGCGATCGAATCGACCGCGTGGATTTCGGCCCGAGGCGGATGACCTTGCGCTTGGTGGCGATCTCCCAGACGCGGATCGTCATGTCTCGCCCCGGCGCGATCACCTTGAGGTTCCCCTTCACGAGCAGCGGGATGACGGCCGCGGCGAGCGGTCGCCCGTCCAGCGAGAGGGCCACCTGACATCGTAGTAGAGGCCCGGCTTGACGTTTGTCGTCTCCTGCCGGTCGTCAGATCCCAGGTCAGGAGCTCGTCGTCGAACGCGGCACCGGTCACGGCCATCGCAAGGTCGGGCGTGAGCTCGGCCGCGCACAGACTGGCTCGCCCAGTCGGTTAGCCCCGGGCCCGTTATCTGGCGATGTCCATCGATGGAGATCTCATTGACCGTCCGACCCCGTCGCGAGAGGTCCCAGACCCGGAACTTCATGTCATCCTCGACCCCGGAGTTGAACATCTTGCCGTCATAGCTGAAGGCCATCGCATGGACCGGTCCTCGTC
>CAVTFL010000032.1:80000-203460 GCA_963733925.1 uncultured Alphaproteobacteria bacterium | reverse complement strand
TCGCGACCACCGCATCGAGGGCCTCGACGCGACGGTCTATCGGGAACTGGGCTGCCCGATGGATCCGATTTGCCAACAGCCCAAGTTGGTATCGAGCCGCATCGGGGGCCACTCGCTCTGTCCGATCAAATAACCATTCCGCGCGTGTAAGGCGGTCCACAACTTTCGCGATGGCGAGATCGATTTACGTGTTCCCGGCTCGCTCTTGAAAAGGTGCATAACCGCGTGGATGCGATCGATGCTGATCCGCGCATTGGCCGCCTTACCATTCCACAGCCGCCAGTGCAGGCGCTCAACTTCCCCGACGATCACGGCCTTTGCCGCAGCCCGCGGCGGATCGTCGCACGACAGAGCGTTGGCGATTTGCTCCAGGTGCTGAAGTCTCATTCCGATGTGGAACCAATCGAGAAACGGTGCCGTGGTAACGCCGGCGTCGGCGAGAATGCGCCGAAGTCCCGAACAACCGTCGGTGAACGCGGTTAAAGCCGTCTGCTCGGTGCGCCCGACAGCGTCAAGGTTCCTTCTCGGACCGGGGGTGGGGCGTGGGTTGGATTGTGAGGTTGGTGGAAGCCGGGGCCGAGGGTCCCGGCGTTGAGATTATGGAAATCGGCAAGCCCGATGACCTCGGTGATATCGCCAACCTGGGATTGACCCTCGCGGAAGCCAAACAGCTGCTGGCGGGGGTTCAGCGGGAGATCTCCAGCGCGCCGGCGAAGGGGCACGCGATCCGGCGGCCTGTTTGCCCCTGCTCCGATGGGGTTTGCCAGGTGAAGGATTACCGTGACCACTCTGTCGCGAGGCTCTTCGGTCAGGTGACGATGAGGTTGGCCCGGTTTCGATGTGCCGCGTGCGGCCGCATAGAGACGGGTATCAATTGGCCATCGCATTGCCGCTCGACACCGGAACTGGACCGGCTCCGGGCACACCTGTCCGCTCTGATGACATACCGGGTAGGCGCTGCCCTGCTGGAGCAGATGCTGCCGGTCGACGCCGGTATCGACCCCAGGACCTTGCGCCGCCGTACCTGAAGGCTGGCGCGGCACCGCCGACCGTGCCGCGATCAGGCCGCCGGCGGCGGCACCAGCGATCACGATCACCGTGGATTCCACCTTCATCAGGAGCCGCGAGGATGAAGAACATCACTTCGAGGTGCGGGTTGGCAATGTCGAAACGAAGGCTGGCGGCCGTCAGGTTTTCGGCGGCGTCGCGAAAGCCGGAACGGACATCGAAGGGCTGATCAGGAAAAACCTCGATGCGGTTGGTGGAAACAAGGACACCGTGGTGACGGCTTTCACTGATGGTTGTCCCGGGCTCCGGGGCATCCTCGCCGGTGCGGGGGTGGTGGAACCGCCGATTCTTGATTGGTTTCACATCGCGATGAAACTTCAGCACCTCAAACAAATTGCGGACGGGCTGACCGCAGGTGATCCGGCACGCGCGGCGGCGAAGCCCGTGATCGTCCCGGAGGTCGAGCGGCTGCACTGGCGGATCTGGAATGGGAAAGCGAAGAACGCGCGGAAAAGCATCGATCGGATCCGGCCGGTCATGCACCATTTCCGGGGCGACCGGGACAGCCGGAAATCAATGGCGTCGTCGCGAAGGCTTTGGAGGGCGTTGCGGGCGTTGAACAAGTATTTGACCAGCCAGAGCGCGTGGCTGGTGAATTACGCCGAACGCCACCGCGCCGGGCTGAGAGTTGGCACTGCGATCACCGAAGGGACAGCCAATTTCCTGGTGAACCGCCGGATGAACAAAAGTCAGCAAATGTGGTGGTCACGGCGCGGCGCGGACCTGCTGCTTCAGGTTCGGTGTGCGGTATATAACGGAACGTTCGGTTCTGAGTATGGACAGAGATTCCATCCAGCCAACGACTTTTTCCCACCAATCGCAATTGCCGCCTGACCCCCAGTTTTGCACCAATCCCTTAGCGGCGGCGCCTTCCGAAGGATTTACCAGTGGATAAACCACGTTGAACTAACCGGGCGCGATAAGCGCCGAGTACCCGCGGAGGCGGATCACGTGTAAAGCCGCGCGCAGTTCGCCCAGGGGTTCCGCCAGATCTCGCGCCAGCCCCTGTTAGATCGAAACGGGCTTGGTATGGGGGGCCGTCGGCGAGGAGCGGCATAGATGCAGTGCATTGGCTACGGCTGGACGGCTGTCTCGGAACGGAACGAGCGTACCACTCAATGTTACCGCCGATCGCTGTCGCGCCTGGGGCAAACAATTCAATGAGCGCAGCGAGAGCCTGCTGAACCGGACGCAATATCCTTCGGACGTCATCGCGCTCATGGTGCCCTGGCGGCTGCGCTACAAACTCAGCCTGCGCGACCTTCGGAGATGTTCCTGATACGCGGCATCCTCCCGCGGTCAGTTGACGTGTGGGCGCTCACGGATATCGCCGGCCTGGTGGAAGAGGCCAACGGGGTCCGCGAGGGGCTGCGAGCGTATGCGGTGCTCAATGCCGCCGATCCTGGCACTTCAAGCGACAATGCCGCTGCGGCTCTGGCCGACTTCCCCCAGCTCACGCTGCTCGATGCTGCGATCCGCCGGCGCAAGGCGTTCGCGAATGCCGTGGGCCTTGGCCTGTCCGAGAAGAGCTTACCCCCCGCGACCCCAAGGCATGCGAGGAGCTTGCTACACTCGTTTCCATGGTATTTAACGATGCAGTTAATATTAAAGTAAATGAAGAGGCGATGGAATGACGATCAACCGGGGTCCAACCGTCAGAAAGAGCAACCAGAACGCCGAAGCATTCATCGGCAAGGCCCCGGACGCGGCCCGCAAGGGGGTTATTCGCGGTCGAAAGCAGCAGATCACGCTTACGATCGCGCCCGATCTCCTGGCGAAAGTGGACGAGATGGCGAACAAGATGGGCCAGAGCCGTGCGGCCCTAATCAACCGGGCGATCTACGAGCTGGCCGAGCGTGTTGTCTCATGAGCCGCACCGCTGCAGTCGCCGAACTCCTGTGCTGCCGATGACGCGGGAGGAATACCACGCCTGGGTGGAGGCGCAGCCGCGAGGCCGCTTTGAGCGGATCCACGGCACCGTCGTGGCCCGCGATGGCGCGAGCGGGATGCCGCCTGAACGGGTAGGGCACGCTCGAGTTAAGGCGCGTATCTGGCGCTCGCTGATCAGGCAATCCACATTTCCGGAGCGCCGTGCGAAGCGCTGCCGGATGGCATAACGGTTGCCGTCGGAGACAGCGACTACGAACCCGATGCGATTGTGCAGTGCGGGCCACTCGACCGGGATGCGATCGCTGCCAACAATTCTGTCGTTATCGTCGAAGTCTTGTCTCCCAGCACCAGTGGCACCGACCGCGGCCTGAAGCTGGCCGAATACTTCAAGCTGCCGTCGCTGCGTCATTACCTCATCGTCTGGGCCGACAAGCAGCAGGTTCTTCACCATCGCCGCGTCGATAACGGCGGGATCGACACGCAGTCATCACTAGCGGTGCGATCCGCCTCGATCCGCCGGGCCTGACGATCACCGCGAGGACGTCTACGTGTGATGTGCCCGCGTTGCACACAGCTGGCGCTGGCGCTCTACCTGCGCTTCACCCACGCGATCAGCTACCGCCGTCTGAGTCAGCTGTTCCTGCACCTCTATGCACTCCAGATCAGCGAGGGCGCGCTGGATGCAATGTTGCAGCGTGCCAAACCCTGTTTCGACAGCGAAGTGATGGCCATTCTCGCCCGGTTGCGCCGCTCCCGGATCGTCGGCTGCGATGAGACCTCGGTGCGCATCGATGGGCACACTCATTGGAACTGGGTGTTTCAGAACGATCGGGTGGTGATCCACGTCGTGCGCAACAGCCGCGCCACCAGCGTGGCCACCGAGACGATGGCGGGTCATCGGCCCAGCATTTGGGTGTCCGACCTCTATGGCGCGCAGCAGGGGCATGCCGATCTCTGGCAGGTCTGTCTGGCGCATCAACTGCGTGAATGCAAATACGCCATCGAGGCGGGCGATACGATCTTCGCTCCACAGATGAAGCACCAGAGCAGTCCAGCGCATCCGTGACAAAGCGGGGTTGGGACCGAGCTCCCAACCCCCTGAGGGTATTAGTCTCCTTGTTTCGCCGCCTCCAGCAGGCGTTGCTTGACCTGTGGGTCGTTTTGGGCGATGCGCACTACGTTAGAATATTCCTGCACAGAAAGGCCGTGTGACTGGATGGCTTGCACCGCTTCGGCGTTGGCCTGCTCGCTTATGCCCTTCTTCTGCGTAGGCGAGGCGGCATCCATCTGTCCCTGATATTTCTGCTGCAGTTTGGCCACGTCATGTAGCGCCGCCCCCGCTTTGCCTATGGTTTGCTCGGGGATCGCTGCTTGGCCTGTTTGCGGCGAGATCGCCGCTGGGCCTGTCTGGGATTGCGATGATTGCGCCAAAACCAGCGCGGGGGCCAGAGCAACCGCAGCGGCGGTTGCGAAGGTTGCTATAGGTCGCATATCAGAGCACCTCACGAGCGGCATCGACGAGTTGGCGTTCGAGATCCTGGTCGGTTTCGGCGGCCTGCAGGATGGCGTTGTAGTCCTGGATCGAAATGCCCTGCTCGTCGATGACGCGTTTCGCGGCGGCTCGCGCCTTGTCGGCCAAAACCTGCCGCATATCGTCGGCTGGCTCGGCCTCGGCGTGCACGGCGTAGTCCTGCTGAATTCGAGCGACCAGGCCGGCTGCCGAACCGACCCTGGTCACCATATCGTGGGAAATGGTACCCTGGTTGGTCTGAAACGCTGCCATTTCTCTCTCCGTTATTGCCTCAAGGTGTAATCCGTTTGGATCACGCCGACCCCAACGAGGCTTCACGCATCGGGTTCAACAAAAATCGGGCCTCCCTTTGCGGTTGAGGGCCGAAAGGCGGTATGAAGGCCGGATTCTTGGCCGAGGAAATTGTCATGGCACCGCCCCCCGTCATTCGCCTGCACCCCGAGGACAACGTCGTCATCGCACGCGCCACGCTGTTGCCGGGTGCTCCGGTTGGTGACAACGTGCTTGCGACCCAGCGCATTCCAGCCGGCCACAAGGTGGCAATTCGCGCGATCCCTCAGGGCGACGCGGTCCGGCGGTATGGGCAGATCATCGGCTTCGCATCCACCGCGATCGCGCCGGGCCAGCACGTGCATGTGCAGAACTGCGAAATGGGCGATTTCGCCAAGGATTATGGGTATGGCGTTGATGCCCGTCCGACCAATTTCATCCAGCCGGCGGCGACCTTCCAGGGCATCCGCCGCCCGGACGGCAAGGTCGCGACACGCAACTACATCGGCATCCTGACCAGCGTGAACTGTTCGGCCCATGTTGCCGGCGTCGTGGCTGATATGTTCCGGCGCAATCCGTTCACCGGCGACGATCCGCTGGCGGATTTTCCCAATGTCGATGGCGTGGTCGCGCTGACCCACAAAACCGGCTGCGGGATGACGCAGAATGAGCCGTTGCGCGTGCTTCGGCGCACGCTGGCCGGTTACGCCCGGCATCCGAATTTCTCGCATGTCATCGTGCTGGGTCTGGGCTGCGAGGTAAACCAGATCGGCGGATTGATGGAGGAACAACGGCTGGCCGGCCGGCTGAAGGCGATGGACATCCAGACCATGGGCGGCAGCCGCAAGACGGTTGCTGCCGGAGTGTCCTTCGTGAAGGACATCCTGGCGGAGTCGAACCAGGTGACCCGGGTATCCGTGCCAGCCTCGGAGTTGACGGTCGCGCTGCAATGCGGCGGGTCCGATGGTTACTCCGGCGTATCGGCCAATCCCGCGCTCGGGCGCGGCGAGCGACCTGCTGGTGCGCCATGGCGGCACCGTGATCCTGTCAGAAACGCCGGAAACCTACGGTGCGGAACATCTCCTGACGCGCCGGGCGGTGTCCAAGGAAGTTGGCGAGAAGCTGGTTGATCTGATGCGTTGGTGGGAGGACTACACGCGGCAGGAGGGGGCGGAGATGAATGCCAATCCGTCCCCGGGCAACAAAGCCGGCGGCCTGACCACGATCTTGGAAAAGTCGCTCGGCGCCATGGCCAAGGCCGGCAGCACCAATCTGGTCGATGTTGTCCGCTACGCCGAGGAAGTGAAGGCGCGCGGCTTCGTGTTCATGGACACCCCAGGCTACGACCCTGTCGCCGCAACGGGTCAAGTGGCGGGCGGTGCTAACGTGGTCTGCTTCACCACCGGGCGGGGCAGCGTGTTCGGCTGCAAGCCGGCCCCGTCGATCAAGCTTGCGACGAATACGCCGATGTTCAAACATATCGAGGACGATATGGATGTGAACTGTGGCACTGTTCTGGACGGCGACGAAACGGTGCAGCAAGCGGGGCAACGGATTTTCGAGCTGATCCTGCGGGTGGCGTCAGGGGAGCGGACCAAGAGCGAGCAGTTCGACTTCGGGGCGGCGGAGTTCGCGCCATGGGTGCTCGGCGCGACGATGTAGTTCGTATCGCACTGCGTCTCGTTGTTATCAAGCGCGCTGTGCGGCAATTTGCCGACAATCTGGCTCATGAACCGTCGCATCGAGCTGTTTCGCGAAATGACAAAGAGGGAAAGTAACAGTTGTTGGCGCAGTCATGCCGCTTTGTCATGGGATGGACTGTTCCCCTCCGCCGAAGGCAGGCTCTATAATCGGACCGCATAGCAGCGAACGGTGGCGCCGTGTCTCTCGACGAACTCGCCCATTTCCTGAATTCCAGCAGCGCACCGCAAGGCTGCATGGATCTGTCCGAGCTGGACGGGTTTCTGGCTGGCCTGGTTGCCGGGCCAGAAATCGTGCCGCGCGAAGAGTGGCTGGCCGAAGTCTGGGATAACGAAGAACCAGATTACCTGGACGAAGCGGAGCAGGCGTCCGTCGAGCAAACCATCTTCGACCGCTACGCCACCATCGAGTGCCGGGCTGGATGCCACCCCGTTGGGTTATACCGCGATCCTGTGGCAGGACGAAGCCGGTACCACCGTGGCCGAGGACTGGGCGGCTGGATTCATGCAGGCGGTCAGCCTTCGAGCAAAGGCTTGGCAACCCGCACTAGCAGATGAGGATGCCTCCATGCTGCTGATCCCGATCGCCAGCCTGGCGGGAATGACACTACCGGAATCCGAACGCGGTGGGCAGGCGATGTCGGACGACGCGCTGGAAGGTTTGATGCAGGACGCGGAACAGGTGTTGCCAGTGTGCGTTTTGGGGCTGCTCCGGTTCTGGCAAGACAGGGCTATGGGCAACGGGATTGTTCGGCACTGACCGCGCCGAATTGACTGTCTAGCGGCGGAACGCTCACTGGAGGCAAGTCGGTTTACTTCCGGGTTGACGCCGTTGCGCGCCGCCGCCGTGGCCCGTTCGAATGGCCAATGGTCGTATCCGACCCAGTCGATGGGCTGACGTCGAGCGGTTGTATAAGAGAAATTTGATAAAGGGCGCGGCAACTCGGCGAGGTCGGGCGTCGTTTCGTGAGCATGCCCAACTTCCGTCGCACCCGACGTTTGGCCTGGATCGGCGTTCCCCTCCTACTGCTGATCGCGCTGGTGGCTTTCTGGAATTGGGATTGGTTCATCCCGATCGTGCAGTCGCGTGCCTCGGCGGCGATTGGCCGGCCGGTCACGATCTCGCATCTGCATGTGCGCCTCGGACGTGTGGTGACGGTGATCGCAGATGGTGTGGTGGTCGCCAATCCACCCGACTGGCCCAAAGACGATCCATCCTTCGTGTCGATCAAGTCACTGACGATCCAGGCTGATGCTTGGGGCTATGTTCAGGGTCATGGCCTGGTGCTGCCGAGGATCGAACTCGACGGTCCGCGCGTCCTGGCTGCCGAAACGAAAGACGGAGCGGCCAATTTCCGGCTATCGACCGGTGGCGGCAGCGGTGGTGGGGCGATCAAGATCGGCGACCTGCGCATCACCGATGGCGACGCGCACGTGGTGATTCCCAAGCTGAAAGCCGATTTCGACGCGAAGATCGACACCGAGGGCGATGGGAATGACGCGAAGCTTGTGGTAGATGCCAAAGGGACGTACGCCGCGCAGCCGATCACGGCGGGACTGGTGGGCGGTGCTCTGCTGTCCCTGCGAGACGCAGATCATCCTTGGCCGGTGCAGTTGAATATCGAGAACGGTCCGACCCAAGTCAGTTTGAAGGGCACGCTGCGAGACCCGGTCGCGTTTAAGGGCGCTGATGTCCAGCTACGGTTCAGCGGGCCGGACATGGGACTGTTGGAGCCACTGGTCGGCTTTCCGATCCCGAAAACGCCTGCCTACCAGCTCGCCGGCAAGCTTGACATTGATGGTCTGGACAAAATCCGCTTCACCGATTTCAAGGGTCGCCTCGGCAACTCCGACATTGGCGGTATGATCGAAGAGCAACCGAGCGGGACCGAAGTCAAGGGCAAGACAAAGCCGGTGGTAACGATGGATTTGCGCTCAAACCGGGTAGATCTGGCCGATCTGAACGGGTTCATTGGCGGAACGCCCGGCCGGTCGAACACCGCTAATGCGACCCCCCAGGAACGGGAGGCCGCGGCCAAGGCGAACGCCAGTTCGAAATTGTTGCCTGACACACCGATCAGCGTGCCCCGGCTCGATTGGGCGGATATTCACCTGCACTATCACGGTGCGCATATCGAGGGCAGGAACATTCCGCTGGATGATCTGACAGTCGCCCTGGATGCGGTGGGCGGACGGATCACGGTGCACCCGATCAGCTTTGGTGTGGGCAAAGGCCAACTGTCGGGCGATGTGGACCTCACGCCGGAATCCGGCAAGAACGTGCACGCGAAAATGGATCTGCGCATGCGCAATCTGGATGTCTCGCGGATGATGGCGGCGACGCACACGTTTGAAGGCGCCGGGTCCGTCAGCGGCGTTGGGGCGATCGACGCGACCGGGGAACTCGTTGGCGTCGCTGATGGCGAATGGCAATGGCGAGATGAAGATGGCAATGGCCGGGGGCGATTTGTCGGCG
Source organism: uncultured Alphaproteobacteria bacterium (assembly GCA_963733925.1). GTDB lineage: Bacteria > Pseudomonadota > Alphaproteobacteria > Acetobacterales > Acetobacteraceae > Rhodopila. The sequence goes on along the minus strand of CAVTFL010000032.1, from coordinate 194,525 downwards.
GTCCTGGTTGACCTCACCGGGTTGCAGTTCGGCAACGCGCTGCTGTCCGCGCTCGGCGTGCCGAACAAGACCCAGGTGCAGTGTTTCGTTGGTGATCTGGGACTGCAGCGGGGCGTCCTTGAGTTCAAGGCAATGACGCTGGAAACCGGGGAAGGAGTCACCAATGTCGGAGGCAAGGTCGATTTAGCGAAGGAAACCATCGACCTCGCGCTGAAGACCGACGCAAAGCATTTCTCCGTGGGATCGCTGCCGACGCGGATCAACATCAGCGGCACATTCAAGGATCCCAAGATCCGGCCGGGCGCCGAAGTGGCGGCTCGCGCGGGCGCGGCAGCCGGATTGGCAGCCTTGTTCGTGCCGCTGGCGATCCTGCCGACGATCCAGCTTGGCACCTCGGAAGCCGAAGACGCGCGCTGCGGCGAGTTGTTGCAGCAGGCTCGGGCGAGCGCCGGGGGAAAGGCGCTGCCGCCCCCCATTCAGGGGGCGACGAAGACGCAGTGAGTTGCATCCTGGTGGCTGACGTGGCTTCCTGAGCGTCGTCTGTTCAGGAGGGAACCAATGGCATTCTATGAACTGCGCCAATACAAAGTGCTGCCCGGCATGCTGCAGGGCTGGGTCAAGATGATGGAGGAGGAAATCATCCCGTTCCAGGTCTCCAAGGGGATGGTGATTACCGGCAGCTTCCAAGGCGAGACCGACCCGTCGATTTATATCTGGCTGCGCCGGTTCGAAAGCGAGGAACAGCGGGTGGCGCAGTATGCCGCCGTCTACGAGTTCGACTATTGGAAGACTAAGATCGCGCCGCGTGTGCCGGAGTATCTGGATCGGTCGGCAATGGTTGTGACCAGGATCGTACCGACGCCGAAGTCTACGGTTCAGTAGGGATAGAAAAGGGCGGTCCGGTGCGGTACCGCCCTTTCTCCGGAGCATGTCTTCAACAGCTTGTCGGTGCGATTCGAAGCCCTTGATCGCCAACCCGATGCCTGCGAAAAGACCTCGGAAACCTGGGGAACCAACGTGCCGCCGATCAAGTCACTCACCGAGGGCCAGAAAGCTTACGAAGCCAAGCGCGCCGCCAAGGCCGGTATGAGCCTGGAGAAATGGCTCGCCAGCAGGGAGCGTGACCGGGAAGCCGAGGCAAAGGCCAAATTGAAGGCTGTTCAGGTTGCCAAGCCTCCGAAGCCGCCGGGTTTTTTTGGGCGCCTACTCGAGCGCGCCCAGCGGCCGCTTGGATCCTAGTCTTGCCGCTCACGCGGATTGGAGCGTTGATCCGCGCAAGCGATGGGTAACGGTCGCACGGCGGATGACCACCCGCTGGGCTTTGGCAGCACCCCGCCCTGTCGGAGATGTCGCAAGCTTTCTGTCACGCCTTAGCGACGAAGCCTCGGGCGGCGCCGTGGCTTTGGGTGTCGATCTGCCGATAGGTCTGCCCCGAGCCTACGCCGCCACCCGGCCTGAGCCGGATTTTCCGACTTTTTTGCGCGATGTCGGCGCGTTGCCGGATTTCTTCTCGGTCTGCGCCACGTTGGACGATATTCGGCCCGGGCGTCCGTTCTATCCGGCTCGCGGCATCGCCGGGATGACCCGTCTGTCGCATGCGCTTGCCCTCGGCCTGCCTGACGCGTCGGCACTTTCCCGAGCCTGCGACCGGGCGACGGCGGAGCGGCCGGCGGGGGCGCCGTTGTTCTGGACACTAGGGGCGAATCAGTCGGGAAAGGCTGCGATCGCCGCCTGGAATCAGATGATCCTTCCGGCACTGACCGATCGCGCGAAGCTGCGGCTGTGGCCATTCGAGGGGCCGTTTCGGTCTTTGCTGTCCCCCGGCTGGGTTGCTCTGGCTGAGACCTATCCGGCCGAGGCGCTGCGTCACCTCGGCATCCGATTGCGAGGCAGCAAGCGTCGGCACGCTGACCGGTGCGCGACGGCTGGCGTCTTGATGACGGCGATGGACCAGCAGGGCGCCTCGCCCGACGATACGATGCGTCATTCGTTACTCGATGGTTTCGGTGCGGACACCTGTGGTGAAGACCGCTTCGATAGTGTCCTTGGCGTACTCTGCGTGCTGAACGTCCTGACCGGCAATCGGCCTGATACCGCGCCTGCCGATCCCTGGATCGAGCGCTGGGAGGGTTGGGTCCTGGGGCAAACCGCACTTCCGACCGGATGGCCCACAAAGACGGTCGAGGGCTCTGATGAGGTTGTTCAACCATCGGCATGAGCCTTTGGTCAGGCGGTGCCGCTCACAAGCTCCTGCCATTCGGCCTCAGTCATCGTTCGCACACCGAGCTCGGTCGCCTTGCGCGCTTTCGATCCGGCATCGACGCCAACGACGACGAAGTCGGTCTTCTTTGACACCGAGTCCGTTACTTTGGCGCCGAGCGCCTCGGCCCGCGCTTTGGCCTCGGGCCTTGTCATGGTTTCCAGTGAGCCGGTGAAGACCACGGTCTTGCCGGCGATTGGACTGTCGGCGGCATTGGTCCGGGCGGCGCCTTCGATGGTCAGTTCGGCGGCGAGTTCATCCAGTGCGGTGATGTTCCGTTCTTCGCCGAAGAAATCCGTGAGTTCCTCGGCGATCGTAGGGCCAATACCGTTGATGCTGCCCAGTTCCAGCCGCTCGTCAGATCCTGCGGTTCTCGCCGCCAGCATCTGTGCGCGCCAATTGTCGAAACTGCCGTAGTGCCGCGCTAGCAGTTTCGCGTTGGTCGAACCGATGCGGCGAATGCCGAGGGCGTAGATGAACCGCTCCAGCGGCACCGTCCGGCGCGCGGCGATCGCACGGGACAGGTTGCGCGCGGACAGTTTGCCCCAGCCCTCGCGCGTGGCGATCTCGGCCTCCCGTTCCGGCAATTTGAACAGATCGGCGGGACCGTGCAGCCAGCCTTCGTTGTAGAATTCCTGGATCGTTTTCTCGCCCAGTCCGTCGATATCGAACGCAGGACGTGAAACAAAGTGGATCAGCCGCTCTACCCGTTGCGCAGGACAGATCAGGCCGCCGGTGCAACGGCGAACGGCCTCACCTGGCGGCCGGACGGCGTGGCTGCCACAGGCCGGGCAAATGTCAGGAAAGACGTAAGGTGTCGATCCAGCGGGCCGCCGATCAGTTACAACAGAAACGATCTGAGGGATCACATCGCCGGCACGTTGCAGGACCACCGTGTCGCCCACGCGGATATCTTTGCGCGCGATTTCATCCTCATTGTGCAATGTGGCCCGAGCGACTAACACACCGCCGACGTTGACGGGCTCAAGTTCGGCGACCGGGGTGAGGGCGCCAGTGCGACCGACCTGAATGCGGATATCGCGCAGCACGGTCGTTGCTTGCTCGGCCGGAAACTTCCAGGCGATTGCCCATCGGGGAGCGCGGCCGACGAAGCCAAGGCGGCGTTGCAGCGCGAGGTCGTCGATCTTGTAGACGACGCCGTCGATGTCGTAGCCGAGGCCGGATCGCGCGAGGCCGATTTCATTCTGGAACGCTTCCGCCTCGGTCTCGCTCTGTAACCGGCGCGACAGAGGATTGACGTCGAAGCCCCAGGTTTTCAGGCGTTCCAGATAGTCCCAGTGTGTCGCGGCGACCGGTTCACTGCTTTGGCCCTGGGCGTAGGCGAACAGCGACAGCGGCCGGCCGGCGGTGATCCACGCATCCAACTGCCGCAAACTGCCGGCGGCCGCGTTGCGCGGGTTGGCGAAGACCTTTGCGCCAGCGTCTGCCTGAGACTGGTTCAGCGCCAGAAAGTCCGCTTTGGTCATGAAGACCTCGCCGCGGATTTCGATCAAAGCGGGGGCGTCGCCAGCCAGCCGGTCGGGCATCGACCTCATGGTCCGGAGGTTGGCAGTGACGTCCTCGCCTTCCGTGCCATCGCCGCGGGTTGCACCGCGGACGAAATCGACCGTGTCTCGTACGTGAGGTTGATCGACAGTCCATCGATCTTCGGCTCTGCGACGAACAGCAGCGGTTCGGTTCGGCCGAGAAAGCGTTTGGCGCGAGCACAGAACTCGGCGAACTCGGTGGCGTTCAATGCATTGTCCAACGACAGCATCGGCACACGGTGGCGGAGTTTGGCGAACCCGGACTCGGGTGCCGCGCCAACTCGGGCGGATGGCGAATCGGCCCGGATCAGCGCCGGGAAGCGTGCCTCGATGGCGGCATTGCGGCGACGGAGGGCGTCGTAGTCGGCGTCGGAGATCTCCGGTGCGTCGTGGGTGTGGTAGGCAGCGTCGTGGTGGGCGATTTCGCGGGCCAAGCGGGCGAGTTCTTCCTCGGCTTCCGCCTCGGTGAGGGCGTCGACCGGGGCTTGCGTCGTGGGCTCTACCATCGAGCGACAATAAGTCCGAACGGGCGGAGCTCGGAGGGCAAGCTCGTTGTGGTCGTCATGACGATCGAAAGCATCATACCAGAAGCCCCTGCGGCGGACGCTGGCCCCGTAGCAGATCGTCGGCCGCGGCGCGGGCTGCATCTGAAACGATCTCTCCCGCCAGCATGCGGGCGATTTCTTCGCGCCGGGCCTCCGGGGCCAGATGATCCACCGTTGTCGCTGTCCGGTCGCGGGTGGCGGCCTTGGCGACGCGCAGATGCCAGGCGCCGCGAGCGGCAACCTGCGGACTATGCGTTACCACCAGCACCTGCACGCCCTCGGCGACGCGGACCAATCGCTCCCCAACCGCAGCGGCGGTCGCGCCGCCGATACCGGAGTCGACCTCGTCGAACACCAGAGTCGGGACAGCCGAACCAGCCGACAACACGACTTTCATCGCCAGCATCAGGCGCGACAATTCGCCGCCCGAGGCAACGCGGGCCAGCGGCGCCGGTTCCTGACCGGGATTGGTGGCGATCAGGAAGCGCACCTGATCGATGCCGCCCGGACCCCAGCCAGTTTCGGGCAGTGTCATCACCTCGGCAAAAAATCGCGCCTTGTCCAGACGCAGCGGCGGCAACTCCTTGCCGACCGCCTTCTGCAATTTCCCCGCAGCGGCTGTTCGCGCGCCCGATAGAGCGGTAGCGGCAGCCACGTATCGGTCCTTGGTATCCCGTGCGGCCTGCTCCAGCTCGGTGATCTCCGCCGCGCCGGTTTCCAATGCCGCCAGTCGAGCGGCTAATGTATCCAGCAATTCCGGCAAATCGGGCACGGCGACGCCATGTTTGCGGGCCGAGGCTCGCAAAGCGAATAACCGCTCCTCCGACTGTTCCAGCAGGCGAGGATCGACCTCGGCGTCGGCGATCAGGCGCGTCAGCAGCGTTTCCGCCTCGGCCAAGCGCCTCCTCCGCTCGTTCCAGCGCGGCGAGCGCGGGATCGGCCGGATTCCCGCCCGGGGCCTCGGGCTGGCCCGACGGCGCCAGGCGTTGCAGCGATCGGGATGCTGCGCGCAATGAGGCCGCGGGGCCGGCGTTGCGCCGGTCACGTGGTGTCAGTTCTGCCAGGGCGGCGGCGATTGCCTCCGCGCGCCGTTCGCTTTGCTGCAGCCGCTGACGTTCGCGCGCCAGAGTTTCTTCTTCATCGATTCGCGGTGCCAGGGTGGCGAGTTCTTCGACCGCGTGGCGCAGCCATTCCTCGTCGCGTTCGGCGGCGGCGATCGCGGCGCGCGCGTGTTCCAAGCGACGCAGCGCATCGCGCCAATCGTGCCAGGCTTCGGACACGGAGATGCGCAGCCCCGATGCAACGCCGAATGCATCCAATAGGCCTGCATGACTGGCAGGATCGGCCAGGCTCATTTGCTCGTGCTGGCCTTGCACTTCCACTAGCAACGCGCCCACGCGCCGCAACAGACCGACGCCGACCGGATGATCGTTGATGAAGGCCCGCGAGCGGCCGTCCCGTGTGACGACGCGGCGCAGGACAATTTCGTCGTCGACCGTCAGTCCATGCTCGTCCAGAACTGCGGAGACCGGGTTGTCGTTGGCGGGCGAAAAACAAGCTGTCACGCTCGCCTGCTCCGCGGTCGCGCGCACCAGGCCGGCTTCTGCGCGAGCGCCGAGGGCAAGGCCAAGACTGTCCAGCAAAATCGACTTGCCGGCTCCGGTTTCGCCGGTCAGAACCGTCAGACCCTGGTCGAACGCCAGATCGAGCCGCTCGATCAGGACGACATCGCGAATCGACAGCGCGGTCAGCACGCCGCGTCGCTCACACTGCTTACACAAAACGCGATCAGAACACCGCATGCCAGGCACGGGAGAAGAAGCCGGGCCGCTCCGCGTCGCCGTTCGGCGTTTTGTCGCCCGGACGGGCGATACCGTCGTCCATGAGTTGGGCATAGGTAGCATTGTACCATTCGCTGCCGGGATAGTTGTATCCGAGGACCGCAGCGGTCTTGCGTGCCTGATCCTTCAAGCCCAGCGCCAGATAAATCTCGGTCAAACGGGCTAGCGCCTCTGGGACGTGGTTGGTCGTCTGGTAATCATCCACCACCCGCTGGAAACGGCCAATCGCGGCCTCATAGAGGTTCTGCTTCTGATAGAAACGGCCGATCTCCATCTCCTTGCCGGCAAGATGGTCGAACACACAGGTCGATCTTCAACTTGGGCGTCGCGGGCATAGGCGGTGTCCGGAAATCGTGTCACCACTTCCCGCAGCGCGTTCATCGCCTGTTCGGTGCCCTTCTGGTCGCGTTGGATATCGGCGATCTGCTCATAGTAGCACAGGGCGCGCAGGTAGTAGGCGTAGCCGATATCGCGGTGGGCGGGATGCAATTGGATAAAGCGATCGAGCGTGCCGGTGGCGTCGGTATATTTGCTTCTGCAAATAGAGCGAGTAACCAGACATCAACTGCGCGTTCACCGCCCAGGTGGAGTATGGATAGTTCTGCTCCACCGCGTTGAACTGATCCGCGGCGCTGCTGTACCGGCGTGCGCTAAGCGCATCAACGCCATTGTTGTAAAGTTCCTCGACCGGGCCGGTTGGGCCTTGCTTCGCGTTCTCATCCGTTCCCCCGCAACCGGACAACAGCGGCAACAGCGCGGTGATGCCTAGGACAAGGGCACGTGGGAAACGATCGGACATGGCGCAACTCGTGTTCATCGCGCGGCTTATATCATGCCGACGCGATCCGCGAATACGGCAGTTCGCGTCGCTCAGGCGGCAGCGATGAGGGGTTCGCTCGCGACCATGCGTCAGGCCGTGGTATCGGCGAACAGCGCCTGCAACAGGCGATTGTTCAACGCATGGCCGGAACGGTACGCGGCGAAGCGCCCGTGCAACCGAGCGCCGGCCAGCGCCAGATCGCCCACGGCGTCCAGCAGCTTGTGGCTAGCGAATTCGTTCGCCATGCGCAAACCGCCGGGATTGAGGATGTTTGCTCCGTCGACGACGATCGCATTGTCCAGACTGCCGCCACGCGCCAAGCCGGCGGCCTGAAGCTGCTCCACTTCCGAAGCGTGGGTGAAAGTGCGGGCCGCGGCGATCTCATGGCGGAAGTTGTCGGGAGTCAGTCGCAGGGACGCCGATTGGCGGCCGATCGCGCTGGCGGCAAAGTCGATCGACACGTCCATTTCCAGAATCGGCTGTGCCGTTCGGCGTCATCGGCCCCAGAGGACCGAGTTCGGCCCAGGATTCGCCGGCGGTCACCCGAACGGGGCGGCGGATTTCGATGACGCGACGTTGCGCCTCCTGTTCAACCGACCCGGCGCAATCGAGCAGGAACACGAACGGCGCCGCGGAGCCGTCCAGAATGGGTATCTCTGGGCCATCCACCTCGATCAGGGCGTTGTCGATCGCCAGACCGGAAAGGGCCGCCATCAGGTGCTCGACGGTGCCGATTCGGGCAGAGGCCATGGCTGGGATCGGCCAGCGTGGTGCACAGACGTGTGTCGATCACGTTCTCAAGGCGCGCCGCGATCACACGGCCAAGGTCGGTGCGGCGGAAAACGATGCCGTGATCGACAGCGGCGGGCCGGATGGTCAGCGTCACGCGCCGCCCAGAGTGGACGCCGACACCCACGCAATCGATCGCCGCTTTCAGTGTTCGCTGCCGACAACCCGTCAGGATCCGCCAATGCGGCGTCCCGTTCGGCAAGCGGCAGTCTGGCAAAGCCATCCATCCAGCGAATCCTGTCCGGCACGAGCGTGATCGCTTGTGCCAGAATGCCCCTAGCGCGTTTCGTTGAACGCGCCGAGTTCAATCATTGTTGCCCGGTGTTACGCGCCAATGCCTTGCTTTTATTGCTTTTGTTGCATTGCGTTACAGTTGCGTCCGGAAGCGTCGCATGACAAATTGTTTACCGAGCTGAGGTGCTCCTCGCCACCTGAGGCTCACCTCTCGGTCGGCACGGATGGAGGTCGACGTGACGCACGGTGGCCGCTGGCCGATCTGGGCGAGGGGGCGCACGCGGCTTCCTCGGCCTGCGAAGCCTGGCGGCTCTTCATCGTCCTGTCATGAAGCATCGGCGGTGGTCGAGATCTATCGAATGCGGCCAGGCAGAGCTCTGGAGCCTCAGGTTGCGACCTGTGGCTGAAACTGCGCAGGAGGTGGTCGTATTGGCTGCGGTTCAGACCATAGCCATGCGCCACCACCGCATCGATTTCGGCGCGCACCGCCCAACCTGCCCGCTGACGGATACCGCCGGTTTGATCCTTCCACAGATCATCATATCCCGCGTGGTTGCAGGACAGCAGCAGCGCCCCATGGGCCAGGAAGCGAGATTCGGCCTCGCTGAAGCTCGGGACCGGCAGCGCTCGCAGCAGATACAGACTGAGATGCGTCGCCGCCTTCTGCCGCACCAGCCAGTCGAACGGGAACGAATTGAACAGTGCGCAGAGCGTCAGAGCGTCGGCGTTGGTGCGGGCCCAAGGTGTTTTCTCCACCGTCGCGGTGTGGCCGAAGACCGTGCCCGGCGGCGCGATGCAGGCGATCATGGTCCGCTCGTCGTTGGATCGGGCGATGTCGCGAAACGACAAGACGATAGTAGCGCGCGGCTTCCGCGATCGCAGCTTGATGGCACCGGATGCGACGCTGTAGCGCGGCTTGGTGTCCCAGCGAGTCGGTGTACTGGTGGAACGTCTTTCCCTCGTGCAGTATCAGGTCGGCGGCACCGGCTGGCTGGAAGCAACCTGCGTCGGCGGTCATGTGCGAGATCGTTGCCGAAACGGATGTGTCGGTCCGCGCACCATGTGCCCAGCCGTTCGGGTTGCGCGAACAGCGCTTCGGCGATCCGCAGGTCGGCGGTTCCGCGCAGTTCCAGCGGGTCTGTCCAGCCCCCGGTCTCGGTCCAGAAATGCCATGTTGTAGGTCATGATCTTCGCCGGATCGGTCGCGTCCTCGATACGGTCCAGGTAGAAGCCGCAGCGCAAGATCTTGGGTCGGGCCGGGGCGGTGCGCGACGATCAGGTCGAACTTGAAGCGGCTGTCGATATCGAAGATGCGGCGGCGATTTTCGAACGACAGGCACCAGCCCAGGTTGGCCTCCTGGAGATACAGCCGGCGAATGCCGGTGGTGCCCTCGTTGGCGTGGAACGCGGAGGGCATCAGCATGCCGATCGCGCCGTCCGGGGCGGCCAGGTCCATGTTGCGTTCGGCAAACAAGCGGAACAGATCGAGATTGCCCGCGGTCGTGTCGCCACCAGCGCGGACACGCTGGTGCCGGTACAACCGGCCGGCGACCCGTTTCATCCGCTCGAAGCCGGTGCGATAGGCGTCAAACGCGGCAGCGACGCCCGGACGCGCCAACACCGCCCGTTCGATCGCCGCCCGCTGCCGGCCGGGTCCGGGCGTCCAGCACAGTGGGATCGTAATCAGCAACGAAATCCTTGGTGTTGGGCAGCACGACATCCCAGGGCGGATTGCCCAGCACGACGGAGAAGCCGCCGGGAAACACCTCCGGGAATACCAGGTCCCAGGCGACCGCATCGGCCCCGGCCGTCAGCAGTGCGGCCTGACGCTCGGTCAACGTGTCCGGCCAGACGCCGGTCTCGGCGACATCGAGCGGCCAGCCCGAGCCAGACGTCGTCGCCGTCGCGTTCGCGCAGCATCGCGGCGCCCGCCCAGGCTCGCGCGAGTTGCCGCAGCGGATGCAGCAACCGGTCCAAGCGGATCCTTGGCGGCCTGTTTCGTATCCAGATCGTGCAGCGTCCCGGCCGATCGATGCGTTCAGCGTCTGTCACCAGGTCCGCGGCCTGACGCAGGCTGGCGTCCAGGCGGTCGGCGACGCCGCGTGCCAGCAGCGGATCGAGCGGGCCGCCCGTCACCGGCAGCGTCGAAAGCGATCGCGAAGAACGGCCCCGTCAGCGCGTCGCCATGCACCAGCCGGTGATCCAGGAAGGTCAGCGGCAGCCCTTCCGCGTAGGACTCCAGCCACAGCGACAGTTTTGCCAGTTCGACCGCCAGTTTGTTGCGATCGCAACCATACAGGCAATGCACCGCGACCAGGCGGCGGCAGATCGCGCGGGCGCGAGGTTCGGAAAAGCCTCGGCTGGGGAGATACGATGCGATCGTCTGGTCGGGATCGGGCAGCGCGGCGATACGGTCGTGCAGCCCGCGTTCGTCGCACACGCGGCAGGCAGTCAGCAGCGCCTCCCCCAGATAGCGGCAGGCCTCGACCAGAAAATGGCCGCTGCCGGTGGCGGGATCGACGATCTTCAGCGTCAGCAGGCGGGCGGGGTGAGGATCGTCCGGCGGGCTGAGGGCCGCGATCTTTGGGTCCAGCGTCTCGCGCACCAGAAAGCGAACGAATTCGTGCGGTGTATAGAACGATCCGGTAGCCTTGCGGCCCATGCCGGAGCGCAGGAAGAACTGGCCCGGCTCGATGTCGCCTGGCTGGCCTTCTGCCGCCACGACAGTCTCCGTCTTGCCGCGGCGGACGCGGAGCAGCGGTTCCGTTGCGATCCCGGGTTCCTGCTCCAGCAATCCTTCGTAGATGCTGCCGAGATCTTCGACGTCCAGCGAGCCGTAATGCACCCTTGCCCGCTCGCCGCGCGTCGAAATGATCCAGATCAGCCGGTCGAGCAGGATCGCCACCGCACGATCGCCCCAGTTCAGCCGATCCAGCAACGGTGTGCGTGTCGACGCCGAACAGACGCGCCGCCGAGCGGCGCGATCTGCAGTTCGGTACACTGACAGCCCGTCGCGAAAGATCGTGAACAGCGAGCGCAGTCCGCTCTCCAGCATCCGCCCGGTGTCGTGGCCGCTGATCCAGATGCCGCCGCACCAGCGGCCCCAGCGCTCGATTTGGCGACAACGCCTTCGCCACAGCCGCGCTGGAGGCGAAGCTGAACCCTGTTCCCGGTTCCGCGGGGCATTCCAGTTTCAGGATGAACAGCAACCGGTAAACCAGCACCAGACCCTCGTGCCACAGCGCCGCTGGGATCAAGGCCGGTTCGGTCCGGCAGCGCATTGATAAAGCCGACGATGGCTTCGCGGGCCTGCCGGCGCAATTCGGTGGTGACGCTCGGCCTGATGCAGCCGCGCGGCTTCCAGCATCGCGGGCAGCCGCGGCAAACCATCGCGCGCCGGCCAGCGCCTTCAGGACACGAAACGAATCGGGTGGCAGCAGGTCTCTGCCGCCAGCCATCTGATCGCAATGGAAAGATGACTGTCCGAGCGAGACGGGATCGCACAGCAGCAGCACGCACGATCTCGCCGTTGGTCAACAGTCCAGCCGCGTTCGCCGCTGGCCAGCAGCACACGTTGGGCGATGCGGGTGGGGCTGGACCGATAGGCGCGCGCCGACCGTTCAGGCCGCATCCAGATCGATGTCGCTGGCGATCGACCACGCCCGCAGGCGCTCGCCGTTGGCGGCTTGCAGCAGCCAGCCGCCGTCCTCTTGTCCCTCCCGCGTTGTTACTGGGGTCTGACGCGATGGGCGGCCGTAACCGAGCGCGGAGGCGAGTGTCGTCGTGACATGCTGGTGGACGCGTTGGGCGCCACCGACGCGCAACGATGCGCGCAGCAGCATCCCAATCCGTTCGATCCGGATCGGCGGCATATCCGCCACTTTGGCAAGGCCTTCGCGCAGAAACGGCTCCGTCATCGCGGAACCGACCAGGACGCAGTCGTCCAGGTCGAGGGTCACGGCACCAGCATCAGCATGCCCAAAGGCGCATCGTGCGATCGCGGGAATGGGTGGTGGCGCGAGCGCTCGATCGTGCCAAGGCTTCGGCAGCCTCGCGCCGCTGAGGCGCAGACACGGACGGATCGGTGGCGAACTCCGGCCAGCCGTTGTTCCGGTGCCGCATTGCGCCGCCAGTCGCTTTCCGTTGGGTCCGGAAGCAAACAGGTCTCTCGTCAATGGGCGTAGCGCGTCCACAGAGTTCGTTCGCTCGGCCAACGAGCCATGCGCGCAGCAGTGGCGGCATCGCGATCGAGCCGGCTCTGATATCGCCGGCGACCCCTGCGGCGCCAATCCGCTCCGAGACCGCGGCCGCTCGCAAACCGGCCGCCGCGATCGCCTCGGGTGCCCAAGCCGCGAACATGCTCTGCCACAACCCGTTCGGTGGCACAGGATCATTGGCGATCGAAAGGAAGTCAGCTTGTTCCGAGACAGAACCGTCGGGACAGAGGAGCAGCGCGAAAACTGTGCGGAGCAGCGATCCGGCCTCCACCGTATAAGTCATCAACAAGGATAATTTCAGGCCCTGGCAGCGCTGACCCGCCCGGTCCGGACCGAGGCGATCGCCCGCCGGGTCAACGGATGCGCTCGTCCGGGATACAGCAGAGGCCGCCCGCAAGCATCCCGCACTTGCTCGGCATCGTCCGTCAGCCGCACGCGTCCACTTGCCGCGTCGAATCCAGGCAACCCATCCAGGTCCTGCGCCCAGGCGGACGGCACACAGTGACCGTCTGGTTCGGCGGTCAATACGGATCGAACGAACGCGACCAGATCGATGCCGGCGGGCGTTTCAGCCGGCGGCGGTTTGAGTTCCTCTGCTCCGGACAGCCAGCCATGGCGGACGGCCATATGGTCGAAGCTTTGAAATGCCCGGTCGATTTCGCGCAGCAAGTCGCGGTAGGCGTCGCTGTCGGTATCCTCCGCGGCCAGATCGAGCGAGTGGACCAGTCGGGGCATGGCCGCTGAACAAGTCTTCGGCGAAACCTGCGAATAAAGGTTCGTGCAGGCTGCCGGATCGGCGCCAACACCCAGCGTATTCGGCATGAACGACAGACACGCCCGCGCCTTTTCGTATTTGGCGATCAGGTGCAGCAGCAGCCGTTCCTCGAACGTGCCGGCCAGAAACAGATAGCGGATTTCTGGATCGTTGCGTTGCCCGTAGCGATCGATGCGGCCGTTGCGCTGCTCCAGACGGTTTGGATTGTACGGCAGATCGAGATGGATCAGGTGAAAGCAGCGCTGGTGCAGGTTCAGCCCCTCGGCCAGCGAGTCGGTGCTGACCAGCACGATCCCGTCCTCCTCGGCGCAACGTTCGGCGGCGCGTGTGCGGTCGGCTTCGGAATCCGACGCCGCTGATGGTCAGGATCGTGCCGCCGATGCCGGCCAGCGCTTCGACCGCCGCACGCTGGCTGTCGGCGTATTCCGTATAGACGAGTCACATTGGCATTCGGATGGCGCAGCCGGATCAGTCGGATCTCCAGCACCAGGGCCGCCAGTTTCGGATCGTGAGGCGCCGCGGCCTCGCCCAGGCGGATCAGCGCATGCAGATCCGCCGCGGTGCCTCGCCAGACAGCTGGCCGCCATCTCCTCGGCCTCCAGTTCGGCGATCTCCGCCTCCTCCGCCGGTCCCAGCACGCCGAAACGAGCCATCCGCCGGCGATAGGCCCGCAGTGCCCGCTGCCGCTCCCGCAGCGGCTTCGTGCCGTAACGCTCCGCCACCACGCGCAGCGTTGCGAGGCACGCGGCGATGGTGGACATCGATCGTTTCAGCAAGCTTACGAAAGCCAGCGCGTCCGTCAGCCCTGTTGCGGCCGCGGGATCGCTGCAGCCGCGGCGCCACCAGGGCCGACAGCGCCTTATGAAAGTCCCGCACGGCGCTGCGTCGGTCACGTCGACCCGGACCGGAATCACGATCCGCTCTCGGAACATCGGCGCGCCCGACGCCGAACGGATATGGGATTTCAGCCGCCGCACCACGTGCCGGCGATAGGCCGTTCCGACCAGCTCGCCCGCCCCATCCACCAGGCTGGGGTCCAGCAGTGCCATCAGTGACGGCGAAATGCGGATCGTGGCCGTCATGCGGCGTCGCGGTCAGCAGCAGCAACCCGTCGGACTTGGCGCGCCAGCACCTCGGCCAGACGGCGGCGCTGATTTTCCTCGCCGACGCAATGATGCGCCTCGTCGATGATGACCAGATCCCAGGCGACGCGTTCCAGTTCCGCAAGCACCCGGTCCTGCTTGGCGAAGTCCATCGAGGTCAGGCACAGCGCCATCGCGTCGAACGGATTGCCGCCGAGTTCCATGCCTCGCTGGCGGCTCCGCAAGCCCGGCGGCATCGGCGATCGCGGTGAAGCGCAGGCCGAAACGGACCCGCATCTCCTGTTCCCACTGGCGCAGCAGCGGGCCAGGCGGGCAGACGATCAGGATGCGATGCGCCCGGCGCCGCACCAGCAGTTCGGCCGCGATCAGACCCGCCTGGATGGTCTTTCCCAGCCCGACGCCGTCGGCCAGCAGCAACCGCGGCCGGACCATATCCAGCGCTCGCAGCAACGGTACACGCTGATATGCCTCGATCGCGACCCGGCCGGGCGGTGCCGGCGCGCCGGGAATTTGTTCCAGCAGCCGGGCGATGTGAAAGCGGCGCCAGGCGTCCAGCGGACCCACTTCGTCGGGCGACGGGTCGTCTGGCAGCACCGACAGCGTTTCGGCCGGATAGAGCACCTCCCACTCCAGCCCCGCCAGATCGCCGCCACATGCACGCCAGACTGCACGCGCTGCTGCGCGCCAAGAGCCTCGACCGCGGTCACCTCCCATTCCAGACCGCGGGCGGCGACCTTGATCCCGACCGATACTTCCATGCAGGGTTCCCATCGAAACGCGGGCACGGAACCACGGCAAAGTTGCCAAACCCTTAACGCCGGGTGGGAGGATGCAGATGATCGCCTTCAAAGACCGGTTCGCCGGCAAAACCGCGGTGGTGACCGGCGCGGCCTCGGGCATCGGACTGGCCATCGCAAACGCCTGCTGGCGGAGGGTGCCAAGGTCGTCGGGTCGGACCTGAACCCGCATCGGCGACCTCGGCTCCGGGTTCGTCGGCATTGCAGGCGATGTCACCAAGGAAGCTTCGGCCGAGGAGCTGGTTGCCACCGCGGTGGACCGTTTCGGCGGGCGTCCATGCCGCGTTCAACGTCGCCGGCGGGTCGCGGCCTGGCTACATTGTCGATCTGGCGGAGACGGACTGGGATTTCACCGTCGATCTGTGCCTGAAGGGCGTGTTCCTGGGCATGAAGCACCAGGCTCGGCAGATGATGCGGCAGGGCAACGGCGTCATCGTCAATATCGCCTCGCTGAACGCACATGTGCCGATGCATGCGGGCTCGGCCTATGTCGCGGCAAAGGCCGGTGTCGAGATGCTGTCCCGCAACGGCGCACTGGAATTCGCCGAATTCGGCATGCGTGTGAACGCGATTTTGCCCGGATCTGGTGCAGACCAATCTGACTCGCCGCCATTTCGACAATCCCGCCGCCTTGGCGGCCTTCGAGCAGCGCATCCCGATGGGCCGCCCAGCCCAGCCCGAGGAAATCGCCGCACCCGCGCTTTATCTCGCCAGCGACGACGCGAGCTATGTCAACGGCGCCAGCCTGCTGGTCGATGGCGCCTGGGCCGTCAGCGGCTACCCGGACATGAGACCCTTCCGCGGCCCCATCGGTTGGAACCAAAGGACAGCGCCATGACCATCCGCATCCGCCGCGGCCATGACGGCGCCGTAGCGACCGTATCGATCAACAATGCCGCGCGGCTGAACTGCCTGGGCCAGGCGCAGATCACCGCGTTCATCGACGCTGTGACGACCCTGGCCGACGATCCCGACCTGCGCGTGCTGATCGTGACCGGCGAAGGTGACCGCGCCTTCATGGGGGCGCCAATCTGCACGAACTGGGCGCTCTGAACCCGCCAAAGGCACGCGATTTCCTCACGCTGATCCATCGCATGTGCAAGGTGCTGCGCGACCTGCCGGTGCCGGTCATTGCCCGGGTCAACGGCTTCTGCCTCGGCGCCGGGCTGGAGGTGATGGCCGCCTGCGACATGCACATCGCCAGCGACAACGCGATGTTCGGCATGCCGGAGGTGAAGATCGGCCTGCCCTCGGTCGTCGAGGCCGCGCTGTTGCCGCAACTGATCGGCTGGGGCCGGACCAAACTGCTGCTCTATACCGGGGACAACATCGACGCCCGCACCGCGCTGGAATGGGGGCTTGTGGAGAAGGTGGTTCCCGCCGCCGACCTGGATGCCGCGCTCGGCCGATGGGTGAGATCGATCGTCGAATCCGGCCCGAAGGCGATCCGGCTGCAGAAGGAACTGATCCGCGAATGGGAGGCGATGCCGGTCAACGACGCGATCGAGGCCGGCATTCGTTGCATATCTCGCGCCTATCAGACCGAAGAACCGACCCGGATGGTTTCAGAGGCGATCCAGCGGCTGAAGGCGCGCCGAACTCAGTGAATCTCGCCAGACTTCCGGAGAGCTTCCCGCAGCTTCGCCGGGGTGAAGCCCGGCGCCCGGCAAACCTCCAGGATCACGGCCTCGCGGCGGGAGACCAGATCGATTGCGGCCGGCAGTTTTCGCACGGCATCGGCGGGGACTACCACCGCGCCGTGGAAATCGGCGTGAATAACGTCGTCATGCGCTGCCTGCATGCCGAAGACATTCACCGGCTTGCCGAAATCAACCATATGCACGTGCGCGTGGCTCGGACCGATCCGGCCGCCAAGCATCTGATATCCCGGCGCCCACATATCCAGATCGCGGAATGACCCATTGGTGACGCAGCCGATAGACCCGAGCGCCTTGTGGATCGTGGACTGGACCTCACCCCAATAGGCGCCGTAGCCGACGCGGCCGTCGATGTCCTGCAGCACTGCGATGGTCGGAAAATCCACCCGAGCGACATAGTCGTACCAGTCCGCCCGGTCGGTGACTTTGGACCGCGGCGGCTCGGTCGAACGGATCATTCCGACGCGGGCCACACCCACGATCGGCTTGGCCTTTGGGTCGATGCACACCATGGGTTCCACGGTGAAGCCGATAGCACGGCGTTCAGGCACCACGATCTCGAGCCCATTGCAGATGGTTGGGGTGTCCCATTGCGCCAGCTCGTCCAGGTCAGCCTGGGTAAAAGGGCGTTCGGCCATGATCGGTTTCCTCTCTCGTTTGACCAAGAGCCAACATAATCGCGCGCGCGGCGCCACCGCGGCAAGGCCGCCCATGTCAAGCCGCCGACGTCAATAGGCGATGTGTCAGGAATGCTGCGGGCAAGCGGGCGGACATGAATGTGGGGGTCGCGCGATGTGCGGGACGATCGCGGCCGTCTCGAATAGGAACTGTTTGCGTTGGTGCGTGAAATCAGGCATCTAAATAACAATTAATGCGGAGGCAGACCTGAATGGCCCTGACACGCGCGCGCATCCTCGTTACTGGCGGCGCCGGATTCCTTGGTTCTCATCTTTGCGAGCGGTTGCTTGCGGAAGGCAACGACGTGCTTTGCGTCGATAACTATTTTACCGGCCGCAAGGACAACATTGTCCATCTCATGAGCAATCCGCATTTTGAGCCGATGCGTCACGACATAACGTTTCCGCTCTATGTGGAAGTTGATCAGATCTATAATCTTGCCTGCCCGGCATCGCCCATTCACTACCAGTTCGATCCAGTGCAGACGACAAAGACCAGCGTTATCGGCGCTATCAACATGCTGGGACTCGCCAAGAGAATCGGTGCCAAGATCCTCCAGGCTTCCACCAGTGAGGTGTACGGCGATCCCACAGTGCATCCGCAGACCGAAGACTACCGCGGCAACGTCAATCCGCTGGGACCGCGGGCCTGCTACGACGAGGGCAAACGCTGTGCCGAAACGCTGTTCTTCGACTACCACCGTCAGCATCGCACCCAGATCAAGGTGGCTCGCATCTTCAACACCTACGGTCCGCGCATGCATCCAAACGACGGGCGGGTGGTATCGAATTTCATCGTCCAAGCCCTGCGGAACGAAGACATCACCCTATACGGGGACGGTACCCAGACGCGTGCCTTCTGTTTCGTCGACGACCTGATAGAGGGCCTGATCCGCCTGATGGCGACCAGCTCGGACATTACCGGGCCCGTCAACATCGGCAATCCGCACGAAATCAGGGTACGCCAACTGGCAGAACAGGTGATCCGAATCACCGGCTCTTCGTCTGGCATTGTCGCCCGGCCTTTGCCGCAGGACGACCCGCTGCAGCGTTGCCCGGACATTACTCTGGCGGAAAATGTTTTAGGCTGGCGGCCTAGCGTCGAACTCGAGACGGGCTTGACGAAGACCGTGGCCTATTTCAGGCAAATGCTGGCGGAATCGAAAGCACGCGACCTGCAGGCGAGCGGCGGGTAGGAATGGACCCAACGACCGCCCCATCTAGGCCTGTACCGGTAGAGCAGGCTTGACGTGGAATTCTTCGCCTATGTGGAGGATGTGGACTACTGCCTGCGCGCCCGCGCGGCCGGTTTTCGCGCTGTCGCCGTGCCCGAGGCGGTCGTGTTCCACAAACTCACGCAGCCGGTGGAGAACCCCGGAAGGGTCGCCGACTACCTCCACTATTTCATGACTCGAAACTATCTCCTCCTTTGGCGGAAGCTTCCGCTGCCCGCGTTGGTGCGGAAAGCGGCGCTCTGGTTCCTGCACAAGCGCCTGACGCAGATCGCCCGCATGCCCGAGTTTCCCGCCGCAATCGATGCCGTCCTTGCCAGTCTTTGGGATGGCGTACGCGGTATCGGCGGTCCCTACCGTCCGGCCCACAAGGCCCCCTGGCTATTGAGGGCCACGCTCGGACGACATCCGGCGTTCTGGCTTGCTCTGCTTAACAGTGGAAATTCCTTTTGAGCGTCACGCCACGGATCGCGATCGCCTGTTCCGGCTTAGGTTTTGTCCAGCGAGGAGTAGAATCCTGGGCCGCAGACCTCGCCTTTGCGCTGAGGCGCGGCGGCGCGGATGTGACGTTGTTCGGAGGGGCGCGCCGAGAAGGTGTGGAACCTTTACCGACGCTGCGCCGAACCGGAACGACCGCCATCGCGCTGGCAGGTGGGCTGCGTCGTCTTGGCGGGTGGCGCTATGGCATGGGCTCCCCTTACGATCTCGAGCAGACCAGCTTTGCCCTGTCCCTTTGGCAACGTATCCGGCGTGGGTTCGACGTTCTGCATGTCCAGGACCCCATGATCGCCATCTGGCTGGAGCGTGCGCGCCGCGCCGGGATTTCTCAGCCCAAGGTCATCTATGCCAACGGCACGGGAGAAGGCGCGTCAGTGATGCGCAGGTTCGCTTTCTTACATCTGCTGACACAGACCGCGGCCGATGCCTGGGCACCGAGCAAACCCCGAGGCCAGACAGTCTTCATGGCTCCCAATTTCGTCGATACGGCGCGCTTTCGCCCGGGAAACCAAGACGTTGCCCGCGCCCGGTTCGGACTGCCGCCCGGCCGAACACTGGTCTTGTGCTGTGCCGCCATCCGTCGCTTCCACAAACGGATCGATGCTCTGCTGGCGGCATTCGCGGACGTCTGCAGCGGCAACGAGACAGACACCATGTTGGTCGTCGCCGGCAGCCGAGAATCTGACACCGACGTCCTGATTTCCGAAGGAACGGCCCTGCTGGGCGAACGCGTGCGCTTTCTGCCGAACCTGCCGCGCGAATATATGCCGGAACTGTACCGCGCCGCCGACTGCTTCGTGTTGCCCTCACTGCACGAGATGTTCGGTATTGTGCTGCTGGAGGCCCTCGCCACGGGCCTTCCGGTGCTATGCAACGACACGCCTGATTTTCGGGCCATCGTTGGTCCTGGCGGCCTCTATCGGGAGCTTGGGGTCCAAGATGAGTTCGCACGGGGACTTCGCGACCTGCTGTATCCTGCGACGCGCGTGAAGCTGGCTCAGGCAGGGCGCCCCCATGTCGAACACACCTTCTCCGAGTCCGTGGTAACAGCCGCGATCGTCGCCATGTATCAATCGGTCCAGGCGACCTCCACTGATGTCTGATAGCGGGCGCGGCACTGTCAGCGTTATCATCCCGGCGTACAACGCCGCCGCTTATGTAGGCCGAGCGGTCGAAAGCGCCCTTTCCCAAACCCACCTTCCCCTGGAAATTCTGGTCATCGACGACGGTTCGACTGACGAGACCGCCGATATCGTGGAGCAGCTGCCTCCCCCTGTGCGGCTGATCCGCAAACCGAACGGCGGACCGGCGACGGCGCGCAATCTCGGCGCCCGCCAGGCCCAAGGCGATTGGCTGGCACTGCTCGACGCGGATGACTTGTGGATGCCGGACAAGCTGCGGGTCCAACTGGAATACGGCACCAACCCTGATGTCGGGATGGTCCATTGCCTGCCCGACCATCGTGACGATGCCGTACCCCCTCAGCTTACGTTCGAACATCTGTGGAACCGCAACTGGATCATCAATTCCTCCGTCCTGCTTAGGCGCAGCGCATTCGACGGGCTCGGCGGCTTCAATGAGGCGAGGGAACTGATCAGCGTCGAGGACTACAACCTGTGGATCCGCGTTGCCGCGTCCAAATGGAAAATCATCACCTGCCCGCGAGTCCTCGTCCACTACACGCGTGGCGTTGGTATTTCTTCTAATTCCGAACGCTTCTTGCGGGCTTCCCTCTATAATATAGACGACATTGGAAGCCGCCTGTCGCTGCCTGACCTGACGGTCCGACGCAAGCGCAACGAAATCATTTCTGATTTTGGCCGCAAGGCGCTGTACGAGCGTGACCTTGCCACCGCTCGGCAACTTCTCAGACGCGCTTTCAGGCAACAACCGAGTGCCCGCAACCTTTTGCATGCGCTGATCGCCTCAATGCCCACGGCCGTCCTGGACGTGCGACGCGACACGCGGCGGTTGCTGGCACGACATGGCGCCGCGCACAAAGTCTCCCGGCCACCTGTCAACGCCGCACCCGCTTTTGAATTGGACGTCTCCTTGGACGCCGCGTCATCGAACGCGTCCATTCTGGACCCGGCCTATCATAGGCCAGGCATGGATCAGCGGATCGTTCGCCCCATGCTGATCACAACGGTCGACGCCGAGGAAGATTTTGACTGGACCCGCCCCTTCTCCCGCGCCGAGACCGAAGTGACTTCGATGCGGTCCCAGCACCGCGCGCACCGCATTTTCGAGCGTTACGGTGTCATTCCAACCTACATGGTCGACCACCCGGTCGCATCACAAGACAGTGGCAGGGCACCGCTCAACGAGCTGCTGCGGTCCGGCCTGTGCGAGATCGGTGCCCAGCTGCATCCGTGGGTCACCCCACCATTTGTCGAATTCGTCTCGACCCACAACAGTTACCCCGGCAACCTGCCTCCAGCGCTCGAATTTGCTAAGATCAAGGTCCTGACAGAAGAACTCGCGCAGGCCTTCGGCCAGCAGCCGCGCATCTTCCGTGCGGGCCGGTACGGTGTCGGCCCCAACACCGGATCGGCCCTAGGCCAGCTAGGCTACGAGGCTGACAGCAGCGTAGTGCCATGCTGGAGCTTCGCCCGCCAGGGCGGCCCGGACTTTCGTCAGATCAATGCGAGACCATATTGGATCGATTCGGAACGCCGCATACTCGAGCTGCCCTTGACCGCCGCCGTCGTCGGGCGCGCCGAGGGGATGCCAAGCGCCGTGACATCGCGGTTCTTCGGACCTTACAGTGAAACCATAGGACTCCCTTCGCTGATGTCACGGCTAGGTCTACTTGAGCGGATCAAGCTGACGCCGGAAGGAATCACGATTGAGGAAGCCAGGCGGCTGGTCAGTCACATGGTCCGAGCGGGACACAAGATATTCGTGCTCACCTACCACAGTCCTTCGCTGGAACCGGGCAATACGCCATATGTGCGCTCCAATGCGGATCTGGACAGGTTCCTGCGATGGCTGGATGAATTCTACGATTACTTTACCCGCGAGATCGGCGGCGTCTGCGCAAGCTGGCGCACTGTCCGTTCTGCCCTTCGCAATATAGTATCAGACAGCGCCAGCGCCGATGCGCTGCCATGCCGCCCGAATCACGTCCGCGGCCGTAGCTGAGCGACCGTACTGGCACGGTTACGCCCTTAGTTCAGCGGCGGCTGGCAGAACCTGGCCACCGGGAACCTCGTCGAGGTGACACGCCGAGAGATGCCCATTCCTTACCGGCCGCAACACCGGTTCCTCTGATCTGCAGCGGTCGAAGACAAAGGGGCAGCGCGTGTGAAACCGACAGCCAGAGGGCGGATTGATCGGGCTCGGCACATCGCCCGTGAGGATAATCCGCTGCCGCCGCGCCAGCGGATCGGTCACCGGCACGGCCGACAACAGCGCCTTCGTGTAGGGATGGTGCGACTCGGCAAACAGTGATCGCCGATCCGCGAGTTCCACGATCTTGCCAAGATACATAACCGCCACGCGATGGGTCAGGTGCTCCACCGTCGCCAGATCATGACTGATGAACAACAACGCCAACCCGAGTTCGTCCTGCAAATCGACCAGAAGATTGATGATCTGTGCCTTGACCGAGACATCCAGGGCCGACACAGCCTCATCGCAGATAATCAAATCCGCCCCTGGCGCCAACGCCCGAGCGATGCCGATCCGCTGCCGTTGGCCGCCGGAGAACTCGTGCGGAAACCGGTTGATGGCGTCCCGTGGCAGACGGACCTTGTCCATCAGCGCCTCGACCTTCTCGGTCAGGTCCTTGCGGCCATGCGCCATACCGAAATTGATCAGCGGTTCAGCCAGGATGTCACGAACCTTCATCCGCGGATTGAGGCTGCTGAACGGGTCCTGAAACACCACCTGCACCCGTTGGCGCATCAAGCGGAGCTTCCGAGCCGGCATGTTGTCGATGCGCTCGCCGTCGAGATAGACCTCGCCGTCGGTCAGCTTGAACAGCCGCAGGATCGCTTTGCCAACGGTCGATTTGCCGCACCCTGATTCACCGACCAGCGATAGCGTCTCACCTCGGTTGATCGAGAACGTTACGCCATCTACGGCATAGACATTCGCGGTCACCCGCCCAAGCAGCCCAGCGCGGATCGGAAAATGTTTCTTGAGGACGTTGACCTCAAGTAATGGGCGATCGCCGGTCATACAGTGACCTCACGTCCAGCGTAGTGACAGGCGACACTATGGCTCGCAGCCTTCGGCTCGATCGCCGGCGCCACGCTTCGGCACAGGTCTGTCACCATCGGGCATCGTCCCGCGAAGGCGCATCCCACGATCGGCTTTCGCAGGCTGGGCACCACCCCGGCAATCTCCGCCAGTTTGCCGCGTCCGCCCTCGTCGAGCGAGGATCCCAGTTTTGGCACGGCGCCGAGCAGCCCCTTTGTATAAGGGTGCATCGGTCGTGCGAAAATTTCGTTGACCGGGGCTTCCTCGACCTTGCGTCCGGCGTACATGACGACCACCCGCTGCGCCATTTCCGCGACCACGCCCAGATCGTGAGTGATCAGCATGATTGCGGACCCCATCCGCGTTTTCAGGTCACGCATTAGGTCCAGGATCTGCGCCTGGATGGTCACATCCAGCGCCGTGGTCGGCTCATCGGCGATCAGCAGCCGGGGATTGCAGGCCAGTGCCATCGCGATCATCACCCGCTGCCGCATTCCACCCGACAATTGATGCGGATACTCGCGGACGCGTCGCGCCGGCGCCGGAATGCCGACCAGCGTCAGCATCTCGACCGCCTTCGCCTCGGCATCGCGAGCGTTCATGCCCTGGTGCAGCCGCACAGTCTCCCCGATCTGCTTGCCAACGGTCAGCACCGGATTGAGGCTGGTCATCGGCTCCTGGAAAATCATCGAAATCGCGTTGCCGCGGATTGCGCGCATATCCTGCTCGCTGACCGACAGCAGGTCGCGGCCCTCGAACCGGATACTGCCGGCGATTTTGCCGGGCGGTTCCGGGATCAGCCGGAGGATCGACATCGAGGTCACAGACTTGCCACAGCCGGATTCACCGACGATCCCGAGGGTCTCGCCGGCGTCGATGTGGAAGGAAAGTCCCTCAACGGCGCGGACGACGCCGTCCGGCGTGCCGAAATGGGTCTGCAGATTTTCGACTTCCAACAGGGGTTGTCCGCCCTGCGGACCGGGGACTGACGCCATCGATTACAGCCGCTTCGCCAAGCGAGGATCGAGCGCGTCTCGCAACCCATCACCCAGCAGGTTCACCGCCAGCACCGTTAATGACAGGAAGATCGCCGGGAAAAACACGATGTACGGCTTGACCTGCCACAGCGCGCGTCCCTCGGCCATAATGTTTCCCCAGCTTGGGATAATCGGCGGCGTACCGGCGCCAATGAAGGACAACGTCGCCTCGGTTATCATCGCCGAGGCACAGATGAACGTCGCCTGCACCATCAGCGGTGCGAGCGTGTTGGGAAGTATGTGCTTCCAGATGATGACAGGCACCCGCGTGCCCGACGCGACCGCGGCTTCGACGTAGGGCTGCTCGCGCAACGACAGCACGATGCCACGCACCAAGCGCGAGACCCTGGGGAATTCAGCGATGGTGATCGCGACAATCACGTTTTGCACCGATGCCCGGGTCAGCGCCATCAGAGCGATCGCCAGCAAGATTGGCGGGATCGACATCAAACCGTCCATCACCCGCATGACCACCGCATCCAGGACACGGATGAAGCCGGCGAGCAAGCCCACGAAGGTGCCGATGACCGACGCGAAGAATGCGACCGAGAACCCGACGATGAGCGACACGCGCGAGCCGTAGAGGACACGTGAGTAGACGTCTCGGCCGAGCATATCGGTGCCGAACCAGTACAACGCCGAAGGTTCGCGCGTGCGGCGGGCGGGTGCCAAAGCGGTCGGATCCTTGGTGCCCAGGTAGGGCGCGAAGACCGCAATAAAAATCATCAAGCCAATTAACAGTCCTCCCACGAAGATCGTCGGATGCCGGTAAATGAAACCGGCGATCCGCCCACGCTCCTTCGGCACAGGCAGGATCCCAGGCAGGTCAGGCGCAGCCGTATAGGGAGGCGTTGTGGCGCTCAATAACGGATCCTCGGGTCAAACAGCGTATACAGAAGATCAACGCCGAGATTGATCAGGACATAGACGAAGCTGAACAACAGCACGACGCCCTGGATGACGGGATAGTCGCGCCGGAGAATGGCATCGACCGTCAGGCGCCCCAGGCCAGGAATGGCGAAGACGCTCTCGGTCACCACGGCCCCCCCGATCAGGGCCGCGAAGCCGATGCCAACCACGGTGACAATCGGCACCGCCGCGTTCTTGAGTGCGTGAACGAACAGCACGCCGCGCTGTCCGACTCCCTTCGCCTTCGCCGTTCGCACATAATCCTGCGACAACACGTCGAGCATCGTCGCTCGGGTGATCCGAGCGATCAGCGCCATGTAGATGAGGCCGAGCGCCACCGAGGGCAGGATCAGGTTACGCAGGAACGGCCAAAGACCCTGGTTGATGGAGGTGAATCCCTGCACCGGCAGCCAATCCAGTCGCAGCGCAAATATATACGCGAGCACATACCCAATGACGAAAACCGGGGTCGAGAACCCCAGCACCGCCAGCGCCATCACCGCTCGGTCGATCCACGTTCCGTGCTTCCACGCCGCGAGAACCCCCATGGGAATCGCGGTGCTCAACGACAGGGTCAAGGTCAGGACCATCAGCGACATCGTCGGTTCGATTCGCTGGGCGATCATGTGGCTGACCGGCAGGTTGGTGAAGATCGAGGTACCTAGATCGCCATGCAGTATGTGCCAGAACCAGTCGAAGAACCGCACCAGAAATGGCCGGTCGAGGCCGAGCGACGCGCGGATGCGCTCGACGTCGGCCGGCGTGGCCTGGTCGCCGGCGATGATCGCGGCGGGATCGCCGGGAGCAATATAGAGCAGACTGAAGACGAAGAGGGCGACCATCAGCACGACAGGTATCGTGGCGAGGATGCGGCGGACGATGTAGGACAACATCAGGGCGAGGTCGTTGACAGGAAGATCGGGGCGCTGCCCCGAACCCCGCCAAGGGCCGACGGCCCTTGGAACCCCAGTATTTGGTGGGTTGTCGGGAGGGGGCGACTACGCTGGTTGATAGGTCTGAGTTGTCCCCTCGTGACAACCCACCCAGTAGTGGGATCAAAGGGGGCGTCGCCCCCTTTGCGGGTCCATGGCAGCGCCCTGCTCACGCCTTAGTTACGTCCCAGAACACCGGGAAAGGCGCCTTGACCACACCCGATATGTTTTTCCGCCAAGCCTGATAGACCTTAAAGAAACCTGTCGGCACGTATACCACGTGGTCCATGGCTGCCTTGTTCAGGTCCGCGATCACGGCCTTTTCGGCCGCCAAGTCGGGCGCAATGTACCAGGCCGCAATTTTCTCCTGGACGAGTTCTGACTTCGGCCACCCGAACCAAGCGGTGTCGCCGCTGCAGTCGAGGGCGATATAGGGGGCTGGATTCACGCAATCCGCGCCGGCATGCCAAGTGTGGAAGATGTTCCAACCGCCTTTGTCCGGAGGCTCCTTGCTCGCGCGCCGCTGGCCGACGGTGCCCCAATCCAGCGCCTGATATTGCACGTTCATTCCGATCCGCTTCAGCAGGTCGGCGGTCACGTCGCCCTGCGCTTTGGTAATCGCTACGTCAGTCGCAACCAGCAGAATGATCGGTTCGTTCTTGTAGCCGGCCTCAGCAAGCAGCTTCTTCGCAAGGTCGTAGTCGCGCTTGCCTTTCAGCGCGTCGCCGCCATTTTCGGTGTAAAGTGGTGTGTCAGGCGGAAAGAAGCCCGGCAGTGTCTTCCAGAGGGTTTGGTCGTCGCCGACGACGGCGCCCATGTAGTCCTCCTGGCTCAACGCGATCTGAATAGCACGCCTCGCCCGCACGTCGTTGAATGGAGGAAACAAGTGGTTGATGCGGAAGGAGCCGATATTGCCCAGCGGATCCGCAATATCAACCGCGATGTTCGGGTTCTGCCGCAACAGTGGCACCAGGTCGGACAGGGGCGTTTCCAACCAGTCAACTTCGCCGTTCTGTAGCGCGGCGGCGGCTGTGGCACCGTCGGGCACGATCTGCCATTCGATCCGGTCGAAATGGATACGCTTGCCGCCAGACAACCAGTTAGCCTTTTCGGCGCGGGGCACATAGGCATCGAATTTCTCGAATACGGCCCGGGCGCCGGGTACCCATTCGGCTTTCTTGAAGCGCATCGGCCCGGAGCCGACGTACTCCGTGATTTGCTTGTACGGGTCGGTCGCAGCGATGCGTTCCGGCATGATGAACAGCGACGGCGTGCTGCTCTTACCCAGAGCGAACAACATCTTGGTGTAGGGTTGGGCGAGGCGAAAGCGAAAGGTACTGTCGTCGACCGCCTCCAACGCTTCGGTCCGTCTCTTGATCGGGCCACCCATCGGCGCATCGCGCACCATCCAGCGCTTGATGCTGGCGACGACGTCCTTTGACAGCACAGGCTCGCCGTCGTGAAATTTCAGGCCCGGACGCAGCTTGAACGTCCAGGTTTTGAAGTCGCTACTGCTTTCGTAGGCTTCGACCATTTGCGGCTTCGGTTGGAGTTGGTCGTCCACGCCGAACAACATGTCCCAGATCAGCAGCGAGCCGTTGCGTACGACATATTGCGTGGTCCAGATCGGGTCCAGGTTCGCCAGGTTCGCCTGCGGCACGAAGCGCAGCACTTTGCTGTCGGCCGCCAGCGAGAGTCGAGGAGCGGCCAACGCACTCGCCGCCACGGCGGATGTTTTCAGGAATCGCCGACGATTGACCTCTTTGGCCATTTTTGAAACGGTCCCTGCTTGTTCATTGGCAGACGAGTGCCGTCCAGATCACGCAGCGTGCCTCACCGCGGTGTCGAACACCATAGAGGTGGCTGTTGCGGCGATGGGCACGGCCAGGCAGAGCTGCATTACGTCTTCCGATCAAGATACGGACGCAACTCTCCCCCGGCCGCGCTGCTGACGGTCCGGCTTTCTCACACATTGAACGCAATATTGGTGCCGCAGCCAAGGGAGGTCGCGCGCACTACTCAACCGTTTGAATGACCTCGAAGCCCTCAAATTCCGGATGTCCCAAATAGAGGGGCTTGTTACCGCCGGCGTTGCGGTGTGCCTGGCGAAACGCCTCCGAGGTCGTCCAGGCCTCGAAGGCCTCCTTATCGCGCCAAATGGTATGGGACGAATACAGCACATGATCGTCCCGCTTTGGTCCGCGCAGCAGATGGAACGACCCGAAACCCGGGACGCCGCGCAGATGGGTGTCGCGAGAGGTCCACACCTCTTCAAACGCCGCCTCGGCGCCGAGTAAGACCTTAAAGCGATTTATGGCGATAAACATCGGGGGCCTCCTGCGACGGGTTCGATGAATGCGCGATCAGCCGAGTATAGCGACACGAAGCCCGCGTCAAACGATCTGGCCACGGCAAAATCCAACGAGCTCCTGATTGCGGGCCGCTGCTCACGCAGCGATCCGTTGGGACCGAAGGAGGCTTGATAAACAGGCGCGCCGCTACGGTCGCCACCCCGTTAAGCAGTTACCGTCGAACAGGATCAGGCCCTATCCGACACGGTTCCGGACTGCATGGCGATCATCCTGGCGAGGAGTTGATCAATTTGCCCCGGTTCTCGCCACACCAGACCAACACCCACAACAGTGACCTGGGATCGAATTGCGCGCGGCAAGCGAACAGCGTCCTTCGGCGTCGTGACCAAGATCGCCTCTCGGTCGCGGCCCTCCCGCAACAATTGATCTATCTCCCGCGCCGTATATGCATGATGGTCGGGGAACGACCGAACGGCGACCAGTTTCGCGCCGGCCTGGCGCAACGGTGAAAAGAATTTCTCGGGCAGGGCGATCCCGGCGAATGCGACGACTGGGCGGCCAGCCAGCGCCGCGAGGGACTTGTCCTGGACCAGATCCGCCCGCAATACCGGCAAGTCATGCGGCAAAAGGGAGGTCGCGTGTGTCATGTCCGGCCCGATCAATACGGCCGCGTGACAGCGGGACGCCGCCGCCTCGACCGGCTCGCGCAACGGACCCGCCGGAAGCACGCGGCCGTTGCCGAACCCGGTGTGGCCGTCGATCACCAGGATTGAGGCGGTTTTCGCCAGGGTCGGATTTTGCAAACCATCATCCATCAGCAGGATTTTCGCGCCGGCCTGAATCGCCGCCTTCGCGCTGGCGGCCCGGTCGCCGCCGATCCAGGTGGGCGCCACGGGCGCCAACAACAGCGCTTCATCCCCGACCACCGCGGCTGGATCGCCCGGCTCGACGCGGTGCACCCCGTGGGCCGACCCTCCGTAGCCACGCAGCAACACATGGACATCTCGGCCTGACAGCCGGTGTGCAATATCCAGGACCAAAGTGGTCTTGCCCGCTCCCCCAATGGTGACGTTGCCACAGCAGACCACTGGCACCGGCGCCTGCCACCCTGTCCGCGCCACGCGCCGTGCTGTCAGGGCCGATCCGATAACCGACAGCGGGGATAGCGCCTTGGCGAGCATCCCATCGCGCGACCAGAACGCCGGTGCTGCCAGCATCTTCAGGCCCGGGGCAGCAGGGAGAGCAGTGCCTCAGCCGAGCGAGCGGGCAGGTCAGAGTAGTGGCGGACGGATGCCGCCGCGTGCTCACCCAGACGCTGCCGCTGATCAGGATGGTCAAGCATCCTGGAGACGAAGCGAGCCAGGGCGGCGGGGTCGGCCACATCCACCAGCCCTCCGGCGTCACGAATGAGCGTCACATGGTCGGTAAAATTGCCGGTGTACGGCCCGATGGCGATGGCACAGCCCAGGCGGGCGGGCTCCAGCGGGTTCTGGCCGCCGCCGGACCCGATCAGACTGCGTCCAACGAACGCGATCGGAGCGAGGCGATACAACAGACCGAGTTCCCCCATCGTATCGGCGATCCAGATGCCGGCATCGGAAGGCGGGTCCTGGCCCGCCGCCCGCCGGGGCGCATTCAATTCCGCCGACAGGGTCAGACCGCGATCAGGATGGCGCGGGGCGATGATGGTCAGCAAGCGAGGATGCGTTTCTGCCACTCTGTGATGGGCGGCAGCGATCAGAGCTTCCTCCCCCGGATGGGTGCTGGCCGCGAGCCAGACGGGGCGGCCATCCAGAACGCACCTTAGCCGCTCCAGTTCAACCTCATCGACCGGCAGCGGCGGTGCGGCGAATTTCAGATCGCCCGGGCTGTCGACACGCCTCGCACCAAGGGCGCGCAAGCGGTCGGCGTCCTGGTTGCCGCGAGCTTGGATCAGGGCGAAGCCATCAAGCAAACGGCAAGCGAACCCCGGCGCACGGTGCCACTTCGCGAAACTGCGATCGGACATGCGGGCATTCAGCAGCATCAGCTTGATCCCCCTCGCCCTGCAGGCCGCAAGTTGATTCGGCCATAGTTCGCTCTCAACGAAGCACGCAGCCTCGGGGCGCCAGTGCAACAGGAACCGCGCAACCCACGCTGGCACGTCCAGCGGCGCAAAGCGATGCAGCACGTCGCCGGTAAGCCCTTGCTCCGGGATGCGCTGGTCCAACAGGGCCTGAGAGGTGACCGTGCCAGTCGTCAGCAGCACCTTCACCCGGTGACGCAACGCGACCAGCACCGGCAGGATCGACATCGTCTCCCCCACGCTAGCGGCGTGCATCCACAGCAAGGGACCCGGTGGACGGGGTGTCGGATCGACGCCGAAGCGTTCCGGCAAGCGCTCCGCGATTTCGCGACCGGTCCTGACGCGGCGGCGCAGGTTCAGGCGGAGCGCCGGTGCCAGGAGTGTGGCTGCGACGGTCCAGCCAGTCGCCAAAAAACGCGCGGTCACGTCGGGCACAACTGGTCGGCTCGCGCGGCGGCCAGGTTCAGCGCCTCGGTGATCGTGGGGATGGCATCCTTCCAGTTATGCCGAGCTACGTGGATCGCTGGGCCACACACCATGACGCCTCGGCCGAACGGCAGTGGCACGGGCATCCTGTCCCAAGTATTGAGCTGTACACGCCTTGTGGTCCGCGCGGCCAAGGGCACCACCGGAACACCCGAGAGCGCAGCCAGTTGCGCAACACCAGAAGCGGCGTGACGTGGTGGGCCCCTTGGACCGTCCGGCGTTATACCAATCAGGTCGCCCCGGCTGAGGACGGCCAGCAAATTCCGCAAGCCAGCCGTGCCACCTCGTGTGGACGAACCCATGATCGGCTGGATGCCGAAGCGCCGCACCACGGTCCCGATAAACTGCCCGTCGCGATGCTGGCTGACCAGGGTGTGGATTGGTGTTCGGTGATAGAACGGCAGCTTCCGGGCGATCAGTGCCAAGGCCGGCATAAGGGGCAAGAACTCGTGCCAGAAGGCGAACACCGCCGGGGCGCCGGCCCCGTGTGGCCGGAAATGTTCCTGCCCGTCGAGCGTCCACCGCGTGGTGCGGAGAGCAAAGGTCAGGTACAAGCTCAACAGCACCGCGAGCAAAGCCTGGGCCTGACGTGTGCGAAGCAGGGATTTCATGTGCCCCGCCGGGTAGCACGTCGAGCCGATATTACGGAAGTGTGGCTCGAGTTGAGCGGGTCGCGGTCTCAGCCAAGACCCTTCCGCTTCGGACGATCGCGCGCCGCACTTTTGCACTCAGCTCCGCCGCCTGGAAGGGTTTATCGAAGCACCTCGTGACCGGCGGCCAGGTCAACCAAAGCCATGTCCCCATACCCAATGATGAAAAGCACCGGCAAACTGGGCCAGGTATGCTGCACGATCGCAGCAAGCTCCACGCCATCGAGTTCCCCGAGCAGCAACGTCCGCCACCATCAGTTCCACCCGGCTGCTGGAGTGCTTCAGCACGTCGAACGCAGCGTCGCCAGAGGACACCTCACCGACCTCATATCCCGCATCAGACAACATGGCGGCGGCCATCGCGCGCGCCTCGGCATCGTTGTCCAACAACAGAATCCGCGGGCGTCGCCCAGGGTTTGATTTAATCCGTTGCCACCGCCAGCGAAACGATCGGTTCGGCAATCGCGGCGGCGCGCGGCAAGAAGATGGAAACACATGCGCCCTCGTTCGGCGTAGAGGAGACGGTCAATCCCCCACCCAGCTGTTTGACCACGCCCAGCACCTGGGGCAGGCCTAGCCCGGAGCCCTTGCCGACATCTTTGGTGGTGAAGAACGGCTCGAACATCCGCTCGCGTACAGCATCCGGAATGCCGGGCCCAGTATCGGACACACGCACAACGACGTAATTGCCCGCGGCCGGTTCCTCGGGCTGGACCGGTTCACCTCGGGCGACCTCGGCCGTTTCGATGGTGATCGTCCCGTTGTTTAGCATGGCGTCCCGTGCATTGATCGCCAAATTGAGTACGGCCAGCTCCAACTGTGTCGGATCGGCGAGCGCCGCCGAGACCACTGGGTCGGTCTTGACGGCGATCCCGATATTGCCACCGATCGTGCTTCGGAGCAGCGGCACCATCCCCTGTATCAACCGGTTCAGATCGGTCGGTTCCACCGCGATTTTCTGCTTTCGGGCGAAAGCCAGAAGTTGCCCTGTCAATTTGGCGCCTCGCTCGGCAGCCGCTTGCGCACCCGCGATCAACCGCGCATTCCTTCCCTGATCCTGCGACGGTCGGTCCGCCAGAAGTTCCAGGTTTCCGAGGATTGCTGTCAGCAGGTTATTAAAGTCGTGGGCGATCCCGGCGGTGAGTTGACCGATCGCCTCCATTCGCTGCACCTGGCGCAGTTCCCGATCGGCGCGCTTCTCCGCAGTGACGTCCGCGATCGCCGCCCAACTGCGGACGAATTGGCCGTCGGTGTTGAATTCCCCGGACGAAGCCAGTCGCCCGTCAAAAACCCGGCCCGACCGGGTCAGGAATTGATAGTCGACGATACGCAACTGCCCGTCGCTCGTCAGCAGCTCCGGCCAGGCATTGAACCGATACCTGTCGCCGGACTCTGGCGTCATGAAGTCCGCGGGGCAGCGAGAAATGACTTCATCGCGCGTATATTCGAACATCGCTAGCCAGGTGTCGTTCACGTCGATCAGCCGAGCGTCCGGGTCCACGGAGTGCAAGGCCATTGGCGTACGGTTGTAAAGCAGCCGGTAGCGGGCTTCGCTCGCTCGTAGGTCTTCCTCGATTTGCCGGCGCTGGATGATCTCGTCGGTGAGATGCCGATTGACGGCCTCGAGTTCCGCCGTCCGCTCGCTCACCCGCTGCTCCAGAATTTCATTGGCATGCAGGACGTCGTGGATATCGACTGCCGTCCCCAGCCAAGCTTCGAGTTGACCGTCACGAACGAGAGGCTTGTTATGAATCCGATGCCAGCGATAGGCGCCGTCATGGCGCAACAGCCTTGCCTGGACGATATACTCGCTCGTGGTCGCAGCGGCTGACCGTCGCGCGGTGACGAGTTGGGATCGGTCGTCGGGGTGGAGCAGGTCGGTCCTTGCGGTCTTGTCGGAGCCCGGGCGAAACCCGTGATAGTCAATAAAGCGCTGGTTATAATATTGCGCGCGGCCGCCAGGTGCGATCACGAACGCAACGAACGGCAGGGTGTCCAGCAGGAGGTGGAACCGGGTCTCGTTATCTTGAGGACCGTCGCCGATCCGGTCGGTCTTCGCCTCGTTCATCGCCTGTCAGAGAGCTGACGGGTCGGGGGGGCGACGCCACCCGGCCCGGCGGGAACGATGACCCGACCCTCATCTTCGAACCGTGTCGGCCGAAAGCATGGCGGACGGACAACGTCCATGGACATCATACCAGACAGTCCTCCCTGAGGCCGCCGCGTTGGGTGACCAAATTCAGTTCGGCTCGCGATACATAGTCGGTCCGCCTATCGTCGAGAGGCGCGGAATGGTCAAGCGGGGATCACGATTATGCGAGCAACTGCCGCAACGAGAGCTTGCCCCTGCATTATTCCGCGCCATCCCGCGCCAGCGTTGCGGACGGCATCCGTGCGGCGGGCCGCCGAGGAAGCCGAAATCAAGCCCATCCCCCGCTCGCACGCCGATTGCGGAACGAAGCGAACTGGCCTTCGATCGCGCGCGCAGTCCACAAGGCCGCCTCCCGGGTGAGCATATTTCGCTTGCGCCCGGCAGCGTCGTGGGCCGGGTAATCGCTGCGGAAATGGCCTCCACGGCTTTCACAACGACGCAGGGCGGCGACCGCTATCAGCATTGCGACAAGCGCGGGGTCAGCTTCCGGGCCGTCTGAAATTGCCAGCGGCAGCAAAGTCGCGACGGCGGCCGTCAGGCTGTCATGGTCGCGCAGCACCCCGACAGTGCGCGCCACGATCGGCCGAACCGGCTCCGGGTCGGAGGCGGCGCGAATGCCGTTGACGACCAGTGGCCGGTCCCGTCCGTACGGGGTCGAGGCGACGCTGTCAGCCACCCATCCGGCACTTGCAACCGCTTCCAGCAAGGAGTTGCTGGCAAGGCGATTCGCCCCGTGCAGCCCGGTGCCAGCAACCTCGCCGCAGGCCCACAGGCCGGGGATGGTGCTGCGTCCATGCCAATCCACTGCGATGCCGCCCATGTGGTAGTGCGCGGCCGGGCGAACGGGGATCGGTTGGGTCGCAGGATCGATGCCGGCGGCAGCACAGGCCGCCGCGATAACCGGGAAATGCCGGGCGAACCCGCTGCCGAGCGCCGCGCCCGCATCAAGGAACACGCGGTGACCGTCGGTTAGGTGGCGCCAAACCGCGCGGGCGACAACGTCCCGCGGGGCGAGTTCCCCGCCGGGAACGTCGGCCATGAAGCGCGCGCCGGTCTCGTCGATCAGAGTCGCACCTTCGCCGCGCACCGCCTCACTGACCAGCGTCATCGGGTGTTCTCCGACATCGAGAGCTGTCGGATGGAACTGCACGAATTCCATGTCGACAAGTGCGGCCCCCGCACGGGCCGCGAGCGCGAGGCCGTGGCCGAATGATCCGCGTGGGTTGGTGGTGTGCAGGAACAACCCGCCGACGCCGCCAGTCGCCAGCACCACACGGCTGGTCGGCAGCAGGACGGCCCCGGACCCCGAGGATGCGAGCACGCCGCTGATCGCGCCGTCGGCGAGGGTCAGACGGCGTGCCTCCATGCCTTCCAACACCGTGATTGAGGGTGTCTGACGCACCGCGGTGACGAGAGCACGCATGATCTCCTTGCCGGTGCCGTCGCCGGTGGCATGAACGATGCGGCGCCGACTGTGGGCTGCTTCAAGTCCCAGCCCCAGTGCTCCGGCCGGGTCGCGGTCGAAGTTCACTCCGTATCGAAGCAGCCTCTCAATGGCTGCGGGACCGGCCGTTGTGACGCGGCGGACCATGTCCTCGTCGCATAGCCCATCGCCCGCAGCGAGCGTGTCGGCGAGATGCAAGGCCGGATCGTCGTCAGGCCCCACAGCGGCTGCGACGCCACCTTGCGCCCAGGCGCTCGACGCCTCCGTCTGCAGCGGTGCCTTTACGATCACCACGACTGGCATGGGCGCCAGGCGTAGCGCCGTCATTAACCCCGCGAGGCCACCCCCGACGATTACCGGGGCTCGGCCTATGTTCTTCACGACGGCGCTCACGGGGTGAACCTCCCTTCGGTCGCGCTTCGCACTGTGATTGCCTCGATTGCGACCGAGTGATTCTGCGCCAAGCGGGTAGGGGTGTGGGAGATCCGTCCGTCTCGCCCGCAGATCGCGAGTAGGGAGATTGTGGTCGTCCACATATCGATATGCTCCAAACGAGTATAACGGAGCATATGCTGGGACTGAGCATAAGGGTTGTCAACCCTTTGACCTCGGCGTTTCCAGCCACTCGGCGCAGTTGGGATGTTTTGGCTTAAGCGCTGCCAGCAGGCTTCATCCTGGAAACCGCACGTCTTCCAACCCCTCGCGCCATCGTGGCAGAGCCGGAACAAAGATAGACGCGTATCAGTGGCTCGCCCGGTTTCCGATCGGTTTCACCGAAGGCGTCGATGCGCCGGTGAAGCAGGGGAAAGCGCTGCTTCTCGAACCGGAGCAATGACTGAGGCTCACTCGCCTAGCCAATAGACGCCCCTTCGGTGAAAAAAAGCGCTCATCCGAGGCGCCTCGCAGCGACTCCAATGAACATTGCGCGAAATGGCATCGCGGCGGGTCCACCGACGACACCGAAACGTGATGGTTTGCACGGGCACTCATCAATTGGCGCGCATTGCTGGCACGCGCTCTACGCCGATGTCACCGAACGTCGAGAACGAGAAAGTAACGATGATGTTTTGCAGATCAGACTTCTGACCCGCCTCCGGCGCCCTCACGCACTCCCATCAGTGGCACCAGATGCGATAGGAAAATCTCGGCGCAGGCTCGCCACGAGTATCGCTCCGCGTGCGCCCGGCAAGCCGCGCGGTCCGCCTTCAGCGCCTCCATCGCGGCGATCTGCAGATCGTTGTGGACAGCGCCGATCTTGCCGTCTGCGTCCATCATCACGTCCTTTGGTCCGGTCACCGGAAAGGCCGCGACAGGCGTCCCGCAGGCCAACGCTTCCAGGATAACTAGCCCGAATGTGTCGGTGAGGCTCGGGAACACAAACACATCAGCGCTTGCGTAGGCCCTCGCCAGCGCCTCGCCATACCGAGGCCCGGTGAAGGTGACCTTCGGGTACTCCCGCCGAAGCGACACCAGTTGAGGGCCACCGCCCACCACGACCTTCGATCCCGGCAAGTCCAGATCGAGGAACGCACCGATGTTTTTCTCCACCGCCACTCGCCCGACATAGACGAAGACCGGCCCCGGCAAATGCGAGAACTCGGTCCTCGCGTACGGCTTGAACAGATCGAGATCCACCCCCCGCGTCCACGACCGGATGTTCAGAAACCCCCGCGCCGTCAGTTCGTCGCGCAATGATTGTGTCGCCACCATCGTGCCCTGACCGGCGCTGTGGAAACGCCGCATCCAAGCGTAGATCGGCCGCACCGGCAGGCCTATCCGAGCCTGCACGTATTCGGCGAAGCGCGTGTGGAACGCGGTGGTAAACGCGAAACCGGTGCGCTTCGCCCAACTCCGTGCGGCCAAGCCCAGCGGCCCCTCGGTGACGATATGCAACGCGTCCGGCTTGAACGTCTTGATCATCCGGACCAGCCTACGCCGTGGAAGCAGCGAGAGAGCAATATCGGGGTAGGTCGGACAAGGGAATGTGCGGAACCGGTCCGGGCCGATCACGTCGACCACGTGACCCATCGCCTGAAGTTCCTGCACCACGGTGGTTAGCGTACGGACCACGCCATTGACCTGCGGCTTCCATGCATCCGTTACGATCAGAATACGATGGCAGGGGGCCGGCGGAAGCATATCGGCGATATCCGCGAGGGCCAGGGAGTTAGGCAGCTTCGGTCACCCGAACCGGGCGCGGCGCAAAGAACGACAATCGGTTCAGCGTAGCCCAGTCGATCAGTTCCAGCCGTCCGTCGTGGTGTTCAACCAGGGCGGTGCAACTTTCCACCCAGTCGCCGTCGTTCAGATACAAAACGCCCTCTACTTCGCGCATCTCAGCGTGGTGGATATGGCCACATACCACACCGTCGAACCCGCGGCGCCGGGCTTCCAGGGCCAATGCGGTCTCAAACCGGTTGATCGCCTTGACCGCCTCTTTTACTTGGCGTTTCAGCCAGGCGGACAGCGACCAGTATGGATACCCAAGGCGGCGGCGGACCGCGTTGAACCAGCGGTTGACGACGAGGGCCGTCGTGTAGGCCCAGTCACCGAGCAGCGCCAGGAACTTGGCGTAGCGCACCACGCTGTCGAACTCGTCGCCATGCATGATCAGCAGGCGTTTTCCATTGGCGGTCGTGTGCTCCGATTCGCGACGCATCTTGATACCGCAAATCTCCAGTCCGATCGGCAACCAATTGCGAAACATCTCGTCGTGGTTGCCGGGGATGTAGGTGACCTCCGTGCCGGCGCGGGCGTAGCGCACGATCTGCCTCAACACCTCGTCGTGGTTTTCATCCCAGTACCAGGATTTCCGCAGTCGCCACCCGTCGATGATATCACCGACCAGAAACAAATTTTGGCAACTTGACTGCCGCAGGAAGTCTGCCAAGAATTCACTTCGGCAGCCACGCGTACCGAGATGAGTGTCCGAAATGAAGATAGTCCGGTAGGCAGGAGGAATGCCGATTTGGGACATTGCGTTCATTTCGGGCGATCATTTCCAGTTCTGTATCCAGGCGCACCTGATACTGTTCTTACCGCGCCGGGGAAGTTAAGATTTGATGACGCAAGCAGCTTTGGTCGGCTTTTACCAAAGATATTAATAAGTTCATTGGACTGTCATGGAAATGACATTGGATCGTGGCAGGCACGCTATTTCGCTCCAGCGCCGGCATCCAATTCGCTCATGGTTTCCAAAGTCGAATGGTCATTGTCTTCAATCCTGTTGCCGGACGCCGACGCGCCCATTTGCTGTGGCGAGTGCTAGATGTGCTCGTGGCCAACGGCGTCAGGCTCGATCTGGCCGAAACCCATCGTGCCGGACATGCCGAAGTCCTGGCGCGCGAGGCGGCCCGGCGCGGTGAGCAGATGGTCGTCGCCGCTGGCGGAGATGGCACGATCGCCGAAGTCGCCAACGGACTGATGGGCTCCTCCGCCCGGCTTGGCGTCATCCCACTCGGCACCGCGAACGTCCTGGCGCATGAGCTTGGTCTGCCCTTCGCCCCGAAATCCGTCGCGGCCGCGCTGGCGTTCGGCCGCACCTGCACGCTGTGGCCCGGGCAGGCGAATGGCCCTGACGGAACGCGGCTGTTCGTCCAAATGCTCGGTGTCGGATTCGATGCTCACGTGGTCCGCAAC
The DNA here is from genome assembly GCA_963733925.1 of uncultured Alphaproteobacteria bacterium. Taxonomy (GTDB): domain Bacteria; phylum Pseudomonadota; class Alphaproteobacteria; order Acetobacterales; family Acetobacteraceae; genus Rhodopila. Next base: position 155,700 of record CAVTFL010000032.1, on the reverse strand, counting down.
CTGCCATTCACTCTGAAAAAGGTGTTCGGCAAGAGCGCCTATGCAATGCAATCGATGCGTGAACTGGCCCGCTACAAGTTCCCCGCGATCCGGATGCGGATCGACGACATCGAAACCGAGGCTGCGAGTGTCATCATCAGCAAGGGACGCCTGTATGGCGGCAGCTTCCGCCTGGCTGCCGACGCAGTGCCGGGGGATCCAGGCTTCTCGGTGGTCTTGTTCGACCGGTCCGGACCCGGTGCCGCCATGATGTACGGCGCCGCGCTGCCCCTGAACCTGCTGGGACGAGCGCCCGGTGTTCGGCACATTCGAGCCCGGCGCATTGATTTCATGCAAAAAGAAATTGTGCCCGCACAAGCCGACGGTGACAGCGCGGGTTTCGCGCCGCTCTGGGTGGGCGATGCCTCGGGGCCAATCCAGGTCGTAAAGGGGTAGTCGTCCGGACCTCGGATCAGAACTGCTTTAGCAGCCGATCGATATAGTCCAGCTCCTGCCGCGGCCGTTCCTGATCCGCCCCGCGCCGCCGCAGTTCCTCCTGGATCGCCTGGGTGCGTTGCCGCTCCCGCTCCTCCGGCACCGCAACGTCGGCGTTGTCGGTGGAATTCCCCTGATTATACCGACCCAGCGGGTCGCGCCCGCTGGGGTCGGCGCGGTCGGGATTACCTGGCGTCGACCCTGTCCCGCGCCCGTTGGCGCGCCGGCCATCGGGCATCATCATGCCCATCATGCCGCCGTCGCCGTCCTGATCTCCATCCTCGCCTTCCTCGCCCTGGCCCTGACCTTGGCCCTGACCCGGCTGTTGCTGGCCCATTTTGGCCATCGCCTGGCCCATTTCCTTGTTCCCCTTCTGCAGCGCGGCGATCGCCTGCTGCTGGGATTGGCCGGCCGCCTGGTCCTGTCCCTCGTTTAATTGCGTTGCGGCGTCCCGCATCGCCTGATCCGCCTCTCCCAGGCCGGGCGATGCCTCGCCGCTCAGGTCAGTGAACTGCTGCATCAGTTCGCCCAGTGCGCGGCGGAGCGCCTGCTGCACACGGCTGTCAGCCTCCCGTTGCGCAGCCGGATCGGCCGGCGACGGGTTCGGAGTGTCGCGCTGCTGCGCGTGATCCAGCAGCCCGCCCTCCCGAGCAATGAGATCCTGAACCACGCTCTGCTGCCGCTTGCCGCGCTGGCGCTTGCTGTTGGCCTGTTTGCTGTCCTTGCCTTGGGTTCGGGCATTGCGAAGCTGATCCAGCATCCGCTCAAGTTGCGCCATCTCCTGCTGCGCGTCGGCCATGCGGCCTTCTTTTGCCGATTGCTCCGCCTGTTCCGCCATCTTCTGCATGTCGCGATCGGACAGTTGCATCGCCTTCGGGTCGAACGGCATGAGGTTATTGTTGTGCTGGGCCTCCTCCATTAGCGCCCGCATATGCCGGTTGATCGCTTGCCGCAGTTCCTCCAGCTTCTTCGCCAGGTCCTCCCGGTTCTGATCGTTCGGCTGCTGTTGCGCCTTGTCCATCGCGTCGCGCGCGGCCTGACGGGCTTCTTCCAGGGCGTGCGCACTCTGCTCGGTCTGCCCTTCCTCCATGTGCAGGGCGAGCTCCCACATCATTTCCTGCACCTCGCGCACTGCGCTGTTGGCGTGGTTGCGCACCAGCCCGTAGTAGGTTCCGCTTAGGGCGGTGAACGCGCCCAGGTCGCCGGCAAACAGCTCCGGTTGCTGCATCAGACTGTCGAGCGTTTCCAGCGCCTCGCTGCGATCATCCGGATGCACACTCAGCGTCTTTCGCGCTGCGATCAGCAAGCGGGCGATCGGGTTGTGGAACGGTCGCTCCGAAAGTTCGAACGTCGCTTCGGCACTGGTGCCGGACTGCCCGACAGCATCATGCCCTACTAGGTGGCCGACAACTGCAAGCCCGGCCCAGGGGTGCGCGGTGAGATCGGGCTGAGCCAAACCGTGTGCCGCTTTGGCGGCGCCGCCGGGCAGTGGAATGGTCACAATCAGCGGCGGTGCATCCGGCCGGTCTCGCAGCCGTAGTTCAGCCTGTAGGTTCGTGACGCCGTAATCGTCGGACACCTGCCACGGCAACCTCGTCTGTTGGCTCGACGCCTGCCGTCCGGGGTTGTCACCCCAGGCAACGGTCGGTGGCTGATCCGCGACCACGGTCAGCATCCAAGACGCGAGGCTGGCTCCGTCGCGCTTCACCGCCAGCAGGCCACCTCGGGTGAGATCCCACTCGGCCTGAAAACTATTGTTATCCAATGCGGTAAATGGATCCGAGTGGTCGTTCAACGACAGCGTCGGCTCGGCGTTGCCACCGGAGACGTTCACCGTCAGATGCGAGCCGGCGGGGACCGAGATGCTGCTGCCATCGGCCTTCAGGAAGATTGGCGCAATTCGCGTATAAGCCAGGCGGCGTTATCCACGCCTGGAGCTCGGTGGCGGGCGCACCGGGCGACACCGGCAGCGACGGCGTCACCGCGGCATACAGACGGGATGTGGCATCGGTGTTGGCGATCCCGAGGCAGGCTACGACGCCGAGCAGCAAGCCGTATCTCAGAGCCCGGGGATCAAGGCGTGCCAGGCCGGGCCTCGGAAAACCGACCTTTAACCGGCCGATCTGCGCAAGCGCCCGCGCCGCATGCGCCTGCCAGATCGCGTCGCCGAGGCTGTCCTCGATAGCCGGCCTATCGGTCAGGACCGACAACGGCCGATGGATCAGACCTGACCTGGTCTCCAGCCGGCGGTCGGCTGCACGGTCGTTCGGGAAGCGGATGTCCCGAACGCCCTGCACCAGCAGGCCAATAACCGCCACGAGCCCGAACGCAAGCAACCCCACATGCAGCCAACCCGGCAGCAGCGGCAGCAGATTCAGCAAGGCAAGGCAAAGGAAGACGCCAACAACCGCGAGCGGCGGCCACAGTGCAGGCCACAAAGCTTCAAACAGGATCGCCGCGCGCGCCAGCAACCGGCGGGCGGCGAGGCGGCGCAATGGCGGCGCCGGATCGGTCATGCGGGAGCCGCTCCCGCTCCCACAGCGCCTCGATCGGTTGGCGGTGCGCGGATCACCGACCAGCGTCCGCCGTCCACCCAGACCTCGGCTGCCAGTGGGCGAGCGTTGTAGGTTGAGCTCATGACCGCACCATACGCGCCGGCATCGAGAATCGCTACACGCGCGTTGGGTGCCAAGAACGGAAGCGAGCGGCTTCGCGCGAACGTGTCGCTGCTTTCGCAGACCGGGCCGACGACCGTAGCAGGGCCTGGCCGGGGCGACCGCGTCGGTCGGCGAAACGGGGACGATGCCGTGCCAGGCATCATACATCGCCGGCCGAACCAGGTCGTTCATCGCCGCATCCAGCACCACGAATGGTTCGTGCGGCGTCTGCTTGACCAGGACGACCGAGGCCAGCAGCACCCCGGCGGGTCCGACCAGCCAGCGCCCCGGCTCCATGGCGAGGCGGACGTCGAGGTTGTGGAATGCCTCCTTGATCGCGGCTGCGAGACCGGCCGGGGAGGGCGCGGACTCATTGCGATAGGGGATGCCGAGGCCGCCGCCGCAATCGACGGTTTCGACGCGAAGCCCTCGCTGACGGAGGGCGCGGACGAGGTCGGCGATACGGGCGAACGCGTCGCGATAAGGCGCCAGACCCAGAATCTGGCTGCCGATATGGGTCGCCAAGCCGATCGGCTCGATCCCGGGCATGGTCGGCGCGCCTGCGTATACAACGCGACCGCCTCGTCGTACGGGATGCCGAATTTGTCCGTCGCGCGGCCGGTCGTGATCTTGTCGTTCGTGCCGGCATCGACGTCGGGGTTCACCCGCAGAGCGACCCGCGCGGTGCGGCCCGGCGGTGGTCGGCGAGGGCGGAGAGCATCGCCAGTTCCTCGGCACTTTCGATGTTGATCTGGCCGATATCCTCCGACAGCGCGAGGCGGAGTTCCTGAGCGGACTTGCCGACGCCAGAGTAAACGATGCGGCTGGCCGGAATGCCGGCGCGGCGCGCTTTCAGCAATTCCCCGCCGCTGACCACGTCCGCCCCCGCGCCTGTGCCGCCGAACAGGGCGAGCACAGCCCGGCTGTCATTGGCCTTGGCAGCGTAGTGCACGTGTATGTCCAGACCTGCATCCGTCATGGCGTCCGTCAACGCTTTGTAACGCGCCCGCATCGTCGCGGCGGAATAGACCCAGGTGGGAGTGCCGACCGCATCGGCGATGCCGGCCAGCGAGACGTCGTCGAGCAGGAGGCCGTCCATGGCGTCGTGCTTGAGCCAGGGGCGGGCGGCTATCAGGTCCGGCGATGGACGGATCTGTGCGGGGTCGTTGGGCGGGGACTGAGCGGCCATCCGTCCAGCTTATCGCGTATGACCAAGCGTGGAAATGGAATCCGCACGTCGAGGCAGGCTAATCCCATTTCAAAACATGGCCAGTAAGCGGCGAGACAGCTGTCATTCCATGCGGCTCGTTTGAACTTGCCCCGCAGTGAGCCCTGATCCTTCCCTCTGCATGCCTCGAGCACGCAGACCGTTGCGATGGCGACCCAGGATGCCTGATAGCACGGGGTGGCGACAATGTCCAGAACACTGACACCGCCAGCACCAAGGTGCTAAGTGGCGGGCAGAGTTGCGCCGATCGAGGACATCTCGCGCGGCGGAATCACGGTGCGGCTGGCGCGCCGACCCTGGTACCAGGTGTCGCTGGAGCTGCCGGGCACCGATAGTCCAGTGATCGGCAGTGCGGGTACGCTGCCATGACGGAGTGATCGGGCTGGCGTTCACGCTCGACGCGGCGATGACAAGGCGGGTCGATCAGGCATGTGCACCTTGATGGCGAAGCGGCGCTCGCGGCCCTGAGCAGGCGTGAAAGTTTTAGCGGCACAAACGCTTGACCGCGGCGTTTGTCTAGCATTTTCCCGGCGCCTCATCGGCCCTTAAGATATTGACATGCGGGGCCCTTTAAGAAACAGGCTGATGGCCAAATCGAATACCGTTCAGATCAAGCTCGTGTCCACGGCCGATACCGGCTTCTTTTACGTGACGAAAAAGAATGCGCGTGCGCAAACCACGAAGCTCGAATTGAATAAGTACGATCCCGTCGTGCGGAAGCACGTCCCGTTCAAAGAAGCCAAGATTAAATAACAACCTCCCCTCGCCCGATCGCGCCCATTGCGCTTGGCGTCATACAAGGCGGCACCGGCTGCGCGAAGCAAAAGTCTTGGGGAACCTCCGGCAGTTTGCATACGGGGAGCCTACACTGATGGTGAACAGAATTCGACGGTCTCAACCGCGGACCGTAGCGGCTCTGCGGCATCGATTGCCTCGTTGGAATCGGCGTTGGGCATGACGATGACGAATTCCTCGCCATTGCATTTGATCCTGAGACGCCTTGCCAAGGATTATCTCCAGCGCCCGACCATAGGCACCGGTGGCTCGCGTTGCCCGGGCGTCCGCGACCGCCGTCGCGCCCAACCGCCAGCGCGGCGCCATTGCCCAGCAGATCGTCGATGAGTGCGACCACTACGTGCTGGCTTTAAAGGACACCAGCAATCGAAGGCCTCACTGCGTGGCAATTCAAACGAACCGCGTGGAATGACCGCTATCTTCGCCGCTTACTGGCCGCGTTTTGAAATGCGATTACTCTGAGGGTCGAGCCTATTTGCCGACGAGGAATTCCGTCCACGTTTGAATGCCCTTCGGGTGCCGCCTCGAGCGCTGGAGCCGGTGGCTGCATCAACCACCGGCCCCTCAGCCTAATCCGCTGGCACACTACTCCGCCGCGGCTCCTCGGTCAGACGCGCATTCTCGTTCCACAGCGTCCGCTGATCGCGGCCGGCCGCCACGGCGCGGAGGCGGTTCATCACCGCACCCGTGCCCGCCGGGATCAATCGGCCGACGATGACGTTCTCCTTCAGGCCCATCAGGCTGTCGGTCTTGCCGGCCGTCGCAGCCTCGGTCAGCACCCGCGTGGTCTCCTGGAAGGAGGCCGCGCTGATGAAGCTGTTGGTCTGCAACGACGCCTTGGTGATGCCCTGGAGCACCGGCATCGCATGCGCCGGACGCTCGTCCTTCATCAGCTTGGTGTTGATCGCGTCGAACTCGGTGCGGTCCACCGTCTCCCCGGTCAGGAACGTGGTGTCGCCCGGATCCATGATCTCCACCTTCTGCAGCATCTGGCGGACGATCACTTCGATATGCTTATCGTTGATCTTCACGCCCTGCAGTCGATAGACGTCCTGGATCTCGTTCACCAGGTAGTCGGACAACGCCTCCACACCCAGCACCTTCAGGATGTCGTGCGGCACGCGCGGCCCATCGACCAGCGGGTCGCCCCGGCGGACGAAGTCGCCTTCCTGCACCGAGACGTGCTTGCCCTTCTGGATCAGGTATTCGGTCTCCTCGCCCGTCTCATCGTTCTTCACGATGACGCGGCGCTTGGCCTTGTAGTCCTTGCCGAATTCCACCCGCCCGTCGCACTCGGCGATGACCGCGTGATCCTTGGGACGCCGCGCCTCGAACAGTTCCGCCACGCGCGGCAGACCGCCGGTGATGTCACGCGTCTTGCTGCCCTCACGCGGGATACGCGCGATCACGTCGCCGGCCTGCACGATGGCACCGTTATCGACCGACAGGATCGAGTCCGGCGCCAGGAAGTAACGGGCGTCGGTGTTGTTTTCGAGGCGGATGACCTCGTTCTTGTCGTCCTTCAACTGCAGGCGGGGACGCAGATCGATGCTCTTCGACCCCTGCTTGTAGTCGACGACGACCTTGGAGGTCAGGCCGGTCACCTCGTCCATCCGCTCCACCAGCGTGATGCTGTCGATCAGGTCGATGTATTCGACCTTACCGGCACGCTCCGTGATGATCGGCAGGGTGAACGGATCCCATTCGGCGAGCTTCTGGCCGCGGGTCACCGCCTGGTTTTCCTCGGCCAGCAGGCGCGCGCCGTAAGGGACGCGGAAGCGGGCACGCTCGCGCTGCTTGTCGTCCACCAGGACGATTTCGCAGTTACGCGACATGACCACCAACGCGCCGGTGCTGTTGGCGATGACGTTGCGGTTCTTCGGACGGTCATCGTGCCTTCGTGGACTGCCTCGACGCTGGACGTTTCCGCCCCGCGCTGCGCCGCACCACCGATGTGGAAGGTGCGCATCGTCAACTGCGTGCCGGGCTCGCCGATCGACTGCGCCGCGATCACGCCGACCGCCTCACCGATATTCACCGGCGTGCCGCGGGCCAGGTCGCGGCCGTAGCAATGGCCGCAAACGCCGATATGGCGACTCGCAGGTCAGCACGGAGCGGATCTTCACCGCCTCGACGCCGGCCGTCTCGATCATTTCGGCTTCGGGTTCCTCGATCAGCGTGTTGTTCGGCAGCAGCACCTTGCCGGTAGCCGGGTCGAGCACGTCCTCGGCCGTGGTGCGGCCCAGGGTCCGTTCCGACAGCGACGACACGACCTCGCCGCCGTCCATGACCGCGCGAACGGTCAGGCCGCGTTCGGTGCCGCAGTCTTCCTCGACGATGATGCAATCCTGCGCCACGTCCACCAGGCGGCGGGTCAGGTAGCCGGAGTTCGCCGTCTTCAACGCCGTGTCCGCGAGGCCCTTGCGAGCGCCGTGGGTGGAGTTGAAGTACTCGAGAACCGACAGGCCTTCCTTGAAGTTGGCGATGATCGGCTGCTCGATGATCTCACCCGACGGCTTGGCCATCAGCCCGCGCATGCCGGCCAACTGGCGCATCTGCGCCGGCGACCCACGCGCGCCGGAGTGCGACATCATCCACACCGAGTTGGTGGGAACGCCTTTCTCCTGCTTGCTGATCTCCTTCATCATCGCGCTGGCGACCTCGTCGGTGCAGCGCGACCAGGCATCGACGACCTTGTTGTAGCGTTCGCCGGCGGTGATCAGGCCGTCCTGATACTGCTGCTCGAACTCCTTCACTTCCGCCTGGGTGCTGGTGATCAGCGTGCCCTTGCTGTCCGGAATGATCAGGTCGTCCTTGCCGAACGAAATGCCCGCCTTCGCCGCCTGGGCGAACCCGAGGCCCATCAGTCGGTCGGCGAAGATCACGCACTCCTTCTGGCCGCAATGGCGATAGACCATGTCGATCACGTCGGAGACGCTCTTTTTAGTCAACTGCCGGTTGATCAGGTCGAACGGCACGTCCGGGTGCTTCGGCAGAATCTGCGCGATCATCATCCGGCCCGGCGTCGTCACGACGACCGGCTTGATCGGATTGCCGCCGGCGTCCACCGTTTCGTAGCGCGCGCGGATCTTGTCGTGCAGCGTGACCCGCTTGGCGAACAGCGCGTGCTCGATCTCACCGATCTTGCCGAACGCCGGCGCCTCGTTGTCCGGCGTTTCCTTGAACGCGGCGGTTTCCAGCGACAGGTAGTAGATTCCCAAGCACGATATCCTGGCTGGGCACGATGATCGGCTTGCCGTTGGCCGGGCTGAGGATGTTGTTGGTCGACATCATCAGCACGCGGCCTTCGAGCTGCGCTTCCAGCGACAGCGGCACGTGCACCGCCATCTGGTCGCCGTCGAAGTCGGCGTTGAAGGCGGTGCAGACCAGCGGATGCAGCTGGATCGCCTTGCCTTCGATCAGCACCGGCTCGAACGCCTGGATGCCCAGGCGATGCAAGCGTCGGCGCACGGTTCAGCATCACCGGATGCTCGCGGATCACTTCCTCGAGGATGTCCCAAACCTCGGGACGTTCCTTCTCCACCATCCGCTTGGCGGCCTTGATGGTCGTTGCGTGGCCGTATTTTTCCAGCTTCGAGTAGATGAACGGCTTGAACAGCTCCAGCGCCATCTTCTTCGGCAGGCCGCACTGGTGCAGCTTCAGTTCCGGACCCGACCACGATGACCGAACGGCCGGAATAGTCGACGCGCTTGCCCAGCAGGTTCTGCCGGAAGCGGCCCTGCTTGCCCTTCAGCATGTCCGACAGCGACTTCAGCGGACGCTTGTTGGCGCCCGTGATAGCGCGACCGCGACGGCCGTTGTCGAACAGCGCATCGACGGACTCCTGCAGCATGCGCTTTTCGTTGCGGACGATGATGTCCGGCGCGCGCAGCTCGATCAGCCGCTTCAGACGGTTGTTGCGGTTGATCACGCGGCGATACAGGTCGTTCAGGTCCGACGTCGCGAAACGGCCGCCGTCCAGCGGCACCAGCGGACGCAGCTCGGGCGGAATGACCGGAACGACGTCCAGGATCATCCAGTCGGGGCGGCAGCCGGATTCGCCGAACGCCTCGATCAGCTTCAGGCGCTTGACCAGCTTCTTGCGCTTGGCCTCGGAGGAGGTCTCCTTCAGGTCGGCACGCAGCTTGACCTTCTCCGCGTCGGTGTCGATGCGGTTAAGAACCTTCTTGATCGCCTCGGCGCCGATGCCGACTTCGAACTGGTCGTCGCCGAATTCGTCCTGCTTCGCGAGAAGCTGATCTTCGGTCAGAAGCTGCAGCATCTTCAGGTCGGTGGTGCCGGGTTCCAGCACGACGTAACTTTCGAAGTACAGGATCTTCTCAAGTTCCTTCAGCGTCAGATCGACCATCAGGCCGATCCGGCTGGGCAGCGACTTGAGGAACCAGATGTGCGCGACGGGGGAGGCGAGTTCGATGTGGCCCATCCGCTCGCGGCGAACCTTCGCCAGCGTTACCTCGACGCCGCACTTCTCGCAGATGATGCCGCGGAACTTCATGCGCTTGTACTTGCCGCACAGGCACTCGTAGTCCTTGATCGGGCCAAAGATGCGGGCGCAGAACAGGCCGTCGCGCTCCGGCTTGAAGGTCCGGTAGTTGATGGTTTCGGGCTTCTTGATCTCGCCATACGACCAGGAGCGGATCTGTTCCGGGCTGGCGATCTGGATCTTGATCTGGTCGAAAGTCATCGCCTGGCCGGTCTGGCCGAGGATCTTCATCAGTTCGTTCATGCGTTTGATACCCTTCTGATCAGCGGGTTCATCAAGTCGTTAGTCGAAGACGCCTCACCCGCCTCCCACCGTCGCTGCCGCCACGGCCAGCCGTTTACGAACCATCCGCGCATCGACTACCGTTGCGCGGGTGGCCTGGGCACGCTCGGACATGACGGTGAGGTGGAGACGTTTGACCACGCGCCTTTTTTCAAGCCGCCCGGTTATCCAAATCGACGTTCAGGCCCAGGCGATTTCAGTTCCTTCACCAGCACGTTGAAGCTTTCCGGAATGCCGGCCTCGAAGTTGTCCTGCTCGCGCACGATCGCTTCGTAGACCTTTGTCCGTCCAGACACGTCGTCCGACTTCACCGTCAGCATCTCCTGCAATGTGTAGGCGGCACCGTAAGCCTCGAGCGCCCAGACCTCCATCTCGCCGAAGCGCTGGCCGCCGAACTGCGCCTTGCCGCCCAACGGCTGCTGGGTGACCAGCGAGTACGGCCCGATCGAGCGAGCGTGGATCTTGTCGTCGACCAGGTGATGCAGCTTCAGCATGTAGATGTAGCCAACCGTCACCTTGCGCTCGAACGTTTCGCCGGTGCGTCCGTCGGTCAGGACGACCTGCCCCGAAGTGTTGCAGTCCGGCCCGCGTCAGCATGCCCTCGATATCGGCCATGCGGGCGCCGTCGAACACCGGCGTCGCGATCGGGACGCCCTTCTTCAGGTTCTCGCACATCTCGATCAAGCTGAGCGGTGTCCAGCGTGGCGATCTGCTGGCTGTAAACCTCGTCGCCGTAGATCTCCTTCAGCATCTCCAGCAGCGCATCGCGTTGCGCACCGGTGCGGCGGTATTCCTCCACCAGTTCGCCGATCTGCTTGCCGAGGTTGGCGCAGGCCCACCCCAGATGGGTCTCCAGAATCTGACCCGACGTTCATGCGTGACGGCACGCCCAACGGGTTCAGCACCAGATCGACCGAGGTCCCGTCCTCCAGGAACGGCATGTCCTCGACCGGAACGACGCGCGACACAACACCCTTGTTGCCGTGACGGCCGGCCATCTTGTCGCCAGGCTGCAGCTTCCGCTTCACCGCGATGAAGACCTTTACCATCTTCATCACGCCGGGCGGCAGTTCATCACCGCGCTGCAGTTTCTCCACCTTGCTGTCGAACCGCGCCTGCAGGCGGCCGACGGCGGCATCGTATTCGCGCTTCAGGGTCTCGATGTCGGCCATCACCGCGTCGTCCTGGACGCCGATATGGCGCCAGGCCCCACGCGGATGTTCCGCCAGCACCGCTTCGTCGATGTCGGTTCCGGCCTTGATGCCCTTGAACCCGCCGGACGCCTTGTGGCCCAAGCAGTTTCTCGCGGAGCCGGTTCAGGAACGAACGCTCCTGGATCGCCTTTTCGTCGTCGCGGTCCTTGGCGAGACGTTCGATCTCGGCGCGCTCGATCGCCATGGCGCGCTCGTCCTTGTCGACGCCACGGCGGCTGAACACGCGGACATCGACGATGGTGCCCGGTCACGCCGGGCGGCAGCTTCAGCGACGTATCACGAACGTCCGACGCCTTTTCGCCGAAGATCGCGCGCAGCAGCTTTTCTTCCGGCGTCATCGGGCTTTCGCCCTTCGGCGTCACCTTGCCGACCAGGATGTCGCCCGGGTTCACCTCGGCACCGATATAGACGATGCCGGCTTCGTCCAGGTTCTTCAGCGCTTCCTCACCCACGTTCGGAATGTCGCGGGTGATTTCCTCCTGGCCCAGCTTGGTATCGCGCGCCATCACCTCGAATTCCTCGATGTGGATGGAGGTGAACACGTCGTCGCGGGCGATCCGCTCGCTGATCAGGATGGAGTCTTCGAAGTTGTAGCCATTCCACGGCATGAACGCGACGAGCACGTTCCGGCCGAGCGCCAGTTCGCCCAAGTTCGGTGGACGGGCCGTCGGCGATGATGTCGCCTTCGAACACCCGATCGCCGACCTTCACCAGCGGGCGCTGGTTGATGCAGGTAGACTGGTTGGAGCGCATGAACTTCCGCAGGCGATAGATGTCGACGCCCTTTGTCGTCGCATCCTCGTTCGTCGCCCGCACCACGATGCGCGCGCCGTCGATCTGATCGACGATGCCCGGACGGCGAGCGACGATCGTCGCACCGGAGTCCCGTGCAACGGCCGCTTCCATGCCGGTGCCCACGAGCGGCGCGTCGGCTCGGATCAGTGGCACCGCCTGCCGCTGCATGTTGGAACCCATCAGCGCCCGGTTGGCGTCGTCGTTCTCCAGGAACGGGATCAGCGCCGCGGCGACGGACACCAACTGCTTCGGCGAAACGTCGATCGCGGTGACGTCCTCCGGCTTCACCAGCCGGAAATCGCCCTGCTTGCGCACGGAAACCAGGTCCTGAGTGAACTTTCCGCCGCCATCCATCGGCGCGTCGGCCTGCGCCACGACCAGCCGCTCTTCCTCCATCGCCGAGAGATAGCGCGGCTCTTTCTGCACGATGCCGTCCTTGACCAGCATGTACGGCGTCTCGATGAAGCCGTACTTGTTGACCTTGGCGTAGGTCGCCAGCGAGTTGATCAGCCCGATGTTCGGGCCTTCCGGCGTCTCGATCGGGCAGATGCGGCCGTAATGCGTCGGATGCACGTCGCGCACCTCGAAGCCGGCGCGCTCACGGGTCAGACCGCCCGGCCCAAGCGCGGACAGGCGGCGCTTATGCGTCACTTCCGACAGCGGGTTGGTCTGGTCCATGAACTGGCTGAGCTGGACTCGAGCCGAAGAACTCCCGCACCGCCGCAGCCGCCGGCTTGGCGTTGATCAGGTCGTGCGGCATGACGGTGTCGATATCGACCGAACCCATACGCTCACGAATGGCGCGCTCCATCCGCAGCAGACCGATGCGGTACTGGTTTTCCATCAATTCGCCGACCGAACGCACCCGGCGATTGCCGAGGTTGTCGATGTCGTCGATCTGGCCGCGGCCGTCCTTCAGGTCGCACAGCGTCTTGACGGTCTTGAGCAGGTCGTCCTTGCGCAAAACGCGCATGGTGTCGGGCGCGTCCTCGATGTTGAGGCGCATGTTCATCTTCACGCGGCCCACGGCGGACAGGTCGTAGCGGTCGCCGTCGAAGAACAGGCCGCGGAACAGCGCTTCCGCCGTTTCCGGGGTCGGCGGCTCGCCCGGGCGCATGACGCGGTAGATGTCGATCAGCGCGTCGTCGCGGTTGGTGTTCTTGTCCACCGCCAGGGTGTTGCGGATCCACGGGCCGTTGGACTGGTCGATCGCCAGAGTCGGCAGGCTGGTAATGCCGGCCTCTTCCAGGGCAGCGAGCCGCGCCTCGGCCAATTCCTCACCGGCTTCGGCGAAAATCTCGCCGGTTTCGGCATTGACCAGATCTTCCGCCATGTAGCGGCCGAGCAGATCGGCGCGTCCGACCAGCACTTCCTTGGTGTTTTCGGCGATCCGGCGGGCCTGGCGCGCGGTCAACTTGTCCTCTGCCTTTGCCACCACTTCGCCGGTGGCGGCATCGATCAGAGGCTCCAGCAGCTTCACGCCACGGAAGGCGTCAGGATCGAACGGCCGCGCCCAACCCTTCGGCGTGTGGTCGAACACCACCTTGCCGTAGAAGTGGGACAGGATCTCCTCCTGGTCCATGCCGCGGATTTCGCTCGGATCGAGTGTTTCGCCCTTCGCTTCTCGCGCCGCCCGCAATTGCTCGGTGGCCGCGCTTTCCAGCGCATACAGCAGCGTAGTGACCGGCAGTTTCCGCTTCCGGTCGATGCGGACGTAAACCAGATCCTTGCTGTCGAACTCGAAGTCCAGCCACGAGCCGCGATACGGGATCACGCGGGCAGCAAACAGATACTTGCCCGAGGAGTGTGTCTTGCCCTTGTCGTGATCGAAGAACACGCCGGGCGAGCGGTGCATCTGTGACACGATTACCCGCTCGGTGCCGTTGATGATGAAAGTGCCGTTGTCGGTCATCAACGGCATGTCGCCCATATATACGGGCTGCTCCTTGATGTCGCGGATCGAGCGGGCGCCAGTGTCCTCGTCCACGTCCCAAACGATGAGACGCAGGATCACTTTTAGAGGAGCCGCAAAGGTCATCCCGCGCTGAATGCACTCCTCAACGTCGTATTTTGGCTCTTCCAGCTCATAATAGACGAACTCCAACCGGCCACGGCCGGCAAAGTCGTCGATCGGGAACACAGATTTGAACACTTCTTGCAGCCCAGACTGGGTACGATTGTCCGGACGAACGTTCATTTGCAGGAACGCCTCATAGCTGGCGCGCTGCACGTCGATGAGGTTGGGCATCGGAGCCACTTCGGGTATCCGACCAAAGTTCTTGCGGATGCGCTTACGCCCAGTAAAGGACCGTGTGATCGCGTTCATCGATGACCCACCTTGCCGTTAATCTAACCCTGCGCGTCGCCGGTCAGACCGGAGACAGGGAAAAAATTGTCGCCGAAACAGGAATGCGGGCGGAAATCGACTGATTTCCCACCCGCCCCTAACCCAAAAGCCAAGACATCTCGGCGGAGGCGTCTGGCCGAAGCAAAATATGTGAGCGAGAGCGTTACTTCACCTCCACGCTGGCACCGGCGTCTTCCAGCATCTTCTTGATCTTTGCTACTTCGTCCTTGCCGACGCCTTCCTTCACCGGCTTCGGTGCGGCTTCCACCAGATCCTTCGCTTCCTTCAGCCCAAGACCGGTGATTGTGCGGACCTCCTTGATGACGTTGATCTTCTTGTCGCCGGCCTTGGCCAGAATGACGGTGAATTCCGTCTGCTCCTCCGCCGGAGCGGCGGCAGCGGCGGCTGGAGCGGCGGCGGCAGCAGCCACTGGCGCAGCCGCCGACACGCCCCACTTCTCCTCGAGAAGCTTGGACAACTCGGCAGCCTCAAGAACCGTCAGTTTGGACAGCTCTTCAACCAGATTTTGCAGATCGGCCATGTCGTGTGTTCCTATATCTAGACTTTGGTGGGTTCCTTGCAAGCCGGTTAAACCGGCGTGCGGTCAGGTATGCGTCGTCGACGGCATTAAGCCGCCTCGGCCTCGACCTCATCCCTTTTGGCGTAGGCCCCGAAGACCCGAGCTAGCTGTCCAGCCGGAGCCTGGAGAATGCCGGCGATCCGCGTAGCGGGAGTTGAAATCATCCCCACCAACCTCGCGCGCAGCTCATTCAGGCTCGGCAGTTCGGCAAGCGCCTTGATCCCATCCGCGTTCAGCGACTGGGCTCCGAGCGCACCACCGACAACGACGAACTTCTCATTGGTCTTGGCGAACTCGACAGCGGTCTTGGCCACAGCCACAGGGTCGGTCGACCACGCAAGCGCGATCGGTCCCTTGAGCAGTGGTTTGAGGCTGTCGAATTGGGTCCCATCCAGAGCGAGGTTGGTCAGCCGGTTCTTCGCGACTTTATAAGTTGCCCCCGCGGCTCCCATCTTGCGCCTCAACTCGGTCACCTCGGCGACCGTCAGACCCGAATTGCGGGTCACGACAATCATCGAAGTGGCGGCCAGCGCCTGATTAAGCCCGGTGACGAACTCGCGCTTCTCCGTACGATCCACGTTTCGTCTCCGTTCGACCTGCCATCCGCGCAGGGCGGAGAAGCAGGTCAGGTTACCCAAAGGGCATCCGGGTTCACCGAACACCCCGGTTCGCCTGTCCTGGAACCACCAAAGACCCGCAGGGGCGAACCCCCGGAAACTTTGGCATCCCCATCTCCCGCGCGCGGCCCCGAGGGTCCATTAAGTCTTGCCCGGCAAACCGGGACAAAAGACGAGCGGTCTTGGACAGGATCGGGAAAAACAGACCTTTGGGACTTATCCCAGCGGCATGTCATCCCTGCCCACCAGCCTGCCAAGATCTCCCTGGCCAGGCCGGCGTATCACGCAGTCAGCGAGTTCACGTCGACCCGAACGCCGGGCCCCATGGTCGAGCTGACCGAAACCTTTTGCACATAGGTGCCCTTGGCACCCGTCGGCTTGGCCTTGACGATCGCGTCGGCCAGAGCCTTCGCGTTCTCCAGCAGCTTGTCAGCCTCGAACGACACTTTGCCTATGCCGGCGTGGATGATGCCGGCCTTCTCGGCGCGGAATTCGACCTGGCCCCCTTTTGCTGCCGCAACCGCGCCCTTGACGTCCATAGTGACGGTGCCCAGGCGAGGGTTCGGCATCAGGCCGCGCGGCCCGAGGATCTTACCCAAGCGTCCGACGACGCCCATCATGTCAGGCGTCGCGATGCAGCGGTCGAAGCCGATGTCACCCGCCTGCACCTTTTCCATCAGGTCTTCCGCGCCGACCACTTCGGCGCCCGCCGCCAGGGCCTCTTCCGCCTTCGCACCACGCGCGAACACGCCAACGCGCACGGTCTTGCCGGTGCCGTTGGGCAGGCTTGTCAGGCCGCGAACCATCTGGTCGGCATGCCGGGGATCGATGCCGAGGTTCATCGACATCTCGATCGTTTCGTCGAACTTCGCCTTTGAGATCGACTTCACCAGCGCGATGGCGTCGGCAAGCGGATAAGCTTTCGTCCGATCAACGGCCTTCTGGGCCGCGGCGAGACGCTTGTTCTTAGCCATGGATCAGCCCTCCACCACGGTGAGACCCATTGACCGGGCGGAACCGGTCAGCATCCGAACCGCACCGTCGATGTCGTTGGCGTTCAGATCCTTCATCTTGATCTCGGCGATTTCGCGCAATTGTGCGGTCGTCACCCGGCCGACGGAGGCACCCTTGCCCACGGTCGGGCTGCCCTTGGTGATCCCGGCGGCCTTCTTAAGGAAATAGGTGTTCGGCGGCGTCTTGGTGACGAAGGTGAAGCTGCGATCGGCGTACGCCGTGATGACCACCGGGATCGGCATCCCGGGCTCCATTTGCTGCGTGAAGGCGTTGAACTCCTTCACGAACGCCATGATGTTCAACCCGCGCTGACCCAGCGCCGGCCCGACTGGAGGTGACGGATTTGCCTTGCCGGCCGGAATTTGCAGCTTGATATAGCCGACGATTTTCTTCGCCATTGATCCCTGGTCCTTATCCAAGGGACCGCGGTGCAAGCGACCCTAGCCGCCACGGGGCGGCAAACGGTCTCCCGCGTTCCAAAAGAGGCGCGCATATAGGCGCCTGCCGGCCGGCTGTCCAGCGGAAACTGCATCCGGATCGGGAAGGCCCCTTGCTTTTGCAATCGTCTTCGCAACCTGGCCCGGACCCGCGATATGGTTTGCCCCTGTTTTGTCCCGGTGGACCCTTACCGGAATTGGCGGCTAGTGAGAGGGCTACAATGGCCGTTTTGCGTAGCTCGCCCGCGGTCCCAATGGCGGACCGCCTCCGAGGGGATTTTGGGTACACCCGCCTTCTCCACGGCATGCGCCGGTCGCAGTGCAGGATTGACGCGAGGACTGCACGAGTAAAAAATCACTTTAAAAGAGTGTAGGGCCGGGTACCATGAAAGCATCATCGACCCGCGTGTTTCTGGGCTGTGTCGCCGGCGCGCTTTCGGTGTTGGTATTCCACCAGACGACGCTCCAGATTTTCTTCTTGCTGGGTTGGGCACCGCTGGCAGCGTTCCGCACCGCCCAAGTCCCTCCATTCCACGCTCCCTTGGTCGCCAGCATCACCTTCTGGGGTGCGATTTACGGCGGTTTGTTCGGTTTGGCTCTCCCTTGGGCAAGGGGGCCGTTATGGCTCAATGGCATGGTGGCCGGCCTGTGCGCGATGACCCTGTCCTGGTTCGTGTTCCTGCCGCTGATGGGGCACCCGGCGGCATTCGGCTGGCAAGTGTCGCCGATTTTGCGCTCCATGATCGCCTATCAGATGTGGGGTCTCGGCCTCAGCCTCGTGTTGCCGCTGTTGCTTCCGCGACGCCTCGGAGGGTCCGAGAGGCGATGGTCCAGACATCACCTTGTGGCCTGATCCTGATCGGCGCGCCGTCTCGCCACGGCGGAGGAGTTTGCGTATGCGGCGATGGCTGGTTCTATTAATCTTTAGCGTCTCTCTCTTGGTCCCGGTCGTAGGGGCGGCTCGTACCATCCTAGCCGCTACCCCGATTTCCAGGCTGGATCTTCCCTGGTGGCGCGCCAGGCATGAGGCAAAGCTGAAGGAACTTAGTGAGGCGAAGCCGGAACTGATCTTTCTCGGAGACTCGATCACCGAGGACTGGGAACACTCAGGTCCGCCCGACTGGCGGGATTTCGCTCCCGTGTGGGAGCGGTTCTATGGCGACCGGCATGCGGTCAATCTGGGCTTCCAAGGTGACACGACCGCGAGCCTGCTCTGGCGTATCCAGAACGGGGAGGTCGCCGGCATCGCTCCGAAGGCCGCGGTCATGCTGATTGGTGCGAATAACCTGGGCAATGTGCATTGGTCAGCGGAGGACACCGTCGCCGGTATCGATGCCATCATCGGTGAACTGCATCATCGGCTGCCGACGACGAAGATCCTGCTGCTAGCGGTGCTGCCCTCCGAGCGTTCCGCCTGGATCACCGAGACTACTGCGGAGATAAACCGCATGTTGGCAGACCGATACAAGAATGATCGGTCGGTGTCGTTCTTCGACCTGACGGCTCTGTTCATGCGCAACGGCGCGCTGAACCGCGACCTATTCCTCGATCCGAAGCTGACGCCGCCACACCAACCGCTGCATCCGTCCGCTGAAGGCCAGACGCTGATCGCAAAAGCGATCGAGCCGGTCCTGGCCAACATGCTGGGCGACAAACCGCATTCATAGGAGGTCACAATGCCAAAAGGATATTGGGTCGCTCGGGTCGATGTTCACGACCCCGAAGCCTACAAGGGCTACGTCGCAGCCAACGCCGCCGCTTTCGCGAAATACGGCGGGCGGTTCCTGATTCGAGGTGGCCGGTCCGAAGCGCCCGAAGGGACCTCTCGTTCGCGCAACGTGGTGATCGAATTCAAGGACTACGACACCGCGGTCGCCTGCTACCACTCCCCCGAGTACGCCGCCGCCAAGGCGTTGCGGGCGCCCGCGTCGGTGGCGGACCTGCTGATCATCGAGGGATACGACGGGCCACAGCCGGGATAGAATGCGGCATTTCATTTCGCGGTTGCAGAACGGGCAATTGCGGTGCCATTCCTGAAATCCTTCCGGTGGGGCTCGACCCCGAGGCGATGGGCCGAGTCGCTCATGCTGCTAGGTCCGACGCCACACAATGCGTTCGAGACTATCGGGTCAGCATCCTAATCTGATATTAATTACCCACCGATTGCACGGCGCTAAATGGCAGTGTCAAGCCACCCAATTGAACCTGAACGGTGCCGTTGCTATTTTGTATCGATGTTGCCGTACCTGTGACGGTGAACGGTACTTGCGACGTTGCTCCGCTCGCCCCAAGTGCTGTCACTGTCACCTTATAAGGCCCGTCAGGCATGACCGAGCCACTTGCGTTGTGGCCGTTCCAGGTCCAACTGTTGGCCCCTGCCGTGCTGGTCAGCGTCGCAGTTTGCACCTGGGCCCCGGTGCTGTTGTAAATCGCTATGCCAACAGGTTCTGGACTCGCGGTGTTGAAGCTGATCTCCGCAGAGCCACTCTGCAACGAAAGTTGCGGGCTGGTCACCGTCACCGGCTTGCCAAGCATTGAGGCAGACTGCTCGATCTGGCTGGCTTGGGTCAACTGGATGAGCTGCGTGAGGTCGCTATTGGTGCTGATCTGCTGCTCTACGCTTGTGAATTGCACTAGCTCGCTGGTGAACTGATTGGAATCTAATGGGGATGTCGGATCCTGATTCTGCAATTGCGTCATCAATAGCGACAGGAAATTGGTGAAATTATCGCTCAAGCTTCCCAACGCTGAAGTGCCGACCTGGGCAACCGCCGAGGTCGTGGATGTGGTGCTTCCCGTAGTTACTCCTGAAACGGTCCCAGACATGATAGCATTTCCTCTCAAGTGCTCAGGCAGTAATGTCCAAACTGGCGCGATAAGTACCAGTATTCACCCGTGTGGTCGCGTCAGTGGTGCGGGGCGAGACGCTGGGCAGCCGGCCGCCAGACTTCCGGATGGTTTCTTGGGCAGAATATCCGCTCCTACCACGGCCGGCGAAGCTGCCCGCATCCGCATTGCCGGCGTTACCACGTCCTCCTGACGGATGCGGCCCGGTGCTCTGGCGCGCGCTATTGTCTCCAGACGATGTCGAATCTGGCGTCGGCTCAACTGCATGAAATGTGACCGTCCGCCCGGTGGCGTGTATGCCGGCGTCGTCCAGGGTGCGATGCAAGGCGGACTGATCCCGTTGCAGTGCCTGCAAAGTCTCCGGATTGTCCGCGGTAATATCGATCTGCGTCATGCCGGTGGCCGCTCGCTCGATCCGTACCTGCACCATTCCGAGCTCCGCCGGATGCAGCCGCACCGTCATCTGGCCCCCGCCGGCGGTGCCCTTTGCCAGCGTCACCAATGCCGGTGCGATTTGCTCTGCGTGCGTGCTCATCTTAACTGGTTGTGTCGAACTAGCTGTCGCGGTAGCGGTTGTCGTTGGCATGGAAGAAAGCGAGTTAAGCGACGTAATTTGCTCCGTCTGTGGTTTGCTGATCGCCGACGGCGAGGTGGTGCTGCCAGTCGTATCGGCGGCGTGAAGTCCGTCCTTCCGATCCGGGTTGGCGATCGCGGTGCCGTCCCCTTGTTGGGGTTGCGATTGGGACCACACCGGTGGTTGATACGACACGGGAGGCGCCGTCCGTGCCAATGCCGGTTCGGGGTTAATTGTTGAGTTGAAGGGGCGTTGTGCAGCCTGTGGTCGTTCCGAGGAAAAGCTGGGGTTGGTTGCGGGGAAGAGCGTGCTGGCACGCGAGCCCCCGGCTTGAAGCGCAAACGCCCGTCCACTCCGATCCGAGCCGGCGGGTGGATCAGTTTTTGACGATCCGTCGGAGACCGAGGTCGGCTTTTGTAGCGTGGACGGCAGCACTATGGGCACCGCCGGAGGCGCAACCACCGCCGGCGTCGCACCAAGGGGCGTAAGCACCAAAGTTTCGGATGCGGACTCCCCGACCACAGGGGAAGTGAGAACGGCGGACGCGGGTATAGTGGGTGGTGGGTGAGGGACCTCCGGCACAGCGGACGCAGGCACGCCGATTGCGGGCGCAGGACTCGCCTCTATGGTGGTAGGGCCGTCCATATGGGCTGAACCGCGTGCCGATAGTGTGGGCTCAAGTAGCGAGTGCTTTGGCGCGCCGCTCGCTGGAGAAACGGTCCCGGCCAACACACCGGGCGCGGGCGTACCGATATCGGGCATAGTGGACGTAGGCTCGCCGATATCGGTCGCGGGCAGCGCTGCCAAAGCCGAAGATTTGCCAACAGCCGCAGGTTCATTGATGCCATCCACTGGGCGCGCCGTCAGACCACCTGGTTCATCGACATCGTCCGTAGAACGCGCCGCCAAACCACCTAGTTCTTTGACACCGTCCGCAGAACGCCGCGCCAAATCACCAGGCTCATCGGCACCGTCCTCAGCACGCCCCGCCAAACCACCAAGCATGCTCATACGGGCTACAGAGGATTCTGGGACGTCCATACCGGCGACAAAGATCGCCGGCGCGGCGGTCGCAGGAAAAGCGTTTGTGCCCGACGCAGCGAAGGGAGGTACACCGATCCGGGGCGCAGGAAGCTCCGGGACAACCGCCGAAAGGGGTATCGCCGACACAGCGAGTCCGTGTGTGGCGGTCACGGGCCGGATAAGCGGTGGCACAACGAGCGGCGGCACGAAAGCAGGTAGGGGTGGCGCCCACAGAATGCTCGGAGGCGACGTTGACGACGGCGCAACGGCGGCGGGTAGAGGCGACGACACATCGGGCGTAGGCACGTCGGACAAAGGCGCAGTATGCGTCGCCACAGCCGGGGTGGACGCCAGCGCTGCGAGGGTCCGCTCCGCCCCCGCAGACACAGCAGGCGCAGCAGGCGCAGCAACAACAGCCGGGAACGAAGCTAGTGCAGGCGCCGCGAGCGTCGACACCACGGGTGCAGGCACATCGGTCGTCGCCGAAGCTCCCAGAGACGACGTGGACGCGGGCGCTTCGGGCGTCTGCTCGGCCCCCACAGACGCAACAGGCGCAGCAACAGCGACCGGGGACGAAGGGGACGCAGGCGCCGCGACCCTCGCAGACGCAGCAAGCGCCGGCAACGCTTCAGGGGACAAAGTGGACGCAGGCGCCGCGGGCGTTCGCAGCGCCCTCGCAGACACGGCCAGCGCCGGCAACGCTCGACGGGACGAAGTGGAAGCAGGTGCCGCGAGCGCCCGCTCCGCTCCCGCAGACGCAGTAAGCGGCAACCCACCCGGGGACAAAATGGACGCCGGCGCAGACACAGCAACCGCAGCAACGCCATTCGGCGCCGAAGTGGACGGCGCCCAAGTGAGCGTACTGTCCGCCAGCGTCGAAACGGCAAGCGCAGCAACGCCATTCAGCGAAGAAGTGGACGGCGGCCCAGCGAGCGTACTGTCCGCCAGCGTCGAAACAGCAAGCGCAGCAGCGCCACTCGGCGACGAAGTAGACGGCGGCGCCGCAAGCGTATGTCCGCCGGCGTAGAAACAGCAAGTGCAGCAGCGCCACTCGGCGAAGAAGTAGACGCCGGCGCCGCGAGCGTTTCCGCCGGCGCAGACACAGCCGGCGTCACCACAGCACTCGGCAACGACGTGGACCCCCGCTCCGCGAGCGTTCGCTCCGCCGCTGCAGACATATCAAGCGCAGCAGCTGTCGGCGGAGAAAAATACGCTGGCGCAGCGAGCGTCCGCTCGGTCCCAGCAGACACAGGAGGTGTCGCCAAAGCTCCCGGCCACGAACTAGACGCCGGCGCCGCGGGCGTCCGCTCGAACCCCGCAAACACAGTGCGCGTCCGCTCGGCCCCCGTAGACGCAGCAGGCGTCACCACAGCACTCGGCAACGAAGTGGACGCCGGCGCAACGAGCGTCCGCTCGGTCCCAGCAGACACGGCAGGCGTCACCACAGCTTCCGACGACGAAGTGGATGCCGGTGCCGTCAGGGTACTCTCCGCCAGCGCAGACACAGCGAGCGCCGATACAGCACCCGGGGGCGAAGTAGACGCGGGCGCTACGGGCGTCCTCTCGGCCCCCGCAGGCACGGTAGGCGTCGCCAAAGCTTCCGGCGAAGAAATAGATGCCGGCGCCGCGGACGTCCGCTCGGGCCCCACAGACGCAGCGGGCGTCACCACAGCACTCGGCGACGAAATAGACGACGGCGCTACGGGCGTCCGCTCGGGCCCCACAGACGCAGCAGGCGTCACCACAGCATTCGGCGACGAAATAGACGACGGCGCCACGGGCGTCCGCTCGGGCCCCACAGACGCAGCAGGCGTCACCACAGCACTCGGCGACGAAATAGACGACGGCGCTACGGGCGTCCGCTCGGGCCCCACAGACGCAGCAGGCGTCACCACAGCACTCGGCGGCGAAGTAGACTCCAGCGGAGCTGCCAGCAATGAAGTAGGCCTCGAGGCATCGGGTTCCGCGGGGATCCATACCGAGGATGGAAATGATGTCAGACCAAATGACTCGGCCCCAGCCACCGATGCGATGGACGCGGACTCAGGGCGCTCGCGTGCTGCGGGTGTCGAGTGAGCGACTATGGCATCGTACAGGGAAGGCACACTGGACGCTGATAAAACCGGCACGCGCACCCTGGCGACTTGGGCGGGGAGCGCAGCCGCAGCTCTCGGGTACATGGCGGATTTGCGCGTCAGTCGGGGTGCAGCATCCTTGGGTGGCAAAACACTCAGCGATACGACCGCGCCCGCCGCAGCGGGGGGCCCCGCGGTTATTGGTGACAAAGTCCAAGTGGCCGCAACCGCCTCCGGTGTAGGGGTCGTGGCCACATACTGGGGAGGCGCAACGGCCCGGAGCAGACTTGCGTCAAGCAGTGCCGCCAATGACGCGACCCCGACGTTTTCGGCATTCGTAGGATCAGCGGCCTCCTTTAGCACCGATGCGTTTGAAGCAGCAGTTAGGTGCGTAATGCCATCTTGTTCGACGACCGCATCGCTGTCTGGCCTCTGGATACGTGTCGCCTTGGTCCTCTGAGGATTGGCCGGCAAAGCCTCCAACGCCAGCGGCAGCGGATCGGAGATGCTGATTGTTTGCACCCCGGGCAACTGCGGGCTCGACGCAGTATCGCCCATGTCCTGTGCCGACCGTAAGACCTCCCCGAACCCGTCGTCGCCTCCCGCCGAGGCGAAAATGGTACCGTGAACGGCGCCTCCGAAATTACCCGGGGCGATAGCGAGCGGGGCGTGCAAATGTCTCTCCGACCTCCGGAGGATGTCCGGACAGGTGCCAAACCTCTACGCAAGGTTCGGGCCAGGCTGGGACACAAGCCGAGCCGCCGGTTGCAGCAGCCGGTCGGGCAAGAATGGCCGGGGCAAATCGCATACTCCGGCAGAATCTGCCCAGGTGACCTCACCGGAAATTCCCGTGACTTCCGTCATTTCGTTCATGGCATAGTTTATGCTGTGGCAGCGTGCGACAAGCTCGGAGCCTCTTGACATGTCTTTATTCGGTGCGATGAATACCGCCGTCAGCGGCCTTACTGCCCAATCCACTTCGTTCGGCAATATCAGTGAGGACGTGGCCAATAGTCAGACCGTCGGCTTCAAGCGCGTCGACACAAGCTTCACCGACTATCTAACGACCAGCACGGCAACAGACAACGTGCCTGGCGCCGTCGTTGCTCAGCCTGAGTACATCAACAACATTCAGGGCTCCGTGACCCAGACCGACAACCCACTGGGCATAGCCATCGCTGGCCAAGGCTTTTTCGCGGTATCCCAGCCTACAGGCGCGGTCAACGGCACCCCGAGCTTCAATTCTCAGCAATTCTACTCGCGGGCGGGCGACTTCACAATGAACGCGGCCGGGTATCTGGTGAACAGCGCCGGTCAATACCTGAATGGCTGGGCGGCCAATGCCACGACCGGCATCATCGACCAGAATGCGCTTGTGCCGATCCAGGTCAGCCAGAGCAGCTACGATCCAATCGCGACCAAGAACGTCAACCTTTCGGCCAACCTGCCCGCTACTCCGGCATCGGGTACGGCGACCGCGGCATACACGGACGCCAATGGAAACGCGATTGCTGCTACGCCGCTCTCGTCACAGATCACGGTTTACGACGCTCAGGGGACAGCCCACGCTATCACACTGAACTGGACACAAACCCCGGATCCTAACTCCACAACCATCCCGCCAGGCGCTTTGGCCAACGAATGGACCGTCAAAATCCAGGTGCCCGACGCGCAAGCGAACCCCGCCGTCGGGACAGCTGCCTTACAGGACGCCGGCTCTGCGAATGTGACATTTGGCGCCGCTAGCGGAACCGATCTTGCCGCCGTGGGGGCAACCGCAGTTTCCCTGCGGAAGGCACCATCGGCTTGGTCGCGGCCAACGCCACCGATCCCGGCACCCCCCCCGTAACAGCTAGCACCTACAGCCAGGCGCCCACTGGAACACTGCCTGTTACACAGGCCGCAACGGTGAGCTTTGTCACGAATTTCGGTTCCGGCAACCAGACGATCAGTCTCAATCTGGGCACTTACGGCGGCACCGGCGGTGTAACACAGTTCGCCGGCACCACCTATAGCCTGCTTGGTCTGACTCAGGACGGCGTACCGCCCGGCAGTTTCTCCGGCGTGACGACGCAGGCCAACGGCAACGTCATCGTCAACTATAACAACGGCCAGACCCGCACCATCGCGCAGATCCCGGTGGTGACCTTCAACGCCCCCAATTCGCTGCAGAGCCAGAACGGACAATCCTTCACCGCCACCCCGGCCAGCGGCTCGCCGCTGGCCGAAGCGGCCAGCAGCAACGGCGCCGGAAACCTCGTGGTCGGATCCGTCGAGGGCTCCAACGTCGATATCGCGACCGAATTCTCCAATCTGATCGTGGCGCAGCAGGCCTATTCGTCAAACGCGAAAGTGGTCACCACCGCCGAACAGATGCTACAGGCCACGCTTCAGATGGTCACCTGATAGCTCACCCTGACCGATGAGCCTCAATTCCGCGCTCTCGATCGCCAGTGGGGGACTGGCCAACATCAACGCCCAGTTCGCGGTGATCTCGCAGAACGTGGCGAACGCCGCCACCCCGGGCTATGCGGTGGAGGTCGGCAACCAGCAGGATGCTCACCGCCGACGGCGTCGTCCTGGGCGTGCAGACCGGTCCGGCGACGCTGCAGATCGACCAGGCCCTGCAGACTTCGGTGACACAACAGAACGCCATTGTCAGCAACGGTCAGACCACCCAGACCGCGCTGCAGGCGATCGACGGCGTGCTCGGCACTCCTGGATCGGGCAACGACATCGGCAGCCTGCTGGGCAACCTGCAGAACAGTTTTTCAACGCTGCTGACCGACCCCAGCAACCAGACCCAGCAAAGCGCGGTGGTGTCGTCCGCGACAACGCTCGCACAGGGGATCAACCGTCTCAGCGCCGCCTACACGCGCGCAGCGCCAGGCCGCGCAGAACGACCTGGAATCGGCGGTCAACACACTGAACTCAACCCTGGCGACGATCGGCCAGCTCAGCAATCAGATCATCGCGCTCAAGCCAACCGGCCAGAGCACCGCCGACCTGGAAAACCAGCGGAATGCGGCGGTGCAGACGCTGTCGCAACTGATCAACATCAAGACGGTCGAGCAGCCCGACGGCGACCTGTCGGTGTTCACGTCCAGCGGCCTGACCCTGCCGACCCGCTGCGACCAGCGGCCCGTTCTCCATTCGCCAACGCATCCACGCCGCCCGGATCCTATTATCCCGGCGGCGGCATTCCCGGCATCATCCTGGGCGGGCCAGGACGTGACCAGCCAGATGGTCGGGCGGCCAGATCGGCGCCGACATCACGTCTGCGTGACACCACCCTGCCAACCGATCAGGCGGAACTGGACGAGTTCGCCTATGGCGTTTCCAACCGCTTCGCCAGCCAGGGCCTGACCCTGTTCACCGACCCGTCCGGCAACGTGCCCGCCGGCGGCGGAACCCCGGCGCAGGCGGGCTATGTCGGCTACGCGGGGACGATCCAGGTCAATCCCGCCGTCACCGCCGACCCGTCCCTGGTGCGCGACGGCACCAACGCCATCGCCGGCAGCCCTCCGGCGCCACCGCCTTCACGCCCAATCCGCCCGGTGGACCGGCAGGCTTCACCACGCTGATCTCCAACATCATCAACTACACGTTCGGCACCCAGGTGCAGAGCGGGGTCGCCCAGCCCACCACTGAACATCAGCGGCCTGGGCGCGGTCGGCAACCTGACCGCACCGTTCAACGCCGCCGGCGGTTCGCTGTCGGATTTCGCGACCAGCCTGGTCTCCTCCCAGGCCGAGCAAAGTGCCACCACCACCAGCAACCTGACCACCGAACAGGCGCTGCAGACCAGCCTGAACGCGAAGGTCTCGGCCGTCAGCGGCGTCAACATGGATACCGAGATGTCGCTCATGCTGAGCCTGCAAAACGCCTATGGCGCCAACGCCCGCGTGATCAACGCGGTGCAGACGATGTTCAGCCGATATCCTGCAGGCCGTTCAATGAGCAGCGACCATCGGAGGCACCGGCACCGGCTATGGCCTCCTCGGCACGCTGATCGCCAACAGCACGGCGGTCCATCAGCAACTCGACACGCTGACGGAACAGGCCAGCACGGGCCTCGTCTCCCAGACCTATGCCGGCCTCGGCGGCGGCGCCAGTATCTCGTTGAACCTGAACCCGCAACTGAGCGCGCTGCAGACGGCTCAGAACAACATCAGCCAGGCAACCGGCACGATGCAGGTCACGCAGAGCCGCGATGACCCAGATTCAGCAGATCGCGGCGACCTTCGTCTCGGACATGCCGGACCTGAACGGTCTCAACTCCTCGGAGGTCGATAGCGTCGCCGCCAGCGCCCGGGAAGCGCTGTCCCAGGTCGCCAATCTGCTGGACACCCAGGACGGCGACAACTATGTCTTCGGTGGACAGGACAGCGGCAACCCGCCGGTGCCGTCGCCCGAACGATATCCTGTCGTCTGGCTTCTACACACAGATCAATGCCGCGGTGTCGGCGCTGTCCACCAACGGCGCGGCGGCAACCATCGCGGCGACGCTGACGATCGCGAGCTCCAACGCCGCCGGCACGTCGCCGTTCTCCGCCTACATGTCGCAACCGGCACCGGCCATCAGCGCCCCGATCGTGCAGACCGGCGAGGGCGGCGACAGTGCAGATCGGCTTGCTGGCCAGCGCGAATTCCGTCGCCACCTCCGGCGGAACGTCAACCACCGGATCCTACATGCGCGACCTGCATGCGCGCCCTGGCGACGATTGGCTCGATGTCCAGCTCCCAGGTCAACGATCCGGGGTTCGCGCGCTGGTACAGGATACCAGCACCAGCCTGAACAGCATCGTCAACGCGATGGCAACCGACGTCGGCGTTCTAGGCAACACTCAGTCCAATCTGACCAGCATACAGACGCAACTTTCCGCCACGACCACCGCGCTGAGCGGCCAGGTCTCGACGTCCAGAACGTCGGATATGGCGACCACTCTGTCCAACCTGACCGCAACACAGACACAACTACAGGCGTCGTATCGCTTGATCACCGGCGAGACAAGTCTCTCACTGGTGAATTTTCTGCCAACGAGCGGCTAAAATCGTTATTCTCGTTCATCTCTGTTAACTTTCCTTCCTATCATCAAGTCGAGCTCGCAAAAAGCGGGTAGACAACCGGACCCGAAGGTAAGACACCATGGCCCTCAACTCAGTCAATACCAACATGGGCGCGATGGTCGCGCTTCAGTCGCTGGAAAGCACACAATCACAGCTCGCGGTTACCCAGAAGCAAATTTCGACAGGCTATCGCGTCGCCAACTCCACCGACGACGGCGCTGCCTACGCCATCGCACAAGGCATCCGATCGACGGTCGGCGCGCTGACCAGCGCCAACCAGCAGTTGGGCACCGCGACTAGGTTGCTGTCAACGACACAGTCCGGCCTGAACAACGTCTCCAACACCATGGCCAGCATGCGCGATGTGTTGGTTAAACTGTCCGACAGCAGCGTCCAGGGCAACGAGCGGACGAACTACATAACAGCAGTATCAGTCGATGCTTCAAAACGTGCAGACGTTGATATCAAGGATGCCAACTATAACGGCAAGACGCTGATCGGCAACATGACGGGGAGCCAGCGGAACGTTCGGCCGGGTCGCGGTTGCGCGAAACGAAAACGGAGCTAGTTACGGCATCACGACTTTCAGCGGCTCCGCGATTTATGGGTCTATCACCTTCACCTCGACCCTGCTTCAAGGCGCCTCCACAGTCGCGGCGTTGATTACCGCCACCGGCACGTTTATCAACCAGCAAAACACCGTCGGCCAAGATCTCAACACGGTCGGCAATTCGATCAACTATGTGAACAACCAGACCACCTACAACAATGACAAGATCGACTCGCTGAACAGTGGTCTCGGATCGCTGGTGGATGCCGATCTGGCGAAGGAGTCGGCTCAACTCACGGCGTTGCAGATCCGCCAGCAGCTTGGCACACAGGCACTCTCGCTCGCTAACCAGGCCCCGCAGTCGCTGCTCAGCCTGTTCAAGTAACGGCTGTTCGGCAGCTCTGGCCGGCCCGCTTTAAGGTCCGGCCAGCCAGCCATATCAGCACGGCATCGAAACAGCGCTCGGGCCGTCAGGCCTCGCCTTCGCGCCGCGGAAGGGACCTATGTCTAATCTCGTTCTGGAGCTGCGCCAAGGCGAAGTGATGATCGTGAACGGTGCGCCAATTCGCTTCCGCACCCGATCGCGCATCGAACTGACCGCGAAGGCTCGCTTTCTCTTCGGCAAGCAGATCATGCCACCCGACCAGGCCGACAGCCCGGCCCGCCGAATCTACTTCGCGCTTCAATCAGCCTATATTGGCAGCGAACCGGAACGCGAGGGAGGCCTCGAACTCCGCCAGGCGGTTCATCGCCGACTTTCAGCAAGCGACCACATCCGACCTTGTTCGCATCATCCTGAATCAGGCTCTGGTCGCCGCCGAAGAAGACGATTGCTACCAGGCGCTGAAACTAATTCGTCGGATCATACAGCACGAAGACGCCGTGCTTGGGTAAAACACCGAACATCTCCATTCCAACAGGGAATAGTGATCGCCATGCCGAACGCCAACCCATGCCATCCAGGCCTATAGGAACGCATCCCGCTACCGGTCGCAGCGCGACCAGGAAGCAGACGTCTTCCGCCATGCAATCGCGGGACTGAGAAGCGCGCAGGGATGCCGCGCGCATCCAGCAGATCCGTGCGCTGGCGGATAATCGTCGCCTGTGGATGACGGTCACCGACCTGATGCGTCGACCCAGGCAATGCCCTGCCGGATTCGCTGCGAGCCTCGATCATTTCCGTCGGCCTGAGCGTCCAGCGGGAAATGGAGCAAGAGCAGCCGGATTTCGACTTCCTCATAGCGATCAACGAGAGCATCGCCGCTGGTCTGGCCGGGCAGCCCTGATCCGATGAGCGGATCACTCAGCTATCTGACCAGCCTGTTCACCGCTTCGTTCGGCGCGGGCGATTCTATTCTTGACGCCGTCTATGGCATCGGCAGCACGGCCTCCACCCAGAATCCGGTGCAAGCCCTAGCAGAAGCGGAAAGCAACGAGACGCAGGATCTCAAGATCACCGCCGCCCAGCCCACGGTGCAGCACGCAATCACCGCCTTCACCAACGCAGTGAATTCGGCCAAGAGCGTTACCCAGCTCCTGTCCAATCCGGCAGTAATGAACGTCTTGCTCACCGCGAACAACATGAGCGACCAGATCGGTTACACCGCACTGGCGACGCAGGCGCTGACCTCCGACCTAAGCAACCCCAACTCGCTGGCCAATCAGCTGACCGACACGCGCTGGAAAACCCTTGCGGCGACCTACAACTTCGCCGCCAACGGTCTCCAGGCCATCCAGAAATCCGGCGGCGATCAGCCTCGATCGCCGCAGCTTACGCGAAAGCGACGTGGGCGAAAAACGAAGACTCGGTCACACCCGGATTGTCCAATGCACTGGCCTTTAAGGCGCAGGCGTCAACCATCACCTCGGTCGACCAGATCCTCGGCAACCCCACTTTCCGCACCGTGGTGACGACCGCTCTCGGTATTCCCCAAAAGATCGCCTTCCAGGACCTCGGCGCGCAGGAAAACGCGATAACCAGCCGGATCAATATCAAACAGTTCCAGGACCCCAAATTCGTTGAGAGCTTCACCCAGCGCTACTTGATCGCCAATAACGGTTCCTCCATCCGCGTCTGCACCCGACCTCACGACCCTGGCCGTGCAGGGGCAGGGCATCCTCGTCTAGCTATTTGCTTCACGGCTCAAAAGGAGCCCCGAGTTATGGACAGTATTCACGTAACGGCGAGTGCGGATATGCTTCGCAATCGAGCCTCGATGCTTACGGAGGCAGGGCGCTTCGGGGCGGCAAGGCCGCTTCTGGCGGCTGCCCGAGCGCTAAGTCCGGAATTGCCCGAACTCAATCTGATCGCTGCCCGAATCGCTTTAGGAAGCAGTGCGTGGGACGAGGCATTGCTGGAACTTGACAACGGCATCGCCAACGCACCGGCCCATGTCGGGCTGCTGAAATGCCGGGCGGACGTGCGGCAGCGAATGGGTGATCACGACGGTGCGGCGCGGGACGCGGCCGAGGCGGTGATCGCGGACCCAGCCGACCCCGCGGCCAAGGCGATACTGGGGGCGGCTCTGCTGGACCTCGGGCGAAGCGCTGACGCAGTCGCTTGCCTTGGCGAAGCAGTCGCCGGCACGCCGAGCGGCTCGGCCTACCGGGAGGCGCTGGCCTGTGCGCTCGAGCGAACCGGGGATCTTGACGCGGCCCTCCGGGTCCTGACCGAGGGCATCGCCAGGTGCCCGTCCAGCCTGGCCATCCGCAACAAAGCCATCCTGCTGTGCATCCGCCGCCGGGATTTCAACCAAGCAACGCAACTGGCCGAACAAGCTCGGTCCAGCGGTGTGGCCGACGCCTGCACGTTCGGTATGCAAGGGCATGCGCTGTCGAGTCTAGGAGAGCACGATCACGCGGTGATCGCATACCAGGAGGCCCTAAAGCTCGCGCCCGAAGACCCCTACGTGCGGCATCTCGTGGTTTCCGCCACCGCGATGCCGGGTTCAAAGCGCGCGCCGGATGAATACGTCCGCACCGTCTTCGATGGCTATGCGGACCGCTTTGAGAACCATTTGATCTCGCTGCGTTATGGCATTCCAGGCGAGATCCGCCGCATACTGCTAAATCATCCAAAGATCGCGTCCGGCCTGTCCTTGGGTCCCGTGCTCGATCTTGGATGCGGAACCGGCCTCGTCGCGCTGGCGCTTGGCGATCTGCCGATCGAGTCGTTCACCGGTATCGATCTGTCGCCGCGCATGTTGGCCCACGCAAGGGCGAAGCGCATTTACACCGAACTGCGCGAAGCCGACATCATCGCCGACCTAAGCACGCACTCGCAACGCTGGCAGTTGATCGTCGCGGCGGATGTGCTCTGCTATCTGGGTGCGTTGGAGGAACTTCTGGCGCTGGTTCACGGGCGCTTGGAGCCCGGAGGCTGGTTTGTGTTCTCGGTCGAGCGCAATCCTGCCGGACCATGAAGGGGTTATCCTTGGCAACGGGAATTGGGCGTTGCAGCGGCAAGGCCGGTACTGCCCACGGCGAAGACTACGTCTACGAAGCCGTTTGTGCAGCGGGCTTCCGGGTACTGCGCATCGATCGCCCGGCCATCCGGCAGGAGGCCGGTACCGACGTCCCGGGCTTGCTGTTTGCCGTCGAGCGGATCCAACATGACGGTTGATATCCGCTCGCTACCCATCGGCCTGGACCTGCTGGCCAAAGGCCGCTTCCAGGACGCTCTGTCCCCCTTACGGCTAGCCGTATCGCTAGGGGACACAGCACCGGCAACACTTCTGAACCTGGCGATCGCCGAGGATCGCGCCGGGGATCGGAAACGTGCACGCCGCCTGATGCGGCAGGTTGCGGTTCGCCTGCCAGAATGGGATGAGCCGGTATTACGCCTGGCCGAAAGCCTGCGCGCCGCTGGCGAAAACGCTGCGGCCGAGGACGTCTACCGCCAGGTCCTAGAGCTCAACGACCAGCGCCAGGAGGCGTTGGTCGCTCTGGCAGGCCTGCTGCTGATGCGAGGACAGGCTGAACCAGCTCGCGACCTACTGCTGCGCTGCTGCGGCATCGCTCCGGACAACGCACGAAGCATGGAACATACTCGGCCGAACCCTGCGCGCGACCGGCGCTTTCAACCTCGCCTTGTCCGCCTTCGTGAAGGCCCAAATGCTTTGCTCCGACTGTGTCGACTACGTCCTGAACGGCGTCGATGTCACCCTGGAGGCGAACGAAGGTGACCCCGAATTGGCGCGGCTAACCGTTGCGTGCGACCAGAACCCTCTTAATCCGGCCATCCAGGTCGGGCGAGGGATCCTGCTCGACCGCCTGGGGCGCCGTGACGACGCCATCGATGCCCTCGAAATCGCGGTCGAACTGGCGCCAGATGCTCTGCTGCCGCTGCGTCTGCTGGGTGGATTGCTATCGCGTTCCAGCCGGTTCAGCCAGACAGAACACGTGCTGCGGCGAGTCGGTGCCTTGGACCCCGACAATGCGCAGTCCCGCAACGACCACGCGGTCGCGCTGATGCGGTTGCATCGGCATGCCGAAGCGCTGGCAATACTGCAAGACACCCTGGTCCGGCTGGGGCCAAACAACTCCCTCTTATGCAACCTCGCCAACGCCACAGCTTGCGTCGGTCGGCAGGTCGAGGCGGTTGCGATAGCGCGCCAAGCGATCGAAGCAGACCCTCACGCGGTTCTGCCCCGGCGCGCCTTGTGCAACGTCCTGCCTTACCACGACGGCGTCAATGGGGCGGAACTTTTGACGGCGATGCGGGACTGCTCCGCCGTCTGGCCCGGCAAGCCGCGACCGGAATGCGCAATCAAGCCCGAACCGGATCGTCCCCTGGTCGTCGGCCTGCTGTCAGGGACGCTGCGGTCGCATCCGGTCGGATGGCTCACCGTTGCCGGGTTCGAGTCACTCGATCCTGACCAGTTCAATTTAGTCTGCCTGACGCAGAACGTCGCACCCAAGGACCCGATTGCTCGGCGCTTTCGCAATGCCGCACGCGACTGGATCGAGATCGATACTCTAAGCGACGAGGCCCTGACCGATCTCGCCCGCTCGAAGGGCATCGACATCCTGATCGACCTGGGCGGTTACGGCGACGCCGGCCGCATGTCGGCCTGTGCGAACCGCTTGGCACCGGTGCAGATCAAGTGGGTTGGTATGCAGTCGCACAGTTCCGGGCTGCCTGAGATGGACTGGTTCCTGACCGATCGCTGGGAAACACCCGATGGATTCGAACGTTTCTATAGCGAGAAGCTACTGCGTCTGCCGGACGGCTATGTTTGCTACAGTCCGCCACCACATGCCCCCGACGTTGTCGAATCACCGGCCCTGGCGAAAGGGTTCGTCACTTTCGGTTGCTTCAATAATCTAGCCAAGATCACTCCTCGAGTGATGGAGACCTGGGCGAGGATCCTACATCGGACCCCCACCTCGCACATGATCCTCAAAACGCATCAGCTATCCCACGCTCCAACCGCGGACAGGGTCCGAGCGGAATTCGCCATGCTCGGAATAATTGGCGATCGCATCGAATTGCGGGGCTCCTCTGGGCATCGAGCATTCATGAGCCAATACGGTGATGTCGACATTGTGCTGGACCCTTTTCCTTATTCTGGCGGCCTCACCACCTGCGAGGCGCTCTGGATGGGCGTGCCGACCGTCACATTGCCGGGCGAAATATTCGCTTCGCGCCATTCGGCGAGCCACGTCAGCAACGCCGGTCTCGCCGATTGGGTCACGAATTCGCTCGAGGATTATATCGAGACGGCCGTCGCTCGAGCTTCCGATCCAGCTGCGCTGGCCCACCTGAGATCCGGCCTGCGGGAAAAGGTTCGGCAAAGCCCTTTGTGCGATGCACCCCGCTTTGGCAAAAACTTGGGTGTCGCGCTACGCTACGCTTGGCGTACGTGGTGCACCACGTACGGGCTGGCGTCCGATTGCCTGTCGCCGGTGGCAGCAGCCTGAGCCAACCTGGCGGCGGAAGCCCAGCGCGCCTTGGCGCTACTCGCAATTTGCAACCAGAGCTTCTGATGATGCATACCGCGCGGATCTAGGCCGAACAGGTAGGCCGTAGACCGAAACCCGTCGAAGTGATCGTCCTCCCGGGGCTACTATGCCGGCGGTCTTGAAACCCCACGCTTCGCTACCCAACAGGAGAAATGCACGTTAAAACCCGACCAGACAGCAAAGCGATGGATCATGGCCAGCTATCAGTACGTTTATGTGATGAAAGATTTGACGAAGGCCTTTCCCGGCGGACGAGAGGTCTTCAAAGGCATCACTCTCTCCTTCTTTCCCGGCGTGAAGATCGGTGTGCTGGGCGTAAACGGCGCCGGCAAATCGACGCTGATGAAGATCATGGCCGGAATCGAGACCGAGTACGGTGGGGAGGCCTGGGCCGCGCCAGGGGCGACTGTTGGTTATTTGGCGCAGGAGCCGCCGCTCGACCCGACGAAAACCGTTGGAGAGAATGTGGAGGAAGCCTTTGCTGACCTGAAGGCGGCCTTGAACCGATTTAACGAACTCTCCTCACGTTTTGCCGAACCAATGAGCGACGAGGAGATGAACGCATTGCTCATTGAACAGGGCGATCTGCAGGAGAAGATCGACTCGCAGGACGGGTGGGAACTGGATCGCAAGGTTGATATCGCCCTGGATGCTCTGCGCTGCCCGCCGGCGGAGGCGTCGGTGACACAGTTGTCTGGTGGCGAGAAACGGCGCGTGGCCCTGTGCAAGCTGCTGCTGGAAAAGCCCGACCTGCTGCTGTTGGACGAGCCGACCAATCATCTGGACGCCGAGAGTGTTGCCTGGCTCGAACACACGCTGCACGATTATGCTGGGACTGTGATGGTCGTCACGCATGACCGTTACTTCCTCGACAACGTCACCAGCTGGATGCTGGAACTCGAGCGCGGGCGCGGATATCCGTTCGAGGGAAATTACTCGTCGTGGTTACAGCAAAAGCGCAAGCGGCTGCAGCAGGAAGAGAAAGAGGAAAGCGCTCGGCAGCGTGCGTTAGCTGCGGAATCCGAGTGGATCGCAGCGTCCCCTAGGGCGCGGCAGACAAAAAGCCGGGCCCGCATAGCGAAATATGAGGAGATGCTGCAAAAGTCACAGGAGTTGGTGACAGGTGTTGCGGAGATTGTCATTCCGCCAGGGCCTCGGCTGGGGAACATCGTTATCGAAGCAGAGGATCTCCGGAAAGGGTATGGCAACCAGGTTCTGATCGAAGGCTTGAACTTCAAGCTGCCGCCGGGTGGCATCGTGGGTGTCATCGGGCCGAATGGGGCCGGCAAGACGACGCTGTTTCGCATGATTACCGGGCAGGAGCAGCCGGACGGTGGGTCGCTACGGATCGGGGAAACAGTGAGGTTGGGATATGTCGACCAGTCGCGCGACAGCCTGAGCCCTGACAAGACCGTCTGGCAGGAGATCAGCGGTGGTGAAGAGGTGATTTACCTCGGCAAACGGACGGTGCAATCGCGGGCATACGTGGCCGCGTTCAACTTTAAGGGGTCTGATCAGCAAAAGAAGGTCGGCATCTTATCTGGCGGCGAACGCAACCGGGTCCACCTCGCGAAGATGCTGAAGGTTGAGCACAACGTGTTGCTACTCGATGAGCCGACCAACGATCTGGATGTGGACACGCTGCGGGCACTGGAAGAGGCGTTGACCGAGTTTGCCGGATGCGCTGTCATCATCAGCCACGACCGATGGTTCTTGGATCGTCTGGCAACCCACATCCTGGCGTTCGAGGGGGACAGCCACGTGGAGTGGTTCGAGGGAAACTTCCAGGCGTACGAGGAGGACAAACGCCGGCGGTTGGGAGCCGACGCAACGGAACCGCACCGTATCAAGTACCGTCCGTTGGCACGGTAGGCTCACCGTTCAGCGTCGACGCATGAGATCGGAGGAAGGGGACGTCCCGCTCGAAGTTAGGTGGTCACGCCAGCGTCTTCCTGCCGCACCTCAGCGCTGTGTTTTATACTTTTCGTTAAGTAACAATTAGTGACATTCATATGTAATGCGCAACGGCTCGCCGTCGGCACCACCTGTCGCCACGGGACCACGTTTCAAGAAACCCCGGACGGCGTCCGGGGCTCTATGCGCGCCGATACTTATTTCAGCCAGCCCGCCAGGATCGCCAGCAGCAGCAGACGCCACGATGTTGGTGATCTTGATCATCGGGTTCACCGCCGGGCCGGCGGTGTCCTTATAAGGGTCGCCCACGGTATCGCCGGTCACCGCGGCCTTGTGCGCATCGGAGCCTTTGCCGCCGTGAGTTGCCCTCCTCGATATATTTCTTCGCGTTGTCCCAGGCGCCGCCGCCTGACGTCATCGAAATCGCGACGAACAACCCCGTCACGATCGTCCCCAGCAGCATCGCGCCCAGCGATGCGAACGCCGCCGCCCGGCCGGCGATGATGTCGATCACGACCCACAGCACGATCGGCGCGCCGATCGGCAGCAGCGACGGCAGGATCATCTCCTTGATCGCCGCCTTGGTCAGCAGATCCACCGCCTTGCCGTATTCCGGCTTGCCGGTCCCTTCCATGATCCCGGGGATTTCCCGGAATTGCCGGCGGACTTCCACCACCACCGATCCCGGCCGCTCGGCCGACCGCCGTCATGCCCATCGCACCGAACAGGTACGGCAGCATGCCGCCGATGAACAACCCGATCACCACGAACGGATTCTGCAGCGCGAAATCGACATGCAGCGTCGGGAAGTAGTGCGTCAGGTCCTGCGTGTAGGCCGCGAACAGCACCAGCGACGCCAGACCCGCCGAACCGATCGCATACCCTTTGGTCACCGCCTTGGTGGTGTTGCCGACGGCGTCCAGCGCATCCGTCGTGACGCGCACTTCCTTCGGCAGATCCGCCATCTCGGCGATGCCGCCGGCGTTGTCGGTCACCGGACCATAGGCGTCCAGCGCCACGATCATGCCGGCCAGCGACAGCATCGTCGTCGCCGCCACCGCGATGCCGAACAGTCCGGCGACCATGAAGGTGAAGATGATGCCGACGCTGATGACGATCACCGGCAGCGCCGTCGCCTCCATCGAGATCGCCAGCCCCTGGATCACGTTGGTGCCGTGACCGGTGGTGGAGCTTTGCGCGATCGACCGCACCGGCCGGTATTCCGTGGCGGTGTAATACTCGGTGATCACGACGATCAGCCCGGTAACCACCAGCCCGGCCAGGGCGCAGACGAACAGGTCCCAGCCGTTCACCGACCCGCCGCCGACCAGTGCCAGCGGGGTCGCGAAGCCGGTGGTGATCAGCGATGATGATCGCGATACCGACCACCGACAGACCGCCGGTGACGATCAGGCCGCGATACAGCGCCTTCATGATCCCGTTATCGGCCGCCAGCTTCACGAAATAGGTGCCGGCGATCGAGGTCAGGATGCAGATCGCGCAGATGCCCAGCGGCAGCATCAGCAGCGCGTCGCGCGTCGCGCCGGTGAAGAAGATTCCCGGCCAGCAGCATGGTGGCGACGATGGTCACGGCGTAGGTCTCGAACAGGTCGGCGGCCATGCCGGCGCAGTCGCCGACGTTGTCGCCCACGTTGTCGGCGATCACCGCGGGGTTGCGGGGGTCATCCTCGGGAATGCCGGCCTCGACCTTGCCCACCAGGTCCGCGCCGACGTCCGCGCCCTTGGTGAAGATACCGCCGCCCAGTCGGGCGAAGATGGAGATCAGCGACCCGCCGAAGCCCAGAGCGACCATCGCCTCCAGCACTTTGCGAAGCTGGTCGTCGCTGATCGGCCTCGCTATATGCCGCCGCGCAACACGAAGTAATAGCCGGCCACGCCCAGCAGGCCGAGGCCGACCACCAGCATGCCGGTGATCGCGCCCGCCTTGAATGCGACGTCCAGCCCGGCCGCCAGCCCTCGGCGCGACGCCTGCGCGGTGCGCACATTGGCGCGCACCGACACGTTCATGCCGATATAGCCCGGCGGCCGCCGACAGCACCGCGCCGATGGCGAACCCAATCGCCGTATGGATACCCAGTATCAGGCCAAGCAGGATCAGGATGACCACGCCGACGATGCCGATCGTCATGTATTGCCGGTTCAGGTAAGCGCGGGCGCCTTCCTGAACGGCCGCCGAGATCTCCTGCATGCGGGCCGTTCCGGCATCCGCGGCAAGAACCTGCCGGCTGGTGATAAGACCATAGACCAGCGCCGCGAGGCCGCAGGCTATGATCAGCAGTTGCGCCGCACTCATTCAGGGTTTTCCCCTCCTCAATTGTTTCGTTCAGGCGAGGTCGCCGACCCGGAAGCCGGGCAGCGCCGTGGCCGCGGCGTATGCCAGAACCGTGAGCATCCGGCAAATCGGCGATTAACTTTTCCTGTTACTCGGCCACCGATCCGCACGGGGAACCCTGGGTATCGATTCGCTAGAGGATGCTGCGCTGAGCAGAAATGCTCTGGGACCCCGCCACCTTCGAATCGCACGGTTGCAATTTGGTCACCATAGGTTCGAGAAGTTCTCTCAAAGCACATTCGGTTCTGAGGCATTCCGGGTTCTAGAGTGTGCTTGCTGAGAGGTGTGGTCGCAGTTGCGCGCAAGCCATGCCATTTTGACCGTTGTCCGCTTGGTTGAGGCCCGCTTACAGCTTGGCAACGATGGTGGGGATGGGCCAAAAGGGCGGAGTATCTGGATATCACATGCCATGACCGAGAACCGTATCGTCCCTGTTATCCTGTCCGGTGGCTCCGGCACGCGGCTATGGCCGGTGTCGCGGGAGAGTTTCCCGAAGCAGCTCTGGCCGCTGGTATCGGACCGGACGATGATGCAGGAAACCGCGTTGCGGGCCGCCGCCCCGGAGTTCACGCCGCCGGTCGTCGTCTGCAACAACGAGCACCGGTTCCTGATCGCCGAACAGTTGCGGGCGGCCGGGATCACCGACGCCCGCATCGTGCTGGAGCCGGTCGGCCGCAACAGCGCGCCGGCGATCGCCGCCGCGGCGCTGCTGGTGGCGGAGGAAGACCCTGACGCCGTGCTGTGGATCATGGCGGCAGACGCCTCGATCGCCGACGAGGCGGCGCTGCAGGTCGCGGTGCGGGCCGGCGCCCGCGCTGCCCGTGCCGGAAGCATCGTGACCTTCGGCATGAAGCCGACCGCGCCGGAAACCGGCTACGGCTATATCGAAATCGGCGCAGCCCTGCCCGGGTCGGATGGCGTCTATGCCGTAGCCCGCTTCTTGGAGAAGCCCGATGCGGCAACCGCCGCGCGCTTCGTCTCCGGTGGCCAGCATTTGTGGAACTCCGGCATGTTCGTGTTCACCGCCCGCACGCTGCTGGAGGAACTTGAGCATCATGCGCCGGAGGTATTGCTCGCGGTGCGCCAGGCTGTGGCCGAGCGGACGGCGGATCTGGATTTCATTCGCCTCGGCGTCGAGGCGTTCTCCCTCTGCCCGTCGATCAGCATCGATTACGCGGTCGCGGAACGGACCAGCCGAGCGGCGGTGGTGCCGGCGGATCTGGGATGGTCCGATGTGGGAAGTTGGAGCGCCCTATGGGAGCTAGGCGTAAAGGACGTGGCTGGCAATGTGGCCTCGGGCGACGTGGTGCTGGAGGCGGCGGAAGACTGCTACGTCCGCAGCGACGGCATGCTCGCTGCCGTGGTCGGGCTGAAGGATGCGGTCGTGGTGGTGACCGAAGACGCCGTTCTGGCGATGCATCGCGGCCAGGCACAGGACGTGAAGAAGATCGTCGAACGGCTGAAGGCGGCTGGGCGGCCGGAAGCGAATGTGCACAACCGCAGCTATCGCCCCTGGGGCTACTACGAGAGCCTGATCCAGGGCGATCGATTCCAGGTCAAGCGCATCGTGGTCTCGCCTGGCCGGCAGTTGTCGCTGCAAAGCCATTTCCATCGAGCAGAGCATTGGGTCGTAGTCAATGGCACCGCCAGGGTGACCCGTGACTCTGAGATCATGATTGTACGCGAAAATGAGAGCGTTTATCTGCCGCTGGGTTGCGTGCACCGGCTGGAAAATCCGGGGCGCATTCCCCTGACACTCATCGAAGTGCAGTCGGGCGCGTATCTTGGCGAGGACGATATCGTACGACTGCAGGATACGTACGGTCGGGCATAGGAACCGTCCTCGGCTTGGAGCGTCGCATGTCGGAGACCGGATCTCTCCGTTCGATCGCGTAGCAGGCCGCTCGTCGTAGGGCTCGGTGAGACTGCGCTGCTGTCCGACGGCTGTCCGGCCGCTAGAGGTATTTGACGGCAACCCCGCTAACTATTCTTCCCCGAGTCTGGACTGGATCGTATGCGTCGCGGCACCGCCACGGGCGCTTGACGACTACGCCGAGTTGATCGCAACGCTTACACTGGATCAGCGCGTTCCACGCCTGAGCGATCAAGGAAGTGGCGAGTACTGCCGCTTTGCAGCTCACGCCGGGTCCCCGAATCGGACCAGCCACGTCGAGCAAAATGAATGACGCAGTAGGACTAGGGCGAGGCTGACACCGTCCCAGGCCTGCTGGTTCCGGGCTTATCGAACATCCCAAAAATATCCCGCAGGAAGCCAGGTGTAAGTGCGCTAATTGGATTGATCGAGATCGCTGGATCCTCGACCGAACCGTCGAGGCGGAAGCGCGCCGCGAAGATGCCTCCGCCCTTCTCTGGACTGAAGAATTTCCCGACCAGGGGAAGCCGTCCTAGCGCCGCATTGAAGAAATAGGCTGGGACAATCGTTCCGGCCACGGAGAGCTGCCCGGACGACAAACCGATCCGACCTTTCGCCGTCAGACCGAGCGACGGATTTGCGGCGTGTGCGCCATCCAAATTCAGGTCAACACCATCATAGCGAAACGGCACCAGGATATGGGAGAAGCTCATCCCCGGCCCACGGACCACATCGACCAAGCCGTAGAGGGTAATAGCCTGCAGCAGTTTACCTAGAACCGGAGAATTCTTGAGCACCACGTCGTCGATCGTCGCGGTTCCCGCCAGGGGATGAAGGCCAACCGGGCTGTCGATCTCGCCATCGATCGCCAGATGACCAGTTGCCATGTTGCCAACCGCGTCCACGCCACGCAAAAAACGCCCGGCATCCTTCACCTTGACCGTCAGATGCCGTTTGGCTGCTTCAGGTTCGATCCTGATAGAGAAACCGCCACCGGTTTTCGTCGTGCCAACCACATCCAGCGTGCCTATGGCTTCCCCCGCGCCCGTTGCGTTGGCCAGAAGATCAATGGCGATCTCTCCGTTCGCGAGGATTGCATGATTGAAGCGGGCATCGAGCCTCCAGGGCGCTGCGGTGGCCGGTGCTGCGGTGTCGGTCGACGCATCTGCTACTGCGCTCGTTTCCGTCAATTTTGACGACAGGTCGATCTGGTTGCCCTGAAG
Organism: uncultured Alphaproteobacteria bacterium; assembly: GCA_963733925.1. Lineage (GTDB taxonomy): Bacteria > Pseudomonadota > Alphaproteobacteria > Acetobacterales > Acetobacteraceae > Rhodopila. Next base: position 113,289 of record CAVTFL010000032.1, on the reverse strand, counting down.
TACGATGTCGATCTCATCATTTGCTTTGACGTAGATCGTGCCATGTCCCTGGGTGCGACCTAGGCGGACGTTGTCCAAAAGTACGGATCGGATGCGGCCATCGACGAGGTTCGCCGAGGCGTTCACTGTCATCTCATCACCTTGAACAACGAGGTGGTCGAGCTTCGTCAGCCGATCATGGGATATCAGCAGCGTCGCCGCCGCCTTCGCGACCACGCCCGGCGGCTTACGCCACGCGAGAGGGCCGAGCTCCAGCGTAGACTGCGTCAGGTCGCTGCCGATCGAGACCGAACCGTCGCCGTTACGGCGTTCAATTATAACCGCTGTCATTGGGATCGGCCCCTTGATCACGTCCGTAACCTTCAGGCCTGCGGCATCGAGCTGTGCCGCCTCCGGTTGGCCGGTCAGGGCGATTTTCTGCGTGATCTGGTCAGAGGCACCCGAATCGAAGTCCATAGCGCCATCCACCGTAACTGGAATTGTCGCCAACACCGCCCGACCTTTCAAGCGCACGCCATCCTTGTCGACATCGAGATCGAAGGCGCCTTCGTCGAGTTGTTGGCCGCGGGCGACATCCGGTACTTTGACGCGTGTGAGATGGGCCACGCCGTGAACCTCGATGTCATCGATCCGAAGCTTATCTACGAGCGGAAACGAAAGATCGAGCCCAACAGACACGTCGCCGGCCGCTAGGTTCAACCCGATCGGGTGCTGCGAGAGCAAACGCAGCCGCGGTTCGGCCAGCAGCGCGAGTGCGTTCGCTATCCGGCCCTCAACACGCGTATAAATCTTCGCATTCTGGTCGGCCAACGATAGCCCGGTGATGCGCATCTCGCCGTCTTTGACCGCGAGCTCGGCGCCGTGACTGTCGACGCGTTGGCGCCCTGAGAGAAGATGGATGTCGAGTGTGTCGGGATCGACAAGGTGGAGATGGACCTCCGCCTGCTCGACGGGCGGGATGTTGTCGAGCCAGGTGAAGGATGTGTTGGACGCGTCCAACTCGGCGTTGGCCTTGATAATGTCTACGTTGCCCAACCCCTCGTCGGCTTCGATCACAAGCGACGCCTTGCCGTTCAGCGCCTTCCCGTTGATCACATGGTCGGTAACCCACTGGCGCGCGCCTCCGCCGACTTCAACCGGCCACAATCGCGGAAGATCTGCGAGGTCGATTTGATCAAGTCCTACCGTCAGTGACGCCGCAAGCCGGTTCGATGCGCGAGAGATGCGGCCCGTGACATCGACGATTGCGGGGGCGTTCTCGGGGGCCAAGTCCAAATGGCCTTGTTCTATGACGATCTCGTTCGTCGTTCCCGAAAACGCGATCGTCCCGCTGCGCAGTGGGAAATCGCCTCGTCCAATTCGAATCCGGCCCTCTCCCAAATTGGCGGCGACCATCATTTGGGCCGGTTTGAAACCGGCATCAAATTTGACGCCAACTGTGATCGAAACCGGCACGTCCAGGTTTCTGAGGAGAGCCCAGTCCGTCGGCAGCCCCGCGATCGCGGCGGGCCGAAACGATGTCAACCGCACGTTCATGCTGCTGTCGGCGCCAGGCCGCAGGTCCATCTCCGCCGCCGCCGATGCTTGTTCGCCACCGGACGCCAACTTCGCCTCAACCGAGCCCCGGATTCGGCCATTTCGGGCACGGACCAGAATGAGATCCATGGCGGACGCTCTGACCGTAAGCCCTGATCCCCGGTCCCGAAACGTCAACTCGGTATCCCGAAAATACGCGCGCTGTATCTGATCCCATATGCCCTCGCTCGCGCCATGATCGCTACTGGCCGGATGGAGAAGCTGGTCTCGAAGCTCCCCCAGGCGCGAAGGTCCTGGATCCGGGTATTCGTTGCTAGCCAGATCAAAGCTGAGCGTAACCGAGCCCGAAGTCTCCCTTGTGATCTCGATTTGGCCGTGATCCACTTCGATCGTGCGAGGGGCAATTCGCCCGAGTATAAGGCCCGCCAAGGACAAAGTGAGGCGGGCCTCAGGGGCCGTGGCCATCATTTTGCCCGTGGCATCGGCTATAACAATGTTCGAGACGCGAAGATCGATGGGATGATCGACCCCACGATGGAAGCCCTCCCAGGCGAGCGCGAGGCCACCGAACGACACACGTCCTATTGTCGGGTCATTGATGAAAGCCGATCGGATGGGAGCGGCGAGCCAGCCGAGCTCAATTGGACCTTGCGCCAGGCGCCACGATGCAGCCGCGAGCAAACAGCTCGCTATGACAAGAAGTCCCGTGCCCAGAAGAAGCAGCCGATGGACCGCTTTCGAGGCATGGTGAAGTGCCCACCCCGTGGACCGGACGACCGCATGCCTCCTTGAGCGGTGGAACCATTCCCATTCGCGGTGTGAAGGCATTGGACAACCCCTTACAACGAAGCCAGGCGGCGGACCGGTATGCTGAGTTTGCGGTTCCGCTGCGCGCTCGGCCTACGTCGCGCTGCGGCGGGCCAGGGGTTCGATGAACTGGGGTTCGGTATCCCAAGGAAATAGGATCCAGGTATCCTGCGAGACCTCGGTGACAAAGCTGTCCACGGTCGGGCGTCCTTCTGGTTTAGCATAGACGCAGGCAAAGTGGGCCTTTGGCAGCAGGGCACGCACGACCCGTGCAGTGGTGCCGGAATCGACGAGGTCATCAACGATCAGAAAGCCGGTGCCATCACCGGCAGCGGCGGGCGGCTTGGTGACCACAGGTTCGCCACGTTGCTCGTCCTGATATGTGATCACACAAACGCTCTCGACCAGTCGTAGGTCGAGTTCTCGAGCGATGATCGCCGCCGGGATGAGACCTCCGCGGCTGATCGCAACGATGCCAATGAATGGACCCGACCCCATCAATCGCCAAGCCAAGGCGCGGGCATCGCGATGAAGCTGGTCCCAGGTGACGGTATAATAGTGCGCGGCCATGACCATTTGTCGGCGGAAAGCCTGCCCCGTTGCAAGTAGGTTTCGGTCGCCCCTGCCTCGCGAAGGCGGAATTCAGCATAGTGACATTTTGGTCTACACCGTCTTTGATGTGCCGATGGATGGTCCCACACCTCTGTCTCAGGCCGAGGAAATCAGTCCCTTCCGCCTGCTCGCGCCAGAGCGGCCATTTTCGCCGGTCGTTTTCACTTCGGCCCACTCTGGGCGTGCCTATTCGGCTGACCTGATGGCGGGGGTTCGCCTGTGTGCCCTTAGTCTGCGCCGCAGCGAGGATTGCTTCGTCGACGAGCTGTTCAGCGCCGCACCCGCACACGGTGCATCGCTGCTCGCAGCCAATTTCCCACGCGCGTTCTGTGACGCGAACCGGGAGGCATGGGAACTGGACCAAACCATGTTCGCCGACCCGCTGCCGGATTGGGTGAACACCACGAGTTCCCGAGTCAGTGCGGGTCTCGGAACCATTGCAAAAGTGGTCGCTTCGGGCGAAGCCATATACTCAGCGAAACTCCGCTTTGTGGAAGCGGAGCGGCGGATCAACACGTATTGGCGCCCTTTTCACGACACTTTAGCTCGTCTGATCAGAGACATCCGATCCCGGTTTGGCTATTGCCTAGTGATCGACTGCCATTCGATGCCATCCAACGGACAAGGCAAGCGAACGGCTCGGCCGGTCGACTTTGTCCTCGGGGATCTCCACGGGTCGGCCTGTGCATCCTGCATCACCCGAGCGGCCGAGACCTTGTTGACCAGCAAGGGCTATTTAGTCCGCCGTAACGAGCCTTACGCCGGCGGCTTCATCACGAAGCACTACGGCCGCCCGGACAACGACGTGCACGTGCTACAAATCGAGATTGCCCGAACGCTCTACATGGATGAGGCGCGTATAGAACGGTTGCCGGAATTTTCTATTGTCCAGCGGCAGATCACCGATTTGATCGCCGCCCTCACAGTGCAGGTTCACGACTTGATCGGCTGAGGTCAGTCACGAGGAGAAGCTTCCGCCGCTAGTTCACGGTTGCTTCCAGGTGGCTTCCCGAACCGAGGGCGCGTGAATTCACCCGCTGGTAAATTTCGATGGCCAGTTCGCAATATTTGGAGACCGCCGATGAATGCACCAGCTCCCACGGGCTATTCCGCGCCTGACACCCGTGCCAAGAGCGTTATGCTGCCTGCCCGCCCGGAACCGCTTCGGCTGAAGCCCAGCGAAACTGCCGTCATCGTGGTCGACATGCAGAACGCCTACGCATCGCCAGGCGGTTATATCGACATCGCCGGCTTTGACGTTTCCGGCGCGCCGTCAGCCATCGCCAAGACGAAGAACGTCGCTGGAGGCGGCCCGCGCCGCCGGCGTCGACCATCATCTTTTTTCAGAATGGCTGGGACAAGGACTACGTGGAGGCGGGCACCGCCGGATCGCCGAATTTCCATAAATCCAATGCGCTAAAGACCATGCGGGCCCGACCCGAGTTGAAAGGCACGCTGCTGGCAAAGGGCACCTGGGACTATGCGATCGTCGATGCGCTCACCCCGCAGCCTGGCGACATCGTCATCCCAAAGACGCGCTACAGCGGATTCTTCAACACCAACATCGATAGCGTGCTGCGCTCACGACGTATCCGCAACCTTGTGTTCACTGGCATCGCCACGAATGTCTGCGTCGAAGTCCTCGCTGCGGGACGCGTTCCATCTGGAGTATTTCGCGGTTGTTCTCGAAGGACGCAACGCACCATCCCGGCCCCGCCGTTCGTCCGGGAAGCCGTCTCTCTATAACATCGAGAAATTCTTCGGGTGGGTTTCGACAGTCGCCGACTTCTGCGGCGCGGCATCGGCCAACTGCTCCAACCTCCAGCATGTGAGGTTCACCCATGCCCAAGACTATTATTTTGCCACCTGGCACCGGTAAGCCGATTGCCCCGTTCTCGCCGGGCACGCTCGCCGATGGGGTCGTCTATGTCTCTGGCACGCTGGCCTTTGACAGGGACAACAATGTCGTTCACCTCGGTGACGCCGCAGCGCAGACGCGACATGTGTTCGACGACGATCAAGTCGGTGATCGAGACCGCCGGCGGCTCGATGGCGGATGTGACCTTCAACTCCATTTTCATCCGCGACTGGGCCGATTATGCCGCGCTAAACAAGGTCTACGCGGAGTATTTTCCAGGCGACAAGCCTGCCCGCTTCTGTATCCAATGCGGACTGGTGAAACCGGACGCGCTCGTCGAAATCGCGACGATCGCGCATGTCGGGAAGAACTGACCCGCTTCGGCAATGTGCGCGCCGCCGCTTCCACTCCTTCAGGCTTGGCGGCGGCACGCAAAGTTTAGTCAGCCTCGGCCGCGGCCTCGTGCATATCGAGCGCCACCGGATGGAATTCGGCATAGCGGGCCAGGTAGAACAGGATGGCAGCCACGCCAAGATAGGACACGGCAACCGTTGGCGAGCTGTTGATACCAATGCCCTCCGCGCCATGAATAAAGCCAAAAAACGTTAAGATCGTGCCGGCAAGGGCGAAGGCGGCGGCTTTCTCGAAGGCCCGGTCGATGATGTAGACCGTGATGGCGCCCAGAATAATACCCGCAAGGGTAGCACCGCCACCCAGTGTTGCGAGACCATCGTACAGTACACCGGCTTGTGCCAGTTTGCCGGTTCCCACCGTAGCTGCACTTGTTCCGGCGACATTCAGGGCATTGTCGATCTGCAATTTGGCCCAGGCAGCAATCTGCGGAAGGAGCGCCAGCACGATCGCCGGCGCGTGACGATGTGGGGATTCCTGGAACGCCTGCGAACCGATCAGCATGCCGATATACAACAGGATCGGCAGGATCGCGACCACCGGGATAAATGCGCTGACCACTGCGATGATGCCGAACCAAGTCAATACCAGCACGACGATGCCGGTCACGGCGGAATAGCCGATCCGGCCGCCCATGGCCTTCCAGCCCGGATGGCCGATATAGACCGCGTTGATGAATGGGTTGCCCATGAGGCAGCCGACCAGGCTGATCACTCCATCCGCGGTGAGCACCCGGATGGTTGGAAAGCTGTCGCCAGCGGCGGACGCGCTCTCGACGTTATCGAGAGCCTCGATCAGATCATAGATACCGAACGGGATGGCTGTGACCAGGATCACGCCCAGGTACTTGAACCCACCGAAGGTGTAGGCGAAGGCCGGTATCGGCAGGGAGAAGCCAAAATTGGATACCGAGGCTCCGAGGTTTCCGAGACTCATATCACCGTAGCCCAAGCCCAGCGCGGTGGACAGCCAGGCGATGACGGTTCCGACGGCGATCGCCACAAGGCCCCCGGGTACCCCGCCGAAATACTTCACACGGCCAAACCAGTTGGCCAAAATCACGGCGAAGCAGACCACGCCGATCACCGGGGTGCTGAAGACCAGCGCCGCCGGCCGCATCGAAATAAAGGTGATCGATATACCCGCCAAGGAGCCGAGCAGGGCGGCACGCGGCGTGATTTTCCGGATGTACGGCCCGATGAAGCCGCCGGCCATCAGAACAAAACTCTGAATGAACACCCAGGTCAGGCCGGCTTCCCAGGCCTGGATCGGATCGTTGGTCGCAAGCTTGATCGGCAGCATCACCACGAAGGTGACCACGAACATATGCGGAACGCTGATACCCGAAGGCAGCGCGCAAACATCGGTGCGCCCCGTCTTGCGGGCCAGGTTCCAGGCGAGAAAGGCGTAGTACCCGGTGCTCAGGAACAGCATCAGGCCGAGCGCGGGCAGAATACGGCCGAACACAAGAGCGTCCGGCATTTGTAACACGAATCGCAGCAGCCCCGTTAAGACCAATACGTTAACAAGAATGTTGGTACAGAATCCGAACAAGGCGTTCCAATCTCCGGGGACCCAGAATTTCGGACGTGCGCCGACTGCTATATTTCCGCTCATTCTGCTGCTCCCTTCATCACGTTCGTGCCTGCAAGCGCCTGGATGATCATGGCTTGACGGGGCGACCCAGCCGAAAATGCCGCCTTGAGCGGCAATCATCCGCAAACCCATTGCATGGAATTCGGGGAAGTACGATCCGCAGCAGTCAGAGACGACGAGGCAGTCGTAGCCGCGGTCGTTGGCCTCGCGAACCGTGGTGTTGACGCACACTTCCGTGGTGACCCCGGTCACCACCAGCTGCTGGACGCCGCGGTTCTGCAGGATGGCGTGCAGATCGGTGGCGAAAAACGCACCCTTGCCTGGCTTGTCGATCACCGGTTCGCCGGCCGCGGGATAGAGTTCGGGGATGATGTCGTGGCCGGCCTCGCCGCGCACGAGGATGCGGCCCATCGGGCCAGGGTCCCCGATGCAAGTAGCGCTGCGGCCGCGGATTTTCTTCGCCGGCGGAAGGTCGGCAAGATCGGGGCGATGGCCCTCGCGGGTATGGATGACCAAGCCTCCAGCTGCCGCGCCAAGCCGCCAGCAGTGCTCTGTTTGGTTCGATGGTGCGGCGAAGTTGCGATACGTCGTTGCCCAGCATTTCGCCGAATCCGCCGGGTTCCAGAAAGTCACGCTGCATGTCGATGATCAGCAGCGCCGCGGATCCCAGATCCAAGCTGTATTCGTAGGGTTTTGCCTCGACCAGCATGCCCGCCCCCAAGCGAATGATTTGCGATTGATTGAGCAAGTCGATGCCATCGGATGCCCCAATCGAACTAAGGCCAGCGCCTGGCTGGCACCTGCTGGCCATCGACGCCAGACCCGGATGCTGAGGCACGTTCCCGATCCATGCACTTCGACCTGAAACTGTGGCGGATGACGGCCGGCCAGCGGGGACGTATCGCTTTGTCGGCCGGTCTTGGGCCTGCTCGCTCTGGCCGTCGGGATTGCCCGCTTCGCTTTTCTGGGAGTTTCCTTGCCGGGGTGTTCCGCGGGACCTCGCTATCCTGCCGCTGATCGGGGCGGCCGCGGCGATCCTGCTGCGGGCGTGGCTGGATCACCACCGGACCATGATCGCCCACCGCACCGCGGCCAGCGCTGCAGGAAACCCTGCGCGGTCGGCTGTTCGACAAGATCATCGACCTCGGCCCGGCCTGGTTCGGGGCGGAGCGGACCGGCGGCGTCATGCTGTCCATGGTCGACGGCGTCGAGCAGCTTCAGTCGTTCTTCGGCCAGTACCTGCCGCAGGTGACGATCGCGATCTGCGCGCCGGTGGCGATCTTCTGCTTCATCGCCTGGTGGGACGTGCCGGTCGCCACGGTGATGCTGGCCGCCGCGCTGTTCACCCTGGTCCTGCCCGCCACGGTGCACCGCAAGACCGACAGGCGTCCCGCGTTCGGCAGTCGGCCTTCAAGTCGTTCGGCGAGGAGTTCCTCGACGCCGTCCAGGGCCTGCCGACGCTGAAGGCGTTCGGCCAAAGCGCCGCCTACGGACGCATGCTGGCGGCGAAAGCCCGAGCGCTGTCGGACAGCACGTTCTGGGTGCTGGCGTTGAACGTGCTGACGCGGGGGTTCACCGACCTCGGCACGGCGCTTGGGCTCCGCCGCCGCCCTGGCGCTGGGCGCCTGGCGCGTCCGGCATGGCGAAATGAGCCTGGAGGCGCTGCTGATCGTGCTGATGGCGGGGACCGAGATTTTCCGGCCGCTGCGCGATCTGCGGGGTGTGCTGCACCAGGGCCTGAACGGGCAGGCCGCGGCGACCGGGATCAACGCGCTGCTGGACACGCCGGTCACCGCGCCCACCGGGATCGCCGGCCCCGGCACTGACGCCGGAGATCGTGTTCGATGACGTCGCCTTCGCCTACCCGGGTGGCCGGCGGGCGGCGCATGCCGGCCTGACCTTCCGGATCGGCGCCGGGGAGCGGGTCGGGATCGTCGGGCCCAGCGGATCCGGCAAATCCACCATCGTGCGGCTGCTGTCGCGGCTGCATCAGGCGCAAGGCGGCTCCGATCCGCATCGGCGGGCGCGATCTGCGCGACCTGGATCCGGCGCAGGTGCGCGGCATGATCGCCGTCGTGTCCCAGGACACCTATCTGTTCCACGGCTCGGTTGAGGAGAACCTGCGCCTCGGCCGCCCGGAGGCGACCGCAGGCGGAACTGGTCGCCGCCGCGACCGCCGCCAATGCGCATGGCTTCATTACCGCGCTTGCCCGACGGCTACCAGACCGTGATCGGCGAGCGTGGCACGCAACTGTCCGGCGGGCAGCGCCAGCGTCTGGCGATCGCTCGGGCACTGCTGCGGGACTCGCCGATTCTGGTGCTGGATGAGGCGCTGTCCTCGGTGGATACGGAGAACGAGGCGATCATCCAGCAGGCGCTGGACCGGCTGATGACCGGCCGCACGACGCTGATCCTGGCGCATCGGCTGTCCAGCGTGATCGGCGCCGACCGGATCCTGGTGCTCAACGACGGTGCGGTCGTGCAATCCGGCCATCATCGGGACCTGATCCAGCAGGACGGCCCGTATCGCGATCTGATGGGGCCGCAGCTTGGCGAACGCGACGGCGTCGTGGCGCCATCGGTTGCGGCCGAGACCGCCCGGCCGGACGCGCCGGCCACCGGGGCCGTGTCGGCAGCCTGTCGGAGGATGCGGCTCAGGTCACCTGGCCGGACGACGATCCGCACCTTGCTGCGCGTGGTGCGCCCCTATCGCGGCCAGTTGGCGATCACCGTGCTGACCGGCATCGGCCGCGTGGTCGCGTTCATCGGCGTCAGCGTGCTGGGGGCCCTGGTGCTGGGGGCGGTTCGCAACGGCTCACCGACCGGGATGCTGATCGCCGCGCTGCTGGTCACCGCGCCGCTCGCCGGGCTGCTGCACTGGCTGGAGTCGTGGATCGCGCATGCCATGGCCTATGCGCTGCTGGCTGACATGCGGATCGATCTGTTCCGCAAGCTGGATGCGCTGGCGCCGGCCTATCTGCTGCGCCGGCGGTCCGGGCGATCTGGTGGCGCTGGCGACCCAGGACGTCGAAACGGTCGAGTATTTCTTCGCCCACACCATCGCGCCGGCGATCGTCGCGGTGCTGGTGCCGGTCAGCGTGATCGTGGCGATGGCCTGGATCGCCTGGCCGTTGGCCTTGGTGCTGGCGCCGTTCCTGCTGTACGCCGGCGCCTCCCCGGTGCTAGGGCGCCAGCGCATCGACCGGCTGGGATCGGCCGCCCGTGGCGCGCTGGGGATCCATCGGCGCCTTCGCGACCGAAACCATCCAGGGCCTAGCCGAACTGGTGATGTTCGGCGCGACCGGACGCCGCCGCGACGGCTTCATGGCCGCGGTGCGCAGCTATCAGAGCGCTGCGGCTGTCGCTGCTGGCCGATCTGTCGCTGCAGGCCGTGGTGCTGGATGCGCTGACCGGTCTCGGCGGCCTGGCGGTGGCGGCGGTGGGGGCCGTGCTGGTGACGCACGGCATGATCGCCGCGACCATGCTGCCGCTGCTGGTGCTGATCTCGATCGCCGCCTTCCTGCCGGTGTCCGAGATCGCGCAGGTTGGGCGGCAACTGGCGGATACCATCGCCTCCACGCGGCGGCTGGCGGTGGTGGAGGCGGAACCGGTGCTGATCACCGACGGGATCGCGCGATCCCGGCAGACGGTCCGGACAGTGCGGTTCGAGCATGTCGACTTCGTCTATCCCGGCCGATCGGCGCCGGCGCTGCGGGATATGTCGTTCATCGTGCCGGCCGGCGCGACGGTGGCGCTGGTCGGCCCGTCCGGCGCCGGCAAAACGACGGTGGCGAACCTGCTGCTGCGCTTCTGGGATCCGTCCGCCGGCGCGATCCGGCTGGGCGGCATCGATCTGCGCGAGCTGAAGCTGGACGGGTTGCGCGGCCGCATCGCGCTGGTGGCGCAGGACACCTATCTGTTCAACGACACGCTGGAGGCGAACGTCCGGCTGGCTCGGCCCGATGCGTCCGATGAGCAGGTGGCGCTGGCGCTGTCCCGAGCGGCGCTGGCCGGATTCGTCGCCGGCTTGCCGGAGGGCGTGGCGACCCGCGTGGGCGAACGCGGCGTGCAGCTTTCCGGCGGCCAGCGCCAGCGCATCGCGATCGCGCGCGCCTTCCTGAAGGATGCGCCGCTGCTGATCCTGGACGAGGCGACCTCCCATCTGGACACGATCAGCGAGCAGGCGGTGCGCGGTGCGCTGGATGCGCTGATGGCGGACCGGACGACGATCGTCATCGCCCACCGGCTTTCGACGATCCGAGCGGCGGATCTGATCTTGGTGCTGCGGGACGGACAGGTGATCGAAGTCCGGCACGCATGAGGCGTTGCTGGCGCGCGGCGGCTTCTATGCGCGGCTGGTCGAGCACCAGATGGCGGGCGTCGCGGCCTGATCACGGCACCGTGAAATTCGTATGAGATCGGTAACGGTCTTGTGGGTTTCGCAATCGGGTCGTTCCGGTCATTGCTCTGTCTCAGGGCTGGTAGCTCAGCGCCAGAGCACACGCTTGATAAGCGTGAGGTCGGACGGTTCAATTCCTCCCTGGCCCACCAAATTTCAATTTTATACCGGCTCGGGGCATGTCTCGTGCCTTCGCCGTGTCGAGCCGGCGCACGTCGCATCAAGCGCAACGTTCGACCCACGCGACTAGGCAATCCTCTAAACGTTGAAGCGGAACAACAGGACGTCGCCGTCCTTGACGACGTAGGTCTTGCCTTCCACCCGCATCCTGCCGGCTTCCTTGGCGCCCTGCTCGCCGCGGCAGGCAACGAAATCGGCGTAGGCGATGGTTTCGCATGCAATGAAACCGCGCTCGAAATCCTTGTGGATCACCGCGGCGGCCTGAGGCGCTCGCGTTCCCTTGGTGATCGTCCAGGCGCGGGTCTCTTTCGGTCCGCAGGTGAAATAGGTCACCAGTTCCAGCAGGTCGTATCCCGCTCGGATCACCTGATCCAGGCCGCTCTGCGACAGACCCAGCGTTTCCAGGAATTCGCGTGCGGTCGGCTTCGGGAAGCTGCGACACCTCGGCCTCGATCGCGGCGGATACGACGATGGTCGGCGCGCCCTGGGTCGCAGCCCAGCCCGCACCCGTTCGGAAAACGCGTTGCCGGTGGCGGCGGAGGCTTCCTCGACATTGCACACATACAGCACGGGCTTGGAGGTCAGCAGTTGCAGCCGCCTCACCGCCTCTTCCTCGCCCGGCGGGATCGCGGTGCGGGCGGGCTTGCCTTCCTGCAGGGCGGCGACCAGCGGCTCCATGATCGCGACCAGGGCGATGCTTTCCTTGTCGCCGCCGCGGGCGCGTTTCTGCGCCTGGATCAGCCGGCGCTCCAGGCTGTCCAGGTCGGACAGCATCAGTTCGGTTTCGACGACTTCGATGTCGCGCAGCGGATCGATCGAGCCTTCGACATGGGTGATGTCGCTGTCCTCGAAACAGCGCAGCACGTGGATGATGGCATCGACTTCGCGGATGTTGGCGAGAAACTGGTTGCCGAGGCCCTCGCCTTTCGAGGCGCCGCGCACGAGGCCGGCGATATCGACGAATTCCAGGCTGGTCGGGACGACCTTGATCGACTTGCCGATCTCCGCCAGCACGTCCAGGCGCGGGTCGGGCACGCCGACGCGGCCGACGTTCGGCTCGATGGTGCAGAACGGGTAGTTCGCCGCCTGCGCCGCGGCGGTCGCGGTCAGCGCGTTGAACAGGGTCGATTTGCCGACATTGGGCAGGCCGACGATGCCGCAGTTGAAACCCATCAGCGTATGTCCTGTGTGTGCAGCGCGACGTTGGTCATGAAATCCGGCATGCTTGCCCTGCGCCAGCAGACCGGCGGCGTCAGCGACCGCGTCCAGCAGCGGGATCAGCCAGGGTTTGTCGTCGGCGCCGAAGTTGCCCGAGCACGTAGCCGAGCACGCGGTCCTTGGAGCCGGGGTGGCCGATGCCGAGGCGGACGCGCCAGTAGTCCTGGCGTGCCCAGCATCCTGTCCATGCTGCGCAAGCCGTTGTGTCCGGCGGCGCCGCCGCCTTTCTTCACGCGCATCTTGCCCGGCACGAGGTCGAGTTCGTCGTGGAAGGCGACGATCGCTTCGGCCGGCAGCTTGTAGAAGGCCGCCGCCTCCTGCACCGACTCGCCGGAGAGGTTCATGTAGGTCAGCGGCTTCAGCGCCAGGATTTTTGTCGCCGGCGATGGTGCCCTTCGGCGATCACGCCCTTGAAGCGGCGCCGCCACGGCGAGAAACCGTGGCGGGTCGCGATCACGTCCAGCGCCATGAAGCCGATGTTATGGCGGTTGGCCGCCATCCCAGGCTCTGGATTGCCGAGGCCGACCCAGAGCTGGTCATGGGTCAGCCCTTCTTGGCGGGCGCCTTGCCGGGCGCCCTGGTGCCACCCTTGGCCGGGGCCGCGGCGGCGGCTCGGCGCACCGGCGGCGGCGGCTTCGGCGACCACTTCGATCTTCGTCGGCGGCACGACGGTCGCCACGACGAAGTCGCGGTCGATCACCGGCTTGACGTTTTCGGTGCCCTTCAGGTCGTGCCAGCGGACGTTGTCGTTGAAGTCCAACGGCCCGAGGTCGGCGGTGAACTGCTCCGGGATATGGTCCGCATCGCAATAGACCTCCACCGCGTGGCGGACGACGTTGAGCACGGCGCCGCGCTTGATGCCGGGGCTGATGCCGTCATTCTCAAAGTGGACGGGGACCGCCACCTTGATCCGCTGGCCGGCGACGAGGCGTTGGAAATCGACGTGCTCCGGCGCGTCGGACACCGGGTGGAACTGCACGCCGCGGATCAGCGCGCGGATCGGTTCGCCGCCGGCGGTGATCTCATACAGGCGGGACTGCCAGCCGGCTCGGTGCAGTTCGCGGATCACCACCCGGGGGTCGAGCGCGATCAGGTTGGGTTCCTGCTTGCCGCCATAGATAACCGCAGGCACCTTGCCTGCTCGCCGAGTCGCCCGCGCCGCCCCCTTACCGCTTCGCGCGCGTACCTCGGCCTCGATTGTAACAACGTTGGCCATAGTATGCTCCTGAATGACAAACGCCGGCCTCCAGGGGTGCCGGCGCGCGGCGCACTTTAGCCCAGGGCGGGCGGGGGCAAGGGTTATGGTGCCAGGCACGTTTGCTGGTCTGGCGAGGACCCGATCGTCTCTCCCAAGGTTTACGTTCGTGGACAGCCGACACCGAATTTTCACAGCGTCCCGGTTAGGGCCCGTTGAGCATAACCGAGTTGACTTATGATTTCGGCGTGGAGATCCGGCGGGCGAAAATCAACTCTGGACTTGCGCGGATGGACTTGCTTGACGATCACATTCTGCAATCCGCTGGGCCGGGGGTCATGTGGGCCGAAATAAAGACCGTCGGAACCAGTCCGCATCACCCCGGCTCTCCCGAGAGGGCCGCGATCAATTCCAGACCAATCGCTCAACGAATGGAACAACCACCCATCGCTCTTGTTACCCTGACGTAGCTCAGCGAGCCCGTTATTATCAGCGAGCCCGTTATTAATAGCAATTGGAACCTTCGTCGTGACCCTGATTCTCGCCAGTCGACCAAACGTCTATTCCTCGTCTCCCCTCGACCGCATCGCCGCGAGGCGGGAGGACCCGGCCTGGATCGTCGACGAAATTGGCCGATCCGGAATCCCTGTTCGTTCCGGTTTGGCGGACCAAGAATCTCGTGCGGAGCCGCGGTGAGGGCAACCCCGAGGCGGTGTATATCTCCGGCGAAATGGCGCACAGGCTGCGCATGCAGGACGATGGTGCGTGGGCATTTCTCGGGATCCTGGACGATCGCGCCGTCTTCGCGATCGACATCTCCGCCACCGAGGACCCGGTGCCGCTGCTCCCGGAGTTCCTGGGCACGTTCGTTGATTTGCGCTCGGTCGGCTGGGGCGCACCTCGGCCCGAGGCCTCGGTGCTGGCGCACGCACGCGGCCTGCTGCACTGGCGCCAGCGGCACAAATTCTGCGGCGTTTGCGGCAACGTCTGCGAGGTCAAGAGTGCCGGCCATGTGATGCAATGCACCGTTTGCAACGCGCAGCATTTCCCGCGCACCGATCCCGCCGTCATCATGCTGGTGCATCGCGGCGACCGCGCCTTGCTGGGTCACTCGACGCGTTTCCCGCGCGCGACGATGTATTCGACCCTGGCCGGCTTCGTCGAACCGGGCGAAACGCTGGAGGAGGCGGTGCGGCGCGAGGTGCTGGAGGAAGCGGGCATTATGGTCGGCGAGGTGCATTACCACTCGAGCCAGCCTTGGCCATTTCCGGGCAACATCATGCTGGGTTTCTACGCCGAGGGATTGTCGGAGACGATCACGATCGATCCCGAGGAACTGCAGGATGCTCGCTGGTTCAGCCGGGACGAGATCCGCGACCACAAGCAGCACAGCTTCGAGCTACCGCGCGTGGACAGTGTCGCGCGGCGGCTCATCGAGGATTGGCTGGTGGCCTGATGGCCGATCTGGCGACAATCGGGTACGAGGGCTGCACCATCGACGGGGTGGTGGGCAGGCTGCGGGATGCCTCGGTTGAGCTGCTGATCGATGTCAGAGCGGTGGCGCAGTCGCGAAAGCCGGGGTTTTCGAAGCGCCAATTGGCGGCGTCGCTTGACGAGGCCGGTATCGGGTATGTCCATCTGCAAGGGCTTGGCACGCCGAAGCCAGGGCGGCTTGCGGTGCGTGCCGGCCATCCCGAGCGGATGGAGGTGATTTTCCGCGAGCACATGACGTCCGACCGGAGCGCGCGCGGAATTGGTACAGGCGAAAGGGCTTGCGCGCGAACGGCGGGCGTGCCTGCTGTGCTTCGAACGCGACCATAACACCTGCCATCGCAGGCTAGTTGCGGAGATGATCGTTGCTGAGACAGGACAGGCCGTTGTCCATTTGACCGTGGAATGACGGTACATGAAGTCCCGATGTTTCCTTTCAGGCTCCTTCCGACTTCGGTTGATGAAGCGTTTCCTACCCAGCGGGGTTGAACTCTCCGGCTGAATTTCGGCGCGAAAAAAATCGGCAAGCTCGCGCATCAGGTCGAATGCGGACGCATTTTGTTTCATTTCTCCCGCTGGCGCTTAATTCCTATTTGACCAATGATGGTGTGTCGTGGACCTCGGTCGGGGCCGCAACCCGCCAGGGTCTGAGCCACAGCGCCGCTGCTCCCGACGAGATGGATGTTATGAGGGTGTCGGGATAACGGTGATGGTCAAACTTCGCGCGGCGTTTGTTTTATTTCGCGGGCTTTGCGCTCGTCGCCGGGACCCCGATCCCGGCCGTCGCCCAGCCGGCTCCGGCCGTCCCTGTTACGGTCACCACCGCCTCGAAGCAGGACGTGCCGATATGGCTGCGGGGCCTCGGTACGGTGCAGGCATATTATGCCGTGCAACTGCGGCCGCGGGTCGATGGCACGTTGATGCAGGTGCCGGTCACGGAGGGACAGGACGTCAAGCAAGGCGCTCTGCTGGCGGTTATCGATCCGCGTCCCTACCAGGCAGCGCTCGATACGGCGATGGCCAAGAAGCAGCAGGATGAGGCACAACTATCGAATGCGCAGGCCGACCTGGCGCGCTATGACTCTCTGGTCCGGCGCGATTTCGCGTCCCGCCAGCAACTCGACACCCAGCAGGCCATGGTCAAGCAGTTTACCGCGGCGATCCTGGGCGACGATGCCCAGATCGAGGCCGCGCAGCTCAACCTGAGCTTCTGCTACATCACCTCGCCGTTCGATGGACGCATCGGTTTGCGCAACGTCGATCCGGGCAACATCGTGCATTCAGCCGAGGCGACGCCGATCATCTCGGTGACCCAGATCCAGCCGATCACCGTCACCTTCACGCTGCCGCAGGACAACCTGCCGGCAATTATGCAAGCGATGGAGACGCATACGCTCGACGTCGTGGTCTATGCCAGTGACAACAAGGCCGAACTCGACCGCGGCGTCCTGCTGACCCCGGACAACACGATCGACACCACGACCGGCACGATCAAGCTGAAGGCGACGTTCACCAATACACACCGCAAGCTCTGGCCCGGCCAGTTCGTGAACGCGGCCTTGCTCGTCGGGACCGAGGCCAACGTCATTGCCGTCGCCGCGACGTCGGTGCAGCATGGTCCTGATGGGCTCTATGTCTATCAGGTCGGACAGAACGACACCGTTTCGGTCCAGCCGATCCAGGTCGCGCGGCAGGAAGGCGATGTCTATGTCGTCTCCAGCGGCCTGGCCGAGGGCGCGGTCGTCGTCGCGACCGGTCAATCCAGATTGCAGAACGGCGCGCATGTCACCGTGCGAGAGGCACAGACAACGCCTGCTGCTCCAGTGAAGTCCGGCGGCTAACCGCATCGAGGGGGGAGAGCTCAAACCATGAGCATGTCCACCCCCTTTATCCGCCGTCCGGTCGCGACATCGCTGCTGACGGCGGCGCTGGTTCTGGTCGGCCTCGCCGCATACCCATTCCTGCCGGTGGCACCGCTGCCGCGTGTCGAGTTCCCGACGATCGCGGTCAGCGCCAGCTATCCCGGTGCCAGCCCTGAAACCATGGCCGCCACGGTGGCGCAGCCGCTGGAACGGCAATTCGCCCAGATACCGGGCGTGGCACAACTCACCTCGGTCAACGTGCTGGGCCAATCGAGTATCACGCTGCAGTTCGACCTGGACCGTGACATCGACGCGGCGGCCGGCGACGTGCAGGCGGCGATCAATGCCGCCAGCGCGCAGTTGCCGAAGAACCTGCCGTCGAACCCGACCTATCGCAAGGTCAACCCGTCCGATTCGCCGATCCTGATCCTGGCGGTCCAGTCCGACGAGATGCCGCTGATCGCGGTTGACGACTACGCCGATGTCGTGCTGTCGCAGCAAATGTCGCAGATCGCCGGCGTATCCCAGGTGCTGATCGGCGGCGAGCAAAAACGTGCCGTGCGGGTGCAGGTTGATCCCGGCAAGCTTGCGAACATGGGCCTGACCCTGGAGGACGTGCGGAGCGTTCTGGTCAACGCCACCGTCGATGCGCCGAAGGGCACCGTCGACACCGCAACGTCAGTCGTTCGCCGTTTACGACAACGATCAGCTTACCAAGGCCGCGGAGTACAACGATGTCATTCTGGCCTGGCGCAATGGCGCGCCGGTACGGGTGCGCGATATCGGCCAAGCGATCGACGGGCCAGAGAACCAGTATCTCGGCGCCTGGCAGAACGGCAAGCAGGGCATCCTGCTGATCGTCTTCAAGCAGCCGGGCGCCAACGTCATCGATACCGTGGAACGTATCAAGGCCGCGCTGCCGCATCTGGAAGCGTCGATCCCGCCATCCGTCCACGTCAACGTGATCATGGACCGGACGCTGACCATCCGCGCCTCGGTCGAGGACGTGCAGTTCACCCTGATCCTTTCCATCGTGCCTGGTCGTGCTGGTCATCTTCCTGTTCCTGCGCAGCTTCTGGGCCACCATCATCCCGTCGGTCACCGTGCCGGTGGCGCTGATCTGCACTTTCGCGGCGATGTACCTGCTGGGCTACAGCGTCGACAATCTGTCGCTGATGGCGCTCACCATTTCGGTCGGCTTCGTCGTGGACGACGCGATCGTGATGCTGGAAAACATATATCGTTACGTCGAGGACGGGATGGACGCGATGGAGGCCGCTCTGAAAGGGGCCGCCGAAATCGGCTTCACCATTCTGTCGATCAGCTTCTCGCTGGTCGCGGTGTTCATTCCGCTGTTGCTGATGGGCGGAATCGTCGGTCGCCTGTTCCGCGAGTTCGCGATGACGATCACTATCGCGGTGCTGCTCTCGGCTTTTGTCTCGCTGACGTTGACGCCGATGATGTGCTCCCGGTTCCTCAGGCATCATCACTGGGAAGCACAATTGGGCGTACCGGGTGGTCGAGGGCTTCTTCAATGCCATGATCGGCGGTTATCGGCGTACGCTTGGATATCGCGTTGAATTTTCGCTTCATCACCCTGATGGTCTTCCTGGCGACCGTCGGCACGACCGTGTATCTGTATATCATCATTCCCAAAGGCTTCTTTCCGGCGCAAGACACTGGCGTGGCGTTTGGCGTCACGGAGGGCGCGCAGGACGTTTCGTTCAACGAAATGGCGGCGATCGAGCACAAGCTTGAGGCGATCGTTGCCGCCGATCCGGATACCGACTTCTATGGGTCCTCGCTCGGCGCCGGGTCGGGCGGGCAAACGGGCAACAACGGGCGGATCTATATCGCGCTCAAGCCCTGGGACGAGCGGGTTGGGGGTACCGCGCAGCAGTACATCGCCCGGCTGCGCCCCAAATTCGCCGCGGTCTCGGGCGGTAGCAGCCTTCATGCAGGCGGCGCAGGATATCCGTGTCGGCGGCACGGCTCACCAAGACGGAGTTCCAGTACACCCTGCAGGATGCCGATTTCGACGAACTGTTCTCGTGGTCGCCGAAGGTCCTGCGCGAAGCTGCAGGCGCTTCCGATGCTGCGCGATGTCACCAGCGATCAGCAGACCGGCGGCACCACCGTCACCCTGACAATCGACCGCGACAAGGCGGCGCGATTCGGGGTGCAGCCGCAGGTGATCGACAACACGATCTACGATGCGTTCGGGCAGAATCAGATCACGCAGTACTTCAGCCAGGTGAATTCCTACCACCTGATCCTGGAGGTCATGCCCGGACAGGCTTCCGACGTCGAGACGCTGAACAAGCTCTATGTGCATTCGACGACCGGCCAGACGGTGCCGCTGTCGGCCTTCGCCAAATGGACGACTGCTCCCGTTCAGCCGCTGTCGATCAGCCATCAAAGCCAGTTCCCGGCGGTGACGATCTCCTTCAACCTCGCGCAGGGCGCGGCGCTCGGTCAGGCGGTCGATGCCATCAACGCAGCGATGCGGGACATGAACACGCCGGTCACGCTGCAGAGCTCGTTCCAGGGAACGGCGCAGGCATTCCAGTCGTCGCTGGCCAGTCAGCCTTACCTGGTCGCCGCGGCGCTGATCACCGTCTACATCATCCTGGGCATCCTGTACGAGAGCTACATCCTGCCGCTGACCATTCTGTCAACCTTGCCGTCGGCGGGTGTTGGGGCGCTGCTGATGCGTTGATGCTTTCCATTACGACTGTCACGGTCATCGCGGTGATCGGCATTATCCTGCTGATCGGGATCGTGAAAAAGAACGGCATCATGATGGTCGACTTCGCGATCAATGCCGAGCGCAGGGACGGCGCCTACGCCGCTGGCGGCGATCCGACAGGCCTGTCTGCTGCGGTTCCGGCCGATCTTCATGACCACGATGGCCGCCATGCTCTCCGGCATCCCCCTGATGCTCGGCACCGGCGCAGGGTCCGAACTTCGCCGGCCGCTGGGCTTCGCCATGGTTGGCGGGCTGGCGCTCAGCCAGATCCTGACGCTCTACACGACGCCGGTGATTTACCTGTATCTCGACAACTTCCAGCACTGGCTGTCGCCGAGCCGGTCCCGCATGCCCGCACTGGCGGCCAAATTGGGTGCTGAGGCGGATTGATCACCGCTTCACGCCGTGGACCGTGGTGGGCGCGACAGGGATTGAACCTGTGACCCCCTCCGTGTCAGGGAGGTGCTCTCCCGCTGAGCTACGCGCCCGGTTTGTCGGGAGGGCGTGTTTAGCGCGGGGGTAAGGGCTCGTGCAAGACCGGATCGTGCAGCTTCGCGAAGTTCCCGCCGCCATGCATCTGATTGCGGTCGGGCGGATGCGTGACGGGCCCGAAGCGACGTTGTTCGAGCGCTATAACACCCGGCTGCGGCCTCGGCTGGCAGTCGCGGAAGTGCCGGTCGGCCGCGGAAGCACCCCGGTCATAAAGCAGCAAGGAAGGCGCCGCTCTGCTGGCCACCTTGCCAAAAGGCGCCTTCGTCGTTCCATTGGATCTGGGCGGCCACGCTGTTGGACAGCGAAGGTTTGCTTCACGCAACTCGGTCAATGGGCTCGCTTGGCGCGCCCGATCTGCTTCGTGATCGGGGGCGCCGAGGGCCTGGACGCGGCCGTCATCGAGAGGGCGGATTATGTGCTTTCACTCGGTCTGATGACCTGGCCCCATTTCCATGGTGCGCGCCATGCTGGCCGAACAATTGTATCGCGCCCAGGCGATCAGCGCAGGGTCATCCCTATCATCGCGCGGGTCGTCCCGAGGCTTAGCCACAGCCGCCCGATAAACGGTGCTTGCATCGATCGGCAACTCGCGCCATGTCAGGGCTTGGGGTATCTGGACAATCGTCTGCCCGCTGTTTGGATCGATAATCGCTGTGGGATTCGGCTCGTCGCATTGGTTGTGGAGGACGTATGGGTAGCTTCAGCATCTGGCATTGGTTGGTCGTGCTGGCCGTGATCCTTGTGCTGTTTGGCGGCGGCAACAAGATCAGCGGGTTGATGGGCGACTTCGCCAAGGGCATCAAATCCTTCAAGAAAAACATGGCGGAACCTGACGACGCTTCGATGGAGGAAACCGGTTCAAAGCCCAGCGGATCCTTGGCAGGTCCGGGCGCTCAAGCCGCAACCGTTAACCGCGAACCATCCGCCACGCATTAAGGACAACGCACAACCTAGCGATTTTTGGGCTAGTGCCCCGCTTGCGCCGCAACTCTGCGTAATCTAAGGCGTCTCTATCTCCGCGCGGGCGGAGTCGCCCGCCAGGGCGACGGCGGTTGGCAGAAGGACGCTCGGCGGCGTATGAATCATACTCTCCGGAAACAAAACCCATCGGCCAGCGCGGCCCGATTGGTGCCGGTTGCGGCGCTGGATCAAGCGTCCATCGTCGAAGCGTATCGCCGATGGGCTGGGATCTATGACACCGTGTTCGGTGGCATTTCGTCGAAGGGGCGCCTGCGCGCCGTATCCCTGATAAACCGGTTGCCGGGAACCGAGGTCCTGGAGGTCGGCGTCGGAACGGGGCTGGCGCTGCCGCATTACAACCCGGACAAGCGGATCACCGGGATCGATCTGTCGAAGGAAATGCTGCGGAAAGCGCGCGAGCGTACCCGCGAGGACGCGCTGACCAACGTGCAGCGCGTTGCATGAGATGGACGCCGAGGCGACCTCCTTCGAGGACAACGCTTTTGACATCGCGGTAGGCATGTTCGTGGCATCCGTCGTGCCCAATCCGCGGCGCCTTTTGGCTGAGATGCGCCGGCTGGTACGGCCGGGCGGCGATATCCTGCTGATCAACCATTTCGCGGCGGCCAAAGGTCCCCGATGGTGGCTGGAACGGGCCATGGCCCCGGCGTCCCGAGCTCTTGGATGGCACCCCGATTTCGCGATGGATGCGATTTTTTCCGCCGAGGATCTGGCGCGGATCGAGACCGAAGTCGATTCCCCCGTTCGGGATTTTTACCCTGGTTCGCCTGCGAGGTCTAGCGCACGCGTCGAGAAACACACGTAGCGATGAATTTGCGCCAGGACCCGCCGAAATCGCACACCGCGAGCTCGTCGCTCCGACACCTTGATCTTGTCGATTGCGTCCGGTAGGCGCAACGGCAGAGAGGGAGTGTCCGGTCTCAACCTCGGCGCGCGACCTTCTAAGCGAGTTGGGGTGGTCAATCGATGCGGATTGTAAAGTGGCTCCTGGCGGTCGTGGCGGAGTTTGTTTTTAGCCTTTCGGCGGCGCCATTCGCCCGGGCTCAGGGCGTGGTGGGAGCGCCCCGTCCCTGGGAAATGGGCATGCAGCGTTCGTTCGGCCCGATCAAGGATCGCATCATCGAACTGCATGACCTGGTGCTTGTGATCATCACGCTCATCACGCTGTTCGTCGGAGGGCTGCTGATCTGGGTGATGATCCGCTACAATTCCCGACGTAACCCGATACCAAGCCAGACCAGCCACAATACGGTTATCGAGATCCTTTGGACGGTCATTCCGGTGCTGATCCTGGTTGTGATCGCTATTCCGTCCTTTCGCCTGATCTACTACCAGGACCGGACCCCGGATCCCGACATGACCATCAAGGTCACCGGGCATCAATGGTACTGGGAATTCACCTATCCTGACCAAGGTAACATTGATATCGAAAGCCGCTATATTCACGATGAGGATCTGAAGCCGGGACAGCTTCGCCTGCTCGACGTGGATAATCAGGTGGTGATCCCGGTCGGCAAGAAGATCCGCATTCTGACCAACAGCAGCGACGTCATCCACAGCTTCTTCATCCCAGCGCTTGGCGTACAGCGCTACGCGATCCCCGGCCGCACCATCGAAACCTGGATGGAGGCCGACCAGGTCGGCACGTTCTACGGCGAGTGCAACCAGATCTGCGGTCAGGATCACAGCCGGATGCCGATTTCAGTGAAGGCGGTCTCCGAGGCCGATTTCAAGACCTGGGTTGAAGAGGCGAAAAAGTCCGCTTCGGCGGCGACGCTGCCCAAGATCGCGTCCAAGTGATCTGGGGTTTCATATACTGTCCTAGCGGGAAGCGGGTGCCGGCATAGCTGCCGGCACATCAGTGGAGAGATACGATGGCTGCGTTTTCTGACACACACGCGCATGGCCATGGGGATGGTCACGCCCATGATCATGATCATGATCACAAGCCCGGGTTTGTGACGCGCTGGCTTTTCAGCACCAATCACAAGGACATCGGCACCCTTTATCTGATCTTCGCGGTGATCGGTGGCACCCTGGGCGGTATCCTGTCCGAAATTATGCGGGCGCAGCTGCAGTTCCCAAACAACCACATCGTGACCGAGGGCCAGGAGTGGAACACCATCATCACCAGCCACGGGCTGCTGATGATCTTTTTCTCGGTCATGCCCGCGCTGATCGGCGGCTTCGGCAACTGGTTCATTCCGCTGATGATCGGCGCGCCGGACATGGCCTTCCCGCGGTTGAACAACATCAGCTTCTGGCTGCTCCCGCCGGCGTTCGTGCTGATCTGCATCGGCCTCGTCATGGGGGAATCCGGCTCCGGCTGGACGCTGTACCCGCCGCTGTCGAATGCGACCTACGAGGCGGGCATGGGCATGGATTGCACGCTGTTCGCGTTGCACCTCGCTGGGGCCAGTTCCCTATTAGGCTCGATGAATTTTATCGTCACGATCTTCAACATGCGAGCGCCGGGCATGACGCTGCACAAGATGCCGCTGTTCATCTGGTCGGAGCTTGTGACAGCATTCTTGCTGGTGCTGGCGGTGCCGGTGCTGGCCGGCGCGATCACCATGCTGATCTGTGACCGCAATTTCGGCACCGCGTTCTTCGACCCGACCGGCGGCGGTGACCCGGTGCTGTTCCAGCATCTGTTCTGGTTCTTCGGCCATCCGGAAGTCTACATCATGATTCTGCCGGGCTTCGGGATCATCAGCCATGTGATCTCGACATTCAGCAACAAGCCGATCTTCGGCTATCTCGGCATGGTTTACGCCATGGTAGCCATCGGAGTGGTTGGCTTCGTCGTGTGGGCGCATCACATGTTCATCTCCGGCATTGATGTCGACACGCGGGCGTATTTCATGGGCGCGACCTTGGTGATCGCTGTTCCCACCGGCATCAAGATTTTCTCATGGATCGCCACGATGTGGGGCGGCTCGGTGGAGTTCAAGACCCCGATGCTGTGGGCGATCGGGTTCCTGTTCGTCTTCACGCTTGGAGGCGTCACCGGCGTTGTTTGTGCCAACGCCGGCATCGATGAGGCGATCCATAACACGTATTATATCATTGCACACTTCCACTACGTGCTGTCGCTAGGTGCGGTGTTCTCCATCTTCTGCGGCTTCTACTACTGGATCGGAAAGATGTCCGGCCACCAGTATCCGGAATTCTGGGGTCAGGTGCATTTTTGGCTGACGTTCATCGGCGTCAACCTGATCTTCTTCCCGCAGCATTTCCTTGGCTTGTCGGGCATGCCGCGTCGCTATCCGGACTACCCCGCTGCCTTCGCGGGCTGGAACTTCGTGTCCTCGATCGGCGCCTATATCAGCGGCATCGCGTTCCTGGTGTTCTTGTATGTTGTTTTCCGCACATTCACCTCGAAGGAGCATGTGGCTGACAACTACTGGGGTCAGGGCGCGACGACCCTGGAATGGACGCAAACGTCGCCTCCCGCACTCCATACCTACCTGGAATTACCGCGGATTTCGTAAGCAGTGAGCGACACGATGCCCTCCACGGCTGAGGACCGGGTGATGAGCCCGTTTTCGACCGGCGACGTGATCCAAGAGGCGGATTATCGCGATTGGATCGCCTTGTTGAAGCCACGAGTGCTGACACTCGTGGTGTTCACTGGGGTGATCGGGCTGTGGGTGGCGCCAGGACATCTGAACGTGGTGCTCGCGTTTACCGCAATCCTTTGCATCGCGGTAGCAGCGGGTGCCTGTGGGGCCATCAATATGTGGTACGACCGGGATATCGACGCGATCATGCGCCGGACCCGGAATCGGCCTATCCCTGGCGGACGGATCGACCCAGGACCGGCGCTGGGGTTCGGGATCACGCTTGCCGTTGGGTCCGTGTTGGTGATGGGGCTCGCGGTGAATATCCCGGCAGCGCTGATTCTGGCGCTTTCGATCTGCTTTTACGTGTTTGTCTATACGGTTTGGCTGAAGCGGCGAACGCCACAGAACATTGTTATCGGCGGCGCGGCAGGGGCATTTCCGCCGGTCATCGGCTGGGCGGCTGTGACGGGGTCAGTAGATCTGATCCCACTGGTGCTGTTCGCGATCGTGTTCATATGGACGCCGCCGCATTTCTGGTCCCTCGCGCTGTGGGCGAACGACGACTACCGCCGCGCCGGGGTGCCGATGCTGCCGGTAGTGGCCGGGGCCAAGGAAACGAGGCGCCAGATCCTGCTGTACACGCTTGTGCTGGTACCGCTCTCATTGGTGCCGTTTTTCATGGGCTTCAGCGGAACACTTTATGGCGTGGGTGCCGGACTTCTGGGCGTGGTGTTCCTGGAGCGGGTTTATCGCGTGATGACCGATCGGCAGGACGAGACGGGAGTCAGCCTGACCCGGGATATGCCAGCGAAACGGGCGTTCAAATATTCCGTCCTGTATCTGTTTGCACTGTTTGGAGTGTTGGCCATCGATCGTCTGGTCTTTTAAATGGCTCTGGAAACCAATGCCCCCATGGTTGATCCTAAAGCCGATGCGTTGCGGCGACGACGTGGGCGCAGTTGGGCCATTCTCATCGTGCTCTTCGGGCTTTGCCTTTTGTTTTACGCAATCACCATCGTCAAAATGGCGCATTTCTGAATGCCTGGCAGTCGGCTCAACGCCTTCCTCGCCGGTGCGATCCTTGTCGTGATCGTCGGCATGGTTGGCATGTCGTTCGCTGCTATCCCGCTGTATCGGCTGTTCTGTGCCGCCACCGGTTATGGCGGCACGCCCAATATCGGATTGGCGACTGCGCCGGGGTCGACCGGTCAGGCGATCCGGGTGCGATTCAATGCCGACACGAACCCGGACTTGCCGTGGATATTTTGCGCCGGATCAAGCCCAGGTCTCGCTGAAACTGGGGGACGAGCAGGTCGCGTTCTATCATGCCACCAACAAATCCAGCCGGTCTGTAACGGGCATGGCGCTGTACAACGTTACCCCCGAAAAAGTCGGAAAATACTTCCACAAGACCGCATGCTTCTGTTTCAACAAACAGACGCTCTCGCCGCCAACAAAGGATGGAGTTCCCAGTCAGCTTCTGGGTCGATCCTGCGATCCGCTCCGATCCAAACACCGCCGACGTCAAGGTGATCACCTTGTCCTACACGTTCTTCCGTTCCTTGGACGATGCAGCGAAGTCCGGCGCCCTTGCCAAGGCAGGGCCCCACGTCGGGCCGATGTCGGCGGCGGAGCTCGAAGAAAAGTCGAAAGCAAATTGACCGCCGCGGGGAACTCCCCCGCCATCTTGAACTGGTTCGAGATTTGGCGATTATGCGGCAGCCGGGTCGGGGCGGTTTCCCCGGCGGTGTTGTTATGGGTATGACATGAGCAGCGACGCGCACGGTGCACCGGTCCTGGCGAGTTCTGGGTTAAAGCATCCCTATCATCTCCCCGACCCCAGCCCTTGGCCGATCATCGGCGCGCTCGGCGGTTTCATGCTGTTGTTCGGTATCGTCCTGGCGGCACATTTCGGGAACTACGTTCTCCTGGTCCTCGGGGCGCTCACCGTGCTGACGACAATGTTCTTCTGGTGGCGAGACGTGGTGCGCGAATCGCGCACGCCGGGTGCCCACAGCCCCATCGTGCAGCTCAGCTTGCGCTACGGCATGACTCTGTTCATCGGCAGCGAGGTCATGTTTTTCGTTGGCTTCTTCTGGTCCTATTTCAACTTCCTGCTCTTTCCCGAGACCCAGGGAAATGGTCAGACGGTTTGGCCGCCCTCGAACATCCATACATTCGATCCTTTTCACCTTCCGTTCCTGAACACGATGATCCTGCTGCTGTCCGGGACGACGGTGACCTGGGCGCATCATTGCCTGCTGGAGGGTGACCGCAAGGGGCTTGGTCCGGGGCCTGGGCCTGACGATCCTTCTCGGCGCTCAGCTTCACGCTGTGCCAGGCGATCGAATATTCTCATGCACCGTTCGCCTTTTACGGCGGGGGCGTCTATCCGTCCGTGTTCTTCCTGGCGACCGGGTTCCACGGGTTTCATGTGATCGTCGGTACGTGCTTCCTGATCGTGTGCTGGTTCCGCGCGCGAGCGGGCCAGTTCACCCCGGAGCGGCATTTCGGCTTCGAGGCGGCGGCCTGGTACTGGCACTTCGTCGATGTTGTGTGGCTGTTCCTCTTCGTCTGCATTTACTGGTACGGGGCGGGCCAGATCGCGGCCGAGTAAAATCAGCCTCCGTGGCCGAACCACGATATCTCGATCCTTCAGGCGTCCTTACGTTGCCGCTGCCCGAGGTGCGGAAAAGGCAAGTTGTTCAAGGGGCTGCTGACCTTGCGGCCCGCCTGTCCCGTCTGTGGGCTGAATTTTGGCGGGTCCGACACCGGCGACGCCGGGGCGGTCGGTGTGATCATGGTGCTGGGTGCCATCGTGATCTGCATGGCGTTCTGGGTCGAGTTCCACTTCAGCCCACCGCTTTGGGTACACGCGATCCTGTGGCCGCGCAGTGACCCTGCCGCTTGCTGTCCTGATCACGCGACCGGTGAAAGCCGCGCTAGTCGCCGCGCAATTCCGGACCCGTCCCACCGAGATGGGCTTGTGACATCGGGCTATCGCCGGTTTCTCGTTCCCGGCGTGAGCACTCTGATCATGCTGCTCGTCCTGCTTGGATTAGGCACCTGGCAGGTTTATCGGCTTCAATGGAAGGAAGGGATCCTGGCGCAGATCGCGGCGGCCGAAGCCGCGCCGGCGGTGCCGCTGGGACAGGATCCGGCGCCCTACATGAAAGTATCGGTGACCGGCCGTTTCCGCTTCGATCAGGCCGCTGCATTTCGGCGCCGAGGTGCGCGACACCCGAACCGGGCCCACTATGGGTTTTTATCAAATCGTTCCGTTGGATCGGGAGGGCGCGTCCGCGATCCTGGTCGATCCGCGGATGGCTTCCGCAAAAGCGTGAGTTTCCCCTCAATGATCCGACCGGCCGTGGTGACCGTCACTGGCTATGTCCGGCCGCGGGAAACGCAAAGCTGGTTCAGCGCGGCCGACGACGCGGCGGCGAGGCAGTTTTATACGCTTGATCCGCAGGCGATCGGGTCTGCGCTCGACGTTTCGGGTCTGGCGCCCTTCACCCTGGTAGCTATGGGTCCATCATCGGTCGGGGCTTATCCAGCCCCGGCGCAGCATTTGCCGCGGCCGCCGAATAACCACCTGTCGTACGTTATCACCTGGTATGGGTTGGCAGCATCGCTGGTCGTCATATTCAGTGTTTGGGTCCGAAAGGCATTGCGGTCATGACAAGTTCGTCCGCCTATGAACGACTGGCGGCCCGGTTCAGGCTCATCGCCACGATCGGCGAGTGTGCCTCGATGCTTGGCTGGGACGCCGCAGCCGTCATGCCCCCCGGAGGAGGGGCGGCGCGCGGCGACCAACTCGCGGTTCTCGCCGTTCTGCGGCACGCCCATCTGACCGCGCCCGAGGTCGAGGCGGACCTCGCGGCAGCGGAGACATCGGGTCCATGGGAGGCAGCGAATCTCAACCTGATGCGCCATAGTTATGCTCGCGCCAAGGCGTTGCCGGCCGATCTGGTCGAGGCGCAGGCAAAAGCCAACTCGGACTGCGAGAAGGTGTGGCGCGTAGCGCGTCAAGACGGCGACTTCAGCTTGGTGAGACCGCATCTGGCCGAGGTCCTGCGTTTGACCCGCGAAGCCGCCACGGCCCTGTCAGAGGCTCTCGGCCTAAGTCCATACGACGCTTTGATGGACACCTACCAGCAAGGCATCGGCGCCGATGACGTCGCCCCAATCTTCTCCGCCTACGAGAATTTCCTCTCTACAGTATTGCCGGAGGTAGAAGAAAAACAGGCGCGACAGCCTGAGCCGATTCGGCCGGAGGGGCCGTTTCCGATCGCGGCACAGGAGGACCTCTGCCGCGACATCGCTCAACGTCTCGGGCTCGATTTTGCCCACTCGAGGCTTGATCAGTCGGCGCATCCGTTCTCTGGCGGGACACCTTCGGATGTTCGCATTACTACCCGCTACCTGGAGAACGACTTCGCTTCCGGCATCCTTGCGGTCGTGCACGAGACCGGCCACGCGTTGTACGAACGCGGCCTGCCGTTAACCTATGCGCGCCAGCCGGTTGGAGAGGCGGCCGGGATGGCGATTCACGAAAGCCAATCCCTGATCGTCGAGATGCAGGCGTTTCGCTCCGACGCGTTCCTGGCCTGGCTAGGCGGCCGGCTGCACGATGCATTTGGCGGCTCGGCGGAGCCTTACCGGCTTGCGAACCTGAGTCGGCTCTGGCGGCGCGTCGAGCGCAGCCTAATTCGCGTGGACGCTGACGAACTGACTTACCCGGCTCATGTGATGCTACGCTTTCGCCTTGAGCGGGCGATGATCGGCGGGGATCTGACAGTAGCCGATCTGCCCGGCGCCTGGAACGACGGACTGCTCGCCCTGCTCGGCATCTCCCCGCCGAACGATGTGCAGGGATGTTTGCAGGACATCCATTGGTATGATGGTGCGTTCGGTTACTTCCCGAGCTACTCGCTGGGCGCTATGGCGGCGGCGCAACTGATGCAGGCGGCGCAGGAACAGGTGGCGGGCCTGGATGAGGCGTTTGGGCGCGGCGATCTCGGGCCATTACTGGAGTGGCTTCGTGTTCATGTGCATGGCGTGGGAAGTCGCCTCGGCTTCCGGGCTATCCTGGAAGAAGCGACGGGCCGAACGCTCGATCCGCTCGCGTTTCAGAGGCACCTGCGGCAGCGTTATCTGCAGACAGCTTCCTGAGAAGGTATCAACCGGTAAACGCCAGGATTTCCCCGGCGACCTCGACGGGCTTGTCAAGTTCGGCAAGATGACCAGCGCCTAAAATGATCCGCGTTTTGGTGTCGCCGCTAATGCCTTTGGCGAACACCTCGGCATAGCCGCGGGGCATGACCTTGTCCTGTTCGCCCCATAGCAGCAGCGTTGGAGCCTTGATCAGGCGCAGTCGCTTTTCGATGCGGGTGTTCCCGAGCGGCCAGAAGATCCGCGCGGCTGCTTCGTTGGCGCGCACCTGTTCGATTGGCCATTCGATCGAGTTGGCACCCTCCGGAGGAGCTTTCATCGCCTTCCAGATTTCCGGATCGGCGCACATCAAACCCGGGACCGCGTCGCCGCGCTGCGCCCAGGGATCGGTTGGCGGGTTCTTGTCGTCGAACAGGCCGAACGGCGCGATCAGTGCCAGCCTGCGCACAGAGGCGGGCCAAAGCGCCGCCACCTCAGCCGCCAGCGAGGCCCCAACCGAACTCCCAGCCAAGTCGGCACCGGCCAGACCGGATTGATCCAGAATATCTCGCACCGCAAGCAGCCAATCCAGATGCGAGTCCAGCACCGAATGCCCGCGGTCGCCGCCCGGAAACCCTGGAAGCGACGGAACGATTACGGTGCGGGACTTCGCCAACTCGTCGAGGAAAGGGATCCAGCGAGGCAAGCCACCGAACCCAGCGAGGAAACCAATCTTTGGGCCATGACCCTGGCGCCAGATCCGGGTGGGAAACCCGTTGATATCGATGGTCGACGTTTGAAGTCCGCTCACGTTTCGCTCCCTGTGTCGTTAATGGTCATTCGGCCGCGAGCCTAGGCACGTAAGCGGGGATCTCCGCGCGTTGGGCTGCTTCCATCGGTTGAGGCCACCAATGGTCGGTCCAGTTCGCATGGACGTCCTTAAGCTTCGGCATGACCTGCTCGGCAAACAGTTTGGTGTTATACCGGGTCAGATCCTTGCTCATGTTGCCATACTGAAGCAGCAGCATCAGATGGCCCACATTCAGCTGCGTCGACACCTCCCGAAGCTGCTCAGCGACCTCGTTGGGGGAGCCCACGATGACGTAGCCTTTCTCCACGATCGTATCCATATCACGGGCAACTCTCAAACGTTTCGCCGCACCAAAATAGGGGATCGCAAGAACCCTCGAGGCGCATGTCGGCGGCGTGGGTCTGCGGCCGCTGGTCGCGCGGCGCTGCCGGTTCCGCGCGGCGTGGCTGTCGCCTTTGGCTCGGCGCTCGTGCGCCTTCTCGTGTTTTTCTGCGGCCCGTCGTTCCTGCCTCGCGCGTTCGGCGGCTTGCTGCTCCTCTGCGCCCTCTGTTCGCTCGCTTCCCCTGCGTCTCTTTGCCTCTTGCTCTTCCTCCTCGCCGTTGCTGTTTCGTCCGTTTCGCTGTCCGTCGTCAGCTTCGCGTTCGTTCGCTCTGTGTTGTCCCGCCTCTCCGTCTGGTGCTGTTCGCGCTCTTCGCTCGCGTTCATTGCTCTCTTGTCCTTGCCGCTCTGCTTGACCCTGGTCAGGTCGCGGTGTGTCGGTTTTACCTTGCCTTGCTGCGCCTCGCTGTGCACCCTGCTTGCTCGGTCATCCCGCTGTGCCGGTTCATCGTCCCGCAGGTCGGCGCGGGTAGCAGTTTTGCGGACATGCGGCCTAGCGCTCGCTGGCCTCTCAACGGCCAGCGCTACGCGCACTCGTGCCGCTCTTCTCGGCGTCGCTCTGTTCTCTGCCAGCCGCTCTGTCAGGCGGTACCTGTCGCCGGCGCGCATTTCATCTTCGTCTGCTAGCCATCGTCGCATCCGCTGTTCCTGGTTTATCTCACCGGTATCGCACTGCCAATCGTCGAGCAGACGGTCTAACGCGGCTAGCAGCGCTTCGTCCATCGCTACCGCTCGCTGCTTGACGTGCCACTGCGCGACTGCCTCGACGCACTGTCTGTCAACTGGTTCGAGATCGAGATCATCAACGCGCTCGGCGAGACGACCTACCGCAACAACTCGGAGGCGAAACGCTCCCCAGTCGATTTTCCGCGCACGCCAGCGTCGGCGGCCTGCTTAACTTGGCTTTCGATGCCGGCACGCTGGCTGCCCTCGCTGGTGTAGCCGGGCGGTGTTGCCCATTTAGGGTCGACGTGCAGGCAGCGTCCGTAGAAGTATTCTGCCGATTCGGCATAGAGGTCGAAGGCATGCTGACGGGATTTGCCAACGCCGATGAACTGCAGGAAGCCGGCCTGGTATGGATTGCGATGCTTGCCTAGCCGCTCCATTTCTGCCCAGAAACCGTCCATCGTCGCTCGGCCAGCCTTGTAGCCGTAGTACGACAAATAGCAGTAGACGTAGTTCATCTCGGCGCACCAGCGCCACGTCTCGACCGAGCCCCCGCCTGGCACCCAGATGGGCGGGTGTGGGTTCTGCACTGGACGCGGCCAGATGTTCACATAGCGCTGCTGGTTGAAGCGGCCATTGAAGGCGAAGGTATCTTTCTCGGTCCAGGCACGGAGCACGAGATCATGCGCCTCATGGTACCGCTGGCGGAGTTGGCTCGGATTTGTCCCGTAAGCGTAGCACGTGTCCATCGGCGTTCCGACGGGAAAGCCCGCTATCAGCCGACCGCCAGAGATGCAGTCGATCATCGCAAACTCTTCGGCCACGCGGGTGGGCGGATTGTACAGCGCCAACGAGTTGCCCATCACGCAGATCGCCGTATCGGTCGTGCGGCGCGACAACGAAGCTGCGATCAGATTCGGCGATGGCATCAGGCCATAGCCGTTGGAATGGTGCTCGTTCACGCAGATTGCGTCGAAACCGACCTCGGCGGCGTATTCCAACTCATCCATAAAGTCGTTGTACATCAGGTGAGCTCGCTTCGGATCGAATAGCGAGGAATGAATATCCACCCAGACGGACGGGTTGGTGTCGCGGAAATCTTCAGGCAGTTCCGTGTAGGGCATTAGGTGGAACCACATCAACTTCATGGCCGGACTTCAGGCTTTGCATACTCACGAGTATTGTGAAAGCCTGGGCGGTATGTCAATTTTGGTCCGCTGGGTCAACGCAAGTTTTGGAACGCGGATGATCGGAGATAAGATCGCTTATGGACCGGCAGAGCTCGCTGAAAGCGGACTTCGATACGCGATTTTCGGCCCTTTATACG
>CAVTFL010000032.1:0-75000 GCA_963733925.1 uncultured Alphaproteobacteria bacterium | reverse complement strand
CGAATGCTGACATGAGTAGCGACAAACAGAGTGAGAAACTCTGTCGCCGAAAGTCCAAGGGTTCCTGCGCAAGGTTAATCCGCGCAGGGTGAGCCGGCCCCTAAGGCGAGGGCGAAAGCCGTAGTCGATGGGAACGGGGTTAATATTCCCCGGCCTGCTGGAAGTGACGAATGACGGCAGTTGTGTGGGCTTATCGGATTGGACCGGGCGGCGAGGTCATTCCAGGAAATAGCTCCAGCGTATAGACCGTACCCGAAACCGACACAGGTGGACTGGTAGAGCATACCAAGGCGCTTGAGAGAACGATGCTGAAGGAACTAGGCAAATTGCTCGCGTAACTTCGGGATAAGCGAGACCCGTTCATGGGCAACCGGTGGCGGGTGGCACAAAGCAGGGGGTAGCGACTGTTTAGTAAAAACACAGGGCTCTGCGAAGTCGAGAGACGACGTATAGGGTCTGACGCCTGCCCGGTGCCGGAAGGTTAAGAGGAGATGTGCAAGCATCGAATTGAAGCCCCGGTAAACGGCGGCCGTAACTATAACGGTCCTAAGGTAGCGAAATTCCTTGTCGGGTAAGTTCCGACCTGCACGAATGGCGTAACGACTTCCCCACTGTCTCCAGCATCGGCTCAGCGAAATTGAATTCCCCGTGAAGATGCGGGGTACCCGCGGTCAGACGGAAAGACCCTATGAACCTTTACTGCAGCTTTGCAGTGGCATTAGGAGAGAACTGTGTAGGATAGGTGGGAGGCTTTGAAGCCTGGGCGCTAGCCTGGGTGGAGCCAACCTTGAAATACCACCCTGAGCTCTTCTGATGTCTAACCGCGACCGGTCAGCCCGGTCCGGGACCCTGCATGGTGGGCAGTTTGACTGGGGCGGTCGCCTCCCAAATAGTAACGGAGGCGCGCGATGGTGGGCTCAGGCCGGTCGGACATCGGCTGCTGAGTGCAATGGCACAAGCCCGCCTGACTGCGAGAGTGACAGCTCGAGCAGAGACGAAAGTCGGCCATAGTGATCCGGTGGTCCCGCGTGGAAGGGCCATCGCTCAACGGATAAAAGGTACTCTAGGGATAACAGGCTGATCTCCCCCAAGAGTCCACATCGACGGGGAGGTTTGGCACCTCGATGTCGGCTCATCACATCCTGGGGCTGGAGCAGGTCCCAAGGGTTCGGCTGTTCGCCGATTAAAGTGGTACGTGAGCTGGGTTTAGAACGTCGTGAGACAGTTCGGTCCCTATCTGCCGTGGGTGAAGGAGACTTGAGAGGATTTGTCCCTAGTACGAGAGGACCGGGATGAACATACCTCTGGTGCACCAGTTGTCACGCCAGTGGCATCGCTGGGTAGCTATGTATGGACGGGATAACCGCTGAAAGCATCTAAGCGGGAAACCCACCTCAAAACCAGGTCTCCCAGGGGTCATACCCTACAGGGCCGTGATAGACCATCACGTCGATAGGCCAGATGTATACACGCGGCAACGCGCTCAGCTAACTGGTCCTAATCGCCCGAGCGGCTCGATATCAAAACAAACACCATGCATGGAAATCATCCTCAGAAACACCCGGTCGCCCGCAGTCGGCAGCCGGCGAATTGCACCCCATTTGCCAGGGTGACAGAAAACAACCGCAGCCGAGGCTGCGCACACAGCACACCGCCAGAACCTTCCACCCCGGTCGCCGGATTAACCGACGACTGCAAATCAACAACTTCCACCGGGGTGGATTGGACGACCTGGTGGCTTTGGCGGGGAGCCTGCACCCGATCCCATCCCGAACTCGGCCGTGAAATTCCCCAGCGCCCATGGTACTGTGTCTTAAGGCACGGGAGAGTAGGTCGCCGCCAGGTCCTCCAATCCACCCAAAATACCCAGCGCGGGGTGGAGCAGCCCGGTAGCTCGTCAGGCTCATAACCTGAAGGCCGCAGGTTCAAATCCTGCCCCCGCAACCAGATTGTCCCGAGAATTCAGGATTATACGCGCCTCAGCTGATCCATCTGGCAGGGCCGGTATGTTCATGTCCGACCGATGTCCGAACTCGGCCACCCGTAAGCGTCAGGCCGGATCCATGCGCCGAACGACGCAGCGACAGTTGCTCAGGCGGCTCGCCGGGACCGGAAGAGAAAGGATCGTCGGCGAACCCATGTTACGAGCGCGGCCAAGGAATTCATATCGTTGCGGAAGTCAGCGGGGCGACGATCATTCGGCGGCGCGGCGGGAGAGGACCGCAGGATCATGTGTGTCGGGTGATGTGCATTTTTGTCCACCGCTCCGACCATGCCCTCGGCCCGTAACTCTTTGATTTAGATGGTAGCGGCGGGCGGATTTGAACCACCGACCAAGGGATTATGATTCCCCTGCTCTACCGCTGAGCTACGCCGCCATCAAGCGAGGCCGCGAACTAACCCCCTGCCCGCCGAACGTCAACCACTTCGCACCAGGTCCCGCACGGCCAACAGCCGCACCAGCGTCCCGTCATCTGCCTGGCCGGTGATTGCTTCCGGTCTCCAGTGCCGCTGGAACGCCCGCAGCACGTGGGATAGCACCGGGTCCAGCGCACCCTCGGGCGCCACGCGATACCCGATCTCGGTCAACGCTGACCGTACCGCGCGCAACGTCGTCGCGTCCCTGATCGGCCCGGTCGTGCCCAGGTCAACAGCGTCGACTGGCCACAGCCCGACGCCCTTCTCTGCCAGCGCCCGCCAATCGAAGCGCTCGCCGGGGTCCTCCTTCCGGTCCGGAGCCACGTCGCTATGTCCCACCACGTTCCGCGCCGGAATCGCGTGCCGAGCCAAAATCCCCAGACACAGATCGCACACCGCGGCGAGTTGCAGCACCGGAAAATCACGATATCCAAACTCATGCCCCGGATTGACGATTTCGATCCCGATCGATCGGCCATTTAACCTCGAATACCCCCGCCAGTGTGACACGCCCGCGTGCCACGCCCGCCGGTCCTCCGGTACCAGACGGAACACCGTCCCATCGTCGTCAACCACATAATGCGAGGATACTGCTGCGGCCGGATCCCGTAGCCGGTCAATCGCGTCCTGCGCCGTCTGCATACCGGTGTAATGCAAAATCAGCATATCGATCTCTTCGCCGCGCTCATCCTGATTTGAGCTCGGCAGATCAATGATCGGCAGGGCCGGGCGGTCAGAAACCGGTGGGGGCGGCTCCCGCAGCCACGATGGGATTTGCTGATGCCTCACAGCCCGCGCTCCCGCTTGATGCGATCCCATGCCGCGTTGATACGTGCAACCTTAGAGCTCGCGCGTGCGATGAAATCCGCGGGCACGCCCCGGGACGCCAGACTGTCCGGGTGGTTTTCCCGCATCAAACGCTTCCAGGTCGCGCGCAGCTGCTCGCCGCTGGCCGCTCGGGTCAGCCCAAGCTCCAGATACGGGTCGTCCTCCTCCACCCGCGTGGGCCGGCGTGGAGCTTCCCCGAAAGCGCGATCCCATGCCATTTGGTCCAGGGCGAGTCGCCGGTGCACGCGCCGCAGAAACTCCTGTTCGCGAGCGTTCAGCGGCGCATCGGCCCGGGCGATGTTGAACAGCGACGTCAGCACCTGCTCCAGCACGCCGCGATGATCGGCAAAAGCCTCCGCCAGCTGCGCTGCGTAGGGTTCGAACGAGTCGGAACTATCGCGCGCCTGGTCGAACAATCGCCCGATGCCCCGTGCCGAGGCCGGAGGAATGCGGAAATTCCGCTTGAACGCGTCGATTTCCAGCCGTGTCACCGGCCCGTCGAATTTGGCCAGCTTGGCAGCCAGCACGGTTACCGTGATGGCGAAAACTTCCTCCTTCCGGCCGAGCATACTGGCCACTCGCGCCGGGTTGAACGGGGTCGCTTGGATGAACGGGCGGCGTATGCTCTCGACCGAGCCCGTGTCGGCGGCATGCCCCAGGGCAGCACCAATGACTGCGCCATAGGGGCCGCCGACGAAGAAGCCGGCCGTGCCGCCGATGATCTTACCCCAGTATCCCATCCGACTACGTTACACCTCGGACCCGACGGGAGCAAAGCACGAACGCTTCGGTTCAGCTTGCCAGCAAGGAGGATCCGACAGTGAGGTATTCTGCCCGGCGACGGGATCGGCGATCGTGGCCTCCAGACTGTGGGCACCTTTCAATTCGAGGGCTGGGCGGGCCTGCTTGCCGGGCAAGATCTGGTCGATGCCGCAGTAGATCTCCAGCCGATTATCGTCCGAGTCGAGGACCTCCACTGCGATCTGAACACCTGCGGCGCCGCCCGTCAAAATCGATCGGCACATTCTTTGCCTCCGGCAATGCGTCGAGCCAACGTGCATAGTCCGCCTGCAGCGAGACCAGCCCCGCCACCGTGTCGTGCCAGCGCCGCGACAACGGCCTGGCACGCGGCAGCGGGCGCGGCACGACCGGACCCGGTGCCTGATGCGGGACCAGGCCACGCTGCAGACGATAGTGCGCCTGGCGTTCCCCCCCCGGTCAGGGCAGCCTCCGCCTTGTGGTCTGCGTCCCATCTGCCTGGCCCCTTGCATTGCCTCACGTGACGATATTCCCGCGCACTAGAACGACGCCGGGAGGCGCCACGTCCGGCGACATCGTAATCGGCCAGCCGGTCGCGCCGCCAACGCGCCGCCGGGATATTCATTCGCCCGCGCGTTCGCCCTGACGAAATGGGGGCGCAGCCGGCTCGGTGGCAGTTGCAGGCTCAGCCGTTGCCACTTCACCTTGTTGTCGTTGCCAACCGTCCGCTCTTCCTGAACACACAGGGTCTCCCGCCATGCACCCATGGCATCGGTCACGAACGCCGACCCCTCCTGCTCGGCGGCGATCGCGAATTGCTTGTTGTGCTGTGCCATGTAGGTCTCGCTGAGCCAGCGGTTGGCAGTCTCCACCGAACTGATCCCGGCCAGCTTCAGCTCCTTCGGCAGGCGGTCCTGCAGCGTCGAGAAGGCCGCGATGTGGCCGATGCCGAGCTGCTTCAGGGCACCGCCGAACTGCGTCGGAACCGTCCGCCGACACCCGCCCGGCCGCCTCCGGCGTAAAGAAATAGTGGCTGCTCCTGTCAGTATAGAGCGAGCAGAACAGGCCATGCCTGGCCACCACCTCCGCCACACCCCGCAGGCTCGACGCCGTGCCCTCCTCATCGACCAGAAACATCGAGTAGATCTCGCTCGTTGCGTCTTCCATAGTGACAACGAGATCGTACTTGCCGGCGTCACCGGGCAGCCAGGTATGCGTCGAGGCATCCTGATGTAGCATCATGCCCACCATCGGGCGGCGTGGCCGCTTCTTGCGATGCGCCGAGCGTCTCGTTACAGCCTGCACCAGACCGGCCTGATGCAGGTGAACCTTGGTCACCGTGCCGCCAGCAATTCTAGCTAAGCTAAATTCAGGTTTCGCGGGTAGTTCCAGAGTTTGGACTCCTTATCAGGGTGGGACCACGGGCTATGACGGCTGTTCGCCGTGCGAGGACGCCGAGGCAAGCAGCGGTGTGGAATGCGAAGGCGAGCAGATTGAGGGTGACTAGTACAGCGTTTCCATGAAACGACTCCTATCACGCGGCCTCGCCGATCTTGTAGGTCCAGGTGTGAACCACAGGGTCGGCGTTGATGTCATCGAGATAGGCGAGGATGCGTGCCTTGAGTTCAGCCTTCGATGCGACGCGAATGTGGCGGAGCATCGAGCGCGCCATCTTCGAGAAGAAGCCTTCCACCAGATTGAGCCATGACGCGTGCTTCGGGGTAAACACGAAGGAGAAGCGGCCCTCGGGCTGCGTGGCGAGCCAAGCATTCGTCTCTTTCGAGATGTGGGCCGAATGGTTGTCGAGGATCAGTTTTATCGCCGTATCGGTCGGATAGGCTGCATCGAGCCGCTTGAGGAAGCTGACGTATTCCCGCGACCGATGGCGTTCCTCGACACAGGCATGCACCTTGCCGGTCAGCAGATCGATCCCGGCCAGCAGGCTCAATGTGCCATGACGTTTGTATTCATGGTCGCGCGCGAAGGTCGCATGAACTCCGGGCTTCGGCGGCAAGTCGGGTGCGGTGTTGTCGATCGCCTGGATGCCCGGCTTCTCGTCATAGGAGATGATCGCGACGTTCCCTCCCTCGCGTGCTCGGTCGCCCGCACCGGCCTCGGCGGCACGCAAAACAGCGACCTCGCGATAGACGCAGAGCACCTCGGCCATCTTCGTCTCGAACGCCGGGTCACGCCGTTCCAGATAGTAGCGCACCTTGTGTGGCTTGACGTCATCGCGGGCCAGGATCTTGCACACCGTCCCCTGGACGACGCTGGCCAGACAAGGATGTCCGGCGGCCACTGCGTGCTCACGCACATGGCGCGCCAACAGCCGGGTGGTCCAAAGCTCGTGCGGATATCCCAGGTCTTTGGCTTTCCGGCAGGCCAGCGATGTCAGCCACGCACGGGCGTCAACCGTAATCTCTGGCGTCTTGCCTGGCCGCGGGCTGTCTTCGAGGGCCGCCATCACACCGAACCGTACCGCTCGACGCAAGCAGCGCAGGACGGTCTGATGGGTCACGCCAAACGCCTCGCCGACCGCGTGGGCCGAGGGATCGGCGCGATAGGCCAGAAGGATGCGGGCTCGCTCGACCCAACCCGCCGGTTCCGTCCGAGACCGCGCAATCCTTTCCAGCTGCGCCAGGTCGTCCTCGGTAATCGAGATATCGATGACCCGACGCGGTGCTGCCATGATGCCCAGCCATCCTGTTTCGATCCACAGCTTGCCTACAACATCCAGCGGTGCGCAGGAAATCCCCTACAAAGGGTCGGTTTCACGGAAACGCTGTACCAGGATGCTGGCAAGGGTTCTCTTGCCGTGCCCAAAGTTGTGTTCGAGATTGTAACCGTTGGTCCTGAGCGCGTTGAAGGTCTCGTTTTCGATCTTCCACCGGGCGCGGCCGCAGGCGGCCAGTTCGGCGACGGTGTCGGATGTGATCGCGAGATCCGTAACCAAGCTATTGTAGTAAGTGCGCTTCCCTTTGGCGTAGAGGTTCTCGATGGAGAACCAGTTGACCAGGATGGCGTCGCCGGTGGCGCGCAGCGGCACAGCGTTGAGCCAGCGGTAAAGTTGGTGCTGCGCTTGCCGCGGTTACAGATCGTTCTCCGATGTTCTTGCAGTTCGGCGCCATACGGCTATTCAGCGATGGTCTGGTGCGAAGACGGCTTGCAGGTGAGGATGAAGCTGCCGCCTGCATCGAGGATCGCGGCAACGATCGGCTGGCAGGCAAACAGATCGTAACCGAGAAAGACCGGCCGGAGGTAAGCGAAGCCGGTGCCGTGCCGGGTCAGCCAGCGCTTCGCGGCGTTGCGTTCGCAATCCGGCCTCTCCGCGCCATCCTGCGGCGCGATGAATTCTGGCGGCAGCGGCAGGACCTGCCTGTGGCCGGGTGCGACCAGGCTGGCATCCAGGAAGGCGTGGAAGTATTCGGTGCCGCCATCGGAACGCCGCCGCGTCGAACACTGCTCGCATTTGATCTTGCGCGAGCAGAAGTGCTCGGTCCCGTTGAGCGCGATCGCCACCCGCCCGGCCAGACACTGGAACGGCGTCAGTGGTCCCGCTGCATCGATCGCCTTGATGAACAAGCCCATCGAACGCCTCCGGCGCGGCACCGTCCAGCGTCGTGCGGATGTAGTTGTCCGAGGGGATCGCCGACATGCCGAACAGCGTCTCGCAGTTCGACCGGCCGTGTCCCTCCGCCTGTGCCCGCTGATGCCCAAGGAACGACGGGCTTCCCATGAAGAAGATCGAGAAAGCCGACAGGCCGATGTCGGCCATCGAGTAGTCGCCGTCACGCCGCGACCCCTTGCACTGGTCCGGCAGACCGGCGCAGACCTCGCTCAACGCCCCAAGAATGTCCGCGAAATGCATTCGGCGTGTCCCCTCGTGAATGCGCACCCGGTCCATGAAATCCTCCATTCCTGGAGGTCCACCTGACCGGACACTTCACGAGCTACGAAACCCGGACAGACAACGAGCTAGCCACAGGCGAAGCTCCTCCTGTTGCGCCCTTGTAGCACGGGTTCTAGCCTGTTTAGACAGCGACGGAGACCGACGATGAGCACGATTTTCCTATGAACGGAATGTTTGACGCGCGCGGCAATGCGGGCGAGCGGGAGAGGCTGCGCATACGGACCGGCGCCTTCATCGGCCCGACGTCTGGGCTGGCGCCCGGCAACGTGCAGGCCAACCTGGTGATCCTTCCCAAGGCGCTGGCCGGGGATTTCCTGCGCTTCGCCGTGGCCAACCCGAAGCCGTGCCCGATCCTCGCGGTATCCGAACCGGGAGACACCCGCTTCCCCACCCTTGGCGCTGATTTGGATATTCGGAATGACCTGCCGCGGTACCGGGTCTGGCGCGATGGGAAATTGATCGCGGAACCGACCGATGTTCGAGACGTGTGGCGAGACGATCTGGTGAGCTTTGCCATCGGCTGCTCGTTCTCCTTCGAGGAGGCGCTGATTGAGGGCGGTATCGAGGTTCGGCACATCTCACGCGGGTCCAATGTGCCGATGTATCGGACCAACATTCCATGCTTATCGGCGGGGGTGTTCAGTGGACCGCTGGTGGTATCGATGCGGCCGCTGAAGCCCGCCGACGCGATCCGCGCAGTGCAAATAACCTCGCGGTTCCCGTCGGTGCACGGCGCACCGGTACATCTCGGGTTCCCGGCCCTGATCGGCATTTCCAACATCGGCAAACCTGACTACGGAGACGCCGTGCCGATTGAGGCGGACGAAATGCCGGTGTTCTGGGCTTGCGGTGTGACCCCACAGGCGGTGATCGCAGAGGCGCGCCCAGAATTCTGCATCACGCACGCGCCGGGAAGCATGTTGATCACCGACTTGCGGAACGCGTCGCTGGCGACGCTGTAAATCTGGCGCCGGCCATGATCTTTGGAAAGTTCACTCCTCCCATTGTTGGCTGAACGACGGCAATGGCCGCTTGGCGTCTGGTCAGCTTATCTGACGCCAACGAAAGCGACGGCAAAGGAATACTGGCCGCCTCGCGCGATCATGTTCTAGCCTGGGCACTTTGGGTAACCATGCGACCGCGCATTGACCGGATCGAGGCCTTGATCCATCGCGACGTTGGGCGAGGGATGGATGCTGTCTTCCAGGCGACCCAGGGCGGCTTATGGGGTGCGACCTTAGCGCTCGCCGCCTCGGCTGCTCCAAGGATCGGCGTGATCACCGGCTTTTTCGTACCCGGCGGCGACCCCCCTGCCGCAGAGACCGACGGACCAGCCGGTGCAGCTTTGATGGCGCTCGGTTTCGTCCGCTCTGGCCTGATCTGCCGCGTCGCAACCGACACGGTCTGCCAGTCCGCTTGCCGAGCGGTCCTGGACCGCGCCGGGGCCGCGGATGTCCCGATCGACGCGGTCGCCCCGGGCGGCAGCACGGACGACGTCCTCGGCCGCTGGCGTCAGCAAGGCATAGATTGGGTCATCGCTATCGAGCGCTGCGGCCCCGCCGGCGACGGTCGCTCGCGAAATATGCGCGGCACCGACATCTCGACCTATGCCGCGCCCCTGGATCGGCTGTTCAGCGCCGGCCCATGGCGCACCATTGCGATCGGCGATGGCGGAAATGAGATCGGCATGGGCTGCGTGCCCGGACACCTGATCGCACAGCACGTGCCACTAGGTGATACAATCGGCTGTGTCGTCACAGCGGATTTTCTGATCGCGGCCGGCGTTTCGCACTGGGGCGCTTATGCCGTGCTGGCGGCGTTGGCGATGCTCCGGGCAGAATGGACGGCATCAATGTTGTCAAGTTTGAGTCCGGCATTAGACCAATCAATTGTCGAGGCGTTGATCCACGATGGCCCCGGCGTCGACGGGGTTTCCCTACGGCGGGAGGCGACCATCGATGGGCTGGCGATGGAGACGCACCACGAGGTGATGCATGCGATCCGGGAGATTGTTCAGCAA
Organism: uncultured Alphaproteobacteria bacterium; assembly: GCA_963733925.1. Lineage (GTDB taxonomy): Bacteria > Pseudomonadota > Alphaproteobacteria > Acetobacterales > Acetobacteraceae > Rhodopila. The sequence goes on along the minus strand of CAVTFL010000032.1, from coordinate 65,065 downwards.
TAGTAATCCGTGCCGGGCACGCCGCGCTCCGGAATTGTTCTTGCTTAATCCACAACCTGAGTATGAACAAATAACGAACGCTCATGCGGGCTCACCGACGAGATGTCCCCCAAAAGTCCCGGAAATGTCCTGCCAACCGTCCCCTCAGACCACCGTTCATCGAACACCTGGTCTATTTCCTGATGCCTTTCTTCCTCCACGTCGTCCCGAACATTGAGGAATCCCATGCGGAAATCCTGGAGATCCTTGCATCACACGGCGCGCGCACCCGGCAATAATTTCTCCACCCTGCCCAAATCATCGGCTTCGGCCTGTCCACGCATGCTCTATCGGAGGCGAAAATCACGGACATGTCGGCCGCCATGCGCCTGCGCTACCGGGGCTGCGCCAACAGCCTCAATCGTGCCTCCCAGCAGAACGAGAAAGCCCTCGCCAAACTGCTGACCTGCGACCTCCCCGCAGCAAACGGCCCGGCCGCCGAACCGGTCAACGACATCTCTGAGGAAGACCTCCAGCACGCCCTGCGTCAGGCGAAAGCCAAGCTCGACACTACCCCGCAACCGCCTGTCCAACTCCGACCCTGCAACTCCGCCCCTGGAGGCAGCGCGATGTTCAACAGTCCTTCAAAGCGCCGCCGCCGCCCCGATCCAAGGCCGCCTGAACCAGCCGGCCCAAAACCCTCGACCCAGCATCACCTCCTCGGGTAGTTACACCCGAGCCTGGAACGGCCGACCCAGCATTGCGGGCCGATGCAGTCGGATCCGCCTGGCATCACGCGAGATCAGCACCAGCACCACGAAGGTGCCAATATACGGCACCACCGACAGCAGCAGCGCGGACGGCACCGCCACCCCGAGTGCTTGCACATACAGCGATAGATACATCAGCGCGCCGAAGAACCATGCGCCGATCAGGAGCCAGAACGGGCGCCGCGCGGAGAACGTCACCAGCGCCACCGCCACCCTGCCTCGGTCTGCCGTCATGTCCTGGGCCCAAAGTGGTGTGTAGGCGAGCGACGTATAAGCTCCGGCCAACCCGGCGAGCGCCCCGCCAAACGCTACGGCTGCGTAGCGGATCGGCACGACCGCATACCCCAGCGCGTGGGCCGCATCGTGCGAGTCACTCACTGCCCGGAAAATCAGTCCGAGGTGCGTGTCGCGAATGTTCCACGCCACGATGGCCAGGATGGCCAGGGATAAATAGACCAGTATGTCATGCCCGAACACGACAGGCCCGGCCTGGGAATATCGGACAGCACCGGGACATGAATTTTGGCAGCGTCGGAGCGGGGATGCCCACGTAACCGGCGCCGACCAATGTGACTGAATCCTCGGCCGAAAATTGTCAGCGCCAGCCCGGTCGCGGTCTGATTTGCCTGCAGCGTCAGCGAAATCACCGCAAACAACAGCGACAGTACCGTCCCAGCGGCGAGCGCGGCCAGCAGCCCGAGCGAGGTGATCCTGGTCTCATTCGCCGTGGCAAAGCCGGCGATGGCGCCGGCCAGCATCATTCCCTCCGCTCCGAGGTTCAAAATTCCGACTTTCTCAACTACCAGTTCCCCAGTCGCCGCCAGAAGCAGCGGCGTGGCGGCGGCGATGGTGCTGACGAGAAACTACCAGCAGAACGGTCATCTTGCGGCCTTGACTTGAGCGAGCACCCAGCGGAACCGTTCAGCAGCAGAATGTCACAGCCCGGCAGATGGAACAGCAATGGAAAATTCCGGTCACCGCGCTCAGCAAACCCAGATCGATCTGTGCCGCATCGCCGCCGAGATAGGTTAGCGCCAGCAGCAGCCCCGCAAAAATGACCTCCAGTGGATTCAGTCGGCCCAGGAACGCAACGATGATCGCGGAAAACCCGTAACCAGTCGACAGCGCCGTGGTGAGTTGACCCAGCGTTCCTGTAACCTCCAGCAAACCGGCTAGCCCGGCCAATCCACCGCTAATCAGCATGGCGATCCAGACCAGCCGGCTCCACTGAATCCGGCAAATCGCGCTGCTCGGGTCGCCTGGCCGAAGATACGGAACTGGAACCCAAGCAGAGATTTTTCCAGCATGAACCACGAGGCGATGGCGATCAGCGGAGCCAACAAGACGCCATTATGGACGTTGGTATCCGGAATAAGCCGAGTGCCTGCGCATCGTCAGAGAGCAAGGCGTCTTCGGAAAGCCGAAACCTTGAGGGTCTCTCCAGGGTCCAACGACGGAGAACCATCTGCAAACGCGGCAAGCGCACCACCACCATCTACCGCTGGCTTAACGCTGTGCCGCCGCACGCCACCGGCGACGCCATCCTGGTCAACTGGTTCTCCATCGAGGCCCTCGACGCCAAAGGGAAGCGCACTTACTACAACAGCTTGGTTACGGATCTCGCGATCACATCCGACCCCATCGCCGAACTGGCCGCCTGCGGCCGCGCCCGGTGGAAGTTCGAAAACGAGACCTTCAACGCGCTCAAGACCAACGGTTAAATCTCGAACACAACTTTGGGCACGGCAAGAAAACCCTCGCCAGCATCCTAGTCACCCTCAATCTGCTCGCCTTCGCATTCCACACCGCTGCTTGCCTCGGCGTCCTCGCATGGCGAACCGCCGTCATCGTCCGTGGTCCCACGTATCGCTTCTTCGAGCATCTGCGGACCATCACCGCCTACGTCGTCTTCCGGGACTGGCCCCATCTGCTCCAATCCATCACGGCGGCAGCCATACGGCCACCTTGACCACACGCCTCCCCGTCCCGCACAAAACCCACTCTGATAAGGAATTTAAAACTCCGGAAATACCCGCGAAACCTAAATTTAGAATTGCTGGCGAGGTTCTCGTCGTCTGAAATCAGGACATGCGTCTCCGCGACTGTGAAGCGAAAATCGGCCGTTCTCGGCTATACGTTGTCCCGCTACGTTCGACCCAGGCCCCCAAGCTCGGAAGCACGTCGTGGTGCGTGCCAAATGCCAGGATTTCGGGATGGAACAACGGCCTGGCAGATGCATGGTCCATCGCCCGGACATGACCGGAAGATCCCTCGAGCCAGGTGATGAACCAAGCCTTCGTTTGGGCATCGGCCCAGGCAGCTTCATATCCACTTCTGCGAAATTGCCAAAGCCGATCGGCGGCGCAAGCGCCATTCGCTCGCCAGCGCCATCACTGACGTCATCACCGCGAAGAGGACGGACGGGAACAACACCCAGCGCGCCAAATTGCGGTCCATGATCCAGCCGCCGATCAACGGGCCCAACGTCCCACCGATGTTGAAGCCAGTCGTGACGATGCCGAACACCCGCCCGGCCCCGCCAATCGCCGCAACCACCAGAATGGGGCCGAGGTTGACCACGCCGACAGCGAGAATCAACACGGCGGCGCCCCCGAAGCCGAACGCCGCGACATCGCCGTGCCGGTGGGTCCGGTCGGCGACAACCCCGCCGGCCAGCACGCCGACCGCCGACATAAACACGAAGGCCGACAGCGCCAGGTTCGCCGACGAGAGGAGAGTCCATAGACCGATACCAGCGCCAGAGGCGAGTAGTTCGTCAGCGCCGCGCTGCTCAGACTCAGCAGCGCGAAAAACCGGACCAGCGCAATGAGAGCCGGCGTCAGCAATTGCGCGTGGGGACTGTACAACGCTGAGCCATCCTGTGCGCGGGATGCGGTGTGGCTATCGAGCTAACTCGCCTTTGGCAGCGGGATGGCGACTGCGAGACCCAATACACCAGCAGCGACGATGGCTCCCCGAAAGCCCAAGACCTCGGCGCCGATCAGCATCAGGACTGGCGCGACTGGCGCTGCCCAGAAAACCCGCGAAGGTGTGGGATGGAAAACGCCTTGCCGAGACGGCTTGGTTCGATATCGGCTCCTAGGATGGCATAATCGGCTGGGTGATAGACCGCGTTCGCCACGCCGAGCAAGCGCCATGGCGCAGAAGAGCACGGATAGCTCAGATAGGCGCCGATGGAGATATACGCCCCCCTCCCAGCACCAATCCTGCAACCAGCACGCGTCTCGCGCCGAAACGATCCACGGCGTAGCCCATCGGCGTCTGCACTAGGCCGCTGATGATGTTGAACAACGTGATTGCTAAGCCAAGCTCGACGAAGCCAATGCCGAGGTAGTCCCTCAGAATGGGGAAAAGCGGAATGAGACCAGATAATAGAAATGGCTGATCAGGTGGGCAGCGCAGATAAGCGCAAGCGATTTCACTTTCCCCTGTAAAGGCGTCTTCATCGGTCACTCAGGGCCCCCGGGGGGTTCGTAGGCGTGGTAGTTTCTGAACTGTACCTGTACCCATCACACCGCGTCGCACCAGGCTGTAAATCTCTTCGCGAGACAGATCGGGGCGCCCTCGCTCGGACCCCACCCGCCCGGCGGCCGCTTGTCCGTCTTTGTTCGGCGCACTTATCCATAGCCGTCTGTCCGTTAGCGACGGCCGCCGCGTGATCTGATCCATTTCGTCTGCTCTCGTAGAGGCTGACCCGGAATGCATGCGGAACGGTCTTCCGAATCATTTCAATGCATTGGCCCGAGGCTGCTTGGTTCGCTCTCGTTGGCCAAAAAATGTTACGTGATTTCAGTCGCTTCGATTCTTCGATGACCGCGTGCCAAACCAGGTGAACCAGTCATTGCCGATCTGCGTGCAAAATCCGTTCTTGCCGGCATGGTGCGCACCGGTGTCATCGACGGAGACATAAGGCGATGTCTCCAGTCCCGCGCGCAGGATGTCCTGAGCTTCACTGACGAAATCATCCTGCTTGTCGGTCAGCAGGCGTTGCAACTGACGCTTGGAGATCGCCACGCCCAGCGAGCGAAGCAACGCCGCGAGACGGGGCAGCGTCGATTGACCCTGATGGTATTGCATCAGCACGAAGCGCCGCAGTTCGGGGCCGAAATGACCCTCGATCCCGTCTGGCAGCGGGGCTAGGATCGTGCGTCCATCCGGCGTCACCCAGCGCTCGCGCTGGTAACAGGTGGCCTTGGCTGAAATCACAAGGTCCTGCACCAGGAAGGGCTCGTGGCCCTTGAAGCGCGATCCTTCGGGGACCGCTGCCTTGACCACCTGGTCTTCGATTTTGACCCGAGGCGTCACCTTGCCACGGAACCGCCACTTGCCCTTTTTCGCCGCCTCCGTCGCCTTGTCCATGCCGCTTGGTGTGCTTGGCTTGATATTCAGGCGGCCCTTCAGGCCTTTCAGCCGGGCGATCTCTTCGCGCTGTTCGCCCACAACCTTTTCCAGTTCGCCGACCTTGCCGAACAGTTCAACCAGCAGAGCCTCGAGCTCTGGTCGGAGCAGACCAGAAAGGGGCGGCGGCTGCTGCACATCCGCAAAGAACCGCACCGGGTCGAGCCGGAGCAAGCAAAAAAAGCAGTCATGCCCACATTTTTGCCCCTGTTACCAGCAATTCTCATTTTGATTTTCCGACAGATGGATGAGTTTGTCATCGTCAATGGCATACAGCGCGGCGTCAGGTTGAGGCCTCCCTCACGGAGGGATTGGCGGCGGCTTTGCGAAAGCAAGGGTGAGGAGCAGGTCATCCCAGGATGGGAAAATCAGGTAGATCGTAATCGCCGCCAGCTTGTTGAAGAAATTATAGCGTGGCCCGAGTTTATCGCGCGCGCCGCGCCAGAGTTGGTTGCCGATGTCGCAGACGGTGTGGAATGCGAACGCCAGCAGGTTCAGGCTCACCAGAATGGCTGCGAGATTGTGCTTCCCGTGCCCGAAGCAGTGCTCAAGGTTGTAGCCCTTGTTCTTCAGGACGTTGAACGTCTCATTCTCGATCTTCCATCTGGCCCGGCCGCAGGCGGCAAGTTCGACGACATTGTCGGCAGCAACCGCCAGATCGGTGACGAAGCTGTTGCGGTAGGTCGTCTCGCCGCGCGCGTTGATGATCTCGATCTCGAACCAGTTGACCGTCAGTGCGTCGAGGCCGTCGCGCAGTGGCACGTCATGCAGCCAGCGGTAGCGATGGACGAAGCGCTGCTTGCCGCGTTTGACCGTCTGCTCGACCATTGGCAGTCCGATACCGGTGAGATAATCCTGGATCAGCGGATGCGACGATGGCTTGCAGACGAAGATGAAATGCCCGCCGGCGTCCAGTACCGCCTGACAGAGCGGCTGGCGAGAGAACAGATCGTCGCCGAGATAGACGGCCTCGAGTGCCGCGTAGCGCTGGCCGTTGGTGGCCAGCCAGCGCTTGGCCGCCATGTTCTCGCAATCCTGCTTCTCCGCGCCGTCCTGCGGGACGATGAATTCCGGCTCCAGCGGGATGACCTTCTCATGCCCGGGTGCCACCAGCGTGGCCGCCAGCATGGCATGGTAATATTCCGTCCCACCCCTGCCCCTGACCCGGGTCAAGCAGTGCTGGCAATGGATCTTTCGTGAGCAATGATACTCCGTGCCGTCGAGCGCGATCAGCACCCGTCGGTCGAGGCGGTGGAACACCTCCAGTCCGCCATCGATCCGCTGAAGCTGATCGACGGTTTCAGCGAATACCGGACGCAACAGCATCGGCGAGGCCGGATCGAGCATGTCCCGAATATGATTGTCGCAGGGGATTTTAGCGATGCCGAACAGACTGGCGCAGTTGGAGCGGCCATGCCCCTGCTCGAACCGCCGCTGATGTGCCAGGAACGACGGGCTCTGCATGAAAAACACCGAGAAGGCCGCCATTCCGATGTCGCCCATGCCAAAGGTCGTATTCATGCCACGCCGCTTGTCCGGAAACCGGTCCAAGCAGCCTCGCAGCGACCCAAGCAGGGAATTGAGCAGACCCACGCACCCGACGAATTGCATTCGAGGGTTCTTGCGAATCCCCTATTTTGGTGCGGCCAAACGTTTCACCCCAACTGTTGTATTCGCGACTTACCGCCGTTGCCGCGACAGCGACTTAATCGCATTGAGAACTGCTGCCCTGTTACCCTCTCGCTAACCGACTCTAATGACTCGAAAAGTTCTGGGACGGACACTTAGAGGCTGACCCGGAATGCATGCGGAACGGTCTTCCGGGTCATTTCAATGCATTGGCCCGAGGCTGCTTGGTTCGCTCGCGTCGGCCAAAATAATGTTGCGTGATTTCAGTCGCTTCGATTTTCTCGTGTTTGCGAAGACAACGAGGAGTCATCTCATGGCCTGGACTGAAATCACGCGCCCCAAGTATCAGCGCGACGAGTTGCGCTATGCAAGCGATACCACCGATGAAGAGTGGGCATTGATCGAGCCGCATATCCCGCCGCCGGCGTCCTGCGGGCGAACGCGCGAGACCAGCATGCGCGAGGTGGTCTATGCTATCTTCTACATTGCCCAGACCGGCTGCCAGTGGCGCCTGCTGCCCAAAAATCTCCCACCGCACACGACGGTGCAGCGGTATTTCTACGCCTGGCGAGACAGCAGCGTTTGGCAGACCATCAACCATGTGCTGCTGATGGAGGTGCGCGAAGCCGCCGGGCGCAAGGCAAGTCCGACCGCCGGGGTGATCGACAGCCAGTCGGTCAAGCCCACCGCGTCCGGTGGTCCGCGGGGTTATGCGGCCGAAAAGATGACCAAGGGCCGCAAGCGCCATATCCTGACCGACACCATCGGCCTGCCGGTGAGGATGATCGTCCATCCGGCGAACGTGCAGGACCGCGACGGCGCCCCGGACCTGCTGGCAAGTGTGAGCAACTTGTATCCCTGGCTGCGTCATGTCTTCGCCGACAGAGGCTATGCCGGCGACACGCTGAAGGCGGCGCTCGAAGGCCTCGGCAACTGGACCATCGAGATCGTCAAGCGCTCCGACGCGGCCAAGGGCTTCATTCTGCTGCCGCGCCGTTGGGTGGTAGAGCGCACAATTGCCTGGCTCAACCGCAATCGCCGCCTGGCAGCCGTTTGAGGCACCTGAGATGGCACAATCTCCTTTGGTTCCCAATGCCATGGTGTTGCAACAGCGATTTCAGTCAGACTCTTAAAGACTGTTGGGGTGGACGACCCCACAGCATCGAGTGCCAGACTTGGGTCGTCACAAACCAAGACCGGAGCCGTCCATGTCCCAGATGACCCGCATTGGTACGATACGTCCAAGGCTGTTTTCACCCTGCACTGCGTCGACGAAAGTGGTAAGGCGGTCCTGCGAACCAACCTTCGCCGCACGCAGATGGTCGCCTTCTTTAAAGAGCTTCCCGCCGCCGAGATCGCCATGGAAGCGTGTGGCAGTTCCCACCACTGGGCTCGGAAACTCAGCGCCCTGGGTCACAACGTTCGCCTGATCCCGCCGCAGTATGTGAAGCCCTTCGTGAAACGCGCCAAGAACGACGATCGCAACGACGCCGAGGCAATCTGCGAGGCTGCCGGGCGCCCGGGGATGCGCTTCGTGCGGGTGAAGTCCGCCGAGCAGCAACGCCCAGAGAATGGTGATGAAGGTGCGAGAGACTTTAATCAGCCAGCACACACAACTTACCAATTCGTTGCGTGGCCATGCCGCCGAATTTGCAGGGCAATCGGGTGAAGGAATAGGTGACAGACCCCTTAGATGCTGATTCGATATGGCTTCTGTCGATTCGCTCTAAAGGACACTGACCATGGACAACACACTGACCGAATGCGCCGCGGTCGACGAGACAGTGGTTTTTCTAAACTACTTCAAGGATCTCCACGATCCCAGGCAGCAAGGCAAGGTGTGCTATCCGCTGGAGGAAATCCTTCTTCTCTGCCTGTTGGCGGTCGTCGCAGGGGCGGTGACCATCACCGAGATAGCCATCTTTGGCGCCAAGAAGCTGGACCTGCTCCGCCGCTTCCGTTCGTTCCGTGACGGCACGCCCACGCACGATCATCTCGGCGACATCCTCGCCGTGCTGGACGCCGGACAGTTCCAAAGCTGCTTCGCCGCATGGGTTGCGTCGATTACGGGGATACCGGAAGGCGTCATCGCGATCGACGGGAAGACGTCTCGCCGGTCCGGTCTCAAAAAAACAAAGGCAAGGCGGCGATCCACATGGTGTCCGCCTTCGCCGCGCGCCAGCGTCTCGTGCTGGGTCAGGTCAAGGTAACCGAAAAATCCAATGAGATCATCGCTATTCCAAAGTTGCTGGACCTGCTGACCATCGAAGGTGCCATCGTCACCATCGACGCTATGGGGTGCCAGCGCGAGATCGCGCAAAAGATCATCGACAAGAAGGCGGATTACATCCTGGCCCTGAAAGGCAATCAAGGCAGTCTTCGTGATGACGTCGAACTCTTCGTGGCCGAGCAAAGGCCGTCGGCTTCCGTGATGCCACGGTCAGCCACAGCGAGACCATTGATGGCGATCACGGCCGCATCGAGACACGCACCGTCGTCGTTATCCACGACATGGCCTGGCTCAACCACCGGCATGACTGGCCCGGGCTGAAAGCCGTCGCCGTCGTCGACAGCACACGCGAGATCAACGGAAAGACCGAGAAGGAGACCCGTTTTTACATCACCTCCCTGACTGCGCCGGCGAGTCTCGTCGGACCGGCAATCCGCGACCACTGGAGCATAGAGAACAGTCTGCATTGGGTGATGGATATGGCATTCCGCGACGATGAATGCCGGGTCCGGACGGATCACGCACCCGCTAATCTGGCCGTGATCAGGCACATGGCACACAACCTGATCCGGCGCGCACCGGGGAAGCAGTCACTCAGGATCCGACGCAAGGTCGCTGGCTGGGATGATGGTTACCTCGCCAGCCTTCTAGTTGCGTAATCGTTACAGCCGATTCCCCTGGCCGAATTTGGCGTGATTGCCAGGAAAGCGATCAAGCAGGTCGCTCCATTACTTGGCGTGATCGAGGTGGAAACCGCCATCCCAGCCGAGGCGAGGGAAATGATGGCGATGCTCGGACGAGAGATCACGCATCTCGACACCAAAGCTCGGAAAGATCGAGTTCGACAATCGCCCGCAAGGCCTCCCCCGTGGCGCTGTCCTGCTGATTGTCCGGCAGCGCATCCAGCCAGCCACCACACTCCACCTGGAGTTCCGTGAGCGCGGTGATCGTATCGTTCCAGCGCTGGATCCTGCTGCGCCGATCGGCCGGACGGCGGATGCGAATGACCGGCGCGCCATCGGCGCGCATGGCAAGGTAGCGTGCCTGACGTTCGGCGCCGGTCATGGGTATTTTTTGCTGATCAATGGACGGGGCATTGGCCCACTCCGAAACGTTACCTGACGAGAGGTCATACGGAAGCCGCACCCGCCACGGACGGCTGGCGCCGGTATACCTGGCCGCTGGTCATCATGGCCCACACAGTGCTGGCGATTTTGTTGGCCAGTGCCACGGCGACGAGTTTGCGCGGCTTGCGGGCGAGCAGCTTCACCAGCCATTTCGCAGCCTGCTTGTTTCCAGGCCGGACGGCGAAATCGGATCACGGCGGTCGCTCCGGTCACCAGCAATCGGCGCAACCTCATTACCGGCGCGGCTGATCCCGCCCATGCGCTGGTTGCCGCCGGTCGAATGCTCCTTCGGTGTCAGGCCGATAGAGGCCGCCAGGTGGCGGCCGGATTTGAACGACGGATCGATTTCGGCCGCGAACGTCAGCGCGATGATCATACCGACGCCCGGAATGCGGCCAATCGCTGACTGAGCGGATTGGCCTTATGCATCGCGGTCAGCTTCACCTCGAGTTCGGCCAGTTTTTTCTGGCGATCGAACCACCGCGTGGTTTCGGCCGTGATTGAACAATGGGATGGCCTGACTGGTATCGGCCACGATGACGCGTGGCAGGGCGGCCGGCACCAACCGGTCCCCACCTGAGCCACGCGTGGATGCCAGGTGCTGGGGTGCAAGAGCTGACAGAGATGACGATCGGTCGAACCCACGATCCGGAGAACCCGTTGGAACCAGTGGCTCTCGAAGCCGCTGGATTGTTTGGGACCGGATCGCGAACCCCATCTGGGCCAGCGGTCATTGTGGCGGGGTCAACAGGACGGACACATGATCGCGTGTCAACCGCCCGTCAGAATTCTCTTCGAGGCTCTTGAACCCACGGGGGTCGTCCACACACGGCTCCAGGGTTCATGTTCTCATCGAGAAGCCCAAGGTTAAACGAACGCGCGATCGATGACATCAGGCGTCCCTCGCGCGGCTATCGACGCTGAAACGGTCGGCACTCCCCAACGATCAAGTTCGACGCCGTTCCACAGACAACGGCAACACCAGCAGCACAGCACTTACCGGTGCGCACGCCGCAGCGACGAAATAACTCGCTCGATACCCACCCAGCGCTACCGCCGCCGCGCCGAATATGGGTGGAACTGCGGTGCCGCTGGCGAAGAAAATTTCGGTTCCCAATCCCGTGGCCTCGGTCCGTCGGGACCCACCAGCGCAGCATATTCCGCGTAGCCAACCCTAGCGGAAAAATCATCCAAGGCGGAAAGATGAGCGAGATATATAGCGTTGCAGCCAAGCAGAATTCGCGGAGATCGATCAGGCTGTAGATCGACTTCTTGACCGGCGCCAGTCGCGGGTTGCAGGTCCAACACGGTGTTCCACCTTCCGGTGGTGCTTGAAAAAGGATACGTCATCGGCCTTGGTTTCGATACGCAGCACGATGCCGGTCTTGTCATACATCTTAATCGATGCCTTGCCGAAGCGATGTTTTACACACGTCCCCCTCGATCCGGGTCGAACTGAGAACCAATCTCCTGGGCGAGTTGAGGGGTAATCCGATGGCCGAGGAAGCTGGCCACCTGATCGGCCTTCACGCTGATGACCGACTCTCGGACCAGTTGTTCGTACAACGGCCCAAGGGTGGCGGCGGAACGAACGCCAAGTCGGTGGCGTATTCCACCTGCATCAGGCTCCAATGGGGTAGGATTGTCCAAACACGTCAGCCACCGGGCAGCACTGCTGAGCATAGCGGTCCAGCGCGCGGTTCCGGCGAAACCCGTTCGCCAGTTGTTCCTGGGCACGGGACCAATCGTCAATGCCCACGAAGGCGTTATCCGCCATGGTGTGGCCGATGCCCTCCGCTGTCAGTTGACGCGCCAGCCAGCTATGACCGTTGCAGTGCGTCGAGGCCGTCGCGCAGTGGCACGTCATGCAGCCAGCGGTAGCGATGGACGAAGCGCTGCTTGCCGCGTTTGACCGTCTGCTCGACCATTGGCAGTCCGATACCGGTGAGATAATCCTGGATCAGCGGATGCGACGATGGCTTGCAGACGAAGATGAAATGCCCGCCGGCGTCCAGTACCGCCTGACAGAGCGGCTGGCGAGAGAACAGATCGTCGCCGAGATAGACGGCCTCGAGTGCCGCGTAGCGCTGGCCGTTGGTGGCCAGCCAGCGCTTGGCCGCCATGTTCTCGCAATCCTGCTTCTCCGCGCCGTCCTGCGGGACGATGAATTCCGGCTCCAGCGGGATGACCTTCTCATGCCCGGGTGCCACCAGCGTGGCCGCCAGCATGGCATGGTAATATTCCGTCCCACCCCTGCCCCTGACCCGGGTCAAGCAGTGCTGGCAATGGATCTTTCGTGAGCAATGATACTCCGTGCCGTCGAGCGCGATCAGCACCCGTCGGTCGAGGCGGTGGAACACCTCCAGTCCGCCATCGATCCGCTGAAGCTGATCGACGGTTTCAGCGAATACCGGACGCAACAGCATCGGCGAGGCCGGATCGAGCATGTCCCGAATATGATTGTCGCAGGGGATTTTAGCGATGCCGAACAGACTGGCGCAGTTGGAGCGGCCATGCCCCTGCTCGAACCGCCGCTGATGTGCCAGGAACGACGGGCTCTGCATGAAAAACACCGAGAAGGCCGCCATTCCGATGTCGCCCATGCCAAAGGTCGTATTCATGCCACGCCGCTTGTCCGGAAACCGGTCCAAGCAGCCTCGCAGCGACCCAAGCAGGGAATCGAGCAGACCCACGCACCCGACGAATTGCATTCGAGGGTTCTTGCGAATTCCCTATTTTGGTGCGGCCAAACGTTTCACCCCAACTGTTGTATTCGCGACTCACCGCCGTTGCCGCGACAGCGACTCAATCGCATTGAGAACTGCTGGCCAGCCACAAGCGCGCTTTGTCCCTGGCTTGTTCCAAGGTAAGCTTATTGCGGTCCCCGAAGCGCGGCGGGTCGGATTTTTGGGGTTAAGTGGGTATCGAGCAATGAGGACGAAGCTTCTGTGACCAGATTGCGTCACCCTCAACGCAAGCCCGGGGACCTGGCGCCGGGATAGGCTCACCCGGCCCTTGGTCGGATTGCGCTTCTCCGAGTCGATGAAGCGATCCGCGAGGACTATCCGCGTCATGATCCCTCTCTATCGGGGCAACAGGAGAGCCCGTCTAATGGTGTCGCCTTATGTCGTTTAACATCGCACATGAACAGCGGAAAAGCAAGGAGTTGGGCCGAGCCGAAGCGAATAATGTCGTTCCGGGTCGTGCCCTGTCGGGGAGGAGCAACCGGCTCATAACCGCTCGGTTGCAGGTTCGAAGTCCTGCCGGGCGCACGATCCCGCTCCCAGCGGGTGGTTCGGGGCAATATCGTCATCCCAGCCCCTAATCCAATCTTCCGAGCCCGCAACCGAAAATAGGAACGAACGCCGTCATGGCATCGTGATTTGGTTTCATTCTCACCGGTCGGTCATGATCGTGCCAGTAGGGCGCTCGATGCGCCGACGGTCGTAAGTGAATATGCGTACAATTCCGTGGGTAAATGAGGCGCGTTTACCTTTAGTGACTGCAGGCTTAATAATTGCTATAGGCAAACTAACTTCCTCACGAGGCACTCTTCGCGTGTACCGTCAGATCATCGGTTACGTTCCGTCCAACGTAATTCCAGCAATCGTTTCGATTGCGATGGTTTATGCTTATACGCGGCTACTGTCGCCCGCGGCATTCGGCAGCTACAGCTATGTGTTCTCGGCTGTCCTCGTGTTGCAGACATCTTTGTTCTACGCATTGCCAATCGCCGTGATGCGGTTTTATCCCGCGGCCGCCCGTGATGACCGGCGGGAAGGATTGCTTAGGGAAGCTTATTTCCTCTTCTATGGCATGTGCTTCGCCGTGGTCGTAATCGGCATCTGCGTCTGGCTGCTGATCCCTTTGCCCAAGGACTACCGCCTCGCGGCTTTTCTGGCCTTGCCGATGCTGGTGTTTCGGTCGCTAGTGCAACTGAACCAGTCGGTTAACCGCTCCGCCAACCTGATGCGTCGCTATAACACCGTCGAATGTGTCCACGCCGTCCTCGGCTTCGGGCTTGGTCTACCCGCACTCTTTGTTCTCGGATGTGGCCCCGAGGCGATCATTCTGGGCCTCTTGAGCGCCGCCGTCCTCTGCTCGGCTTTCGACATCCGGCTGCTGGGATCGCCGTTCCGGCGCACGGCTAGAACTCTTGACCGGGCGGAATTGGTCCGGCTGGTCGAATATGCCTGGCCGCTGGTGGGGGTGGCCGCGACGGCAGTCATCCTGCAGAACAGCGATCGGTTTCTGCTTGGATCGCTGGCGGGGACCGGTGCGCTGGGCATTTACGCGGTTGCTTACAATCTCGTGGAACGGCCGACTACCCTGATTTGCGCCTCGATCTCGACTGCCACCTTTCCATTGGTTGTGCAGGTGCTGGAAAATCAAGGTCGGGAGGCGGCGCGCCTCCAGGCCGGCCGTAACGGGATCGCACTGCTGGCTGTTACCTTGCCGGCCTGCGTCGGTCTCGCTCTGACAGCCGATTACATTGCGGCCGCCCTAGTAGGACCCGATTTTCGGTCCGGGGTTGCGGTCACTGTTGCCAATTATGAGCTTTACAGCCCTGGCCCGCGGGGTGCGCTCGCATTTTATCGACCACGCATTCCATTTGTCCGGCCGGCCTTTGTTAATGCTTTGGACCTACGGACCAGCGACCATAATAAACATCGTTTTGAACATCTACGTCGTGCCCCGGTATGGGATGATGGGCGCCGCTTGGACGGCGTTCTCTTGCCAAACTGCCACCGTGGCAGTCGGTTGGTTCCTTGGAACGTCCCTGTTTCCCGTGTGGCTGCCGATCCGGCAGGTGTTCACCTGTGGTGTGGCGATCGTGCCGATGGCCCTCGCGCTGACCCTGATCCGTTTTCCGCTAAATTGGGTCGGTCTGTTGGCGACGATTGTACCTGGGAGCAGCGTGTATGTTGTCAGCGCGCTCGCCCTGGATCTAGGTGGGGTGCGGTCGATCGGCACTGTCCGCCCTGCGCAAGCGGCTCCGTCCCAAGGTGCCGGCATTGATGGATTGACCCGGCCGACAGTAGGTTGGCACGATGCCGACCGCGCAGCGATCTAACTGGCAAGCGGGTCGCCGGCCCCGTTGTTAGCGACTGGGCTGCAAGCAGGGTTCTCCTGAAGCACACGGCGAGCCGCCAGGCGAGGAGAAAGTGCTCCTCTCATCCATCACTTCTTCGGCTTCGATCCGGCACAGAGCTTCGTGGTGCCCGAGGGCGTCCGCAAACACTATGCCGAACAGCCCGTACACTTAGAGCGCAACTCAACGGCGAATAGCAATCGATAAATCAGCGTTACCGCGGGCGGTACCCGAACTCGGAGCATCATAAACTTCTGGAAGGCCGGCAGTCAGCACTGGCTGCCTTTGAGCCAAGTTCTGAGGCCTATCGCTGCATGTTAGGACTGACCCACCGCCCGGTTGCACTGATCTGCTCCCGGCAAGCGCTGCCCACTGTCGATCGCGCAAAGTTCTCGCCGTCAACCGGATTGGCCAAGGGCGCCTACATTCTTGTGGCGCTCTGGACAACACGCTCAACCTGATCCTCGTCGCCAGGGGTCGCAAGGTGACACTGTGCCTGGCCGCGCGCGAGAAGTTGCTCACGGATGGAGTCGCAGTGCGCGTCGTCAGCATGCGATCATCGGAACTGTTTGAGGAGCGGGACGCCGCCTACCATGACGGCGTCCCGCCGTCGTCGGCAACGGCACGTGGGTAACGTTCGAGTATGGCTCGCCTCAGGGTTGGCAGCGCCACGTGGGTCTTCCGGGATCGTGCTGGGCATGCGAACCTTTGGTATGTCGGCACCGATGAAGGTGGTTGCCGAGGATTTCGGTTTCACCGTGGGGCGCTGCCGCCCCTGTCAGGCACGCCGTGGATCGCACACACTGATTACCAAGGGGAGCAGCAATGGAGCTAGGTATGATCGGCCTCGGCCGGATGGGCGCAAACATGGTGGAGCGGCTGGTGAAGGCCGGCCACCAGTGCGTGGTGAATGACAACAATGCGGACGCTGTGCAGCAATTGGCCGCAAAAGGCGCAAAGGGCACGACCCATCTGCCGGAGTTCGTCAACATGCTGTCCAAGCCGCGCGCGGTGTGGCTGATGCTACCCGCCGCGGCGGTTGATCCGGTTCTGCATGCGCTGGTGCCCCTGCTCCAGCCGAACGACATCGTGATAGAGGGCGGTAACTCCTATTACCAAGACGATATCCGCCGCGCGATGGAGCTGAAGTCCAAGGGACTGCACTACGTCGATGTTGGTGTCAGCGGGGGCGTCTGGGGCCTCGAGCGTGGCTATTGTCACATGATCGGCGGCGAGGATGCCGTCGTAAAGCATCTCGATCCGATCTTCCGCTCGTTGGCTCCCGGTGTCGACGCAGCTCCGCGAACCCCGGGCGCTACCGGCGAACCGTCGCAGGCCGAATACGGCTATCTTCACTGCGGTCCGAACGGTGCCGGCCACTTCGTGAAGATGGTCCACAATGGCATCGAGTACGGCATGATGGCGGCGTTCGCAGAGGGTTTCAACATCATCAAGAATGCCGACATCGGACTACGCACGCAGGAGGTGGATGCCGAAACCACGCCGCTGCGCGAACCCGACCACTACAAGTATCAGATTGACGTCGCCGAGGTCGCCGAGATGTGGCGGCGGGGAAGTGTGGTCGGTTCCTGGCTGCTCGACCTCACCGCAGGGGCCTTACGCCAGGATCCCGCGCTGGCCCATTTCCAGGGCCGAGTCTCCGATTCCGGAGAGGGACGCTGGACACTGCACGCAGCGATCGACGAAGGCGTACCTGCTCCGGTGATCAGCGCCGCGCTCTACTCCCGGTTCGAGTCGCGAGGCAACGCTGACTTCGCCAATCGCATGTTGTCGGCCATGCGCTTCGCGTTTGGGGGTCACGTGGAGAAAAAAGAATAGGAGGACAGTGATGGATGCTAAGCAATGCGATGCAGTCGTCTGCTTTCAGGGTAACCCGTGATCTTGTCTTAAAAGCGGGTCTTTCTGGCGTTTGCTTGACGCGACGAAGGCTTGGATTCCCGGACCATCGGCGTGGCCAAACCCGGATGAAGTCTCGATCGGTTCAAGCCGCAGGCGATCGATAATCTGCCTTTTGAGAGGGTCGGATGGATCCTGGCGAAACACAAACCCAGCAGCGGAGACATCCACATGATGCACGACCTCGTCTTCCTGTTCGACGTGGACAACACCTTATTGAATAATGATCGAGTGCAGGCGGATCTTGATGTATACCTCGAAGTCGAGTACGGAACGGCAGCCCGCAATCGTTACTGGGAGATCTTTGAGGCCCTGCGCAGCGAACTCGGCTACGCGGACTATCTCGGCGCGCTGGAGCGCTACCGGAACGAGGAAATGCATGATCCTAGGCTGCTGCGGATGTCGAATTGGCTCGTCGACTATCCGTTCGCAGAGCGATTGTACCCCGGCGCCCTCGACGCAGTCAGACATGCGCGCCAATGGGGACCGGTTGTCATCCTGTCCGACGGCGACGCGGTGTTTCAGCCACGCAAGGTGGAGCGCTCCGGGCTATGGCAAGCTTTCGATGGGCACGTGCTGATCTACATCCACAAAGAGGAAGAGCTGGACGACGTCGAGCGGCTGTACCCTTCGAAGCACTACGTGATGATTGACGACAAGCTGCGCATTCTGGACACGATGAAGAAGATCTGGGGAGCACGCGCTACCACTGTGTTTCCACGCCAGGGGCACTACGCGACCGACGCGGAAATCCTGGCGAAATATCCGCATGGCGAGATCCAATTGAACCGCATCCGGGACCTCGTCGAACACGACTTTTCCGACTACGTGAAGCAGTGACGTCGGCGTGATCGGAGCCGGCGGCCGAGACGACATTTTACGGACGCGACCGCCCTAGTACCGATCCGCCGGCAAACCGGGCCTTGCCGCCGAGGGCTTCCTCGATCCGCAGCATCTCGTTCCATTTCGCCATACGCTCGCCGCGCGCGAAGCTTCCCACTTTCAGCTGTCCGGCACCCCAGCCGACGGCAAGGTGCGCGATCGTCACGTCCTCGGTTTCGCCAGATCGCGCAGAGACGATCGTCGCATAGCCGCAATCCGCGGCAGCGCGCCTTGCGTCGAATGTTTCCGTCAGAGTGCCACGCTGGTTGGGCTTCAGCAGGATGGCGTTGGCGGCCTTCCGCTCGGCGGCATCGCGCAAACGGTCCGCGTCGCGTCACCAGGAAATCGTCGCCGACGATCTGCACCTTGGTCGCCCACCGCCCGGGAGAAAGCGACGAACCCCTCCAGATCGTCCTCAGCCAGCGGGTCCTCGATCGACAGGATCGGATAGCGCGCAACCCAGCCGGACAGCAGGTCGATCATGCCCTTCGGTGGTCAGTTCCTTGCCGTCCAACGCCAACTTGTAGTGGCCCGTCCGTGCGGAATTCCGAGGCGGCGATGTCCAGCGCGATGCCGACCTGCTCGCCCGGCCGAAAGCCGGCCTTCTCGATCGCGGCGACCAAGGTGTCCAGCGCCTGCTCGTTGGACGAAAAGGCAGGCCACCAGCCGCCCTCGTCGGCGACTCCGGCCAAAGGACCCGCCGCCTCCATCAACTGGCCAGCCGCACGATAGACCTCCGCTGTCCAGTCCAGCGCCTGGGCGAAGGTTTCGAGCCGCCGGGCACATCACCATGAAATCCTGGATGTCCACGCGCCGTCCAGCATGGGCGCCGCCGCCAAAAATCTGGATCTGCGGCAGCGGGATCAGCGCCGCGTCGGCGCCCCCGAGGTAGCGATACAGCGGTTGCCCGGCGGCCGCGGCCGCGGCATGGGCGGCGGCCATCGATACCGACAGCAAGGCGTTGGCACCTAGCCGGGTCTTGTGGCGCGTGCCATCCAGCTCGATCAGGCGCTCGTCCACCGCCTCCTGATCCGTCGCGTCCATCCCGGCGACGCATGAGCGATCAGGGTCGTTCACGTTCGCGACGGCTTTGGTGACGTCGTAGCCCCCGAACGCCGCCCCGCCATCGCGCAGATCGAGCGCCTCGCCCGAACCGGTGGACGCACCAGCGGGTGCGATGGCTCGTCCCACCGCGCCGCCCTCCAGCAGCACATCAGCCTCCACCGTCGGTCGTCCTCGGCTGTCCCAGACGCGGCGAGCGTGGATATAGGCGATGCTGGTATCGGTCATGCGGCAATTTCCTTTTTCCAGGCCTTGACCACATCGACGAGGCGATCGGGCGGATCAGCAAGCAGACGGCGCGCGACGACGCGGACGGCCGTCGCGCGGCTCGTCCTGCGGTGAGGTACTCGACCGGCGATTTGCCATCTACTCGCGCCAGGAACAAAGCCGGCAACAGATGCGCCGCTCGCTTTTCCAGCGCGGCCGCCGGCTCCCACGCCACGAGCGGCAGATAGGCCGCCGTCATCGCTTCGAAACTCTCCAACAGGGCGGCCCGCGCGGCCGGCACCCACAGGCATTTCAGCATCAGGTGGTTGAGGCAGAACGCCAGGTCGAAGGCCGGATCGCCCCACCAGGCGCATTCCGCGTCCAGAAACACCGGGCCTCGGGACCGCGACAAGATGTTTTTCGGGCTGACGTCGCCGTGAACCAGCGCATGCTTGTTGCGCAGCGTCGTCTCGATCAGCAGCCGCATCCGATCCGCCAGCTCTGGGATGCGCCCGTCCAGTGTGAGCCAGATAGGGTTCCAACCTTATGTCGAAGAATATTCCATCGGTCGGGAAATCGCGCGCCAGCGATGGGTTGGCCGCCGTCGCGGCATGAATTCGCCCGAGCGTCACCGCCAACCGAGGCGGCGAAGTCAACATCGACCACGCCGTCGCGCAGCAGCGTCTTCCAAAGCGGGTATTGCTCCGTCGGCAGAAACTCCATGGCGAGGGCACCGGTCGCCTCATCCTGACCCAGTAGCGCAGGCGTCGCGTGCGGCACCGCCTGGCTGGCGACTCGCATCCAGCGCGCCTCGTAAATGTTGCGCTCTACCGGCGCCCGCCAGTCAGCGTTCACCCGCAGTTTCGGCAGCGCCCGCTTGACGCAGATCGGCCCGCTTGGTAGGTCGATCCGCCAGATATCGGAGGAGACGCCGCCGGTCAGCCGTTCCCCGGCCATCAAGGCACCGTCCCAGCAGATGCATCCGCACCAGCGCCTCACTAATTTCTTTGGGTGGCGTTTCCATTGCGGCGCACACGCTACGCGCTTGCGGCATGCTGCGAAACTCGCCTCGCTTCGAGTATCAAAAGTCAGGTCGCGTCGCTACATGGAGCCGACACAACACACTCGCACGATGGACGCAGAGGACAATTTCAGCGCCGGGGTCTGAGGGCAGACGATTGCGAGGCGGGCGGACGGCGTCGCGCCGTCGCCGATTTCTGCTGATCGCGGTCGTGCTGTCGGTCGCCGTCCACGTCGCGGTCGCCTTCTGGTTGCGTGGTTACCTCGCGTTGCTCCGCGGAAGCGCGGCCGCAGGAAGAAGGCACCGTGGAACTGCTGATGGTGGAGCGAAAGGGCGCCCAACCAAGCCAGGCCGGTCAACCGCAAGAAAGCCAGCCGTCGCCGCCACAGCCGGACAAAACCGACCGAGGCGTCAAAACAACGAAGCGCGAGAGCGCAGACGCTCAGGCCGCTGACACACAACCCATTCCAGCGCCGCCGGTTTCAGGGCCCGCCGAGAACCAGCGCTTACGCCGACCCAGGAGACGCCGCAAAAGATCGCCAAAGCAGACGACAGACCGAATATTCACAGCAACCGGCGCAGGCCCCGCCGCCGAAACCCACAGGAGGCCCCGGTGTTCGATCTTGCCGGCACCGAAAGCGAATCCAACGCAGAGGTGTTGGGGAGCCAGGTCGTGCCGGCCAGCCCGGACAACCGCTTCCGCAACCGGCCTCCGATCTACCCAAAGGACGCGGAAATGCGCGGCCAGCACGGAGAGGTTGTCCTGGTCATCCATGTGGCTGAAACCGGGGTCGCCACCAGCGTCTGACGTGCTGCAAGCTTCTGGCGTGCCATCACTAGATCAGGCTGCCCTGGACGCGGTTCGGAAGTGGCATTTCCGCCCGGCGCTGCGGGAGGGCCGTGCCGTGCCGTTCGATATGCCATTCCGTTTCATTTTTGACGCTTATTAGTCTGCTCGGCTGAAACGATGGCGTGGATCACGCGATCAAACAAAGGAGCTTCCATGGTGCGTGTCGATCGCGTGACGACGAAGGGTGGAGACACAGGGGAGACATCGCTAGGCGACGGCTCACGAGTGTCGAAAGCTGATCCGCGGATCGAGGCGATCGGCGCCGTCGATGAGGCAAATGCCAGCATCGGCGTGTTGCGACTCCACACCCGGACCCGCTTCGTTGAGGATGCGATGCTCGCCCGTATCCAGAACGACTTGTTCGATGTCGGTGCGGATCTATGTGTTCCCGGGACCGGTGGAGAACGCCTTCGCCTGACCGACAGCGCCGTTGCTCGCTTGGAAGCCGAGGTCGCGACGATGAACGCGGCGCTGCCCGCGCTGAGGAGTTTTATCCTGCCCGGC
The DNA here is from genome assembly GCA_963733925.1 of uncultured Alphaproteobacteria bacterium. Taxonomy (GTDB): domain Bacteria; phylum Pseudomonadota; class Alphaproteobacteria; order Acetobacterales; family Acetobacteraceae; genus Rhodopila. The sequence continues at coordinate 43,376 of CAVTFL010000032.1, read as the reverse complement.
GGCACCGATGCGGCGGCTTTTGCGCATGTGGCCCGCGTAGCGACCCGCAGAGCAGAGCGAACGGTGGTCGCGGTTGACGACATCAACCCCGTAGTCCAGCGTTACCTCAATCGGCTATCGGACCATCTTTTCGTTCTCGCCCGAGTTCTCAACGACAATGCCGCTTCCGAGGTGCTCTGGGTGCCGGGGGCCAGCAGGTCGTAGGGAGGCGGACAGGCATTATACCATCGGCGTCTCGCCGGGGGAATCCTCGAGACGTGACCCCGGGACTTCCCCCGGCCGTTCGGCATGTCAGGTTAAAGGCAATCGCTTCACCCGATAGCCGAGGCCGTGATGGACGCTGCCCTTGACAGCCGCCGCCACACAGGTTTCGCATCCCACCCTGGTCGTCCGGAATGTGGCCCGTGCTGCAGCTTTCACTTCATTCGCCGGTGGGAGACATCACCGTCTTCGAGGAAGACGGCGCAATCGTTTCGCTCGACTGGGGCTGGGTATCGTACCAGAACCCTTCACCGCTGCTGGAGGGCGCGCGGGACCAGCTTCAAGCCTATTTCGATGGCACACTGACAGATTTTGCCCTCCCGTTGGCGCCTGCCGGAACCGCTTATCGCCGCCTGGTTTGGCAAGCGTTGTGCGACATCCCCTATGGCGAGACGCGCAGCTACCAGGATATCGCGCGCGCAGGTCGGTGGCAGCGCGCGCTCGGTCGGGCAGGCCAATGGGCGTAACCCGATCCCCCTAATCATTCCCTGCCATCGGGTTGTTGCGACAACGCATATCGGCGGCTACTCCGGTGGTGAAGGATTGCCGACGAAACGCTGGCTGCTGGCGTTGGAAAATCCGAACGTACCTTGCTCTGAACACCATCGTCGCACGGAGACATGACATGACAAAGGCAATCCGCATCCACACGAATGGTGGCCCGGAGGTCATGGTTTGGGAGGATGTTCCGACACCCGAGCCTGGCCCGGGCGAGGCGCTGATCAAGCAGGCTGCGATCGGCCTGAATTTCATCGACGTCTATTTCCGCACTGGCCTCTATAAAGCTCCAAACATGCCGCTGATCATCGGCCAGGAAGGCGCCGGCACTGTGGTGGCGCTCGGCGCCAATGTCACCAATGTCTCGGTCGGAGATCGGGTAGCCTACGCCGGCGCCATTGGGCGGCTATGCGACGGAACGGGTGATCGCGGCCGACCGGCTGGTGAAACTTCCGGACAACATCGATTTCCAAACCGGCGCTGCAATGATGCTCCAGGGTATGACTGCGCAATATTTGTTGCGCCGGACCCACGCGGTGAAGGCAGGCGAAACGATTGTCGTGCATGCCGCGGCCGGTGGTGTAGGCTTGATCATCTGCCAGTGGGCAAAGCACCTCGGCGCGACGGTCATCGGGGTTGTCTCCAGCAAGGCAAAAGGCCGAGTTGGCCCGCGCCCATGGCGCGACGCACACAGTGATCGGCCACGCCGGGCTGGCCGCTGAGGTCAAGCGCATGACCGGCGGTGAGATGGTATCGGTGGTCTACGACAGCGTCGGGAAAGACACGTTCATGGCGAGTCATCGATTCGCTCGCGCCGTTGGGTTTGATGGTAAGCTATGGCAATGCCTCCGGGCCCGTGCCGCCCGTTGAACTCAGCTTGCTCGCGGCCAAGGGCAGCTTGTTCCTGACCCGCCCAAGTCTAGCAACCTACACGGCGAAGCGCAGCGATCTGGAGCGGGTGGCCGCCGACCTGTTCGACGTGGTCGGCAGCGGCGCCGTGAAAGTCACGGTGAACCAGACATTCAGCCTGAAAGATGCCGGCAAGGCGCATACCGCTCTGGAAGCGAGGAAGACGACCGGTAGCACCGTGCTGCTGCCGTAGCTAACGTTCCCTACGGTCATCGCGAGGCGCCACATGGCGACGCGCAGCACCGCGTCATCCAGACGCGCATCTGCGCCAATCCGCCGCTTTGCTCCAGTTCTGCCAGAAGCTGGCCTAGCACAGGACGCTGGATTTGGTCGCCCAGAACCTGAGCTGATATCACAGCCCTAGCCGGTGACCCCGGGCAGATCGGGGACTCTGGGACTGGCGGTATCATTTCGGTTTCGCACGCGTCCAACCAATCAATCCACGTGCATATCAGTCAGCCCTTGGGTCGTGCTGCGAAATGATCGCCTCCTCGTCCGCTTGCCAACGGACGGACGCCCTTCGGTCCGGTCGTGATCGTTCCGGAGCAACCGGGACCCAATCGACGGTGGTGTCGGTTTGGATCGCCTATCTCATCGAGGTGGCGCCGAAGCATTAAATCCCGAACCAGCGAACCGATGCCGCAAGCCCGCGACATCGGGCCGAGCCGGCAGGGCGCCGGGTTCCGACACCGCCGCCCCGCGCGATGGCGTTCCTGACTCCGCCTCTTGTTTCTCGACACGCCACATGTATGCGTTCAAACTAATGCTCATGGCGATGAAATACCAATACATCGGCTGAAATGCGATCCCAACGAACGCGCCGCTGGTCATGAAAACGGCGAGTCCACCTTGCAGCGCGTTCGATAGGCCCGTGACCCATTCCAGTTCAGGATACGCGCGGGCTCTCTTTGCAAGTCCACGGAGTCTAAAAAAGGAGAGGCTCGTGATGAGCAGGAAAGTCGCCAGGCCCGGATAGCCCTGTTCCCCGAGCATTTCGAAATATATGCTGTGGAAGGCGCGACCAAACTGGACCGTCGCGGGCTTAGTTTCCGTTGCTGGAAGCTCGATATGATTGATGAGGTTGGTTTCGAATCCACCGCCGAGCGGATGGGTTGCGGTAAACTCTAACGTCCACCGCCACACCAAAATGCGCGTAAAGGCCGAATTTTCCTGCTCGAAGTTGGCGATTGTCGCGACCCGCTCGTTCCACGCCCCGGACGTCGTGTAGATTAGCAGGCAGCCGACGGTGATGACGACGATGCCAAATCCAAACTTATGTTTGGTTCGCGTCCACATGTAGATCCCCAGAACAAGGATCCCGATCAGAGCGCTTCGTTCGTAGGTGCCGATCGCGGTGACCGCGGCGAGACCAGCGATGAACCAATAGGCGAATGGCAACAGCTTGACCCGGGGAAGCAGCTGGCTGTGCTTGGACAGGCACAGCGCCAGTGGGACAGCCATCAGGCAAACGGTCGACAGGAGACCGCCCTCGGCCAAGCCGGAGTTTCCCCCTACGAGACCGAGGTTCGTGCCGTAGCCGCCGCCCGAGACCAGCGTCTTCAGCCCAAACGGCACGAAATTCGCCGCCAGCGAGAACACGTAGATCTGGGCGAAAGCCTCGATCTGAACGCGCGAGCGGATGACGAATGGGATAAATGTCGCGAAGGCCAGGGTTTTGACTGCCCAATCCCATTTCTCCCAAGCGGCGACAGGGGCCTGTGCCCAGATCATCGTCAGATTCACCCAGATCAGCATCGCGATCATGAGCACTGTTTCTCGCGACAGCGGTGGCGGCAACCGGCGGTCCATCAGGAGGTAGCCCCCAATCGCCGCGGCGCCCATGATCATTGCGACCGGGATCTGGTTCAGTAGGATATAGGACACGTTCTGCGGCCCGAACGTATCCACCCAGACATAACCCAGCGTTGCCACGAATGGCGCCGCGGTGCTGAGGCCTAGGAACGACGCATAAACGAACAGCAGCCAGAGACTACGCAGCACGTTACGGTGCCCAAAAGGACGTCAGCGTTGCCGGCGCCAGACCGGGGTGACTTTGCTTGCGGGCTTTTCCTTAGGTTTGATCGGTTGAAACCAAGGTTGGCGCCGATCCAGGCGAACTGCTCGGACGACGATGGTCAGTATCATCAGCGTACTGAACAGAATGCCGACCATATCGAGCATGAGCACCCCTCGGATAATGACGCCAGCGGTGTAGACGCTGTTGTGCCACGCTATATCGGGTCTGTGCGCCCGGTGTCACGAAATCTTGTGTTGGGCATCCGTAATCGCAACTCTTGTTCCAGTTTGACGTTGAAGTCGCAGGCAGTGCCCTGCCGACGCAGCGAAAACTCCATGACACGATGTTGCCAGGGGCCTTGCCGTGGGAAGACTTCCATCCGAGGTAAGCATATGACGCTTTTCCGGCTTTCGCTTTTGGCCGTCCTGATGGGCGGGATAACCTACGCCTCCTCGGCGGCGCCACTGCCGTCCGATGTGCCGGGCGCAGAGCAGGAGGCTGAAAGGCTGAACAACCTGCCACCTGTCGCGCCTGCACCGGCCGGGCATATCGACCAGTCAGGCCGGAAGGAGAAGGGTCGCGCGTCATTCTATTCTCATACCTTTACCAACCGTAAAATGGCCGACGGGCATCGGATGAACCCGAACTCCAACGTTGCTGCGAGCAAAAACCTGCCGCTGGGCAGCGTGGCAAAGGTGACCAACCTGGAGAACGGCAAAACGGCGACGGTGAAGATCGAGGATCGCGGACCCTATGTGGGTGGCCGAGTGCGTCGACCTGGCTCCAAAAGTCGCAGACCAACTGGAGTTGAAGGAGAAAGGCGTTGTCCCGGTCGAGGTCAAGCCAATCACCGTGCCGCAACCGGACGGTGGCGTGAAGCTCGGTGCCGGCGCGGCGGGGGCAAGTCCGGAGGAAGTCAGTGAGGCGGTCGAGATAACGAAGCAGCTCACCGCGCCGAAAATCGCGGAAACGACGGAGAAGTAGCTACAACAACCGCCGGGCGATCGCATCCAGCTTGGCGGCAAGCGCCTTGTCGCGTCGATCAGGTGCTGTGATCACCGCATTGTCCAGCGCCCGATCGCATCCACACGGGCAGACACCGCGTGGCTGACCCACGTTAGGCACGATCGCACGTACCAGATCGCGCGCCTTGTCCGCGTTTCCAAGCAGAACGCGGACAACGGCCTCGACCGTGACGTGGTCGTGATCTGGGTGCCAGCAATCGAAATCCGTCACCATAGCGACTGTCGCATAGCAAAGCTCGGCCTCACGAGCCAGTTTGGCTTCTGGCATGTTGGTCATACCAATGACGCTGCAGCCCCATGACCGATAAAGCTCGCTCTCTGCCTTGGTGGAGAATTGCGGACCTTCCATTACCAAATAGGTACCATCGCGCGTGACCGGTAGTGACAGCGCCGACGCCGCCCTGAGAAGTGCGTCGCCCAGGCGTGAGCAAACCGGATGGGCCATCGACACATGCGCGACGATCCCCTCGCCGAAGAAGCTCTTCTCCCGAGCGAAACTGCGATCGATAAACTGATCGACGATGACGAAGTGTCCGGGCGGCAATTCCGCCGTGAGGCTGCCAACGGCGGACAAAGACAACACATCGGTCACACCGGAGCGTTTCAATGCGTCGATGTTGGCGCGGTAATTCAGATGCGTCGGTGACGTTGGGTGCCCACGGCCATGACGCGGCAAGAACACACACTGGACACCGGCCAGACGGCCGAACAAAAGCTCGTCGGACGGGTCTCCCCAAGGTGTCTCGACCCGCCGCCACCGTTTTTCCTCCAGCCCGTCGATATCGTACAGACCGGAGCCGCCAATGATGCCGATGACGGGCTGAATATCGAGGGGTCAGTGATGGACGTCGGACCAGACCTTTCGCTTCACGGCATAGGTGATGCCGGTCATGAATACGAGGAACAGGATCACGCGCACGCCGATCTGCTTCCGCTCCACGAGTTCCGGGTTCGCGGCCCAAGACAGGAAGGTGACGACGTCATGCGCCTCCTGATTAAGGCTGTTGCCGGTGCCATCGGTGTACTCGACTGTGCCGTCCTGAAGCGGTTGCGGCATACCGATCTGATGGCCCGGAAACATCTTATTGTAATACATCCCGTCCTGCATCTTGAACCCGCTTGGCGCCTCTGCAAAGCCGGTGAGGATGCCATAGACGTAGTTCGGACCACCCTCCCGGGCGTTGACGATCAGCGATAGGTCTGGCGGCAAAGCACCGTTGTTGGCCGCCCGAGCGGCTTTGTCATTTGCGAAGGGCGATTTCAACTGGCTGGCCGGGGTGGCTGGACCATCTTTCGGGTTACCCTGGTCGTCTAGCCCGGAGGGCACCGTGATACCGGCGGCGATCGCCTTAACCTGGTCGGCGCTCAAACCGACGCCAGACAGATCCCGATAGTGCAGATACTGCATCGAATGGCAGTTGGAGCAGACGTTTAAATAAACCTGAAGGCCCCGCTGTGCAGCGGCGAGATCGAACGTGCCGAACAGGCGTTCAAAGCTCCATCTCTCGTTCGGCATAGGGCTTTCCTGCGCCACAGCCGGCCTGGCGAGCTGCGGGATGGCAAACAGGCTGGCCCCCAATGCCCCGGCGACGATGGCATGCAGTTTGCGCATCACGCTTTCTCCATCGGCTTGGCTGGGGCGCTTCCAGGCAAAGGACCGCCCCCGCGTCCAACGAGAACGGGCTGACTGATGCTCTCCGGCAGCGGCAACGGCCGCTCCAACTTGCCTAGGATCGGCAAAATTACCAGGAAGTGCAGGAAATAGTAGAGGGTGCAGACCCGGCTCAAGATGACCCAGATGCCTTCCGGTTTGTGGGCGCCGCAAATTCCCAAAACGATCACCGCGACGACCCAGACCCAAATGATCTGCTTGTAGATTGGCCGGAACCGAGCGCTGCGAACCGGAGATGTATCCAGCCAGGAGAGGAAGAACAGCACCAGCAATGAGCCGAACATCATGCAGACGCCCAGCAGCTTGTTAGGCACCGAGCGAAGGATCGCGTAGTAAGGGAGGAAGTACCACTCCGGAACGATGTCCGCAGGCGTTTGAAGTGGGTTGGCCGGGATGAAATTATTCACGTCACCCAGATAGTTCGGCGCAAAGAACACCATCGCGGCGAATACGATCAGAAACACGCAGATGCCGACGCTGTCCTTGATTGTGTAGTACGGGTGGAACGGCAGTGTATCTTGCGGAGACTTCACGTCGATACCCAGCGGATTGTTCGATCCCGGTGACGTGCAGCGCGGCGATATGTAGAAAAATCACCCCGACCAGCACGAACGGCAGCAGATAGTGCAAGGCGAAGAAGCGGTTCAGGGTCGGATTATCGACGCTGAAGCCTCCCCACAGCAATGTGACGATCTTCGGTCCGACCACCGGAAAGGCAGAGAACAGATTGGTGATGACCGTCGCGCCCCAGTAGGACATCTGGCCCCAAGGCAACACGTAGCCCATGAATGCGGTCGCCATCATCAGCAGCAGAATGACCACGCCCAGCATCCACAGCAGTTCCCGTGGGGTTTTGTAGGAGCCGTAGTACATGCCGCGGAAAATATGGATGTACGTGACGATGAAGAACATCGACGCACCGTTCTGGTGCACATAGCGGAGCAGCCACCCGTAGTTCACGTCCCGCATGATGTGCTGAATGGAGCCGAACGCCAGCTCGCTATTCGGCTGGTAGTCCATCGCCAGGAAGATACCGGTGATGATCATGATCGCCAGGGCCACGATCGCCAGCGCGCCGAAATTCCAGAAATAGTTGAAATTCTTCGGCGTCGGGAAAACCCCGTATTCCTTCTGCATCATCGTGAAGATGGGCAGACGCGTGTCGATCCAGTTGATCACCGGATTGGCGAAATCGCTTTTGGTCAGGCCGGCCATGGTTGGTTCCCAATCGGGTTCGGTGGCGAGTCGGAAGACCGAACGGGTCAGCCGACCTTGATCTTGGTGTCGGACTCGAATGCGTAAGGCGGCAGCGCGAGGTTTGCCGGTGCCGGCCCGTGCCGGACGCGGCCGGAGGTATCGTATTGGCTCCCATGGCACGGGCAGAACCAGCCGCCCCAGTCACCCCGGGGGTCGGACGGCTTGTTGCCCAACGGCACACAGCCCAAGTGGGTGCAGATGCCGATCAGGACGATCCACTGGGTATGGCCGGGCTTGACCCGCGCCGAATCTGCTTGCGGGTCGATCAATTGACCCAGCGGAACATCCTCGGCTTCCTTGATTTCGGCCGCGGTGCGGTGGCGTACAAAGATTGGCTTGCCCTGCCAAACTATGGTGATGCCCTGACCCTCGACGACCGGGGTCAGGTCCACCTCGACCGATGACAGCGCCAGAACATCCTTCGACGGATTCATGGAGTCGATCAGCGGCCAGGCGATAGCGCCGGCCCCGATCACCGCACCGGAGATGCCAATGAGTTGCAGCAGATCGCGCTTGGTTACGTCGCCGGATGCGGCGTGGTGGGTGGCAGCGACGGACGGGTCAGCCATACTTTCCCTCGAGTTACCGTTTCAGCCAGGCCGCGGGCGCGCCTAACCGCGAGCCAGCCCTGCGACCGACCCGAAATACCCCTTGTCGAACCCGCCGGGTTGCCCCGGTCGTGGTGTCCGGCGCAGTCTTAAGGACCGGCCTCGCCTCCTGCAACAAGCTGGCACAGGGGGTTATCCCGAGTGTCGTGCAGGAACAAGCCCCCGATGACTGAAAATTCTCCCCCCGTGGCCCACGAAACACTCAAACCCGCCGCGCGGGCTTGGTTCGAGCAGTTGCGCGATCGGATCTGCGTCGCGTTCGAGGCAATCGAGGACGCCCAGGATGGCCCATTGAGCGACCGTCCGCCGGGCCGCTTCCAGCGCTCCGCCTGGAACCGACCCACCGAAGACGGACAAGAGGGCGGTGGGGGTGTCATGAGCGTGATGAAGGGCCGGGTATTCGAGAAAGTGGGCGTGAATGTCTCCACCGTCTGGGGCGAATTCAGCCTCGATTTCCGCGCCCAGATCCCTGGAGCGGCCGAGGATCCTCGTTTCTGGGCCAGCGGCATTAGTCTCGTCGCGCATATGCAAAGCCCGTTGGTGCCGGCCGCGCACTTCAATACGCGCATGCTGGTCACGACCAAAGGCTGGTTCGGCGGCGGCGGCGACCTGACACCGATGCGTCTCGATACTGAGCAAGCCAAGGAGGACGCGGCGGATTTCCATACGGCGTTTCGCGCGGCTTGTAACCGGAATGACCCGGGGTACTATGCGACGTTCAAGGCATGGTGCGACCGATATTTCTATCTCCCGCACCGGCAGGAGCCGCGGGGAGCAGGCGGCATCTTCTTCGACCACCATTTCAGCGGCGACGCCGACGCCGATTTTGCCTTTTCCCGCGACGTCGGAGAGGCGTTCCTCGATGTTTTCCCCCGCATCGTCCGCCGCCGCATGGGCCAGGAATGGACAGCGGCGGAACGGGAGTATCAATTGATCCGCCGTGGCCGCTATGTCGAGTTCAACCTGATCCACGATCGCGGCACGCTTTTTGGCCTGAAGACGGGCGGCAATGTGGAGGCAATTCTCATGAGCCTGCCGCCAGAGGTGCGGTGGCCCTAAACAGGGTCCCAGCTGAACACGTCACCGGAGCGGTCGAGCGGCATGAATGCTGCCTGCATCGCAGGGATGCAGTGCTCAGCAATCGTCTCCGGCGTCCAGCCGTCGGCCCGATGCACGACCCGGATCGGCCGGGGGGAACTGAACAGGATCATTTCGTTCATCCGGCAGCCGAACACCTGACCGGTGACGTGCTTCGCCGCATCAGACGAAAGGTAAACCGCCATCGGCGCATTTTTGTCCGGCGTCATCTGCTGGATCTTGGCCACCCTGGCCTGCTGCTCAGGCGTGGTCGCGGGAATGGAGCTGGTCATACGACTCCAGGCGAACGGCGCGATGCAATTCGACCGAACATTGTAGCGCTGCATATCCAGCGCGATCGATTTGGATAAGGCGGTGATACCAAGTTTGGCAGCGGAATAGTTGGCCTGACCGAAGTTTCCGATCAGCCCGGAAGTGCTGCTCATGTGGACGAAGGTGCCACTCTCCTGCTTACGATAGTGTTCAGCAGCGGCGCGGGAGACGAAGAAGCTGCCGTTTAGGTGGACCGCAATGACGGACAGCCAGTCATCCTCGGTCATCTTATGAAAGATCACGTCGCGCAAGATGCCGGCGTTGTTCACCACTGCGTCGATCCGGCCAAAATGGTCCAGCGCAGCCTGGATGATTTTCTGCGCCGAGCCCCAGGCGGCAACGGACTCGGTGCAGATCTCGGCGGCGCCGCCTTTCTGCTCGATGAGTTGCTTGGTTTGCTGCGCCGGACTGGCCGATCCGCCCTCGCCGCTCAAGGAGGCGCCAATATCGGCGACGATCACCTTGGCGCCCGCGGCCGCCATCATCAGGGCGATTTCTCGCCCGATGCCCCCGCCGGCCCCAGTGACCACCGCGACTTTTCCGTCCATTATGCCCGACATCGTTTCCTCCAAGGTGCGATGGCAGCAACCTAGGCGGGTCGAGAACGATTGTGAACCCGCACGCTTTTCGGGGGACCCCGAACCCGAGAGCTGGCGATCCGTCCCCCGAGCGTCACGCAGTGGTGCGTCGCCGCACCGGATTTCGCGCGTGCTTGCCCGCGTTCGATGGTATATCGCTCGGCACACTACAACCTATGCGGGAAGTCTGTGCAAGCTGGCCTAGGAACATGGCGCTTCTTTCTCGCCTTCGTCGTCGCCATCTCCCATTTGTGGGCGGGCATGATCGACGGTCCGGCGGCCTACGCCGTCTGGGGCTTCTTCGTCCTCAGCGGCTATCTCATGACCCTCGTTCTGAGCACAAAATACGGTATTACCCCTGCGGGGCTTCGCCAGTTCGCCACGAACCGGCTATTGCGCATCTATCCCTCATTCATTGCCGCCGGTGCGCTTGGCATCGCGACGATTTTGGCCCTCCGCCCGCTTGGGATCGACCCTGCCGGCCTGAATCCCCAGTTCTTGTTGCCGCGAAACGTCTCGGAGTGGTTCAGCAACCTCGCCATGGTCCCATTCGTAACTCAGCAGGGGCTGCCGGTGCCGGTCGCCGCGGCATTGTTCGTCGAGGTCTGGGCGTATGCGCTGATGCCGCTGTTCGCCGGCAGCCGGGGCGCTGCATGTCTGGGGTTGGCCCTGGCGGTCTGCGCCAACCTCCAGTTCGGCTTCGGAATGTCGACCTTCGTTCTGCGGTATTGTGGATTCGCGACCGGACTGATGCCATTCGCGGCCGGCGCGGTGGTATACCACTACCGCGATGCGCTGCGCCGCTTTGCCTCCCCGGTCCTCAGCATTCTTTGCTGGTGCGTGCATGGCCTCTACTGGTTGCACGACGCGTATTGGCCCTGGACCTACGGCCTGTGGCTTTCTGTTCCGCTCTCTGCCTGGGTCGTCCTCTCGCTGGCGGAGATGAAATCCCATCCCTCTGATAAGATAGCCGGCGACTTGTCCTACCCGATCTATCTTTTGCACACGACGGTCGCGGCCTGGTTTCTCCCGTGGTTCGGCTTCGAGCGCGATTTCAGCTTCTTCGCCGCATCGGCCGCCATGACCCTCCTGGTCTCCTGGCTCATGTTGCTCCTGGTGGACCGGCCGATGCAGCGCCTGCGCGTGACCGCGCGCGGCTCTCCTCTGAGGCACGACGTGACCAGAACGGAACCTTACGAAATCCACACTGGACGGCGCATGGTTCCATAAGCGACAACGTGATGATCTAGTTTGCTCGCTTTGTATCTGCTCTCAGGTGGTATAAAGGCGGAATCATGCGCCCCGGAGTGGTCCGCGGCGCCGAAGGGACAGAAAGCATGAATCTCCGCGCTCGGCATTGGCGCTATGGTCTATTAATCGGAACCGCCTTCATAGCCGGCGCTGCCCTTGGGCCCTCGCTCGGCGGCCTGGGTAGCGCAGCACTCGCCCAGGATAGCAGCCACGCCGACATGTACCAGATGCTGAAGGTGTTCGGCGATGTTATGCAGCGCGTCCGGGCCGAGTACGTCGACCCGGTGGACGACAAGGAACTGGTCGAAAACGCCATCAATGGCGCGCTGACCGGCCTCGATCCGCACAGCTCTTACATGAATGCCAAGGCTTTCAAGGACATGCAGATCCAGACAAAGGGCGAATTCGGCGGCCTCGGCATTGAGGTCAGCGAGGATAAGGGCATCATCAAGGTCGTGTCGCCGATCGACGACACGCCCGCCGCCCGTGCCGGAATCAAGCCGGGCGACATCATCACCGCATTGGACGGCAAGACGTTGATAGGCATGTCGCTGAACGATGCGGTCGACAAGATGCGCGGCCCGCCGAACTCCAAGATCGTGCTGACCATCAAGCGGCAGGACGTTGAAAAGCCTATGGAGGTGTCGCTGATCCGCGAAACCATCAAGATCCAGGTGGTAAAGTCGCGGATTGAGCCGAACGATATCGGCTATATCCGGCTGTCCCAGTTCACCGAACAGGCTGATGCGGGCATCAAGGCGGCGGTGAAGGCCCTGAAGGCACAGAACGGAGGCAAGCTGCGCGGCTTGGTCCTTGATCTGCGCAACAATCCGGGCGGCCTCTTGGACCAGGCGGTGTCGGTTTCCTCCGACTTCATCGACCAGGGGGAGATCGTCTCGACCCGAGCCCGTCACCCGGAAGACAGCCAGCGCTGGGATGCCAAGGGTGAAGACATCCTCAAGGGCGCACCGCTCGTCGTGCTGATCAATGGTGGGTCAGCGTCCGCGTCGGAGATCGTGTCGGGAGCCCTACAAGATCACCGCCGGGCGATCCTTCTCGGCACCGGCAGCTTCGGCAAGGGGTCGGTCCAAACCGTGATCCCGCTCCCCGGAAATGGCGCGATGCGGTTGACCACGGCCCGTTACTATACCCCCTCCGGGCGGTCAATTCAGGGCTTGGGCATCGCGCCGGACGTGCAGGTGCGGGAAACCCGGGAAGAGCGACCGACCTTTGGGGGCGAGCATGAGGCTGACTACAACAAGGTGCTGACCAATCAAGGTGGTACCGGTTCGCAGGCGCTTCCCCCTCGCACCGACCTCCCGCCGATCGCCAAACAGATTCCGGACAAGCCACCGGAGGATTTTCCAAAATTCGACCCAGCCAAGCCCGACGACACCGACTTCCAGTTACAGCAGGCGGTCGGGCTGGTGCAGGCTATGGCGTCGCAAAAGAGCGTATCCGCAAACTGATCCTGGCGTGAGTGGCGGCCTCTTTCCCAGGAGTACCGGCAGCTCAGCGGCCTTCTATCAGGCTGGCGGGGATTGGCACGCTTCTGGGCTGCGCTGCTGTTGTTGCTGGTGGTGGGTGCCGGCGTGTTGCAAATACTGGGGCCGCCGGCGATCCGGCCGGTCAAGGAGTTGCTCGTCAACAGGCCCGGTCGGGCACGCCGATCAACCTACGGTCCAACACGGGTCCGTGTCCGGTAAGGCCGCGGACGCACAAAGACGGTCAACACCAGCAATTCGACCCGGGCGGGATACTCCCGGTCCGATTTCCGACCCGGACCCAGCGATGCTGGAGCCAATGGCGAATGACCCCAAGCTGTTGCTTCCACGGATCTCGATTGATGGAAGAGCGCCGATGGCCGCCTATGCGGCGGGATTCGACGTGTCCACGTTGCGGCCACGGGTCGGAATCCTGATCGCCGGCATTGGCATGAGCGACGGCAATAGCCTGGCGGCTATAAAGTCGCTGCCGGGCGGCGTTACGCTCGCCATCTCCCCCTACGCCGGCGATATTAGTCACCTGCTCAGCGTCGCGCGTTCATATGAACACGAGTACCTGGTGTCGGTACCGATGGAGCCGGAAGGGTATCCAGTGAACGATCCGGACGATCATTTCGCATTGATGACCTCGCTGCCGCCGCCCGAAAATCTGAGTCGACTCCGGGCAATCCTGGGGCGGGTGACCGGTTATGTCGGGGTGACGAATGCACTTGGTTCGATGCGGGGGGAGCGATTGACAAGTATGGCGGATCAGTTCGATGCCGTGTTGGAGGAGATGGGGAAGCGTGGGCTGCTGTTCCTGGACGCTCGAACCGGCCAGAAGACACAGGCCTACGCCTGGAACCGGTCGGTGGATCTGGTATTGGATGACGATCCGCTCGATGCGGCGATGCTGGATAAGCGGCTGGATGCGCTCACCCGCCGCGCATTGGACAAGGGCTCCGCGCTGGGGATCGTCTCCGCGCCCAGGCCCGTCGCGGTGGAGCGCGTGACGGCCTGGGCAAATACACTGGCTTCGAAGGGGCTCGCGTTGGCGCCGGTCAGCGCGCTGGTATTGCCACCGCTAAAACAGGGCCAAGAAAGATGACCGATTTGCCGTACCGGCCCAATGTGGGCGTCGTATTGTTCAACCGGGCCGGACTTGTCTTCGTCGCCAGACGTGCCGACATGCCAAACGCCGAGGGACCGGTCGGAGGTTGGCAATTGCCGCAAGGCGGGATCGATAAAGGCGAGGACCCTAGGGTCGCGGTTTTCCGCGAGCTGGAAGAAGAGATCGGCACACGCAAGGCCGAAGTAATCGCCGAGCATCCGGACTGGCTGACCTACGACTTGCCGCCCGATTTGCTGGGGGTTGCTTGGCGCGGCCGGTATCGGGGCCAACGGCAGCGCTGGTTCGCAATGCGTTTCACGGGCGAGGACAATGATATCCGCCTCGACCTCGATCCACATCCCGAATTCGACGCCTGGCGCTGGGTGAGGCTGTGGGAGTTGCCCAGGCTCGCGGTACCATTCAAACGACCGATCTACGAGGTGCTGGCCAAGTCCTTCGAGCGTTTCTCAACTGCTGGCGGCACGTTATGGGAGATCACGTCCCCCGATGACACTCCTCCGGCCAGATCTCGCAGGGACCAGACCTTTCCAGAATGACTGGAATCCGCGTTTCTTCGGGCTTTGTCTGGATCTCCCCTCTCCCACGCTCGGTGCTGCAACAGCGTCAAGGAGCCCGACCCCTCAAGGGTGCTTCCGCTGAGTTCCGCTCCGCATCGGACACGTTGGGTGCAGGGGGGCTCAACTGCTCGGTCTGAGCCAAGGCGCCGGGTTCACCGGTGTCCCATCGTGCCGCAATTCGACATACAAGGCCGGACGCGGGGTCGCCGTCCCCGCCTCCCAACTCGGCATCACGCCCACCGGCTCCCCCGCTAGAAGGCTTTGCCCCAGCTTCACGTCCAGCCGCTGAAATCCCGCCAATACGACGTGATATCCACCGCCGCAGTCAACAATTAACAGAAGCCCGTAACTGCGGAATTTCTCGGCGAACACCACCCGTCCGCCGCATGGCGAGATGACGTGTGCGCCAGGCGGGGCATGATACGACAACCCGGTCGCCGGGCCACCGTCAGTCTGCTCCCCCCAGCCCTTGACCACCACCCCGATGACCGGCGGCTGCAACTGTCCATGCGGCCCGGAGCTTGAGGCGATTGTGCCCTCTCCTCTCGGGTGGGCCGCCGCCATTTCCCGCTCATGTGCCGCCTGCGCCTCGGCCGTACGCTTCTGTCGCTCGGCTTGGAGTTGCTCCTCCTTCGCCTTCGCCTCGTCGGCTCGTCGCTGAGTTTCGATCACCGCGAGCGCGGCCCGCAGCGATTCCATATGGCTGGCGGCAGCAGCGGCCTGGCTCGCGGCCTCGTTTGCCTGCGCTTCGGCCTCGGCCTCCACTTTATGAGCAGCTTCGATCTGCTGATCCAATGCATCCGCTTCGCGTTTTTGCTCTGCCGCGGCCTCGGCCAGGCGTGGCGCCTCAAGCTGCAATGCTTCCGCCGCTGCATCGACCGCGGCTTGGTCGTGGCGCAGCGCTTCGGTCTCCATTTCGATCTGCCGCGATAGACCTTGCAGCACCAGCAGGCCGCTTAAGGCCTGATCTGGGGGCGTTGGCACCGCCAGCAACGTCTCTGCCGGATACAGCGACAACCGTTCGATCAGCGGCAGAAGCGGCTGCAACGCTTTGGCTCGGGCCTGAACCCGCTGCTCCGCCTCCCGCCTCTGCTGTGACAACGCATCAGTCCGCGCGGCAATATTCGCTGTGGCCGCCTCCGCTTCTCGCAGTTTCGCAGCCGCTTCGACCCGCTCCTGCGCCAGACGCACCGCCTCGGCCGCGGCCCGAGCCGCCCGATCGGCTGCGTCCTTCTGTGCGGCGAGTTGCTCGTTGTTGGTGCGCTCGGCGTCGTGCAACTCCCGCTGAGTGTCGATATCCCGCGGCGACTCGGCGACGACTGCGCAAGGCAGCGAAACCGCCAGGAATACCAGCGCACACCAGGCAATCGCTTTCAGGCCGTCGCTAATAGGCAATCACCGTAGGTTGGTCCATTATCAGCCTCTCGGGGGCAGGACCGGTGACGATCAGATCTCCAGCCAGAATGATTTCGACATGCAAGCTGCAACTTTCATCGACCGGGTGGACGCCGGCGAACAGTAAATTCGCATCCAGACCGCTGCAAAGAGCGTTTAGCGAGTGAAAAGTTCTGGAATGATTGAGCACTTCGTGCACATCGGGCCGAGGCCACCCAACTGGCGCCTGTTGAGCGACACTATCAAGCGTGATCCGGACCCATTTCGCGTCGATATTGCTGAGGCACCAACCGCCTACCGCAACGATGACTCCGTCGGGCGAGTCCCGACCCAGCAATTCAACCGACCAGCGGGGCATCATTCCCCCAACCGCGGCGTCCGGATCGACATGCACTGAGGAAGTCCCTGCCAGACGGTCGGAAAAGATACCGACCGTCGGTCCGATCGCCTTCGTCAGCCAGAGAAGGCTAAGGGCGGACGCATCATGATGGTTGAGAAGTTTCAAGTAAGGACGTCCGATTGCGGCGGCAAGTGGCCCGAATTCCCTCGCGAAATCGTCCGTAGCTCCGGCGTCCTTGCACAAGCGGGTGATTGTTTGCTCTCCTCCCCGATCGGGGTCCAGCGGAATAACCTCCGCCGAGCTGAAGCCGGCTTGCTTTCCCAGATCTTCCAAGTCATCGCTATCGAACAGCTGAGCCGCCTGCGGCGGATTCAGGAACGATAAATCGCTCACCAGTAACCGCCGGATCTCTCCCAGCAAGGCCAGCGCGGGCCCGCATCCCTCCGGCCAAGTCCCGTCGCGCGCGTATCGCTGCGTGAGGGTCTCCGCCATCGCCAGACAGATCGCCTGATGATACCGGCGGTTCGGGACGACGAACAAGGCACGTCCACCCGTTTTCATGATGCGATGCACCATGGTTAAAAAGGTGTGCGCATTCACGAGGCCCGCTAGCTTGGTGGTGCCGACGACGGTGTCGGCAACCGCGTCACGGATGGCAGTCGGGCCGTCCCCAAGCGTCGCGAACAACACTGGACAAGAGGTCTCGAGGTCGGCGATCCGGCCTTGGCACGCCCGAAGCGTCGACAAATCCGTATCTACGACCACAAGGCTGCGCACGGTCTCGCCCGAGACGATGTCCTCGGCCATCGACCCTGGGCTACCTCCGAACTCGATGACATCGCCCAGACCGGCCGGCCAGCGAGTGCCCGCCGCACTCTTAATGCGCGTTGGCAGCTTGGACGCAGGCCCATACAAACGCTCCTTACCACGGTGCTTCTCTGCGCCAAACGTCAATGGCACCCGCTCACTGCCGAAATCGGCGATACCATCGACCAAGGCAACCGTCCGTCCGCAGTCAGAGCAACGCATTTCGTGGGCCAGGTCCGTGGTAAGGCGTCCCCGACAATCAGGGCAATGCAGGCGATCTGACAGGTTCATTGTGTTTTGGTCCCAGCCTATCGTCCAATGAACGTCCCTTACGCTTTTACCTATGGGTAAAAGTATTCTTCCGACGATCGACCAACGCACCTTGGCGATCGTATGGCTGCCCCGATCGCGGGCTCGGTCGCGCCGGTTGGGATACCACACGGATCGTAGTCTTCGCGCACCGTCGGGCGTCGCTCAGCATGCCCAGGGCATCGACTTGGGTTCCGAAAGACCAGCCCATGCCAAGCCTGCCACCCTGTTCCGCTGCCGACAATCGCATATCCGGCCGCATAAAACCCCTTGACGCTGGCCATCGAATGGGCCATCTCCCGCCTAATCAGGACTGATATGGTCCTGATAACCGAAACACCCAAGAGAGCGAGGGTTCGTGACATGCTCAGGCTGTCGAAATTGACGGACTACGCTGTGGTGGTGCTGGTACGCCTCGGTGGGACGGAGGGCGTGCAGACGTCGCCCACGATCGCCGCTACGACGGGTATTCCTGAACCGACCGTCGCTAAGGTGCTGAAAACGCTGGCGGCGAGTGACTTGGTGTCATCGCAGCGTGGGGCCCGGGGCGGGTATCGATTGAACCGGAGCTTGGCTGCCATACCCATCGCGGATGTCATCGCCGCCGTGGATGGGCCGATCGCCTTGACCGCGTGCGTCGACGGATCGCTGTCGGGATGCGAGTCCCAGGGACTCTGCCCGATGCGTGGGCGATGGGACCCTGTGAATCAGGCCATTCACGCGGCGTTGTCCAGCATCACGTTGGCCGACATGCAGGTCGCGCTGTTGCCGGCGTTTCGCGTTCCGTCGTCCCAGGTTCAACCCCAGACTTCCCTCCAACCCCAAACTTCCCTTCAGGTCCAGACCTCCCTTCAAGCCTAGGCCTCCCTTCAATCGGCTGCTGAATAGGATTCTTCATGGCCGCTGTTACCGAAACACTCGACGCCGTTCAGTCCGTTACGCAGTCGGGCTACAAATGGGGCTTCGAGACAACGATCGAGATGGACTTTGCCCCAAAGGGGCTGAACGAGGACATCATTCGGCTGATTTCGGCTCGCAAGGAAGAACCGGAGTGGATGCTGGAATGGCGCCTGAGGGCGTACGCCGCGTGGCTGAAGATGGAGGAGCCACACTGGGCGCGGGTTGATCATCCTCCCATAGACTACCAAGACATCCACTACTACGCCGCACCAAAAAAGAAGGCTGGCCCGAAGAGCCTGGATGACGTCGATCCCGAACTTCTGAAGATGTACGAGAAGCTGGGGATCCCGCTGAAGGAGCGGGCGATCCTGGCCGGCGTCGATCCGGATACGATCGAAAACACCCAGGTCGCGGTGGACGCGGTGTTCGACAGCGTATCCGTCGCCACGACATTCCAGGCGACCTTGCGCAAGGCCGGGGTGATCTTCTGTCCGATCAGCGAGGCGGTGCGCGAGCATCCCGACCTTGTGAAGCAATATCTCGGGACGGTTGTTCCGACGGCGGACAATTTCTTCGCGGCGTTGAACAGCGCGGTCTTCACCGACGGCAGTTTTGTTTACATCCCGAAGGGCGTACGCTGCCCGATGGAGTTGTCCACGTACTTCCGCATCAATGCGCGCAACACCGGCCAGTTCGAACGGACCTTAATCATCGCCGCCGAAGGCAGTCACGTCAGCTACCTGGAGGGCTGCACCGCTCCACAACGCGATGAAAATCAGCTGCACGCGGCGGTAGTGGAACTGGTTGCCCTGGACGATGCGCGGATAAAATATTCGACAGTGCAAAACTGGTATCCGGGCGATGCCAACGGCAAAGGCGGCATCTACAACTTCGTCACCAAGCGTGGCGCCTGCCGCGGCGCCCGATCGAAGATTTCCTGGACCCAGGTGGAAACCGGATCGGCGATCACCTGGAAGTATCCCTCGCTGCGTGCTGCATGGCGAAGACAGTGTCGGAGAATTCTATTCGGTGGCGGTCACCAACAATCACCAGCAGGCCGATACCGGAACGAAGATGATCCACATCGGCAAGGGGTCGCGCAGCACCATCATCTCCAAGGGGATTAGCGCCGGCCATTCCAACAACACCTATCGCGGCTTGGTGCGAATGCTGCCGAGTGCCTCGAATGCGCGGAACTTCACCCAGTGCGACAGCCTGCTGATCGGCGATCAGTGCGGCGCGCACACCGTGCCTTATATTGAAAGCCGCAATCTGACGGCGAAGATCGAACACGAGGCGACAACATCGAAAATCGCCGATGATCAGTTGTTCTATTGCCGCCAGCGCGGGTTGTCCGAGGAGGACGCCGTTGGCCTGATCGTCAACGGCTTCTGCAAGGATGTGTTGAAGGAACTGCCAATGGAGTTCGCCGTCGAGGCGCAGAAACTCCTCGCGGTTTCGCTTGAAGGATCGGTAGGCTGATGCTTGAAATTCGCGAACTGAGTGTCTCGATAGGCGACAAGCCGATACTCAACGGTATCGACCTGACAGTTCCCTCCGGCGAGGTGCATGCGATCATGGGCCCGAACGGGTCCGGGAAATCGACCTTGGGCTACGTCCTGGCGGGTCGCGAGGATTACACCGTCACCAGCGGGTCCGTGACCTTCAACGGCATGGACCTGCTGGATGTGGAACCGGAACAACGAGCGGCCGCCGGGGTGTTCCTGGCATTCCAGGCGCCGATCGAATTGCCCGGTGTAAACAACGCCAACTTCCTGCGCACCGCGCTGAATGCGATCCGCCGCGCCCACGGCGAAACCGAACTCGACGCGGTCCAGTTCCTGAAGCTCGCGCGCGCCGCGACCAAACAACTGGCGATGCCGGACGACATGTTGAAGCGCAACGTGAATGTTGGCTTCTCGGGTGGTGAGAAGAAGCGCAACGAAGTGCTGCAAATGGCGATCCTCCGGCCCAAACTGGCAATCCTGGACGAAACGGACAGCGGCTTGGACATCGATGCGCTGAAAATCGTAGCCGATGGCGTGAATTCGCTGCGCGGACCTGAGTTCTCCGCCCTGGTGATCACTCATCATCAGCGGCTGCTCGACCATCTCGTCCCGAACCGCGTTCATGTTCTGACACGGGGCCGTATCATTCGCTCCGGCGGCCCGGAACTGGCGAAGGATCTGGAAAAGAGTGGCTACGCCGGCCTGATCGCGGAGGCCGCGTGAGTACCGGAGCAGCGGGCTTCCTCCAGCGGTACGAGGGTCTGATCCGGCGTCTGCCAGGCGACTCCGCCCTGCGCGCGGCAGCTGCGGCGGCGTTCAAGGAAGCCGGCTTACCCGGAGGGACGCAACAGCGCAGGACCGAAGCCTGGAAATTCACCAGTCTGCGGCCGCTCGCGGAAGCCAATTTCCAGCCCGCGCCATCGCCTCGGCACGAAGCAGAAACGATGCTGGCGCGACTGCCGGTGCTGGATGCGCCGCGCCTCGTGTTTGTCGACGGCACAATGCGGGCCGAGCTGAGTGCGATGCCCGCAACCGGGTTCGCCCGCTTCGCCGAGCAACCGGATTTCGGCACGCTCACCTGGCCGGATCGGGAGCCGATGGTCGCACTCAACACCATGCTCGCAATGGACGGCGCGGCACTGAACTTGCCTGAAGGGATGGACGGCGGGGTTGTGCAACTGATCAGCATCGCCGGTGCAGAGGCTGATTACCATCCGCGCCACAGCATCCGCCTGGCCAAGGGCGCGCAACTGACCCTGGTGGAAATTTCTGTCGGGCAGGGCGCGTATCTGCTGAACACCTTGGCGGAAATCCACGTCGCCGAGGGTGCGCATCTGACGCATATCCGCCTACAGGACGAGGCGTTGACGGCCTTCCATGTCTCCACCACGTATGCGGACGTCGAAGCCGGCGGCACCTATGATAGTTTCACCCTTAACCTGGGAGCGCGCCTCTCGCGAACTGAGGTCCATGCTCAGCTTAGCGGCGCCGGAGCGATTGCCCACTTGAACGCGGCGCAAATCCTGGCCGGAACGCAACACAGCGATTTCACCACGGTCGTCGGCCACATCGCGCCGGGTTGCACGTCGCGCCAGACCGTCAAGAACGTGCTCGCCGGTCGTTCCCACGGCGTTTTCCAGGGCAAGATCGAGGTTGCTCGGAGTGCCCAGAAGACCGACGGCTACCAGATGAACCAAGCCCTGCTGCTGTCGCCGTACGCCGAGGTTAACTCTAAGCCCGAGCTGGAAATATTCGCGGACGACGTGAAATGTAGCCACGGCGCTACGGTCGGCGAGCTCGACGCTGAGCAGATGTTTTATCTTCGAAGCAGAGGCATTCCCGACGCTGAGGCCAGGTCGATCCTGGTCCGTGCCTTCCTGGCGGAAGCCCTGGATGCGGTTGCGGATGAAACGATCCGCCGTCTGCTGGAGGCTGCCGTGGGAGCAATGGTGGGAGAGGCAAAAACTATGAACGTGATGACCAACCCCATCGCCCTGGACGTCGAGCGGATCCGCCGAGACTTCCCGATCCTGACGCAGACCATTCGCGGCAAGCCCCTGGTGTTCCTGGACAGCGCCGCCTCGGCGCAGAAGCCGCGCGCGGTGATCGATGCCATGGTGCACGCCATGGAAACGCAATATGCGAACGTCCATCGCGGCTTACACTGGATGAGTGAGCGGACCACCGAAGCCTACAAATCCGCCCGCGATGCCGTCGCAAACCTTGATGAACGCCAACGATCGTTCGGAAGTTATTTTCACCCGCAACAGTACCGAAGCGCTCAACCTGATGGCCCATAGCTACGGGCGTGGTGTGTTGAAGCGTGGCCAGGCCGTGCTGATATCCGGCATGGAACACCATTCCAACATTGTCCCGTGGCAAATGCTGCGGGATGCGCACGGGATCGAACTTAGGGTCGCACCGGTCACTGAGGCCGGCGAGCTTGATGTGGCTTCCTACGAAGCCTTGCTGGAGGATGGCAAGGTCGGGTTGGTCGCGATGACCCATATGTCCAATGTGCTGGGGACCGTCGTGCCGGCGGAACGCATCGTCCGCATCGCCCATGCGCATGGCGCGAAAGTGTTGTTCGATGGGTCCCAGGCCATCGTTCATCGCGAGGTCGATGTTCGGGCCCTGGGTTGCGACTTCTACGCCTGGACCGGCCACAAGCTGTATGGCCCGACAGGTATCGGCGTGCTCTGGGGCAAGCGCGACCTGCTGGAACGGATGCCGCCGTTCATGGGCGGCGGCGATATGATTTCATCCGTAACCTATGAACAATCCACCTGGGCTCGCGGTGCCGCACAAGTTCGAGGCCGGCACGCCCGCGATCCTCGAGGGCATCGGCTTGAAAGCGGCTATCGATTACGTGCGGGCGATCGGCTACGATGCGATGGCCGCGCACGAGGCGTCATTGACGGAACACGCCCTGGCTCGTCTGGCCACGGTAGAAGGCCTGCGCGTGATCGGCCAGGCGCAGGACCGTGGCGGGGTCATTTCGTTTACAATGGACGGGGCACACGCTCACGACGTGGCGACTCTGCTGGACCGCCAAGGCATCGCCGTCCGCGCGGGACACCACTGCGCCGAACCGCTCATGCACCGCTTCAACCTGGACAGCACCGCACGTGCCAGTTTCGGCATCTACACCACCCACGCCGAAATCGACGCGCTGGCGGACGGGCTGATCCGGGTGCGGGAGTTTTTCGCATGACGCAGACAGAGAGTTTCGACGATCTGCGCGACCTCTATCAGGAAGTCATCCTGGATCACGGCCGCCGCCCGCGGCACGCCGTCCGGCTGGAGACCTTCGATGCCACGGCCAAGGGCGACAACCCGATGTGCGGCGATCGCGTCCAGGTCTGGGTCAAACTCGATGCCGACGCGATCGGGCGCATCGGTTTCGAGGCAAGGGGATGCGCGATCAGTATCGCCTCCGCCGACCTGATGGCCGAGACCGTGCAGGGACGCGCCAAGGCAGACACGCGGGCGTTGTTCGAAGCCTTTCGCGAAATGGCCCGAACCGGCCACTGCCCCACCTGCGATGCAAGCCTCGCCGAACCGATCGAGCGTCTGACGCCGCTGGCGGGCGTCCACGAATATCCGTCCAGGGTGAAATGCGCCACGCTGCCCTGGCATGCCCTGATCGCCGCGCTGGATGGCGCAAAGGAGGCAAGCAGTGAATGACATCAGCCCACCCAACACTGTCTGGACCCCGGATGGCGAAACCCCGGTCAAGTCGTCCGGCCCACCGAGCGAGGATACGCTGATCGAGGCGATTGCAACGGTCTACGATCCGGAAATCCCGGTGAACATTTACGAACTCGGCCTGATTTATGCCGTCGAGATCGACGATGACGGCGGCGTGAAAGTGGAGATGACCCTGACTGCGCCTGCCTGCCCGAGCGCGCAGGAACTGCCTGAGCAAGTGCAGAATGCAGTGCTGACGGTACCAGGCGTGACCTCCTGCCACGTCGAGACCGTCTGGGATCCCCCATGGGACCCCTCCCGCATGACCGAGGAAGCTCGGTTGCAATTGAATATGTTCTGATCGATCACGACATAGGCTGGACCATGAGCACAACAACGACCGCGTCTCGCAAGACTCGCGCTTTGCCGCCCTTGATGACACTTACCGACGCGGCGGCTGAGCGCCTCCGCAGGCTTTATGCGAAGGGCGAGCAAGGCAGATTGCTGCGTATCGGCGTCAAGACGAAGGGGTGCTCGGGTATGTCCTACGATATGTCCTGGGCCGACGACGCGGCCCCGACCGACGAGGTGGTGAGAGACAAGGATTTGACCATTTTGGTTGACCGGAAGGCGTCATTGTTCCTGATAGGCACGGTCATGGATTACGAGGTGAAGAACCTGACAGCGGGCTTTACGTTCACCAATCCGAACGAAAAAGGACGCTGCGGTTGTGGAGAGAGCTTCCACGTCTGATCGCCTTTGAGAGACGGCAGCATCATCCAAGACACACTTAGCAGACGGGTCATTGCCTCCAGGGATGCTTGGCGCTGACCCCCGCCTTCGACGGTGGTCCGCGCCGGCTTCCATCCCGAGGCCTACCGACTGGAACTCAAAGTCGACTTTGCTCCGGGCAGCCGTGTTTATCTGTCCGGACTGCGGTGCGTCGAACTGCGCGGCATACGCCAGCGAGCGAAAAGCCTCGCGCCATTTCAAACGTCTTCCAGCACCGGGCTATTTGCGCGCCCGCGCCGAGCAGCCGCTACGATACGTGCGGTATCAAAACGATAAGTGTCCCGCGGGCACGTCCAGTCAGCGGCTTCACCCTGCTGTCGCAGCCTTGCTCGCGACATGATCTCAGCCATGTGTCGTGGGCCCGCATGGTGAGGGAGCACGACACCCGACTATGGTGGGTGGTGCACCACTGTGTCGAGCAGGCATGCGTCAATCTGTCCGATTGGCAGCGGGCGACATTCCAAAATCTTCCAATGTCGGCGCGTGCCTATCGATCCGGCTGGCCTTCCAGGAAGTCTATGATCAACCCGCGACCGAATCAGCCACCGGCATCCCTGAGAAATGGTACACCGGGCCACCCACAGCCGGCTCGGACCGATGATCGACACCGCACACACGGTCAAACGGCACTGGGACGGCATCCTGCAAGATCGCGCGCTCGCGGCTACCGCTCAACATGCAACCTCAAGTTCATGGTCTACCTGCTCGCCGGGAAACTTGACCTGTCGCTGCCTGCGTGACAACGTTCCTACCCGTAACGAACAGTGAAGAATCATTTAGAATAAGGCTTATACATAGGATTACTTATCCCCCTCGAATTGTGGTATCTGCTCAACCCGTCTGAATGACAGACTTGCCGTCCAGGACTGCACAAATTGCCTGATATGCGTTCTTTCCCTGTCGTGCGGCGGTGCCCACGACGGATCGAACGCCAGCGAACAGATCAGCGCCCCACTTCGAACGGAAGCCACCGGTGACCTTTCGGTATGTGGCTGTGGGCCGCAATTCCCTCTCGCTGCCATTGTTGTCCGGCGGAGCGTCGGGATGCTCCAGGAAAGTGAACAGGTGGCTTCGCACCTTGCCGTAACGTTTTCGCAGCCGCCTGCCGTGACTGTTAGTCGGTGCCAGAACCATGATCGCGTTCAACGCGTGATCCAGCCTTCGCAGATGACTGCGCCGGGTGCTCTCGGCCAGGTTTTTGCGCCGACGCGCCAGCACGACCGCCCGTAGCAGCAGCGCTTTCATCTGTGGAGCGAAGATCGTATCGCCCGCCTCGATGGCGTATTTGCAGTCACGCAGTTGATGCGCCAGACAGACCTGCCAGAGATCGGCATGCCCCTGCTGCGCGCCATAGAGGTCGGACACCCAAATGCTGGGCCGATGACCCGCCATCGTCTCGGTGGCCACGCTGGTGGCGCGGCTGTTGCGCACGACGTGGATCACCACCCGATCGTTCTGAAACACCCAGTTCCAATGAGTGTGCCCATCGATGCGCACCGAGGTCTCATCGCAGCCGACGATCCGGGAGCGGCGCAACCGGGCGAGAATGGCCATCACTTCGCTGTCGAAACAGGGTTTGGCACGCTGCAACATTGCATCCAGCGCGCCCTCGCTGATCTGGAGTGCATAGAGGTGCAGGAACAGCTGACTCAGACGGCGGTAGCTGATCGCGTGGGTGAAGCGCAGGTAGAGCGCCAGCGCCATGATATTGACGCTGAACGGCGAGCCGTCTTCGAGGCCTGCGGGGATCGCTGCCAGGGTGACGCCGCCGCAGCACGCGCAATACCCGGCATAGCGTTCGACGCGGGTCACCACGGGACGCACCACCGGCAGGTCGATCTTGTCGTAACGACCGTGCAGCACGTGATCGGCGTCTGTCAGCCCGGCCTGGCAATGTGCGCAGGCCACTGGCTTGGCGGTCACCGTCTCGTCGGGATCGCAGGCCAAGGGACGACCGCCTCCTTTGCGGCCAAGGCTGCCCGGGCGCGGTCCAACACGCTTGACCTTCTCCGGCTTGTTCGGTTTCTGCCCCCTCGATGGCGGCAGGCTGGAATTATCCGGGGTCTTCCCGGGCTCGCCGAGCCTTGCTTCAAGCGCGGCAACCCGTGCCGTCAGGCTCTGCACCTGCGCCCAGAGCGCCCGGATCAGCGCGTCCTTTTCGGCGTGGCTCAGGTGGTTGAGGTCGGGAAGCTCGGGCACGCCCCCGTTTAGAATTGACTCGACCGTGACCGCGTCAACATCTTTTTGCGGACCGTCACACGGCAGTTCGCCTACCCGGCGAAATCCAACTTAAGCCAGGGTTGAGCAGATACAAATCGTGAGGGGGGGTATCGGAAAACGCGGCGATCTTCTATCTTAGGTTCCCCCGATCTCTGCCCAGCCGATGAGTTCCACCTCAGAGAATTGCTGCCCGGCTGACCGTTCTCTGTAAAAGTACACGGCCGCGACGAATATCCACCCGATCCGGTAAATGCAGCTTACACGCTTTACAGGATAGAAGTTCAAACTGTTCAGCAATGTGCTGGCGCACGAAACGACATAGCGTTCAAACGCTTAACGCATGTTCCGACGGGATTTGACACCCTCGGTATCGTGGACGACGATCTAGAGAGTGACGACGGTTTTGTCCCGCCCCGGACCCGACAGCGGCTGACCATGGCCTCACAAAGCCGGGCGTCCGATGATTATGATGCGTAAGCGGAACACTGTGCGACGGAGACGGTAGCGTTATTCTGAGGAGAAGAGCCCATGCCCAATCGTGTCCAATTTGCGGACGCCATCGAACCCCTGGTCCAGTTCATCGAGGAAACGCCCCCCACTGAGATCGTGGACCGCACGCTTGAGAAACTTCGGGCAGGTATGCCAACTCAGACAATGTTGACCGCCTCCGCTTTGGCGGTTTCGCGCTCGTCGGACCTACCGCCCGGTCATCATGGCGGTCCCCTGCACCCTCTGGCCGGTCTGTATGCGGTGTCGAAGCTGGTCGCGCGGCTAGAGGGTGAGCAGCGTTTCGTCCCGGTTCTGCAGCACGTGGCGCTGTCCAACAAGCACATTCACCATCCGGCGATGGGGCCATATAGCCTGCTGGAATTCGAGCCGTTGGATGCGGGTGGCGTCGAGGCGACCAAAGAAGCTTTCCTCGCGGCCGTCAAACGCGGAGAGACCAACAAGGCGGACCATTGTTTTCTGTGGCTGTGGAAGAACATTCCTCCGGTCGAAGCGCTCGATCTTCTGCTGAGTGTGGCGATTCCGAAGAATGCCATGGACGATCACTATTTCATCTTTCCCGCCTTCACGTTCCGAGCGCTGGAGAAGATGGATCCGGAGTTGCTCCCGGTCCTGATGCGGCCGGCCGTGCGCTACGTGACGCGATTCCCCGTCGCTCGGGCGATCCCGGACATCGATGCGCTGATCGAAAAACACCAGCTTCTGACGCGCGTCACCCGGCAGCAGAGCGGTGAAGACGAAACGGCAGCGATCGGGCGCTTGGGCGAAGCGATCGGGCGGTGCGACAACTACAACGACATTCCCGTGCTGATGGCCGCGGCCCTGGGCGACGGATTGTCCCTGGAAGGCGCAGGCGAAGCGCTGTCGATCGGGGCCGCTTGTCTGTTCCTCCGGTCTCTCACCGGGAATCCAATGGATGTCCATTTGCACACGAGCGCCAACCTCCGCCGCTACCTGCTTCGTTTGGATGGTCTGAGTCTGCGAAACAAGTTGCTGATCCTCCTGCTCTGGCACACCGGTCCGGAGGTCAAATCGACCCAGTACCCGAATGGAGCCTGCCCCGCAGCCGGACATGGAGGCGGTCGCGGCCCTGCCTCCGCGGACCCAGGACGAGCTGCTGGAGGCCATTACGGAAAGCATCTATCAACAGCCGCCGACCGATTGGTCCCAGGTCACCAACCTGGGCCTGATGCGGGCGGTGCCGGAGGTCAAAGGGACCGTGAATTTGGCACAGCAATATGTGAACAACGGCTATGACCCGCAGGTATTGATGAAGCGTCTCGGAGAGATCGTGTGCCACGATAGCTTCACCGAGATGCATGCCTTCAAACATCATCAAGCGATCGTCGAGGAATTTTACGCGACACGCGAGCCCTGGCGCTGGATGCACCTGGTTTCCGGCGCGCAGGCTGCGGCGATCTCCTTTGGCAAGAATATGGAGATCTACGAGGAGGCTTTGGAACTGCTTCACGCGTAGGCTCGCATACCCAGGGCGCTCCCGAAGCCTGGGGGGTTTGCCGCGATCGTGCGACGGCAGATCGTCGTAGGGTTGGTGGAACGATTTTACGTGCAGCAGAGGTCCTGCCATCGACCTGTCAGCAGCAGCCGCGGAAGCGGCCTTTGCTGACGGAATAGCGAGCGTCCTGCCGCTTTCGGAAGAACTCTACTAGGTCATCCCCGATCCGGGTGTGTCGTCCGCCGATGTGTGACGTAGGTCTGGTAGTCGGGTATGCCCACCATTAATCGGGCGGTCTTGACCGCCATCTCGCATACGAACCGCGAGCGTACCACCACTGTCTCAATCATCGCCCGCTCCCGCCATCGCACGGCGTCGCCGCCGACCTCGACCACCGTGCTTGTTTTGTTGCTCAGCGCCTCGCGGGCATCGAACACGCCATAGACCACCATAGTTACCACGATCGCGGCGAATACAGCCGCCAATGTCGCATCCACATAGTCGTTGAAGACGAGCCGGCTGATTTCATGGAGTGTTTTGGCTGGGGCCAGTATCTGTCCCGCCGACGCGGCATCGCCGAAACGGAAAGCGTGGCTGATGAAGCCCACGGCCGGATTCGGATTGAACACCTTTTCGAGCCCGGCAGTGACGGTGCGGCCACGAGCCAGCAGGCCGGCACAATGGTAACCCAGGCGTAGCGGTGCCGTTTCATCTTGAACAGGACGACGGTGCAGAGGACCAGTGCGATTGCCGCCAACATCTGGTTGGCACTGCCGAACAGTGGCCACGTGGTCCAGATGCCACCCAGCGGATCGATCACGCCCTGGTAGAGGAAGTAGCCCCATAGTACGCAGGCCAGAGCCGAACCGACGATGTTGTTGGCCCATGATTCGGTGGCTTTGAATGCCGGGATCACGTTGCCGATCAAATCCTGGATCATGAAGCGGCAAATTCGGGTGCCAGCATCTGCCGTCGTGAGGATGAACAGCGCCTCGAACAGGATGGCGAAGTGATATCAAATGCCGACCAGCGACGGACCCCCAAGGAAGCCGGAAAGGGTAGTGGCCATGCCGACCGCGAGGGTCGGTGCGCCGCCCGTGCGCGACATGATGCTGGCTTCGCTGACGTCAAGCGCCACTTGCGTCGGGATATCCGGCGTGACCACAAAGCCCCAGGACGTAATCACCTGCGCGGCATGAGCCGGGTCGATGCCGATCAGACCGGCAGCACTGTTCATCGCGAAGTACACGCCAGGATGGATCACTGAGGCGGCAATAAGTGCCATGATGGCGACCAGCGATTCCATCAGCATCGCGCCATATCCGATGAAACGGACCTGACCCTCGTTCTCGATCATTTTCGGCGTGGTGCCCGACGCGATCAGCGAGTGCCAGCCAGAGACAGAATCGCAGGCGATGGTGATAAACAGGAACGGAAAGACGCTGCCGGCCCAGACTGGGCCCGTGCCGTCGATGAAACGCGTCACAGCCGCCATCTGTAGGTCGGGATGAACGATGATGACACCGGCCATCAACAGCAGGATGGTGCCCACCTTGAGGAAGGTGGACAGGTAGTCGCGCGGGGCAAGCAACAGCCACACCTGCAGCACCGCGGCGACGAAACCGTAGCCGATCACGATCAGGGCCAGCGTCTCGCCACTCAGGTTGAACCACACCGCTGGTTCGGGTGTCTCGGATACGTCGCGTCCATAGAGGAGTGAGGCCAGCAGCAGAACGACCCCGATCAAGGACTTCTCGCCTATGCGGCCACGCCGGATGAACCGGCGGTAAATGCCCATGATCAGCGCGATCGGGATGGTGCAGAACGCCGTGAAGCTGCCCCATGGGCTCCCCTTCAGCGCATTCACCACGACGAGGGCCAGCACCGATAGCAGGATGATACAAATCAACAGGATACCGACACCGGCACGGGACCGTCCAGGGATCTGGGGGATCATGCCGCATTAGCAAGGGCCGCCTCCGCATCAGCGATCCGGGCGAATCGATGCCCAAACCCGGCACCGAGTGTGCCGTTGTAGACTGCGCAACGGACCTGGAGCAGCACATCGGCGCCCCGTCGCGACCATCGCATTTGCTGCGATTTATTCATGCGCCGGTTGACCAGGAAGTTCGCTGTGCCCTCGGTGATCGACGTTCCAACGCGCAGGGCGGCTCGATATCGTTTGGCATAGTTGACCAGCCATGCGGCTTGGCCTCGGAGGTATTTGTCGATCGCATGTGGGCAGCGCTTGCCGGGAGCAGATCAGCGCAACCGGGCGGTGGGTCAGTCCTAACATGCAGCGATAGGCCTCAGAACTTGGCTCAAAGGCAGCCAGTGCTGACTGCCGGCCTTCCAGAAGTTTATGATGCTCCGAGTTCGGGGTACCGCCCGCGGTAACGCTGATTTATCGATTGCTATTCGCCGTTGAGTTGCGCTCCAAGTGTACGGGCTGTTCGGCAAAGTGTTTGCGGACGCCCTCGGGCACCACGAAGCTCTGTGCCGGATCGAAGCCGAAGAAGTGATGGATGAGAGGAGCACTTTCTCCTCGCCTGGCCGCTCGCCGTGTGCTTCAGGAAAACCCTGCTTGCAGCCCAGTCGCTAACAACGGGGCCGGCGACCCGCTTGCCGGTTAGATCGCTGCGCGGTCGGCATCGTGCCAACCTACTGTCGGCCGGGTCAATCCATCAATGCCGGCACCTTGGGACGCAGCCGCTTGCGCAGGGCGGACATGCCGATCGACCGCACCCCACCTAGATCCAGGGCGAGCGCGCTGACAACATACACGCTGCTCCCAAGTACAATCGTCGCCAACAGACCGACCCAAGTTAGCGGAAAACGGATCAGGGTCAGCGCGAGGGCCATCGGCACGATCGCCACACCACAGGTGAACACCTGCCGGATCGGCAGCCACACGGGAAACAGGGACGTTCCAAGGAACCAACCGACTGCCACTGTGGCAGTTTGGCAAGAGAACGCCGTCCAAGCGGCGCCCATCATCCCATACCGGGGCACGACGTAGATGTTCAATGCGATGTTTATTATGGTCGCTGGTCCGTAGGTCCAAAGCATTAACAAAGGCCGGCCGGACAAATGGAATGCGTGGTCGATAAAATGCGAGCGCACCCCGCGGGCCAGGGCTGTAAAGCTCATAATTGGCAACAGGACCGCAACGCCGGAGCGAAAATCGGGTCCTACTAGGGCGGCCGCAATGTAATCGGCTGTCAGAGCGAGACCGACGCAGGCCGGCAAGGTAACCGCCAGCAGTGCGATCCCGTTACGGCCGGCCTGGAGGCGCGCCGCCTCCCGACCTTGATTTTCCAGCACCTGCACAACCAATGGAAAGGTGGCAGTCGAGATCGAGGCGCAAATCAGGGTAGTCGGCCGTTCCACGAGATTGTAAGCAACCGCGTAAATGCCCAGCGCACCGGTCCCCGCCAGCGATCCAAGCAGAAATCGATCGCTGTTCTGCAGGATGACTGCCGTCGCGGCCACCCCCACCAGCGGCCAGGCATATTCAACCAGCCGGACCAATTCCGCCCGGTCAAGAGTTCTGGCAGTGCGCCGGAACGGCGATCCCAGCAGCCGGATATCGAACGCCGAGCAGAGGACGGCGGCGCTCAAGAGGCCCAGAATGATCGCCTCGGGGCCACATCCGAGAGCAAAGAGTGCGGGTAGACCAAGCCCGAAGCCGAGGACGGCGTGGACACATTCGACGGTGTTATAGCGACGCATCAGGTTGGCGGAGCGGTTAACCGACTGGTTCAGTTGCACTAGCGACCGAAACACCAGCATCGGCAAGGCCAGAAAAGCCGCGAGGCGGTAGTCCTTGGGCAAAGGGATCAGTAGCCAGACGCAGATGCCGATTACGACCACGGCGAAGCACATGCCATAGAAGAGGAAATAAGCTTCCCTAAGCAATCCTTCCCGCCGGTCATCACGGGCGGCCGCGGGATAAAACCGCATCACGGCGATTGGCAATGCGTAGAACAAAGATGTCTGCAACACGAGGACAGCCGAGAACACATAGCTGTAGCTGCCGAATGCCGCGGGCGACAGTAGCCGCGTATAAGCATAAACCATCGCAATCGAAACGATTGCTGGAATTACGTTGGACGGAACGTAACCGATGATCTGACGGTACACGCGGAGAGTGCCTCGTGAGGAAGTTAGTTTGCCTAGCGCAATTATTAAGCCTGTAGTCACCAAAGGTAAATGCGCCTCATTTACCCACGGAATTTACGCATATTCACTTACGGCCGTCGGCGCATCGAGCGCCCCGACTGGCACGATCATGACCGACCGGTGAGAATGAAACCAAATCACGATGCCATGACGGCGTTCGTTCCTATTTTCGGTTGCGGGCTCGGAAGATTGGCTTAGGGGCTGGGATGACGATATTGCCCCGAACCACCCGCTGGGAGCGGGATCGTGCGCCCGGCAGGACTCGAACCTGCAACCGAGCGGTTATGAGCCGCCAGCTCTAACCAATTGAGCTACAGGCGCGCACTTCGGAGCTTAATGCCCACAGGCGAGGTCCCGCGTCAACGCAAGACCGCCTCAGCGGAAAGGCCGGTTCTGTCCACGCAAGCATCCAAGGGTCGTACCGAGCCAGATCAGGCCGAACACATCCCGGCCAAAGCGTTAAACGCCCCAGACGGGAGCCGTTCCCAGAGGGTTCCGAGTGGCGCGATGCGTCACTGCCGCAAGCAATCCGATCCGCGCCGCACGCCAAGCCGGCGATCTTATTTGCGCCGAAACGTCACAACAAGCACGTCGCGGTATCCGGGTGACGCAGGGTCCAGCGGCTCCACCGGGGTACCCCGTGCAGGACACGAGCATCGTCCACCAACGCGGCGTCCAACGGCTCAGTCAGAGTGAACTCGCCCAGTTCAGCACCCGCCAGATCGTGGATCGAAGTCATACCGCTGACGATATTGGTGCGGTTCACCAGCAGCACCAGCACGTAGTCCACGCCGTCGCGGTGCAAACCTTCGGGCGTAGGAAGGCCAGCCTCGCCCGGGCGCGCCTCGATACGGAACTGATGCATTTCCACATGCCAGGCGTTGCTTGCCGGACTTGCCATTCCGAACAGGTTTCGGCAGAATCTCAGTATGGCCGCGAGGGACGTGCCGGAGCCCACCGGCTCGGTTACCGCTTCAAACCATCGTTCAATCCCGCCGTTTAGCGGGTTGTAGTCGCGGCTTTGGAAATGCGGCTGAGCCGGCTGCCGAACGATCTCGCTGGCGGTAATCGTGAATACCGCATGACGGCGCTTCCGGTAACGGCCGCCATCCGCCATGTAGGTGTCCGGCCCGAGGTCATTCCAACTGGTGGCGAACTCGGGCCAGTCGGTCAGTTCGCCGGCCTGCTCCAGTAGGATGCGCATGTCGGCGGCTCGGACGAACCGGTATCCATCGGCCCAAATCGCCCGCGCAGAAGCTCTTGGGTTGGGAATTGCTCAGTTAGCTGCCGCGGCGGTTCATGGCTGTCCCCTTTTTCAGCGGGGGCCTGGATCATTGTGGAGACCGTGATCGTCTGCACCGGATTGAAAATCCTGATCCCGATCTCCTGAAACCGCCGCTTCATGCGCCGGTTGAATTCGCGCTGCACGGGCCAACGGCCCGAATCCGTGCAGACCACCTGGCCGACGATCGTCGCTTCAGCGCCATCCACCTTATCCACGCCCCAAAGTTGCAAGTCGCTCAACATTTGTGCGGACAACGCCGGATCCGACCGCATGCCGGCCACGATTGCGGTCAATTCGGTGGCAACGCGATCAGTATCCTCGTCATAGGCGACGCTGACACTGACCGCCGCGTTGCCCTGCCCGCGATTTACGTTTGTCACACTGGTAACCGAACTGAAGGGGATGATGTGAACCGATCCATCGCCGGCGCGCAGCCGGATGGTGCGCACGGAGAGCACCTCCACGACGCCGGTCATACCGGAAACGGTGACGGTATCCCCCACCTGCATGGCATTTTCCAGCAGCAGAAAAATGCCGGTGATCAGATCCTGTACCAGCTTTTGGGAGCCGAAGCCAATCGCCACGCCGACGATCCCGGCGCCGGCTAACAATGGCGCGATATTGATGCCGATCTCACTGAGAGCCATCAGGCCGGCGACGATCGCGATAGTGATCAGCAGCGTAGAGCGGAGCAACGGCAACAGTGTTCGCAAACGGGCGGATTTGGCGATCTGGGCGTCCCGATCGAATCGGTCCAGATGCTGCTGAATGCCGCCGTTGATCGCTTCCAACACGCCGATCGCGAGGATGATAGTGACCAGGAGCGTTCCGCTCGCCGACAGCACGCGGAGGCCGAGCGCGCTGTCAATTAGCCACAGGAACGTGTTCAGGCCATAGAGTTGCAGCAGCCCGAGAATGCACAACAGGTAGATCGTCAGGCGCAACGTGGCGCTCACGACGGGATGGTAGACTTAAGCCTTGCATGCATGCCCGGGTAAAGACCGGGGAAATCGGGTGTCGGCCGCATGACGCGGTCCACCACGCCTAACAACAGAAGCAGAACTAGCCGGGCAGCGATCAAGAGCAGCCCGGTGACAATAAGATAGTGCAGGACCGCCGCGTAGCCGTGCTGCACCTCTATTGCCCAGATCAGCCAGCCCACAATCAGGAAGAACAACGCGATCCAATGCCAGCCCCGGGCAAACCGGTTCCGCAGTCCGGCGATCATGCCTGTGCCTTCGGACACCTGCATCCAGCGCCGTACCGCCCGCCGGTTTCGGACGACGATATAGACCAGACAAACGACCAATACGAGGCCAACGCCCTTTTCCAAGGCATCGTGCGCAATGTTGGATAGGCCCAACAGCAGGCCGACCTCGCCGATCGCGTAGCCCACCACGGCGATCGGGACCAGCCGTCGAGCCCAGTACATCAGGTAGGTGGCGGCTGTATCTCGGAGATTGAACAGGCGCAGGCGGGACGCTTCGGGGGACAGCAGCATGCGCGCGAGGCACAGCAATGCGATGCAGACGGCGTAAGCATCGATGATTGCCAGGATAATCAACCGGTTGACGGTTTGGCCGCCGAGGCTCGACCCGGCAATCAGGTGCCCTACGAGCACGAACCCGAAGACGGGAACGACTTCCAGAGCCAGTCGTCAGAGGACAAGGGGCACGCGCTGAGCAGCGTCCACGCCGGTGACGCCGACGTCGATGTGCCGGGGCTTCGATGTCGCCGGCCTCAGCGCGGGCGATGGGATCCTCCTCGGCGCGGGCAATAGCGTCGGTCTGGGGGCGGGGAACAGGGTCGGTGTCGTCGTCATTGACCGTATCCGCCCATTATCTGCGCTGACGTCGGCGGTGGATGCCTATCGAAATCGGCCAATGACGCCGCTTCCTCCGAGCCGGCGAGGCGAACGCTGGGTGCAAGGCTTTCAAGGCCGCGTATTGGCCGCTGCATGGCGCGTCGGAGCCCATATTCGACCGCGGCCGCCACGACGAGCACGAGTGCCATGCGCCAAGAGACGTCGACCAGAATGTCGTGCGCAATGGGGTTGGTCGCCACCATCACGACCCCGGCGGACAGCAGCGGGAGGCTTTGCACGGCTTCCAACGCCCCCACCGCCTGGGTGCCGAGATGGTTGAGGAAGGCGGACGCCGACAGAAAACCTGAGCCCCTAGGCTATCAGGTGCAAGCGGGATTCTCGGACCCTCGGCGGCTGTTTCGGCCACCCGATTTCGCCTGTCCAGTGGGTACAGCGGCGGTAGGTCCGCCCACGCCGGGCGGCAAGGCTGCCGGTTGCGCCTTGATGATGGCGTTCAGTGTGTCGGCGAAGGAAGCCCGTTTGGCCGGGTCGTTCAACACGTCCAGCGCGACCCGCGCCTCGTCGACCGAAATGGAAGGTGTGGACGGCGGGCTGACGGGCTTCTGTGCGGACGATGGCGTCGGCGCGCCAAGGAGGATGGCGCACAGAATGACGAGAACGAGTCGTATCATCGGCGGGCTAGGACACAGATGCCGCCGCCGGGTCAACGCAATTTCGGACACGAGAGTTGCTGCCTATCCGCTGTCATTTGGCACGGCCACCCTCCACAAATCCAGCCCGAGCCCTATAGTACAGCCATGCACGGTCTCCTCGCGGTCCTGGTCGGTATCCTGATGCTCGCTACGCTGGGCGTCCTCACCGTCGGCGTCGTCGGGATGTTGCGGCAGGGCGACCCGCGACGGTCCAATAAGCTTATGCAGTGGCGGGTGCTGCTGCAGGGCGCGGCAATCCTGCTCTTTATCGTTCTCATGAGTTTGCTGCGCTCCTGACCCGCGAGGCGCCGGCTATACCCGGCATACGTTTGACACGCAGAACCCCCTCAATATGGTCCGCGGCCTTCTCGCAGGAACGGGCGGCTCGGAACCGAGACGGTGCCGGGCGCCGAGATATGTGCTCATCAACCTCCCCAGGAATCGGCACGGCCCCATGAAGATCATTGTCCCTGTCAAACGGGTGGTTGACTATAACGTGAAGGTGCGCGTGAAGTCCGACGGCTCCGGCATCGAGACCTCCGGCGTGAAGATACCGATGAACCCGTTTGACGAGATCGCCGTCGAGGAAGCCGTCCGCCTTAAGGAAAAGGGTATTGCGACGAGATCATCGCCGTCTCCATGGGTGTTCCGCAATGCGCGGAAACCATCCGGACAGCGCTCGCCATGGGGGCCGATCGTGGCATCCTGGTGGAAAGCGACGCCGACCTTCAACCGTTGGCGGTCGCCAAGCTCCTGAGGGCGATCGTGGAGAAGGAGCAGCCGCGGATCGTCATCCTCGGCAAACAGCGATCGACGACGACATGAGCGCCACCGGCCAAATGCTCGCCGCGCTGCTCGGTTGGTCGCAGGGCACCTTCGCCAGCAAGCTTGCCGTCGAGGGCGACACGCTGACGGTAACCCGCGAAGTCAATGGCCTGGAGACGGTGGCGCTGACCTGCCGTCTATCGTCACCACCGACCTGCGGCTGAACCAGCCGCGTACGCCTCGCTGCCGAATATCATGAAGGCGCGGAAAAAACCGATCGCGACCGTGAAGCCCGCCGACCTGGGTGTCGACGTCACACCGCGTTTGACCTTGATCAAGGTGTCCGAACCGCCAAAGCGTAAAGCTGGCCAAAAGGTCAAATCCGTCGCGGAACTGGTAAACAAACTCCGCACTGAAGCGAAGGTGATCTGACGATGGCGAGCCTCGTTCTCCTCGAAGCCGACGAGTCCGGTATCAAACAGCCGTCGCGTAGCGCGGTCGCCGCCGCCACGGCCCTGGGTGAAGTGC
The DNA here is from genome assembly GCA_963733925.1 of uncultured Alphaproteobacteria bacterium. Lineage (GTDB taxonomy): Bacteria > Pseudomonadota > Alphaproteobacteria > Acetobacterales > Acetobacteraceae > Rhodopila. Next base: position 5,516 of record CAVTFL010000032.1, on the reverse strand, counting down.
ATGTGCTGATCGCCCGCGTGGTCTGGCTACGCATCCTCGGCGGCGGCGAAGCTGCCGGGTGTCACCAAGGTGCTGATCGCGGACAGCCCCGCGCTGGACCATCTGCTGGCGGAGCCGACGGCTGCGCTGTTGCTGGCTTTGGCTCCGTCCTACTCGCACCTGCTTACGACTACTTCGGCGGTTGGCAAGAATGTGATGCCGCGAGTGGCCGCACTGCTCGATCTACAGCCGATCAGCGACATCGCCGCGGTGGTGGACGCCGAACGTTCGTCTCCGATCTACGCCGGTAACGGTATGGCTACGTCAAATCATCGGATACCAAGAAATCATCACCGTTCGCGCCGCCAGCTTCGACCCGGTCGAGGCCGACTGGCGGCAATGCGGCGACCGAGACCGTGAGCGTCGGCGACTTGCCGGAACTGTCCAGTTTCGTTTCCGCCGAGCTGTCCAAGAGTGAGCGGCCGGAACTGACCGCCGCCCGGGTGGTGATTTCCGGCGGTCGCGGTATGCAAACGGAGAAAACTTCAAGCTTATCGATCCAATTGCTGATAAGCTTGGAGCTGCTGTCGGTGCGTCGCGGGCGGCTGTGGATGCTGCTTCGTGCCCAATGAGTTCCAGGTCGGTCAGACCGGAAAGATTGTCGCGCCTGATTTGTATGTCGCTGTCGGGATTTCGGGGCCATTCAGCACCTCGCCGGCATGAACGACAGCAAGGTCATCGTGGCCATCAACAAGGATGAGGAAGCGCCCATTTTCCAGGTCGCCGATTACGGCCTGGTCGCCGATCTGTTCAACGCGCTGCCGGAGTTGGCAGCGGAACTGGAGCGCTCCTGATGGATATCGACGTCAACCTGCTGCCAGCATAGCACCCATGGTGACCGACCCGCCGGAGACCATTCCGTTGGGGTGGTCGGCGCGGGCAATGGGCAACGGTATCGCACATGTCTGTGCCCTGGCGGGTTTGCCGGTGACGCTCGTCGATATCAAACCGGAGGCCCTGACGAAAGCTCTCTCACTGATGGCCCGTAACATGGACCGCCAGGTCAACCGTTCGATCATTACCTCCGACGAGCGGGACGAGGCGTTGGCACGGGTCAAGACTGCGACCGATTACGCTGCGTGCGCCGATGCGGACTTGGTGATTGAGGCGGCGACCGAGAAGGAAGATCTCAAGCGGCAGATCTTCAGTCACCATTCCCAACCTGAAGCCGTCGTGCCTGATCATCGAACACGTCTTCAATCTCGATTACCCGCTTGGGCGCGGCAACCGATCGGCCGGAAAATCCATCGGCATGCACTTTATGAACCCTGTCCCGGTCATGAAGCTTGTGGAGATCATTCGCGGCATCGCCACCGATGAGCCGACGTTCCCTGGCGGTGAAGAACCTGGCGCAAACGCTTGGTAAGGTCAGTGCGGTGGCTGAGGATTTCCCGGCCTTTATCGTGAACCGGATCCTCGTGCCGATGATCAACGAAGCGGTTTACGCGCTGTATGAGGGTGTCGGATCGGTTTCCGCCATCGATACGTCGATGAAACTGGGTGCCAATCACCCGATGGGCCCGCTGGAATTGGGGGACTTCATCGGCCTGGACACGTGTTTGTCGATCATGCAGGTGCTGGACCAGGGCCTTTCCGACAGCAAATATCGCCCGTGCCCGCTGTTGGTGAAATATGTGGAGGCCGGCTGGTATGGCCGCAAAACCGGACGCGGCTTCTACGACTATACCCATACGCCGCCGCGTCCGACGCGGTAGCCAGCCCCTGGACCAAGGGGGTCGCGCAAGTCTCCGGCCACCCTGTGCGGATCTTGTAAATCCCAGCTAGTTTGCCAAATCCCCAGCCGCCTTGCGTGTTGCCGCGACCGCTTCACGCGCTGCCCGGGCCATCAAGCCGCTATCATTGGCGATCGTGCAGAGCCGGAAGCCCATCTGCATCATCCGAGCAGCGTAGGCCGCCGTACCATTGTGGATACCACCAATTTCCCGTGTCTCTTACAAGACGCCAGCAGCTTGCCATAGATCTCCAGAATAATCGGTTCCTCCCGATCCAGGATCGGGATCAGGCCAAGCGACAAGCCCATGTCTGACGGACCGATGTAAATGCCGTTGATGCCGGGGACGCTCAGGATTTCGTCGATGCTGTCGATGGCCTGCTGAGTTTCGATCATCGGGATCACCAAAATCTCGCTGTTCGCGGTTGCCTGATAGCTGCTCGCCTCGCCGTACATAGCCGCACGGATTGGGCCGTTGCTGCGCTTGCCGACGGGCGGATACAGACAGGCGTCGGCCAGTTGCTTTGCCTCGGCTGCGCTGTTCACCATCGGGCAGATGATCCCCATTGCGCCGCCATCCAGGCATTTGCCAATGATGCCGGGCTCATTCCACGGAACTCGCACCATGGGCGTAACGGGGTGAGCCTGCATGGCCTGAAACACTGCACCATCGACTTAGTCTTGCACCCCGTGCTGCATATCGACGGTGACACTGTCCCAGCCGCACTGCGCCATCACCTCGGCGGAGAAACCGGACGGAATAGCCAGCCATCCATTGACATTCGCCTTGCCCGCGTCGATGCGTGCCTTGAGTTTGGTTGGCATGAAAGCCTTTCTCCTGAGACTGATGAGATCGTCAAGCTAGGCGGGGGGCGTAGGAGCGTCAACGCGGACCGCTTTTGACATGGATCATTGACTTAGCCGCGCCGCCGACCCTTCCATGGTCGTGGTTACGCCAGGAGTAATATTTCAGATGAACCACAGGCCAGGCACTATATTACACGGCCTTTTCGCTCCGCAGGTTATCAGCAACATTGTCCCCAGAGCAGCCTTTTACCCTCGAAATGCTCGGCACCAAGGTTACGCACGGCGGCCACGGCGAGGTCGTGATCGAACTGAAGGGGTACACCGAAGATTATGATTCTCGCCAAGCACTCCCAATTGAAGAGGTCTCCGCCCTTCGCAATTTCCTCGGGGCAGCCAGTATAGACCCAGCGCGCGACCTCCCGATGGAGGCGACAACAGCGTGAATGATGAGATGACCCCCAAACGAGGGATAGACACGGCGAAACAATCTGTCTCGGCTGACCCGATATCGCCGGACGGTGCCACCAACGGCCGGACTGCTCTGCATGAGGTGGCGCTCAACCCCGACTCGTCCGCGGCACACGCAATCGCCGAGTTGCGGCATGATCCAGCGGCGATTCGCCACTTGTTCGAATCCGGTGAATATCCGTACAAGAGTATGATGCGCACGGCGCCTTATGAGGCGCATATGCTCGAACTTCAACGCGAGCTACTCAAGGCGCAGCGCTGGGTGGAGAAAACCGGCCAGCGGATCATCATTCTGTTCGAAGGGCGCGACGCCGCCGGAAAGGGCGGCACGATCAAGCGCTTCATGGAGCACATGAACCCCCGCACCGCTCGTGTCATTGCTCTTCAGAAACCAACTGAACGAGAGCGCACCGAGTGGTATTTCCAGCGTTATGTCGCCCATCTCCCGGCGGCTGGGGAGATTGTGATGTTCGATCGTTCCTGGTTACCATCTTCCCAGGGTCGAGCAGGTAGTGGGTTTCTGTAGCCCCAACAAATATATTTAGTTCATGCGCCAGTGTCCGGACCTGGAGAGAATGCTTGTCCGTTCTGGTATCACACTGACAAAATTCTGGGTCTCGGTGGTATCGAGAGGAGCAGCGTCGGCGCTTTTCCCGCGCGCGAGACCGATCCTTTGAAGCAATGGAAACTATGAGCCGATGGACCAGTGCCTCATTAGATAAGTGCGATGAATACACCGAGGCCAAGGAGGCGATGTTCTTTTACACCAATACTGCCGACGCACCCTGGACAATCGTCAAATCCGACGACAAGAAGCGCGCCCCCGGCTCAACGCATTGCAGCACTTGCTTGCCCAAATACCTCACGCAGGCAAAGACAGAACCATCGTAACTGGCCCCGACCCATTGATTGTCGGCGACAGCGCCCATGTAATCGGAACCGACCACCAAATTATCAACAAGGCGGTCCACCCCGCCTTAAAGCGAGGGCGGGAGGTGAACCCGGCCTGATAGAAGGCGTAGCCCGGCGTGCGACCGGCCCGGCGGGCTCCGCAGAGCATTTTCCCTGCCGACCCTCTTTCCTGCGGCTCTACACGCCAGGAATCGTCCCTCGGGTGTTTTGGTCAGCCTGGCTCGCGGACGAAGCGCTTGCCGCTGAGCGCGAACGTCGTGTCAATCGGTTCCGTGACCTCAAAATATCGAGCTGTGCCCGCACACCGTTGGCAACGGGACCCTCCGGTACCAAATCTAAAAACCGCTGATAGCAATCTTTGGCCGCAGCGACCTGTTCGAGCCGCTGGTTCATTATCCCGGCCTGTCGCCAGAGTTCCGCCTGGTCCGGCGCGATCAGCAGCATGTCCTCTGCCCAGCGTACCACCCCGCCCTGGAAATCACCTGATACCAACCCGCATATCCGGCTGTGGTTCTGCAATCGCAGCAGCACTCACCGGGTGCTCATAGGTAACAAAAGCCCAGGCCGTAACTGGGCCTTTTCCCCCTCAGACTCGCTTCAGCAACGCCCTCAATTCGCGCGCCGACATGATCTGGCCACCGTTGAAAACATCAACCACGACCTGGGTCTTGTGACCTTCCAGTGCGACAAGGAAATGCGCCGGGAAATCTACTGGGTAAACTACCCCAGCCAGCAGCTCGCGCCGCGTGCAGCCAGATCACGCCCAGCGCCACAGGCAATCCCCGTCGCCGTTCCGTCACGCGGATCAGGTTGGCGTTCGCCGTAAAGTCATACGTCTCCAAATCGCCGGAGTAACCAAATCCGCCCGCCAACATGTCAGCCCGGACAACAGCTTTTGCGGGTGGATCCTGCTTGTCCATAGCCGCGGCCCGCTTTACCGCACCTTGGGCAAGGTCTGACAGATGCTGTGTGGCAGCCAGCCAATCGGCGTCGGGCACGTATCCACGCCGGGCGAGTAACAGGGCGGCGTTACCGATATGTCGATCTCGGAGTCCACCAATTGGCCGATCGCCGTCAGTGCCGCCCTGGGTTCCGTCATCGTCCTCGTGTTACTCCGCCGCCTGCTGTGGAAGGTAGATTTCCTTGCGCGGCTTCGGCAAACTCGTCGCTCTTGGCTTCCATGCCGGCAATTCGCTCGGCTTCGACCCGCAGATCCTGGGTGATCTTCATCGAACAAAATTTCGGCCCGCACATGGAACAGAAATGCGCCACCTTGTGTGCCTCTTTTGGCAGCGTCTCGTCATGGAAGGATCGAGCCGTATCCCGGATCGAGGGACAGGTTCAATTGGTCCTCCCATCGAAATTCGAACCGCGCGCGGCTGATTGCGTCATCTCGCAACTTCGCCGCCAATGTTACCTTCGCCCAGATCGGCCGCATGTGCGGCGATCCGATACGTAATGACACCCGTCTTGACGTCGTCCCGGTTCGGCAACCCCAGATGCTCCTTGGGAGCGCGTGGCACAGCATAGCCGTGCCGAACCAGCCGATCATAGCCGC
>CAVTFL010000031.1:0-138300 GCA_963733925.1 uncultured Alphaproteobacteria bacterium | reverse complement strand
AAGACGTGACGCCAGGGTGGGTTACTCGCGTGCGCACAGCACAAAGCGACGCTCAAAGAGCGATACGCACAACCGTGTTGTGGAAATCAGCGCCTCACAGTGAAATCGCCTGTAGCGCATAATGCTTCCGTGTCTCCGACTCAACCACTGTCTCCGCGGGCCTTTCGCCTTGACCTGCGACGATAGCGAGAATCGGAGACGGCCGAGTTAGTTTCAGAAAGTAATTAATTCGCTGGAATTGCACGCCATTTGTTTTGCGTGACGTTGATTGTTGTCGATCTGAAACCGGCACCGATTTTAGGACAATCGCGCGTACCCTGATCGGCATGGCTACCAATACCAAGACCAAGGCCAAGGTCAAGACCTGCGTGCATTGCGGCCACACGTTCGATCCGAGCGACCGATGGCGCGACCTGTCCGATCCGGACTGGCATCCAGCCGCATCAGTTTATTGTTCGCGTGAATGCAGTGACCGGTACCACTGCGAGATGGTGCATTGCTGCTCGACTCACGGGAAAGGGAAGGATAAGCGCGAAGCCGCCAAGGCTGCGCACTGATCCGCGCTTCCACCAAATTAACGGACTCGTCATTTCCCACTATGAATTGGTCTGTTTGAAGCGTAATTCCCGACAATCGAGTCTTCACGATAAATGTCGGACCGGTAGCGCTCTGACGGCTCAGTCGTCGATGTGTGATGGCGGGTCAGCGTAGGCGAGACCCAAAGGATGCTGGTCAGGGCCCATCAATTTGCAGTCTGGGTACCACTGGTAACTGGGGCCGCTATGCGATGTGGTGATTACCACGCAACGTTGCCAGGTGCCATCAGGCTGGACGGGTCCATCGCACTTGCTGGCAACGAGTCCTCCGTACTGGCACCCGGCGCTGGCCGGCGGCGCCGAAACGATCGGCCCTCCGGTCATCAGTACGGCAGCCAGTCCTCCGACGATGCAGTGCTTCATGGTCGTCCCCCGTCACGTCGCCATGATGGTGATGGGCTCAGCTGAACACCGTCTGACCGTCGACGTCGAGCAGGTAACGCTCCGTGCCACTCTCGACCCGGGGAGCGTCCCCACCCAGCGACACCGCAACCTTGTTGCTGGCATTACGCATGACGTCAAAGGTGAGCTCGACGGCTTCGACCTCGGAAAACCGAGCGCGCACCTCGGCGACAACGTCGGCGTCGAGGTGCGCCGGCGTCCAAATTAACCCATCTGCATACCGCAGCGCTGCTTTTGCGCGATCGTCGAGCATCTTCGACTCTTCGAACTGCGCGATGTCGTCGTACAGCGACTCCGAACCCCCGGCATCGAGTGCCCTGCTCTCCCGCACCGATTTACACAGCCGGCAGTTGTGCTGAGCTGCGCCGCGCAGCCGCACCACCTCGGACGTCACCGGGTCGAGTGCACGCATCGCGCCTACCGCGGGCAGGAAGCGGTTGAACACGACATCGGATGGATCCGTAGCGTGATCCCACTCGATCGGTCCGCGCGTCCATCCCAGATATTGCGCACCCACATCTAGCGCTTCCAGCCCGGCCCGCATCCGCGGCACGAAGTCGGCGAGGTACATCGCCACCACGACACCAAACGTACTGTCCCCCAACGACTTGAACAGTCGCGACCGCTGCTCAGCGGTGATCGCGGAAACGTCGGCGCTGAACTGCTCGGCGAATTCGGCAAGGACGGCCTCGGCCTCCGATTCGGGTTCAGCAACCTCGACCTCGACGGGCAGCGGCGGCAGCGACAGCGTCTGCGCGCACACCCGCCGCACCAGACCGACCACTCGAGCGTCGCCGGGAGATCCCGGAGACAAGGCCACCAACTGGGTCAGCAGATTTTCTCGAACCGAAACCGGAGCCGCCATGCCCGATACGTTACGACTACTGCGCCTGGCTCACCGACGACATGTGGAAATCCGGGATCCGCAGCGACGGCATCGCCGCCCGAGTGACCCAATCCCCCCACTCCCGCGGCAGGGTCTTCTCGCTGACACCGGCCTCGGTCGCGCGTCGCAGCAGATCCAGCGGGCTCTCGTTGAAGCGGAAGTTGTTCACCGCCGCGGTGACCTCGCCATCTTCGATCAGGTACACCCCGTCGCGCGTCAGCCCGGTGAGCAACAGCGTGGTGGGATCGACCTCGCGGATGTACCACAGCGTGGTCAGCAGCAGGCCCCGCTCGGTGCCGGCGATCATGTCGGCGAGGTCTTTCGGTCCGCCGGTCATCACCAGGTTGTCCGCCGCGACGCCGACCTTGGCGTCGAATTTGGCGGCGGTGGCCCGCGGGTAGGCCAGCGCGTTGATCACCCCGTCGCGGATCCAGTCGACCTGGTTGATCTCCATCCCGTTGTCGAACACCGACACGGTCTCCGAGGAGCTGCTCGCCGCCACGAACGGCGTACACGCCAGCCCCGGCGCCAGCGGATCGGAGAACAACGACAACGGCAAATCGGTGAGCCGCTCCCCCACTCGGGTCCCGCCGCCCGGCGCGGAGAACGCGGTCCGCCCCTCCTGCGCACCGCGGCCGGCCATCGACCAGCCCAGGTAGATCATCATGTCGGCCACCGCCGACGGCGGCATGATCGTCTCGTAGCGCCCCGCCGGCAGCTCCACGCTGCGCTCGGCCCAGCCCAGCCGCATCGACAGGTCCTCGAGCAACGAATCGGTAGGCACATCAACGAAATCGGGCGTCCCGATACCGGCCCACGCGCTGGCGTCGCCGCGCTTGCCGTTGATCTCCACCGCGCCGGCGGGCTGGGTGAAACGCCGGCGCAGCCCCGTCGACGACGCCAGGAACGTCGTCGAAACACTGTGGTGCGCAAAGCCATACAGCCGGTCGGCGCCCCGGAACCCGCGGCTCAACGATCCGGCGACATCGGCGAACACCTCCGCGCCAGTGCCCGAGACCGGTGCATCCCAATCCGCGGGCACCCCGGTATCGGCCAGCAGCGGCGCGGCATCACCGGCCTCGGGGGCGGACCGGGCAGCTGCTTGCGACGCCGCCACCAGACCCGGGATCACCCGCGGGTCCACTTCGGCGGACACCACCGTACCGATGAACGCGCTGGTGGCATTGCGCACAATCGAAATGACCGTGATGTTGCGGCTGACCGAAACCCCGTTGGTGGTCATCGAATTGCCCGCCCAGCGCAACGTCGCCTCGACCTTGTCGGTGACCAGCACCATGGTCTCGTCGGCGCGGCCCTGTTTTGCCGCTTCGCCCAAAACGATGTTGACGACGTGCTGCGCAGTGATCATCGGCCGCCCTCGCTCCGGGTGTTGAGCACGTTGACGCCCCGGAACAACGCCGACGGGCAGCCATGGCTGACCGCAGCGACCTGACCGGGTTGCGCCTTGCCGCAGTTGAACGCGCCACCCAGCCGCCACGTCGACGGGCCGCCCACGGCTTCCATCGAATTCCAGAAATCGGTAGTGGTCGCCTGATACGCGACATCGCGCAACTGACCGTCCAGGCGGCCGTCACGAATGCGGAAGAAACGCTGACCGGTGAATTGAAAGTTGTAGCGCTGCATGTCAATTGACCAGGATTTGTCGCCGACGATGTAGATGCCGTCCTCGACCCGGCCGATCAGGTCGGCGGTGCTCAGGTCGTCGGGGCCGGGCTGCAGCGACACGTTGGCCATCCGCTGAATCGGCACGTGATGCGGCGAGTCGGCATACGAGCAGCCGTTGGAGCGCGGTTGCCCGAGCCGAGGCGCGAACACACGGTCGAGTTGGTAGCCGACGAAGATTCCGTCGCGCACCAGATCCCAGCTTTGCGCGGCGACTCCTTCGTCGTCGTAACCGACAGTGGCCAAACCGAATTCGACGGTGCGGTCGGCGGTCACGTTCATCACGGGCGAGCCGTAGCGCATGGTGCCCAGTTTGTCCGGGGTAGCGAACGAGGTTCCGGCATAGGCGGCCTCGTAGCCGATGGCGCGGTCGTATTCGGTGGCGTGGCCGATGGATTCGTGAATAGTCAGCCACAGGTTGGTCGGGTCGATCACCAGATCCCTAACACCCGCAGTCACGCTGGGCGACTTGACCTTCTCGGCGAGCAGCACCGGTACCTGCGCCAGCTCGTCAGTCCAGTTCCACACCTCGTCGCCGGCCAGCGCTTCCCAGCCCCGGCCCATCGGTGGTGCCAGCGTGCGCATCGAATCAAAGCTGCCCGCCGCCGGGTCGACGGTGACCGCCTCCAGCGCCGGCATGATCCGCACCCGCTGCTGGGTGGTCGCGGATCCGAAGGTGTCGGCGTAGAACGTCTGCTCCTTGACTGCGGTAATCATGGCCGACACGTGGTCGACGCCGTCGGCGCTCAGCAGTCGCCCGGAGTACTCCTCGAGCACGGCGATCTTGTCGGCCGCGGGAATGTCGAACGGGTCGATCCGGTAGTTCGACACCCAGGAGGCGTCGGCGTACACCGGCTCGGGCGCCAGCTCCACGCGCTCGGTGTTCAGCACCGCCAGCGTGGCGGCCACTTGTACCGCGCGGCGCGCGGTCTCGGCCGCGACCGACGGCGCCAGCTCAGCGTGCGAAGCGAATCCCCAGGTGCCGTCAACGATGACCCGCACCGCCAGGCCGACCTCACGGCTGACCACCGCGGTCTCGAGCTCACCGTCGCGCAGCTGGATGATCTCGGTGTTGATGCGGTGAATTCGCAGGTCGGCGTAGCTGGCCCCGGCGGTGGTGGCCGCCGACAATGCGGCTTCGGCGAGCTCGTGTCGCGGCAGGTCTAGGAAGTCGGCATCGATCCCCCGATTCGGTGTCACGGCTCCACCGTATCGACCGTGCACTCCAAACCCCTGCGGAGCCCGCTTTAATAAGCTGCATGGCCAGCGCCGCACCCAGGAGTCAGCCGCGATCCACCGTGCTGGCCTACGGGCTGCTGGCGCCGAGCCTGTTCGGTGTCGTCACCTTCTTGCTGTTGCCCATCCTCGTGGTGATCTGGCTCAGCCTGTACCGGTGGGATCTGCTGGGCCCGCTGCACTATGTGGGCCTGGCCAACTGGCGCTCGGTGCTGGCCGACTCCGACTTCGCCAACTCTTTGATCGTCACGGCGATCTTCGTGGCGATCGTGGTCCCGACGCAGACCGTGCTGGGACTGCTGGCCGCCTCCATGCTGGCCCGGCTGCTTCCGGGGACAAGCTTCTTTCGCACGGTTTTCGTGCTGCCGTGGATCTGTGCGCCGCTGGCGATCGCCGTGTTGTGGCGCTGGATCCTGGCTCCCACCGACGGCGCCATCGCGTCCCTGCTGGGACACAGCATCGAGTGGTTGTCGGATCCCACCTTTGCGCTGCCACTGGTGTCGGCGGTCGTCATCTGGATGAACGTGGGCTACAACTCGCTGTTCTTCCTGGCCGGCCTGCTCGCGATTCCCAACGAGATCCACGCCGCCGCGCGCACCGACGGCGCCAATGCGTGGCAACGGTTCTGGCGCATCACGCTGCCTATGCTGCGGCCCACGATGTTCTTCGTGCTGGTGACCGGGATCGTCAGCACGGCCCAGGTTTTCGACACCGTGTACGCGTTGACCGACGGCGGACCGGGCGGCAGCACCGACCTGGTGGCCCACCGCATCTACGCCGAGGCGTTCGGTTCGGCGGCCATCGGGCGGGCGTCGGTGATGGCGGTGGTGCTGTTCGTCATCCTGGTCGGCATCACCATCGTTCAGCATCTGTATTTCCGGCGGCGGATCACCTATGACCTCGTCTAGCCGCGTCGGGAACGCGATGATCTACACCGGCCTGGCGGTGGGTGCGCTGATCACGTTGCTGCCCTTCGCGCTTGGCTTACTGACCTCGTTCACCTCCGCACACCAGTTCGCGACGGGTACGCCGCTGCAACTTCCGCACCCACCCACGCTGTCCAACTACGGCGACCTGGCCGGCGCCGGATTCGGCCGCGCGGCGGCGGTGACCGCATTGATGACCACGGTCGTCCTGGTCGGCCAAATGACCTTCTCGGTATTGGCAGGCTACGCATTCGCACGCCTGAACTTCGCCGGCCGCGATGTGCTGTTTTGGGTCTATATCGCGACGCTGATGGTGCCAGGGACGGTCACCGTGGTGCCGCTGTATCTGATGATGGCCCAAGCGGGGCTGCGCAACACCTTCTGGGCCCTGGTGCTGCCGTTCATGTTCGGCTCCCCGTACGCGATTTTCTTGCTGCGCGAGCACTTTCGCCAGATCCCCAACGACTTGATCAACGCCGCGCGCCTCGACGGTGCCAAGACCCTGGACGTGATCGCTCATGTGGTCGTCCCGTCCAGCCGGCCGGTGCTGGCGACCCTGACGCTGATCACCGTGGTCTCGCAATGGAACAACTTCATGTGGCCGCTGGTGATCACCAGCGGCCACAAGTGGCGAGTGCTCACCGTGGCGACGGCCGAGCTGCAGTCCCGCTTCAATTCACAATGGACGCTGGTGATGGCGGCGACCACGATCGCAATCGTGCCGCTGGCCCTGCTGTTCATCGCTTCTCAGCGACACATTGTCTCCTCGATAGTCCTCTCGGGTGTTAAGTGAGCCGGCCGCGCTTCTCCACGCTCGCCGCGGGTGCGCTGGGACTCGTCGCGGTGCTGCTGGCCGCGATCGCCGTACTGTTGAATTACTCCGGCGAGCCCCACGGCAACAAAATCGTGGTGCGAGTGCGGATCTGGGGCACCCCGATCGCCGAGGCCTACCGGGAGTCGTTCGCGGCGTTCAACCGCACGCATCCCAACATCGAAGTTCGTATCAACCTGGTGGCGTACTCGACGTATTTCAACACACTGCGCACCGACGTCGCGGGCGGCAGCGCCGACGACATCTTCTGGCTGTCCAATGCCTACTTCGCGGGCTACGCCGACAACGGCCGGCTACTGGACATCGGCAAAACCCTGAGCGGCGATGAGATTTCGGACTGGGAACCCGGGGTGGTCGACCAGTTCACTCGCCGCGGAGCGCTGTGGGGTGTGCCGCAACTGACCGACGGCGGCATCGCCGTGTACTACAACGCGGATCTGCTCGCCGCCGCTGGCATCGATCCCGGGCAGCTGAACAGCCTGCGCTGGGATCCCAACGGCGACGATACGTTGCGCCCGCTCGCGGCCCGGCTCACCGTCGACGCCAACGGAAATCATCCGGGCACAGCGGGTTTCGATCCCAGCCGAGTTCGGCAGTGGGGCTATAACGCAGCCAACGACCCGCAGGCGATCTACCTCAACTATATCGGCTCGGCGGGTGGGGTGTTCCAGCGCGGCGACGAGTTCGCGTTCGACAACCGCGGCGCCATCGTGGCCTTCCGCTACCTGGTGGGTCTGATCAACGACGACCACGTCGCGCCACCGGCCTCCGACACCAACGGTAACGGCGACTTCTCCCGTAACCAATTTCTGGCCGGCAGGATGGCGCTCTTCCAGTCCGGCACCTACAACCTCGCGGCGATCGCGCGCGACGCGCGCTTCCGCTGGGGTGTCGCGATGCTGCCGATCGGTCCCGCGGGCCGGATCAGCGTCACCAACGGCATTGCGGCGGCTGGCAATTCGGCTACCAAGCATCCCGATGCGGTGCGTCAGGTGCTGGCTTGGATGGGTAGCAACGAAGGCAACGCCTATCTCGGCGATCAGGGTGCGGCGATCCCCGCGGCGCGGTCAGCCCAGCAGGTCTACTTCAATTACTGGGCGGAGCGCGGCGTCGACGTCACATCCTTCTTCTCCGTCCTGGAGGGCCCACGCATCCCGGCACCGGGCGGCGCCGGCTTCGCCGCCGGAAACACCGCGCTGCAAGGCTATTTCGACGAGATGTTCCTCGGCCGCGGCGACGTCGCGACAACGCTGAGCCAGGCTCAGGCCGCGGCCAACGCCGCCGCTCGTCGTTGACGATGCTAGCCCGGCAGCACCAACACCGGCACCGAACTTTCGCGGATGATCTTCGCGCTGCGAGACCCGAGAAACACCCTGCGGATGTCGCCGCGCGGTGACGTGCCCAGTGCGAGGATCTCGCCGTCCTGCCAATCAGCGTTATCGATCGACTCTTTCCAGGTGCCGCCGATGGATACCTGCAGCGCGACGTCCTCGCTGACTACTCCCTCAGTCTTGAGGTCTTGCAGGATTTCCCGCGCTTGGGACGCCCAGGCCTCCAAGATCGAATCCTCGACCTCGGACCCCACCTCCGGTGGATACATCGTCTTGCCGCGGACCGCGAAGGTCAGCACCCGAACGGGCACTCCGAACCGCTGCGCGGTCTCGAAACACGCCCGCACCACGTCGATCGAGTCCGGAGTGGCAGAGTAGGCGCAGGTGAGTCTGGTCAATTTGCCTGCGTGGGAACGGTATTCGGGAGGGCTGAGCGCCACCGGCACGGGCGACGCATGTAGCAGCCATTCGGCGGTGGAGCCGATCACGAGTTGGCCGCGTCCGCCGCTGGGCAACGATCCCAGCACCAGGATCTCGCCGCCGAATTCCTCGACGACCTCGATCAACCCGCCCGACACCGACCGGTGAGCGCGGTGGACGAAGCTGACTCCGATCCCGTCGGCCAAATCATGGAGATGGCCCGCGGCCTCCTTGGCGGATTCGGCTGTCAGCTGGCCCGCCCAGTTTTCGTACTCGGCGTCGACGCGGGCGAGCGACGGTGTCGGCCATGGCGCAGGCACGATCGTCGCCACCGTCAGTGAGGTACCGAGCGTCCGCGCGATGCGCACGGCCAGGTACAGCCCGGACAGGCCGAGATTGCTGGCCCGGTAGCCGACGACGATGGTCACAACGCCTCCTCAGCGGCATTGTTGAGCGCGCTGTGGTGACGACCCCACAGGAAGTAGAAGATCAATGCGAGGAAGATCCACCCGCTGAACGCGATCCAGGTGTACCAGTGCAAGCTGACGAGGATGTACCCGCATGCCAGCACCGAAAGAACCGGCGTGACAGGGTAACCGGGCACCTTGAACGCGCGCGGCAGGTCCGGCTCGCGCACCCGCAGGATGATCACCCCGACCGCCACGACGATGAACGCGGTCAGCGTGCCGATGGACACCATGTCCGCCAGCTTGTCCAGCGGGACGAGGCCCGCCAACGCGCCGGCGGCGATAGCCACGATCACCGTGTTGGTCACCGGGGTCATGGTGCGCATGCTCACCGACGCAAATCGCGTCGGTAGCAGCCCGTCGCGACCCATCGCGAACAAGATGCGGGTCTGGCCGTACATCGTGATCAGCGTGACGGTGAAGATCGAGATCACCGCGCCCGCGCACAGAATCGTGCTGGCCCAGCCTTGGTGCGTCACGTTGTCGAGGATGGTGGCCAGACCGGCGTCCTGCTGCCCGGCGAAGTTCTGCCACGGCTGGGTGCCGACGGCGGCAAGCGCGACGAGAACGTAGACGGTGGTGACCGTCGCCAGCGCCGCCATCAGCGCGCGCGGCATGGTCTTCTGCGGGTCCTTCACCTCGTCACCCGCCGTCGAGACCGCGTCGAGACCGATGAACGAGAAGAAGATGGTGCCCGCCGCCGAGCCGATGCCCGCAACGCCGAAAGGGGCAAAGTCCTTGAGCTGGTTGGCGTCAAAAGCGGTGAACGCGATGATCACGAACATCGCCAGTACACCCAGCTTGATCAGCACCATGATCGCGTTGACCCGCGCCGATTCGCTGGCGCCGCGGATCAGCAACAGCGCACACAGTGCGATCAGGACGATCGCCGGCAGATTCAGGTAACCGGGGTCGGAATCCCACGGTGCGGCCGATAACGCATGCGGGATCTGGAATCCGAACAAATTGTGCAGCAGCTTGTTGACGTAGCCGCTCCAGCCGACCGACACCGCGGCCGTGGCCACCCCGTATTCCAGCAGCAGGCAGGCCGCCACCGCCATTGCGACGACCTCACCCAGCGTGGTGTACGCGTACGAGTATGACGAACCCGAAACCGGCACGGCCGAGGCCAATTCGGCGTAGCAGATGGCCGCTAGCCCGGCCGCAATCCCCGCGATGATGAAGGAGACGATCACCCCCGGTCCGGCTTCCGGCACCGCCTGGGACAGCACGAAGAAAATGCCGGTGCCGACCGTCGAGCCGACCCCGAACATGGTCAGCTCGAACGCACCGATGCCGCGTTTGAGGTGGTCTGCGGCCCCGTGCGCAACGGGTGCGCCGGTCACCGGGCGGCGCCGCAGCATCTGTGCTGTCAGGCTGATCGAGCTGGCTGGCAAATCGCGCCCCCCTAGTGCTGGATCAGCTGATTATGCTGCCTCCCGCAATACTGCGGCGAACTGGTCAACGGCCCAATCAATTTCCTGCTTGGTAATCACCAGCGGCGGTGCGAACCGCAGCGTCGAATCGTGGGTGTCTTTCACCAGCACACCACGCTCGGCCAAACGCAGGCTGATCTCCTTGCCGGTGGCCAACGTGGGTTCGATGTCGACGCCGGCCCACAGCCCAAAGCCACGCACCGCTACGACACCGTCGCCGATCAAGTCCCGCAAGCGCCGATGCAGGTGCGCACCCAATTCGGCTGAGCGGGACTGGAATTCACCCCGTGCCAGCATGGAAACCACCGTGGTACCGATCGCCGCGGCCAACGGGTTGCCGCCGAACGTCGAGCCGTGCTCGCCGGGATGGAGCACGCCGAGGATCCTGCGGTCGGCGACAACCGCCGACAGTGGCATCACGCCACCACCCAGCGCTTTACCAAGCAGATACATGTCCGGCACCACGCCCCAGCGGTCACAGGCGAACGTGTGGCCGGTGCGCGCGAGTCCCGACTGAATTTCGTCGGCGATCATCAGCACGTTGTAGTCACTGCACATCGCACGGACCGCCGGCAAGTAGTCATCGGGCGGGACGATGATGCCCGCCTCGCCCTGGATCGGCTCGAGCAGCACCGCGACGGTGTTCTCATCAATCGCTTGATCCAGTGCCGCGGCGTCGCCGAATGGCACCGAACGGAATCCGGGGGTGAACGGACCGAAACCGCCCCGCGCCGTCGGGTCCGACGAGAAGCTGACGATGCTGATCGTGCGTCCATGGAAATTGTTCTCGGCCACGATGATGTTCGCGCGACCCTCGGAGATACCCTTGATGTCGGCACCCCACTTGCGCGCAACCTTGAGGCCGCTCTCGACGGCCTCGGCGCCCGAGTTCATCGGCAACACCATGTCTTTGCCGCACAATTGGGCAAGCGCAGCACAGAACGGACCGAGATTGTCCGAATGGAAAGCACGGCTGACCAGCGTGACGGCGTCAAGTTGGGCATGGGCTGTCGCGGTGATCTCGGGGTTGCGGTGGCCGAAGTTGACCGCCGAGTACGCGGCCAGACAATCCAGGTAGCGCCGGCCGTCGACGTCGGTGATCCAGACGCCCTCGGCGCTTGCCGCCACCACCGGCAGCGGTGAATAGTTATGCGCTGCATACTTTTCGACGAGTGCGATCGCGTTCTCGGTTCCGTCGGCGGCCACCGAAGTCGGGTCGTCGAGAATCGTCATGGAAACACCTCCAATGTGCAGCACTTGACCGAACCGCCCCCCTTGAGCAGCTCAGAGAGATCGACGCCCACGGGCTCGAAGCCCGCTTGCCGCAATTGGTCGATGAAACCCGTTGCGGCAGAAGGAAGCACGACATGCAGACCGTCGGAAACCACATTGAGGCCCAGCACGTAGGCATCCGCGCTCCCCACCACCATAGCGTCGGGGAACAGCGCGTGCAGCTGCTCCTGTGCCGCTGCGCTGAATGCCGGCGGGTAGAACGCCATCGTGTGATCGTCGAGAACGGCCAGTGCCGTATCGAGGTGGTAGAACCGCGGGTCCACCAGCTCGAGCGAAACTACCGGCATGCGCAGCGCCGCGGAGATCTCGGCATGTGCGCGCCGGTCGGTGCGAAAGCCATATCCCGCCAACACCATTTCGCCGACCATCAGCAGGTCGCCCTGTCCCTCGTTGACGTAACGCGTCGTCACCGGCTGATAGCCCATCGACGACATCCAGTCGGCGTAGGCCCTCGCCTCGTCGGCACGCTGCTCGTAGCGGAATCGGGCCACGATGGCGACGTCACCGGCGACGAACCCGCCGTTGGCGGCGTAGACCATGTCCGGCAGGCCGGGTACCGGCTCGACGATGTCCACCTGGTGACCGAGTCGTAGGTAGGTCTGGCGCAGAACCTCCCACTGCGCTTGCGCGACCTCGACGTCCACGGGTGTGCTGACGTCCATCCAGGGGTTGATGGCGTATTCGACCGCGAAGTAGGCCGGTGGCGTCATCGCATACCGACGTGCGGTTCTGGACCGCTTGGGCGCGGCGTCTTGCCATGCCGCGGGCGCGGCGCGAGGCGCCGGGTCGGCAACATAGTAATCCGTCATAGATCAACCATATTTGGCCGCCGTTGCACAATCAAACGCCGATTCTTGCGTGTCTATGAACGATTTATTGCGCTAGAGTAGTGTGCACAGCGATTTATTGCGTACGACGGGAAGGGGGGCGATGGACCGGCTGGACGACACCGACGGGCGCATTCTCGCCGAGTTGACCGAGCATGCGCGGGCCACCTTCGCCGAGATCGGCGAGAAGGTGAATTTGTCGGCGCCGGCGGTGAAGCGTCGCGTTGACCGGATGCTCGACAATGGCGTGATCAGGGGCTTCACCACGATCATCGACCGCAACGCGCTCGGCTGGAACACCGAAGCCTACGTGCAGGTGTATTGCCACGGCACGATTGCGCCCGACCAACTGCGGGCGGCATGGGTGGACATGCCCGAGGTGGTCAGCGCGGCGACGGTGACCGGTACGTCCGACGCGATCCTGCATGTTCTGGCCCGCGACATGCGCCACCTCGAGTCGGCGCTCGAACGCATCCGGGAGAGTGCCGACATCGAACGCAGCGAAAGCATCGTCGTGCTGTCAAACCTCATCGACCGGATGCGGACCTAGCGAACGGTCAGGCGCCGCCTGGCACCGCGAGCCTGGCGCGCGAGCCTAACCACACTGCGAGATTCGGGTCGATTTTTCGCCGTGCGGTCAGGCTCGCGAGCGACTCGTGAGCATGCGGCGCCACGAGGATGCGGGCGCCGGTTGGCGAGTTACATAGGGCCACGGCTGGTTTCGTTCCGGCACGGAACTTGCCCGCGCCTGCTTCAGCTGCATCCGCAAGTGCTGCCGAAGGTCATGCAGATCAGGATCCGTCCAACGGTTATCGGCTTCGATCGGGTCGGCGGTCAGATCGTAGAGCTCCCACTGATCATCGAGCGGAGATGTCCGATAGGCCTCTCCCCCAATGCCATTGGCCGCCAGATGGCGCACGCCCGGCTCGGTCCAGGTCCCCGGATCGTCGAAGGTGCGGACCAGCTTCCAGAGGTGTCCGGCACCCCCGGCATCGTCAACCTGGACAACCATGCCCTCGAAATTCGACGCGGTGTGGGCCGGAATTCGGATACGCAGCGGCGCAGGCGGATTGACCGTCTGCTTCAGCTGGCGCGCCAGACCCGATGCGCCGCTGTCTCCTTCGAGCATGTTGTCGCGGGTCATCAGGTACACGGCTCGGGTTTCATCGGCCGGTGCCCCGTCGACGATCGGCATGAGATCGCGGCCCGGCAGCTCGTGGACTTCCGAGAACGACTCCGCCAGCGTGGCTGCGACCTCCGCGACGTCGACCCCTGCGGCTCCCAGCAGTGTCGGAACCAGGTCGACATGTGAGGTCGGTGCCGTCACCGTCCGGGGTTGGGTGGCACCCGAACCGATGCGGGCGATGACGAAGGGAACTCGGGTGGCCTCGTCGTAGAGGTTGAACCATTTCTGGTGCAGCCCGCCGTGGGCGCCCAGCAGATCGCCGTGATCGGCGGTACGCACCAAAACGGCGTCGTCCGAACCACCTTCGGTGACGGCTCGTCTGACGCGGTCAATCGGTCCGTCCACCTCGGCATGCAAGCGGTAGTACAGGTCGCGGTATTGCTGCGCCTTGCGATCGTAGGTCCGATTGACCATCGGCGCCGGACCGTAGCCGGAGTAATAGGCCTCGCGGAACGCGATCTGTGCGGCCGGCTTGGTCGACAGGTCTTCGTCGGCGGTGGGCGCCGGGGCGACCGGCGGCGGGTCCAGTGGTGACGGCTTGACCGGGCCGCGGCGCGACCACGTCGGGAACAGCACGATGTCGTGCGGATTGACGAAGCTGGCGACAAGCAGGAACGGACGCAGGGCGGCGGGGTCGCCGGCGCGACGGCGGGCGTAACGGTCAGTGAGCCACGCGACGACCCGATCGGCGATCAGCGGGTCGCGGCGGATGCCGGCATTGCCCAGCAGCGCGCCGTGCGGTTCCGGGCCCACCCATCCGGAAAAGCCATACGGCCCCAGCGGATCCGCGTCGAGATAGCGCCGCACCGCGACCGGGTCCACCACGCCGTCGTCGTCGTTGGTCGCCAGCGAACGGCCGGTGTTGGTGTCGATGAGATCCGCGTGCGAGATGTGCCACTTGCCGTCGTAGTGGGTGTCGTATCCGGCCGCGCGGAACCAGTTGCCCAGGGTGGGCACCTCGCCCGGGCGCAGCCAGCGCATACGGGAGTCGTCGGCCGTCTTGCCGATGCCGTCGGTCTGGGTGACCCCGTGCAAGTCGGGGTAATGCCCGGTGAAGATGGTGGGGCGGCTGGGCACGCAGGCAAGCGAACCGGTGTAGTGCCGGCCGAAGCTGACGCCGTGATCGTTGAACCATTTACGCCCCAACAGCATTCGGTCGCGCCACGCGAGCACCTCGGGCGTTTCGTACGGCGGCACCGCACGTTCCTCGTCGGTCATCAGGATGACGATGTCGGGACGATCAGACACGCGCATTCTCCAATCGGTTCGCGAGCCCGGCGAGCATCGAGTCGGATTGTCGTGCCATGACGCGACACACCACGCGTTCGGCAAGGTTTTGGGGTGGGCGGGGCCCGATTTCGACCGTGCTGGTCAGGGTCACGACGGACGAATCACCTGCACTCGCCGCGAGTGTCCAGCTGTTGGTCACCCGGCGCAGTAGGCGGGGTAGGCCCTCGATGTCGTAAGCGAGCACGTGCGGTGGGTCGAACTCGATGATGCGCTCGACGAGGGTGTCACGTTTGACTTGGACTCGCCTGGTCGTGCCGACCGGTGCTCCGTCGACGCCAGACGACAGGATGCACGAGTGATCGACGTTGCCGGCCCACGAACCGATTGCGCCGAAGTCGGCCAGGACATCCCAGACCTCTTGCCCGCGAGCCGCAATGATACGAGTGCGCTGGATCTCGGCCACGCGCTTACGCTACGCGAAGAGCGACAGCCGGCTCACCCAATCGGGGTGATGTGCATGATTGTCTCGAGCGCCACCGAGGCGACGCCGGCCGCGGTAAACAGGCCAAGGGTCACCCAGTCCGCCACTTTCGGCCGGGCCGGAGATGCGGACAGCTGACCCGCCCCACCACGAGCGGTGATCGCATCTCCCATCTCGTCAGCCCGTCGCAGCGTCACGACCATGGCCGTCGCGAGCAGGTCGATCACCTCACGGCCCTGCTGGCGGCGTCGAGCCCTGCGTCCGCGCGCCATCTCTTTGGGACGTAGCCGACGGGCGGCGTAGAGCACCTGGAATTCCTCGATCAACATCGGGAAGGCGCGCAGCGCGAGCGCCAACGTGGCCGCCCACTCGTCGACCGGGATCCTGAATAGTTTGAGCGGACGGCCCAAAGTTGCCAGTGCGGGCCCGATTTCGGCGACGTTGGTGGTCCAGGACACGAGCGCGCCCAGCACGAGCAGCACCAGTGTCAGCGCGGTCATCCGAAGGAAATGCAACGATCCGCCGAGTCCGACGTGGACCCCGCCCACCGAGATCACCGGGCTACCGGCGGCGAGCGCAGCGGTCACGAAGCCCACCGCAATCATCAACCACAGCCAGCGCGGCACCGTCGGCAACGCGCCGCGCGGAATGTGCGCGAGCCACACGGCGGCCACCACCAGGCTTCCGAGCAATCCGATGCTCACCCAACCCGGATAGAACGTGAGCAGCACCGCAACACCGGCGACAACCAGCAGTTTGGTGCCGGCCCACAAGCGATGGATGCGGGAATTTCCGGGCACCGGAACCAGCAGCACAACCGGACGATGGGGGCGCCGGGTCCGGCCTTCTTCGGCGGCAACTGCTGACGGATCTGCGGTCATGCCACCCCCCCTGTCGGGGTCGACACGGTGTCCAGCACGCCGTCACGCAGATGCAAGGTGCGCGGGCAAACACTTTCCAGACCGACACTGTCGTGGGAAATAACCACCAGCGTCAGACCCTGTTCACGGCGCAGGCGTTCCAGCAACCGCAGCAAGCCTCGTTGGCTACCGATGTCCAATCCCGCCAGCGGCTCGTCCAGAATCAACGCTCGCGGCGAACGCGCCAACAGTCCGGCCAACACCACACGGCGCATTTGGCCACCGCTGAGATGATCGATGCGTCGTTTGGCCAACGACGGTTGCAGTCCGACCAGGCCCAGGGCCGCGACGACCCGGTCTTCGTCACGATGCGAAAAGCCAGCTGCCGAAGCCACTTCCAGGTCGACGTGGCTGCGCATCAATTGCAGCCGGGCCGCCTGGAATGCCAGTGCCACCTCACCGACGTGCTCATCGGTGGGCTCGCCGTCGATGAGGCAGGAGCCGGTGGTGGGGACGGTCAACCCGGCCATGATCCACCCCAGCGTCGACTTACCCGAGCCGTTGTGGCCATGGATCAACACCCCGTCGCCCTCCTCGGCGACAAAGTTGATGTCGCGCAGCGCGGCCTTGGCCCATGGTGTGCCACTGGCATATTCGTGCCCGACGCCAATGAGTTCGATCGTCCCGGCCTTGCGTGGCTGACCCGGCGCGGGCGTCGGTACCGGCGCGTCCGCGACCTCGACGGCAGTGGTGTTATCCGATGTGTCGCTGAGATTGATCGCGCTGTCGGCGAATGCGGCCTCGTTGTCAAAGTGAGTGATGTGCACCAAAGCGGCCCGGTGCCGCTTGGTGAGTCCCGACAACACGTCAAGTAGGGCATCCCGGCCCTGCTGATCGATCATCGAGGTGACCTCGTCGGCGATGAGCAGTGACGGCTCCCGCGCCAGTGCCGCGGCCAGCGCCAGGCGCTGCAGTTCCCCACCCGACAGGCTTGAGGTATCCCGGTCGGCGAGTTCTTCGAGGCCGACCTCCCCCAGCAACCGGCCTACATCGACGTGGGCGTCCGGGGGTAAACCCCACACCACATCGTCGGCGACCCGGGTACCCAGCACTTGGCTCTTCGGGTGCTGCAAGACAAGGGCCGTTCCACCCAGCTCGCCCAAACCCACCGTGCCGGGGCGATGCACGCTGCCCGAGGTCGGTTGCCGGCCGGCCAGGATCAGCATCAACGTCGTCTTCCCCGAGCCGTTGGCACCGGTGATCGCGAGATGCTCCCCGGGCCGAACTTCGAGGCTGATTTCGTGCAGTGCGTCTTTAACGGCATTGGGGTAGCGGAACCGAACGTCGTCCAATCGCACCGGCACCGGACCGATCCGGTCGTCCTGAGCCCCAGCGGTTTCGGGCGGATCCAATTTGTGGACATCGGGAATGTCGCCCATCCGCTCCAGCAGGCGCGAAAGCGCCGACCAACCGATCAGCGTCACGATTACGACGACGAACACCAGATAGGGCAGCACGAGCCACGGCCAGTAATGCAGCCCATCGGCGACGTATCGCTGGAGCGCGGCGGCAACCCCCGGTAGGTGTATCCAGCCAAGGAATGCGGCGACGCCGTTGACGTTCGCGGTCAGCACCCCAAAGATCAATTGCCGCAAGCGAGTCAGCACCGCGAAGACGAGGACCCATGCCGAGCCCCAAATCAATCCGGCGATCAGCGACGAGACAAGCACGGTGGGTACGCCGCGGCCCTTGCGTTTGACGATCCCGCATATCCCGCCGACCCAGGCGGCATCGACGACCATGGCGGAACTACCCAGCCCGGAGATCAGAAAGGCGATCACGGTGGCGGCAACCGCCGCAGCGATCAGCACCCGGGGGCGATAGCGGTACGCGAGCAGACCCATGGGTACGGTGCCCAGCACTCCTAATCCCTGGGCAAAGGGGATGACCGCGGCGACGATTGCGGTCACCGAACAGAGCGCCCCCATCACCGCGGCTTGGGCTAACTCGTTCGGCTGCAACGGTCCTCCCGTGCGGTGCCGACTGCTGCGCGCGGTCACTTTCCCGATTGTGCCAGGTCCAAATCGCACCCGCCGCCAATCAATGCTGTGGTGCAGGTCTTAGGTTCTCGGGTGAAGCGTGTGCGGTTGGTCTCGCATAGCAAAGCTATGCAACCATGGGTACATGGACAAAGTGGTCGACGCCGCAAACATCGCACTTCTGCAGGGATTGGGGGCGGACCTGCTCGCTGTGGTCGCGAGGCTGAACCGGCTGGCCACGCAGCGCATCCAGATGCCGCTGCCGTCGGCGCAGGCCAGATTGCTCGCGACCATCGAGGTGCATGGAGAAGCGCGCATCGGCGACCTGGCTGCCGTCGATCATTGTTCTCAGCCGACGATGACCACTCAGGTCCGACGGCTCGAAGACGCCGGCCTGGTTAGCCGAAGCGTCGACCCCGGCGACGCCCGGGCGGTCCGGATCCGGATTACGGCCCAAGGCAGACGCACCCTGAACGCGGTTCGGGCGGACCGCGCCGCTGCGATCGAACCGCAATTGGCCATGCTCGAACCGGGCGACCGCCAGGTGCTGGTCGACGCCGTCCAGGTGTTACGCCGGCTTCTCGACAATGCTTCGGTCACGCCACGGCGCAACACGCTGTGACCGGCCCGCACCCCTTGCGGGTGGACCACCGCGCGCGGGTAGACACTTAGTCGGTGGCTTCCGCGTTCCCAGCCTCCCCGCTCACGGTTTTTGTCGGCTCGATGAGGTACGTCTTTGCCCCGGGCCGCGACGTGATCGTGGGGTATGGCAGCGGGTGCGACATCCCGCTGGACCGCCTTGGCTTCGCCTTCCCGCCCCCGCCGGTTCCGCCCCTCGATCTGCTGCTGCGGTTTGCCGGAAGCCGCTGGGTCGGCATCGATAGAAGCCGGACCGGCATCTTCACCGACGGCGCTCGGGTGCCGACGATCGACATCCGCGACGGCCAGGCGATCGCGCTCGGTGATCCCCAGCTAGGGCCACGGCTGGTTTTCCGGCTTGGCTCGCCGGCCGGCCCACCCGGACCGCCGCCCGGTCCGCTGCAATACGCACCTCCCCCTATGCCACCGCCTCTGCAGCCGCCGCCGGTTCCACCGCCGCCTCCGCCGCCCGTCGCGCCTCCTCAGCCGCCGCCTGCCGCGCCGAACCAACCCCCTCAGCAGGTTCCGACCCAGCAACCCACCCAGCGAATGCGGATAGTCCCGCCGCGACCGCCGACCGCGACACCAGTACCACCGACCGCGCCACCGGTGCCGCCCACCGCGACGTTCGCGCCGCCGCCGCCGTCATATCCACCGCCACAGGCACCACCGCCGGAACCACCGCCACCAGCACCGCCGCTGGAACTACCGCCACCCGCCGAGCCGCCCATCGCGACCGAGGAGCACCCGAAAGGCCGCGGCCTGATCGAGCGGATGACCGACGCAACACGCAAGCTGCGCGCGAGCCGTCCAGCCCCCCTCGCCGAAGAGTCGAGCACGACCCATCGGTTGCCACTGAAGGCCGGCGCGCGCACGTTCGGCGTCAACGCACACCGGTTGGGCCTTAACGCCGACGGGCACGAAGTCTTCACGGATGTCTCGTTCACGGCGCGTCCGGCCACATTGACCGCGGTCGCCGGGCAGTCGGCCGCACGCAATTCGGCGCTGCTCGCAGTGCTCGCCGGCACCAGAGCGCCCAGCACCGGGCTGGTCACGGTCGACGGCCACGACGTGTACGCCGAACCCGAGTCCATGGGCACCCACATCGGGGTGGTGCCGCGCGACGAACGCATCCACCGACGGCTGACCGTCGAACGAGCCCTGAGTTTCACCGCCGAACTGCGGCTGCCACCCGACACCCCGCGGGAGCAACGCCACCGCGTGGTCGACCAGATTCTCGACGAGCTCGAGCTGACGCCGCACCGCACGACCCGAATCGGCAAACTGTCGCCGGAGCTGCGCCGGTGCGCATCGGTGGCGATCGAACTGATCACCAGACCGACACTGCTCGTGGTCGACGAGCCGAGCGCCGGACTTGACGCGGCGCAGGAAGCTCACGTGATGGCAGTGCTGCGACGCCAAGCCGACCTCGGCTGTGTCGTCGTGCTGGCAACCACGTCGCTGACCCACCTCAACATGTGTGACCAGGTACTGCTGCTCACACCTGCCGGGCGCATGGCCTTCGCCGGAGCTCCCCTGCAGATCGAGTCCGTGATGGGCACCGCCGACTGGCCCGAAGTCCTCACACAGATACGAGCCGATCCCGACGGTGCCCACCGCGCGTTCAGCGCCCGGCAACAGGCACAACACCCGCCGGTACCGCCCGAGGTGTCCGCACCCTGGCCGCCGCAGCCAACGCTCACCAGGACACGGCAAGCATGGTTGGTCGCCCGTCGCCAAGCCCGGCTGCTGGTCGCCGACCCGGTGTACTCGCTGTTTTTGGTGGCGCTGCCGTTCGCGTTGGCAGCGCTGACCCTGCTGATTCCCGGCGATTCGGGCCTGGACCGACCCGCCGCGACGAGCCGCAACCTGCATGAGGCCGTCGAGATCCTGGCCGCGCTCAACATCGCCGCGGTGATCCTGGGCACCGCGCTGACCATTCGCGACCTGGTCAGCGAGCGGCGCGTGTTCCGCCGCGAGCAAGCTGTCGGGCTTTCGACATCCGCTTACCTGGCCGCCAAAATCGTCTTCTTCAGCGTGGCCGCCGCCCTCCTGACAGCCATCCTGTTCACCATCGTGATCGCCGACAAGGGCCGGCCCGTGCACACCGCCGCCTTGCTGCCGAACGCCACCGTCGAGCTGTATGTGAGCCTGGCACTGACGGCTATCGTCTCGGCGATCGTCGGTCTGGCGGTGTCAACGCTGGGCAAGTCGCTGCGAGAGGTTCTGCCACTGGCCGTGCCGGTGATCCTGGCTTCGCTGCTGTTCGCCGGCGGCCTGATCACCCTGGTGGGCACCTGGGGCTACGACCAAATCTCTTGGTTCATCCCGGCCCAGTGGGGTTTCGCGGCCTCCGCCGCAACCGTCGATCTACACCGGGTCGACGCCCAAGCCGGCGATGTCGAGATGTGGACCCACTATGCGGGCTGGTGGATGTTCGACATGATCGTGCTCGCCATCTTCGGCGCGGCGTGGGCCGGGTTTGTCCGGTACCGGCTTCGGCCGCCGACACGCGAAATCCGCCAGCGGCCACTACATCGCGAACAGCAGGAACTCCCAGCGTGACGCCGTTCATCGTCGACACGGTCAATACATCTGTGGCAGAACCGATTTCGGCACGATAAGCAACCGGCCCGGCGCCGGCATCACATCAGTGACGCGACGAGCAGACCGAGCAGGTAGGTGGCGGCGACGGCAACGGCGCCGAACAGCAGCTGCCGGCCCGCCGCCCACCACACCGGTTTGCGGGTGTACCGAGCGGTCAAGCCTCCTGCGATCAGCAGGCCGACGGCACCGCAACCCAGACCGATTGCCAAGGACCCGTATCCGAGAAGGTAAGGGATCAGCGGAATTACCGCACCAATAGCGAACATCACAAAGGACGCGGCTGCGGCCAGCCGGGCCGAGGGCTTCTGGGTCGGATCCAGGCCGATCTCCTGGACGAGATGGAAGCCGACGGCGCGGTTCTCGTCGCGGTGGATTTCGTCGGTGGCCGTCGCGGCCGTTTTCTCGCTCATGCCCATGTCGACGAGCATGCCGACGAGCTCGGCTCGCTCGGCGTGCGGACGGGTGCGTAGGGCGCGACGTTCGACGTAGACCTCGGACTCGATCTGCTCATTGGCCGTGGTCACCGATGAGTACTCGCCCAGGGCCATCGAGAATGCGCCGGCTAGTAGGCCGGCGATGCCGCTGACCATTACGGCGCGGACACTGTCGGCGGCGGCCACACCGGCGATCAGGGCGCTGTTGCTGACCAGGCCGTCCATGGCGCCGAAGGTGGCCGCACGCAGCCAGCCGCCGCTGACATCGGGATGGGTGTGCCCGACGTCGTACGCCGGGTTCGGAGACGGGGTGTCGGGCTGGGACATGACGCTATCTAATACCTCGGGTTATTCCCGCGGCGCCAGCGGCAGGTTACCGTCGGGTTATGGCGCCAGACTCGACAACCACTGCCCAATACCTGCGCACCGCATTGGACGGGCGTTTCCGCGACGTGAAGAACCAGACGCGGGAATGGCTGTCGCGTGAACAGTTCCGCCCCCACTACACGCCGAATACGGTGCTGGCCCGCGCCAAGGTGGCGGAGCAGATGGCGCTCATCGCCGGCGCGGGCATCTCCGACGAGGGATTCCGCAAGGAGCACGGTGGCACCGGCGACGTCGGCGCGGCGGTCACGATGATCGAGATGCTGGCGATGTCGGACTTGTCCTTGATGGTCAAGGCCGGAGTGCAGTGGGGTCTGTTCGGCGGCGCCGTCGAGAACCTGGGCACCGAACGCCACCACGAGGCGTATGTGAAGAAGATCATCAACCTCGAGATGCTCGGGTGCTTCGCGATGACCGAGACGGGTCACGGCAGCGACGTGCAGGCGCTGGAGACGACCGCGACATACGACGCCGAGACCGAGGAATTCGTCATCCACTCCGAGACCCCGTCCGCGCGGAAGGACTACATCGGCGGGGCAGCCGAAACCGCGCGTTTCGCATCGGTTTTCGCGCAGCTGATCACCTTCGAGGACGATGAGCCGGTCAATCACGGCGTGCACTGCCTCCTGGTGCCGATCCGTGACGAAGATGGCAACGATCTGCCCGGCGTCACGACGTCGGACTGCCAGTACAAGGGCGGCCTGCCCGGCGTCGACAACGGCCGCATCATGTTCGACCAGGTCCGGGTGCCACGGGTGAATCTGCTGAACAAGTACGGCGACGTCGCGCCGGACGGTACCTACACCTCGCCGGTCGAGAACCCCAACCGCCGGTTCTTCACGATGATCGGCACGCTGATCCGTGGCCGGATCACGGTCGGGGGTGCCGCCGGCAACGCGGCCCGCGTCGCGCTGGATATCGCCACCCGATATGCATTGGAGCGCAGGCAATTCAGCGCACCCGACGAAGACGGTGAAGTGCTGATCATGGACTACCTGGTGCACCAGCGGCGGCTGTTCCCGTTGATCGCCAAGTCATATGCGCTCCAGTTCGCGCAGAACGAGCTGGTGTCGAAGTGTCACGACCTGCAGACTTCGGACGTCGCGGATGCCGAGGAGCAGCGTGAGCTGGAATCGCGTGCCGCCGGCCTGAAGGCGGCCAACACCTGGCACGCGAGCCGGGCCATTCAGGAGGCCCGGGAGGCATGCGGCGGCGCGGGCTACATGGCCGAGAACCGGCTGATCGCGCTGCGGGGCGACACCGACGTGTTTACCACCTTCGAGGGCGACAACCACGTACTGACCCAGCTGGTGGCCAAGGAGCTGCTGACCGCCTACGCCGACGACATCAAGGGCATGAGCCCGGTCGACTGGGTGCGGTTTGCCGCCAGCACGGTCGGTGACCGGGTGATGAAACGCACTGCGGCCGAAGCGATTATGCAGCGGATCGTGGACGCACGGCAGGACAGTGAAGAAGAGGGCAGCCTGTTCAACCGCGGCACCCAGGTGAACATGTTCGAGGAGCGGGAGAATTACTTGCTGTCGTCGGTCGCGCGGCGGCTGCAGGGCAAGGCCAAAGAGATGTCGGCGTTCGACGCGTTCAATGCGGTGCAGGATCACGTGCTGCATGCCGCGGGTGCACACATCGACCGCATAGTGTTGGAAGCCTTCGTCGCCGGGATCGACGCCTGCGACAACGAGGAGGCCCGCGACCTGCTGGGGATCCTCTGCGACCTGTACGCGTTGTCGGTGATCGAGGACGACAAAGCGTGGTTCATCGAGCACCGGTATCTGTCCACCGAGCGGGCCAAGGCGGTGACCCGGGGCATCAACGACCGATGCCGGGCGCTTCGCCCCCATGCCAAGACGTTGGTCGACGGTTTCGGCATCCCGGACTCACTGCGCTACGCCGAGATGCTGCACCCGGAGAATCTGGCCGACTGAGCTAGCGACTGGCCAGCATCACCAAGTGATTCAGCTGGCTCAACCGGCTCCGACCGCGTCGGGTGCGTTCTCTTCCGACGGTGTCGCGAGCGGCCGACGAACGTACCTGACCCAGGTCAGCACGGCCGCGAAGAGATAAAAAGCCATGAAGATCCAGAATGCCGACGTCATCGTGCCGGTGCTGACGTAAGACTGGCGCAGCGCCAGGTTGATGCCGACCCCACCGAGGGTGCCCAGACCGGCGACGAACCCGATGACGAGCCCGGAAATCAGCCGGGCCCAGTCACGACGTTCGGTCTCGCTCAGGTTTAGGGCCCGGCTGGCCGCGCCGAAGACTGTCGGGATCATCTTGTACACCGATCCGTTGCCCAACCCGGCCAAGATGAACAAGGCAATGAAGCACGCCACGTAACCGGCCATCGCTGACGCGCTGACCGGACCCGCGTGTGGATCCTCGAATGTGCCGACCACGATCAGCATTGCGGCGGCAAGGACCATCGCCACAAACACCATCAGGGTGACGCGGCCGCCGCCGATCCGGTCGGCCAGCCGGCCGCCGTAAATGCGGGCCAGCGCGGCCAGAAGTGGCCCGATGAAGGCCAGCTGGGCGGCGTGCAGCGAGGCGTGGAAGGTGCTTTGGCCGCCGGCCACAAAGCTGGTCTGCAGGATCTGAGCGAACGCGAACGAGAACCCGATGAACGAGCCGAAACTGCCCAGATAGAGCAGCGAGAGCAGCCAGGTGTCGCGAGTGGAGACCACCGCGGCAATGATCGAACGCAAACGTGCGGGCTCGACGCGATGTTGGACGACGTTGTTCATGAACAACGTCGCGCCGATGCCTGCGGTGGTCAGCAGCACCAGATACAAGGCGCACACCCAGTACGGCTGCCGATCCCCAGCCGTGGCGATGACCAGGAGCCCGACGATTTGCATCATCGGCACCCCGAGATTCCCGACCCCACCGGCAATCCCCAGTGCCGCGCCCTTGAGTCGGTGCGGGTAGAACGCGTTGGCGTTGCTGGCCGAGGCCGCGAAATTACCACCGCCCATCCCACTGGCCGCGGCGCAAACCAGGTACGGCCACAACGGCAGCCCCGGGTGAGCCAACAGCACCATCGCGCCGACAACGGGAGCCAGCAGCACGAGAGCGGAGAACATCGCCAAGTTGCGACCGCCGAAGACCGCGGTCGCCACGGCATAGGCCGGCCGCAGACATGCCCCAACCAGCGTCGCGGTCACACCGAGCAGGAGCTTGTCGCCGGCCGAAAACCCGTAGACCTCCCTGGGCATGAACAAAGCCATCACCGGCCAGAGCGCCCATATCGAGTAGCCGAGATGCACGATCACGACCGACCAGAAGAGATTGCGCCGCGCGATGGTCTTGCCACCCGCTTCCCAGGCAACCAGATCTTCTGCGTCCCAATGCGAGATGTGACGTGACCTAGCCACTCACTTGCCCATTCGAATGATGTTGGCCTCCGGATTGGCTTGTGGACAGTCGCTGCCTCAACATGCTGAGGACGCGCGGTAACGCGGCTGGATGTCATTGTGCGGTAACCCTATTGGTGCGGAATCTTGCCGAGCGCTTGCAACTTGCCGTCCGGTCCGATCTGGAACTTAACGGTGCCGATTCCCTTGGGGCAACAGGGTTCTTCGTTGCCGACCTGCCATTGATACTGAATCGTGACCGCATCGTCGCCGGCGGGCAGCACGGTGATGTAGGGCTTGGGATTTGGCGTCGGTGTGCCCAGCGATCTGTTGTGGTCAAAGAACATTAGCTGCTGAGGAGTCGATTCGCTGGCGATGGTCGGGATGATCTGCACCCAGTACAACCGGCAATTCTTGGTATGTCCGCGGCCGATCTCAACCCAGCTCGAGCCCGCAACCTCGACGGGAACCGACGAGATCGCCTGTCGCACCGTGTCGGCGCTGGGTCCATCGGACTCCTTGCAGGTATCCGCCCGCGACGCCGGCGGTGTCGTTGGCTTTCCGCCGCAAGCCGAGGCCAACAAAATCAGAAAAATCACAAACTGACGACGCACATTGTGAGCTTAACGAAAACTGTGAATGTCCCCTTTGTTTCGTCGGAACCCCTGTTCTGAGGGGTAATTCGACGCGCTCCGCGGGTAATCTGGGCAATGTCGCAGATCGACGCTGACCTGCGGTTACCTGCGCGGTCGCGGGTTTTCCAGACAACCTCACAAATGCGTTCGGAGCCGGTGAGATCAAGCCGTAAAACGGCGGAAACATCGGACGCCCGGCGCCGAAACATCCTTGTCGCACTATTTAGCGGATAGACCCTTGCGCTCTCGAAAGGAGGACGTAGGCGTGGCTGCGGAACACGGTCGAGGCACCGTGAACAGCTTGTGCGCCTACTGCGGCGTGGGCTGTGGCATGGTGCTGCAGGTCACAACGGATCCGAATAGCGACCGCCGTCACGTCACGAAATCTGTTGGAAACAAAAGCCACCCGGCCAACTTCGGCCGACTGTGCACCAAGGGCGCCACCCACGCCGACATGCTGGCCGCGCCGCGGCAGGTTGGATTCGGCGCTATCTGCGGCCCGAGCGCGGCGACGTCCCGTCGAGCCGATCGCCAGTCGACGACGCGTCGCCGAGGCCGCGCAAGCGGTTGCGCGGCCATCATCGACGAGCACGGCCCGGACGCCTTGGCGCTCTACGTGTCCGGCCAGATGTCGATCGAGGCGCAGTACCTGGCCAACAAGCTCGCCAAGGGGTTCGTCGGCACCAACCATATCGAGTCGAACTCGCGGCTGTGCATGGCGAGCGCGGGAGCGGCTACAAGCTGTCGCTGGGCGCCGACGGACCGCCGGGTTCCTATCAGGACTTCGACACAGGCCGACCTGTTTTTCGTCATCGGCGCGAACATGGCCGACTGTCATCCGATCCTGTTCCTGCGCATGATGGATCGCGTGAAGGCGGGCGCGAAGCTGATCGTGGTCGACCCGCGCCGCACCGCGACCGCCGAGAAGGCCGACCTGTTCCTGCAGATCAAGCCCGGCACCGATCTCGCGCTGCTCAACGGCCTGCTGCATCTGCTGCATCGAGAACGGTCGACATCGACACCGGATTCATCGCCGAATTCACCGACGGCTGGGACGCGATGCCGGCTTTCCTCGAGACTATTCACCCCCGACAAGGTCAGCGGAGATCACCGGCATCCCGCAGAAGCCGACATCCGCCCGCGGCCGCGCAATGGATCGGCGACGCCGCGAACTGGATGAGCTGCTGGACCATGGGGCTCAACCAGAGCACGCACGGCACCTGGAACACCAACGCCATCTGCAACCTGCACCTGGCCACCGGCGCGATCTGCCGCCCGGGCAGCGGGCCGTTCTCGCTGACCGGACAGCCCAACGCGATGGGCGGGCGCGAAATGGGCTACATGGGTCCGGGTCTGCCGGGCCAGCGCTCGGTGCCGTCAGCGGACGACCGCGCTTTTGTCGAAGACCTGTGGGGCATTCCCCGCGGGTCGCTTGCGCGACCGAGGTCGGCAACGGCACCGTCGACATGTTCTCCCGCATGGCCGACGGCGAGATCAAGGCGTGCTGGATCATCTGCACCAATCCCGTTGCCTGCGTGGCGAATCGCAAGACCGTGATCGCCGGCCTGGAGGCGGCCGAGCTGGTGATCACCCAGGACGCCTTCCTCGACACCGAGACCAACGCTACGCCGATGTCGTGCTGCCCGGCGCGCTGTGGGCCGAGGCCGAAGGCGTGATGATCAACTCCGAGCGCAACATGACGCTGATGCAGCAGGCGATCGAGCCGCCCGGCGAGGCGCTGCCGGACTGGCAGATCATCGCCCGGGTCGCCTGCGAGATGGGTTTCGCCGATGCGTTCAACTATCGACTCCGCCGAGGACGTCTTCGCCGAGATCACGCGGTTCTCGAATCCCAAGACGGGCTACGACCTGCGCGGCGCCAGCTACGACGCGGCTGCGGGAGACACCGCTGCAATGGCCGTGCCCGCCCGGACAGCACCGCGACCGCAACCCGATCCGCTATATCAACGACGGCGTCAGCCAGACGCGGTTGGTCCGCGACGGACGGCAGCGTGCCGCGGTTGGTCTTCCCGACGCCCAATCGGTAGCGCGATGTTCTTCGCCCGTCCGCACCTGTCGCCCGAGGAAATGCCCGACGACGACTTCCCGTTCGTGCTCAATACCGGGCGGCTGCAGCATCAATGGCACACGATGACCAAGACCGGCAAGGTCGCCATGCTCAACAAGCTCAACCCCGGACCGTTCGTCGAGATCCATCCTGAAGACGCCGCGCGCGCTCGGATCATCGCGACGACGATCCGGTCGAGATCGCCTCGCGGCGCGGCCGGGCCGTGTTGCCCGCGGTCGTCACCGACCGGGTGCGGCCCGGCAACTGCTTCGCGCCGTTGCACTGGAACGACGTGTTCGGCGAATACCTGTGCATCAACGCCGTCACCAACGACGCCGTCGACCCGATTTCACATGCAACCCGAATTCAAGTTGTGCGCGGTGATGCTGACGAAAGTATCCGTCGCCAAACCGGATTCGGTCACCGAACCGTCAACGGCGGCCACGCCGCAACGCGACGGGCGTGGCGAGCGGAGTACGGATCAGCGTGCCCGGGTCAACGCCTTCGCCGAAATCGTCGGAGTGGCAAACGAACCGGCACCGCAGTTCGGTCCGCTGGGTCGCTCCTACCTTGCGGGGCTGATGACGGGGTTGCGTTCGGAAGCCGGCCGCCGCAGCGGCGGGGTGCCTACGGTGCCGCAGAGCGCACCGTTCGACGCCAGCACCCGGCTGTGGGTGGACGGTCTGCTCGCGGGGCTGTTCGCGCGTACCGAGACGCCCCACCCACGCCGGCGCCGGCCGTGCACGAACCGGCGATCCAGATCCCCGACGCCAAACCGGCATCCGAGCGGGCCCCGATCGCGGTGTTGTGGGCCTCGCAAACCGGCAACGCCGAAGAGCTCGCCGCCGATGTCGCCGCCCAATTCAGCGAGGCCGGGCTGCCGGTCGCGTTGCACGGCATGGACGACTTCCCGATGGCGGAGCTGGCGACAACCCGGCAACTGCTCGGTCATCACCAGCACCACCGGTGACGGCGAGCCACCGGACAACGGCGCCGGCCTCTGGCGGGCGCTATCCGCCCACGACGCGCCGCATCTGGCCGACGTGCGCTACGCCGTTCTCGCGCTGGGCGACTCCAATTACGACGATTTCTGCGGCCATGGACGCAAACTCGACGAGCGCCTCGCAGAGCTGGGCGCGACGCGCATCATCGACCGCGTCGACTGCGAACCCGACTACGACGACGCCGCGGCGAAGTGGCTGGGTGACGTCATTGAAGCGCTGACCCAGACCCCCACGTCGGTCAGCCGGGATGGCGGACCGGCACCGGCCCCACCGCGTCGCGGCGCCGTCCCGCGGAAGCCGGCCCGCAACCAGCACCTACAGCAAAAAGCATCCGCTGATCACCGGCATGGTCCGCAACACCGTGCTGAGTCAGCCGAAATCGACAAAAGACGTGCGGCATTTGGTTTTCAGCCTTCCGGAAGAAACCGTGAGTTACGAGGCCGGTGACGCGCTCGGGGTGTGGCCGCGCAACAGCGACCGGCTGGTCGACGAATGGCTGTCCGTCACCGGACTGGACGCGCAGACCCCGGTCGAGGTCGGCGAGCATGGTCTGATGTCCTTGCGCTCCGCGCTCACCGAGCGAATCGAGATCGCCCACCTCAGCCGGGACCTGGTGCGCTTCGTGCAGGAGCGCACCGGCGACCCGAAACTCGCAGAGCTGCTGAAGCCGGAAAACAAAGCCGACCTGAGCAATTGGACATGGGGACGCCAGTCCATCGACCTGCTGGCACAGCTGCCGGTCTCCGCATCGGCCCACGAGTGGCTGAGGGTTCTCAAACGCCTTCAGCCGCGGCTGTACTCGATCTCGTCGAGCCCCAAAGAATGCCCGGGGGAAGCTCACCTGACGGTCTCGCCGGTGCGCTACAACTACCAGGGCATCCCACGCCGCGGGGTGTGTTCTACCTACCTTGCCGACCGCTCCCCCGGCGATCGAGTCGCCGTCTATCTGCAGCCATCGAGCAATTTCCGGCCTCCGAGCTGTCAGACACGCCGATGATCATGATCGGCCCCGGCACCGGCATCGCACCCTTCCGCGGTTTCCTGCAGGAACGCCGCGCGCTCGGCCACACCGGGCCCAATTGGCTGTTCTTCGGCGAGCAGCACGCCGCGACCGACTTCTACTACCGCGACGAGATCGAGAAGATGCATGCCGACGGGTTCCTCACCGAGCTGGACCTGGCGTTCTCCCGGGACCAGCGGGAGAAGGTCTACGTCCAGCACCTGATGCGCAAGCGCGGGGCCGAGCTGTGGGCTGGCTGCAGGACGGCGCACAACTTTACGTCTGCGGCACCGCCGACCCGATGGCCAAAGACGTCGATCACGCGCTCTGCGAAATCGCCGCCGAGCACGGCCACCTCGATCCAGACGCGGCGAGGGCCTACGTCCAGTCGCTGAGCGCCGACAAGCGCTACCACCGCGACGTCTACTGAATCCTGCCTCCTACCCTTCGGAACCCGTAATACGGCGGAAACGTGGGCCGCCCGCGGCCGAAACATCCCTGTCGCACCATGTGCTCAACAACTGGTGCGTACTCGATGGAGGTGTGCACACGTGGCAACTGAAGATCACCTGGGTGACCAGGAATCGACGGCAGAACAGATCGCTTGGGCAGGATTGCCCATCAACCTGGATTGGGCGTTCTCCCATGCACAGCGCGACAAGGTCTATGCGCAGCACCTGATGCGCAACCGCTGGCGATCGTTACGCAACGGCGCACAAGCACACGAGCGCGGCGTGCGGCGAATACCGGCCCCTCGATGCCGATGCCGGCCAGCACATGTTCGGTCACTGAGCGCCGGTCAGCAGTAGCACCACGCGCGGGTTAGAACGTCGGCCGGCCGGCCTAGGGCCACCGCGTGTCCTGCGAGCGTCACTAAGCAGATTCGTGTTGCCGCGGTTTGTCAAATGGCACATGCCGCCGGCGGATGCCGCCGCTGCTCATCCCGCCTCGCCCCGCGGCTAAAGCGGGCGAGGCTGTCCTTCAAGTGCTATTCAGACTGCGTTCACCTGCTCAGCGCACCGTGACGTCATGCGCCCAGTCATCGGACGGAGGGTGTGATGAGCGACGCCCACACACCCCGGATCCCCCTCGCGATGTCCTCGCCGAGCCTCAATCGCGGCGTCGGCTTCACGCACGACCAGCGCCGGCGGCTGGGGTTGACCGGTCGGCTGCCGTCGGCCGTTCTGACCCTCGAGCAACAAGCCGACCGGGTGTGGCGTCAATTGCAAAGCTTGGCAACCGATCTGGGCCGTAATCTGCTTCTCGAGCAGCTGCACTACCGGCAGAGCTGTTGTATTACAAGGTGCTGGAAGACCATCTCCCCGAGCTGATGCCGGTGGTCTATACGCCCACCGTCGGGGAGGCCATCCAACGGTTCTCCGATGAATATCGCGGGCAGCGCGGGCTATTCCTGAGCATCGATGAACCCGACGACATCGACAACGCCTTTGAAACGTTCGGGCTGGGAGCCGACGACGTCGACCTGATCGTGTGCACCGACGCCGAAGCCATCCTGGGTATCGGTGACTGGGGTGTGGGTGGCATCCAGATCGCGGTCGGCAAGCTGGCGCTCTACACCGCCGGCGGCGGCATCGATCCTCGTCGTTGCATCGCTGTATCACTCGATGTCGGCACCGATAACGAACAGCTGCTGCAGGACCCGTTTTACTTGGGCAACCGCCATGCCCGGCGCCGCGGCGAGGATTACGACGCCTTCATCGGCCGCTACATCGAAACCGCCCACCGGCTGTTTCCGCATGCGATCCTGCATTTCGAGGACTTCGGGCCGGTCAACGCGCGCGCGATCCTGCAGACCTACGGCGACGATTACTGCATCTTCAACGACGACATCCAGGGCACCGGCGCGGTGGTGGTGGCCGCCGTTTACGGCGGATGTCGTGTCACCGGTGTCGCGCTGCGCGACCAGAAAACGATCGTCTTCGGAGCCGGGACCGCCGGGATCGGCGTCGCCGACCAAATCCGTGACGCGATGGTCGCCGCCGGCGCCACCGTCGAGCAAGCCACATCCCAGATCTGGCCGATCGACAAGCAAGGCTTGTTGTTCGACGACATGGACGACTTGCGCGAGTTCCAGGTGCCGTACGCGAAAAACCGTGACCGACTCGGTGTGGCGGCCGGAGAACGGGTTTGGTTGGTAGACGCGATCAAGCTTGCGTCGCCCACCATTCTGTTGGGGTCCTCCGCCGTATTCGGCGCGTTCACCCAAGAAGTCATCGAAGCGATGGCCGCATCCTGCGAACGGCCGATGATCTTCCCGTTGTCCAACCCGACCTCACGCATGGAAGCCATGCCGACCGACGTGCTGGCGTGGTCGCACGGCAAGGCGCTGATCACTACCGGCACCCCGGTCGCCCCCGTCGCCTACGACGGGACCACCTACACCATCGGCCAGGCCAACAACGCGCTGGCTTTCCCGGGCATCGGACTGGGTACCATCGTCGCCCGAGCCAAGGTAGTCACCCCGGGCATGTTGCAGGCGGCGGCGAAAGCCATTGTCCAGCATGCAAGCCCGACAGAAACCGGAGATTCACTGTTGCCGGATGTGCAGAACCTGCGCGTCATCTCGACGGCGGTCGCCGAGGCCGTCTATCACGCCGCCGCCCAAGACGGGGTAGCCACCACGAGTCATGACGATGTCGCGCAAGCGGTCGCCGACACGCTGTGGACGCCGGTCTACGACTGACCGGGCTACCGCCGTGCGGGGGCGGGCTGTCCGTAAACGGCGACGACAACGGTGCGATCCGGGCTGTTGTCCGACCACACCCCGATGTTGGTGTTGGCGCAGTCGCGGATGATCGCCATATCGTCGGGGTTGGCGTACCACTGGTTGACCAGTTCGAAACTGCTGATGCGATCGCCGGGTTGATCGCCACCGTCTCGGCGGCCTTGCCGTGAAAGCCGGCAGCGTTGGCGCGGTCCTGCGGGCTCGTACCGTCGGATCCAGTGTCGTCATTGATGTTTCGGTTGTTGATCATGTCGTCTGCGTGCCATTGGGCGGCCAGCGTCAGCGCGTTGTCCCTGATGACGTCATTCGTGCAGCCCGCCTGGTGCTGGAAGGTGTAGACGGCGGAGACGACAGCGCTGTTGAGCCGCTTATTGTCGGCATGTGCGTGCGGGGCCGCCAACGCGCCTGTCGCCCAGAGAATTACGGCAACGGGCAGCACGCGGGCGCTAAGCCGAAGCCAACTGCGTATCCGCGCGATCATGTCGCCCTCCTGCAATCACACCGGGTCGAAATGCGAAACCAGCCATCGGCCATTGACCTTGTCCAAAGCCACCCGAACAACGGGCTGGGTATCGGTAGGAGCGCCGTCACCGATGGTCACCGTCTGGTCGACATATAACAGGACCACGGCATGGTTGGCGCTTGCCGAAACCGATGCTGCCGCATTTACTTTGGCTACCGCCGAGATGTGCTTTTCTTTTGCGCCCGGGATAACCACTTGGCGGATCAGATTGATGTAGGCATCCTTGAAATCGCCGGTCAGCCGATCACGCGCCGCATTATTAAGGTCCTTGTCTGCCGAATCCGCCTTGTAGGACAGCAGGGCAGCGGCGTCTTCGCTGGCCACCCGTACCGATTCGGTGCGGGCTAAGGCAAGCTCATCGGCCGACGCAATCACCCACCTGAAGTAGCCCGCCGCCAACGCCAGCACCAACGCGAGCGCCGGCAACACGCCATAGGCGAGTACTCGCGACCATGCGATCGGGCGCCTCCGGGTTTCGGGCTCGTCGTCGGACGCCTCGTCGACCTCGGCGGCTTTCGATTCTTCTTGCGTCGCCGTATCTTTGGCCTCGGATTCCGGTGGCGGTGCCTCAGCCGAATCTGCTACGTCTGCGTTCACGGTGCTCTCGGTTTCTTCGCTGAGTGTGGTCATGGCACGAACACCACGTTGGACACCTTGGCGTCGTCACCGACCGATTGAACCTCAATTCGCATCCGCCATTCCCGCGGTGCCTCCTCGCCGCCGGCGGTCCGTGACTTCACCGCGATCGCCACCAGCACCTGAGCCGAATCGCCCCGCTGAGATTCCAGCCCGGCATCGGTGACTGTGCCTTCGGATTTCGACTGCGCCGCCTTGACGACCTCGATGAACGGCTTAGACCGTTGCAGGAAGTCGTCGCGGAAAGCACCGGTGGATAAATCGATGATCCGCTGCACGTCGGCATCGACCTGCGTGTAGTTGATCGTGGTGAGGTTCACTGCACCCTGCCGAGCGATCTGAACGAACAGATCTCGCTGGACCTGAGCCTCGTGCTTTTGGTAGGCCCGGTAGCCGAGCCAGCCCGCCAATCCCGCCAAAGTGGCCACGATGACGGCGCTGGCAACCAGGGCCGTTCCGACGCGCGAAAGCCGTCGACTGCCGGCCCGCTGCCGCCAGCGGGCGAGCCGACCTTCGGATTGGTTTGCGTCCTCGTCGGTTTCGTCGACGTCAGCGACCTCGTCAATGTCGGCGACCTGCTCGACGTCGTCCTCAGTGGCCTCGTTTGGCTGGTCTGGGTCTTCGATGTCGGCTGCCGTTGACTCAGCTGACCTTTTCATCGGTCTCAGGGGTATCGGGCTCGTCGGCCATGTTTCTCCTTCACATTCCTACGGCGTCGGCACCAGCAGCGACTGCCAGTTTTTGGCACGCGGGTGGGCCAAGTCGGCCTCGGTGTAGCGGCGTCCGTCGGGGCCTACGTAGTCACCGTTGGCCGGGTCATAGGTGGCAACGGCGAGCGGTGCCTGCGGCGGGGGCGGCGCGGTGCCCCGTGGCGGTGGTAGTCGCGGATCCTGTCCCGGCGGATACTGCGGTACGCCCTGACCCGTGTGGTGGCGTTAGGGTCGCCCTTCCAGTTGTAGCCCTCGTTGAGCGGCACGTACTCCTCGTCGCTTTCACATATCTCGACGGTGGGGGCACGCTTCCACGGCTTGGCCTCGCACGGAATATTGCGCACGCCACGGACATTGAAGTCCGAATCTTGCGGCACCCGGCAATACAGCTCTGCCGCCGGGCGGTCTGGAGCGTCGACGCTGGCAGGTGAGCGGCGCTGAGTCGGCGGCAGATACCCGGTCGTGCAGGGCGGCGGCAGATTGATGTTCAGGTTGAAATCCAACTGGGCGCCCCGGTACTCCTGTTTGGTGTTAGAGCTCGGCACCACGATCGCCGCCATGCCCGCGATGCCTTGCGGCAAGAGCACTAGGAGTTGTTCGATGTCGTGACGGTAGACGACGGCGATGTCGCCGAGGCTCACCAGATTGGCGAACAGAACCGGCAGCGTAGGCGAAACCCGGTCGAGCAGCGCGCGACCTTCTCGATGCCGGAAGCTCCCTCCGTCAGCAGGTCTCGCACCGCAGCATCCTGCGCCTTGAATTGCGCCATGATGGCCGCCGTTCGATTAGCCCAGGTGGCAATCGAATCCGACGTCTGGACTTGCGAGTTCAGCACCGCAGGCGACTGATCGATCAGGGCGGCGAGCGGGTCGACGGTCTGGCCTCCCCTAATGGCCAATGCAGTCGACCCGTCGACGATACGAGATAGTTCGGGACCAAGGCCCCCGACCGCGCGGTTGTCTCGTCGATCACCGTATGCAAGTTGTCACGCGGAATCGCCTGCAGCGCACGGTTGGTCATGTCGAGCAGGTGTCCGATGTCGACGGGCACATCGACATGGCCGGCGGGAATGATGTCGCCGGCACGTAGCGGCCGCGACTGTTCTCCGTCTTTCCGGGCAGCGGAGTCAGTTCGATATATTGCTCGCCGATCGCCGAGCGGCTGTGCACCGACGCCTGGACACCGGAGGGCACCTTGACGCCGGATCTCAGCGCGAGCAACGCACGCACGCCGGTGGCGGTGACGTCGACCGACTTGACCTGACCCACGTCGGTGCCGCGATAGGTAACGACCGAGGTCTGGTAGAGCCCGCCTGACTGCGGCAGATCGACCGTGACGTTGTACTCGCCGACCCCGAACAAGGTTTGGGGAAGCTTCATAAAGTTGAACGCCATTGCGCCACAGGAAACTACGGTCACCAGGGTCAAAACTGCCAGCTGGATCCACGTCCTGCGGTTCAGGCGCAGCATTCAGTATCCCCCGATCGTGGTAGGGATAGGTCAGTGGGTTGCCTGCCGTGGCCGGGCTCGGCTGCATGCCGATGGTGCGTCCCCACAGCCGTTCGAGCTGGGTGAGGTTACCTTCCCACCGTGAGCCGGTGAACAGCCCTTGGTCGATGCGGCTCAACGTCAAATCGACGACCAGGGTGAGGTTGGCGTAGTCGCCGCGGAACCAGTTCCTCGCGGTCGAGGCCGGCCAAGGATAAGCCACCAAGCCGTCCAGACCCTTGGTGAGCGACGGCCCGGCGTCGGCGAGGGACCGCAGCACCGGCGCGATATTGCGCAGGTTGTTCACCAGAGATTCCCTGCTCTGGTGAATCGTGTCGGCCGCGATCGCGCTGAACTTGCCGAGTTGATCGATCGCGTCGGCGATCTTGGTGCGCTCTTCGCCAATACCGCCAGCGCCTTGGGCACGGTCGTCAACGCCTTGTCGACCACCGCGTCCTTGTCAGCCACCTGGCCGGCCAGGCCATTGAGATTCTCAGCGGCCGCAATGATGTCGTCAGTCTGGTCGTTGTGCCGCGATGAACTCGTCCAGTTGGCGCAGCAGACTGCGCATGTCGTTTTCGCGGCCGCCGAATGCCTTGGCGATCGCCTGGTTGATTTCCTGCAACTGCCCAATTCCGCCGCCGTTGAGCAGGATTGACACCGAGGCCAGCGTCTGCTCAGTGGTCGGATACAAGCTCGCTCGCGACAACGGGATGACCGACCCGTTTTTGAGTTCGCCAACCGGCGGCTCATCCTTGGGCGGCGCGAGTTCGATGTGCATCGACCCGAGCAGGCTGGTCTGTCCGAGCTTGGCGGTCGAATTGGCCGGCAGGTGGACATCGCCGTTGATGCGCATGGTGACCAGCGCGTGCCAGTCTTGGATTTCGATCCTGGTGACATTGCCGACGTTGACGTCGTCAACCCGAACACGGGTGTTCTGCTGAATGGTCACCACGTCGGGCATTTGCGCTTGGATCGTGTAGGAACCCGGCCCCCCGCCGGCGGTGCCGGGCAAGGTGAACGAATTCAGGCCGCGCCATCCACACGCCGGAAGCACGGCAATGCACGCCACGCAGAGCGCCCCGCTATCGCGCGTCTCACGAGGGGCCCGTCGGAAGCATCAGATTCTGCAGTACTTCGATCGAGCTGATCGTGCCCGGCTGCGGCGGCGGCTGCTGCCCCTCGGCGGGTGCCGGCTGATCGGCAAGCCCGGCCTGCCCCGGAAGCGCCGGGGCTACCCATCGACGGGCGGCGGCGCCTGCGGCGGGGGGCCCGGCAGCGGGGGCGTGTTCGCGTCAGGCGGGGGCGTGTAGCCAGGCCG
This sequence comes from uncultured Alphaproteobacteria bacterium, assembly GCA_963733925.1. Taxonomy (GTDB): domain Bacteria; phylum Pseudomonadota; class Alphaproteobacteria; order Acetobacterales; family Acetobacteraceae; genus Rhodopila. Next base: position 100,605 of record CAVTFL010000031.1, on the reverse strand, counting down.
GAGCCGGTCTTCGCTGTAGGTGATCTCGTTCGGCCTGGCCTGCGTCCCGACGAACGGGTTGATGCCTGCCGGGATGTAGCTGTAGATACGATTTTTGATGATCGGATTGAGGTATTGCAGGCACAGCTTCGACACTCTCGCCAAGCGTGCCCGAGAGGCGGATTCGATTGCGCTGCAGATGAACTGCGGGATGTCGGCGAAGTTGTTCAACGCTATGATGCCGGTCATCGCACTCTGCGCCGGCTGGTAGATATTCAGGAAGTTCTGGAATACGTTCGGGGCGATGTGCAGGACCTGTTTGATGTCAGCGCGGCTGTCGTTGAGCGCGGTCGTGACCGAACTCAGCCGGTCGACGGTGACACCCATTGCCTCCCGGTTCTCGGCGAGGAACTGGCGCACGTCCGTCAGCGCCCGATCCAGGCCCTGCACCGCATTGGCGATTTCGTTGGGCGTGTTCGACAGTATCGTCGTCACGCTGGCCAGGTTCTGGTTGAACGCGGCCAGCAGATCGCTGCTGGAGTACAACGCCGACACCAGCAGCTGCAGATTGCGCACCGTGCTGAAGATGTCGTTGGCGTGATCACCGAGCGCTGAAATCGCCTGGGAAAGCTTGATTACGGTGTCGCGAGCAGTGTCTCCCCGACCACGCAGGTTCTCCGCGGCCGAGTCGATAAATTCGCCGACCGAGTTCACGCCGCCCGGAGAGGTGGGCTGCAGCGCATCGGTCAGCTTTTCGAGCTGTTGCGGAAGTCGTCCCACTCGACAGGCACCGCGGTGCGGTTCAGCGGAATCGATGCGCCCGGGCTCAATTTGGGTCCGCTGGAGTACGCCGGGACAAGTTGGATCGCCCGAGAAGTCACCAGCGACGGCGACAGGATTGCCGCGCGGGCATCGGCCGGGATTGGATACTGCTTGTCCACGGAGAAAGTCACCTTGGAGCCGGCGGGCTGCGGCTCGACCTTGTCCACCACACCGACGGCGACGCCGAGGATCCTGACCTCGTCGCCGGCGAACAGACCGTTGGCTTCCACGAAATATGCCGAATAGGTGTTCTTTTCAACATCTTTCCAGAGCTTCGTGACGACCAGAAACGAAGCCACGGCCAGCGTCGCCACCAGGCTGATGGCGGTCAGTCTTCGAAGGGCGTTACGGCTCATGTTCACGGCCCGTCGAAATCGTGGGGCGACGGCGGAGGAATGGTCGGCACCGGTGGCGTCGAGGGCGGGGGCGAGGGAGGCTGCGACCACAGCGGGACCGGTGCGTTCTCCGGCGGGACCGGTGGCGACCCGGTTGGTGGGTCCACCGACTCCGACGGCAACTTTTGGTTGGGGTCCAAGAACCGGTCATACATATCGGCATCGAGAACCGGGCCACCGATCTGGCCAGGAATCAAGTTGGCGACGTAGGCCTTGAAAAATGGCCCAGAACCCAGGCATTCGCCGAATGACATTGCATATCGTCTGAATTTGTTGAAAGTGCTCTGCAGATCTTGTTTGTGATTGTCGAGGATCTCGAGCACCCCGTTGAGCTTGTCCAGGGCCGGCTTGAGTTGGGTCCGGTTGTCATCGACCAACCCCGAAATCTGGTGCGAAACCGCGGTGAGATTGTTCATCAACGCGTCGATCGAAGCGCGTTCCTCCAGCAGCGCTGCCAGCAGCGCGTTGAAGTTCGCCACCGGCCGGCGATCTGTTGGCTGCCATGGCCCAGTACCGCCGAGACCTTGTTCGCGTTCCCCAACAGGCTCCGCAGCTGCGCATCGCGGTTGTTGAGGGTCTCCGAGAACCGCGCCACGCCTTGCAGTGCGGGTTTGAGATCCGGCGGTGTTTCCTTGAAGGTGTTAGCCAATGTCGTGAGCGCCGAAGAGAGTTGGGCGGTATCCAGGCCACTGATGGTGGTGGTCAGATCGCCAAGCGCGTCGGGAAGGTCATACGGCGAGGTGGTGCGTTCCAGCGGAATGGTGCCTCAGCTTCCCCTCGCCCGCGAGGTCAGCTCCAGCATCTTGCTGCCCAGTATTGTCTCCGTCTTGATCGCCGCTTCGGTGCGGTCGCCCAGGTCGATATCGTCGCGGACCGTGAAACCCACCCGGACCTTGGTGCCCTCCAGTCGGATGTCAGAGACCCTGCCGACACCCAAACCCGAAACCCGAACCGTACTACCGGTTTTGATACCACCAGCCTCGGAAAAATTCGTCAATGTCACAGGCCATCTTCCAACACCGCGTTGCTGGGGGACGAGGGTGTCAAGGGGAGGCTTGTCCATGACGAAGGACGCCAGCTTCAAGAAGGTTGTCCGGCGCCACGCCGAGGAGACTGGGCAGCGCTACACCGAAGCGCTGACGGGATCTTGAGGGTCTCGGGGCGCCGGCGAACGCACCACGAGCCAGTTCCTGAGCGGCTACTCGCTCATCTCCGGGATCGCTACGGCATTGACCCGGTTGCGGCGACGAAGCTCAGTGTGCACAATACTCTACGTGTTCCGCATCGACCGCAAGGACGGCAGCCCGTGGGTCGCCCGCGCGTTCCCCCCCGCTCGGCCGCGTGCCGCATTTTCCGTGGCGCGCTGGATGTCGGGGCCACCACGATCAACGAGGCGATGAAGATCGCCGCCGTCGAAGCCATCGCCAAGCTTGCCCGCGTCGAGGCCAGCGAGGTCGTCGCCGCGGCCTACGGCGGCGCGGCGCCGGTGTTCGGGCCGGACTATATCATCCCGACGGCCGTTCGATCCGCGGCTGATCCTGGAGATCGCCCCCGCCGTCGCCCGCGCGGCGATCGAGACCGGGGTCGCGCGCCGGCCGATCACCGATTTCCAGGCCTATCAGCGCGATCTGGAGCGGTTCGTGTTCCGCTCCGGCTACCTGATGCGCCCGGTGTTCGAGGCGGCCGTCGCGCGATCCCAAGCGGGTCGTGTTCGCGGAAGGCGAGGACGAACGCATCCTGCGCGCCGCCCAGACCCTGGTGGACGATGGCATCGCCCAGCCGATCCTGCTGGGCCGGCGCGATGTGATCGCGGCCAAGGTGAAGGAGATGGGCCTGCGGATGGATCTCGGCGCAGACGGTCCAGATCCTCGATCCGGCCGCCGACCGGGATGTGTTCGACCAGCTGATCCCGGAATATCAGCGCCTGGCCGGGCGCCGCGGCACCCCGCCCGAGCCAGCCGCGCGCCGCGTCGGCGACCCGGCCGTCGGTGGCGGCGGCGATGCTGCTGCATGACGGGCAGGCGGACGCGGCGATCTGCGGCGGCACCGGGGCGTGGTGGCGGCAGATCCAGTACATCCTGCCGATCATCCCGCGCCGGCCGGACGTCAACCGGGTTTATGCGCTGTCCTGCCTGATCATCCCCAGCGGCGTGCTGTTCATTTGCGACACCTTCATGGTGGTCGACCCGACCGCCGAACAGATCACCGAAATGACCCTGCTGGCGGCCGAGGCGGTGCGCGGCTTCGGCCTGACGCCCAAGGCGGCGCTGGTGTCGCACTCCAGTTTCGGCGCCAGCGACAGCCAGTCCGCCCGCAAGATGCGGCAGGCGCTGGCGATGATCCGAGCGCGAGCGCCGGGGCTGGAAATCGACGGCGAGATGCATGCCGACGCCGCTCTGGTGCAGGCGATCCGCGACAAGGCGGTGCCCGACAGCCGGCTGACGCGGCACCGCCAACCTGCTGATCATGCCGACTCTGGACGCGGCCAATATCTCTTTCAACGTGCTGAAGGCCGCCGCCGACGGGCTGCCGGTCGGGCCGATCCTGCTGGGCATGTCCAAGCCGATCCATGTCGTCGTGCCCAGCGTGACCGCGCGCGGCATCGTCAACCTGAGCGCTCTGGCGGTGGTGGAGGCGCAGGAACACGTGGCCGGCTGGGTAGGACGTGGTTCGACGACGCCATCCTGCCGGACTGCCAATTCACTCGGCCATGGCCGGCCTTCTCCGCCCATCCGTGCCTGGCGCGTGAGTGGCGGCTGACCGTGCTTGTCGCGGCCATGACGGTGATCCGGAACCGATGCCTTCCCACTCGCGACGATAAACATGCTGTGGCTGCTGCTCGGCGGCGTGGTCCTGTTCCTGCTGCTGGGCGGAGCTGCGGGCGTTCGAGCGGGCGTCGGTCACCTCCATCAAGTCGCTGTTCGCCTGGATCGCCGCGCTGGGCGGCCTCAGTCTGGCGCTGCTGCTGATCCTGACCGGCAAGGGCGGCATCGCGCTGGGCGCGCTGACGTTGTTCGGGCCGCTGCTGTATCAGAAATGGCAGGCTGCGCGAGGCCGGCGGATCGGTGGCGGTCAGGCCCGGCACGCTGCAGCCGCCGCTCGCGCTCCGGCGCGATGACCCGTGCAGGAAGCGTACGAGGTGCTGGGCTTGCAGCCGGGCGCCTCCGAAGCCGAGATCACGGCGGCGCATCGCCGCCTGATGCGCGGCGCTCATCCCGACGCCGGCGGGTCGGACTGGCTGGCCGCTCGGATCAATCAGGCGCGCGACATTCTGCTTGGGTAAGGCAACCGTCGCCTATATTTAGCGTCGCCGCTTCGTGTTGCTGTCGCGGCCGTGTGTGCCGTAGGGTTTTTCACCTCCGCCATATTTCCGCCTGCCCCGCGTGATGCTTACGGGAATTTCAAATCGGAGTCGATGCGTGATCAAGAAACTGCGCAAAGCCGTCCTTCCCGTCGCCGGCCTGGGCACCCGCTTCCTGCCCGCCACCAAGGCGACCGCCAAGGAGATGCTGCCCGTCGTCGACAAGCCGCTGATCCAATACGCGGTCGAAGAAGCGCGCGCCGCCGGCATCGAGCAATTCTGCATGGTCACCGGCCGCGGCAAGACCGCGCTGGTGGAACATTTCGACATCGCCTTACGAACTGGAAGCCACCCTGCGCGAACGCGACAAGACCGAGGCGCTGGCCTCGCTGAGTCGGCACCCAGAGCGAACCGGGGTCGATCACCACGGTGCGCCAGCAGGTGCCGCTGGGCCTCGGCCACGCCATCTGGTGCGCCCGGGCATTCATCGGCGACGATCCGTTCGCGATCCTGCTGCCGGACGATCTGGTGCTGGCCGACAAGCCCTGCCTGCAGCAACTCGCCGAGGCGTATTACGAAACCGGCGGCAACGTCGTCGCGGTCACCGAAGTGCCGCGCGAGCAGACCAACCGCTACGGCATCCTGAAGATCGGCAAGGATGACGGCCGGCTGGTCGAGGTGACCGGCCTGGTCGAAAAGCCCGCCCCGAAGGACGCGCCGTCCAACCTGTCGATCATCGGCCGCTACATCCTGATGCCGGAAGTCATCAAGTATCTGGCACTGATGGAGCGTGGCGCCGGCAACGAGGTGCAATTGACCGACGGCATGGCTCGACTGATCGGCGAGCAGCCGTTCCACGGCCTGCGTTACGAAGGCCATCGCTTCGATTGCGGTGACAAGATCGGGTTCCTGGAGGCGCAGATCGCGTTCGCCCTGAAGCGGCCGGATCTGGCCGAGCGCCGTGCGTGCCTTCCTGAAAAATTACGTCTGAGTTAGAGTGGACGCTATGGCCTTCTCCCATCACTTCGATCCGACCGTCCTGCGCGAATACGACATCCGCGGCATCGTCGGGCGCACCTTGCATCCGGCCGACGCGTTCGCGATCGGGCGGGTTTTCGGCTCGCATCGTCGCCGGGAACGGCGGCAAGCGGGTCGCGGTCGGTTACGATGGGCGGCTGACCAGCCCGGAGCTGGAGCAGGCGCTGGTCGAGGGACTGCGGGCCAGCGGCATGGAGGCGCTGCGGATCGGCCGTGGCCCGACGCCGATGCTGTATTACACCGCGACCACGCTGGAGACCGACGGGGCGGTCATGGTCACCGGCTCGCACAACCCGCCCGACTACAACGGCTTCAAGATGATGCTGGGCCGCAAGCCGTTCTTCGGCGCAGCAGATCCTGCAGATCGGCGCGCTGGCCGAGGCCGGGGATGTCGTGCCGGAAGCCGCCGGTGGCGAGCAGACGATCGATATCGCCGACGACTACATCGCGCGTTTGCTGGCCGACTGGGACGGCGGCGACCGCATGCTGAAAGTGGTCTGGGACAACGGCAACGGCGCCGCGGGCGATGTGCTGGAGAAGCTGGTCGGCGTCGCTGCCCGGCGAGCACATCGTGCTGAACGGCACGATCGACGGGCGTTTCCCGGCGCACCATCCGGACCCGACGGTGCCGGCGAACCTGGCGCGAACTGATCGCCGAGGTGCGCGCCCAGAAGGCCGATATCGGCATTGCGTTCGACGGCGACGCCGATCGGATCGGGCTGGTGGATGACACCGGCGCGATCCTGTTCGGCGACCAGCTTATGGTGCTGCTGGCGCGCGATGTGCTGAAGGCGCATCCCGGGCGCCACGATCATCGCCGACGTGAAGGCCAGCCAGGTGCTGTTCGATGAGATCGCCAAGGCCGGCGGCACGCCGCTGATGTGGAAGACCGGGTCACTCGCTGATCAAATCGAAGATGGCGGAGACCGGCAGCCCGCTCGCCGGCGAGATGTCGGGCCATATCTTCTTCGCCGATCGCTGGTATGGGTTCGACGACGCGCTGTATGCCGCGGTTCGCACGCTGGGCATCGTCGCCCGGATGGAGGGCAATCTGTCGGCGGTGCGGGAGGCTTTGCCGCATGTGATCAACACCCCGGAAGTGCGCTTCGACTGCGACGACCGCCGCAAGTTCGCGGTGATCGAGGAGGTCGCCGCCCGGCTGCGAGGCGGAGGGCGCGAAGGTGTCCGCGACCGACGGCGTCCGGGTGCAGACCGCGGACGGCTGGTGGCTGCTGCGCGCGTCCAACACCCAGGCGGTGCTGGTGGCTCGGTGCGAGGCTACGACGGCGGCGGGCCTGGAGCGGCTGAAGGCCGCGCTGGTGAAGCAGCTTGCGGCGTCGGGCTTGCCGCAGCCGGATTTTTCGGGCAGCCACTCCGGCCATTAGTCCACCCGAGCCGCCAAACAGGGTGGAAGAAAGCTTCACGAACGAAAGGAGATCGCCATGACGTCTCGCTTGCGCTTCGGTGTCTTCCTTGCCCCTTTCCATAAGCCCGGCACCAACCCGACTCTGGCGCTACAAAACGATCTCGACCTCATTAGCTGGCTCGACCACTGCGGCTATGATGAAGCTTGGTTCGGCGAGCACCATTCGGCGGGGTCGGAAATCAGCGCCTCGCCGGAAATCCTCATCGCGGTCGCGGCCGAGCGGACGCGGCACATCCGGCTCGGGACGGGCGTGGTCAGCCTGTCCTACCATAACCCACTTTGGGTCGCAGAGCGCATTGTCCTGCTCGACCACCTGACGCGCGGGCGTGTGATGTTTGGGGCCGGTCCAGGATCGCTACCGACGGACGGGGCGATGATCGGACCCTCACAGGCACAGACGCGTGGACTGATGGAGGAAAGCCTCGGTATCATCATGCGGCTACTTCAGACGGAGGAGCCGGTGACGTTCCGCAATGACCGGTGGGATCTGCGCGATGCGCGCCTGCACCTGCGGCCCTACTCCAACCCGGTGTTCGACGTGGCGGTCGCGGCGGTGGCATCCCCAACCGGGGCGAAGCTGGCCGGACGGCATGGCGTCGGCCTGCTGTCGATCGGGGCCACGATGGCGGCGGGATTTGACGCGCTCGCCCTGCACTGGGGCATACTTGAAGAAGAGGCGAAAGCTTACGGCAAGACCGTCGACCGGTCGAAATGGCGCCTGGTTGGCCCGATGCATTGCGCGGAAACGAAGGAACAGGCCCTCCGCGATGTCGAGTACGGGATCGAGCATTGGTTCCGCTACCTGCAGACCGTCGCAGCCTTTCCGCAGATGGCGCTGCAGGGCAACAATCTTCGTGAGATGATCTCGTTCATCAACGAGTCTGGTATCGGCGTGATCGGCACCCCGGATGAGTGCTCGGCCCAGATCGACCGGCTGATAAAGCAGTCGAATGGTGGCTTCGGCTGCTACCTGCTGCTTGGCCACAACTGGGCGAACCCGCAGGCGACTCTCAAGAGCTACGAGCTGATTGCTCGCCATGTCATGCCCGGGTTTCAGGGCCAGGCACACGCGACAGTGGAAGCAGCGCGCATTGCAAGCGCTGCGCGTCCCGAGTTGGCAGCAATCCACGCCAAGGCGGTCGAGGCAGCCGGCGAACGCTATGCCGCGGAAAAGGCCAGTCGCGGATAAGAGTTGGCCTCAACGAAAAGCTTGCAGGCCGTCGCTTTAGTGGTGCCTGGTCCTCGCCGGGCCATGTTCGGCTGGATAGAACAGGCTGCGCAGGCCGCCGCGGTCGAAGGGCTTCCACTCACCCTCCGGTTGCGCCAGGCGGTCGGCAATGGCGTACAGCGCCGCGGGGTGATGACCCATCCCGATATGACTGGATCGGATCTCGATATTTTCGGTTTGAGGGCCTGGGGTCTCGACACAGGTTTGCCAGGCGACGATGCCGTCAGTGCGGCTGAAGATCGCGGTGGTGGGCACCGGCGGTGGGATCGAAAGCTCGTATCGCGCCCGCGCCTCGTCGATCGAGTGCCCCGCCAGAAGCTCGTATAATTCGGAGACATGGGTCGACCTCGAGTGTCCCTTGAAGGGGCTTCCCAGCGAGATCACCATGCGAATATCGTCGGGAACTCGTTTGGCGAGTTCGCGCGCGTAGATGCCGCCAAGGCTCCAGCCGATCAGGCTCACCTTACGGCCGTAGTGGCGGTGCAGTTCCTTCAATCGCGCGAGTTTCGCGTCGTTGAGTCCGGGCTTCAAGCCGAGATTTCGGCCCAAATTCCATCCGTGAGCGGCGTAGCCGTGGCTATGCAGGAACGTGCGCAGGGGCGCGGTGGACACATCCGAAGCAACGAATCCCGGAAAGATCAGCACCGGATGACCGTCACCCTCGGGAAGAGTCCGCAATAAGGGGTAGGCCCCAATAAATGCCCCGAACTCGGCGAAGACTCGCGCTTCACTCAACAATAACCGCCCTGAAGGCGGACCGGCCAACTCTGCTTCCACGCAACCTGCCTCCATTATCGCGTACCCGGTTGAACGCTCACTGCACCGTCAAACCGCCGCTCGTTTACCTTGTTGGCCATCGTAAATGGAACAACCAGCGGGGCAAATCAAAGCCCCCATCGCTCCCCGACAAAGTCCAACCCCGCCTCCACAACAGACATCGGATGAAATCATCTCGTATTGCGCTAGATCAAATACAAGCGCTGACCCGAGGATTAGCCATAGATTTCAGCCCCCGCCGAGGGCTGGAGGCTATATCGAGGGCGGGCCCGCGACATGCGACCCGGCGGGAGGACATCAGATGGACAAACGGGCCGGTCGTAGAGAACGCGTGCTCATTACCGGGGCCTCCTCGGGCATCGGCGCGGAAATGGCGAAAGCCTTCGCGGCGAAAGGCTTCCACCCCGTTCTGCTGGCGCGAACCCGGGAAAAGCTGGATCAACTCGCACTTGAACTTGAAAGGTCGAGCGGAACCGACGTGACGGTGCTTGTGGCCGATCTCAACGACCCAGGCACACCGCGGGCCGTCTTCGCGAGCCTTCTCGAGCGGGAGATCCAGATCGACATTCTGGTCAACAACGCCGGGATTGCGTTGGAAGGCGACTTCGCTGAAGCCGCACCTGAGGACCAGCTGCGGTTGTTGCAGGTGAACGTGGTCGCCCTGACCGAGCTTACGCGACTTTTCCTGGAGCCGATGCTGAAGCGCGCGCATGGCCGCATTCTGAATGTCTCCTCGCTCAGCGCGTTTGCCCCAATCCCGAAGATGGCGATCTATGCTGCATCGAAAGCCTATGTGCTGTCGCTGACCGAGGCGATGTCCGAGGAACTGAAAGGTACCGGCGTCACGATCAGCGCCCTGTGTCCTGGGTTCACTGAAACCCCAATGGTGCGACAATCGGCGCGTGCGTCGCAGTTGCCATCCCTCATCGTGATGGACGCCGCTGAGGTCGCAAAGCAGGGCGTCACTGCGTGCCTCGCCGGTGAGGTCGTGCATGTCCCCGGTCTGACCAACAGTGCCTTCGCCCAGGGGGTGCAATATCTTCCACGCACCCTTACCCGCGCGCTGGGAGGCTACTTGTCGAGGCTACCCGGATGAGCCGGACAGTCGCCACACACGCGCCGCGCTGCCGCGCGTTCGAACGGACGCCACAACAGGCGGGAGAGTAAGAATGGAACGTCTTTCGGCTCAGGACGCCGGCTTCCTCTATACCGAAACGCCGGAGACGCCGATGCATGTCGGCAGCCTCACGGTGTTCGCGCCGACGCCCGTTTCCTTCGAAACGATCTTACAGAAGTTCCGTGACCATACGGTGGCCCGGTTCGATTTGCTGCCGTCGTATCGGCGCCGCCTGCAAGCGGCCCCCCTCAATCTCGATCATCCGGTCTGGGTCCGCGAGGAAAACATCGATCTCGACTACCACATCCAGCATCGAACGCTGTCGCCGCCGGGTACCATGGCACAGTTGCGAGCCCTCACTGCCGATCTTCTCGCAGTGCCGCTCGATCGCGCTCGGCCGCTGTGGCAATATCACCTGATCGACGGCCTGGAGAGCGGCGGGTTCGCCGTATATATGAAAGTGCATCACGCCGCGATGGACGGTGTGGCCGGCATGATGGCCCTGCCGGTGATCTACGACTTTTCTCCTGAGCCCACCCCGCTGGCGGCGGCGAACTACCCCCCGACGGAGCCCGAGGCCGAAGGTTGGTTACCGGCGCTGGGGGCCGCATTGGATGGCATGCTTCAGCAGAATTTACGCCTCGCGCAGGCAGGACCAAAGCTTGTGTCCGCACTCACCAAGATCGGGCGCCGAGCGGCGAGGACATCCAATCTGCTGCCAGGAGCGAGCGAACTGCCGCCGCGGACCTTGTTCAATGTTTCGATCTCGCGGGATCGAACCTTTGGCACCGCCACCGTTCCGCTGTCCGTAGCCAAACGTATCGCCAAGACCAGGTTGGCGACGATCAACGACGTGGTGCTGACGATCTGCGCCGGCGCTCTTCGCCGTTACCTTGCCTCGAAGAAGGCGTTGCCGGCCAAGTCACTGGTCGCCGGGGTTCCTGCGACCTTGCGCGATCCGAGCCAGATCGTCATGAATAACCAGTCCACGATGCTGCTGTGCACGCTCGCGACCGACCGGGCTGACCCGATCGAACGGTTGAATGCGATCGCCACGGCATCGCAGGCATCGCGGCAGCAGCTTCAGGACACCAAGGAACTCATCCCCACCGATATTTCGGTGTTCGGCGCACCACTGGTCATGGGTGGGCTTTCCCAGTTAGCTTCCCGCACGCACATCTATGACGTGCTGCCGCCGCTGATGAACGTCGTGATCTCCAACGTGCCGGGACCGCGTCAGCCCATGTACTGCGCCGGCGTGGCCGCGATGCACTATTTCCCGCTATCTATCGCATACCATAATGCGGCCCTGAACATTACGGTACAGAGCTATCTCGACAATCTCGATTTCGGTCTTGTTGCTTGCCAGACTACGGTCCCAGATGTGCAGCGGATCGCCGACCTGATCGTCGAGGAATGCGAGGTGCTGAAGGACGCAGTGGCGGCGATCGAGAAGGAAATTTTGGTCAGTCATGTCGAAATCGTACCCCGGTCCGTTCCGGCACCGTCGTTAGTGGCGCCCGCGCCGGCCGGCGCATCTAATCTTCAGCCAACCGCAACGGCCGCCGTTCCCGTTCTCGTCGAGATACCGACGAATGTGTGTCCGGATCGGCCCGAACGGATGCCTGACGATTCACAACAGATCGTGACGGCAGCGGCCCAGATTGATTCAGATCATAAAGCGTAGGTTTTTATTGCGTATTATGGTGACCGTTGGAGGGGTGGTCTGACCGTCCGCTTCGGCTTGCCGAGCGAGCAGAGTTGGCTCTCCATGACCAATTGGACTGGCCGATGAGTCGCCGGCGAAGCGACTGTGATTAAAGAGCGCGAAGAGCGCCTTCATGGCGTCGCGCGATTGGGGAGAGCTATGACTGGCCGTTTGATCCATCCCACACCGTCCGCGTATCGGTACCCGCTCATTATCAAGCACCTGCTGCATCAATCGCTGATGCGCTCGCCGAATCAGGAGATTGTTTACCGCGACCTCCGTTTCACCTATCGGGCGTTCCGCGAACGGCTTGGTCGGCTGGCGAGCGGTCTTGCCCATCTCGGTGTCGCGCCCGGCGATGTAGTCGCCGTGATGGATTGGGACAGCCATCGCTATCTCGAATGCTACTTCGCCATTCCGATGGCGGGCGCCATAATGCAGACCGTCAATCTCCGGCTGTCACCAGAGCAACTAGCATACACGCTGGTCGATACCGGGGCCAACACACTGTTGCTGAACGTCGAGTTTTTGCCGCTTGTCGAGAAGTTGGTCGACCAGATTCCGCAACTTCGCAATATCGTGTTGCTCTCTGACAATCCCGCTTTGCCGGAGACGCGATTGCCGTTCGACGCCGAGTACGAGGCTTTGCTCGCGGCCAGTTCACCGGATTACGATTTTCCGGATCTCGACGAGAATACATGGGCGACCGCCTTCCACACCAGCGGGACCACCGGCGTTCCGAAAGGTCTGTCTTTCAGCCATCGCCAGCTTGTGCTGCACTCGATGGCAGGACTCATGGAATACGGTCTGTGTCCGACCCAGGGCCGGTTTCATCGGGATGATGTTTATATGCCGATGACGCCAATGTTTCATGTCCATGCGTGGGGCTGTCCCTACACATGCACGGCGAGCGGCGTAAAGCAGGTCTATCCTGGCCGTTACTCGATCGACACTTTCCTGCATCTGATCAAGACCGAGGGCGTGACGTTCACGCATTGCGTGCCGACCATCTTGCAGATGCTGCTTGCGGCACCAGCCAGTAAGGATGTCGATCTGTCCGGGCTTCGGATGGTGGTTGGCGGTTCGGCACTGCCGCATTCGCTGGCGCGCGCGGCACTGGATCGCGGCATCGACATCTTCGCGGGCTACGGTATGTCTGAAGCCGGCCCTTCAATTTCGGTGTCGCATCCGCACACGCATCATCTGAACGGTGACGCCGAGGAAGCGATCGTAGTACCGGTCGATTGCGGGGCTTGCGGCACCCTTTGTCGACCTGCGCATTGTCGATCCGGATATGAACGACGTGCCGCATGATGGAAAGTCGCCGGGTGAGATCGTTGTTCGGGCGCCCTGGCTGGTGGGGGGATATTTGAACAACCCCGAAGCGTCCGAGCAGTTGTGGGACGGGGGCTATATGCATACCGGCGACGTGGGGACCATAGACGCGGAAGGCTACCTGCGCATCGTCGACCGGCTCAAGGACGTGATCAAGACGGGTGGCGAGTGGATCTCATCTAGCGACCTTGAGAATATCATTCTGGAAAAGGTCGGCGTCAGCCTGGCCGCCGTCATTGGGCTCCAGCATGCGAAGTGGGGAGAACGACCATTCGCGTTGGTCGTGGCGCATCCGGAGGCGAACGGCAAAATCAACAAGGATGAGGTGATCTCTCACGTGTCCGACTACGCGACGAAGGGAATCATCTCGCGCTTCGCCATCCCCGATCATGTCGAGTTCGTGCCGACGCTGCCCCTAACCAGCACTGGGAAGATCGACAAGAAATTGTTGCGCGACAAGTATAGGAACTGGTTTCTATCTATGAGCGCTTGAGAGGAGTCGGCAGGGCCTTTGGGTTGGGATAAGCGCTGGAGCAAAAAATCGGCCCGCACTTGCACCCGAGCCGGCCGCGGCCCATTTTGCGGGGCGGTGAGATAGGGGGCTGGATAGGGCTCCGCTCCAGTAGGCAGGTCGGGACGGTAAGCAACAACGTCAGGCACGGTTCCCCGGGGAGGAAAGATGATCGCCTGTCAGACGTCCACCTCCTCGACCGTCTTCGCGCGTTCCTGAATGAACGCGAAGCGCAGTTCCGGCCGGCGGCCCATCAGGCTTTCGACCAAGTCGTTGGTCACGGCGCGCATCTCCGGGATTGCCATCACCTTGAGCAGCGTCCGCTTGGCCGGGTCCATTGTGGTTTCCTTCAACTGCGCGGGCGGCATCTCACCGAGACCCTTGAAGCGGCTGACCTCGACTTTCGTCCCGGCCTTGAACGCACGCCGCATTTTCTGTTCGCGATCGGCGTCGTCCATCGCGTAGATCGACTTCGCACCCTGGGTCAGCCGGTACAGCGGAGGCTGCGCCAGGTAGATGTGTCCGTGACGCACCAGTTCCGGCAGTTCCTTGTAAAAGAACGTCATCAGCAGTGAGGCGATATGAGCGCCGTCCACGTCGGCGTCGGTCATGATGATGACCCGGCCGTAGCGCAGCTTCGCTCGGTCAAATCGGTCGCCGACGCCGCAGCCCAGTGCCTCGATCAGGTCTTTCAATTCCTGGTTCTGCCGCAGCTTGTCAGCCGACGCGCTGGCGACGTTGAGGATTTTCCCACGCAACGGCAGCACTGCCTGGGTTTCGCGGTTGCGCGCCTGTTTCGCCGAACCGCCCGCCGAGTCGCCCTCGACCAGGAAAATCTCAGTATCCGCCGCGTTCTCGCGTGTGCAGTCGGTCAGCTTGCCGGGCAGCCGCAACCGCCTCGTCGGCGACTTTCGCGCGGTGTCCTTACTTTCCTTGCGACGGATACGGTCTTCGGCGCGTTCGATAACGAAGGCCAGCAGGTTGTCGGCCGAGGCCGGATCGCCGGCGAGGAAATGATCGAATCGGTCGCGCAAGGCTGTTTCGACCAGGCGGGCGGCCTCGGCGTTGGTGAGTTTCTCCTTCGTCTGCCCCTGGAACTGCGGATCGCGCAGGAACAGCGACAGCTTCGCCGCCACAGGTTCGAGCACGTCGTCGGCGGTGATCTGCGCCGCCCGCTTGTTGCCGCGATGCTCGCCCCACGCGCGCAGGCCCCTCAGCAGCGCCGATCGGAATCCGGCTTCGTGCGTGCCGCCCTGCGCCGTGGGCACCGTGTTGCAGTAAGAATGGAGGAACCCGTCGCCCTGCTCCAGCCAGACCACGGCCCATTCGACCTTGCCGGTGGATTCGCCGGGCAGCGCCGCCTCGCCGGCCCAGATCTGCGGCAGGACTTTTCCCAAATCACCGATGTCGGCCGCCAGGCTGTCCCGCAGGCCGCCGGGGAAATGCAGGACCGCCTCGGCCGGAACATCGTCCTTGCCGCCCTTGAGCAGCGCCGGGGCACAATTCCAGCGGATTTCGACGCCGCGGAACAGGTACGCTTTCGACCGGCACAACCGATAAAGCCGGCTCGGAACAAACGCCAGCGTGCCGAAGATCTCCGGGTCCGGCTTGAAGCGGATGCTCGTTCCCCGCCGGTTATGCACCGGGCCGGCATTGATCAGCTTCGTGCGCGGCTTGCCTTGGGCGTAAGACTGCTTCCACAGCACACGATCGCGTGCGACTTCGACCTCCATAGCGACCGACAGCGCGTTGACCACGGAACTGCCCACGCCATGCAACCCACCCGACGTCGCATACACCTTGCCACTGAATTTCCCGCCGGAGTGCAGCGTGGTCAGAATCACTTCCAGCGCGCTGAGGTTTTTGAATTTAGGGTGTGGATCGACCGGAATGCCACGCCCGTTGTCGCGCACGGTCAGCCAGTTGCCCTCTTCGACCGACACCTCGATGAAGCTGGCGTGTCCGGCCACCGCTTCGTCCATCGAGTTGTCGAGAATTTCCGCCGCGAGGTGATGCAGCGCTGCTTCGTCCGTGCCGCCAATATACATGGCCGGGCGCTTGCGGACGGGCTCCAGACCTTCCAGGACCTCGATGTCTTTGGCGGAGTAGTCCGAGTTGTCGCGCGCCGGCAAGGGCAGGCGTGCGGCCCCATCGGCCTTCGTCGGCCTGGCAGGCGGCTTTGATCCAGATTTTTCGGACGCAGATCCGAACAAATCGTTCATGCTGTGTTCCCAAAACGCTGTCGCACCCTACAGGGTGGGAAGGCGCTTCGGCAACAGGGTTGAATGAATTGTTCGCCACCAGTGGCGCGACCCACGGGCGATCGGGGCCAAGGCAATCTGCCCCGCCGATCACGGTCATGGACGCTCGGTGGTCTCGATTCGGAGGCGCGGCCAGCTGGACGACCACCGTTTTGCCCGGACGCGGTCCAGATACACGCCGTGCTTCGGCCCCATGAAGCGGGGCGTAGGCTTGACCACCAAGGCGAAAAGGTCGTGCAGGCCAAACGGTGCGGCGATATCGCAGTCGGCCTGTCCGGTGCGCCGGGCCGCGACCGCCGTGGCGGTCTCAGGCCAATGCCACATAGCATCGACCGAACAGATGTAAGGTGCATCGCCGTTACGGGCATGCATGCGAGCCTGATTTTTCACGGACCAATTCAAGGTCGGGTCGATGGCGCCGAGTGTGGCTTCCAATCGCTTGTCTTCTAACGGATCGGCCCGTTCGGGATCGAACCACAGGACATCGACGTCGCCTGCCGGAGGCCTGGGCGGCCGGAGGTGGAGCTGGTCCCAGACCGCGTTCCGGATAAAGCCCGCCCCGATCCAGCAGTCGGGCAACCCCAAGGACATCACCGTGGCGAGAGCTCGCCATCTGATCGAGTCGCTTGCCAGGATCGCCCGAAACGCCGATGCGTGCGGCATGTGTGGCGAATGTCCTGCTCTTTCGGCGTCAGCGCACGCGGCCATAGCTGAAACAGTCACGCGGCTCGTCGCTGACGTTCGGGTGGATCGCCCAGCGGCGCAACAACGCCTCTCGGACGAAGCCCGCCTTTTCCATGACACGCGCGGCGCCGATATTTTCGACGTCACAGACGGCGCCTATGCGGAAGATCCTCGGCTGGGCCAGTGCCCAATCAGCGACCTCTCGCAGCGCTTCGGTCATGAGTTCCCTGCCCCAGCAGGACCGCGCCAGCACATATCCAACCTCCAGGCGGTAAGGCTCATCCATCCGCATGTCGACGGTGCCACGGACCATACCAGCTTCGCGCACGACGTAGGTCCGGGCCATTCGCGTGGACGTGGCGACACAGCCCGCGATGTAGGCCGTGGTGTCGGCCAGATGCTGGTGCGGCCGCCAGGTCAGGAGGCGCGTGACCTCGGGGTCCTGGGCGTAAGTATCGAAGATAGGACCTGCATCGCCGATGCCAATCTGCCGCAGCTCTAGCTGGGTGGTGTGAAATGCGACCGGTAGCATGCGCAGGCACTTTACAAGCACGGCTCCGATCGGAAAACGGGCTACAATCGCGGCACTTTTGCAAAAACGTGCGGCCTTCCGGCGATCGCACGCGCGGTCAAAACCGTAGCTCTTGCCCCGGGTCGCGAGTTTCTCGCTTGCTTAAACTCTCGCTTCCTCGGGGCCGAGCCATCGCGTCAATGGCTGTAGTATGCCACTCGCTCCATTGTAGGGCGGTGCCAAGTATTGTCCTTCTGCCTGGCCGAAGAGCCGGAGGGCCGTCGCCAGGCGTTCCTGTGCGCTTTCAGCGTGTTGATAGGAAAGTCGAGAGGCGCGATCGGCATCACGCGCTTGGAGCGCATCGATGATCGCGTCATGCTCGCCGCACATCCGACGTGTCGATTTGAGATCGGACGCAGGTCGGCAGAGTAGCACCAGTCGCTCGAATTGCTCGACAATGCTCAAAGCGGCCGCAGCCAAACGCCTGTTACCCGACAATTCCGCAATTGCGCTATGGAAAGACCGATTGTATTCCACAAACGTTGTTTCATCGAACTCTTCGTCCATGAAGCCCCGAAAGCGATCCAACGCTTGCAATGCCGCCTCATCCGCCCGCGCGGCCGCGGCTGCGCAGGCCGGTTCTATTAATGTTCGGAGGCTGAAGATCTCTTTGACATCGGCGACTGAGATCGGGTTCACGCAGTACCCCTGCCGCGGCAGCACTGTCACCAAATTTTCCTGATCCAGACGCAGCAACGCATCGCGTATCGGGGACCGGCTGACGCGGTACCGCGCGGCGAGCTCTTGTTCCCGCAACTCTTGACCCGGCTGAAACTCACAAGTCAAGATGGCCTGTCGTATCGAATTATATATCGAATCGCGAAGTAACATTCTCTTTTCCTTTCATTCGCCGATGAGTTTGGGCGAAATCATAGTGTTACTGATCTCTGGTTACCAACGGTTGGGCCAGCGCTTGCCGCCGGCCTTGGCAAAAGGTTATCGAGGGCTTCTCACCGATCGAGACAGCAACGCTAATTGGAGACATCTGTTTGGCCGCCCCCGCCACCTTGGAAGCGAATATGACCGCGGTTAACGTTTCAGCAACGTGATCGCGTTGATCCAAATCAACCGGGGGTTGAAATATCAGGACCTCAGGCCACTTAGGTTGTCTCAACCCCATCAGCTTTCGAGCAGGGGAGCCATACCACGAAACGAAAGTCGCGGGCTTCCTCAGGGCCAAATCCGACATTCGAATGATGAATACAACACAGTAACATGATGAGCAGAAACTGAGAGATATATCCCGGAGTGATCGAATTGCAAATTTCATCGAACATTCTTCGAAAGTGAGGTCCTGTCGCAACAACAGCCCACCTCCGCTCGGGCGAACGGCGGATAGCGAGGAACCACCAGGCATGGGAACATCTTCCGCCAAAGTGGCCGATGCCCCGTGTTGGTCGAACCTCGACCCGGAACCAATCACTTGCTCCTCGGCCATCAAACCGGGGGCGCCCCGGAGCAAATCCCCGATCACACTACCAACGCAGCCAACGGAGACAAGGGTCAGGTCTGAAACACCGTCCGAGCGAGAAACCAGTAGCTTCCAAGCCCGACAATCACCGCTGAAAGAGCATACACCGCGACCGGAGGGCGCCCTGGAGCGGCACTGACGCGAACAGGGCCGCCAGCCACGCGGTCGAACGCCATCAGCAGGGGTATGACCGCCGCCACGATGGCGATCTGACCAATCTCGACGCCGATGTTGAACGATGCCAAGGCTGGCACAAGGGCACTCTTCGGAATGCCAAACTCCTGCAACGCGCTGGCGAAGCCAAACCCATGCACCAGGCCGAAGCCGAAGGTATCCCGCCACCGCTTCTGCACGTCATGCGAGAAGAAATTTTCAGCCGCGACGTAGACGATTGAAGCGGCTATCGCCGGCTCGATGATCGAGCTCGGAATCCGGACGATATCCAGCGCAGCAAGCGAAAGCGTGATGGAGTGACCGACCGTAAAGGCAGTGACCAGCTTGACGACAGGCCACAGTCGGTTCGCCCAGAGGACGATGGCGATCAGAAACGCGATATGGTCGTAGCCGATCAGAATATGTTCGATTCCCGCTTCCAGGTACAAGCCGATAACCTGAACTGTGGTCGGTTGCGATGCTTCAGTGAGCACCGATTCGGTCCTGCTCGCGTCCAGGAGATCCTGAAAGGTCTTGTCGCCGCTGCGAATCAACACGACCTGGCGAGCGTCCGGAGCGGTATCGACCAGCACGGTTGAACGATACCGCATTCGGCCGTTTTCCTGCGCACACGACCAATGCGTGTGAACTTCTACGCCGTCCGCGTCGGGCGAAACCGTGCTGGGATCCGCACGGCACAACTTGGCATCTTCTCCCGCCAGTACTGCGGAACGCGCGGCGACGTAGCCGGCCACCTTCCCCGAGACTGCCGCGAGGGCATCAGAGCGAACGAGGCCCGTCTGCACGTCATAGACGTTTGTGCCGGCCACACGGTCGACATCGCTACCCTTCATCGCAATCTCGACGTCCACCGCACGATCGGTGCCGACCGTGATGCGGGCGGTCGACAAATTGATCTGGTGCGCTGCTGCAGATCCGCACCAGAAGAACAAAACGAAGAGGGCAATGGAGCCGGACAAAACAAATTCAGCGAGGGCTGCGCGTCCGGTCACGGCACGTTTCCTGCCTGCGCTATAAGCTTGTTGGGATGGGCTGCTTCGGCGTTGGATATTGCTGTCAGCATCTCACTCCCCCGGACGTGGGCGTGCAAACCGACTCCGTTCCTGGCCGATCCACCGATTTCGATATCTGCGACGGGCTGCGTGGATCCCGGTACGGAGCAGCACGATGTCTGACGGATGCCCCGTCCAAAAGCCCGGCGTCGCGTCATCCGGATTGTGTGTGCAACGACTGTCTCGACCGGTGGCGGGTCGAAATCGGCAACGATCGGCGTGATGCGGCACGCCACCTGCGAAACGACGCGGGCGCTCACGAGTGGGCGCCAGCCAGCTGTAACAGTTTATCGACGTGCGCGGCGGTGTAGCTCGGAACGGTGACGACATTGTCGGTTTCCTGCACGCGGGCGTATTGTCCTAAACCGTCACGCGTTGCTTTGCCGAACTCGACGCGCGCTACCGCGCGAGACGAATCGCGCGTGTAAAGCAGCAAGACCGACGGCGGGTGCTCGAGGCCGAATTCGCGCAGCGTATCGGCATCGGGATGTTGCGCCACGACCGCCTCAATCGCAGCGCGCTCCAACGCCAACAGCTCCCCCGCAAGGAGCGGCGCGAGTTGCGGATCCGCCTTGTGCGACGGGATGCCGCCCGGCCCATGTACGTGTTGTCCCACATGGTGAAACCAGTCACCCTCCGGGTCTCGCTCGAAACGGGTGAGTGCGCCATTCTCTAGAACCTCGACTGTCGATATCGTCGCCATCGACATCGGCAGCAGCAGGGTGCTCGACCGTTGCGGCGCGTTCGTGTCGGACGTGCTGGCGGGCAGCAGTCGTTGCGCCATATCGATCGCGAGTTCCCACTCCACTCCCACATAGCGGGGCAACAGCCAGAGCTGCGGCTGACCGATCACGCGGGCATACTGGGCATTCTGCCCCGGCGTCGCCTCGCCAAACGTGACGCTGCTGATCTTGCCAGTATTCGTGACAACGCTGATGAGTAAATGCGGGGGATCGAGGCCGAAATCGGCGACCTGCTGTGCGCTATATTCGCCGGGCTGAAGAACACGCGGCGGACTGGCAACATTCAGCAGGTGCAGCGCGGTGTCGATATGCGAGGAAACCGCCTTTTCGGTTTCCGCGCCGTTAACCAGCCATCCGCCCTCCGGCCGACGCTGAAAAACGAAATCCTTCTCGCCGGCGCTTATCTGGATGCGCGCGACCTGATCGGCAGGCTCGATTAGGATGCGCCGAACCTCGGGATTCGGACTCACGATCGCGCCGGTGGGCCAGTGGCCGGTCAGCGAAATCGCCCCAATCAAGGCAATCATGACAATCGCACCCGCGACACCCGCGAACCTGGCGGCAGAGCGTATCACCGGCGGCGGCGTCACACCGCGATCCCGAACATTATCACCGAGAACCAAAGCAGGATTTCGATCAGGAAAAACGTGAGCTGCATCTCGCGATGCCTGAGCCGGACTTCGGCGGCCAATCAGGAAAATCACCCCGACCAGGACGATCATCACGATGGTACCCGCAAGACCCACGAAACTGGCGGCAGAGTACGTCACCGGCGGCGGCGCCACACCACGGTCCCGAACGCCATCACCGAGAGCGGCAGCAGGATTTCGATCAGGAAGAACGTGAGTTGCATCTCGCGATGCGTCAGTCGGACTTCGGATGTGGCGTAGGTGGCCGGTTTCAACTTGGGCGTTGTCCGGTCGTCGACGAGCCAGCGGAGCATCGAAACAGCGAGGTCGCCATTCGATGCGTAGGGAAAGAAAGCGTTGCTGGCGAAGCTCGCGCTGCCGACCAGGACGAGGCGGAACGGCTTATGCTCACCCTCTGGCCAGTTGCCCTGTAGCGCGACGGCCAGGGCCTCCGCGCCGCGGCCGGCGGCAGGCTCAGGCCCTGATGAAGCGGCCGATTGGGTCGGGGCCGGCGCTGTCGGCATGGCGATCGGGCGCACGTAGCTGTCCTGGCTCGTGGTGGCCAGTGTTGTCGCCTCGATCTCCGGGATTTTGCGCAGCAGCTCAAGCGGGCGTGGTCCGGGGAAGACGGTCAGAGCCACCTGATCGGTGATCGGGTGCGGCGGATAATAGGGAACCGCAACCTTATCCTCCTCCGTCCCGGAGTGATTGACCGGATCCAGCACCATGCCGCTCCGGACCGCAACACCGACAGTGCCAAGCAGGGACTGGAGCTCCGGGGTTACCGGAAATTCCGGGTCGTACATAAGCGAAAGGCGCCCGCCCCGGGCGAGGTAATTCTTCAAGGCCTGCGCTTCGTCGGGAGAATACGGGCTGCGCGGTCCCAGGTCGGTAACCACCGCGCAATCGGTGGGAATATCCGACACCGCAGGCATGTCCAGGGCGCGGTCCGAATAACCGATTGCCTCGATTGCCATCGTCAGCCGATCGACGCCGGTGGCTGGCGCGTCCAAGACGGAGACCGGACCCTCCAACGTCTCGGTGTGCCCGAGATGTGCGTGACTGCCCGGTGCGCCGTAAGCCTCGCCATGGCCAGTGACGAAGCACACGATCGGTGTCCGCTGCTTCAGCACGCGTGCTACGCCGAACGCGATGTCGCGAAGATCGGTGGAGTTGTCGACCTGGACACGGCGTCCGTCCGCCTCGATAACGGCCGTGTTGTAGATACGCACGCCGTAGTTCCGCGCCGCGACCGGTTCGTTGTCGAGATCGAGAGTGCGAACCCGAAGATGCCGCTCGCGGCGGGCGAGGGCGGAAAGCGTATCCTTGACTTGCAGCGCGTCCCCGTCCTGTCCGTTGTAGAAATATGTCAAGGAGACATCGCGATCGAGGCTGCTCGCGACCGTCTGCATCTCCGGCGGCGGAGTGTAGCGTCCAGTTTCGGTAAGGTCGAAAAACGTGTCATGCCGATAAAGCGCAATATTGGCGAGTAATCCTACACCAACGGCGGCAACGACAATGCCGACCGCTGCGAGACGCGCCGGCCCGCCGCGCATGTAGAGGGGCAGCCGCAGGCCGAGCGAGAACAGCAGGAGCAGCGCTGCGCACCACGCAGCGAAATAGAAGGTGCTGGCGACGTCCTCGTCTCGGACGCCGAAACCACCTACCAGGGCAAGGACGAGCGCCAATACAAACAGCGTGACCTCAAGCAAGATTCGGCTCGATTGCAATCGCAACGGGTCCTCCCTAGCGCCACGCCAACGCACGGACACTGATGAACAGGCCGAGCAGTGTCACACTGAGGAAATAGCCCGCGTCGGAGAGGAACAGCGACCCCGTGGCAAACGGCCTGAAGTGCACGAGCAGCGACAGGTTGACGAACAACGCATTGAACGGATCTGGCAGCAGCCAGCCAAGATAGTCGATGATCCACAGCAACAAAAACAGGCTCAGCGACAGCAGGGCCGCGATGACCTGGTTGCTTACCAGGCTCGAGGTCATCAGCCCGACCGCCACCAGTGCCGCGCCGAGCAGAAACAGGCCGATATAGCCGCTGTAGATCGGTCCCCAGTCGGGGGCGCCCATTACCGCCAGAGTCAGCGTGTAGGTGTACGACAGCAGCAGCATGACCACGATGAGGCTCACGCTTGCCAGGAATTTCGCCAGAACGATCGAAACCTCCGTAAGGGGCGACGTCAGCAGTATTTCCAATGTCCGGAGGCGCCGCTCCTCGGCGACCAGCCGCATCGTGATGATCGGCACCGTCAGCAGGAACAGCACGTAGATCTGGAGGAACAGATGAACCAGCGTGGGCACGTGCGTAAGGAACAGGGTGAGGGTGAAGGTGTACCCCATGATCACCAAGAACACCGACATCACCACGTAGGCGATCGGCGATGTGAAGAGCGCCATTTCCTCTTTTTTCAGCAGTGCCAGGAACGGTCTCATGGGACCCGTGCCTCCGTCGCGCGCCGCGTAAGATCGAGGAATACGCGTTCGAGATCAGGTTTTTCCTCGACCAGTTCAGCGAGCGCGAAGCCATTTCCGACCACGGATTGCGCCATGTCCGCAGCGATCCGCGGACGGGACTCGGTTTCGACCAGATAGGTGGCTGTGTCCACCGAATCGGCCGATTCCGTCGGAGAAGCACTTTGGACTTCCGCCGCAACCACGCCTGCTACGTTGCGCAAACCGGCCAGCACGGATTGCCTTGGCCCGACAATACGCAGTCGGAAGTGCGGGGCGCGGTTTGCCTCGCTCGTCGCATCCGCGGTGAGCAGATCGCCGTCCCGCAGGATCATGATCCGGTTGGCGACCTTCTCAATCTCGGTCAGCACGTGCGATGCCACCAGAACCGTGCGCCGTCCCGCCAGTGAGCGGATAAGCTCCCGGATCGCGATCACCTGATAGGCGTCGAGCGCGTTGGTTGGCTCGTCGAAAATAAGGATCGGCGGGTCGTTGAGCAATGCCTGAGCGATCGCCACGCGCTGCCGATAGCCCCGCGACAGCTTTCCCACCGGTAGCCCCGACACACGCTCCAGATCGAGCTGTGCGCACACCGAGGCGATCGCCGCCCCCGCGGCGCGCGCCGGAACCCCCTTGATCGCCGCCATGAACTTGAGGAACTCGCCAACCCGCATCCAGTCATACAGCGGGGCATCCTCGGGGACGTAGCCCGCGTAGTTTCGCGCCGTATGTTCAGCGACATCGACACCGCCGATGCGCACGGAACCGGAGGAAGACCGCAGATATCCGGTCAGGATCCGTAGGATTGTGCTCTTGCCCGAGCCGTTGGGTCCGAGGAGGCCGACGATCTCTCCTGCTTTGACGGTGAAGGACACGCCGCGCACGGCAACGCGGGCGCCATAGCGCTTAACAAGGCGCTCGACGACTATAATATCCGACTGCGGCATGGAATCACGGTGTCTTCAAAGAGGAACCGCGCAGCCCGTAGACCGCGCGGCTCGAGCAACTTCTATTCGACAGCTTTATTCGTAGAATTCGGGCGAATGCTTACGTGTCTTGTAACCCTCGGCGTCATGCGCCATGAACACCTGGGCACCCTCACTGTCACGTATGTGTTTGATCCACTGATAACCCTGGAGAATGCCCGCCGGGTCGTAAGCGAGGCCGACGCTCGGCAGCAGGTCCTTCTCAAGGCTTTCCGGTAGATAGGCGGCGTCACTGGTCAGCACGATCGCGCCCGTCTTGGGTAGATGCACCACGGCCTGCTCGCTGCCCGGGGTATGCCCGACGCTGCGATGGATCAGGATGCTGCCGTCGCCAAACAGATCGAGATCACCGTTTAGCTCGATCACCTTCTGCCTGGCCGGCAGGGCCGCGCCGACCGGGGAGCGCAGCGGGGTCAGATCGCCAGGGATGTAGGGTCCAGCAAACCCGGGCTTCGGCCAGAGCGCGTTGATGATCTCGTCCCGCTGGTAGACGAGGGTTGCGGTCGGGAACTTGGCGACGTTGCCCGCATGGTCGAGGTGCATGTGCCCGAGGATGACATAATTGACGTCGGACGTCTTGAACCCGGCCTTCTCTAACTGCGCATCGACCGCGACATCAGGGCTTCTGCTGTGGTTCGCGGGATTCTCCAACATCGCCGCGTTCGGCCCCCAGTAGGTGGGGTCGGTGATGACCTTGTCATTGTTGCCACAGTCAAACAGGACATTCCCCTTCGGGTGATGGATGAGGAAGAACCCAACGGGGATATCGATCTTGCCCGGTGCCGCCCCGGCCTGCAGGGCCGATTTCTCGATATTCAGGAAACCCGACGAGAACACGTAGAGCTTCATGCCTTGCGGTGGCTCTGCCTTCGCCGCCAAAGTCAGTCCCATCCAGGAACCCGCCAGCGTTGCCGTCGCCATGAGCAACGTCCTTAGTTTAAGCCTCATTTCCGAACTCCCCTCTTTCGTTTCTTTGATCGACAGTACCCCCGTTGAAGAACGGCGAGCCCGTCGGCACTACGTGAAGACGCTTACGTCCTATATCATGCTATGACATAAGTCTGACCGTTGAGCAAGGGCCCCACACCCTTGTTTATCCGGTTCGTAACCTCTTGGGAAGCTGGGTGAAGCGGTTGCGCGACCCCTGGTGTGTGGCGGATTCGACGTGGGGATGGATGGCCGATCATGAGCGGCGGCGAAGCCATAGCGCTTGATGCGAGCCTGTACAAGGGGCTCGCCGGATTTCGCTGTGCCCTGCGACGGTTTCTGGCGTTCAGCGAGGCAGCGGCCCGCGCCGCCGGCGTCACCTCGCAGCAGTACCAGGCCCTTTTGGTGATCAAAATCGGTCCTGGGGGGGCAGTCATGATCAAGGATCTCGCAGATGAGATGCTGCTGCAACATCACGGCGCGGTTCAACTGATCGACCGGCTCGTCCGGGCCGGACTGGCAGAGCGCAGACACTCGCCGACCGATGGCCGAAGCGTGCTCGTGGCCATGACTGCAAAGGGGGAAAGTTTGCTGGAACATTTGGCAGCCACTCATATCCAGGAGCTCCTCAAGCAGGAGCCGCTACTGGCAGAATCGCTTAGGCAGCTCAGGCGCATGGCACGGTGACCACGATATAGAACAGGCCACGTCGCAATCGGCCGCTCACTGAATGTCATGATGCAGCGGCCGCAAAGCGCGGCAATGCGGCGGATCGCTGTCATTTGCCTCGGTGGCTTAGACGGAACCTCGTCGCCAGAGGTTTGGCGAGCACGGCAATCTCTTGCGCTAGGCGACCTCAAAGCCGAATTACGAAACATTGTCCCGTGCCGATCGCCGCGCACCTTTCGGAACCAGAAATGGCGGTGGGCAACAGCGCCGCTGGCCACGCCCTGCGAGGGGAAACGGCTATCCGTACCGCTTCACGGCTCACCACTTTTCACGCCGATTGGCGAACTCCGTGACGTAGTGCTCGATCTTTGCGATCGGGACCGGCTTCGCCAGGGCCGGAATCCCGGCATACCGCGGATCAATGTCATCTGCGGAATACCCGG
The DNA here is from genome assembly GCA_963733925.1 of uncultured Alphaproteobacteria bacterium. Taxonomy (GTDB): domain Bacteria; phylum Pseudomonadota; class Alphaproteobacteria; order Acetobacterales; family Acetobacteraceae; genus Rhodopila. Next base: position 73,892 of record CAVTFL010000031.1, on the reverse strand, counting down.
ATACGAAAACAACCGGCACATCACGCGCTGCAAGCGCGTCGACTACAGGATAGATTAGCTCGCCCCGGAGGTTCACGTCGAGAAAGGCGCCGTCAATGGCGGCCTTGTCGCCGCTGTTGATGAGGCTCATGGCGGTCGCGACGTTGCCGGCAGGGCCCACCACCTTGCACCCGCAGGCAACGAGTACGTCCTCTAACAGCATCGCTATCATGACCTCGTCGTCGACGACCAAAATGCGCAGAGGCTGGCCCTGCCGTTCGGTCATCGCGGATCTTGGCTTTCGTTCGGTGCGATGACTCTCGACGAAAGGGGAAGCCGAATTCGACATTCGACCCCGGCGGGGGTGAAATCAAGCTGGGTATCCCCACCAAGCTCATGAACGATCGCCCTCTCGAGGAGCCTCGATCCAAAACCTGGACGTATCGGGATAGCAACGGTTGGTCCCCCACGCTCAAGCCACTGTATGTCAACGTATGTCGCTTGTCCCGCATCGAGCAGGTACCAATTAACGTCGATCTTGCCGGCCGGATTCGACAGCGCCCCGAATTTGGCCGCGTTGGTAGCGAGCTCGTGGAACGCAAGGCTTAAGGTCATGGCCTCGTTTGGGGCCAGGAAAATGCTCGGTCCCTCGACCGTCCATCGCTGCATGGCGCCATGACCGTCATACGGTGCGAAGCCCACGCGCACCACATCGACGAGGGCAGCTCCTTCCCATTCCGACTGCGTCAAAAGGTCGTGCGCCTTGGCGAGCGCCTCAAGTCTCGTCGCAAAGGCGTTATAGAACTGCTCTGGAGGCGCGAACATGTAGGTCTGCGCGGCGATTGATTGCACGACTGCAAGGGTATTCTTCACACGATGGGATAACTCGCGGAGAAGTAGCGATTGGCGTGCCGACGCGTTCGCCCGAACATGCTCCCGCTCTGCCTCAGCTTGCTTTTGCGCGCTTAGATCCTGGAAGCAGTTAACAGCGCCAATCTGCTTGCCGTTGTCGTCGAAGATCGGAGCGATATTGATCAATACCGTCAGCCGTGAACCATCCGGCCGCTCGATGATCGCTTCCTGGTCACACCACGGCTTGCCATTTCGGAGGACCCACCCCATCGATGTTTGATCGTGCGGAAGATAGGTCCCGTCGGGCCAGAATAGCTTGTGCGATCCGCAGTATTTTTCGTGTGTCTGGCCAGGCTTGGGAGAGCGCCCCCAAAGTTGTGTGGCGCGCTGATTAAACGCGACGATAACAGCGTCCGCGTCGCATACACAGACTGCGGCTGGAAGAATCTCAATGAGACGCTTGGAAAACCATTCAAGGCCATGTTCGGGGTCAGTCACTAAGCCTCCCTCGGGATAGGTTGTGCCGTCCCTGCGTTTGGCGAACCGACCGCCGCCGAAAGGCCATCCTGCAGTCAGCGCCTTGACCATGGTTGGTCGAGCTGACCAACTTTGAAAGCCGCGGACAACCCGATCACTATGGTGAAAACCCATCCCACCGTCCAAAGTGTCATCAGGACCAGGGCCACCGTCCAAATGGGCGACCGATTGTCGTTAGACGATTCGAGACGGCGGCACCCGATATGGTGGCCCATCGTTCAAAGATCCAGATGGACGTTCAATCGGATGGACGTTCAACTAGAGTTCGTGGATTGGACACAAGAGATCGCGACCGTCCGGACCGTGCCGATGCCGACATTACCACGCCGTGATCAAAGAGGTCAATCCAGTCTGAAAGATCACGAACGACACAAGAAAGCACAAGGCAGCATAACGAACCCCTGAAGGACGTCGAATGGTCGGTGGCAACGGCTAGATCTTTCCGCGGGTCTCATCCCAATCTGATCACATTGGCTCAAAATGAAACTTTCGGAGCGGGTCGGGGCAAGTCCTTCTCCAGGAAGGGCTTAATTTGATTAGTTGGACACCGACCCGCGGCCGACCCACCCTGGATGAAAATCCAGCAGGGGGCCGATTTCGGCCGGTCGGAAGTCTATTCTCTTCCTGGGCAGGCGGCGCGCCGACAGCTCCACGCGACGAACTTGCAACGTTCTCCTTAACCACCGACGGTGTCCGCCCTGTTCCCGCCCTTGAGCGCTTGTTAGGCTGACTCGTTCAACCAAAGGGGGGTGCGACAGTGCGGCAAATCAGGATCGGCGACATCACGATCGACGCGGTGATAGAGCGCGAAGGGCCGTGGCGGCGGCCGCAAGATTTCTTTCCAGCTTACGATGAGACCACTTTCAAGCGGCATCTGCCGGCAATGGAGCCCGAGGTGTTCGACCCGGTGCTGGGGATGATGCTCATTACCTACCAGACCTTCGTGGTCCGCTCCCCCCATCACACCATCCTGGTCGACACCTGCACCGGCGAAGACAAAGGCCACCCGCCCCCGTTCGACTTCCCGGGCAAGGACCGCTGGCGCAAGGAGCTGTTCGCACTGGGCATAGGCTACGAAAATGTCGATTATGTCTTTTGCACCCACCTTCACATCGACCACACCGGCTGGAATACCACGCTGCGTGGCGGGCGCTGGGTGCCGACCTTTCCCAATGCGAAATACGTGTTTCACAAGGGGGAATACGCGGCCTGGGAGGCGGAGCACAAACGGGGCGCCAACCCGCCCGGCACCGTGTTTCGGGACAACTGCCTGCCGATCGTCGAAGCCGGGCAGGCGCTTCTGGTCGATGACGATTACGCCCTGGAAGACACCATCACGTTGACGCCGACCCCAGGCCACTCGCCCTGCCATTGCTGTGTCAACATCTCCTCGCGAGGTCAACGCGCCGTGGTCACCGGCGATATGATGCACCACGTCATCCAGTGCCACGAGCTCGACTGGTCGCCCTCAGTAGACTGGAATCCCGAACAGGCAGCGGTGTCCCGCCGGCGGTTTTTGTCCTCGATTGCGGATACCAACACCCTGCTGTTGCCGATCCACTTTCCGTCGCCGACGGCGGGGCTGGTGACTGCAGACGGAGACCGGTTCCATTACCGGTTCAAGCGGGAGTAGTGACAGCGATGGTTCGGTCGCTGCCGAACTGTCGACGGATGCGCCGGACGGCAACCAGCCCTATATCGCATTTATGAGCGATATCACACGCATGGCCTCAGTCGCCGCCCTTCTCGGTGACCCGGCCCGAGCGAATATTCTAACCGCGTTGATGGACGGGCGAGCACTGACGGCGAAGGAATTGGCTTTCGCCGCGCATGTCTCGCCCTCGACTACCAGCGGCCATTTGGCCCGCTTGACCGACGCCGCGTTGCTCGCGGTAGAGCAACAGGGCCGACACCGCTATTTCCGGCTCGCCTCGCCGCTCGTCGGGCAGATGTTGGAAAGCGTGATGGCGGTCGCTGGACCGGAATTGCGACCCGCAGGCAAATGGCGGGGTGGCGAGGCGTTGCGCACAGCCCGCACCTGCTACGACCATCTCGCCGGGCGGCTTGGCGTAGCGCTCGCCGATGCGCTGGCCGGTGCCGGGCATGTCGCGCTGACGCATGATGGCGGCGAAGTGACGGAACAAGGCCACGTTTTCCTGCGCGACTTTGGCGCCGAACCGGTGGCCAGCAAGCGGGTGTTCTGTCGGCCGTGCCTGGATTGGAGCGAGCGCCGGCCGCACATCGCCGGCCGGTTGGGTGCCGCGCTGGCGACGCGCTGCCTGGGGCTGGGCTGGATCGAACGACAAAGGGATTCGCGCGCGGTCACGATCACCACTGCGGGAGCGCTCGGATTTGCCGAGACATTCGGGATCAACCTGAATTGAGTGGTTAATTGGGGGGGCTTCTGTTGCCCGGTGCCCCCCCGAACCGCGCCTATCGCTTATGCAGCGACGGCGAGCGCCTCGTTATCGTTGGCACTTGTGATTTGACCCGATAACGGCGGTATCATGCCGGGCAAAAGATGAGTCTTTACCACGCGTGTCGAGCCTGTTTCGCCCCCTCAAATGGTGGAGGCGCCGGGCACTGCCCCCGGGTCCACAACGATTATTCCACACACCGTTTATCGCCATAGTCAGCAAGCTGACGAGGGGTATCTATGCTGTTCGGTCAGGCGATTCAAGCCCGGCTGGCAAAAATCGTTCCCTGGATTGAACGACCGCCGATTTCGTCGACCGGATGTCCTGGCGTCCGCGGCTGACCAAGCCTGTTCCGGCCTCCCTTCGCGCCGGCCGGAATGGGCAAGCCGTTGGCCGAACAGAGCTTTGAAGTCAGAAATCCTGTTTTCCGGAGGGCTCCGCGGCCGCCGCAGCCACCAGCGAACGGGAGCGGCCCTCGGCGGGCGCGTGACCCAAACCTTTGCAGGGTTCCGCTCAGGGAGCGTTCCGACGGAGGCCGTTCCGCAACGGACGCGCCCCTCGCGCGCCGGATGGTTTATCATCTCGAGCCAACGGGTACTCGATGTGGTGACTTGATTCACAACGTTGGTGGATAGGTCCCGCTGCACTCCCGCGATGCCGCTCGGCACTCAGGCCGGCTCGCTTTAGGGTCCGGACAGCCAGTTGCGCCATCGAGCAAATCTCATGGAATTCGGTATACCGGGGTCCACTGCCGCTGATATCACTTCTATATAGAAACGGATTGAACAGGAGATTTCACTCGCTCTCGCTGCGGATTTTGATAGCAGGAGGGTTCTGGGGCTTCAAAGCGATACCGACGGGATCGTCACGACGGAACCGGGATGCCCGCACCGTCGAGGACAACGGATTTGACCTAGGCGGTAGATTATACCGTGCAGGTCTTTTGCAGCCCTGGTCGGTGATTCCTCCGACCAGCAACTCCGCTCGTCACATCCCACGCCGGGAGAAGCGAGCCGAACCCGGATGTTGGAGAGGGGGATCGAACCCGGCCTTCCCGACTGCCGATCCGCACCACCAGGAGCATTTTGGGTGATCGGGCGTCATCCGTCAGCAAAAGGCACTGATTGCATGGGCGCCGACGGCCCGTTTTCGCCATACAGGGCATAATCAAACTCATGTAATAATAAAATGATCAGAGAACGTTCTGAAACAACGTCTAAATCGTGATGGTGAAATTCTGAAATCCGATTGCGTTCTCACGAATCGGTGAGGTAAGGGAAGTTTCCTCCCTTTAACTTGTCGTGAGGGGCGGTTCCTCTCACGACAGCTTTTCCTTATCTTAGGTCCGCTGAACTGCGACCTCTCATCGTGTAGCTTCAAAAGTTCACGATTCGCGCGTCGATAGGCGACGCCAAGACGGTGCTACCGGCACCCTCGTTTCATATCGCCACAAGCGAGTCGAAAATTAGAAATTATGCGAACGTGAAGTACACCAAACTTGTTGGGATTGAAGCGATTTATTATAAATACGCCATCATCCAAAATTTGCTTTTGGCGCTCTAAGACTGGCTCGCAAGCTGGATGCCGCGGTGCGGCTTAAGGCTTCAGACGTCGATCGGTCGTCGAGATGTGTACCCGACATCCACCAATGCCAACGATCCAAAACACGCTCCAAAGGGCAAGCCGGTCCAGGATTATCCCTCCGATCGTATCGAACCCGTGTCGTTAAGACCCGTGCTCCCGCGATTGCCGCCCTTACTGCTTTCATCAGATAATAAACCGGTTAAAGAACGTTCCAGGACGATGGCAAATTTGTGATCACGGATCCGTGAATTTCATTTGTCCATCACGTGGTTGTGAGGTAAGCAGCCGATGTCTCCACAAACCAAAGCAGACTGACGGCCAATGACGACAATTCCTGACGGGGTCAGGGAAGTTCCGCAACCATCGGGGGCCTCCATGCACACTACGATGTCGAAACGAATTGCCTGTTGGATCGTTAAAACCGGCATCGTCCCGTATTTGACCACGCTCACACTTGTCGTCAGCCTACTGGTTGTCTGGGTCGGACTATGCGCGATCTGACCAGGCGCGACACTATCGTCGCTCCCCCGAAGGGCCTCGCCTTCGAGATCGCCGACCTGATCCTGGTGCGGAAGTGGGCCGACCGCCACAACTTCCGTATGTCGCTTCGCCTGGATCACGGCGCGGCAGTGGGCGAGGAATACGAAGAGGTCATTACTTTTCAGACCAATACAAGTCCCCTGTATCGCTTGACTATGTGGCGCAATGCAGAAACAGTCTTTGTTCAACCCCTCGTCGGCCGAGGAAAGCAATATCGCTCGGTTGTTGCCGCGCTGACTGCTCAATTCCCCCCGATCAAGGACGCCGGGACGGCGTCGTCATACACGAACCGCTCAATACGACGTCGCGCGCCTCGATCGCCTCGTGATTCCAAGGACGAGCAAGCGAGCAAGTGTCCTGTACCCGCAGCTCGGCGCATCTCCCGCCAAGCGCAGGGCCTCAGCAGACCACTGAAAACAAAGAGCTAACTAAATATTCCGATTTGCGGGTTCGCCTATTATGGCGAACTCCAGATCCGGGCCTCGAGACCGCTGAACCACGCGCCCAAGCGGGGTGTGCAGTCCGCCGGCCCTACGCTACGGTGCCCGAACCGCATGTGCGGAGGGAGACCAGAAGCATGAGCAAAGCCATCGACCGCGTGCTGACCGATCCGGTCGAGGCCGGCAAGCTGCCCGGCGTAGTCGGCATGGTCGCGAACAACTCGGGCATCATCTATCAAGGCGCTTTCGGCCGCCGCGCCATCGATCGGTCCGACCCGATGACGCTCGACACCGTATTCCGCATCGCCTCGATGACCAAGGCGGTCACCGCGACGGCCGCTATGCAGCTCATCGAAGCGGGGCGTATCGGGCTCGAGCAGCCGGTCGGAGAGATCCTGCCTTTCGCCCGAGACGTGCAGGTCCTGGAAGGCTTCGACGACGCCGGCAAGCCGCGCTTGCGCGCGCCGGCCCGAGCGGTCACGGTGCGCCACCTCCTTACGCACACCTCCGGCTACGGCTATGACATCTTCAATGCCGACCTAGGCCGCTACGTGCAGACGTTGGGTCTGCCCAGCATCTTAACCTGCCGTCTCGATTCACTGACGGTGCCGCTGCTGTTCGATCCCGGCACGCGCTGGGAGTACGGCATCGGGATCGACCTCGTCGGCAGGATTGTCGAGACGGTGAGCGGCCAGGATCTCGAGGCCTACTTTCAGCAGCACATCTTCGGCCCGCTTCACATGAGCGACAGCAGCTTCCGGCCGACCGAGGCGATGCGAGCTCGCATGGTCGCCACCCATGCCCGCGGGCCCGACGGCAACATCGCCCCGATCAGCTTCGAGTTCCCGCAAGACGCCGAATTCCTGATGGGCGGCGGCGGTCTGTATTCTACAGCCGCCGACTATCTGGCCTTCTGCCGCATGCTGCTCGCTGGCGGCGCGCTTGACGGCCGGCGGGTGCTGAAGCCGGAGACGCTGAAGCTCATGGGCCAGAACCATATCGGTGAGATTGATGTGCCAATCTTACGCAGCAACAATCCGCAGATGGCCCTCGAGTTCGAGTTCTTTCCGGGCATCGTCAAGAAGTGGGGCCTGAGCTTTCTGCTCAACCTGAGTGATGTCCCGGGTGGCCGCACCGCCGGCAGTCTCACCTGGGCGGGCGTGCACAACACCTTCTTCTGGGTCGATCCCGCCTCGCGGATAACCGCGGTGTTAATGATGCAACTCCTGCCGGCGAACGATCCCGCCGTGCTGGAGACGCTGCTTGGTTTTGAGACGGCGCTGTACAGGGTCTGCCGGGGTTAGAGGCGGGCTCGGACTGCCGGGCGTATTTCTCGCCTCCGGCATGGAACCGGAGTGACAGCTGGCGGAACGCACGTACTCTTGTGGACCTGCAACCGTTAAGTCAGCGCGAGATGCAACCGGCGACGAAGCTGCTCCGCCACTGATCTGAAAACGAGAGGAAGCTGTCGTTCGGTACCCTTGACTTTTGACCGAAGTCTTTCTCAGGGCCACGCGCAATAAAATTTGCATAAATGGCTTCGTCTTAGTGTTGGCGACAAAGGAGTAGCAAAAGCTGGTCGGCGTTCACTTAGGTGCGACGTGGCAATTCTGCGACACCGATTGACATACGGCACTTGGTAGAGCCTTCTGGCGCGGCCCGGACATCACGCTTGCTCGCTATCCCAGGGGAGCATGACGAGAACGTCTCTGGCCCAATGATCTTCGAAAAATATGGGAGGGTAATCATGTCGATGCGGTGTCGCGGTATAACGCCAGGGTCCTCGGCAAGAGCGATCGAACGCCGGTGGCCGGGTGCGCTGTCGTCTGGGCCTTTGTCGGAGCTCTCGCCGCAGGCGCGGCGTGGGCCGAAGACCCTGGATTTCCCGCACCGAACGGCGATCCAAGCGTTCTGCCCGCTGGAGCAAAAGCTTGATCGCGCATTCGGTGGCGCATGCGCGTTGACGGAGGGCGTCGCGACCAGCCCGGACGGCGTAGTCTACTTCAGCGATATCACCTTACTAGTGTCTGCAAGGACCCATCGGGGAAGTTCGCCCAAGCCGGCAACATCGGGAATCCGAAGACCGAACAGGCTACGATCTTCCCTCACCGAGCGGCATGTCGAACAGAATGAAATTTGATGCCGAGGGCAACCTGGTTATCACCGAATGCGCCGATTTCGGCGGCCGCCGCCTGACCAAGACGGACATGAAGGCCGGCAAAAGCTACATCCTGAGCGGTCTTTACAATGGTCAGCCATACAATGCGCTTAACCACTTTACAATCGACGAGAAGGGCCGGATCAAACTTTGCTGACCCACGTTACTTGGGTTGGGAGCCGATGAACCAGCCAGTCCAGGCAGTCTACCGGCTCGACCCTGACGGCAAAAGTGACGCGACTGATTACCGATTCCGGCAAGCCGAACGGAGTGCAGGTCTCGCCTGATCAGAAAACGCTCTGAGTGCTGACACATGACAACGGCGCACACGACTTCCTGGCAAAAGGTGAGACCTCGCAGAAGGGCCTTATGGCGTGTCTCGCCTATGATCTTTCACCCGACGGAATGGTCAGTAACCGACGGTGGTGGTCGATTGGCTTCCGAACGATGGCAGCGACGGCATGACTGTTGACGTCGCCGGTAATTTTTACGTCGCGGTACGCAGCGAGGCGGCACCGGGCCTCTACGTCTAAGCACCTGACGGCAAGCAACTTGCCTGTGTCCCGACCGGCAAGGAATTGCCGACCAATGTTGCTTTTGGCTGGGGCGATGATGGCAATCTGCTTTACCTCACTTCGGGCAAGCGCCTGTATACAATCCGGATGGCGAAGAAAGGGTGGTATTTGCCGGCGCCATAGCCGAGTAGCAGGTTACGGTCGGCTGGTGATGGGAACCGGAACCGTGCCGACCGTATTTGCTGGTTAGTGCGCGAAACCCAAAGATGGGATGATCGATCAGGATCAGATCTCGATCTCGGCTGTCCGCCTATCGGTACGATGGCGTTATTGGGATGGCCACAGTTCCGGCCCAAAAGCATGGTCGGCCAGGGTGGGCTCCGATCGCGATCGAGATCGGAAAATCACAGCTTCCGACGACCGTGATCACCGCTATTTTTGAAGATTGGCGGCATGCTCGACCGGCGGACCGGTCGCGCCGCTTCTGGCAGTGACAATGCGGAACCAGCATGAAGCCTCAGTGACACCTCATCCCGTTCTTGACACGAACTAGCCGAGTACGCCCAAACTGTAACCATCAAAGGAGGCAACCACGCGCCGTCGCGCCCAAGGCCGCTGTTGCGCTTGACCTCATTGGTCGGGCCGATCATCTCTCCCGCTCCCCGCGCCGGAAAGGTCCGGCAGGGTGATGCGGAGCCTCTTTGATGACCAAATCCGATCGCAAGCGTCTGCATGTCATCACCTGGGGCTGCCAGATGAACGTGTATGACAGCGGCCGGATGGCGGATGTCCTGGCCCCGCTGGGCTACGGCCCGGCCGCGGAGCCGGACGGCGCCGACATGGTGATCCTGAACACCTGCCACATTCGCGACAAGGCGGCGGAGAAGGTCTTCTCCGAACTCGGGCGCCTGCGGCGGCTGAAGGAAGCGACCGGGGGTCGGATGATCCTGGCCGTCGCCGGCTGCGTTGCCCAGGCCGAGGGCGCGGAAATCCTCGCCCGCGCGCCCGTATGTCGACATCGTCCTTGGTCCGCAGACATACCATCGCCTGCCGGAAATGGTCGCTCGAGCCGCCCGCGCCGGCGACAAGGTGATCGAGACGGATTTTCCGCCGGAGGACAAGTTCGACCACCTGCCGGACAGCGCGACGCCGCAGGGGGTCACCGCGTTCCTGACGATCCAGGAAGGCTGCGACAAATTCTGCAGCTTCTGCGTCGTTCCCTACACGCGCGGCGCCGAACAAAGCCGCTCCGCCGCGACGATCCTGCGCGAGGCCCGCCACCTCGTCGCCCAGGGCGCCCGCGAGATCACCCTGCTCGGCCAGAACGTCAACGCCTGGCATGGCGAGGCGCCGGACGGCTCGACTTGGGGCCTTGGCCGGCTGCTGCGCGAACTGGCCGACGATCCCAGGACCTGCTGCGCCTGCGCTACGCCACGTCGCATCCGCGCGACATGGATGACGACCTGATCGCCGCGCATCGGGACGTGCCGACGCTGATGCCGTTCCTGCATCTGCCGATGCAGTCCGGATCCGATCGCATCCTGGCGGCGATGAACCGCAAGCACACCGCCGACGACTACCGCCGCATCGTCGACAAGCTGCGCGCCGCCCGCCCGGACCTCGCTTTGTCCTCCGACTTTATCGTCGGCCACCCTGGCGAGACCGAGGCCGATTTCGAGGCGACCATGGCCCTGGTCCGCGACGTCACCTTCGCCCAGGCTTACAGCTTCAAATACTCGCCGCGCCCCGGCACGCCGGCCGCCGGCGCCGCCGGCCCAGGTGCCGGAAACCGACAAAGACCGCCGCCTGCAGGCCCTGCAGGCGCTGTTGCGGGACCAGCAAGCGAAATTCAACGCCGGCCTGCGTCGGGCTCGAGCTGCCGGTTCTGTTCACGGGACCCGGCCGCCACCCTGGCCAAATCGCCGGGCGGTCACCATTTCTTCAACCCAGTTCACCTATCGGGAAATGTCAATCTTATCGGTACCGAATCGATGGTGCGAATCGTCGCGAACTATCCAAACTCACTTGCGGGAACCCTTGTCCAGGAGAGACGAATAGCTTGACACACCTCGCCGCCCCTCAGGCACCGACATGCCCCCGCCACATCCGGCGGTAAGGCCATCACCCTCCAGTTCAACGACAACACCCTGCTGCCCCTGCTTCTGGGGGACCACGACCGGCACCTCGTCCGGATCGAGCAGGCCCTGGGGGTCCGCCTCTCGTGTCGAGGCAATCGGGTCGCCATTGCAGGGGACGCATCACGGGTCGATGTCGCGCAAGAAATGCTGCGAGGGCTTGTGGCGGCGATTGGAACGAGGCGAAAGCGTGGGACGCGGCTGAAATCGAGGCGGCGATCCGTTTGGCCGACGCGGAGAACGATCCGCGCCTGCCGTCTGTCCGACACTCCGGCGATCCGCACCCGCCGCGGCGCCGTTGGCGCCCGCAGTCCCGGCCAGGCCGCCTACATGGAAGCGCTGGCAAGCCACGAGATGGTGTTCGGCGTCGGCCCGGCCGGCACCGGCAAGACCTATCTCGCCGTCGCCCAGGCCGTGGCCATGCTGCAGGCCGGCAAGGTCGATCGGATCGTGCTGTCCCGCCCCGCGGTCGAGGCCGGCGAACGCCTCGGCTTCCTGCCCGGCGACATGAAGGAGAAGATCGACCCCTATCTGCGCCCGCTCTACGACGCGCTGCACGACATGATGCCGGCCGACCAGGTCATCCGCCGCATGACCAACGGCGAGATCGAGGTCGCCCCGCTGGCGTTCATGCGCGGCCGCACCCTGGCGCATTGCTACGCGATCCTGGACGAGGCGCAGAACACCACGCCGATGCAGATGAAGATGTTCCTGACGCGCATGGGCGAGGGGACCCGGATGGTCATCACCGGCGACCTCAGCCAGGTGGACCTGCCGAACGGCGTCCGCTCCGGCCTGCGCGACGCGCTGGATACGGTCGAGGGCCTCCAGGGCATCGGCGTCGTCCGCTTCGAACAGCGCGACGTCGTGCGCCATCCCCTGGTCGCGCGCATCGTCGGCGCGTATGATCAGCGGGAAGCGGCCCAAGGACGAGGCGCGCAGGGAGCGGGAACGGCCGCATACAGGCGAGTGACAGGACTTCGGCATGGGCAATCGGCAGCTTTACGACCAGGATTTCTACGCCTGGGCCAACGAACAGGCCGGGTTGCTGCGCGCCGGCCGGCTATCCGAGGCGGACATCGAGCACATCGCCGAGGAAATCGAGAGCATGGGCAAGAGCGAGAAGCGCGAACTGGTCAGCCGGTTGACCGTGCTGCTGCTGCATCTGCTAAAGTGGCAGCACCAGCCTGCTTTCCGCAGCAAGAGCTGGCGTCTGACGCTCGAAGAGCAACGCGACCGGCTCGAAGATCATCTGGCCGATAATCCGAGCCTGAAATCCAGTCTCTTGGAGAGCCGTCGCGGCGGCTTACCGTAGCGCCATCCTGGGGGCGGCCCGAGAGACAGGTCTGGACCGAAGCGTGTTTCCCCGTCGCTTGCCCTTGGTCCTTCGAGCAGATCGATGGACCCGAATTTCTATCCAGAAGCGACAAATTGAACAGCGATGGAACCTCCTGATACCCGGCCGCCCGACCTCGATGGTCCCACCATCGATGTCGTCGTGGCGGATCCGGCCTGGCACCGACTGATACCAAACGCCGGAACGATCGTCCGGCGGGCGGCGCATGCCGCCGGTATGGAAGGCACGATCGTCCTGTCGTCCGACCGCGTCGTCCGTGGCTTGAACGGGCGCCATCGCGGCAAGAACAAGCCCACCAATGTCCTGACCTATGAGCATCCGGCGCCGGAAATCATCCTGGCGCTGGGCGTGGTCCGGGCGGAGGCGGCCGCGCAAGGGCCGCCGCGCCGGCCACCATCTGGCGCATCTGGTCGTCCATGGCGCGCTGCACCTGAGCGGCGAGGACCACGACCATCCCGGCGACGCCCGCCGCATGGAAATGGCCGAAGTCCCGCATCCTGCACCGCATCGGCGTGCCCAACCCTTGGAAACGCGCATGAGCGGCCACCAGGGCACCCTGCTCGGCCGCCTTGGCTATCTGCTCGGGCGCAAGCAGACCGAACACTCCTTGCGCGACTCGATCGCCGAACTGGTGCAGGAGGCAGCCGACGCGCAGCAGATTCCCGGCGAGCAGCCGGAACTCGACCGCCATGAACGGCTGCTGATCGCCAATGTGCTGCGACTGCGCGAAACCACGGCCGACGACGTGATGGTGCCGCGCGCCGACATCGTCGCCGATGCGCGCCGACGTGACATTGGATCAGGCGATCGAACTGATCCGCAACGACGGCCACTCCCGCCTGCCGGTCTATCGGGAGCAGTTGGACGATGTGATCGGCATGATCCACATCAAGGACGTGTTCGCCTATGTCGGCCGGCCGGAGGCGTTCACGCTGGAGGCGATCCTGCGCAAGCCGCTGATGGTGGCGCCGCAGATGCCGGTGCTGGATCTGCTGCTGCAGATGCGGACTGCAGCGCATCCATCTGGCGCTGGTGGTGGACGAATACGGCGGCATCGACGGGCTGGTGACGATCGAGGACCTGGTCGAAACGATCACCGGCGACATCGCAGACGAGCACGACGACGTCGAGGCGCCGATGCTGACCGAACGGCCCGGATGGCGCGCTGGACCTGAATGCCCGCATGCCGATCGAGGATTTCGAGGACAAGATCGGCCCGATCCTGACCGAGGACGAACGCGACGCCGATATCGACACCGTCGGCGGCCTGGTCTTCACGCTGGCTGGCCGGGTGCCGACGCGCGGCGAGGTGATCAGCCACCCGTCCGGCATCGAATTCCGCGTGCTGGACGCCGACGCCCGGCGGATCCGCCGCCTGCGCGCACGCCGGACGGAGACGGCAGCGAAGCCCGCAGCGGCAGCCTAGAGCGTGAGATGCGGGTCCAGCGCGAAAATCGACGGCACCGGGACGCCCGTCGGCGCCATGTAGCCGATGGTCCCGGAAAAATCGGCAAGCTTGCTCCAGCCGAAGATGAGGAACAAGACAACAAGTAGGATGCGGGCGGCGAAGGTAACTTCATCCCTGATCCAACCCGGACGCCGACTAGGCCACCGACCTTCTGGATGCTGCCTGGTTTGCCCACAACGCTGCTCACCGAAGCCGGATGTCCTCCGCCTCGAAATAGCGCTTACTGCAGGAAATCCCAGCTCGTGCCATTGAAGCGTTGAAGCTTCATGTATGTAATCACTCGGTAGTCAGTCGGGCTGGTGTTGATCAGGCTGCCCGGCAATAACATCGGCAGACGGAAATCGTGCAGGCTGGTCGCTTGACGCATGATATTCTCCCGCGAGAGATCGTCGCCGCATTGGCGCAGGACCTGCTCCAACGTCTGCGCGAAAGAATAGCCGGCTGCGTTGACCGAATCGCTGAGATCGGCCCCAGGCATGTTCTCGTTCATCCACGCACGCCAGGCTTTCTGATCCGGATCGTCGGCCCATTGCGGGTCGCTCGCATCCTTGATGAACCCCGCGGTCATTACGCCAGTCGACTTGTCGAGTCCCGCCGGCTTGAAGGTCGCCGCGACCGAGGCCGCGCCAAGATGAATGTATCGCACCGGCTTCCAGCCGATATCGGCGGCCTTGCGGATCGCCTGCGCCCCCTGCTTGGAATAGGTGAACAGGAACAGCGTATCAGCACCCGAGGCCTGCAAGGTAACGACCTGCGAATTGATCGTCGGATCCGTCGCCTCGTAACTGGCGGCAGCAATGATCATTGACTCGGCCTTGTCGCCCAGACCGGCTTTCAGACCGTCCAGCAGACCCTTGCCGAAATCGTCGTTCTGATACAGGACGGCAATCTTGGACTCCGGCGCGGTTGCCAGCAGATGCGCAGCGTAGAACTTCGCCTCTGTCGTCAGAGTTGGCTGCCAGCCGATTGTCCACGGGAAATGCTCGGGGTCGGCGAAGTTGGGCGAGCCTGCCGCGACAAACAGTTGCGGCACTTTCTTGGCGTTCAGGTATTTGCGGATCGCCATGTTGATCGGCGTACCAAGTACGTTGAAAATAGCTGCGACGTCGTCCTGCTCGACGAGCTTGCGCACCTGCTCCACTGCCTTCGGGGGACTATATCCGTCATCAACGCTGATCAGTGTGATCTTGCGCCCGTTGATTCCGCCACGCTGGTTGAGCCACGCGAAATAGGCGGCCTCCACCCGCCCAAGCTGACCGTAGGCGGAGGCCGGCCCGCTATACGGCATGCTTTGTCCGATTTTGATTTCAGTCTCGCTGACACCCGGCGCGTTGCGCTGCTCGGCGGCAGCATGGCCGACCAGCGGCAGTGCAGCAGCCAGCGCCAGCATCACTATCCGGCGTCCGAACATCCCGGCCATTGTGTCCCCCTTTTCTTGCGGCTCAGCATAAGTCTTGCGGGATGATCCGCAAGTCAGCCCGGTTGCGGGTCGACTGCACCAGGGTCTGGATCTCCTTCGACGAGACAAGCCGCGACGGCGGAAAGCGTCACCGCGAGGGCTGCCGGAAAATGACGCAGACATCCGACTCGTCGCGAACGCCAAATTCGCGGAAGCCCCACGGCCTCAACTCGATCTGACTAGCATTCGGATGAAGAATGTGCGGCGCCCTCGCGCTGATTTCCTGGAAGATTTCGTCGATCGTATCGGTCTCGATCGCGATTTGCGGACGGTCCTTCGCCGCGAATTCAGGGCTCTCGACGAGATAGGCCTTGGCACCATCGCGAGCGACAACCGCAAGCTCCTTGTCTCGATGGAGAACGGCGAAGCCGAGACAGGTGACGAAGAACTCCAGGCCATCGCTCAGCTTGTCGTAGAAGATATTCGGAACGAGCCGGATCATCATCGGAGCAGTCCCTAACTACTCCGCCGCCATTACCTTCCGTGGCGGCGTCTGCACGATCGGCGCAAGTTCCGGCGCGTTTAACGACACCACCCGCCGTTCGTTGCCCACCGGGCGATACAGCGTGTCGCGCTGCACGGGCGTCCGCACGAGTGACCCGATCAATTGCTCCATGGCCTCGGGCGGGAATTCCTGACCGTGCTGGGTGCCGGCGGCGCGAGATATACTCTCGTTCATCAGCGTGCCACCCATATCGTTGGCGCCAGCATTCAGGCACATCGCCGCGCCCTCGGGCCCCATTTTCACCCACGACGTCTGGATGTTGGTAATCAGCGGATGCAGCACCAGCCGCGAGACGGCGTGCATCAGGATCGCCTCGCGTAGCGTCGGCCCTTTGCGCGCCATGCCGCGCAGATACATCGGCGCTTCCATATGAACGAAAGGAAGCGGAACGAATTCGGTAAAGCCGCCGGTTTCCGCTTGCAAATCTCGCAGGACAAGCAAATGCCGAGCCCAGTTGAGGGAGATTCGACGTGTCCATACATGATGGTAGACGTGGTGCGAAGGCCAAGTCCGTGCGCCGCTCGGGCGACGTCCACCCACTGTTGGGTATTGATCTTGTCCGGGCAAATAATCGCTCGGATTTCATCATCGAGGATCTCGGCGGCCGTGCCCGGCAAGGTGCCCAGTCCCGCCTCTTTCAACCGCGCGAGGAATTCGGTCAGTGACAACCCCAACGTTGCCGCACCCTGAGTGACCTCCAGCGGCGAGAACGCATGAATATGCATCCCCGGGATCGCCGCTTTGATCGCCTTGCATATGTTCACATAGGTCTCGCCAGTATAGTCCGGGTGGATGCCGCCCTGCAGACAGACTTCCGTCGCGCCGCGGTCCCACGCTTCCTGCGAGCGACGAACGATCTCGCTCATCTCCAGATCATACGGTGTTCCCCGCAATGCCTCGTGCGTCTTGCCCTTGGAGAAAGCGCAGAATTTGCAACGATAATAGCAGATGTTGGTGTAGTTGATGTTACGATTGACCACGTAACGAACCGTGCCGCCGCTGACCGCCTTGCGAAGTTCGTCGGCGGCGGTGACTACGCGCTCATAGTCGATATCACGCGCATCGAACAGCCGCACGATTTCCGACCCGTCCAGTCGCGTGCCGGCCGTGGCGCGATCGAGAATACGTTGCAATACCGGATCGGCCTGACCAAGGAGCACGGGACGCGGCTTGGGAGCGAACGTGAGGCCGGGGGCCCAATCGTCGTCGCGTGCCCAGCCTTCCGCATCAGCCGACTGCATCACCCGGGTTGCGACCTTCGCATGCAGCCACCGCCCGGGATCGGCCGCCCACTCCGGATAGACCGGCAGGCGAGCGACCAAAATCTTCTCCATCTCCGCAGTGCGCAGACCCAACGCTTCCAGTTCCGGCCACGGTGCTTCCGGGTTGACGTGATCCGGCGTCACCGGCGACACGCCACCCCAGTCGTCGATCCCGGCATCGATGAGCTTCTGGTAAACGCCGGGAGACAGATTGGGCGGCGCCTGGACATGCACGTCCGCCGGCAGGATCAACCGCGCCACGGCGATCGTCCAAAGCAGGTCCAGCAGATCGGGTTCATCGGCGTTGGCCAGCTTGGTATCCGGCTTAGCCCGGAAATTCTGCACGATCACTTCCTGGATGTGACCGTATTCCAAATGCAGGTCGCGGATCGCCTCCAGTGCGTCCAGTCGTTCCGCCCGCGTTTCGCCGATGCCGATCAGAATGCCGGTGGTGAACGGCACCGCGAGTTCACCGGCCAGACGGATCGTCTCCAGCCGCACCGCCGGCGTTTGTCGGGCGATCCGAAGTGGACGCCGCCTTGCTGGCACAAACGCTCGCTGGTGGATTCCAGCATGATGCCCTGACTGGCGGAAACCTCGCGCAGAGCGGCAATTTCCTCGGCCGTCATGATACCGGGGTTCACGTGGGGCAGCAGCGACGTTTCCTTCAGTACCAGCGCGCACATCTCGCGCAGGTAGCCGATTGTGGTTTCATGACCGAGTTCGGCGAGTGCCTCCCGTGCGGCGCGGTAACGCAGTTCTGGTTTGTCCCCCAGGGTAAACAAGGCTTCCGTGCAACCAGCCGCCTGCCCGGCCCTAGCGATGGCCAGCACTTCATCGGCTGAGAGGTACGCGGCATGACCAACCTTCGGCCGCTCGGCGAACGTGCAGTAGTGACAAACGTCACGGCACAATTTTGTCAGCGGGATAAAGACCTTTCGGGAATAGGATATGTTCCGCCCGAACGCCTCGTTCCGCTTCTGCGCAGCCTGTGCCATCAATTCGGTCAGGGGCGCGGTTTCCATCCAGTTCATGGCAATCCCCATCATAGCCAGGACGCGACGCAAGTTTTCATGTCGAACCTGAGCGCGATAGAGCAAACGGTCATGTCGATCTCCACATTACGCCCTCGGCAAATCGCTGCCTGAAGTGCCATGCCAACTCGATGGTGGGCTGCCGACCATGGATGATCAAGTGCTGGTGCCCCTTCTCAGCCCGTCGTCCGGTTGCCTCTTGGCGCCGCATCGTGTGCTATCGTGACCCATAGCACAATTCATCCAGGAGGAACAAATGCAGATCGGCTGCAGCGCCCCAACCAGCGGTCCATTGATCGAACCGGATAGCCTGCTCCGCATCGCCACGGAGGCCGAGGCCCTGGGCTTTGATTACGTTACCGTGAGCGATCACGTGATGATCCCCACCAGTATCGCGTCGCGGTATCCCTATTCCGAATCTGGCGAATTTCCGTCCGGCGCGGCGGCCCCTCGGCTGGAGCAATTGACGGCGGCCACGTTCATCGCCGCGGTGACGAAGAAGCTGCGGATCGTGACGTCGGTCATGGTCGTGCCGCATCGGCCGGCCGTGTTGACAGCGAAAATCCTCGCCTCGATCGATTTCCTGTCCAAGGGCCGGTTAACCCTTGGCATCGGTGCCGGCTGGTGCGAGGAGGAATTCGTTGCGATCGGTGCACTGCCATTCGCCGAGCGCGGTGCCGTCACCGACGAATTCATGGCGGTGTGCCGCGAGCTTTGGACCGCCGACAAGCCAAAATTCGATGGTAAGTATGTGAAATTCAAGGACGTGCTGTTTCCACCGAAGCCGCCGCAAGGCGCGATCCCGGTCTGGGTCGGCGGCGAGAGCGGCCCCGCGATGCGCCGCACCGCGACATACGGCGATGCCTGGTATCCGATCGGCACCAATCCTCAATTCCCAATGGACACGCTGACCCGCTTCAAAGCTGGCGCCGCCAAGCTGCGGGGGATGACCGAAAAAGCCGGACGCGATCCGGCGGCGGTGGGACTGGCGTATCGTGTATCGTCCAACCCGGAAGCACAACCGAAAGGCACGGTGGATGGCGAGCGAAAGCTTTTCACCGGCGGCGCCGCCGACTACGCGGGCGATATCAAGGCGCTACAGGATGTCGGCGTGACCTCGTTCGATTTCGGCTTGTTCGGGGCTGATGCCGAAGCATCCGTTGGGAATCTCCGCCGTTTCCGTGACGACGTCATCGCGAAGGTACGTTGATCATGCAGCTTGGCATGACGGTCGGCATGTCGGGACCGCACCCGAAACTCGACATGGAGATGATCCTTGAGGCGGAGCAGCTCGGTTTCGCTCAGGTGTGGACAGGCGAGGCCTACAGCACGGACGCGGTATCACCAGCCGCCTGGATCCTTGCTCGGACCACGAAGATCAAGGCCGGCACAGGCATTATGCAGATGCCGGCCAGGACTCCGGCCTGCGCGGCGATGACGGTGTTGTCGCTCCAGGCGCTGTCAGGAAACCGGTTTATCTGCGGGATCGGTCCATCGGGACCTCAGGTGGTCGAGGGCTGGCACGGCGTGCCGTTCGGCAAGCCGATGCAGCGGACCAAGGAATATATCGCTATCATCAAGCAAATTCTGGCGCGCGAAAAGCCGCTGGAGTTCCACGGTGAGCAGTATTCCATCCCGTATGACGGGCCGGGCGCAACCGGGTTGGGACGCCCGCTGCGCAGCATTGCCCATGGTGATCCGAATGTGCCCTTCTACACTGCCTCGATCACGCCCGCCGGCTTGCGCACGGCCGGTGAGGTCGCGGATGGTAATCTGCCGATTTTCTTCTCTCCTGACGCGCCGGAAGTGGTGACGGGTCCGACCCTGGAGGGACGCCGGAAGATTGGCAAGACGATGGAGGGTTTCGATAGCGCGCCATTCGTGCGGGCTAACATGGGGCCTGATGTGGCGGCGTGCCGGGACGCCATCCGCCCGGAACTCGCGTTGTATATCGGCGGGATGGGCGCTCGTTCAAAGAACTTTTACAATGACATGGTCTCCAAGCTGGGGTTCGAGGGCGAGGCGAAGGCCATTCAGGATCTGTACTTGGGCGGCAAGAAGAACGAGGCGGCGGCGGCGGTGCCGGATGCGTTGGTCGATGCGATTTCCTTGTGTGGGCCGGCAGAACGGATCAGGGACCGCCTGGAGGCCTGGAAGCAGGTGGCCCAGGCCGGGCATGTCGGGACGATGGTCCTGAGGAGCTCCAGCGTCGATGTTTTGCGGGTAGTGGCGGAGGCTGTGTTGTAGCCGGCGATAGCGCCATCCGCTAGCGAGTTACGAACGCCCGGACACCTCCGCGGCCGCGTGCGACGTCTCATTGGACATCGAGCTCGCTACGGCGATCTTCGCCGCGGCGCCTCTTCTCTCTGCCATTTCCGATCCCGCCATGCGGTGTTTCCGAAGCAGGGCCTCGTAGGCGTCCTTCCGGCAAACCCGCGCTGGCCGGCCGTCGTGTGGTCGATATCCGGGCTCTGCATATAACGCAGGGCAGGATGTTGGATTTCTTGACAACATCAACCCGCCTGTTGGTATAAACTCCAACATGAAGGCCGAGCTGAAATTACGATAGCGCATTCCCTTGTCAGAGACGGCCTTCGCGGAGATGGTCGTTTGGGAGTTGCCGGAGGCGTTGCCTGTAAGCTCGCATTTGTTCAACTACCGCTTGGCCCGTGTCGTGAACGGCGCATGCGCGATGCGGTACGCCAACGAGACAGGCAAAAGCGATCACAAGCGTATCGGCGATCAGGAAGTGCCGTATGAATTCGTCGACCTTGATCGCTTGCTGGAAGACTTCTTGGCTGACCTGGAAAGTCGGAGGGTTGGAGGATGAGCACAGTTACCATAGGCATCGCTTCCGTTGATGAAGTAAAGCAGCGCGCATGTAGGGCCTTCCGCGGCGAAAGCCAGGGCGAGTTCATCACCTTTCCCTCTGTAGATGTGCTCACGTCTATTCTGACTAGGAAGCGATGGGAAATAATCCAGGCGATGACCGGCCGAGGCCCTATGTCGGTGCGCGGTGTCGCCCGATTGGTTAACCGAGACGTAAAGGCCTTACACGGGGATGTGCAAGTGCTTCTGCATGCCGGTATTCTGGACAAGACCGAGGACGGTCGGGTTGTGTTCCCGCACGATGCGGTGAAAGTGGACTACATTGTCGGACAAAATGCTGGCGTCACTCCAACCGTCCCCACGGCCGACGCCTCTAAATGCAAATCGGCGGGCTCGCTCCTAGCCTACCCACGGTCGATGCGTCGCAGGTGCGGATCGGTGGCTTCCCTCGGCCCGGTGTCACGGTTAAGTGCATCCAAGTAGTGGCGGCCTGACATCGCCGGTTCTCTCGGCAGGAACGCGGCAGGGCCAAGGCGGTAATCGCCGCTTTGAGAAGGCGAGTGGCGTAGCGCGCCGCCTGCCCTGTCGGAGATGGCGTGTTGGATATCGGTTGCGGGTGACGCCCTGGACTCTGGTTGCATGTTAGCCGAGGAGTGGGATGGGATCGAGAGGGCAGCGACCGAGGATGGCGCCTGCCCGTATAGAGACGAAAATGCCAAGGCCGCCAGCCATAGGCGCAGCCACAAAAAACACCCACGATATGCGTAGCCACATTGCAAAGCGCTTCAACGTAAGATTGTTGTCCGAGGCTGTGTCGTCGTATCCTTGAGCAATTTTCTCAAGGCTCTCCAGTTCAGTCATACATCATCTTCCGCGGTCTATACCCGGTATGGCCCCATGGACGGGGCCACAGAGCTACTACGCAGGCAATAGCTGCCAAAAATAGGCATCCCGCTGCTACGACCGCGGCGACTGCAAGTGAGCCCGTGTAGCGCTACCGCTCCAAGCGCCATGATGGTCGGTACGCTCCAGCTGAGGATCGATGAGGCGCGGACCTCCATGGCGACTAGAATGTTGTGCTGGGCGCCCAGCAGCGCCTCGCCATGACGCACCGCCTCTCTTCTAAGCCAGAGAGGAAGTTTGTCATCCGCCTCACCACCTCAATTGCCGCTGGATCAGATCCATCAGCGTTTGGGGCTTGGTCCATCATCCATTGGCTACCTTAGATGGCTTGTGGGCTGTCTTACACATCGCCTTTTTAAGGACGGCCCTCTTGAGAACGGTCGTTTTTACAGCCGTCTTGAACTTCGGCGTCGACAATTCCTTTTTGGCCACCGCCTTCTTCATCACGCTCTTTCTGATCGCGGTAGCCTTCTTCGGCGTCGCTTTTGGGGCGGCCTTCGCCGCGACCTTTCTCGGAGCTGCCATTTTAGCGGCTGCCTTTTTCGGCGGGACATAAAGCGCGTGCTACGATTGGAACAAGGCGTTTCGGGGCGAGGATCTCGTGTCGTTCACCGATGGTGGTGAACTTGGCTCGCAGGAGATCGGCCGACAGGAGGCCGTGGCGCGGCTCTCCGCGGTTCTCGTTCTTATTTGGCATTGATGGACGTGGGCTCAGATGCAACCGCCCCGGAATGGACAAATCCCCCCTTCCCGCGCGAACTGTTTTGGCGCGATACTGGCGACGCACCCTTGTGGCGGCCGTGAATGGCCAGCCGTCGAGACCAGCCGCTGCGAGTGGCTCCAGCGCGGGCGACGCCCGCGCTAACTCGGCCAAAAAATAACGGTCGCGGACCACGCGCCCGAACAGGGGAGTGTACCATATTCTCAGCCACGTCGCCTGACGCGTCGCCGCGCGTTGCAAGCCACAGTTGCCACCACCGCGCTGCCGCTGGTGCATATCCGCACCGCCGGCGCCGCCGGCAAACTCAATATCGGTTTCTGGGACCACTGGGTACCAGGCGGCACCGAGAAGATGCGCCAACAAGTCGAGGCCTGGGCCGAGGAAAACAAGGTCGATGTTACCGCCGACTTCATCACCTCACAGGGCCAAAAGCTCTTGCTGACCGCCGCCGCAGAGGCCCAGGCACAAGCCGGCCACGATGTCCTGCCGTTTTTTCAATGGGATGCCTTCAACTACGGCGGCTCGCTGGAGCCAGTCGACGACGTGGTTCAAAGCCTCACCGCGAAATACGGCGCCTACGACCCGGTAGTCGAATATCTTGTAAAACCGAAGGACCACTGGCTCGCGGTTCCCGGCACCGACCCGACCGCGAACCTCACCTGCTGCGGCCGGATCAGCATGTTGAAGAAGTTCGCCGGTATCGATGTTCAGGCGATGTACCCGGCAGAGCCTAAGGCCGCGCCGGAGGCCGCCGGGTGGACCTATGATGCCTTCCTGAAAGGCGCCGAAGCGTGCGCCAAGGCGGGCTTCCCGTTCGGCATGGGTGTCGGCGCGACCGGCAATTCCTACAATACGGTCGGCGCGATCTTCCGCGCGTTTGGCGCCGAACTGGTTAGCGCACGGGGGGATATTTCTGTGGATTCCGACAATGTCCGGGCGGTGCTGGAATATGGACAGAAACTGGTGAAATTCTTTCCGAAGGACACCGGTCAGTTACGACGATGCCTCAAACAACCGCGCGCTGATCTCCGGCAACAGCGCCCTGATCTGGAATCCGCCATCCGCATGGGCGGTAGCGAAACGCGACGCCCCGGAGGTCGCCAAGGATTGCTGGACGTTCCCATGTCCGGCCGGCCCGAACGGGCGTTACATCCCCTATGTCTACATGTTCTACGGCATCTGGACATGGAGCAAGAACAAATCCCCAGCGAAGGAATTGCTCGCACACTTGATGCAACGAAAGCAGATCGAGGAACGAGCCGCCGTCTGCGAAGGTTTTAACCTACCGCCGCAGGTCAGCATGGCCGATTTCAAGATCTGGGCCGACGTCGAGCCGCCAAAGGGCACGGTCTACAACTATCCGATCCGGCCGTGGCACAACTCGCTGCCCAGCGTGGCCGCATACCCGGCACCGCCCGAATACGCAATCCCGATCACCAATCGCGCCGTCATGCCGGCAATGTGGGCGCGACTTTACGA
This sequence comes from uncultured Alphaproteobacteria bacterium, assembly GCA_963733925.1. Taxonomy (GTDB): domain Bacteria; phylum Pseudomonadota; class Alphaproteobacteria; order Acetobacterales; family Acetobacteraceae; genus Rhodopila. Next base: position 49,718 of record CAVTFL010000031.1, on the reverse strand, counting down.
TGGCCAATCGATTAACCAGGTCATCGCCTGGGCGAAGGACGAAATCGAGGGCTTCGTACGCTGAGCGGATAGCTCAGGGCCGCCGCAACGTGGACGACATCCCGGACCGCGCCTATCCTCCGCTGCAACGTCGAGAGGAAATCGCCGCATGTCCAGACTCCCCTGTCGTCCGCCTGGAGAAAGACGGCGAAATTGGCGTCATTATCGTCAACTACCCCCCCGTCAACGCCCTTGGTCCGGGCGTGTCGGAAGGCATTATCGAATCCCTGAACCACGCCAACGCCGACCGGTCCGTCAAGGCCATGGTTCTGATGGGCGACGGCCGCAGCTTTATCGCCGGCGCCGACATTCGTGGCTTCGGCACGGGCCGCAAACGACCGCCGATCGGCGAACGCACGTATGACGTGCTGGACGCCAGCCCCAAGCCGGTCGTCGCGGCGATCCATGGCTTCGCTCTCGGTGGCGGGCTGGAGAACGCCATGGCCTGCCACTATCGCATCGCCGTTCCCTCGGCAAAAGTGGGTCTGCCGGAGGTACTGATCGGCATCCTGCCAGGTGGCGGCGGCACCCAGCGCCTGCCGCGCCTGGTCGGGGCACAAACCGCGTTGGAGATGATCACCTCCGGCCGCCACGTGCCAGCCCCCGAAGCTGCCAAACTCGGCATCATCGACGACGTGCTGCCGGAGGGCGCCAACCTGCGCGAGGGCGCGGTCGCCTACGCCCGCAAGATCGCCGACCTCCGTCCGCTGCCGCGAGTCCGCGACAAGACGGTCACCGCCGACCCCGGCATCTTCGATGCGATGCGCAAATCCATTGCCCGCAAGGCGCGCAACCAGAAAGCGCCCTACCACTGCATCGCCGCCGTCGAGGCTGCTTGTACGCTGTCCTTCGACGAAGGTATCCGACGCGAAGCCGAACTCTTCGCCGAACTGGAAACCTCAGACGAAGCCAAGGCTCTGCGCTATGCGTTCTTTGCCGAACGCGAAGTCGCCAAGTTGCCGGACCTGCCCGCGGCCATCGCGCCCTACGACTTTTACGGCCCCGCCGTCATCGGAGCCGGCACGATGGGTGGCGGCATCGCGATGTCGTTCGCTGATTTCGGCTATGACGTGAAGATCATGGATGCGACGCAGGACGCCCTCGATCGCGGAATGGAACGCATCCGCAGCAACTACGCGACCTCGGTGAAGCGCGGCAGCCTGGCCGAGGACGAGATGAAGCGCCGCCTGTCGCGTATCCATCCAGTCGCCGGCTACGACGACATCAAGAACTGTGACGTGGTTGTAGAAGCCGTGTTCGAGCGCATGGACGTGAAAAAGCCGATCTTCGAAAAACTCGATCAGGTCATGCAGCCGAACGCATTCCTGTTCTCGAACACCTCAGCGCTGGATATGGATGAACTGGCCGCGGTGACGAAGCGGCCGGACCACGTGGCGGGGACGCATTTCTTCTCGCCGGCCAACGTGATGAAGCTGCTGGAGGTCGTGCGCCCGTCGAAAGCCTCGCCCGAGACGTTGGTGACCGCGATGGCTATGGGGCGGAAGATCGGCAAAATATCGGCAATGGCGGGCAACACGGATGGCTTCGTTGCCAACCGGTCGCGCGCCCCGTTCAACACCGAAATGGTCATCCTGCTGGAGGAAGGTTGCCTGCCGGAGCAGGTGGACAAGGTGATGGTCGATTTCGGCTACCCGATGGGACCCTTCGCGGTTGGCGATCTGGCCGGACTGGATATTGGGGCAGAAGGGCGCAGGCGGCGAGCCGCAGCCAACCCGAATTATCGGACGTTGCCGATCGCCGACAAGCTGGTCGAAATGGGCCGGTACGGCCAGAAGACCAATGCAGGCTGGTATCGCTACGAAAAGGGTAACCGCACGCCGAATTCCGATCCGGAAGTCGCCGCCATCATCAAATCAGTCGCCGCCGAGATGGGCGTGCCGCAGAAGACTTTCTCGGATACCGAAATCCTGCAACGATTGCTGTTTGCCTCGGTCAATGAGGCGTGTCGCATCCTCGAGGAAGGCAAAGCCTATCGCGCCAGCGACGTCGACGTGATGTGGCTGCACGGCTTCGGCTTCCCGCGATACCGCGGCGGCCTCATGTATTGGGCCGACGGGATTGGCGTGAAGAATGTCTATGCAAAGATCGCGTCCTGGCATCAGCAGTACGGCGAACGCTGGGCACCGTCGCAACTGCTGCGCAATCTGGCAGAGACCGACACGCCGTTCCGCGAAGCCAAACCCGCGCCGTTCGCCTGAAAGGACAAGCCAGCACGCACCATGCCCGCGTCAGAAGCACGGCAGTCCGAACCCGGGTCCCCCAGGAAAGGTTTGCTCCGCGATATTGGGGTGAATGCGGTCCTGCCATACGCCACCTATCTTGTGCTGACGCGCCAGGGCGTCCCAACCGTGCCCGCCCTCGTCGCGGGGGCGGTGTTTCCGGCGTCTGCCGCAATTATCACGATCGTGCGGGAGCGGCGGATCGCGGCGCTCGGTCTGATTGTCCTGGCCGCCACCGCGGCCTCGGTGGCCGGCGCGCTCTGGTTCACCGATCCATTCCTCCTGCTGGCCAAGGGCTCGCTCGTCACAGGCGTTATCGGACTGGTGTTTCTGGCCTCCCTCGCCCTCCGGAGACCCCTGGTCTTTCACCTTGCCATTACCGGCAAGGACGCAACCGCTCGGCAGCGATCCGAATTGTTGTGGCAAACCGAGCCCGCTTTTCGGTACTGTGATGCGCCGATTAACTGCGATTTGGGCCGTCGCCTTGCTCGCGGAGGCAACCTTGCGTTTGGTGATGATTCCACTGATGCCCATCGCGGTCTTCCTGCCAATCAGCGAAGCGATGTGGATCGTCTTTTTCACGGCGATGACGGCCTGGAGCTGGCGTTACGGGACGCGCATGCGCATGGCGTTGCAGCCGGCGCCCAGCACTTAAGTCCTGGCTTGATCCTACAACGCAGCCGCGACCAGGCCGCTCACCCTTTGCTCCTGCGATCGCGGCCGTCGGCCCTGTGCCCGGACTGATTGAACCGGGCGGGGCACTTCGCCAGGAACGTGCTGAAACAACGGGTCTGACCGGCCTTGACACCCCCCCCTTGCGGCACGGTCACGCTTCATTACAAGTAGAAGACGCCTGTGGCGGGATGGTGGGTTCTTGCCCTCGAGGGACTGTCGGATGAAGTGCGGACTTGTTGCCCCCCTCGCTTTACTTGTCTTCACCTTGTCCATTGCGACCGCGACGCAGGCCGCACCGTTCAAATGCCCACATGTTGGAGGCGATTTCGTTTTCGGCCAGGAAACAAACATCAATACGCTCGACCAAATGACGTCGAGCACGATCGCCACCCGAAACATCGCGATGAACATCTACGAATTGCTGATGACACGGGACGAGAACAACCACCCTATCCTGGAACTGGCCCAGGCGATGATCGAGGCGCGCGATCATCTGACCTATACGTTCACGTTGCGCCAAGGGATCCATTTCCACAACGGCAAGCGTATGACCTCGGCGGATGTGGCGGCATCGTTCGACCGTTATGCCAGGGTCGGCAACCAGCGCAGCACCTTGGCGAACGTCGACCATTGGGACACACCGAACGCGTCGACTTTCGTGATCCACATGAAGACCATCCAGCCGACGTTCATCGAGGCGCTGTCTTCCTTCAGTGTGCCGATTGTCATCATCCCGTCTGAGGATCGCGATATTCCCGCCCAGCAGTTGACCCAGCCGATCGGCACAGGACCGTATCAGCTTGTCGGAACTGAGCCGGGCAGCACGATCAAGTTAAAACGCTTCGATGGCTACAAGCCCAACGCCAGCTTTCAGGAGCGCACCGGCTTCGGCGGCTACAAACAGGCTTGCCTCGACACAGTGACATTTCGAATCATCAGCGAACCTGGCGCGCGCGTGGCCGGCCTTCGAAATGGCGAGCTGCACGCTGTTGAGGACGTTCCTGCCACCTCGGCGCCGGATCTCAAGAACGACACGGACATCACCATCCTGCTGCTGAAGAACTGGTGGATCCAGATGGCCAGTCCCAACATCTCCAATCCCCCCACCGACAACCTTCTGGTCCGCAAGGCAATCCAGGCGGCACTGGACATGGATGAGATCATGGGCACGGCATCCGACGGCAATTACCAGTTGAACGTTGGTTTCCAGTATCCGGATCAGCCCGACTATACCGACGCCGGGAAGGAAACCTACAACCAGCGCAATCCGGACCTCGCGAAACAATATCTTGCCGATGCCGGATACCAGGGTGAACCGGTGGTGCTGCTGACAAACAAGGACTACCCGCCGATGTACAATTCGGCACTGATCATCCAGCAGCAGCTTCAAGCTGTGGGGATCAACGCGGAGATGAAGGTCGTCGACTGGCCGACCTCCGTCCAGATGGCGCTGAACACCACCGAGGGTTGGAATATTTATTTTACCGCATGGGGTACGCAGCCGGCGTTAGGCGCGCTGGCGACGATGCAGTTCCTGATTCAGCCGAACGCCAGCTACAAGCCGGTCGATGGCAAGGATGATCCCGATGTTCTGGCGGCCTGGAAGGACATGAACGCACTGCCGACCGTGAAGGGGCGGCAGGAGGCGTTCGCCCGCATGCAGCAACTCGTCCTGGAACGGGTTTATGCATTTCCGTTGGGCTCCCTGACCAAAATACAGGCTGTCCGCTCGAACGTGAATGGATTCGAGCCGTTTCGGATTCCCCGGATGGCCAATGTCTGGTTCAGCCCCTGATTGACATAGGCCGCACCTCATTTGGTGCCGGGGTCAACCGCGCGATGGGTTCGTTCGTTACCGTTGCCGGCAACAGGAGCACCCACAATGAAGCAACCCCATAGCGAACAATCGGTTCAGCACACCGAGACGCAGCAGAACACCGGCAATCACAAGAAACCCGGCACGCCCGACGAGCATGGCGCTGACCGTTTCGGTGGCACGCGGACTGGCAAGGAAAATATCGAGAAGACACCCGACAAGCCGTCCCGGTGATGTGACAACCTTTTCTCCCCCCGCTATCGTCCGTGCACGAGATGGGAGAAACAGCAATGATCATCGAAGTTCGGACGTATCAGTTAAAGCCGGGATCTCTCGCCGAGGTGGAAAAGCGCTTCGGCGAGGCGCTTCCGCCGCGGGAGAAGTTGTCCAAGCTGGCCGCGTTCTGGCACACCGAGGTGGGTCCGCTGAATGAGATAACCCACATCTGGCCCTACGACAGCTTCGAACAACGAACGGCAATCCGCGCCGAAGCCATTAAGCTTGGCGTCTGGCCGCCCAAGACCGGTGAATTCATCGTGTCGATGCAGAATGAGATTTTTCTCGCGGCACCTTTCTCGCCGGCGCTGGAACCTCGGGAAGTCGGGCCGTTGTTCGAGATCCGGTCCTATACCTACGCTTCTGGCGCACTTCCCGCGGTGATCGAGCGCTGGGGAGGCGCGATCGGCGAACGAGTCAAGCTGTCTCCATTGGTCGGCGCCTGGTATTCGGAAATCGGCGGCCTCAACAAATGGGTCCACATCTGGGCATACAAGGACGCCGTCGAACGCCAACGCGTCCGGGCGGAGGCAGTCGGACGCGGTATCTGGCCGCCGCCCAGTGTCGGCCCAGGGCTGTTGCTGAAGCAGGAGAACAAGCTTGTGATGCCGGCTTCCTTCTCCCCGCTGCGCTAGAGCGTGATCGTGCTGAGCGGAACGTCCCAAGCACGTGAATTATGCGATCAAACAAAGAGATAGAGCACTTTCGCCCTGCGCAGTCAGGGTGAAAATGCTCTAGCAAAGGAGACGGTCATGCAGGTCGGCACGGCACTCAGCGTCCTCGCCCAGCCCGAGCGGCCCGATGCAGCGCTCTACAACGAGCACATGGCATTGGGCGACCTCGCGGAACCGCTCGGTTTCGACTCATTGTTCGCGTTGGAGCATCACTTTACCGGGTACTCGATGTCCCCGGCTCCGCTGCAACTGCTGAGCTATTACGCCGGCCGTACCCGGCGCATTACTTTGGGGACCTGTGTCATCGTCCTGCCCTGGCATGATCCCATTCGTGTGGCGGAACAGATCGCCCTGCTGGATGTCATCAGCGGTGGCCGCACCCTGATGGGCTTCGGCCGAGGCGCGGCCACCGTCGAATATGAGGGCTTTCGTATCCCGATGGAGGAAGCCCGGCCGCGATTTGTTGAATCCGCGAACCTGATAATCACGGCATTAAGCAATGATTCATTCGAATGGGACGGCGAGTTTTACAAGATCCCCCGCGTATCGATCCGGCCACGACCGATTTCGCATCCGGAACGCCGGTTCTACGCATCCTCGGTCAGTCCGGAATTGGCCGAGGTGATGGCAAAGCTCGGGTTCGGACTGTTGATCGTCATGCAGAACGAATGGCCAAAGGCGGCCGAGGATGTGCACCGCTATCGCGAAATGGTCCTGAGCGTCGGTCACACGCCTCGCCCCCCGATCATCCTGACCAACGTGGCCTGCGCGCCAACACGCGAGGAAGCCCGCGAATGGGCGCTGCGCTACCTGGGTGAAAAATGGGATTCCATCGATAACCATTACCATTTCTCGGATGGGCATCTGGGCGGGGTGAAGGGCTATGAGTCCTACGGCAAGCTCGCGAAGACCTACACCAAGATGAAGGACGAAAACTTTCGGGCGAAGGCGACCGATTTCTACCTGAGCATCCAGATCATTGGGACGCCGGACGATTGCATCCAGCAGATCGGCGAACTCCGCCGGCTGACCGGCATGGATCATCTGGTGACAGAGTTCTCTTTCGGCAGCATGCCGCACCATCTGGCCGAACTGAACATGCGACTGTTCGCGGAGAAGGTATTGCCGGTATTACAGCGGGACGCCTCGTTCCTGGGGGTTATCGACCCGATCGCCGAGAAAACCCAGGCGGGCGATCAACGGCTGTTCGCTCCCGCCTAAACGGTCAGACTGAGGGTCCGGCTCGCCGTCAGGGTCGAGACGAGGCGGACCATGACGGGACCAGTTACCTCACGAATCCTTCCAATTCGTCTTGTGCCCAGTCCTGCACGTCTTTGATTGACTGGCCGCCCTGCAGCTTGGCCAGCATCGTCGGCAGCGTACCCCGATTATAGACCTGCACTGCGATCTCCGGCGGAGCAGGTGCCCCCGAGATCCAGCTCTCCTGATGGTGCGACTTGCGAATGGGATAATGGTAGACCGTACCTTTCGGCGGCTCCACGTCTTCCCAGATCTTGAAGTCGGCCATGCTGGCGAATGGCGGAACGTCATAGCCCTGGACCACTTTGCAACGAGCCTCCACGGCCTCCCGTTGCGACAGATACTCAATGAGTTCCTTGGCGGCGGTCTTATTCGTACTGAAGTCCCAGATCCCCCAGGAGAACGCCCCTGCCGGGATGAACCGTCCCCTCGGCCCCTTCGGTGCCGGAAACGTCCAGCAATCCGCCGCAACTTTGGGCGCATCACGTTTCGCAACCGCCCACGCCGATGGCGGATTCCAGATCAACGCGCTCTTGCCCGATATCAGCGCTCGGTTGTTGGAAGCATCATCATAGCTGACCGCGTCGTCCGGCAGGAATTTCACCAGGTGCTGCCCATATTCCAGCACCTGCCGAACAGCATCCGAGTGGACGTTGACCTCACCTTTGGCAGTGATCACTTCGGCCCCGAAGGCCGCAAACAAGGCCCCGGCCGTATCGACCGAGTTGGCGGTGGTGCCGAGCCCGATGCCGAAGGTCATGTTGGCTTTCTTGCAAGCCTCGGCGGCCTCCAGCATCGAGTCGTAGGTCCAATGGTTTGCCTCGGGTGTGGGATCGGCCGACGGTGGGTACATCTTCACGACGTCCAGTCCGGCGACGTCCCTCAGCACGGAGATGCGGCCGCAAGGACCCTTGTTCTGATTGCCCGAGCTGCAAGGCACGGCCAGCCAATGGCCTTTGATGTTGAACAAATACTCGCTTGCCGCCAGGACGTTGCCGTATTTCGCGGTCAACCGCTTCATAATGTCATCGACCGGTTCAAGTTGGTCAGCGTGGTTCTGCACCTCCCATCCCGGCAATTGCTGAATGTCATGCCCGGTCTTTGCCTGCGCTTCAGCGGCAATCGTAAGAAGGTTCTTTGCACCAACCGAGGTGATGAAGTCGACCTGCATATCGACTTGATTTGCCGACGCAAAGGCGGCGCATTGCTGCTTCATGATCTCGTTGCCCTCGGGAACCCAATGGTCCCAGAAGCCAACGCTCAATTTACCCGCGGCCCGTCCCGAACGGATGTGAACCAGCGGCAGAGCCGCCGAAGCCGTCGCGAAGTTCAAGGCACGCCGACGGGATATTTTCCCTGCCGGAGTGATCACCGCAACCTCGGTATAGCTGGCACAGGCTTTGCGGTCATCTTCATCACCCTCCATCCGGCAAATACGAGCGCCAAGGCTTACGGATCTGCCGTGCGACTTTTCGCTCTGACGACATTCCCCGCACAGTGTAACGTAGGTACACAGGTTAGCAAACTGCACAACCCTGCAGTAGGCCCCGATATTCCTGATCAACGATCACGATTGCTGATTTGAAAAAGCCTGCCGTTAAGAAATGCACGCGAACGGTAGAGCCCGCCGCAATGCGGGATCTTGTATTGTATACGGAACCTCTTGCCGAGTAAAAAGCAATCCCCCTCTCGTACGGCAAAGAGGCCGGGAGCGACCGGCCTCTAGTCCGTTTTGAAGCGCGCGCTACCGCCCTTTGGCTTCGCTTGCCGCCCATGCGGCTCCATAATGTTGTTGAATCATACCGTTGGGGACCCCCTGAGCGAAAGCAGCGACACTCAAGCCCAGGCTCACGACAGTAGTAGCTGCAAGGATCTTTGATTTCATCGGAAACTCTCCCGTCTGTAAGTCGAGCAAGTTATTCAGCCTCGACCCGACTTGAGATTAGGCCAAGACACCCCTAGGGGAATGCGTTGGCCTGCATTCCAGCTATGCGCCCTGCGGTGGATAAGTAAGGAAATTTCTTGGGAGCGGCAATTCGGTGGTAAATCCAGGCGCCCCTGCTTCTCTCGTGACGCGGCGCGCGGAAGTTTGCCTATTCTGGCTCAAAATCCGGCGTAAACTACGGTATTACGATACAGCAAGCAATGATTAGTTTCCATTGACAGAACACTAAATTCTTTTTCAAAGAAAATTACCTTACAGGGACGACATAAAACTAAATTACTTTTTAGACAAGATAGTATAGCAGAAAGCCGAGCACACCCACGATATAGACCCCCGCCACCACCAGCCGGACCATCTGAGCCTGCCGGCGGAACAGCGGGGCGGCCAGGAAGGCAGCCATCGCCGCCCCTCCTAGCACGCGCCCCGCCTGGATCTCGGTTTCACTGACCTGATCGAGAAGCATACTACTCCTGTGGATACCGCCACGGCTTGGCGGGTTGTGCAGCCGAAGTGTCGATCGTCCACTGCGGCAGCGATAGCCCCTCGGTCACATCCCTGAACACCATCCGCACCCGCGTCCCAATGCCAACCTGTCGGACTACATCCGGCGGCGCAAGCGTGCCATCCGGGGTCGTCAGGTTAGCCAGAACGCGCAACGCTTCGTATTCGGACGGCTGGCCCTTCTGGGTGTCGAGGTCCACCAGTAAGACCATATATGGCGTGTGGGTCTTGAACGCCGGCTGGATGGCGTGGTGGACCTCTTCGTATGAGTGAACCTCGCCTTTGCCTTCGACAGCGGTCCAGGTCGCGTTCCCGCCGGCGCACCAGGGACAACCCGTGGTGGGTGGATAGCGCAGCAATCCGCAATCGTCGCATTTCTGCAAATGAAAAGCATGGGCCGCACAGTGGCGGAAGTAGGCCAGGTTCTCCTTGTCCAAATCGTCAATGGACAGAGACATTCCGAGGTAGCCGCCTTGAATGGACATCACTGTTTCCTCCCTTCAACCGCGCCGCATGACCATGGCAGACGTGGTCACCGGATTGGCCCACCCCAGATTGGCGGTCACCTCCACATCCTTAACCTGACGGCAGCCGCCCTCCCGGTAGTTGTAGCTGTGCTGGCGCTTGCCATCCGGCCCGATCGGGCAGGAATCGTCGACATCGTGCCGCAGTTGGCGAACGTTCTCGATCACCATGTTCATTCCGTGCGTATAACCTTCGCACAGATGTCCACCCGACGTGTTGTTCGGCCGCCTCCCGCCGAGCCGCGTGATGCCGGACGACACGTACTCGCCGCCTTCACCTTTCTTGCAGAAGCCGTAATCCTCCAGTTGCAGCATCGACGTGAAGGTGAACGCATCGTACGCCCCTGTCGCGTCTACATCCTCGGGCCCGACGCCGGCGTTCGGCCAGAGAATGTCCTTCGCATAATAGCCAGCCACGCGTGCGATCGGGCCCGCCTGATAGTGCATGTCCATACGCGGCTTGTTGCACCGTCCGACGATCCCGCGAATCAACGCTGGGGTGTGGCGCAAGTCCTTCGCCCGGTCGGCTCGCGTAACGATAATGGCGGTGCCATTGTCCGTCTCGACACAGCAATCCAGCAGGTGCAGCGGTTTGCAGATGATCCGGCTGTTCAACACGTCATCCACCGTGTATCGCCGCTTGTAATAGGCCTTGGGATTATTCGATGCGTGCTCAGAATGGACGACCTTCACCATCGCCACTTGTTCCGGTTTAGTACCGTATTCGTACATGTGCCGCATGAAGGATGGGGCAAACATTTGCCCCGCGCTCTGAAACCCATAGGCGCGATTGTGCAGCATCTCCCCGTTGATGGGCACCGCCGCCCGCGCGCCTGTACCCCCGATCCGGACCTGTGAGAACCCGTTCATCGCCCGGAAAATCGCTACGCACTTGCACAGACCGGCCTCCATCACCCCGATCGCGATGCCGATCAGTGCTTCCGTCGAGGATCCGCCGCCGTAGCAGTCCATGTAGAAATTCAGCCGCGCGCCGATATCGCCGGCCATGAAGGGGGCGGGAGTGCTGTCATTGTTCGAGTAAGACAGCATGCCGTCGATGTCCGAGGTCTTGATCCCGGCGTCGGCAGCCGCGTTGCGCAGCGCCCACGTGCCGAGGGCCCGCGTCGTCTTGTCCGATCCGCGAGTAAAGGTGGTCTCACCGACCCCGACGATCGCGTACTTGTCGCGCAGGTATTTCGGTGTGCTGACATCTGTATCCGCTGGCAGCGGCATGGCGCATCTCCCCTTTTCGTGATTGCTGGTTCACCCGAAATGCTGATCCATGCGCGATTTGCCGTCAAATCTGGCCGATTGTCCTTTCCCACCCATGCGAAAAGCCGCTAACCTGGACGTAACAGACGGGGTGATTCGCTCGATAATGACACGATACGATTTCATCGTCATCGGCAGCGGCCCCGCCGGGCGTCGCGCCGCCATCCAGGCAGCCAAGCTCGGGCGCGACGTTCTGGTCGTCGAAAAGGGCCGTAGAGTTGGCGGCGTCTCTGTTCATACCGGCACGATTCCGTCGAAAACCCTGCGCGAAACGGTGCTCAACCTGACCGGTTGGCGGGAACGTGGCTTCTACGGCAGCGCCTATCGGGTCAAGAAGGACATCCAGGCCAAGGATCTCATGGCTCGTCTGCACATGACCCTCGACCATGAAGTCGATGTGCTCGAGCATCAATTTGCCCGCAACAAAGTCCAGACAATGAACGGCAGGGGGCGCTTTCTCGATCCTCACACCGTGGAGATCGCGCTGAATGACGGGGATATCCGTGTTGTTTCGGGCGACAAAATCATGATCGCCGTCGGCACTCGACCGTACCGTCCGGCCGACGTGCCGTTCAACGGCATCAACGTCTTCGACAGCGACGAAATCGTCGATATCCCCCGTCTACCGCGCAGCCTGACAGTGGTTGGCGGCGGTGTCATCGGCGTCGAATATGCAACGATTTTCAGCGCACTCGACGTTAGCGTTGCACTGGTCGAATCGCGTCCCAGCATGTTGGAGTTCATCGACCATGAACTGGTCGAGGACTTTACCCACCAGCTTCGCGATCGCGGCATGGCCATCCGGTTCGGCGCCAAGGTCGCTCGCATCGAGTTCGAGCATGACTGGCCTGTTACCATCCTGGAAAACGGTCGTCGGATCCGGTCGGAGATGCTGCTCTATGCCGCCGGCCGCGTCGGTGCGACGGACAGCCTAAACCTGGAATCCTGCGGCCTCGTCACGGATGACCGTGGTCGCCTCAAAGTCGATCCGGCAACGTTCCAAACAAATGTGCCGCACGTCTACTCCGCCGGGGACGCCATCGGCTTTCCAAGTCTCGCCTCGACATCGATGGAGCAGGGACGCATAGCAGCCTGTCACGCCTTCGATATCGCGATGCCGCCGGCCCCGGACTACTTTCCGTATGGCATCTATGCGGTGCCGGAAATCTCCACCGTCGGCATGAGCGAGGAAGAGGTCCGCCGCCGCGGCATCCCCTACGAGTGTGGAGTCGCGCGGTTCCGCGAAACCTCCCGCGGCCACATAATGGGCCTCAACAACGGCATGATGAAGATGATTTTTTCCCTCAAGACTCGCCGTCTGCTGGGCGTGCACATCGTCGGCGAGGGCGCGACCGAACTGATCCATATCGGCCAGGCAGTGCTGAATTTGCACGGCACGCTCGATTACTTCATAGAGAATACCTTCAACTACCCAACATTGGCGGAAGCCTATAAGATTGCCGCCCTCGACGCCTGGAACCGCATGGCGGCATAGTGTAAAATCGCTTTATCGGCCCCAGTTTGAAGTGTGGCGGCGGTGGGAGCACCCTGCTTTCCTGTAAATCCGACATCACGCCATTCGCGCCGTCTCGTCCGCGACAGACGTGTTACCGTTCCACGGCACCGCGGACATTCTCGCCGAAGAGGCGTGCTGATCCGTCCGCCGCTGGTAGGCGGGTCGAGGTCTAAGCCCGTCCTCCTGCGGATGCGTGAGCCGATGCGCCGCCTTACGCATCACTCGCCAGGCTCGGATGTCGTTTGTCGTCACATAACCTTTGTGGTCCACGTCGATATCGTCGAAATTCTTCGCGATCAGCGGATAGCCGCCCTTCGCCTCCTCCAGGCTCAGATGCCCGTCATGTGCCACATTGGCCTGAGTAAAGCGCTGTTCCCACGTCATCCGCACAGGGCGACAATCGGTTTTAGCCGGCTGCTCGCCAAAGGCCGGCCCGATCAGCAGGGACAGTATCAGAAGGCTGAGTAAGCGGCGCATGACTCTCACCTGTAGCGGGTTCATAGCCGCCAACCTAGCGAGTGACTCCTAATAAAAGGTGAATTGAACGCCTTATCGCAAAGCCTCCGCGATCGTCTTCACGGCCAGCTCGACGCCCTCCGCATCGACATCCAGATGCGTGCAGGCCCGGACCCGATAGGGTCCAACCGTCGAGACAGAAATCCCAAGCTCACGCACCCGTTGGGCCAAGGCATCCGCCGTAAGCCCGGCGCCCCGGGTGTCGAAGAACACCAGGTTCGTTTCCGGCTCCTCCACGATCAGTCCCGCCAGCTGGAACAGGCCGCGCGCCAATGCCTTCGCGTTGGCATGATCATCCGCTAGGCGGTCAACGTTGTTGTCCAGCGCATAGAGGCAAGCGGAGGCGCAAACCCCCGCCTGGCGCAACGAACCGCCAAGCCGCTGCTTCCAGCGCCAGGCGTCGTCGACGAAAGCCCGCGACCCGCACAATACGGCACCAAGCGGCGCACCCAAACCCTTGGTGAAATCCAGCCAGACTGAATTGCAGTGCTCAGCCATGTCCGCAGCCGTCACCCCTACGGCAACGGCGGCATTCATCAGCCGCGCACCGTCCATGTGCGTCTTCATGTCCTGTTCATGCGCGGTGGTCAGCACGTCGGCCAGCAACGCTAGTGGCCATACCGATCCGCCGCCGCCGTTCGACGTCTGCTCGACCACGACCAAAGTCTGCGGCGGAGCGTTTCGCCGCTTTTCCCGCAGTGCCGCCTTCATCGTGGCGCTATCGAACATCCCGCGCGCCCCGCGCAGGCCAAGTATCACCGCGCCGGCCAGGGCGCCCGGGCCGCCACCCTCGTTGGCAATGATGTGGGCGCTCTCATGGGCGAGAATCTCGTCGCCCGGCTGGCAATGCACCAGGATGGAAATCTGGTTGCACATCGTCCCGCTCGGCAGGAACAACGCCGCCTGCTTGCCGGTCAACTCCGCCATACGGTCGCACAGCGCATTTACCGTGGGATCGTCGCCGTTCTGCTCGTCACCGACCTCCGCCCGCATCATCGCTTCCCTCATGGCGGCTGAGGGCCGGGTCTGCGTGTCCGAGAACAGGTTCACCCGCACGGGCGGCAAGGATGGGTCCGGTCGGGCGGGCGAGTAAACCATCGGAGCGTTCCTGACGAATGAGCGGAGGACCATAAACGTCGCGGGCGCGCTTACGGAAGGCGTTCACCATCCGACGAACCGCCTCGTTGAACACGACACCAATTGCGGACTGCAGAAGGCGGCTGCGGAACTCGAAATCCACGAAGAAGGCGACTTCGGTCCCGGCGTCGTGCGGCGCGAACTCCCACTGATTGTTCAGGTAGCGAAAGGGGCCGGTCTCATATCTAACCGTGACCCGTTGGGGACGATCGAGGGTGACGCGGCTGGTGAAGCTCTCTCGGAATGGACCGAACCCGATGGTCAGGTCAGACATCAAATGGCACTCAGTCCGATGACGGACACGGGCCGCAACGCACCAAGGCAGAAAACGCGGGTATTTGTCGACATCCGCCACCAGATCGAACAGTTGTTCGGGCGTGTACGGGACGATCTGACGCTCCGCATGTGTGGGCATCAGACCTCGGGCAAAGCCAGTTTTTCGGCGCGAGCAGCCCGCAGCGCCGCAAAATCGGCGTCCGCATGGTACGAGCTGCGGGTCAGCGGCGTCGCCGATACCAGCAAGAAACCCTTCGCCCGCGCAATCGAGGCATACTCGGAAAATTCCTCCGGAGGGACGAAGCGGTCTATCGCGGCGTGTTTCACCGTCGGCTGCAGATACTGGCCGATGGTAAGGAAATCAACGTCGGCAATCCGAAGATCATCCATCACCTGCATAATTTCGGCTTTTGTCTCGCCCAGCCCCACCATCAGGCCCGACTTCGTGAAGATTGACCGATCGAGTTGTTTGACCCCGTCAAGCAGGCGCAGCGATTGGTAGTAGCGCGCGCCGGGCCGGATCGTTGGATACAGTCGGGGCACGGTCTCCAGGTTGTGGTTGAACACGTCCGGACGAGCAATGGCGACGGTTTCGCCGCCACCCGGTTTGCGCAGGAAGTCTGGCGTCAGCACCTCGATCGTCGTCGCCGGCGCCGCCTGCCGGATCGCTCGGATGACGGCGGCGAAATGCGCCGCCCCGCCATCGGCAAGGTCATCCCGATCAACCGAAGTGATCACCACGTGCCGTAACCCAAGCTTCGCCACCGCGTCGGCGACGCGGCCCGGCTCATCTGCCTCCAGCCCCGCAGGCTGCCCGGTGCGGACATTGCAGAAGCTGCAGGCCCGCGTGCAGGTATCACCCATGATCATCATCGTGGCGTGCCGTTGGGACCAGCATTCGCCAATATTCGGGCAAGCGGCTTCCTCGCAAACTGTCACCAGACGGTTTTGGCGGATCAGCGCCTTGGTCTCGTGATAAACTGCGTGAGTTGGGGCCTTCACCCGAATCCAGGCCGGTTTGCGCTGGATCGGATTGTCCGGATAATTGGCTTTCTCCGGGTGCCGGAGCACCTCCGCCGCTGCGATGATCAATGGTCAAGCGCGTTGAGGACATAATACAGCGTGATGTGGACGGCAGCTGCCAGAGCGTCAAGCGTCGCATGCTATCGAAAGCTGATAGCCCCCATGACGAAACGCCTGGGCGCCCTGGCTCCCTCGCTCCGCGGCGCTCCAATGGTTCTCGACGCCCTCCGCCGTAAAGCACTTGCTTAACTGCAAGCCGTTGCGCCAGGAAAGCATGAGCACGTTGAATGTGCCGTAATTTGCTCACATCACGAACCCTATCTGCCAGTTGGGGAAGTTTCGGGGGTCCTATTTCCGTTATGCAGTTTTCAGCGACGTCCGGCGCGGGGGTCGATCGATCCAGGCGAAGCACGCTATCCCCGGACGAGGAAACGAAGGCGCGACATGGACGTTGAGTGCGACCTAACGATCAGCTTCGACGCCTCCGGCAATAGCCTCGCCTTTCTGGGCGGCGGCTGGGCGCGTTCGGAACCGGGATTCACGTGGAGTGTCGGGTCCGAAAGCCACCTGATACTCCCCCGGATCGTCACCGCTAACGACTGTATCCTGACCCTCGATGTCATCCCGTGCGTTCACGACCCCCAGGCGCCCAGCCAGCGGCTCATCGTGTCCATCAACGATACCGTGGTCGGATCCTCCCAACTTTCGCGCCCGACCCTGTTGGGCTATCGCATTCCAGCGGGCCTCGCCCAGCAATCGGAGCGGATGCTGGTTACATTGCAACATCCCGACGCCGTCCGTCCCAAGGATTTCGGGGACTCTGCCGACGACCGTCAGTTGGCGTTCGCGATCTCGGAGGCCAGGCTGCATCGCGTCGCCAGCCCGAAACGGTCGAGCGAATACCAACTGCCAGCCGGCCTGATGCTGGGCGCGATCACGCAGCGCGATGCCGGCCCGCCAGCGGACCTGCGGGAATGGGCAATGGCCCAGACCGGCCTGACCATCCCGCAAATCGCTTTCACCTTCGAGTTGATAGGGGAAAATTGCGAATTCGGCCTGTTTCAGCGTCAATGCGATGCTGAGCCGCTGGGGCTGCTGCGATTTTCCAGCACGTTCATGCGCAACCTCATCCGTGGCGTCGAACGGGGATTCCAGGACCTGGGCGAGATCGAGGACATTGAGCCCCGCCTCGAAGGCGCACCGCGCAAGGAGTTTATGATCCACGAAAAGAAGTACGGTCTCGTCTATCATACCTTCGTCTACGAGGGTGAGCGCAGCGTGTGGCTGATGCGCGAACAGGAGGCCGCGCGCCTGAAGTTCCTCCGGCGCAAATTCCTGGAGGAACTCGAGGCCGCGGAAAAAATCTTCATCTACCAGTTCAGCGGCCCGATGTCCGAGGAGGAGATCCTGCCCTTGTACCTGGCGCTGAACCGCTATGGTCCGGCAACGCTGCTGTGGGTGGTTCCCGCGGAACTCGACCGTCCGGCTGGCACAGTCGAGGTCCTGATGCCTCGCCTGATGAAAGGCCATATCGATCGCTTCGCGCCGGGCGACAACGCCCACGACCTGTCTTTCGACGGCTGGCTCCGAGTTTGCACCAACGCGTGCGTGCTGCATCGTCTGCAAAACTTCGCTATGCAGGCCGCGGATCGGGCAGCCGTGACCGCGGACCCCATAGAAGGCGCAACTGGATCGTGCTGACCGGCCAACGCCCCTCGGTCCTGCTGTATGACTGGGACAATACCCTGGTCGACGGTTGGGCCGGCATTGCCGCGGCGCTGAACGCCGCATTCAAGGCATTTGGCCACTCCCTCTGGAGCGTGGAAGACACACGCAACCGCGTGCGCGTCTCCCTCCGCGAGAGCTTCCCCGTCATGTTCGGTGAACGGTGGGAGCACGCCCGGGACATCTTCTACCAAGCCCTCACCGTCCAGCACCTGGACCATGTTACCGCGATGCTTGGCGTTCCGGACGTTTTGGAAGCCGGAGCCGCATGGCCGCAAGGCGTAGTGTCAAACAAGGCCGGCGCGTTCCTTCGCCGGGAGGTAACGCATTTGGGTTGGACCCGGTTTTTCGGCTCCATCATCGGCGCCGGTGACGCGACGGCAGACAAGCCTGACCCCGCCCCGCTGCACCTCGCGCTGTCACAACTTGGCCGCTCCGCGGATTTGTCTGTCTGGTATATGGGCGACACCACCCTGGATATGCAGGCAGCTCGGGCTGCTGGTGTCACCGCTGTCCTAATTGGCAACGCCGATCACGATGGGGGAGTTGAACGAGCCGCCCCGCATCTCCATTTCCCATCGGCCCAAGACCTGCGCGCGCGGTTACGTGACCTTGCATGAGGGAGGCGGGCTGTTAAAAGGTAGCCTTCCGGCGGCCGTGCCACGAACCGTCGGTTTATGGTTCATATGAACCTTCCACACAAAAAAAGAAGGATTGTGGCCGTGGCCAACGAGAAATCGCAGAATGTTCAGGATGTGTTCCTGAACCACGTGCGGAAAAGCAAAACGCCGGTAACGGTTTTCCTTGTGAACGGTGTCAAACTTCAGGGGATCATTACCTGGTTTGACAATTTTTCCGTTCTGCTTCGCCGGGATGGGCATACCCAACTGGTATACAAGCACGCTATCAGTACCGTGATGCCGGGCGCGCCGATCCAGCTGTTCGATGCAACCAAGGTTGAAGGTGCAACAGCACCGGCTCGGGAAATGAGCGGCGTGACCGGGGACGACTGATCTCCCGGCCTCCCCAATCAAGGTTTATTCGCGTGGCTGCTTCGACGAATGGTCTGGATCCGAGCGCGCCGCTTGGTGCGGCGGAACACGCGGTAGACCCCTATGTGCCGGGCGGCCCCACACGCGCGGCTGTCATACTACCGTGGGAACGCCAAGGTCGCGATCTCTCCGGAGTCGATCAGCCGCGGGCAGCTGAAGCAAGATTGGCCGAATCCGTTGGCTTGTCGGCCTCGATTGGCTTGGTCGTGGTGCACGAGGCTATCCTCCCTTTGCGCATCCGCCGGCCGTCGATGCTGCTCGGTGAAGGCCAGGTTGAGGGGCAAGGGCAGTGGATTGCTCGGAACCACGTTGAGGTTGCGATCATCGATGCGGCCTTGTCGCCGGTGCAGCAGCGCAATCTGGAACGCGCCTGGGGCTGCAAGGTCATCGACCGCACCGGCCTGATCCTCGATATTTTCGGTGAACGCGCCGTGACGAAGGAGGGCACGCTCCAGGTCGAACTCGCGCATTTGCAGTATCAGCGATCCAGGCTCGTCCGGTCTTGGACCCACCTTGAGCGCCAGCGAGGCGGCTTCGGCTTCCTCGGCGGTCCAGGCGAAACACAGATCGAGGCCGACCGCCGGCTCATCGACGAACGCCTGGTACGGATTCGCAAGGAACTGGAGCAGGTTCGGCGCACCCGTGGCTTGCACCGGTCTGCGCGACGCCGGGTGCCGTTCCCAGTGATCGCACTGGTCGGCTACACCAACGCGGGCAAATCGACACTCTTCAACGCTCTGACCGGGGCAGAGGTGACGGCGAGGGACCAATTGTTCGCCACGCTGGACCCGACGATGCGCGGGCTGCACCTGCCATCCGGCCGGCGGGTGATACTGTCCGACACAGTCGGGTTTATCAGCCAGTTGCCGCATGAACTTGTGGAGGCGTTCCGAGCAACTCTGGAAGAAGTGTCGGAGGCCGACGTTATCCTGCACGTACGCGACGCGGCGCATCCGGAGACGACGGCCCAGCGCGGCGACGTTATCAAGGTGCTGGACGATATGGTCGCCGACGGAACGCTGGATGCCGCCTGGCCGGATCGCACGATCGAGGTGCTGAACAAGGCCGACCTTCTTGGAGGGGTCGCCGAGGTGTCGGTGCGCGAGGGTGCTGTCGCGGTGTCGGCAATCACCAGCGAGGGGCTCGAGGCGCTGAAAGCGGTGATCGACCTCCGGATCGCCGAGGGGATGGAGGTCGCCGACTACGACATCCCGCCGCAGGACGGAGCCCGGGTGGCGTGGCTCTATCAGCATGGTGAGGTGATCGAGCGGCATGATGACGAGGACGCCGTGCGCATGAAGGTGCGTCTGCTGCCGGCGGACCGCGCTAGATTCGAGCGCCGGGCATAGCCCAACGCATATTTCAGTTTAGCCGCAGATCGATCAGGTGCTTCGGGTCAGGCCTGAGTTTGCCCCTCTCCACGCGCTTGACGATGTCCGTCAGGGCGGTGTTGGCCGGCGTCGGCAGACCGATCTCCTCGCCCTTGCGGCTGATAAAGCCGTTCAGGAAATCGATCTCCGTGCGGCGACCCTTTACCATGTCCTGACCCATCGACGGGCGATGCTCGCCGCCACCAGCCTTGTTCACTTCCTCCAACCGATGCGCATCGTATTCGCGGGTCGCACCGGGTTCGCCCTCGCCGGCCTTGGCGATGATCTCCGGATCGATGTGGTGGATTTCTTCCAGTTCGTAGCCCAGCGCCTGGCCGACGCGGATGGCCTCGCTACCAAGCCGCGCGCCGAAACGGCGCAATGTGTCATTGCGAAGGATGTCCTTGCTGATCAGGCCGGTGCACGCGGACATCCCGTTTGCCATGGCATTGGTTACCAGCTTCGACCACCGTTCGCCCCAGAGGTTCGAGGTTATCAGCGCCGAGTTCGGCCAACGCCACCAGGCGTTTGATTTCCTGCACCCGCTCGGTAATGCGGCCGTGTACCTCTCCCGTACGAAACACCGTGTGCCTGTCACCGCTCTTGCCGGCGGCGCGGTGCACATGGCCCGGCTCGCACAGGTCGACCGTAATGGAACTGGCAATGCAGCCGACCACCTTCCCCCAACCGACGACGCCGCGCGATTGTCTCCTCGTTCATGCAGTTCTGTAACGAAACGACAAAGCCGTCCGGTGCAAGATATTGCGCGATCATGACGGTCGCCCATTCGGTATCGTAGGACTTCATGCAGACGAAGGCGAAATCGAACGGCTCCTCCTTCGCCACCTGCTGCAACTCCGTTAGATGCAGCGCGCGAACCGGCGTGGACCACTCGGGCACGTCGCGAATGTGGGAGACCCTGAGACCCTGGGCCTTCATGGTGTCCACGTTCGCCGGCCAGGGATCGATGAAAGTGACATCCTCGCCGCCCCGCGCCATGTGCGCCCCGGCGTAGGCGCCGACCGCTCCGGCGCCCATGATGGCGATCTTATGACCCATGTCTCTCTCCCGCTCGATGGTCGGGATGCAGTGTGCCGACGCGCGCCGGAAACGCAACCGCCGCACTGCCGGGGTCGCTGCCCTGACGCCCAGCGACCCCGGTTCATCGGACCAGAACCGCGTGGCTCGGCCTCCACGTGGTGCCATCCGTATCGGACAAGCCGGGTCCGTGGAGTTTTGATGAACCCGAACGCCTGATTGACGACCCCCTTTTACACCCGGGATGCGAATGACGTTCGCGGGAATCAGCAACGACCAGGCGCGCGCGAACGTGATCGACTATCTGCGCACCCTATCGTAAAACCCCGAGCCGCTGCCGGCCAAGCGACCCGCCGCCCTTTACCTCGGCTCTCGGAAGCTTATTGTCCTGCCAGACTCGTCGGGCAGGAACCGCAGCACCATGAAGATCGACGCCGATGACTTCCGAGTGCGCGAAGACGACAAGGTGGATTTGGGCAAATGGCCGACGACAGTCGATCCATTTTACAAATCCAAGGCTCACTACAAGGAACTTCTGGCGCAACAGGTCGAGGAACTCAGCGAGCAGCAGCAGTTGCTTTACGCATCCGACGGGCACGCTGTGCTGTTGATCTTTCAAGCGATGGATGCCGCGGGCAAGGACGGCGTCATCCGGCACGTCATGTCCGGGGTCAACCCGCAGGGCTGCCAGGTGTTCAGTTTCAAGCACCCGAGTGGAGTTGAGCTGCAGCACGATTTCTTATGGCGAACGACGCGGGATCTGCCGGAACGAGGGCGTATCGGCATCTTCAACCGCTCATACTATGAAGAGGTGCTGATTCTTCGGGTCCATCCCGAGCTTCTGCGCAACGAAGGTGTGCCTGACGGGGTCCTTAAGGAGAAATCGATCTGGCACGAGCGGTATCGTTCCATCTTGGGCATGGAGCGTCACCTGCACTACAACGGCACCCGAATCGTCAAGTTCTTCCTGCATTTGTCGAAGGAGGAGCAGCGCAAGCGTTTCCTCGCGCGCATCGACGAACCGGAGAAGAACTGGAAGTTTAGTATGCCGGATATCGAAGAGCGTCAATACTGGGATCAATACAAAACGGCGTATGAGAAGTGCCTCGCTGCGACCAGCACCGATCATGCGCCCTGGTATGTGGTCCCCGCCGACGACAAGGAAAATGCCCGGCTGATCGTGTCCCACGTCGTTCTGCACACCTTGCGGGCCTTGAAAATGCGATATCCGGAAACGAGCGACGAGCGACGCCGCGAACTCCTCGAAATCCGCAAACAGCTTACGAAGGCGGAGTAATCGTCGTGATCCGCCGTCGGCGCTAATTCGGCAAAATCGCCGTCGCCTCGATCTCCACCAGAGCTTCCCGCTCCACCGAGTGCGCCGACCTGCACCAAGGTCATTGCGGGATACCAGCGGCCGAGTGTCTCGCGATAGGCGGCTCCCAGGCTGGAAAGGGACTGCGCGATATTGCTCGATGTCGACGACATACCAGGTCAGTCGGGCGATGTGTTCCGGACCCCCGCCGGCTTCTCTCACCACGGCGACCACGTTGCGCAGAGCCTGGGCGACCTGGCCGATGAAGCCTTCGGGGAATTTTCCGTGCTCATCCCAGCCGATTTGGCCGCCGATCATCGCCACGCGGCCGGTGCCGGCTATGCCGTTGCTGTAGCCTCGCGGCGCCGGCCAACCGGGCGGTTGCAGAATGGTCAGATCAGTCACGCCACGTTCTCCCTTGCTTTGCATCATCCAGCCCGCGACGACGCGGGCCCGCGTGATCATAAGCTAATTGCCGGCGAAGACCGGTTTGCGCCTCGCGACGAAAGCGTCGAATGCGCGCCGGAAATCGGCCGTCGTCATGCACAGGGCCTGAGCCACAGCCTCGGCCTCGATCGCCTGTTCGACGGACATCGCCCATTCCATCTGCAGCATGCGCTTGGTCATCGAATTGGCGAAAGACGGTCCATCGGCGAGTTCGCGGGCCAAGGTGGCGGCATCGGCCGTTAGCGTTTCGGCTGGCACGATTCGGTTGAAGAAGCCCCAGGCGAGACCTTCCTCGGCCTCCAGCGACGCGTCCGGTGAAGAGCAACTCGGACGCCCGCCCCTGGCCGATGATGCGCGGCAGAATAGCGCAGGCACCCATGTCGCATCCCGCGAGGCCGACACGGTTGAACAGGAAGGCCACCCTCGCCTTTGACGTACCCAGACGGAGGTCGCTGGCCATCGCGATGATCGCGCCGGCACCCGCCGCCACGCCGTCTACGGCCGCGACAATCGGCTGCGGACAGGCGCGCATCGCTTTCACCAGCGACCCGGTCAGGCTGGTGAACGCCATCAGACCCTTGGTGTCGCGGTCCAGCAGCGGCCCGATGATCTCGTGCACGTCACCGCCGGAACAAAAATTGCCCCCGGCGCCGGTGACCACAAAGGAACGGATGGTGTCGTCAATGACGGCCGCCTGAAAGATCGCGGCCATTTCGGCGTAGCTCTCGAAGGTGATCGTGTTCTTTCGCTCGGGCCGGTTCAGAGTCAGTGTTGCGACCGGGCCATCGACCTGGAGGCCCAGGCTGGTAGCCTGATATGTGCGTAGATCCATCAGTTCTCCTCCTTCAAAGCCTGCCGCACGCCGGTTTTCACCACACCCAACAGACCATGCAGCGTGGCGCGGTCGATGCTCGGAATGGCGGCGAACAGCTCCGCGATCCAGTTTTCATGCGCCGCCGACTGGTTTTCGAACGTGCGCCTGCCGAGCGCTGTCAGGCACAGTCGCTGCACGCGCCGGTCAGCGGGATGCGGGCGGCGCTCGACCAGCCCCTCCGCCACCAGGCCCGCCGCGAGGGCGGTGACATTGCCGTTGGACACCATCATCCGGCGGGAAATCTCCCCGAGGGTTAACCCATCTTGCATGCGGTCGAGTTGCGCCAGCAGGTCGAACCGGGGCAGCGTGGTGCCGAACTGCTCGCGTAGCCGCCGGCGGATTTCGGCTTTCCACCAGATTGACGCAGGACAGCATACGGAGCCACAGGCGCAGATCGGCCTTGTGACCGGGGGGTGTGCCGGCGAGGGCGGTCTCCAGGTCGACCACAGGGCGACCTTGGGCGCGGCCATCGTGTGGGGTCACGTTTCGCCGCCGTCAACCGCCAGTGCCTGGCCATTCACCCCGGCCGCTCCAGGCAGGCAGAGATACAGGACACTGGCAGCCACTTCCTCGGGTCGAATCAGCCGCCCGAGCGGGTTGGTTGCGGTGAACGTTGCAAGGATTTCGGTCTCGGAGCGGCGGGTGCGGGCGACGATGCGAGCGACGCTCTGGGCAACCAGGTCGGTGTCGGTGAAGCCGGGACACACGGCATTGACCGTAACGCCGGTACCGGCGACTTCCTGTGCCAGCGCTCGGGTCAGATCCGAGCAGGCCGTGTTTGGCGGCGACGTAGGCGCTGACGTAGCGATAGCCTTTCAGCGACGCAGTCGAGGCAATGTTGACTATACGGCCGAAGCCCGCTTGCAGCATGCCCGGCAAAGCGGCCTGGATCGCGGTGACGGCACCTCCGACATTGACCCGCCACATACGCTCGAACATCGCGACAGTGGTTTTCTGGAACGGGGCCGTTTCCGCGGCTCCGGCAGCGTTGACCAGCACCAGAATGGGGCCGTGCGCCCGGGCCACGGTGGCCAGAGCGTTGCGTATTTCGGCTTCGTCAGTGACATCGGCGGAGACGGCAAACGCAGCGTGCCCGGTGGCCACGGCATCC
The DNA here is from genome assembly GCA_963733925.1 of uncultured Alphaproteobacteria bacterium. Classification (GTDB taxonomy): domain Bacteria; phylum Pseudomonadota; class Alphaproteobacteria; order Acetobacterales; family Acetobacteraceae; genus Rhodopila. Next base: position 25,096 of record CAVTFL010000031.1, on the reverse strand, counting down.
TGCAGCGGCCCCTCGCGACGGCCGACAACGCTGACAAGGGCGCCGGATGCCGTCAGCGCAGCAGCGATCGCTCGACCGATGCCGGTACCGCCGCCGGTGACCAGCGCGTGCTGCCCCGCAAGTGGCAACGCCGTCGTTGTGGTCTCTGCGGCCATTGGGCGACCTCACCTCGCTTGTCGTCTGCCGGGCGAAGACCAACGGAACCGCACCGCCCCAACCCCTGCGGCGAACGGCGGTGTCAGCATCCGGCCGGATCGGGACCCCGGATTTATCAGCTCATCATTATACTTGCACCGCCAATCCTTCAAGCCTAAACTATTTAAGCCTAAAGCATCACGAGGTACGCATGCGCGTTGCGGTGATCGGCGGAGGCCCAGCGGGCCTGTATTTCGCGATCCTGCTGAAGCGGGACCGACCTGAGGCACAGATCACTGTCGTCGAGCGCAACCGCCCGGACGATACGTTCGGTTTCGGCGTGGTGTTCAGCGACCAGACCCTGGACACGTTCGCCGCCGCCGACTGTGCCAAGCTATCGCGTCGATCGTGGAGAATTTCGCCTATTGGGACGACATCGAAATCCATGTCCGCGGCACGGTCCATCGTATCGGCGGCAACGGGTTCTGCGGCTGCTCACGCCGGTCCCTGCTCATGCTGCTGCACGACCGGGCGCGGGCGCTGGGCGTTGAACTGCTGTTCAACCAGGAGGCAACGCCGGAGGATTTTCCCGACGCCGACCTGATCGTCGCCGCCGACGGCATCAACAGCGCCATCCGCACGCGATTCCGAGGCGCATTTCCAGCCGCATACCGACCTGCGCCCGAACCGCTTCGCCTGGATGGGCAGCACGCGGCCGTTCGACGCCTTCACCTTCTTCTTCAAGGAACGCGCCGAGGGCATCTTCATCGCTCATTGCTACCAGTACGAACCCGGCGCCAGCACCTGGGTCCTGGAAATGGAGCCCGAGACGTTCGCTCGCGCCGGTCTGGCCCAGGCAACCGAGGCTGAGTCGGCGCGGTTCATGGAGCACGTCTTCGCCGAGGAACTGGCCGGCCACAGGCTGATCACCAATCGCAGCCTTTGGCGGCAGTTTCCGATGATCCGCTGCGCTCGGTGGACGCGGGGCAACCTGGTGCTGCTGGGGGATGCTAAGGCGACCGCGCATTTCTCGATCGGCTCCGGCACCAAACTGGCGATGGAGGACGCGATCGCGCTGCACGCGGCGGTCATGGCGAGCGGTTCCGTGGCGGACTGTCTGGCCCGGTTCGAGCATGGCCGGCGCGAGGCTGTGGAGAAAATCCAGCACGCGGCGGATGTCTCGCTGGTGTGGTTCGAACACGTGCGGCGGTTCTGGCCGATGCATCCCACGAGGTTCGCGTTTGGCGTGATGACCCGGTCGAAGGCGATCACCTACGACGATCTGGCGCTACGGGCCCCGGATTTCGTGCAAGAGGTGGATGCGCTGTTCGCGCAGGAAGTTGCCGGCAACGCCGAACCGGCCGAGGCGACAAAGCCGCCGATGTTCCAGCCGTTTCGGTTGCGCGGCATGCGGCTGACGAACCGGGTGGTGGTCTCGCCGATGTGCCAGTACAGCGCCGAGGACGGGCTGCCGACGGATTGGCATCTGGTGCATTACGGAGCCCGCGCCACCGGCGGGGCCGGGTTGATTTATACCGAAATGACTTGCCCCTCGGCCGACGCTCGCATTACCCCGGGCTGTACGGGGCTGTGGAATGACGCGCAGGAGGCAGCCTGGACGCGGATTGTCGCGTTCACCCATGCGCATGGAGCAGCAAAGATGTGCCTCCAGCTTGGCCATGCCGGGCGGAAGGGCAGCACGCGCCTGATGTGGGACGCGATGGACCGTCCACTGCAACAGGGTGGCTGGCCGATCATCTCCGCCTCCGCCATTCCATATTATTCGGACAGTCAAGTGCCTCGCGCGATGAAGCGAGCCGATATGGATCGGGTCGTGGACGATTTTCGCCACTCGGCGGAGCGCGGAGAGCGCTGCGGCTTCGACATGCTGGAGCTGCATTGTGCGCATGGCTATCTGTTGGCCAGTTTCCTCTCGCCGCTGACCAACACGCGCACCGATGAATACGGTGGCACGGTCGAGAACCGCCTGCGTTTCCCGCTGGAGGTGTTCGACGCGTGTCGAAGACGTCTGGCCGGCGGAGAAGCCGATGTCGGTGCGCCTGTCCGCCACCGACTGGGCCGATGGCGGAATTACCGAGGCGGATGTGCTGACGATCGCCCGTGCCTTCGCGGCGCATGGGTGCGACCTGATGGACGTCTCGACCGGGCAGACCGTCGCCGACGCAGCCCCGGTCTATGGGCGGATGTTCCAGGTGCCGTTCTCCGACATGATCCGCAACGAAACGGGGTTGGCGACGATGTGCGTGGGATCGATCACCTCGGCCGACCAGGTGAACACGATCCTGGCCGCAGGCCGCGCCGACCTCGTGGCCCTCGCTCGGCCGCATCTGGTGGACCCGGGTTTCGCCACGCGGGCAGCCGCAGACTACGGTGTGACCGATATCGCCTGCCCGGTGCAATACGAATACGGCCGGGACGCGCTGATGCGCAGTGCCGCTCGTGACCGGGCGGATCTGCTGGACCTGCGACGGCGCGCGAAGCCGCACAGCCATGGAGCCGATCGGGCTGGCGGCGACCGGCCCGCCCATGCGATGTAGGGCGAGCATAATCCCGGGGGCTGAGATGCGGCGTATCCGAGTGGCCGGACTGGCGGCGATGCTGTTGGCACTTCACGCGGCCGCGGCGTCCGCACAGATCAAGATCGGCGCGATCATCTCGATCACCGGCCCGACCGCGGCTCTCGGCGTCGGCTACAAGAACGCATTCGCCACGTTCCCGGCCGAGATCGACGGCAAAAGCGTCAGCTACATCATCCGAGACGACGCCGCCGACGCCAGCCAGGCGGTCAGCATTGCTCAGCGAATGATCGAGGAAGACCATGTCGATGCGATCATCGGCCCGTCGCTGACGGCTTGCGCCAACGCGGTGCAGCCGATCGCCAACGCAGCCAAGGTCCCGATGGTCGTTACTTCGCCGCTCGATTATGATTCGGTGAAATACCCCTACACCTTCTCCGCCGTTCAGCCGGTCAGCCTGATGGTCGACGCCGTGGTCGCCGACATGAAGAAGCGGGGGGTCAGGACGGTCGCCTATATTGGTTTCGGCGACGGGTTTGGAGATCAGGTGTATGAGGCGACCAAGGCCGCCGCCGAAAACACCGGAATCGAGGTCGTGGCGAACGAGCGCTATGCCCGCACTGACACCTCGGCCGAGTCGCAGGTGCTGAAGGTGATGACGAAAAAGCCCGACGCGGTGATGATTGGCGGATCCGGGACGCCGGGGGCATTGCCTGACGTGGCGCTGCACCGGCGTGGCTACAAAGGGTTGATCTACGGCAACCACGGCATGGTCAGCCCCGCGTTTCTGCGCGTCGGTGGCGCCTCGGTGGATGGCACGATCGCGGTGACCGGACCCGTGGTGGTGTATGACCAGTTGCCGGACAACGTGCCGTCACGCGGGCCGGCCACCACGTTCATGAAGGCACTGATCGAGAAGTTCGGCCCCGATTCCGTCAGCCCCTTCGCTGGGTATAGCGAGGACGCATTCCTGCTGCTTCAGGCTGCAGTTCCGGAGGCGTTGAAGGCTGGCGATCCCGGGTCCGAGGCGTTTCGAGTCGCGCTGCGCTTGGAGCTGGAGAAGACGCACGATCTGGTTGGCACGCACGGCGTGTATTCGATGTCCCCGACCAACCATAACGGCATGGATGACCGGGCGCGGGTTCTGGTGCAGGCGGTGAATGGTCAGTGGAAGCTGATACCTTAGGCCGGAAGTCAACGTGATCTAACGCTCGCGACCGGTCCTGCAGGCCGGCTCAAAGTGCAGGCGGATGTAGAAGACTTGCACCGCCGACGTTCGCGCCCAAGACAGTCATTCAACCGGAAGTCTGTGCGGCATGAAAGCGAGCCACCCGGTCCACACCTGACGTGAGCTCCTGGAAGTTACCGCATTCGTATCGCTTGCGAGGACGGTCCGAGGCTGTTATGGTGACTACAGTGGTCACGGAGAGGAAAAATGCAGGAAATCCAGCTTCGTGAAGCAAAGGCGAGACTTTCGGCGGTCATTGATCAGGCACGCCAGGGCGAACCCACGATTATCACCCGGCATGGCCGACCGGAGGCCGTGGTGCTGAGCTTTGAGGAGTGGCAGCGCCTTTCACGGGTGCCGTCCTTCGGCAGGCTGCTGATGGCGGCCCCCCTTGCGCCGAATGACCTGCCGGAGCGTCAAGGCGGACTGCGAGACGTCGAACTCTGACGCGATGTACCTCGTAGACACCAACGTTCTGTCGGCCGCAGCACCGACGAAGGCGGTTGCTACGCCAACCCTCTCGGCTTGGATGCATCACAACAGTGCGGATCTCTATCTCTCGGTTATTACCATCGCCGAGGTGGAAGACGGCATTGCCAAAAGCCGTAGGCTCGGGGCCCGCCGGAAGGCAGAGCGGCTATCGGAATGGCTGGACACTCTCATACACCTCTACGGCTCGCGGATGCTGCCGATCGACCTGGAAACCGCGCGGCGCATCGGCATCCTTTCGGACCTTGCGCGCGGTCAAGGCGAAGCGCCAAGTTTGACGGACCTTGCGATAGCCGCCACGGCATTGAAGAACGGCTTTACCATCCTGACCCGTAATCTACGGCATTTCGGCCCGCTGGGAGTGGCGGCACTCGACCCCTTCGAAACGCTGCCAGTCTAAACTGCACCAAATGGACGAGACCATCCTCCTCGCGCTGATACAGGACGGGCTGACGACAGGGGCAATCTACGTACTGCTCGCGGTCGGGCTGCTGATCGTATTTTCCATCACCCGGGTCATCTTCATCCCTCAGGGGGATCTGGTGTCGTTCGCGGCCCTCACGCTGGCGTCGATGATCGGCCACCACATCCCAGGCACGCTCTGGCTGCTGGACTTCCTTTGTGCAGCGGCTTTTGCGCTTTCGTTGCTGCGCGGACGCTTCGGCGCCCTCCTCCCCTACGGCGTCGCGCCCGCGCTCCTGACGCTCGGCTGCTGGGCAGCAACCCGTTACGGAGCGCCGGCACCGGTGTCGATGCTGCTGTCGCTGACCATCGTCACTGCCCTCGGACCCTTGCTCTATCGCTTCGCATACGAACCGTTGGGCGAGGCCTCCATACTGACTCTGCTGATCGTCTCGATGGCGCTGCATTTCGTGCTCATCGGCATCGCGCTGTATTGCTTCGGCGCAGAGGGCGTCTCCACCCCGGCCCTGACCGATGCCAGCTTCGATGTCGGCCCGATCACCGTCTCGGGCCAGTCGCTATGGGTCGGCCTGGTGTGCGTAGTGATGGTTAGCGTATTGCGCTGGTTCTTCGTCCGCACGTTGTATGGCAAGGCCTTGCGCGCGGCGGCTTCGGATCGGCTGGGAGCGCGGCTGATTGGGGTGGATCACGCCCTCAGCGGGCGAGCCGCGTTCGCGCTGGCGAGCTTTGCCGCGGCGGTCAGCGGCGTGCTGCTCGCGCCGATCACGCCATTATCGTACGACACCGGATTCGAGATCGGCTTGAAGGGCTTCGTTGCCGCGGTGATCGGCGGGTTGGCGTCCTATCCGCTGGCTGCCGCCGGAGCGTTGATCGTCGGACTGCTGGAATCGATTCTCCGGCTTCTGGGCCAGCGAGTATCGCAACATCATCGTGTTCTCGCTGCTGATCCCGGTGCTGATCTGGCTGTCTCTCGCCCGCGGAGAAACGGAGGATCGGGCGTGAGCATAGCTCCTTCTGACGCACCGCCATCGGGGCGACCGCTCCGATGATCCTTCCCCGACCGTCGATCCTGACCGCTGCCCCGCTGCTGGTTTGCGCCGCCCTGCCGTTCCTGCTGACCGAATACGAAGCCACGCTGGCCGGCTTCGTCGGGATTGCCGCCATAGCCGCCATCGGCCTCGTGCTGCTGACCGGGATCAGCGGGCAGACGTCGTTCGGGCACGCCACGTTCGTGGGGCTAGCTGCGTATACAACCGCCTGGATGAGTCGTTACGGAGGATGGCCTCCTCTCGCCGGCCTCGTTGCGGGTCTGATCATCACCGGCGGCACAGCCTTTCTGCTCGGCCTGATCACGTCGCGGATTTCCGGACACTATCTGCCGCTCGCCACGATCGCCTGGGGCGCGAGTTTTTTCTACCTGTTCGGCGTCCTCCCCGGCCTGGGCGGCTTTAACGGCTTCGGCGACATCCCGCCTCTGTTTCCCGGCATCACCCGAGGCACCGCCGCCGCCCTCATCGGTGTCGTGCTGATCGCCGCCACCCTGGGCTGCACCAACTTGTTGAACAGCCGCACCGGGCGAGCCATGCGGGCGTTGGCGCAGAGCCGCATCATGGCCGAGAGCGTAGGCGTAGATACCGCGCGATTGGCCCGAGTCGACGTTTGTGTTGGCGGCGTTGCTGGCAGGGATCGCGGGGTGGCTGTTCGCTCATGTCCAGCGCTACGTCAGTCCGGCGCCGTTCGGGTTGAGCGCAAGCATCGAATACGTGTTCATGGTGGTGATCGGGGGAGCATCGCAGCTCGCTGGCGGCATCGTCGGGGCGGCGATCGTGGTGCTGCTCCGCGACCAGTTGACCGAGTTTCTGCCGCGGCTTTTGGGGTCATCGGGCAATTTCGAGACTGTGGCGTTCAGTATCGCCGTCATCCTGCTGTTGCATTTCGCGCCGCGGGGGATTGTGCCGGTGCTGTTTCGCGGCAGCCGGCAGCCCATACCGGATCGTGGCCGAGCGCTGCCGAGTTCGGGCGATGCGGGCGCGGGGTGCGCTGGCGCTCGAAGCCTTATCTCTGGAGAAACGATTTGGCGGGTTGATCGCCGCGCGCTCGATCGACCTGTCGGTGCATGTGGGGGAGATCGTGGCGCTGATCGGGCCGAACGGTGCCGGCAAGAGCACCATGTTCAACCTGATCAGCGGGGCATTGGTGCCCAATGCCGGGACCATCCGCCTGTTGGGGCAGCAGGTGCAAGGCGCTCGGCTCGTGGCCCGGCAGGGGCTGGCGCGCACGTTTCAGCACGTGAAGCTGCTGCCGGACACAAGCGTGCTCGACAACATCGCGCTCGGCGCCCATTTGCGTGGTCGCTCCGGGATAGTGCGGTCGATGCTGGCGTTGCACCGGACCGAGGAAGCAGCGCTGCTGCACACCGCTCGGACCCAGGCAGAGCGGGTCGGGTTGGGTGATGTTTTGCACACGCCGGCAGGGCGTTTGCCCCTCGGGCGCCAGCGACTGGTGGAGATCGCGCGCGGGCTGTGCCTGGACCCGTGCGTGTTCCTCCTGGACGAACCCGCGGCGGGGCTGCCGCTTCGGGAAAAGCAGGCGCTGGCGACCCTGCTGCGGACGTTGCGAGACACGGGCATGGCCATCCTGCTCGTCGAGCACGACATGGATTTCGTCATGGGGCTGGCGGACCGCATCGCGGTGATGGATTTCGGCGAAAAGATCGCCGAAGGGCGCCCGGAGCAGGTGCAGCACGATCCGCTGGTGCTCGAGGCCTACCTGGGTGCCGTCTGCGTGACGCTCCTGGAGGTCGCCGGGTTGTCGGCGGGGTATGGCAAGGCGGAGGTGCTCCACGAGGTTTCGCTGACGGTGTCAGAGCGGCAGCTCGTTGCCATCGTCGGCCCCAACGGCGCCGGGAAAACCACGCTGATGCACGCGGTGATGGGGTTGCTGCCGCGCCGCGGTGCGGTCAGGTTCATCGGGCAGACGGCAGGCGATGTGGGTTGGATGGTGCGACAGGGCGTCGTGCTGGTGCCGGAAACGAGGGCCCTGTTCACCGACATGACTGTCGAGGACAACCTGATGCTCGGCGGCTTCGCGCGGTGGCGGCAAGGGGCACGCGATCTACGGCCGTCGATGACAGAGGTGTTCGACATCTTCCCGCGGTTGGCAGAGCGGCGGCGGCAGTCGGCCGGGACACTGTCGGGCGGCGAGCGGCAGATGCTGGCGCTCGGGCGGGCCTTGATGGGACGCCCAAAATTACTGCTGCTGGACGAACCGGGCCTGGGGCTGGCGCCGAAGATCGTTGCGGAAATTTTCCGGGTGATCGGGAGTTTGCGTGACCGGAAGATCGCTATCTTGTTGGTCGAGCAGAACGCTCGGGCGGCGCTGCAGATGGCCGATTACGGGTACGTGCTGGAGATGGGTCGCGTGGCGCTGCATGCTCCCTCCGAGACTCTGGCCGCGGATGCACGGGTGATCGAGACGTATCTGGGGCGGCGACAGCCGATCGCCCCTCAAGCGGACTTTGCCACGCCGCGTTCCTGCGACAATACGGGAACCATCCGCTAGGCTGTCGAAGGCCGGTCGTCTCCGGGACTGGAAAGCGTCCGTTACGGCTATGACAATCTGCCTCATCCGCCGCTCGCGACCAAGAATGTCGCACCCCGCTCTCCGATATGCTGCCAGAGCCGGTTGGCGATCGGCCCGTGCGGCAGGTCGCGGTGAGCTCGGCCCGGCCGCCCCGGAAGATGCTTGCCGGCGATGGACAGGAGGCGCCCTTCCCGACCGCCGGGCCGCCGGCCGCCGACCGGCAGACATAACTCAGAATATTGATTTCGAAGCCGGACGAAGATGTTCGTCTCGCTATTCCAGATGCGGCGTCAGCGCATCTTCGATCCATTTCATGAATGCGCGGACTTGGGGCGACAGATTGCCCCGATGTGCTACGACGAGGGACACGGCGAGCGCCCGTCGACGAAAATCGGGTAAGATCTCCACAAGCGCTCCACTCTCCAGGTATCGGCCAATCCCCAGGAGTGGCGCCTGAATCAGGCCAAGGCCGGCGAGGGCAGCGGCTTCGTAAATCTGCGCGCTGTTGACGTGTAGCGCACCTGGCAACTGAAGCGTCGCGTAGCTGTCGCCGTCCGGATATTCCCATCCAATGGGTTTTGCGCCCAGCATCGTCGAAAAATGAATTGTCCGATGTCCCTGAAGCTGGAGATCTTTCAGCGATCGAGGGACGCCATAGCGCGCCAGATAGGCGGGACTGGCAGCGTTGGCCGTGCGCAACAGGCCCAGTGGGCGGGCAATCAGCGTCTCGTCCCTTATGGGTCCAAGCCGCAATACACAGTCGAACCCCTCCTGAACCAGATCGACTTGCCGATCCGTACTCGACACCTCCAACTCCAACTCGGGGTGAGTCGCCATGAAATCCGGCAAGGCCGGCACGATCGTTGTGCGCGCCACCTCGGTCGGAAGATCCACCCGTAGACGCCCGCGAAGTGGCACTCGATCGCCTGCGAACATTGAGTGCAGATCATCAACTTCAGCAAGAAGATCGCGGGCACGCGCATGAAATGCGCGTCCGTCCTCCGTCAACTGCACGCTGCGCGTCGTCCGGTGCAGGAGCCGGACACCGAGATCTTCTTCCAGCTTCCGGACCGAAGTTGAGGCCCTCCCCTTTTGGATGCCCAGGCTATCGGCCGCGCGGGTGAAACTCCCCATTTCCGCTACCGTTATGAATATGAGAATGGGTTCGAGATTCTGCATTTACCTGTGCCTGGTATTGTTCCCCGAAGAGAGAACAGTGCGTTCAGTTCCTCGGTGTTTATCATACCTAAGAGACACAGTAAGCCTCGAAATTGGGAACCCCAATTGGAGAATGACAAGTGTCCGAAACTATGAACCTGCATCACGTGCCTGAATCTATGACCTTGCATCGCAGCCCGTGGGCCGGCCGGATAATGAGCGCGATTGTCGTTATCGCTCTGGTGGCAGATGGGACTATTCAGCTTTTCGCGCCGGCACAGGTCGCGAGCACGTTGCAGGAAACCGGGTTCGCGATGGACCTGACCCGTGTCGTGGGTCCCATCATACTCGCCTGCGCCATCCTTTACGCCATCCCGACCACCTCCGTCCTCGGCGCGATCCTGGTGACGGGCTTTTTGGGAGGCGCCATCTGCGCCCATGTCCGGATTGGTGAGTTGGGGTCGCCGCCGGAAATCATTTCGCTGCTTCTGGGCGCGTTGACATGGGGCGGCCTCTACGCGCGCGATCCCCGAATCCGGGCCATTCTGCCGCTCATCCGTTGAACCAACAGGGGCAGTGCTCCGTCCCTCAAGATCAGGAGAAAACGCATGTTTTTGGTAATGGGAATCACGGGAAAAGTTGGCGGCGCAACGGCAGAACGTCTGTTGGCGCACGGCAAGGAAGTACGCGCGCTCGTCCGCAATCGCGAGAAGGCGGCTAACTGGGCGAACCAGGGGGTGGAACTGGTAGACGGCGATTGGAATGGTTCGGCAGCCATCGAGCAAGCGCTCAAAGGAGTTGAAGGCGCGTTCGTCATGTTGCCTTCTGTCTGGGCGCACTCGCCCGATTACAAAGAAGCCAAGGGCGTGATTGCCAACTATGTCGAAGCGCTCACCAAGGCAGCGCCACCGCGAGTGGTTGCGCTGTCGTCGATGGGTGCGAACAGAACCAGAGGGCTCGGGATGATCACGGCCCTGTCGCTTCAGGAGCAAGGGTTTCGCGACCTGATATCGCCAATCGCATTTTTGCGCGCAGGTGGATTCTTCGAAAATTTTCTTTACGGCTTGTAGGTCGCCCAGGGCGGAACGCTACCGGTCTACTACAATCCGACAAACCGGAAATCGACCATAGTCGCGACGAACGATATCGGTGCGGAGGTCGCGACCCTTTTGACCCGGCCAGCGTGGTCAGGGCAGCGTGTCGTCGAGCTTGGTTCGATGGTCACCGCGGATGAAGTCGCGGAGCAATTGGGCGAAGTCCTGAATCTCGACGTGAAAGCCTTTGCGGTCCCGCGTGCAGGATGGGCGGAAGCGTTCGAGCAATTCGGCATCCCGAAGGGGCAAACCGGACCTGCCGAAAAAATGTTTCAGGCCGTGAATGCAGGATGGATGGACCTCGGAGTCGAGGGTACGGAGCACGTAGCGGCTACGACGTCCGCACGCGATGTATTCGAGGCTGCACAGAACGCCGCCAAGGCGTAAGTCCGGGACGGATCAGGCATGAGACGGAGGCTGCCCGCTTCTGCGTCGGACGCGTCGCGGAAAGCGCTCAACAGTTCAAAGCAACGCGAAGCGCCTCCACTGAATCTCCGGGAGGATTTAGTGGTTTCTGTTTCATCATGCATGCATCCGGTGGTGCGAAATACAAGAATTCGGAAACACAGAGAGTCCTAGATACCATGGCCAGAAATGAAAATCGGTAGGAATATCGTCGCTACTCCATGTGGCTTCATATAGCGGGGTGCTACCCCAGTTCAGCTAGAAGAGACTTCGCATCCTGCAATTCCTTGGTGTCGAAGCCTTCGGTGAACCAGCTGTAAACCGGTGCGAGCAACTGATACGCCTCTTGGCGTTTGCCCTGGCTCTCCCACAGCCGCGCGAGGCTGGTAGACGTGCGCAGCGCCCACATTTTCGCTTGCTGTCGTCTCGCCCAGTCGAGCGAGGCAAGAAAGTTCTGTTCGGCACCTTCAAGGTCACCCCTGAGCGAGAGCAACCAACCCTTGAGGCGCAGGATCTCTGGATAGGCTAGCCTTTCCTCCCACCCAGGACGTTCGACTTGGGCGATGGCCTCGTCGATCACCAGCAGCGCATTGTCGAGGTCGCCGGCCAGCGCCATGGCTTCGGCCAGGAACGCTTTCAGCATCGGACTGCGGGTCTTTCCGCCGGTCGCTTCCCAAGCCGTGATGCTGGCCTTGAGCGGGACAATCCCTTCGGCGGGTTTGCCTTCCCGGATGAGTGCAAGGCCATATAATCTGGGTGCACAGATCGCCCATAGCATGGGCAGGCTGTGCTCCCGGCCCAACCGCTCACATTCTTCGGCACGCTTGCGCAAATCCTCTTGCCCATAGCGATAATCGAGCTCATGCGCCCCTTGCGTCAGCGACATTCCAAGCGCGAAGGGGTGGCCGTGCCGGCGGCCGTGCGCGTCTTTTTCATCGTTCATCCGCAAAGCCCGGTCCGGGTAGCCCAGTATCCAGGTGCTGATCGAGCCAAAGATGCCAGCCCAACCTTTGCGGAAAATGGTGTCTGCCAAAAAAAGGCGATGCTTTACGGTGTCGTAGAGATCCCACACCTTGTCGGCATGCTCCACGGCCTTGGTGTGTTCGCCCGAAAAAGAGTAGCAAGAACAGGCAAGCTGGTGTCCACTGATCAGCAAGTCTGGGTCACCACTCGCCCTCGCGAGGTCCAGCATCTCCTCCACCCACGGCAGGGATTCCGCGACGCGCCCTTGCGTCAGGACATTGCTTGTCAGTCCCGAGTAGATGGGCGCCAGCGCGTCGTGGCGCCGGAGCGACTTCGCCAACGCCAGGGCCGGATGGAGGCTGGTCCAGACTTCCGGGGCGGCCCAGCCTTTAAGCATCATCCACGTTGGTCCAAGGAGGCTACGGAGTTGCAGTTCGCTGGCATCTCGTTGCGATGATTGGAGCAAGGTGAGGACGAGTTCGAGTCCCCGGTTGAGGTGCGCGATGGCTTCTGTCAGGGCCAAACGTTTCAGCGTCAGTTCGCCAGCAGCCTGCCAGAGCGGAAACGCCGCTTCAGCCAAACCCGCTTCGGTGAGGTGATGGGCCAGAAGCTCGGGCTCGGTTACTTTGACGGTCGGGAAGCGCTCCTCAATCACACGGGCGATCTTGCCGTGCAACTCCTGCCGGCGGCTTTTCAGCAACGAATCATAAGCCGCATCCTGCACCAGGGCGTGCTTGAAGGTGTAGATCGCATCGGGCGGCGTACCGCGACGAAAGGCCAGTCCCGACTTCGCACAGTTGGACCAGTGATGCGTCGAGTTGCGTCTGCGGCAAAGGCGCCACAGCCGCGATCAGTTCGTAGCTGAATTCGCGGCCAATCGCCGCCCCGATCTGGGCGATCTCCTTCACCGGCACGAACCGATCCAGCCGTGCCATCAGCGAGTCCCGCAGCGTCGCCGGAATGCTGACGGTCCGAGCCGAACCACTATACTCGTAGTGATCGCCTGCCTCCTTCAGTCCGCCCAATTCGAGGATCGACTTGGTTAGCTCCTCGACAAACAGCGGCACGCCGTCGGTTCTGGTAAGGATCTGCTCAAATAGCGCTTCGGGCAGCGCCTTGCCGCCCGCGAGCGCGGAGACTATCGCCGCACTCTGTGACCGGGTGAGTTTGGACAGGTTCAGCGCACCCACATGTCCCCGTTGCGACCAACGCGACTGAAACTCCGGCCGGTACGTCAGCACCACCAGCAGCGGGATGGTCCTCACCCTGTCAATCAGCAGATCCAAGACCTCCAGCGTGGTAGGGTCGGCCCAGTGCGCATCCTCGAACAGCAGAACGTTGGGCTGCTTGCGGGCGACCGCTTCGGTGATGTCGACCAGGGTCCGCAGCGTCTCGTCCTTGTGCTTCTGCGGCATCATCGGAAGCGCCCCGTAGCGCGCCTCACAAGGAAGCGACAGCATCGAAGCGACGAAGCGCACGTCGGTTAGTGGCCGCCCGTAGTGGGTGACGATGAGTGCTTCCAGCTTGTCGAGTTTTGCGTCCTCGGTTTCATCTCGAGCGAACTTCAATGCCCGTTCGAGATTGTCGATAGCGGGCCAGAAGGCGCTGTTCACGTGGTAGGGCGAGCACTGGAAGCGAAGGGCCTGCACGCCTTGCACCTCAAGCCGCTGGCGCAGTGCATTCAAGACGCGGCTCTTGCCGATCCCGGGCTCACCCGACAGCAACACCACCTGGCCTTCACCATCCTGAGCCTGCGACCATCTGCTCAGCAGCAGATCCAATTCCGCTCCGCGGCCCACGAGGGGCGTCAGGGTGCTACCGCCGCGATGGGCCTCGAAGCGGCTTTCCGTCATCAGAGCCCGTTCCACCCGCCAGGCGTGAACCGGTTCCGCGATCCCTTTCAGGTCATGCTCGCCCAGATCGGTCAGCTCGAATGCGTTGCCGGCCAAACGACGTGTCGATGTGGCGATGACGATCTCGTCGCCGGTGGCCAATCCTTGCAGGCGTGCTGCGAGGTTGGGTGTGCTGCCCACCGCCAATTCTGACCGGTCACCCGTACCGGCCACCGCACCGACCACAACTGGACCAGTGGCGATGCCGATACGGACCGACAAGTCCTCGGTGGACGATGCCCGCCTCGCGGTATGAACGATCTCCAATGCTGCCCGCACGGCGCGCTCGGCGTCTTCTTCGTGCGCGGTAGGCCAGCCGAAATAGGTTAGGATGCCGTCCCCGACGTAACGGGCTATGAACCCGTCATAGCGCGCGATGACCTCGCCGCAGAGGGTTCGATAGGCGTCCAACAGGCGGCGCAGTTCTTCGGGGTCGAGCTTCTCGCTCAGCGCCGTCGAACCCACCAGGTCGCAGAACATCACGGTGAGCTGGCGACGTTCGCCACCGAGCGGAATGGCTGCTTCGTGGGGCAGTGTCGGAGCGACCGCCGGGAAGGAAATGTCGGCGGGGCGCTGCTCGTCCAGCTTGGCGGCGGCCTGAAGCAGACGCTTGCGATCGCCGAGCGCCAGACCGAGCTCGCGAAGGTCGGCGTCGGTTAGCGAGCGAATGACGTCGAAGTCGATCTTGTTGGAGGAGAAGACAACGTCGTAGCTTCCCAGCCCGATTTCAGCCAACCACCGCCCGAGCGCTGTCATTCGGTCCTCCCTCAGGCCAGAGGCCGGGGTTCGGATCAGTTTACCCGCGCGGCAGGTGATTTCGCAAACGGCGTGCGCAGCATCGCTCGCGTCATGCGGGGTTGCAACACTACACGGTCGGGTAGGGCGAGTGTGGCGCCCGGCCATTGATCATGCGGCCACGGTGATGTCCGAGAATGCAAAGAACTTCCACCCTGATGAGGTCCGGGTTAGGGCATAAAAGGCGGAGACTGTCTCTATAGGCGAGCCGTCTGCCCGCATGCGTGTCCTTGACGCAAGATCAGATGCGCTTTGTCAGCAGAAGCAAATACACCCTCATAGGAGTAGTCGTTGGTGTCATGCCACCCGTTGGCGAGTAAATCCGTCGGTTGGACCGGATATGTATCGACCAGAGTGGCCTTGCCATCCCCGATATAGGCAAGCGGATATTGGATGAGGCGGTCGATCGCGGCGACGTCGTTTGCGCGGAACGCGGTGAGGTAAGCTGTGTAGGCAGTAAGCACCTCATCCCGAATTCGTTCATCCACGGCCATGCCTTTCTCCTGCAAGCCTCTGAGCGATTGATTTGACGCAGGCTCGCCCCTCTTGTCGAGCTGAGACCCCGACACTTCCAATGGGCCGGGTAGCGCGAAAAATTCTAGACAGACTCTACAAAGAACCCAGCTCATAGGAAATTGGTCTTCGTTCGGTGCGATTTACCGTAATGGGCGCTATGAGCCTTACGTCTGGCCAGCACCACCCGGGATAAGCGCTCTTCCGATTGCTTTTCTCAGCGAAACATGTTAGTGATCCCTAACGTCTTCGGCGCAAAGGCTCCTTGTCGACCTCTAAACATCGCAGACAACTATGTAGTCGCCGATCCGGGGATCCAGGCCATCCTGAACCCCCGTCCCCACTCAAACCACCGGGGTCGCCCCACCGTCCATGTTGATCGCCGTCCCCGTCGTGAACGCGGCATGGTCGCTGCACAGGAAGCACGCCATCGCGGCGAACTCCTCCGGCTTGCCGATACGCCCCAGCGGGACGCCCGCGCCCATTTTCGCAGTGAACTCATCGTACGATACGTTGGAGCCTTCCCGAGCGTGCCGCCGCTTGTGTTGGTCGGAGTCGATCAACCCCACCAGCATGCCGTTGACGAGAATTCCGTGCGGCGCGCCCTCGCCGGCGAGCACCTTCATTAGCGCCATGCCGGCCGCGCGCGACACCGCCGTCGGCGCCCCGTTCGCCCGTGGGGCCTTCGCCCCGGAATTCAGCACATTGATGATCCGCCCCCATTTGCGGGCCTTCATGCCGGGCCAGCACAGCCGAGACAGCCGGATCGCCGCGAACAGCTTCAGGTCGAGATCTTCCTGCCACAGCTCGTCGGTGATCTGCTCCGACGGCATCGCTCGCGAGATCCCGGCGTTGTTGATCAGGATGTCCACCTGACCGAACGTCTTGATCACCGCCTCGAACGTCTGTGAGATATCATCGGCCTTCGAGACGTCGCACGAAAACGTCGCGACCTTGCCCGACGCCCCTTTGGACGCGATTTCCCGGGCCTCGGCCAGCGCGTCCGGATTGCGCGCCAGGATCGCGACATTGGCACCCGAGGCCGCGAACTCCTTCGCCATGGCCAGCCCCAGACCCTTGCTGGCCCCGGTTATAATCGCACTACGACCGTCAAGGCGCACTTCCATCGGTTTTCTCCCCAATCGAAAGGGCCAGTTTGCGGAAGATACCCAATCCGCGCAACGCGTGCGAAACTGGGCTGATGTCCTCTTTCGAATTCGTCTCGGTTCTGCTGCTGTTGATCTCCATCCTGGGCATCGTGAACCACCGCTATGTTCACCTGCCGCGCACCATCGGCCTGATGGCCGGCTCCCTCATTCTCTCCATCATCATCATCCTGGTCGATCGCTCGGTCGATGTCGTCGAGCTGCGCCAGTGGTGGGAGGACCTCGTCGATACCACCGACATGCCGCATGTGTTCCTCGACGGCTTGCTGGCCTTCATGCTGTTCGCCGGCAGCCTGCATGTCGACATGGACAGCCTTCGCGAGCAAAAATGGGCCGTCCTAGCGCTCGCTACGCTCGGAGTGTTGCTGGCGACCGCGCTGTATGGGTTTGGCATCTGGTTCATCCTCGCCGGCGCCATCCCGTTGCCCTGGTGCTTCGCCCTGGGCGCCGTCCTGGCTCCGACCGACCCGATCGCGGTCGGCGGCCTGCTGAAGGATGCCGGCCTGCCGCCCGGCCTTTTGGCGGTGATCAACGGCGAAAGCCTGTTCAACGATGGCGTCGCCGTCGTAATTTTCGTTGTCACGCTGCAATGGGCCGACGGTCATGTCGCTACCCCTCCCCTGATCGAACTCGAGTTTCTGACCGAGGCCGGCGGCGGCATCGCCCTGGGCTTGGCCACCGGCTATTTCGCCTACCGCGCACTGCGTCTGATTGGCGAAGACCCGGCGCTGGAGCTGACGATCACCCTGGCCCTGGCCACCGTCACCTACAGCCTGGCCGCGGCACTAGGCGTCTCGGGCCCGCTGGCCGTCGTAGTCGCCGGCTTGTTGACCGGACATCGGTCCACCCGGTTCGCCATGACCGACCTGTCCCGCCAGCAGGTTATCCTGTTCTGGGACTTGATGGACGAACTCCTCAACGCCGTCCTGTTCCTGCTGATTGGCTTCTCGCTGCTGTCGGTGGACATCGACATCCACCTGCTGATCGCCACGGCGGGCGGAATTGGGCTGGCACTGGTAACGCGGTTGATCAGCGTGGCGATTCCGACCACCCTCGTTCATTTGCGGCGGCTGCCGAAGCTTCGAGGTATTGCCGTGCTGACCTGGGGTGGCCTGCGGGGCGGGATTTCCGTCGCGCTCGCTCTGACATTGGAACCTTCACCTTACCGAGGCACCCTGCTCGCCATCTGCTACGCGGTGGTGGTGTTCACCATCCTGGTGCAGGGTCTGTCCATGCCGGCACTGGCGCGCCGTTTGTATCGTCCTACAGCAGTCCCGCTACAATCACCGTGAGCAGACCGAGGATCAGGTTGACCCCGATCAGCTTGCGGATGTTGTCGAGGCTGGAGGCCATTCGGTTGCGATCTGTGGTGCGCCGGAATTGACGATAGGGACCGAAATAGATCGCCAGGAACACCGCGGCCATCACCAGCCCGAGGCCCATCATCGTGTGGATCTGCCAAGGGGCGTTCGCCAAGTCCCAACGCAGCGCGATCATGCCGAAGCCGGTGACGAGAATCACCGGCATGACGTGCCAGATCACCAGAAAGAATTTCCGGAAAACCTGAGTATGCAGCAGCATCCGTTGCGGCGCCTCGATCGCCGCCAGGCTCGGGCGCAGCACAACATATGCGAAGAACATGCCGCCCACCCACAGCACCGCGCACAGCAGATGCAATGCTTTGACACCCGCGTAAACTGTCATTTGGTCAGCTCCAGCAACTCGGCCAGCAGCGCACGTAGCTCATTCGCCGCGATTGATCGAGGGGCGGTTTCGGTGATTCCCAGTCCCTCGGCAAAGGCCGACGCAAACCCGGTGCGGTTGCCGACCGTCGCCGTCAGCATCGGCTTGCCGTCGCGTTGGAGCTGCGCTGCCATGACCTCCCGCAACTTGCCGGTGGAGGGGACGCGGTTCAGCACGATCGCTGCTCTGCGTTTTTCCGCGGCCGCCAGCTTCAGGGTGCCCTCGGCCGCCCAGACGTCGGGGGGCTGGGCTGGACGGGGATCAGGACCAGGTTGGCACCCCGGATCGCGAGCCGGGCGTCAGTGTCGATCTCCGGCGGGCTGTCGATCAGCACGACATCGCTGGTGGCCTTGAGCCGATCCAGTTCGCCCGTCACCCGCCATCCCGACACGTCAGAAAACGTCAATTTGGCTGCGGATTTTGGGCGCAACTGGTTCCAGCGGGTCAGGCTGTGCTGCGGGTCGATGTCAAGCAGCGCCACCTTGCGGGTGGGTGCGAGGGCTGCGGCCAGGTTGGCCGCCAGGGTGGTCTTGCCGGTGCCGCCCTTCTGCTGCGCGACTGTAATAACGATCGCCATGCGATCCAACTCCATCTGGTGATGCGATAAAGTCCCAGAACCAGTGATTCGAAGCCAGAACCAAGGCGATCGCGGCTCGATTTTACCTCGCGGCGGCACTATGGTAGCGAGTGCCTCAAGGCGGACCGCAGAAAAACAGGACGGCATAATGCTAGGCGATCGCCCAGCAGGCGTGAGTTGCTGCCGCCTCGATTCGCCACGTTGTCATGCAGACTGGCAGGCGTACCACGGGATCCGCCGGCGCGTGTTCCATTTGGCCCGCCCGGATGAACCGATCAACTCAGACTGCCATCCCCTCGTGCTGTTCCTCGGTGACAAACCGATCGGCGCCATTCAAGTTGACGAGTTGAAGAACCAGACCGCCGCGCTGCGGCTGGTGGCGATCGACCCAACGTTTCAGGGTAAGGGACACGGGCGGGTGATGCTGGACCAGGCCGAGCAGTTCGTGCGTGATTTGGGGTGCATGAAAGCGGTGGTCTATTCCACGCCGGAGGCGGCGGGATTCTACCAGACCGCGGGCTATGAGGAAGAAGATTGGGACGACATATGCATCGGTGGGATCGTGCAGATGCTGAAAAAGCTCGCTTGAGCGCTTGCAGGAAGGCATGGAACCATATTCCGGGCAAGCGCCGGGGGCCTTTGATTGTCACCTGATGAAACCTTCCGACGCAATCGCGCAATCTCGTTATGTGCGTCGCAGTCGAAACGCCATCGGCCCGATCTCCAGGAGAGAGTGTGGATCGCCAGACGCCAGCAACGGACCCGAGGAGACCGTGATGGTCGACTCGATTGCCGACGCACGGCCGCTGCGGGTGCTCGGCGACGTTCCTTTGGTCGCCAAGCGGTGTCCCGTAGCAGGTTCCCCCGGCGATGACTGCGGGCTACTCCGCGGCATCTCGCTTCAGCCGGTCGGCGAACTGCTTGCGAAATTTCACCACCTTCGGCGCCACGACGACCTGGCAATAGCCGCTGAAGGGATTGCGGGCGTAGTAGTCGTGGTGTTCAGGTTCGGCCTCGTAGAACACGGTCAGCGGCTCGATCTGCGTGACCAGCTTACCCGGCCAGATTTTCGCGTCCGTTATTTCCTGCAACACCGCTTTGGCGGTCTCCGCCTGTGCGTCGGAGTGCGTCAGGATGATCGATCGGTATTGCGGGCCGACGTCGTTGCCCTGGCGATCCTGGGTGGTCGGATCGTGGATGGAAAAAAACACCCTCAGCAGGTCGGCGTAGGACAACTGGCTGGGGTCGAACTTGACCTGAACCACCTCCGCGTGACCTGTCCGGCCAGTGCAGACCGCCTTGTAGCTCGGATTTGCCACATGGCCGCCCGCGTAGCCGGACATCACCGAGCTTACGTCGCGAAGATCCTTGAATACCGCTTCCAGGCACCAGAAGCAGCCGCCGCCCAAGGTGGCGGTTTCCTGTGTTGCGCTCATGGCTATGTCTCCCTCTCGACGACAGGAGGATATAGGAGGTCGCGCGCGCCGTCACACCGGCGTCAGGTCTCGGCGGCCTTCTTCGCGGCCCGAGCGACCTCCTCGGCGGCGGCCTCGGCCTTCCGGGCGGCGACCTGTTCGGCATGGTGACGGTAGAGCTCAATCGCCTGCATGGCGTGGTGGGGAGCGTCCGAGATGTGGGGGGATGGAGGTGCAGGCGATATGACTGGCCGATTGGTTGCTGGCCGGGGGTTGGTGGATGGGGTGGATCTTGCGCTTGGTTGAAACCGGGATCGACAGCCCGCCGCGGGTCATCGACGTGATGGATATCGCGCCGCTTGGTGACCTCGGCGATATCGGGAACGTTGGTGGACGTGAGGCTGAGCGAGACACGCGATATGGCGGCCGCGCGGGCGTTCTTCCGCTCCGCCAAATCGGTCACCGGCATCACGCCAGCCCGGGTCACGACGGACGGACACGACAGTTACCCGAGAGCGATCGATACCGAACTCGGCGGACACGTACGCCATCGGACAAATCGCTACCTAAACAATCGGATTGAGCAAGATCATCGCGGCATCAAGGGCCGATACCAGCCAATGCGCGGGTTCAAGAGCGGCCGATCCGCTGCAAGGTTTTGTCGAAGCTACGACGAACTACGAAACTTCCGCCGCCGCCCATCAAACCGCAACCAACCTATTCCCGCCAATGACCGCCGACTGCACATCCTCTCCCGCTCCCTCACGGTGCTCAGCATTTTGCAGGCCGCATGAAGGATCGGCGCCGTCCCGCACATCCAATTATACTTGTTGGCGCGAACACTGACAGAACCCTACGAAGCGGTCCGCGACTGGGAAGCCAAGCTCACGCCGGCGCTGGCCGACAGTCTGCGCCGGCGGCGGCGACGCGGTAAGGTTGGCCGGAGTTGGTACGTTGACGAAACCTACGTCAAAGTTCAAGGCCGCTGGTGCTACCTCTATCGTGCCATCGACACATCGGGAACGTTGGTGGACGTAAGGCTGAGCGAGACACGCGATATGGCGGCCGCGCGGGCGTTCTTCCGCTCCGCCAAATCGGTCACCGGCATCACGCCAGCCCGGGTCACGACAGACGGACACGACAGTTACCCGAGAGCGATCGATACCGAACTCGGCGGACACGTACGCCATCGGACAAATCGCTACCTAAACAATCGGATTGAGCAAGATCATCCGCGGCATCAAGGGCCGATACCAGCCAATGCGCGGGTTCAAGAGCGGCCGATCCGCTGCAAGGTTTTGTCGAAGCTACGACGAACTACGAAACTTCCGCCGCCGCCCATCAAACCGCAACCAACTTATTCCCGCCAATGACCGCCGACTGCACATCCTCTCCCGCTCCCTCACGGTGCTCAGCATTTTGCAGGCCGCATGAAGGATCGGCGCCGTCCCGCACATCCAATTATACTTGTTGGCGCGAACACTGACAGAACCGTGGCACGCGTTGCATGCGATCGATAAATATCTCCGAGGAGAAGCCGCATGGCTGGTCAACTATGCCAAACGATATCGAGCCGGCCGGCGCATTGGAACGTCGATCACCGAGGGCACAGCGAACTTCCTGGTCAACCGGCGCGTGAATAAATCGCAGCAAATGCGATGGTCGCGACGGGGCGCCGATCTGCTGCTCCAGGTCCGTTTCGCAGCCTACAACGGCACACTCGGTGCCGGGTTTGGCCATCGATTTGCCCGGATCGCTGATGCGGACTCGGCCCTTGCTAATGCGGCATGATCCCCCAGATCCCTGGACGGTCCCGATTTCGACCCGCCATCGCGCCAGATCCAAACGGTTTGTCCATTCTTCCCAACATCCCCCATGTCAAGTCGACGAGACGGACCCGCCGCTCTTTGACCTGCCACTTAGAGCATTTGGTCCGTCCCATTGGCCGCGTCGGATACCAGGGGCCAGTCGCTCGATCAACGCTGGCCGGAGCGTGTCCCTGGTCCGAAGGCGAATGACGAGACCGCAGTCACAACCCTCAGCCCGCTTATGACTGGCCCAGCGTCTCAGAGAATAGTTCCTGTAACGCAGCCCAGGACCGTCGGTCAGCTTCGGGGCTATACCGGATCGCGTCCGGCATATTCCTCCTCGCCGCTTCAGGATTTGTGAAGCTATGCACGGTGCTACCGTACAAATGCATTTGCCAATCGGCGCCCGCTTCCCTCATCTCAGACTTGAAGGCTGCCCTCTGCTCGGGCGGGATCATCGGATCGTCGGCGCCGATGCAGACCAGGATGCGAGCCTTCATTGCGTTGGTTTTCGTGCTTGGTGCACTGGTCGCAAGACCACTATGAAAGCCGACGACGGCCTTCAACGCGGCCCCAGACCGGGCAAGTTCGAGCGACATGGTGCCCCCGAAGCAGAAGCCGATCGAGGCGATCCGCGTAGGATCGACTTCCGATCTGCCGGTCAGCGCGCTCAGGCCTCCCGCCGCCCGAGCCCGTGTCCGCGTATGATCGGCCAACAGGGGCTGCAAGAGCCCGATCGCCTCCTGCAGGTCGTCGACGACGCGGCCCTCGCCGTGAAGATCACACGCCAGCGCCACATAGCCCGACGCGGCCAGTCTTTCGGCCCGTGATATCGCGTGCTCGCCTAGGCCAAACGCTTCTGGAAAGACCAGCACGCCACCGCGCCGCCCTGAAGCCGGTTCGAAGAAAAGCTGGCTCTTCATCGTCAGGCCATCAGCTTGGTAGGTCAGTGTCTCGTGGCGCATGAGTCCTCCTGCTCTTTCAGATCGGTTTGAACCATCGGGAGCGCGGACTGGCAAGTGACGCAATCGCCATCCGCTTCACGAAGATCTTCAGCAGTCTGGCTCGGCGGCAACCATTGGTTGACACGACATTCTGCTGTGCCAGGTTCTGAGCCTCGGTAGAGCGAGCTACTGACCGGCGTAGCACCGCCATCAGGCTGCACGACACCGTGACGCCATCACCGGCCACTTTCTGCGTGCAACATCTAATCCGAGCGAACAGGTTCCGACTACCGCCCGATCAGCAAGCAGATGCCCAAGCCTGTGGCGCCACGCTGCCCCCGGCCGGCGCGACATGAACGGAACCACACTTGCGGCCCAACCGAAGTGCTGGCATGTCGCTTGCGTACTTTCCCGCCCAATCCGCCGGTCCGCCGGCATAAACAAAACACAAGGGGTTCGCATGGCGTTCGATCGTCGTCGTCTACTGCAGGTCAGTGCTGCCACAGCACTATCGGCGCCGTTCATCAGCCGTCGAGGGTTCGCCGCCGATGAGCCCATCAAGGTCGGCAGTCTGCTCGACCAGTCCGGCCCGATTGGCACGTCCGGCACTCCAATGTATTACGCCGCACAGGTTGCGGTCAGCGAGATCAACGCCGCCGGCGGCTTACTTGGGCGCCAACTGGAACTCGTCCATTATGACACCCAATCCACCATCCAGCTCTATTCCCAATACGCCCAGGAACTGGCACTGAAAGACAAGGTAAGCGTCGTCCAGGGCGGCATCACCTCCGCCTCCGCGAAGCCTCCGCCTGGTCTTCGACCGCAACAAGATCCTGTACTTCTACAATGTGCTTTACGAGGGCGGCGTCTGCGACCGCGACATCTTCTGCACGGGCACCACGCCCGCGCAGACCGTGAACAAGCTCGTCGCCTATGCCCAGAAAACCTGGGGCAAGAACGCCTACATCGTCGCCGCCGACTACAACTACGGGCAAATCACTGCCAAGTGGATGACCAAGTACACCCAAGACGGCGGCGGCAAGGTGTTCGCGACCGAGTTCTTCCCCCTCGACGTTTCCAACTTCTCCGCCACCATCAGCAAGATCCAGGAAGCCAAGCCGGACATCCTGCTCTCGGCCCTGGTCGCTCCAATCATACCGGCTTCTACCGCCAGTGGGCGGCCTCGGGCATGAAGGACAAGATCCCGATCGCCTCGACCACGTTCGGTCTGGTCAACGAACTCGCCACGATGGAGGCCAAGGAAAGCGACGGCATCGTCACCGGCTACGGCTATTTCGAGGAACTCGACACCCCGGCGAACAAGGCCTTCGTCAAGAAGGTCAAGGATCGGTTCGGCCAGAACATCCCTTACATGGGCGAGCTGACCGCGATAAACTATGAAGGCTTTTTCATCTGGGCAGCGGCGGTCAAAAAGGCCGGCACGCTCGATCGCCTGAAGATCATCGAGGCCCTTGAGACCGGCATCGAGATCGACGGTCCCACGGGTCACGTCAAGATCGACCCGCCGACCCATCACACTGTCCGCAACGCCTATCTCGGCAAGGCCCAGAACAAGTCCTGGAGCGTCTTTGAAAGCTATCCCGACCAACCGCCATCCGACACCGCCGCCGTTTGCGACCTGATCAAGAACCCGAACGTGAACAAACAGTTCGTCATCGACATCAAGACCTGAGGCGCGCTGATGGATCTTGCCCATATGGACCTGGCCGACTCGTCGGCTTCAATGTGCTCGTCAGCATCGCCTCCCTGGCCCTCTTGAGCCTGGGTCTCGGTGTGATCTTCGGCCTGATGAAGATCATCAACCTGGCACACGGCGAGTTCCTCATGCTGGGTGCCTATACAACAGTTCTGACGACCAACGCGGGTCTCAACATCTGGCTGGCGATGCTGGTTGTCTCGCCGGTGTTCGTCGGGCTGGTGGGGCTGCTGGTGGAACGCGCGTTCATCCGTTTCCTATACGGCCGCATGATTGACACCATGCTGGCCACCTGGGGACTGAGCCTATTCCTCATCGGCCTGACGACGACGATCTTTGGCAACACCGTGAAAGGCATCTCGGCGCCGCTGGGTGGTTTCGATATTGGCGAGTATCACACCAGCGTCTATGGCCTGGTCATTGTCGCCATCGCCCTATTGGCGGTGGCGGGGGTCTGGTTCGGACTGCGCTTCACCCGCTTCGGTCTGATCGTGCGGGGCGACGATGCAAAA
>CAVTFL010000030.1:0-88954 GCA_963733925.1 uncultured Alphaproteobacteria bacterium | reverse complement strand
GCCGACTGCACATCCTCTCCCGCTCCCTCACGGTGCTCAACATTTTGCAGGCCGCATGAAGGATCGGCGCCGTCCCGCACAGCCAATTATACTTGTTGGCGCGAACACTGACAGAACCCTGCCAAACAGCATCGCGCCATCCTTTCTTTGAAGAGAGGATATTGGCATATTCGACATATTGCTCGTTGAGTATAGAGTGTGCTCTTCAAAGTGATACGGTCACCTGGAAGTACATCCGTACCAACTCTGCCTGTTTGCTGGCTCCGGTTTTTGCAAATACCTGCTGTAGGTGCGATCTTGCGGTGGTGACGCTGATCGCCAAATCCTCGGCGACCTTCGTTAGCCCTCCACCAGTAAGAATTTGGGCCAATACGCGCCCTTCCATGGGGGTCAACCGATAGCATGATATGAACGCCCCAAGCGCGCGGAGCTGCCCCCGTCCCCGATCAGCGACAAAGAGACCGACGATAGCTGCCCTATTTCCAAGCCCGCCCCATCTGCCGTCCGCCGACAATGGGATAACATGAACAATTGAGAGCTCCTGGTCGTCGTTGTGCACAGCTACGACACCCTCTCGCTGATCATGAAATGTTTTGTGAGCAGCAAGACGAATGGCGGCTCTGAGAGCTGTCGTCTCGTCATGTCTCGGGGCAGCAACCTGTCCGCGCAAGGTGACCAGCGTTTTTTGCTGCGACAGGAGAGCCTCGGCCAGACGGTTGGTGTGCAGAATTCGTGCTTCGGCGTCGACTACGATGACCGCGCAGGCGAAAGCGTCAAGGGCGGCCGCAGCCGAAGCCCCCTCGCCACGGACCGATCGAAGGCGAGCCCATAACTTGAGGGCGCGCACCAGATGCGGTGCGACATCGCGGGCCAGTGACAGCTCGCCGGCAGAGTACGGGCCTCTCTTGTAATCGCGGCGAACGCTCAGCCAGCAGTGTGCCGATGGCCCGCGCACGAGATGTCCTGCCAGTAGGTCGCCGATGCCCTGCGGCTTCGCCCATTCATTGAAATAAGTCGATTTGAGATACTGCTTGCTGAATGCAGGTGGGCCGACGGCGGCAAGATCGCCAGGTGCCTGCGAGGCAAAGAAGGTGTGGAACGGATTGAGCGCCTCAAATTCCTTCAAGTATCGGTCTACATGGTTCAGCATATCGATCCCGCTGGTCGCGGTCAGAACCGGCGGTCCCATTCCTTCACGCCAAAGGATGGTGCCGGAATGTCCGCCAACCGCGCGTACAAAGTCATCCAGGCAATCCTGCCATCCCCGTTCGGGAGGGATCGCATCATAAATGCCGGAGATCAATCGATCGGCTGTAACGCTGTTTGCCATGCCGAACACACACGCCAAATTGGTGGGCACTCACGACGGAGCACCACCATACCGACTTTGCGGCTTGGTCGCATCTTTCTCCTACGTTCATAGGAGGCGTCGCTCGTATTTTTCGGCAAAACCAGTTCAGCACGACTCCGTCCACTTATTTTCGAGAACCACTGCGAGCCAAGCCGGCCTCGGTCGAGCTCGAGGGATTCCCAGCGAGATCAGGGTCAGCCAGTGGCAAACGCCAAACGGAGGACAAAAGCATGCTGATCGGATTCACTGTGATCATACTTTTCCAACTCGCCGGTGAGCTGATTCGAACGCTAACGGCGCTGCCAGTTCCGGGTCCCGTAATCGGAATGACCCTCCTCCTCGCCGCGTTGCTGTTCACCGGGCGTCTACCTGATGAACTCGATCGTGCGGCGTGTGGTGTCCTTATCTATCTGCCGCTGTTGTTTGTACCGGCAGGCGTTGGAGTGATGGCGCATGCGGACCTGATAAAGGCTGAGTGGTTGGCGATCACCGCCGCTGTCGTGGTGTCTTCAATTCTCGCAATGATCGTTACCGTGCTGACGATGAGCGCGGTCGGGTGGATACAGCAAGCTATCCGAGCCCGAATTCCAGACTCGTACAGTGCGCAACTGGAGCCAGAAGAATGAAGGAAATCGGCCACATTTGGGATAGTATGTCCGCAGCACCCGCTTTCGGGTACTGCCGTAACGTTAGTGGCGTTCCAAATCGCCCGCTGGGTACAAAATAAGTCTGGTGGCAACCCGCTGTGTAATCCAGTCTTGATTGCGATCGCCATGATCATCCTGTTGCTGTTCAGTACAGATACAAGCTACGCTACATACTTCAACAGCGCCGCGTTGATCCATTTTTTGCTTGGACCTGCCACTGTTGCGCTGGCGATACCGCTTTACAAGAATAAGCATGAGATACGGCAGACTGCCTTACCGATTGGGGTTGCCGTCGCGGCAGGAGCAACGGTGGCTGCCAGCAGTGCGATGTTGGTCGCCTGGGCACTGGGAGGCTCGCGGGCGGTGGTTTTGTCTCTGGGGCCGAAATCCGTGACGACGCCGATAGCCATGGGCATCAGTGCCCAGATTGGCGGATTGCCAGAACTGACAGCAGTGATCGTCGTGGCTACAGGCGTGCTCGGTGCGGTATGCGCCCCTGAGGTCACGGCGTTGATCGGGGCCCGATCCGCGCGGGTCCGCGGGTTGGCTGCGGGAGTGACCGGTCATGGGATTGCAACTGCTCGGATGCTCTCGCTGAACGAGACGGCTGGCGCGTTCTCTGGGGTAGGGATGGGACTCTGCGGTCTCTTCACCGCGCTGCTGCTCCCACTGCTCCTACGTCTGTTGTGGCATCCAGTATAGTCGATTGTGACTTGATTCGAGGCCTCCCCCTACATATGCAGCGCTCTGTGTTCGGCCGCCAGGGCAGCTTCCTTCACAGCTTCACTCAGCGTGGGATGCGCGTGGCAGATCCGCCCCACATCCTCCGCTGAGGCGCCGAATTCGATCGCCGTGGTGAGTTCGGCGATCAGCGTCCCCGCATCGGGACCGAGGATGTGGGCGCCCAGCAGGCGATCGCTGGCCTTGTCCGCCAGGATTTTTACAAATCCGTCGGTGTCGCCCATCGCTCGAGCGCGTCCGTTGGCGGTAAAAGGGAATTTCCCGACGGTGTATGCGATGCCGGCGGCTTTCAGTTCTTCCTCAGTCTTGCCGACCGACGCGACCTCCGGCCAAGTATAGACCACGCCGGGAATGGCGTCGTAGTTCACATGTCCGGCCTGTCCGGCGATGATTTCGGCCACGGCGACTCCCTCATCCTCGCCCTTGTGCGCCAGCATCGGGCCAGCGATCACGTCGCCGATCGCGTAGATCCCAGGAACGTTGGTGGCATAGTGCGGGTCCACCTTCACCCGCTTGCGATCGTCCAAGGCGACCCCAGCATCTTCCAGACCGAGGCCCTCAGTGTAAGGACGGCGGCCGATCGAGACCAGCACGATGTCAGCCTGCATCGTTTCGGAAGTGCCGCCCTTGACCGGCTCCAGCGTCAGGCTGACGCCGTCACGGCCCGAGGTGGCACCGGTGACTTTGATGCCCAGCCGGAGCTTGAGGCCCTGCTTCTGCAGGATGCGCTGGAATGCGGTGGCGACCTCGGTGTCCATGCCGGGCACAATGCGGTCGAGAAACTCCACGACCGTGACCTCGGCGCCCAGGCGGCGCCACACGCTGCCAAGTTCCAGGCCGATGTAGCCGGCGCCGACGACCACGAGGTGGCCAGGCACTTTGTCCAGTTCTAGCCCACCAGTAGAGGTCACAATCTGCTTTTCGTCCACAGTCACACCAGGGAGGGGAACACTCTCGCTCCCGGTAGCGATGACGATGTTTTTGGTGGTGTAGCTGTTGCCGTCGACGTCGACTGTGCCGGGGCCGGTGACTCGGCCGGTCCCTTTCAGCCAGGCAATCTTGTTCTTGCGGAACAGGAATTCGACCCCTTTGGTGTTGGCGGTCACAACCTCGGTCTTGCGCGCCTGCATCCGAGCCAGGTCCAGTTTAACGCCATCGACCAGAACGCCGTGATCTTTCAGCGCATGCTTTGTCTTTTCAAATTCCTCGGATGATTGCAGCAGCGCTTTGGACGGGATGCAGCCGATATTGAGACACGTCCCGCCCAGCGTCGAGCGCTTTTCGACGCAAGCGGTTTTCAGGCCAAGCTGCGCGGCTCGGATGGCGCAGACATAGCCGCCTGGGCCGGAGCCGATGACGATGACGTCGAAGGAATCGCTCATTCAGGCCTCGGCTTTGCTTTCGTCAGGTCACGATCCGGGAAGCCGACATGGTCGAACATTTCGGAAAATTTCCTCAGGGGCGGACGGCTTAGCCTACGCTCAAGCATAAGCGGGTCAGCCGACACTCCACAATCCGTCATTGCCCTCCTCCCACTTGATCGGGGGAGGGCAATGACGGCGGAGAGCGATATCGACGTAAAGCGATCATGCTTGGGCGTCACCTTATCCCCACTTTCCGCATTCGGGCTGGGACGATCATGTCATGGCCCAGAAGATATCCACATGAGCGATGAACCGTAGCGCGTCGTCAATTGATAGGATGGTGCGTTTCGAAAGGATCTGCGGAAGCCCACCGCTCTTTCGAGAACGACCAATAGAGAACTTCGTCCCTGTCGTCGCGCCCTATTGGGCGCAGCGGGGCAAATTGCGCAAGGGCGGTCTTTTCTGTGTGCATCCGTGCACATCGGTGGTTCCAGACTTACTTACTGAGTGCCGAGTGACGTACTCTGGCTGCCTGGCAATCAATCTCGATGCACACAGATGATTCCGGCTTTGAACCCCCCACGGGGCCGACCCGTGCGCCGCGCCCCAAGCGAAAAAAGCTATACGTTATGTTGCGTATTATAATTGCGGCATCCTCTCACGCCAACTCATCCAGCAAAGCCCTGGCGTCCTTCAGATCGGCCGCAGCGAAGCCCTCGGTGAACCAATTGTAGACCGGATGGAGCAAATCATGGGCCTCCGCACGCCTGCCCTGGTCGCGCCAAAGCCGCGCGAGGCTGGTCGATGCCCGCAACTGCAACAGCTTCGCGCTCTGCCCCTCGGCGACGGCGATGGCTTGACGATAGTTTCGCTCGGCGGCGAATCGATCCCCCTTGGCATTCAGCAGATCGCCCGGAATCCGATGCACATACTCGGCTTCAGCGTAACGCTCCTCGGTGGTTTCGATGACTCGCGCAGCCTCGCCGAGGCACTTCAGTGCTTCATCAGTCTGCCCGAGCCCGGCGTAAGCCTCAGCCAGCCAGGTGAACAGCTGCGGCGTAGTCGAAACCGCTCCAGTGGCACGAAATTCCGCCACCGCCAATTTGAGCAGCGCAAAGCCTTCCTGGGTTTGTCCAAGCGAGATCAATGAGCGTGCGCGACGTCCCCGTGCCAAGCTCAAATAATAAGCGAAACCGTGCTCCGTCGACAGAGCCAGAACTTCATCAATGTGAACCTCGGGCGAGCGGGTGACCTCGCCGAGCCAGTTCCCCATAGTGAGCACATGACCCAGCGTATGAACGTGCTTGAGCCGGCGGGCCTCCGACAATGCCTCGTCCATCCGTGACCGGCCCTGATCTAGGTAACCCAAATACGTCAGGGCCATCGCGAGATGCCCGAGCATAAGAGCGTAGCGGTCGAAGGACAGCCCGCCGATGGCCCGATGCGCTGGATCGGCAAGGCCCATACACCGTTCAAAGAGGGCCCGTGCGGCCATGAACTCCCCGAGCTGGAAGCGGCTATGTCCACTCAGGTAGCAAGCTAGCAACCGCGACGTCTCATCGTTCCGAAATTCGCTGTTTCTTTTGAGATGCTCGGCCAGCGATAGCGACAACCTGTGCTCGCCTCGCACGAGATGAAACACCCATTGGCCCACGACCAGCGACACCAGATCCTCGGTTCGGTCGAGCTGTTCAGCCAGCGCGCGCGCTCGGGCGAGCGCCTCGCCCGCGTCCGCCGCCGCCGGGCCTTTGGTGGCAATCAGAGCTGTTCCGAGCGCTATTTGCAGGTCCAGTTCCTGTTGCCGCCGCCACGCGCCGTCCGCCAGACCGGCAAGCAGGTGCAACCCCTTCCCCAACTGGGCGACCGCTTCCGCCATCGCCGAAGCCGCCAGCGCTTGCTGACCGGCCTTCAGCCAATAGACAACCGCCTGTTCCGCGAGGCCGGCTTCCGCACAGTGCTGCGCCAACAGTGCGGGTCGGGTCCTTGCGATCTCCGGAAAGCGGCCCTCGAGAGTAGCGACAATACGGCTGTGCAATTGCTGGCGCCGGCTGCGCAGTAACGTGCTGCAGGCCGCTTCTTGAACCAGCGCGTGCTTGAAGATGTAGGTGGATTCTGGCGGCGCGCCGCGGACGAACACAAGCCCGGCCGTCGTGAGCCGATCGAGTGCGTCGCGAAGCTTCGGCTCCACCAGATCGGTGACCGACGCAATCAACTCAAAACCGAACTCGCGTCCGACTGCCGCGCCGGTTTGTGCGATCTGCTTGGCCTCCGGTCCCAACCGGTCCAGCCGCGCCATCAACAGGGCCTGCAACGTGCTCGGAACCGCAAACGCGGGGGGTAAGCCGTCTGGCGCCGTTTCGACGATCGCCTTTGTCATCTCCTCGATAAACAGCGGAACTCCATCGGTCTGCACGATGATGCGGTCTATAACCGCAGGCGACAGCGCACGCTCCTCGGCCACCTGCACCGCAAGTGCCGTGGAGTGCCGCCGATCCAACCGTGTGAGCGTGATCAAGCTGACCCCGACGTGCCCGATCCAGGACGGACTGGTCTCGGGGCGGAAGGATACCACCAGCAGAATGGGGTGTTGGGTGATTTGACCAACCAACATATCAAGCCATTCGAGTGAGCTAAGGTCGGCCCAGTGAACGTCTTCGACCAGCATCAGCACTGGCTGCCGCAGGGCGATCCTCGCCAGGCGGCGCTGCAGCACCGCGAAGGTCTGTTCCCTG
This sequence comes from uncultured Alphaproteobacteria bacterium, assembly GCA_963733925.1. Taxonomy (GTDB): domain Bacteria; phylum Pseudomonadota; class Alphaproteobacteria; order Acetobacterales; family Acetobacteraceae; genus Rhodopila. Next base: position 82,119 of record CAVTFL010000030.1, on the reverse strand, counting down.
CGTCGCCGTGGACTGAGGTCGGGCTGCGCATAGCGCTCGTCCGGCGCGATCCCGAGCATACCGGCAAGCAGCGCAACCTCGGCAGGTGAGAACTCGTCTGGAGTAAGGAGGGCTTCCAGTTTGCCCAATCGCTGCTCTGAGGTATCGCCCCTCACGAAGCCAGCCTCTTGTTCCCAATGCGCGATGATCGGGTGGAGTGCGGTCCCTTGGTGGAGGGGCGAGCAGAAGTAGCGCAAGCTTGCGTGCTCGTCGGTTGCCAACCACGCCTCAAGTTCCATGAGTAAGCGAGTCTTGCCGATGCCTGGCTCACCGGTAAGAAGTACGACCCGACCTTCACCGGATTTGACCTGCTGCCAGGCATGCACCAGGAGAGTCCGCTCCTCCACGCGTCCGACTAAAGGCGCCGACTTGCCGAGATAGAGTGCCTCCGAACGGCTGGCCGCTGGGCGTGGCCCCATGACCCGCCAGGCGGTCCCCGGATAGGGGACGCCGTTCGCCGTTACTGGCTGGAACGCGTGATATGTGAATAGTTGGCCGCCAACTTGCCGCGTCGTTGCCGAGACAACGACCTGGCCGGCCTGCGCCAGGCTTCGCATTCGCGCCGCGTCGCTGGGCGCGTCGCCGATGACCTCTCCTGCCGGATCGGCCACAACAAGCCCAGTTGCAAGCCCGGCACGAACGGAGAGACAATTCGCCTTCGTACCGGCGAGGCCTTCCGCAAGAACCAGCGCCGCGTGTACGGCGCGCTCCGCAGCATGCTCCTGAGCGACCGGATGACCGAAATAAGCAAGCACTTCGCCCGCGACACAATGGCCTACGGTTCCCTCATGCTGGGCGACAACGGCGGTAACTTGTTGGCGGTAGGCAGCGATGACCGATTGAAGTTCCTCGGGATCGCCGGCGGCGCCGAAGCCGTTGCAGGACAGCAACTCGACGCAAAGAGCCGTGACCTGCCTCCGGTCAGCTTGTGCCGGCGCAGGCTCGGGTGGACCGTTGGCCTCGGGCACAGACCCGACTGTCCGGGCCTCCACCTCTTTCACCTGGGCCACAAATTTGTAGCCACTTCGTCGAACCGCAATGATCAGACGCGGACGCTTGGGGTCCAACTCTATCTTCCGGCGTAGGCGGACAACCTGCATGTCTATGCTACGGTCATACGCCTCAGCGTCGTGTCCGGATAACGATTGGAGGAGGTGATCGCGGGACAGCACCTGGCCAGGTCGCTGAACGAATGCTCGCAGCAGACGATATTCTCCCCAGGTGAGCTCGATCTCCTGGCCTGTCTGCTTGAACAGACTTTGGCCGGCGAGGTCCAGATAGTAATCGGAAAAGCGCAGTACCGGCCCACGCTCATCAACTTTCGGCGTAGGCTCCAATGCCTCGTGAATTCGCGCGAGTAACCCAGCTTCATCGGCGAGGTCCAGAACACCCGAAGCGGGGTCGAACAGGGTCCCGGATGATCCAACGAGCAGAACCGTCTTGCCGGTTGCTGTTCTAAGTTCGTCTACCAGACCGTCTGCCTCGGCTCTTAGGCCAGCGGGAGCAACGATCGAAAGCGCGACACCCCTAAAGCCGATGCGGCGTGCGTGTGCCGAACTTTCTGCGATCTCGATGGCATAGTTGGCGGCTCTCAGTCTGCGCGCCAGACGAGCGCGCAATTCCGCGTCTCGACCGACAACCAAGATCCGGTGTCGCATCGGGGCTCCCCTGACTGACTATGACGGATCAAACCATATGCCCGATCCGCGTCCTGTTACCAGCCAGTTACCGTTCGGTGATCGTGAGCGACAGACCTTCAGGCATCATAGTTGGCGCGCCGAAGGAAATGACAGCAGCGCCCCCGCGAGCGCGCGCCGAAGGTCCTATCTGACGCCCTTTAACGTCGCACGCGTTTGCGACCGGCCCCGAGGGAGGGATTTATCATGAGTATTGTATCTACTGTAGTATTAGCAACCGCTGCGGCATTGTTGACGGGAAATGCTGTCGCCCAAGACAGTCTGGAGTGCGCGTTCTTCAGCAAACCAAATCTCATTACGGTTGGAGGACATGAGGACAAAACGCCGGTGATCCCAGTGGTCCTCGACTACGTCACTCTTGATCTTACGCTGGGTCAAGCCTGCCATGCACTCACTTGGAGCATCGCTACCGAGAAAGGGTCCGACGAAAACAGCTCAAGAGAGATGTTGTGCTTTAATATCGACTATCAAGCGGACAATGAAGGCAGGGAGATCGAGGCCGCGTTCCGAAATATACCCGATAACGGAAAGTTGGCGGGAGTGACGAAATTGGTTGCCACGATTTCGGCTTGGGAAGATCGCGCGACTGCAAGCGAGCAGGCAGAAAAGTGCCGCATGCGCGCCAAAAGGCCGCAGGGCGGCTCCACAGAGGGTGCCGACGGGTTAGATATTAAATCCTTGAGGAGCTTGCCGCTCCACGTTGCCCCCTCCCGGCTGCATAAAATCAGGTTCACGGTAACTCCAGCGGCGTCCGCTCGCTTGCTAAAGTGATTGGCGGGAATTCTGTGCCTCGCAGCCGATTGCGGAAAGTCGAGCTCAGAGGTCCAGCAGCAGCCTGCGGGGGTCCTCAACACCTTCCTTGACGCGGACCAGGAACGACACCGCTTCCTTGCCATCGACGATGCGGTGATCGTAGGACAGCGCCAGGTACATCATCGGCCGGATCTCGATCTTGCCGGCGACAACCATCGGACGCTCCTGGATCTTGTGCATCCCGAGAATGGCTGACTGCGGCGGGTTCAGGATCGGCGTGGACATCAGGCTGCCGTAAATGCCGCCGTTGGTGATGCTGAACGTGCCGGCGGTCAGGTCCTCCAGCTTCAGCGCGCCGTCGCGGGCGCGTTTGCCGAAATCGGCGATGGCGGCCTCAATCCCGGCAAAGCCTAACTGGTCAGCGTCGCGTATTACCGGGACGACCAGGCCCGAGGGACCACCGACAGCGATGCCCATATTGACGAAGTTTTTGTAAACAACGTCGTCGCCATCAATCTCCGCATTGACAGCCGGGAATTCCTTCAGCGCGACGCAGCAGGCGCGGACGAAGACGCTCATGAAGCCGAGACGTACGCCCTTGTGTTTCTTCTCGAAGGCGTCGCGGTATTCGCTGCGCAGTGCCATGATCGCGCTCATGTCCACCTCGTTGAAGGTGGTGAGCATAGCGGCGGTGTTCTGGGCCTCCTTCAGCCGAAGCGCGATGGTGCGGCGCAGGCGGGTCATCCTCACGCGCTGTTCGCGCGGCTCATCCTGGCGGGGCGGTTTTGCCGCCGGCGGAGGGGCGGCCGCCGGAGCGGGGCGGTTCAAGAAATCGAGCACGTCGCCCTTAGTGATGCGGCCGTCCTTGCCGGTGCCGGCGCCGATATCATCGACCGAAACCTTGTTCTCCGCGATCATTTTCGCCGCAGCCGGCAACGGAGCATGTGCCGGCTCGGCTGCCGCGGGCCGCGACACGGGGCCCAGCGGACGCGGTGGCGGATTGATTCCGGGCGGCGGATTGGCGGCGGGACGCGGCTCCGGCTGGGGTGCCAGTGTAGGCACCGCAGCACGCTTCGGCGCGGCAGGCTTATCGGCGGCGAGGCCATCGCCGGCATCAACGGTCCCAAGTACGGCGCCGACTTCAACCTCTGTCCCCTCCGGTACGCCGATCGAGGACAGCACCCCAGTGGAAGGCGCGTTGACCTCCACCGTTACCTTGTCAGTTTCCAGTTCGACCAGCGGCTCGTCGGCCGCCACTGTCTCACCCTGTTGCTTGATCCAGCGGGCAACCGTGGCGGTCGTGACACTCTCACCCAGCGCGGGCACTACGATTTCGGTCGCCACAGTGATCTATCTCCAGGCGCAATAGCAGGCGGGCGGTCTACCCGATACCGAGCACCGTGGCTACCACGCGCGCCTGTTGGGCCATGTGTGTCTTGGCGAGACCGGTCGCCGGGCTGGCTGCAGCTTCGCGCCCCACATAGGTTGGGCGACGGACCTTCATGTCCAGGCGACTGAGCACCTTCTCGATGCGGCGATCAACGAAACACCACGCGCCCATATTTTGGGGCTCCTCCTGGCACCAGACGACGTCGGCGTTCAGGTAGGGGGCGAGGACGCGACCGAGGGTGATTTCCGGAAACGGATACATCTGCTCCAGCCGGACAACGGCGACGTCCCTGATGTCCTTGAGCCGCCGTTCTTGCAGCAGATCATAGTATACCTTGCCCGAGCAGATCGCGACGCGGCGGACTTCCTCGGGGGGCGCGATGGCGTCGATCTCCGGGATCACGTATTGGAAGCGGGTGCCCTCGGCGAAGTCCGCCAGCGCAGAAACCGCCAGCTTATGCCGCAGCAGTGATTTCGGTTCAAAAATGATGAGTGGCTTGCGGAAGTTGCGGTGCAACTGGCGGCGCAGCGCATGGAAGTAGTTCGCGGGCGTGGTCAAGTTGCAGACGTACATGTTGCGTTCGGCGCAGAGCTGCAAATAACGCTCGATGCGCGCCGAAGAGTGTTCGGGCCCCTGCCCTTCGTATCCGTGCGGCAGCAGTAGGACCAGACCAGACATGCGCAACCATTTGGTCTCGCCACTGGCCAGGAACTGGTCGATTATGACCTGCGCGCCATTGGCGAAATCGCCGAACTGCGCTTCCCACAGCACCAGGGTGAGCGGATCGGCCAGGGAGTAGCCGTATTCGAAGCCTAGCACGCCGGCTTCCGACAGCAGCGAGTTGTAGATTTCGATCCGTGCCTGGTCGGGGGCAATGTTGTTCAGCGGGACATATTCATGCTGATTGACCTGATCGATCAGCACCGCGTGTCGCTGGCTGAATGTGCCACGCTGGGTGTCCTCGCCCGACAGGCGGACGCGGCTGCCTTCCAGGAGCAGGCTGCCGAAGCCGAGCGCCTCGCCGGTGGCCCAATCGATGCCTTGGCCGGTGTCGATCGACTGCTTCTTGGCCTCAAGCTGACGGGCGATTTTTGGGTTGAGGTTGAAGCTCTCCGGCACGTGGGCCAGGGCCTTGCCAATCTGCTTCAGCGTCTCGGTCGGGACCGCGGTGGGTTCCTCGGTAAGTTCGAGCTCCTCCTGATCCACCGGATGAAAACCGGACCAGTGGCCTTCCAGCCAGTCGGCCTTATTCGGCTTGTAGGATTTGGCGGCGGAATTGGCGTCCTCCAGCGTCTTGGTAAAGTCGTCCCACATTGCTTTGGCGTCTTCCGGAGAGACGGTGCCCTCCCGCGCCAGTTGCTCGGCATACAGTGCGCGGGTCGTCTTCGTGGCGTTAATCGCCTTGTACATCAGCGGCTGGGTAAACGCCGGCTCGTCCGTCTCGTTATGGCCGTGGCGGCGATAGCAGACGATGTCGAGGACGATGTCGCTGCTGAATTTCATGCGGTATTCGGCGGCCATCCGCGCGCAAAAGATCACAGCTTCGGGATCGTCGCCGTTGACGTGCAGGATCGGTGCCTGGATCGACTTGGCCACGTCCGTGCAATAGAGGCCGGAATAGGCGTGCGCCGGGACGGTGGTGAAGCCGATCTGGTTGTTGACGATCAGATGGATGGTGCCACCGGTGCGGAAGCCGATCAACTGGCTCATCGCCAGGGTTTCATAGACCAGGCCCTGACCGGAGAAGGCAGCGTCCCCGTGCATCAGGATCGCCATCACGGAGCCGCGCTTGCGGGTGTCACCTGCACTGTCCTGGCGCGCGCGGACCTTGCCGACAACGACCGGGTCGACGGCCTCGAGATGGGATGGGTTGGGTTGCAATGAGAGATGAACGCTGTGGCCGGCGATCTCCACGTCCGTGGAGGTTCCAAGGTGGTATTTCACGTCGCCGGAGCCCTGCACGTCGTCTGGCTTGAAGCTTTCGCCGCCGAACTCGCTGAACAGCGCTGTCAGGGGCTTCTTGACGATGTTGACCAGGGTATTGAGGCGGCCGCGATGGGGCATGCCGATGTCGACCTCAACCACGCCGTCGGCGGCGACTGTCTCGATCATCGCGTGCAGCGCGGGAATGGTGACTTCCCCGCCCTCCAGACCGAAGCGTTTGGTCGTGACGTAGCGTTTTTGGCAAAACGCCTCGAAGCCCTCGGCTTCGGTCAAATGTTGCAGAATGGTGCGCTTTTCGTCGGCGTTAAGGAAGGTCAGCCATGGGGCCCCCTCGACCCTGCGCTGGATCCACGATTTTTGCTCGGGGTCCTGGATGTGCATGAACTCGACGCCGATCGGGTCCGCAATAGGTCTGGCGGAGGATCTGCATGATCTCCCGCAGTGTCGCGGTTTCGCGGCCGAGGACGTTGTCGATGAAGATCGGCTTGTCCATGTCGGCTTCGGTAAAGCCGTAGGTTGTTGGGATCGAGTTCCGGGTGGGAGGCTGGTGTGCTCAAGCCAAGCGGGTCGAGCCTGGCTTCAAGGTGGCCGCGGACGCGGTAGGAGCGGATCAGCATTAGTGCACGCAGCGACGTCACGTGGCGGCGCGCACCTGGTCCGCGGCGAGACCGCCCTGCGTCGGGTTGGTCCGCATCGGGTTCAATGAAACTGGCCCGCGGTGCCCAGGAGGCGCCGCTGGCATCTTCCAGCACCGCCCTTGCTTCGTCATTCATGGCGCCGAACAGATCGGCGAAACTGGGATCGACCGAGGCGGGGTCGTTGGCCCAACGCGCGTAGAGGTCGGCCAGGAATGCTGCATTGGCGCCATTGAAGGCTGACGCCAGAATGTCGATACCCGCCATTTGTTTCGGTCCCTTACGTGTGCGTGCCGCCTCTTAGAGAAGCGCGGCTGCCGCGGAAAGCCTCGATTCACCCGCTACTGGGGTGCTTTCACTGCATGTCCGGGTATGTCTGGTGACGACCCATGGGGCCAATGCGGGTGATAAAACGCAAACGATGCGCCAGAGCCACCAGCTTTGGGGCATTGACGCATCGGGTAGTTTGGTAGCCGGCGTTGGTTAATGCAACCGTGGCCGGGGCGGCGGATTCAGGTGGCGGGCTGCTCATCCGCCGGCGGACGCGGGCGGCCGGTTGCGGCGTTCGGCCATGAACTCGTCAAACTCCGACTTGTCCTTGGCGAAGCGCAGGCGTTCGAGGAAGGCACCGAATTCCTTCTGCTCCTCCTCCATGCGGCGGAGGGTCTCGGCCTTGTATTCGTCGAAGGCACGGTTGCCGGAGCTCGGACCCGCGCCGCTGGACTGACCGGTAGGCCCAGCTTTTCCAGTTGGCCCACGGGCCAGCTTCCCGCCAGAACTGTTCCTTCATCGCACGCTTCATCGCCCTGCGGCCTGGGCCGTAGCATCCCATGCGTCCACTCCCTATCAGGTAGATCAGTAAAGCGAGTCCGACCGGCCACCAGAAGATGAAGCCGAGGACGGTGAAGGCGATGGCCGCCGGGCGGCTGAGACCCGCCGGATGCCAGAAAGGTGGCCCGGCCCATGCCTGGTTGCCCCAGCCTTGGTTGCCTCCAGGTGGACCATAGTTAGGCTGGTGCCATTGCGGGCCTTGGGTGTTGCCCCATGGACCTTGGTTCCAGCCACGTGAGCCGTAGGCGTCTTGGTTGGCAGCGCTCGTCATCGAGGGCCTCATGTGAATGTAAGACACATTTACATTAGGGAGGGCGATCTGGGTCGTCAAGCGGTTTCGGTGCGGGATTTTGCTACGACCGTCGCAGTCTGAACCGCGACGCAGAAAGGAGATCGCAGCAAGGCCAGAGGTCGCAACCGGGGCAGAGATCGTACCGGGGGCAGAGATCGCAACGTCGCGAAGTCGCACAGGCGTGAAGATCGGAGGAACGGCTGATCGCAGCAACAAATTCGGCTTGGCCCGCATCGACCAAGTGGCCTAGTCGATATCGACACGCGGATCCCGAGAACGGAAAAGGCAATCGACCTCGATCAGCGACACTCGATCGGTTGAATGAAAATTGACCGGATGGATCTGCGCAGGGACAAATCCGGCATCAGCCATGAATTCGATCGCCTGGTGAAACTGCCACGTTCCTTGGTAAAGATGAACAATTGGCAACTCCATGAATACCCCCTTGAGCATTGGCAGAACCGATCGCCCACCCTCAAGAACCTGCCGCTCGTAGCCCTGAGTATCGATTTTGAGTAATGTGTTTTTCGAAACATTGGGATAGATGTCGTCGAGTGTCCGCACCTCGATCGTTTCTGCGTGCCTGACGGCGATCATGTCACTGTATTGCATCGCGGCCCTGGTTGCAGGAAGGATCGAGCTGAATTCTGACACCGCGGACACGTTGATCGTTGCCTGACCAGTGTTTGTGCCCAGCGCGAAATTGTTTGTTTCCCAATCGCCGTCCCCCGCCGCATGTCTTGCGAGAGTTTCGTACACGGTGGCAATCGGTTCAAACGATACTATTTTGCCACGATAACCCTGACTTCGAAGCATCGTTCCGAACTGCCCGACATTCGCGCCAACATCCAAAACCACGTTGATATCGCGGTCGGTAATGAAATCCACCAGGGTTCGATCGGGTCGGCGCAGTTGAGCATCAGCCGCCCGAGCGAGCGGTCCTGCGCGCCGGACATCCAGCCCGCATAGCATTAGCGCGCGCCGGATTATCTGCTTTACCGATTCCGCGCTTTCGACAGGCCTCATCACGAGGTACCGCTCCGATGCAGGTTTCGATAGAAGCCGCGTCCAACTTCCCACTCGCGTCAAGCGGCCTGTGCCCGCCCCAGTTGTAGCGGGAGTGAGCCGAGACGCTCGGTTGCCGCCGTGGCCCACTGGAACGCGAGGTGCAGCCGGCCCTCACTCGCGACGACGCATGCCTCCAGGGCCTTGGCGAGTTCGACGGTGGTGTTGACCACGGCCCGGTATCTGTGCAGGCGATCGTCGATCATGCGCTCCCACAGCGCCGCGCCCATCGCAATCGCCACCACGGTGGCGATACTCGATAAAAGAAATAGCAACGCGACCTTGGAGTGAAGGCGTGGCCGGTAGAGGAGCTGCATGACCCACCAATTGGCAAACCTGATTCTGACCCTACCGCCGATTCCTTAATGAGCGATGAATGCTGCCGGGGAATTTTTGCTCTGGCGTCGCACTGGGAATCCTTCCCGTGTAAACCTGAGGTTGACGCGTCAGGTGACATCGCCGGTGGGCGGCGGATTTGAGCTGCGTTCGGCGAAGCGGTTCATGGAATATGAAGCGCCTTCTCAGTGTTGGCGCACACCGACCTGTTGCGACAAAAAGCTACTCCCCGCCGGCCAGGCCTAGGCTCTGCAGATACAGCAACACGCCGGCCTCCAGCAGGTCCTCCGCTGCCATCGGCAGTTTCCGCCGCCCCGGCCCCTCCCTCACGAACAGCGACGCGATCCCGTGCGCCATCGACCAGATGTGCAGCGCCATCATCAGCGACGGCGGCCGGCGACCCTTCGGCAGCATCGCCGCAACCTGGTCCGCGGCCTCCCGCAGCACCGCGAACGCTCGATCCGCCGCCACCTGCAACCCGGGATGGGCGTCCATCGCCAGCCGGAATCGAACATCGCCGCGTAATACGCCGGCTCCTCCCGGGCGAACGCCAGATACGCCCGCCCCAGGTCCTCGAACGCCCGCACCGGCTCCGGCCGCCCGCCGTTCCACGCCTTCGCCAGCCGTTCGGCGAACCGGTCGTAGCCGCGCAGCGCGACCTCGGCCAACAGCGCGTCCGCATCGCGGAAATGCCGGTACGGCGCCGCCGGGCTGACCCCGGCCAACCGAGCGGCCTCGGCGATGGTGAAGCCGGCGGGCCCTTTCGCTGCCGATCAACTCCAACGCCGCGTCGATCAGCGCCTCGCGCAGGTTGCCGTGGTGGTAGCCGCGGCGCCCCGAACCGCCGTCGGAGGATCCAGACCAACTCATGTTCTGGACATGCTCATGTGAAAGGTCATGTAAGAGGCTTTTACATGACTGCCCGCCGCGATCCAGCAAGCACACGTCAAAAAAATGCCCGGCCACCGAAGCGGCCGGGCAAGTTTCAGGTCCGGGTTGGCATGGATCAAATGATCCGACCGCCGATGCAGTGTTGGGACAGGACCGGCCGACCAGAACTATGGACCATCCAGCGTTATCCGTCTGTGAAACATTCAGCGACCTGATATCGGCCGACCGTCAGCGCAGTTGCGGAACGGCGCCGCCGTCGCTAGGTTCCGCGCCCGAATCTGGAGTGTTCGCCAAATGATCAGGACGCTGTTCTGGCTCCTGGATGAGCTGCTGAGCCTGTATATCTGGGCCGTCATCCTGGCGGCCGTCTTCAGCATGCTCGCCTCCTTCGGCGTGCTGGACACGCGCAACCGCATCGTCTGGACGATCGGCGACTTCCTCTATCGCCTGACCGAACCCGCGCTGCGCCCGATCCGCAACTTCCTGCCCAGCTTCGGCAACATCGACCTCAGCCCGCTGATCCTGCTGCTGTTGCTGCAGGCCGCCCGGATGCTGCTCGGCAATATTGAGGCCGCGATCATCACCGGGCCCATGCAACACACTGCTTTGACGGTCATTCTGGCGCACACTCCCTGACGGCGTCAGCGTCACCGTGAAGGTCCAGCCGAAATCCCGCCGGCCCGGCATCCAGGGCCGCGCGGTGTCCGCCCACGGGCCCTGCCTGCGTATCGGCGTCAACGAGCCGGCCGAGGACGGCCGGGCCAACCGCGCCGCCTGCGCCGTGCTGGCGCGCGCGCTGCACGTCCCGACCTCGGCCGTCGCCGTCACGCTCGGCCAGACCAGCCGCGACAAGACCCTGCACGTTGCCGGCGACGCCTCTGTTCTGACCACCGATTGGAGACCCTGTGACCGCCCGACTGATCGACGGCAAAGCCATCGCCGCCACCCTGCGCGCCGAGGTCGCCGCGAAAGTCGCCGCCGCCGGCTTCACCCCCTGCCTGGCCGTCATCCTGGTCGGCGAGGACCCCGCCAGCCAGCGTCTATGTCCGCACCAAGGACCGCGCCGCGCGGGAGGCCGGGATCGAGACCCGCACCATCCGCCTGCCGGCCGAAACCGAGCAGGCGCACCTGCTGGCCACCATCCGCACCCTGAACGACGACCCGGCGATCGACGGCATCCTGGTGCAACTGCCGCTGCCCGCCGGGATCGACCCCCAGGCGGTAATCGAGGCGATTGACCCGGCCAAGGACGTGGACGGGTTTCATCCGACGAATGTCGGCCACCTCGCCGATGGCCGTCCGGCTTTGGCGCCCTGCACCCCGCTCGGCGTGATGAAACTGCTCCGCGCCACCGGCATCGAAACCACCGGCGCCCGCGCCGTCGTGCTTGGTCGGTCGGCGATCGTCGGGCGGCCGATGGCGCGCCTGCTGCTGGCCGCCGACGCGACCGTTACGGTGGCCCACTCCCGCACCCGCGATCTGCCGGCCGAGTGCCGCCGAGCCGACATCCTGATCGCCGCCGTGGGCAAGCCGGAGATGGTGCAGGCCGACTGGATCAAGCCGGGCGCCACGGTCATCGACGTCGGCATCAACCGCTTGCCGGACGGCCGCCTGGTCGGCGATGTCGACTTCAAAGCCTGCGCCGCTGTCGCCGGAGCGATCACCCCGGTGCCCGGCGGCGTCGGCCCGATGACGGTGGCGTGTCTGCTGGAGAACACGCTGACCGCGGCGCTGCACCGCCGCCGCGGCTGACCGGCCCTCTGGTCGTCGCCGCAGGTCTCGTCGACCCAGGTGCCTGTTGTCAGGTCGCCCCGGCGATGACAGAACGCACTCAGCGCCAGAGCGCGGGAGGAAACAAATGCCGGACACTGCGGGCGAAAGCCTGGGCAGTGCGCACTTGGCTGATCGGCCGAATGAGCGACGACGCCGGCTAATTCTCGCAGCCTGCCTCATCGCGACTTTCATGGCGGCGGTCGAAAGCACCATCGTTGCCACCATCATTCCGACGATTGTCAGCGACCTGGGCGGGTTCAGTCTGTTTAGCTGGGTGTTCACTGTCTATCTGCTGACCCAGGCGGTCACGATCCCGGTGTACGGACGCCTTGCCGATTTGTATGGTCGGAGGCCGGTGTTCTTCTTTGGCACGACGGTCTTTCTGATCGGGACCGTGTTGTGCGGCTTGGCCTGGAACATGCCCGCACTGGTTTTCTTTCGCGCATTGCAGGGCTGTGGCGCCGGGGCCATTCAGCCCATCGCGGCGACCATCCTGGGTGACATCTATACCCCGGCCGAACGCGGCCGCATTCAGGGGCTCGTTTCCTCGGTATTTGGCGTGTCGGCGGTCGTCGGGCCGTCGCTGGGCGCGTTCCTCGTGCAGAACATAGGGTGGCGGGCGATCTTCTGGGTCAATGTGCCGATCGGGCTCGGTGCCATCGTCATGATCGGCCTATTCCTGCGCGAAGAGGTCCATCGCCGGTCACATCGGGTCGACTGGGCCGGCTCGCTGCTGCTGCTGATCGCTTTCGGTTGCCTGATGCTGGCGTTGGTGCAGAGCGGCACCCTAGGCCGAGCGAGCCTGTCGATCCTGACCACAGCAGGAGTTGTCGCCCTGGTGACCTTATATCTGTACGAGCGCATCGCGCCGGAACCGATGCTACCGCTCGAATTGTGGCGCAACCGCGTGATCGTTGTGGGCAGCGTCGGAAATTTCACTGCGGGCGCGATGATGATGGGGGTCGCCGCTTTCCTTCCAACCTACATCCAAGGCGCCATGGGCCGCCGGGCTGTCGAGGGCGGACTGGTCCTTGGAGCAATGTCGGTGACCTGGGCGTTGGCCAGTGTCCTTGCCGGCCGCATCATGGTGCACACGAGCTATCGCCTCGTCGCGGTGCTCGGTGGGGTCGCGCTGGTAGTCGGATGCGCGATGCTGACGGCGTTGAGACCTGCCGACGGGCCGATGTGGGCAGCGTCGGGATCATTGGTGATCGGCATCGGTCTAGGGTTTTGCAGCACGGTTTTCATCGTTTCCATCCAGGCGTCCGTGCCGTGGCGCCAGCGCGGCGCGGCAACGTCATCGTCGATGTTCATGCGCTTCATCGGCCAATCGGCAGGCGCCGCTATGTGTGGGGCGATGCTGAATGCCACGATGCTGCGTCGTGACCCCGGCGTTGTCCATACGGTCGAGCGGTTGTTGGACCCGTCGGCTCGGCAAGCTCTGGAACCGTCGGAGCTTGCTCATCTAACTCGGGTGATGGCCGAAGCGCTGCAGAATGCGTATCTGTTGGCACTTGGATTCGCGATGCTGACGCTGTTGATCGCTTGCGCGATGCCCGCGCACCTGAGCCCGACACGTAACTGACTGGTGCCGGACGCAACAAACGCCAGTTCAGGTCCGGTTATTGGCTTGAGCCCACCTCTGCCCCCGACCTCGACCCGCACGAGCGGTGCCGGGATCTGAGGTGTCAGATCCGCCCGCTTCGGCCAGTCTTAGCTCGCCAGCGCTTCCGCCCGCGAAGGAGAAGATCGACGATCTGCCCTCGGTGGTCCTCACCGGTAGGCGATGCGCCCTGGACTGTCCCGGGTGAGGCCTGCAATACGTTGACTTCGAGAGGGGGCCACGCCCAACTTCTTCCAAGTAAACCAATACAGTCAGATCGGAGGGTCAGCAGCAATGGTGCGTCAGGTCATTCAGTCCACTCCGAGCGGCTGGCCCGATCTTCCCCTCGCCGAATGGGCCGACACCTGCACGACCCTGCATCTGTGGACGCAGGTAGTGGGAAAGATCCGGCTCGCCCACGCGCCGATGATTAACCATTGGTGGCAGGTTCCTTTATATGTGACCTGTCGCGGGCTGACGACCTCCCCAATCCCTTACGGCGGCGAGAGTTTTCAGATCGACTTCGATTTTATCGATCACACCTTGATTCTTCAAACTAGCAGAGGCGAGATCGAAACCATCGCGCTGGGGCCGCGAACAGTTGCCGATTTCCATGAGGAGGTGATGGGCCGACTTCGCGGGCTTGGGCTGGAAACCCGGATCTGGACCATGCCGGTCGAGATACCGGACGCTATCCCGTTCGAAAAGGACCGGGTGCATGCCTCCTACGATCCGGACTACGTGCACCGCTTCTGGCGGATCCTGGTCCAGGTGGATCGACTCCTGACCCGGTTCCGGTCGCAATTCCTGGGCAAAGTGAGCCCGGTGCATTTTTTCTGGGGAAGCTTTGACATGGCGGTTACCCGTTTCTCCGGACGTGCTGCGCCCCGCCTGGTGAGCAAATCCCCGAATTTAGGCGCCTGGGTCATGGAAGAAGCGTACTCGCATGAAGTGAGCAGCTGTGGCTTTTGGCCGGGCAACGGCGGGTTCGGCAAAGCTGCCTTCTACAGCTATGCCTACCCTGAGCCGCCGGATTTTGCATCGGCGCCAATGTCTCTCGATGCCACATACTATGACCGGTCTCTCGGGCAATTTATTCTCCCGTACGATGCCATCAGACAGGCAAAGTCTCCAGATGACGACTTGATGCATTACCTGCGCAGCACGTATGAAGCTGCATCCACTCTCGGCCAATGGGACCGTGCGGCGTTAGAACGAGCGGGAAGCTTTTGAAAGCGGAGGGAGCCATATGCCACCGCCTGGTCTTCGTGATGATCAGGTCGGCTGCGGAGGACCGGAGAGAATGTCGCTGGTAGCCTCAAGCAGTGCATGGGTTGTTGAGACGATCGGCATGCTTGGGCATTACTTGTGAATAACAGAGCTTTTCTTACCCGACCGTAGCACGGTGAGGGTGGGTGGTTTTTGCCGTGCTCCTCCCGTGGGTTTGGCAGTATCCGCCCAGCGAACCCTCCCGATGCTAGTCCAATGGGGCCAAAGCTTGCGGTTTCATGACCAGCAGCCGGCCGTTGTCCTTGCCGAGTATTCCCTCCTGCTCCCACTGCCGCAACTGCTTGTTAACTTTCTCTCGCGATGCCCCAGCCAGGCTGCTGAGGTCCTTTTGTGACAGCTTGACCTCGATCCGCGTACCTCGCGGGGAAGCGACGCCGTAGTCGCCGCACAGCCGAAGTAACAACCGGCCCAGGCGGGTCGAAAGATCCAGCAGCGCCATATCTTCCAGTGCGGCATTTGACCGGCGCAGCCGCTGACACAACACGGACATCAAATGCAGGCAGAGGTCACTGTTCGATCGCAGCAGACGCAGGAACTGCGTGCGCTCCAATGTCAGCAGAACACAATCCTCCTGCGCTGTGGCATCGGCGCTGACCTCCCCGCCGTCTAGCAACGTCATCTCACCCAACACCTCGCCGGGGCCGAGGACGGTGAGGGTCACCTCGCGCCCATCCTCGGAAACAAGGCTGATGCGGACCCGGCCGCTGACGATGATGACCATCCCGGTGCCGGGGTCACCGCGGCGGCGTATCACCTCACTGCGGAGGACTCGCCGCACCATCGCCCGCGCGAGGATTGCGTCAAGGTCGGCGGGTTGGAGAGCCTGGAACAACTGGGTCTTGGCCAGCGCCTGACGCCGTTCGGCCGCATCCATCTAATTGCCTTTCGGTTCAAGCCTGGGATCGAGCATCCGACGCGATGCCGTCAATATAGGGATGCCGAAATCATCGCGAATGTGACCCCGGGCACCACCGTTCGATCGAATCGGGACAATAGTCACCGCGCAGTGTCCATTCTGGGCACCCGATAGGGCGTCTTTGGCGAGGCGGCAGTCACGTGTGGTGGTTCATGCAATTTCGCGATCTTGTCGATAGTGTGGACCACGAGCGGTGCCCCGCGCCCTCTGACGGTCAGGTCGTGTTGGACGAACAGCGCGGCCTGATAGCCGCTGAGCGCCAGCACGGTCTGCGACACGACTGCTTCGCATTGGAAGTCCTTGCAGGCGGTCTCGAGCCGGGCGGCAACGTTGGCCGCATCACCCAACGTGGTGAACACCCGGCTTTGCCCGTAGCCGATCTCGCCGACGACAGCCGTGCTGCCATGGACGCCCAAGCCAAAGGCGATCGGTTCCGACATCTCAGCGGCCAGGATGCTGTTGAGAGCGGCCACGTTTCGCCCAATCAATCCCAGGGCCGCCACGGCCTGACGGCAGGCCTGTTCGCTGTCACACTGGAGGCCAAACGTGGCCATGAGCCCGTCTCCGGTGAAATGGCTGGCTACACCACCGGCTTCGGCGACCGCGGCGCCGACCGCGTTGATGAAGCGGTCGATGATGAATACTGCATCGAACGGAAGTCGCGTATCCGCCAATCGGGTGGAGTTTCGCATATCGACGATCAGCACAACGATGAAGCGCTCCTCCCCCTGCCGCGGCAGGGTCGTGCCTCGCAGCGCCGCGGCGCTCCAGTTGGGCGGCAGCAGCGGGACTACGGCAATGTCGCCTTCCGGACGCAACTGGCAGGCCAGACGTACCAGCGGACCCGCCCCAACCCGGTCCAGCACAATCTGTTCGTTCGCGCCCGGTGCCGGAATACGTCCGCTGCCGGCGATGACGCGGATGCGGCAGGTGGAGCATCGTGCGCGTCCGCCACATACGCTTGCGTGCGGTATGCGCGCCGCCCGGCTTGCTTCCAGCACGCTGAAACCGCGGGGGATTCGGGCGGTGCGGCCGTCAGGATAGCTGACGCGAATGATGCCGCCCTGTCGTTCGCGCAAGGCACGCACGCCGCGCGCGAGCACTACGAGCACGATCAGTCCCAGGGCGGCCGCCAGGCTGAGGTTACGCTCCAGCAAAAGCTGGGCGTTCTGGAGCGGTTGTCCGACTTGCCAGGGATTGAGATTGTCCGCCCTCCAGACAGGATCATGTGCCAGCGCCAGCATAGTGCGACCGCCCTGGAAGAACCCCAGCAGGGCGAGCACCGGCAGCATGATGGCAACGCACAACAGGGCTGGCTTGGCGCGCTCGAAGAATGGCTTCAGGCGAAGCCACAGATAGACCCCGATGCAGCCATGGAACCAGGCGACGATCAGCAACGATACCTGCAGCACGCCATACCAGCCCCAAGCGACCCAGAACGAATACAGCTCCTGAGCGTAGCCTTTTTGCAGGCCGAACTGCGTCAATGCGATTCGCGTCGCGAACAGATGGTTCATCAACAGGAACGGGATGCAAAGGCCAAGCGCGAGTTGGGTCACCTCGGTCCGCGTCCAGCCGAAATGACGCCGCTCGTAGAACGCCCACAGCCCCAGGCAAAAATGCGTCGACAACGCGATGTAAAGCGCCGCGGTGCCCAGAACCCCTTGCCATATCCATTTTTGGACCAGCAGTCCGGCTTCCATCACGGGGATCGAGACGTTGCCCAGACTGTGGTTCAGCAGGTGGGTCCCGATATAGGTGAAGAGCGTCAGACCGGTGATCAATCGCAGTCTTCTGACGGTGAACGGGAAGCGCCGAAATATTCCACCGTCGGACACTGGACGCGCGCGTTGCGCCGGCAAAGACGATGCCGCGATCTCGCTGGTTTCCCGCCCGTACATGCAGGCAACTCTCTTGTTGGCTCTGGAAGCCGCATCATGAACTCTAGCAAGGGGAGCGTATAGTCATGGGCCTGAGGACAAAATTCAATCTGGCGGTACTGGTGGCCTTCCTCATCGGCTTCGCCGGGTGCGGGTACTGCCTGCAGCGACTCTTCATTGAAAACGCACGGCAGCAGGTGCTGCAGAATGCGCGAATCATGATGAGTTCAGCCGACGCGATCAGGCGCTTCACCGACACCTATATCGCCCCACTCGCGGAACCGCAGAACAACACAGGGACCAAATTCATTGCGGCCTCAGTGCCATCCTTCGCCGCCCAGACAACGTTCAAGGATGTGCAAACCCGCTTTCCTGACTTTACGTACCGAGAGCCGACGCTCAATCCCACAAATCTGGTCGACCGGCCATCGGACTGGGAGGCCGACTATATCAACGCGTTCCGCAACAAGACTGGCCTGAAGGAACTGATGGGCGATCGCGATACACCGACCGGCCGCGTGCTCAGCCTGGCTCGACCGATCGCGATCGATGACCCGGGTTGTCTCGCCTGCCACAGCACGCCGTCGGCAGCACCCGCCACGATGCTCGCGACGTATGGCCGAAACAATGGCTTCGGCTGGCAACAGCACGAGGTGGTCGGCGCACAGGTCGTGTCCGTGCCGATGGAACTGCCCCTGCAGCAGGCGCGCCAGACCTTCATAACGTTCATGGCGATCCAGTTGGGCGTGTTCGTGATCATTATCGTCATTCTGAACGTTCTGTTACACTACACTGTCATCAAACCCGTAGTAAGGTTGTCGCGGATGGCCAATGCCGTCAGCCTCGGGGATGTAACTGTGGAGGAATACGAGCGCAGAGGCCGTGATGAGATCGCTGTCCTATCGAACTCCTTTAGCCGCATGCGGCGGAGCCTCGATAGCGCCATGAGGATGCTCGACGCATGAACGCGAGGCGGCAATGAACCATCAAACGCGGCCTTTGGCGATTGGACGATATCAGATCCTCGACATCGTGGGCAGCGGCGCGATGGGCATCGTCTACAAGGCGCACGATCCGGCGATCGGCCGCGATGTCGCGATCAAGGTGGTGCGGATCGACGCGGACAGCGCGCAGGAGCGAGCCGCGTCGATCGACCGCTTCCGGCTGGAAGTTCAGGCGGCAGGGCGTTGCAGCCACTCGGCCATCGTCGGGGTCTATGACTTTCTGGATCAGTCGGGCGATCCTGCTATCGTCATGGAACTGGTGGACGGGGCCAGCTTGTATCGGACCATACGCGATCCAGCGCGCGGCGCGGCATCTTTGTTGCCCGGCATCCTGCTGCAAGTGCTGGAGGGGCTGGGTTATGCCCACGGCCAGGGGATCATCCATCGCGATATCAAGCCCGCCAACATCCTGGTGACCTCGTCAGGGCAGGTGAAAATCGCGGATTTCGGGGTTGCCCGACTAGCCGGTGCGAACGCCACCCTCGGGGGGGCCATGCTGGGTACACCCAGCTACATGGCCCCCGAGCAGCTGATCGACGACAGGATCGACCACCGAGCCGATCTGTTTGCCGTTGGCGCGATTCTGTACGAGATGCTGGCAGGCAAATCACCCTTCGCCGGACGCACGGTCCCGGAGACCATCCTGCGATTGTCCGGACCCAGCGCGGCCGATATGGCTCCGGTCGTGGCGGCCGGCGGACAGCGGTTTGTCGCGGTACTACAGCAAGCGCTGGCAAAGGATCGAGAGCGTCGCTTCCAAACGGCGGACGCGTTCTCCGCGGCGCTCCAGACCGCGTCATCGGGGTTGAAAGCCGCCTCCATCGAAGACGATCCTGGGGCAACCGTGGTGATGGTGTCTCGGCAGGCGAAACCCGCCGCGTTCGATCCATCGTTGCTTCAGCGCGTCGAGCTACACCTTGCGCGGTTCGTGGGCCCAATCGCTCGTATGATGGTGACGCAGGCCGCGCTAGGGGCCAGCAACCCGAGTGACCTTTACGCCTCCCTGGCGCGGGAGCTCCGGGATGCGGCGGATCGGAGCCTGTTTTTGCGACTAGTTGGGGGTGGTCGAGTGGAGCCGAGCCTCGGTGGCCGGGGACGACCGGGACAAACCATAGCCCCTCGGACCCTTGGACCCGAGACGATGCCACCGCGAACGGTTCCGCCTCAAACAGCACCGCTTGAAACGATCCCGCCCCAAACGATGCCGTCCCAATGGGCACCGCCCCAAACGATACCGCCTCGAACATTTGGTCCGGGATCGATCCCACCCGCGGCCACCGCCGCGGCTCAGGCAGCGCTCGTCCAGTATGTTGGTCCGATCGCTCGGGTTCTGGTGCGGGATGCCACCGCTCAGGCGACCTCCCGCCGCGATTTCATCGATCGGCTGTGTGCCCAGGTCACCAAACCAGATGAGCGCGCCGCGCTGCAGCGCAGATTGCGGGCAGACGTGGAGCCCAAACTGGTCTGAGTGTGACCGTGGTCGCTTTCTCTGTCCTGACGGTCCCCTAGGGTGCGGCTGTCTTCGATTGGGGAACCACGACATGGCGGCGACCAGTATCACGCGCAGCAACGCATTGCTCTCCATGACCAGCTCCCTCGGCCCGGACGTACTGACCCCGGCGGCGATGGAACTGGAAGAGGCGCTCAGCGAACCGTTTATATGCGCGGTCGATGTCGTATCGGCCAGGGACCAGATCGATCCGGACGATCTCCTGCATCGGCCGGTCTGTCTCACCCTCAATTGACCGAATGCCCGCCGCGGTATGTCCACGGACTAGTGCGGCGGTTCGCCTCGACCGGCCCGTTGACTCGCGGCATGTTTGGTTACCGAATGGAAATCGTGCCCAGCCTGTGGTTTCTGACCCAGACCGAGGACTGCCGCATCTTCGAGAACAAGACCACCAAGGACATCGTCCAGACAATCCTGAACGAGCATGCTGTGCGCTTTACCTTCCGCGTGGGAAGCACCCCGCAGCGCCCGCTCACGGTGCAGTACAACGAAACCGACCTGAATTTTGTGATGCGCCTGATGGCCGAGGAGGGCTGGTTCTATCTGTTCCGGCACGAAGCCTCGTCGCACACCATGATCATTACCGAGTTCGAATACATCCTTTAACAAGGTGCCTGATGGAACGGTCAGTCTCGGGCCAAGCGAAGGGCTTAACACGATTTCGGAATGGCATCAGGGCCGCGCGACCGCGCATGGCAAGGTGATGCTGGGCGACTACGACCCCGAGAAGCCTTCCACCGCGCTGAGCGGCGAGACCAGCACCACCGCCACGACTGCAGGCGCATCCGAACGCGACCCGTTCCACTGGCCCGCCCGGGCATTGAAGAGCGACCAGATCTCGCAACGAACACGGCAGCGCATGGAGGCGGCGGAGGCCGAGGCGTCGTTGGCACACGGCAAGGGCTTCAATCCCAATTTCTTCGCCGGCGGCCGGATCAGCGTGCAGGCTGGAGACAGCAAGGAATTTCTGCTCGCCCGCGTTTCCCACCAAGCCACCGACGAGACCTGGTGGAATGGGCCAAACCAGCCGCACTATTCCAACACCTTCCAGGCGTTTCCTAGCGCGCTGCCCTGGCGCCCCGCACCGGCCATCAAGCGGCCGCGCATGGAGGGTCTGCACTCCGCGGTCGTGATTGGACCCGAGGGACAGGAGATCCACACCGACGAACTCGGAAGGGTCAAGCTGCGCTTCCGCTGGGACCGTCGCAGCGACGCGACCCCTGGCGGTGCGGTCTGGGTGCGTGTCATGCAGGCCTGGAGCGGCGCCAACGCCGGCTGGACCTTTATCCCGCGCGTCGGAACCGAGGTGGGCGTCTCCTTTCTCGACGGCGATCCTGATCGGCCAATCGTGGTCGGGCAGATCCACAATGGAGAGCAGCACCCCCCCTGGACGCTGCCCGACCAGAAGACGCGCAGCGGGCTTCGCACCCGCTCCACCCCCAATGGCGGCGACCAGAACTGCTCCGAGTTCTGGTTCGACGACAAGAAGGGGTCGGAGATGGTGCACCTGCACGCCGAAAAAGATCTGTCGGTCGAGGTCGAAAACGACGCCAAATACGACATCGACCAGAATCGGACGGCAACGATCAAGCAGGGCAACGATACCACGACAGTGGAACAGGGAAATCGCGCCGCGACCATCAAGCAGGGCAATGACACGATCACCGTGCAGCAGGGCAACCGGACCGTTGACGTAACGATGGGCGACCATACGATCAAGTCGACCCAAGGCAATATCTCGGTCCAGACCAACATGGGAAATATTGCCGTCAAGACCGCGATGGGTGCGGTCAGTATCGAGGCGATGCAGTCTCTGACCCTGAAGGTTGGCCAGTCGACCATCACGATCGACCAGATGGGCGTAACGATCAAGGGCATGACCGTAAAACTCGAGGGCCAGGTCATGACGAGTATCAAGGCCCCAATCACCCAGATCGATGCCGACGGAATGTTGAAGGCATCCGGTGGCATCATGATGCTGAACTGACGGGGGGTGGTGCCCCAGTCGGGGTTGGCGACGTTGGTGGTAGGCGAACTCTCGCCGCCTGTCGCACGCGCAAACATCCGGCAGGGCTGGCGGTTGGAAATAAGTGATGGGCCCACGGCGAGGGCGGTGACAATCGGCGTGACTTGGAAGAACTTCATCATGAGCAGAAACAAGCTGGATACGGTGACATTGCAGACGATCCTGCCACGGCTGGAACTCTCGAAAGCCGCGACGGTCTGCCTCGACCGATGCGAGCAGCCGTCCGAGGCCGTAAGCCGCCTCATGC
Source organism: uncultured Alphaproteobacteria bacterium (assembly GCA_963733925.1). Lineage (GTDB taxonomy): Bacteria > Pseudomonadota > Alphaproteobacteria > Acetobacterales > Acetobacteraceae > Rhodopila. The sequence goes on along the minus strand of CAVTFL010000030.1, from coordinate 59,997 downwards.
AAGCCGACCTGCTGATCGAAGCGGCGCGCGTCTGTGCCCACGCATTGCCGTCGCGCGAGCGAGTTTGGTGGGCCGCCCGTTGTGCTCGCGCCACCGCCTCCAGCGTATTGCCGGCAGCCGACGGCGAGGCCACTGCGCTCGCGGAGGGTTGGGTCCGCCGCCCAGCCGACGAAACCCGCCGCGCGGCGATGGAGAAAGCGCAGGCCACCGGATTTACCTCCCCGGAAGCCTGGGTCGCGGTCGCGGCCTTCTGGAGCGGCGACTCGATGTCCCCGCCTGATCAACCGAAAGTGCCGCCGGCGCCGCACCTCGCGGGTTCGGCGGTCGTCGGTGCGGTGATCCTGGCCTCGGTTCGGACCCACCCGGATCGGCAGCCGGACCGGTTGCGCCGTTTTGTCTGGCTCCGCACTTGATATCGCCGCCGGCGGGGCCGGTCATCTGGAACAGGAGGCCGCGTGATGGGCCAGCCAGCCGCAAGAGCGACCGACATGCACACCTGTCCGATGTGCACCGGGCCGGTTCCGCATGTTGGCGGACCGATCCTGCCGGGTCAGGCCACCGTGCTGGTCGGCAACCTGCCGGCAGCCCGAGCAACGGACCAACTCGTCTGTGTTGGTCCGCCGGACCTTATTGCGCTGGGGTCCTTCACGGTCTTTATCAACAAATTGCCGGCGGCGCGAATGGGCGACGTCACCGGCCATGGCGGTTCGATTGTGCTCGGATGGCCAACCGTGTTGATCGGATGATGCCATGAGCCTGACACTGTCGATCCTGACCGGACCTGACGGCAGCGCCCTGGAAAAGCGTGTGTTCCCGGGCGGCTCGTTGAGCATCGGGCGAGCGTCGGACAACGACTGGGTGCTGGCGGATCCGCAGCGGCATCTGTCGAAGCGGCATTGCACGATCGCATTCCGGGACCTGTTCTGGGAGGTTACCGACCTCAGCACCAACGGGACGTTTCTCAATTCCGAGCGGGAGCCGATCGGCAACGGCGCGGTGCGCGACCTGCGTGACGGCGACCGGCTGCGCCTGGGCGATTATCAGCTTGCGGTCGCCATTGCTGATGCGGTGCCGGCCGTCCCCGCCAAGTTATCGTTGCCGTTCGATATCGAGGACGCAGACCCGTTCGAGGGGCCGCCGCAACCCGATCACACACCTGGAGTCGAGGACGCCTTCCTTCCGCCGCGTCCGGTTGTGCTGTTGGGCGAAGACTGGGATTTGAGTGACTCCGTTGCGCCGGTACCGGCACAGGCCCCTTCCCCCGCCCTTCCAACCGCGCTGCGGCCCGATCGTGACGTGGCCGAACCAGCGGAGCTGATGGCTGCGTTCCTGCGCGGTGCCGGAATGCAGGACGTACGGCCGCCGGATCCCGTGGCGGCGATGGAGGAACTGGGAGCCGCGTTTCGCGCGTTCGTCGGAGGGCTGCGGGAGACCTTGGTGGCGCGCGCCGCCGTTAAAAGCGAGTTCCGCATCGAACAGACGATGATCCGCGCCCGCGGCAACAATCCGCTGAAGTTCTCCGCAAGTGACGATGACGCCCTGCTCGCGCTGGTCGGTGCGGGCCGGCGTTCGGATACCGGCCCGGCGGAAGCCGTCGCCGAGGCGTTTCGCGACATCCGGTTGCATGAGCTCGCGACGATGGCTGCGATGCAGAGCGCGATGCGCGGGATGTTGCGCGAACTGGCGCCGGAAAAGCTGCGCGAGGGCGGTGGTCAGGGCCTGCTGGCGTCGCAGCGCAAGGTGCGCGCCTGGGACGCATTCGAGGCCGCCCACGCGAGGCTGACCCAGGCCCTGTCCGACAATTTCGACAGCGCCTTCGGGCGCGCCTTCGCTCGGGCCTACGAACAGGCGCTGCGGGAGACCAAACAATGATCCTCCGCCGCACGACGCTGCTGGCTCCGCTGCTGCTGTTGGCCCGATGTGGGTCATCGCCTCCACCGCCGCCTGTCCTGGTGTTGACGATCGAGGCCGGCCCGGATCAGAATCCCGATCCCGCCGGCCATGCCGAGCCCGTCGCCATTCGGATCTATCAGCTTGCCTCGCTGGGGGCATTCAGTCGCGCCGACGTCTTCGCGCTGATCGACCGGCAAGCGGAAACCCTCGGTGCGGACTATCTGGCATCGGACGAGGTTTTGGTCGCGCCCGGCGAACGACAGCAGATGACGCGCGATCTTAAGCCGAACACGCGGTTCATCGGCGCCATCGCGCTGTTCCGCGCCATCGATCAGGCCACGTGGCGGGTTGACGTTGCCGGCTGCCGCGACCGGGCCGACGCCGCTGACGCTGGCCACGCACGGCAACCAACTCACGGCATCGACAAAGTAAAGGCTGCCAGACATGACATGGACAAATCGCGTGGTCTGGCAAGAAGGAATGTTCCTGCGTTCGCAGCATTTCCAGCAGCAGGACCGCTACCTGGAACACCTCGTGCGCACCGGACTGGCGGCGCTGCATCCCTATCCATGGGGCGTTACCAGCATGGTCATTGACCGCGATCTGCTGGCGACCGGACGCTTCGCCTTGACCAGCGCGGCGGGGCTGTTTGAGGACGGAACGCGGTTCTCGCTACCGGGTGAGACCGATCACCCCACGCCGCTCGATTTACCAGACGATACGCGCGATACAATTGTCTATCTGGCCGTGCCGATCAGCCAGCAGGGAGCCTTGGAAATGACCCAGGGCGACGCGCCGGAAGGTCGTTATGCGATCCGTGATTTCGAGGCTTACGACACGCATTCGGCCTCGCCGCAGTCGGCCGACCTCCTCGTGGGACGCCTGAGGCTGCGCTACATGCTGGAATCCGACGACCGCGCTGGATTTTTCTGCATCGGCGTGGCCCGGGTGACGGAGGTCACATCTGATCGGCGGGTGACCTTGGATGATCGCTGGGTAACGCCATGCATCACATCATCCGCATCACCGCCACTGGTTGGACTGCTTGCCGAACTGACCGGCATGTTGAATCAGCGAGGCGAAGCACTTGCAGCCCGGTTGACGGCACCAGCCGGACGGGGCGTGTCGGATGTCGCCGATTTCCTGCTGCTGCAGTCAATCAATCGCTGGCAGAAGCTGCTGGCGCACTGGGCGGACGCACCGCGGGTCCATCCCTTGGACCTGTATGCCACGCTGGTGCAGATGGTCGGGGAATTCGCCACGTTTACCGAAACGACACGGCGGCCGAATGCCTATCCGTCGTATCGGCACGAGGATCTGCAACGCAGCTTCGCTCCGGTGGTGGCGGATTTGCGCCGATCCTTGTCGGCGGTCATCGAACAGAACGCCGTTGCCATTCCGCTGCAGGAACGTCGGCAGGGCGTGCGCGTCGGACCGATAACGGACCGAGCGATCTTGCGTGGCTCGAACTTCGTCCTGTCGGTGCAAGCGGACATGGCGACCGAGACGTTGCGAAAAATGTTCCCGGCACAGGTGAAGATCGGTGCGGTGGAGCATATCCGCGAGCTGGTCAACGTGGCGCTGCCAGGCATCGGCATCCGTCCGTTGCCGGTCGCCCCGAGACAAATCCCTTTCCATGCCGGAGCATCCTACTTCGAACTCGATCGCAACAGTCCCCATTGGCAGCAAATGCAGTCATCGGGTGGCTTCGCGATCCATGTCTCCGGCGAATTTCCCAACCTGCGCCTGGAACTTTGGGCTATCCGCGGATAGTCCCGGCGGGCGCCGATCAGACGAGGCGCCCGTGACCGAAAATCCATTTGCTGAACCGAACGACGACGATCGTACGGTAGTTCGCCCGTTGGCGGGCAACCGGCCCGTCAAGCGAGAGCCCGTTGCCGATGATACGCGCACCGGCGACTCGACGGTGGTGGCGCCCGGGCCGCTGAGTGCCCGGCGCCCGCGCCTGGCCCCGCCGGTGAATGATACTGTTGCAGTAGCATCCGGGGCCGCGTCGCCGCTGCTCGGCTGCTGCCTCGCCTTTGCTCCAACTGCTGGCAAGGCTGCGCAACACGCTGACCCCTCCAGACGCGGGCGACCTGCGGGAGCGCGCTGTCGCGGCGATGCGCCGGTTCGAGCGCGACGCCCAGGCGGCAAGCGTGCCGGCTGAATTGCTGCAACCCGCGCACTATGCCCTGTGCGCCAGTCTGGATGACGTGGTGCTGAACACCCCGTGGGGCAGCGAGGGCGACTGGGCACTGCACTCACTCATTTCCACGTTCCACAACGAGGTCCGCAGTGGAGAACGTTTCTTTGAGATTTTGATCAGACTGCGACAGAACCCAGCCAAGTTCCTTTCTGTGCTGGAGATCATGTACCAGTGCCTCGCCCTGGGCTTCATGGGCCGATATCGTCTTTCGCCGCGCGGTCCCGCTGAAATCGATAGTCTGCGCGAGGACCTTTACGCCGTGATCGCCAGCGCGCGGGCGCCGGCTGACGTCGAGCTATCGCCGGCGTGGCGGGGTGTCGACGCTCCGTACCGGCCAATGGCGCGCCGGTTGCCCTTGTGGGTCGCCGGCAGCGCCGGGTTGGCCGTGCTCGGCGGATTGTTCATCTGGTTCAGCCTCGGTCTGGCGGATGCGTCGGACGCAGCATATGAGCAGGCGATGCGAACGCCGCCGGTCACGATGCCGGCTATCGCGCGATCGGGTCCGATACAGCCTTTGAAAATGCCACCGGCGGGACCCGGTGCCCTGGCTCGGCTGAAGACCTTCCTGCAGCCTGAAATCGCTGCCGGACAAGTCGAAGTCGTCGGCACCGAATCCGCTGCCATCGTGCGGACGCGACAGCTCAATCTGTTCGGGGCCGGAAGCGCGAGCCGTGGTTGACAAGGCGGTTCCGCTGCTGGAGCGGATCGGTGCTGCACTGAAGAGCGAGACCGGATCGGTCCAGGTGGTCGGCTACACCGACGATCAGCCGATCCGCACCGTCCGTTTCCCGTCCAACTTTCAGCTTTCGGCCGCCCGTGCCAACGCGGCAAGTACGATCATCGCCGAAGACGATCGGGGACCGCAGCCGGCTTTCGACGGAAGGACGGGCGGATGCCGACCCGATCGCGCCCAATACCACACCTGACGGGCGCGCCGCGAACCGTCGAATTGAAATCGTCCTGCATCGCCAGGGTTAAGGGGACCTTACCATGCGCACAATCCTGTTCTCCCGCTGGCTGTTGAGCTTTGTCGGGACCGCCATATTCGTTGCCCTGATCTGGGTTTTCGGGCCTTTCGTGTCCTTGCTTGAACCGATAATGCCGCGCGCCGTGATCGGCGTTGTCCTTTTCCTCGTCTGGGGCGGCGTTAACGCATTGCTCGACTGGCGGCAGCGCGCCCGCGACAAGGCGCTGAGCGCGGGGGTGGTTGAAACCGATTCCGGTGCGGCCGCCTCGGCCGAGGAAGCAGCCGAAATGAAAGAGCGGCTGGCCCGCGCACTGGAGTTGCTGCAGAAGGCGAAGGCCAAGCGCGGCTGGCTGTATCAACAACCGTGGTACGCCATCATCGGTCCTCCCGGGGCGGGCAAGACGACGGCGCTGCTGAATTCCGGCCTGCATTTCCCGCTGGCGGACGAAATGGGCCAGGAAGTCATTCCAGGTGTCGGCGGCACGAGGCTGTGCGACTGGTGGTTCACTGACGATGCGGTGATGATCGATACCGCGGGACGCTATACCACCCAGGATTCGGACGCCCAGGTCGATCGAGCCGGGTGGGAAACTTTCCTCGATCTGCTCAAGCGAACCCGTGTGCGTCAGCCCTTGAACGGCGTGATCGTGGCGATTTCGGTGGCTGACATCGCGCAGGGATCGCGTGAGGAGAGCATGGCGCACGCCGCTGCTATCCGCCGCCGGCTGAACGAGTTGCGTGACCGCCTAGGCGTTCGGCTACCGGTTTACGCCATGTTCACGAAGGCCGACCTGATCGTCGGATTCTCCGAGTTCTTCGATGATCTTGACCGCGAAAAGCGGGCTCAGGTGTGGGGCATGACGTTCCCGCTGCAGCAGCCGGAGACCGGCCCGGTGGCGGGCTTTGGAAAGGAATTTAATGCCCTGGTCGCAAGGCTGGACGGCAGGCTGCTCGACCGGATGCAGACTGAACGCAGCCCGGACCGGCGCGCGTTGATCGCCGGCTTCCCGGCGCAGATGGCTAGTCTCGTCGCCCCGTTGAGCGAATTCCTAGAGGCCGCCTTCGCGGGTTCCCGTCTCTCGCCAGCGCCGATGCTGCGGGGCGTGTATCTCACCTCCGGCACCCAGGAGGGGACGCCGATCGACCGGTTGACCGGCGTGTTGTCGCGTGGCTTCGGCATCGACCAGCGACGCGCGCCAAGCCTTCGGCCAGCGCACGGACGCAGCTACTTTTTGGCTCGGCTGCTACGCAACGTGGTCTTTGGCGAGGCGATGCTCGTTTCGGAGCCCGCGGGTTCCGCGCGGCGGCGGCGGATCGGGCTCGCAGCCGGCTACGCTGCGTTGGGTCTTATCGTTCTGGGCGGTGGCGGCAGCGATGTGGCACGCGCGACAGACGAACCAGTCGGATATCGATCGGTTCTCGGTCGCCTTGGACGGCTATACGACGATGGTCTCGCAACATCCGCTCGATCCGGTGAAGGATGGTGATTTGGCCGCGATCCTGCCGGTTCTCGATCAGGCGCGTGACCTGCCATTCGGCACACAAGCTGGATCCGGAGTGGATCTGGGGCTGTCGCAAGCCGATAAACTCGGGGCGGCGAGCCGGACGATCTATCGCAACGCTTTGCGCGATGTTCTGCTTCCACGCCTGGTCGTCAGGCTCGAAGGCCAGATGCGTGGTGCTGAGGAGCGCCCCGATTTCCTCTACCAAGCAACACGCGTCTATCTGATGCTCGGCGGCGAGGGTCCGCTGGATCGGGATCTCGTCACCACCTGGATGCGCCTGGATTGGGAGCAGGCCTTCCCGGATGCTGCAATGCGCTCCGATCTGCTGGGGCATCTGGACGCACTGCTGGCGCAGCCGCTGCCTCAGGTCGCGTTGGACGGCGCTCTGGTCGATACCGCCAGGGTGACGTTCAGCCGCGTGACCGTGGCACAACGGGTCTATACGCAGATGATGACGTCAGCCGCCGCTCAGGCGCTGGCACCATGGCGGCCGGCTGACGCACTGGGTGCGGCGGGCGCTCCGCTGTTTGTTCGCGGATCCGGCAAACCGCTGACCGATGGCATTCCTGGCATTTATACTGCCAAAGGATTCAACACCGTTCTGCTGGCCTCCGTGGCCGATGCCGCAAAGCAGGTCGCGGCGGAAAGCTGGGTGCTCGGCAAGCAGAGCGAAATTGACGTCTCCGGCCCTGCGCTAGCGGCACTGCAATCGGCGGTGGCACAACTTTACGAAGCCGACACGATCCAGCACTGGGACGCATTGCTGGCAGACCTGAACCTGGCACCTCAACGGTCGGTGCAACAGTCCGCCGAGGCACTATACGTGCTGGCGTCCCCGCAATCGCCGATGCGCGGACTGCTCGCCGGAATTGTGCATGAGGTTGATCTGACGCCGCCTGCCCCGCCGGCTGCCGCGACAGCTCAGTCTGGTGCCGCGGCGGAACTGAAGCGGATACTGGCACCGGCAGCCGGTGGCGGCTGCCGTGCCGCCGGGTCAGGCGGTCGAAGACCACTTCAAGCCGCTGCGGGATTTCGTTGGGCAAGGGCCGGGGGCACCGATCGATGGCGCACTTACGGCAATCAACTCCGTCCAGCAGGGCCTGGCACAACTTGCCGCCGCCCCGCCGGGAGCCCCGCCAGCCCCAGCGACAGCCGATCCGACGTTGACCCTGCGCGCCGCCGCAACACAGGCGCCGCAACCTGCGCAGCGCTGGCTGTTGGCCATCGCCGGCAACGCGGGCGCGCTGCGGAGCGGGGGCGCCCGGCAGCAAGCAGCGGCGGCGTTCAATGGCGATGGCGGTCCCGGTGCGCTCTGCGCACAAGCGGTGAAAGGACACTATCCGTTCGCGACAGCGTCCGGAGCGGATATCCCGCTGGATGACTTTTCTCGCCTGTTCGCACCGAACGGACTCATCGACGGCTACTTCAACACGCAGCTCAGGCCATTCGTTGATACCACCGCCGCTGTTTGGCGTCCGCAGGAAGGCGTGACTGCCCCGGTATCGGGGGCCGAGCTGGGGCAGTTCCAGCGGGCGGCGTCCATCCGGCAGATGTTCTTTCCGGCAGGCGGTACGGCACTGGGTGTGCGACTGGAAATCACCCCCACTGATCTGGACGCAGGCTCGAAACAGGTAACTCTGGACCTCGGGGGCGCCAGTATTGTCTATGCACATGGTCCAGTGCGCGCGTCGCAGGTCGCGTGGCCGGCGCAAGGAGCGAGTTCGGTGCGAATCGCATTCGATCCGCCGGCGTCTGGCGGCGCGATCCAAGCCTTGGGGCCGTGGGCGCTGTTCCGCCTGATCGCTCAGGGTAATCCGCGGCAGGACGGCACGCCCGATCATTACACGCTGGTGTTTCAGCAAGGGGAGCGCCGAGCGACCTTCTCGGTGCGGGCCACTTCCGTGGTCAATCCCCTCCTGCCAGGCGGGTTGCAGGATTTCCGCTGCCCGGCCCTGCACTGAGATGCTTTCCTCCCGCGGATTTTTCGGCAAGCTTCCAGCCCGGGGCGACTTCGTTCGCGCGGGGTTGCCGCGGGATTTTGTCTCGCGTTGGGATGCGTGGCTCTCGGCGGTTTTGCCCGCCGCATTGCGGGCGACTGGCGATAGCTGGCTACAAGCGCCGACATGGCGATTTTGCCTGTCACCGGGCATATGTGGCGCCGATGCCGTTGCGGGTGTTGTTGTTGCCAAGCACCGACAAGATCGGCCGGCGCTTTCCGCTGACGCTCGCCTGGCTCGGCGACGGCATCGACGCGGAGGCCTTGGCCTCAGCGGAACGGCTGGGACACGCCACGATCGATGAGATGCTGTCCCCTGATCAACTGGCCGATGCGGCTGGGCGCAATACCGGCCGCCACAGTCCAGCAGGCGCCCGCAGTTCGGCGGCCTCTGGTGGAGCCCCGCCGATGGACGGGAACCGCTACTTCTGCCGGGTCTGCCAGATGCCGGGAGATTTGCCACGATGATGACGGGGGACGTGCATGACTGCTGAGCAACCCATCCAAAAAACGGAGGGCTGGTTCGGACATTTTCGCTGCATGACCGCCACGCATCCGGGCGTCCGGCGCGCCAGCAATCAGGACGCGCTGCTCAGCCGGCCTGATGTCGGCCTCTGGGCCGTCGCCGATGGCGCCGGTGGCCACAGTCGCGGCGAGGCAGCCGCCCGCGCGGTGGTGGCGGCGCTGGCTGCTATCCCTGCCGAACTGACCGCCGCCGAGATGCTGACTCAGGTGCGCCTTCGGCTACTGGGTGCGCATCATTTGCTTCACGACGAGGCGATTAGAGCTGGGGACGGGATGATGGCATCCACCGTCGTGGCGCTGATCCTGCACGAGGATCACTTTGCGTGTCTCTGGGCCGGCGATTCGCGGGCCTACCTGGTGCGTGGCGGCGTTCTGGAGCCGCTTACCGTCGATCATAGTGTCGTGCAGGATCTTCTGTCCGCCGGCGCGATCGGCCCGGAGGAGGTCCGGGACCATCCCGACGCCAACGTGATCACGCGTGCGATTGGCGCCGGCGTGCAGGAACCCGACCTGGACAAGCGGATCGGCCGGGCGATGCCAGGCGACAGGTTCCTGCTGTGCAGCGACGGCCTGTGCAAGACGCTGCCAAGCACGGAACTAATGCGCTTAATGTCGGAGAGCGCATTGGCACCGCAACTGGTTGAAGCCGCGGTGCATCGTGGCTCATCCGACAACGTTACGGCCGTCACGGTCGCTATTGTGGGGAACGACGTTGCTCTAGAATAATACTATCGCCCCAAGGCTATCGGCGTGCTGATCGGATTGATGTGGCAGTTGAGCGCTAACTCAAAATGAACCTATGACCTGGTCCCCTGCACACGGATCCAGTGGCTGTGCGAAGTCCACTGGCGCGCAAGACCTGGCGGCGGTGAAGGCAGGCGGGATTGTCGGGGTCCGCGCATATAAATTCGCCATGCACGACAAAACAGTGTTGCGCGGCCTTATGCGGCGACGATGGCGTTTGCGCGATCTGCGGGACCAGATCCTGGCGCGGTTCTTCTTGCCGATGCATGAGCGTAGCGTCAGGCGGTTCCTGAAGACGTTGATGTTCAGCCACATCTCGGCACGGCCCCGCCATCCAAGCCGATGCGGCAGCGCAGGAGGTGCATAAAAAAACTTCGCCGACCTGGTTGCTGCCGTCATTCCCCCTGCCGCACAAGGCAAGCCGATCGAGTTGTGGTGGCAGGAAGAACCGGTCCCCGTCTGAACCCCGCGTGGATGCCAGGTGCCAGGGTGCAAGAGCTGACAGAGATGACGATCGGTCGAACCGACGATCCGAAGAACCCGTTGGAACCAGTGGCTCTCGAAGCCGCTGGATTGTTTGGGACCGGATCGCGAACCCCATCTGGGCCAGCGGTCATTGTGCCGCGTCAAAGGCCGGACACATGATCGCATGTCAACCGCCCGTCAGAATTCTCTTCGAGAACTCTTGAGCCCACGGGATCGTCCACACATGGTTCCACGTGGTGCAACTCTTCACCAAGGCGGTCGACGAGGTGCGCCGGGCCGAAGCCAGGCAGAACAAACTGCCCAAGGCGCTGTGCTGGGCCGTCCTCAAGCGGGCCGACGGTCGCCTCACTGAAGCTCAGGTCGCGGCCTTGGCCGAACTCGAGGCTTCCGATCTGTTCACCGCGACGGCTTCGCGCATCAAGGAAAAGCTGCGCTGGGTTCGCCAGGCACAATCGGTTCAGGCCGCGCGCTGGCGTCTCACCAACTTCCTACGTCATGCCAATGACCTGCTTGATCCGGACCCGCTGCTCGATCCGGTCCGCAAAGCTATTGGAACCGTCGAGGCACACAGCCAGCGGATCCTCCACCGCTGGACCTCGGCACACAGCAATGCTCGCCTGGAAGGGCTGAACGGCTTGTTCCAGGTAGCAAGGGCACGCGCTCGCGGCTACCGCTCCGTCACCACCTTTCGCCACCATCATCTACCTGATTGCCGCACCGCTGGGAGATCTATTCGAATCCACTTAGCTCGTCGGAATCCTGAAGATCTGGGGCAACGGGGCCGCCTGCCTCAGTCAGAAGGAACAAAGGACCCCGCCGTGGCGTCGGTGTCAGGCCTGTTAGCCGGCACAGGTTGGCAGTATGAGGGCTGGAAACGCCTTCGCAAGGCTTGGCTTCCCCTCGCCCGCAAGGCTTGGCTTCCCCTCGCGGCGATCGCCGGAGACGCTCATCCGAGGCATTCACAGGTTCGCAAATTCCGCTGATCCGGCGAGCGAGTTCTGCAAGGAGATGCGCAGGAGCAACTTGAATTTCGCGGCCGGAGAGTCCGGCACAACGTCCACTCTGTTCCAGTCCGCCTTGCTCTTTGGTGGAAACCTCGCGCGGGAGGACAAGAAGACTTACTTTATGGCCGTGGTGTGCTATCTCGTCGGCGGCGGCAATCATACCTGCCATGAGATTTTCAAGACTGCCGCTCTTAGCGGTATCGACGTGCCGTACACCTCCGTCGGGGGCTACGACGAAGCATTTCCGTCACACTTCCTTAAGCACAAGGACGTCGAGGCGTGGCGGCACGAGTTCAGCGACGTCACGGGCGCTGCCAGATTCCAGCTTCCATTCCCGGCCAGGGGGATAGCGGTCGTTCTGTCGCGACCGGGAAGGCGGCATTTGGTCGCGTCCATGTTACGGCGATGGCCACAGATCCGACCCATAAGACCGTAACCGCTCTGTGGTCACTCCCACGGCTTTGGAAGCATCCTTTTCGTGAGAGTGCTAAACGCCGCCTGGATCGTCGGGCGGCCCGGGCGGCGCCATCCTGAACGCCCACGCATGAAGAAGGTCGGTGATTCGTTTTGGCGATATTTGCGATTGCTCACACTTTCGGACCGGGTGACTTGCTTGAAAACGGTGTTGGGATTTGCCCGGAGACCCAAACTCTTTTGAGAATGGAGCCTGGCAAGCAGACAAATCGGTTGCGTTCGAGGCCAGCCCGCAAACCCTGATCTGCTTGGTGTGCCCTACCCATTTTCGTAATGCGCAAGCTTGCAGCCAAACTCGACGACGCGATCGCAGCCAACAGCTGAATCGGGTCTGTCTGGCGGCGGCAGGTTGGTCACCTGCGCGGCCGCAAAGCGGCGGCTTTGATCAGGTAGACCCAGGATACCGCGAAGCATAACTCGTTTATGCCTGGTCGGGCCATGCCCTCCATTCAAGTGAAAAGAGCCCGCAAAGACAAATCGCGGGCCCCAAAGTCATGATTCTGTCCGACAGCTATTTAACCGTTCGCCTTCATATCCGGAAGTGAGTAGTTGACGGGGGATTTCTTGGTCGCCTTGCCGTCCTTCACTTCGAAGGGTGTAACGGTGATCTTTGTATAGTTCAGGTTGAAGGAACTCCGAAGGCGCGTCATCCCCGCCCCCGCCGATCGAGTAGTTGCTGATGACAACCCCTTCCAGTTCGATCACTAAAAAGGCAATTACGACATTCTTGCTCGTGGTCGTGAAGGAGAGGGTAGCCTTCTTGTCTCCAACTCCAGCAAAAGCGTCTTCCAGCAGCTTGCTCGATGCCAGGTCGTCCCACACCTTGGTGACGGAGATTTCCGACAGATGGGGTTCGGCATGGCCGCGATTAACGTCGCTACGCTTGCTCATGCCCATGTCGCGTCCGGCCCCGAAGGATGCCGAAGTCAGTTCGATCTGTTCCTTGAAACCCTCGGTCGTTGTCTTGCCGGGGATTTTGTCATACTTCAGGTAGATGGCCATTGGAAAATTCCTTTCATGTGTTAGAGTTGGCCTAACGCAGGTTGTAAGCGAAACCGCCGCCGGCTTGTGTGACCACGGTTACCTCATCGATCGAAGTATTCGCCGCCAAATGAGAAAGTACTTCGCCCGACAATTCAGGTAGCAAAGTGCGCGACAGGATGTTTTCGACATTCCGCGCACCCGATGCACTTTCGGTGCAACGATCGGCGATCACGTCGACAACGGCTTCGTCATAGCGGAAGGTGGCGCCGTAGTTCTGATTGACCCGTTGTGCAATGCGATCCAGCTGCATGGTTATGATCCGTCGGATGATCCCCGCCGGCAGTGGGAAATACGGCACCAGCGTGGTGCGCCCCAGAAACGCCGGCTTAAAGTGCTTTATCAGCTCAGGCCGCAGCGCCTCGGCCAACCCGATGGCATCTGGAGCGGTATCCGGGTCGGCGCATAGCTTGGTAATCAGGTCAGTGCCCGCGTTGGACGTCATGATGATGACAGTGTTGCGGAAATCGATTTCGCGGCCTTCACCGTCGGTCATCATCCCCTTATCGAAAACCTGATAGAAAACATCCTGGACACCGGGATGCGCCTTCTCCATCTCGTCGAGCAGGACTACCGAGTAAGGATGCCGGCGCACCGCCTCGGTCAGGACCCCTCCCTCACCGTATCCAACATAGCCCGGAGGACTGCCCATCAGCAGGCTGACTTTATGTTCCTCCTTGAACTCGCTCATGTTGATAATGGTCAGGTTCTGATCACCACCGTACAACAGGTCGGCGAGCGTCAGCGCGGTTTCCGTCTTGCCGACGCCTGAGGTACCCACCATCAGGAACACGGCGATCGGCTTGCGCGGATCAGTCAGCTTCGCCCGCGCCGTATGGATTGCCCTCGAAACGGACTCGAGGGCGTGCGGCTGGCCGATCACGCGGCGCTCCATCGCCTCTCGCAGACCCAGCACGGTACGGATTTCGTCGCTGCGCATGCGGCCGGCAGGAATGCCGGTCCAGCCCTCAACAATTTCGGCGACCGCCTGGCCATCGACCATCGGAAAAATCAGCGGCTGCTCGCCCTGCAAAGCGCGCAGCTCTTCGCCGACGCGGGCAAGGTGGGTCCGCAGTTCGGCCGGATCGCCGGTTGGACTTTCGATTTGCGTCCGAACCGTTGCCATCTCGGCGGCGAGCGCCTTCTCGCGGGCCCAACGTTCCTCGAGCGCAGCCAGTTCTGCCGCCGCCTCTTCATATTGCCGGCTGAGCTCAGCCTGACGGGCGGCATGTTCACCACCCCAGGCAGCTTCCCGTTGCAGAATACCGAGTTCGGTTTCGATCAGCGTCATGCGACGCCGTCGGTCCTCAACGGGCGCGGGAATAGCGGACTGGCTCATGCCCACGCGCGCGCAGGCCGTATCGATCAGCGACACCGCCTTGTCTGGCAATTGCCGGCTGGGGATATAACGAGCCGACAGCCGAACCGCCTCGCTCACGGCCTCATCGAGGATGCGAACGCCGTGATGCGCCTCTAGCTTCTGCACCAAGCCTCGCACCATCGCGATCGCCACGGGTTGGCTGGGTTCCTCGACCTTGACGACCTGAAAGCGCCGGGTCAGTGCTGCATCCTTCTCGATGTAGCGCTTGTATTCCGCCCACGTGGTCGCCGCGATGGTGCGTAGCTCGCCGCGTGCGAGAGCCGGCTTCAGCAGATTGGCGGCGTCGTTTTGGCCTGCCGATCCGCCCGCTCCGATCAATGTGTGGGCTTCATCGACGAACAAGATGATCGGCCGCGGGCTGGCCTGGACTTCCTCGATGACCGACTTCAGTCGGTTCTCGAACTCGCCCTTCACGCCGGCGCCGGCTTGCAGCAGACCGAGATCCAGCGTGCGAACCGAGACGTCGGCCAGGGCGGGCGGGACATCGCCCGCCGCAATGCGAAGGGCGAAACCTTCGACCACTGCGGTCTTGCCGACGCCGGCCTCGCCGGTGAGGATCGGGTTATTCTGTCGGCGCCGCGTCAAAATATCGATGACCTGGCGAATCTCGCCATCACGCCCCAACACCGGGTCGATGCGACCGTCCCGGGCGCGTGCGGTCAGATCTATTGTATAACGATCAAGCGCACCACCCGATGGCGGCGGGGCCGCCGCGTCCGGCGCAGTCGGTCCGGCTGTGTCCTTCACCAATTTGCAGTAGTCACGCTTCAGTGCATCCGGCAGGATCCGAGCGAACTGACCCGATAGCTCGCGCGCGCGTCGGGCGAGGGTCTCATCAGCCAGCAAGGCCCACAGCAGGTGGCCGGACGTGATTCGGCCGGACCCCTGTTCAACTGAGGCAAACAGCCAGGCCTGTCGTGCAAGTTCCACGATGTCCGGCGACAATCCGGGGGCGCGGGTGTTCCCGGTTGTCATGCGGTCCAGCCCCCTGGTCAAGTCGACGAACAAGCGGCTACGATCGACTTCGTAATGACCAAGGATGGTGGCGATGGGCGAATCCGTCGCATCGATCAGCTTCAGCAGCAGATGCTCCAACTCCACGTTGTAGTGACTCCGTGACAACGTGAGGCCTGCCGCTGCCTCCAGCGATCGGCGGCTATGGTCGTCCAATCGTTCAATCAGACGCTTCAGGTCGATGGCAGCCATGGGTCATGCTCCTTTTGTGGGTTCTTGAACCGGTGTATTGGGCCGCCTGTCGACACATGACCGGCGAAACGCGACGACGACGAGGAGAAGAAGAAAGAATGGACGTCATTGACCTTGCCGTCTTGCTCGCACCGATCGAAGGCGAACACCCGGCTGGACCTGATCCGCGCGAGGACTTCTCCCCGAACTCGCTTTACTTCCGCCTGCGCGACGCCCGCAGCGAGGCGCGTGCGGCGGAGCGGCAGTTGGATACGGCAGACGCCGGTGAACGCCCGGCCCCGCCGCAATGGGGGCCGGTCAGCCGCCTTGCCATCACTTTGCTCCAAACTCAGGCGAAGGATCTGGAGGCAGCGTCCTGGTTGACCGAGGCGTTGCTGCGGACCGACGGGCTGGCTGGGATGGCGGCGGGCTTCCAACTGATGGCTGGCCTCGTCGAAACCTACTGGGACGACTTGCATCCGCTGCCCGATGATGAGGGAACGGCGAGGCGCCTCGCCACCGTCGCTGGCCTGAATGGCGAAGGGGCCGAGGGCACCCTGATCCAGCCATTGCGGAAAATATCGCTGTTCGCATTGGCGGATGGCTCGATGCTCGCGCTTTGGCAATATCAACAGTCTGCTGAGGTCGCGACGATCGCCGACGATACGCGGCGCGAACAGCGTCTGAGCGCGGGTGTGACGCCATTTGACACCGTCGAAGACGCTGCACGCGCCAGTATCCCCGTGTTGAGCCGAGTGCGGCAGTCGGCGCGGGCGTGTCTTGCGGCGTGGCAAACTCTGGAAAAAGCGCTTGATCGCTATGCCGAGGCGCCCCCGATGGGACGTGTCCGCGATCTGCTGGAGGAAGTCGTCAGCGTGGCGGGCCGCTACACCGGTTCCGAGATCACCGAGACCGAGATCGAATCGGTTGAAACGACTGCGACCGAGCGGCCACCCGTTATCGCGGGCGTCGGGCGCATCACGACGCGCGAGGAAGCTCTCCGCGTGCTGGATGAGGCTGCTGATTTTTTCCGTCGTACCGAGCCACATTCGCCGCTTGCCTATACCTTGCGTGAAGCCGTGCGCCGGGGCCGGCTCACATGGCCTGAATTACTCGAAGAGATCGTGCCTGACGTTGACAGCCGAGCGGCGATCCTCAGCAGCCTAGGTATCCGGCCGCCCCCGCCTCCGGAGTGACTTGCGTCACTAAAACAGACCTTCGATCGCGTTGACCCGGTTCCTGCCGGATCGCTACCTTGCTGCTAGGAGATGAGGCCAGTGACTTCATCTTTGTACGCAAACAACCGAGCAGGAGGATAAGATGAGCGGCAGTATCCACGACAAGCTGAACCGTGTGCGGAAGCCGCGTGTTCACATCACCTATGACATTGAAACCGAAGGCGCACAGGTGATGCGTGAGTTGCCGTTCGTGGTCGGGGTGATGGGCGATTTTTCCGGCGACCCGACGCAGCCGCTGCGGCCGTTGGCCGATCGCAAGTTCATTCAGATCGACCGGGACAATTTTGATGACGTGATGTCCCGGATGACCCCTGGTCTGAACCTCAAGGTCGACAATAAGTTGGCTGACGACGGCACGCAGATGGCAGTGAACCTCACCTTCAATGCGATGGAGGATTTCGAGCCTGCCCGGGTCGCCGCTCAGGTGCCGGCCCTGAAAGCGCTGCTGGAGACACGCGAAAAGCTGCGGGACCTGATGAGCAAAGCGGATCGGTCAACCCAGCTGGAAGGTCTGCTGGAGCAGATCCTGAAAAGCCGGGACGATCTGAAGTCACTCTCCGGCCAACTCGGCCTCGATGGAAAGGAGGGCTGAGACATGGCCCAGGCACAAACACTGTCGGAAAACGGCTCGGTTGCACTTGAGGGCATCAACCTGCTCGACCAGGTCGTCGCTGCCACACGGCAAACCGAACCCGACCGGGCGCAGGAACTGGTGAAGACCCTTGTCGAACAGGCGCTATCCGGCACCGTCACTTTCGACCGGAATCTGGGCCGCACGATCGAGCAGGCAATCGCGGCGATCGACGGGAAGCTATCCGACCAATTGAACGCGATCATGCACGATCCACGCTTCCTGAAACTGGAAGGAAGCTGGCGAGGCCTGCAGCACCTTGTTATGAACAGCGAGACCGGCACCAGCCTGAAGCTGCGGGTGTTGAATGCAAGCAAGCGCGACCTCACCCGCGATCTGACCCGAGCAGTGGAATTCGATCAGAGCCACTTGTTCAAGAAGATCTATGAGAACGAGTTCGGCACGCCGGGCGGCGAGCCTTATGGGGCGTTCATTGGTGACTATGAGTGGACCAACCATCCCGATGACGTGGAAACCCTGCGGCTGATCTCCAACGTGGCGGCGGGTGCATTCGCGCCGTTCATTTCGGCGGCGGGTGCCGGCATGTTCGGCTTCGACGACTGGACAGAGCTGTCGAAGCCGCGTGACCTGGCGAAGATTTTCGATGCCCAGGAATACGCCAAGTGGCGCAGCTTCCGCGACAGCGAGGACTCGCGCTTCGTTTCTTTGGTGATGCCGCGCGTAATTGGCCGTCTGCCCTACGGGGCCGCGACCCGTCCGATCGAGGAATTCGCTTACGAGGAGGCACCAACGGATGCAAATGGGGCCGCGCGTCCGATGGCGCATGGCGAATACTGCTGGATGAATGCGGCCTACGTCATGGGCGCGCGCCTGACCGACTCGTATGCTAAATCAGGCTTCTGCGTGGCGATCCGCGGCGCCGAGGGTGGCGGCCGGGTCGAAAACCTGCCGACCCACGTGTTCATCTCCGATGACGGCGATACTGACACCAAGTGCCCGAGCGAAATCGGTATTACCGATCGGCGCGAATTCGAACTGTCCAATCTCGGCTTTTTGCCGCTTTGCCACTACAAGAATACCGACTATTCGGTGTTCTTCGGCGCTCAGAGCACGCAGAAGGCCAAGAAGTATGATCGGCCGGAAGCGACGGCGAACGCTGCGATTTCGGCTCGCTTGCCATACATCATGGCGAGCAGTCGTTTCGCCCACTACCTGAAGGTGATCGCACGTGACAAGATCGGCAGCTTCATGGAGGCCACCGACTGCGAGAACTGGCTCAATCGCTGGATCATGAACTATGTGAACTCAAACGAGAGCGCCGGACCCGACACGAAGGCGCGCTACCCGTTGCGGGAAGCGAGGATCGAGGTGCGAGAAATTCCCGGCAAGCCTGGGTCGTACAACGCCGTCGCGCACCTGCGTCCTTGGCTGCAGTTGGAGGAATTGACCACCAGCCTGCGGATGGTCGCCCGCATTCCCCAAAAGAGCTGAGTTGATGCAGCCGATGTCCGCCGCCTCGGCCGACGCAACGCAGACCGCGCTGCCGGCCGAGGACATCGCGCAGCAGGTCTCAGGCGGTGGTCTGGAGATTTTTCTTACGGCCGCGCTCGCGGCTGGAACGGCCGAGGCTCTGCGACTGGCGCTCGATCGGACGATAGCGGCGATCGACGCGTTGGTCGCGGCGCAGCTCGATTCGATTCTGCATCATGATCGGCTGCGACGCCTGGAAGGGTCCTGGCGCGGGTTGGCGTGGCTGGTTCGCGGGCAGGAACCGGCGGCCGCGGTCCGGACCAAGGTGCTGAACCTGGCCTGGCGCGACCTAAGCCGTGATCTCGCGCGCGCAACCGAATTCGATCGCAGCCAGATATTCCGCAAAGTATACGAAGACGAGTTCGGCATGCCGGGCGGTGAGCCCTACGGGTTGCTTATAGTCGATCACGAAGTCCGCCATCGCCCATCAGCCGATGCTCCAACCGATGATGTCAGCGCGATGACTGCACTCGCTGGCGTTGCCGCGGCGGCGTTTGCGCCAGTTGTTCTCGCGGCGTCGCCGGCTTTGTTGCAGGTTGACGATTTCCCTGACCTTGCTTCGGCGGGCGATCTCGCGGACCCATTTCGTTCGGATGAATTCGCGCGGTGGCGCGGCCTGTCCCGGCAGGACGACATGCGCTTTGTCGCGGTCGCCTTGCCGCGCGTCCTGGCCCGTGCGCCTTGGGGCGACGATCCAGCGCGCATCGACGGCTTTCGCTATGTCGAGTTTGCCTCCGCCGCGCACGAAAGGGTCTGGACCACCGCCGGATTCGCATTTGCGAGCGTCGTTGGGCAGGCGTTCACCAACCACGCCTGGCCAGCCGATGTACGCGGCGCCGAAACGGACCGGCTGGGCGGTGGGGTCGTCACGCGCATGGTCGCCGAACCGTTTCCTTCCGCGGCATCCTGGTTCAACCCCAGCATGGATGTGGCCCTATCCGACCGGCAGGAGCGTACGCTGATGACAGCGGGGCTGTTGCCTCTATCGGCGCTTCCGTTTGGGCAGGAAGCGGTGTTTGCCGGCGTCCGAAGCCTGCACGTTCCCCCCCGCTTCGCCGGACCCCATGAGGCAGTGGCAAACGCCAACGCCAGGTTCTCCTCCCAGCTCAATTCGATGCTCTGTGTTTCTCGGTTCGCCCACTACATCAAGTTGCTAGGGCGCGAAGCCGTAGGGTCGTTTCGCGCTGCCGATGAGATCGAGCAGCGCTTGCATGACTGGTTGCAAACCTACGTCAATTCCAACTTGTCCAGCACCGGTGAGACGCGCGCACGATTTCCGCTTGTGGCCGCGCGCGTAGCGGTGCGTGAAAAGCCCGGCCAGCCCGGCAGCTTCACGTGTACAGTCCAGTTACAGCCGCACTTTCAGCTTGACGATGTTGCGGCGACGTTCCGATTGGTTACCGATATTGCCGCGTCAGGAAAATAGAGAGGAAACCGCCGATGCCATCTCCCATCGATGCGTTGTTCGGCGCCGGCGCCCTGGATGCGGCGGTGGCGGCGGCAAACGATGCAGTCCGCAAGGCGCCGACCGACGTTGATGCGCGGGTGCTGCTGGCTGAATTGCTGATCTTCACGGGCAATCTTGATCGAGCTGATGTGCTACTGGATGCCGCTTCGGCCTTGGACCCGTCCGCGGCGCTGGTCATCTCCGAATTTCGCCAGTTGCTGAGGGCAGAAATGGCGCGCCGCCAGTTCTGGCATGAGGCACGTGTGCCGGAAATCCTTGGCGCTCCGACAGAGGCTCAACACGCATCGCTGGCCGCGATCGTCGCGTGGCACGCGGGCGACAGGGAAACCGCCGCGCGGCAAGTAGATATCGCCGAGACATGCCGGCCCAAAACCCGGCTACGGATCGACGAACAGACTTATCTCGATTTTCGCGATGCCGATGATCTGTGCGGAGGCAACCTGGAGGTGCTTACGACGACGGGAAAATTTTACTGGCTTCCGATCTCTGGCGTCGAAACGATCCTGTTTCATCCTCCTCGCCGACCTCGGGACCTGGCGTGGCGGCGCGCGGATGTTTCGATAACCGACGGGCCAGACGGGACAGTCTATTTGCCCGCGCTCTACGCTGGCCTTGATCCGCCTACTTCGGACGCGCTGCGCCTGGGCCGAGAGACGGTATGGACGGATACGGCGCCGGTGTGCGGCAGCGGGCAGCGTGTCTTCCTCGCTGGAGACGAAGGGCTGGGAATCATGGAACTGAGAGAGTTGCGCTTCGGGTCCGTCCCATGAGTGGGGGGCCAGCCGTCCGGTTGTCGTTGCTCGACCGGCTGTTAGACGATGAACCGGAACGACCCGTTGACAAGCCGATGTCCGCCGGCCAGACGCTGGCGGCTTTACGGAGCAGCGTATTGCGCGACCTGGAGGCGCTGATGAACGCGCGTCGCCGCTGGCGTTCCTGCTCGCCGGAATTGACGCAACTGGCGGTTTCGTCCGTGGGATATGGGATGCCCGATTTCACCGTCGGGGTAGCGAACGACCCAGTCCAGCGGGAACGCTTGCGGGCCGAGATCGAAACGACGGTCCGCCGGTTCGAGCCGCGCTTCGATCGTCTGCGTGTCACCCTGATGGAGAATGCCAATCCGCTCGAACCCCGCTTGCGCATGCGTATTGAAGCCCTGCTGCGCGCCCAAGCCGCGCACGAGCCGGTTGCCTTTGAAACTGTGATCGATACCGCCACCGCCGGCGTTGTGGTCCGGGACCAGGGAGAACGTCCGGATGTCTGATACGTTGCTTCCCCATTATGATCGAGAACTCGCGGCGATCCGTGTGTTGGCTGGGGAGTTCGCTCAAGCCCATCCAAAAATTGCCGGCCGGCTTCGCCTGTCGCCTGAACTCGGTGGACGACCCGCATGTGGAGCGCCTGCTCGAAGGGGTGGCGTTCCTCGGTGCTCGCGTTCATCAGCGATTGGACGATGAGTTTCCCGAGCTGACCGACGCTCTCCTCGGTGTGTTGTATCCGCACTACCTCGCACCCTTTCCGTCCTGCTCGATCGCACAGTTCCACTGTCAGGCTGACCTGGATGCGCCGGTCACGCTGCCGGCGGGCATTGCCGTTGGGACCGAACCGGTCCGCGGCGAGACCTGTCGGTTCCGCACCGCCTGGAGCCAGACCCTGTGGCCGATCGAGATCGAGGCCGTGCGTCTGTCCGGGCTGCCGCTTGTCGCACCTCCCAACCCGAGGGCGGCGGGTGCCGTCGCGGTGCTGCGGATCGGCTTGAGGTGCCTCGGCGATACCGACCTGACAACCCTCCATCTAGATCGTCTTCGCTTTTTTCTTCGCGCTGCTGCCAATGTGTCGTTGCCGCTGTTGGAGCTGCTGTCAGCGCACGCTGTCTCGGTGGCCTACGCCGACGGTCCGTCGGACCCTCGGCCGGCTATCCTGCCGCCATCCGCCATCCAGCCGGTCGGTTTCGCACCGGACGAGGCGTTGTTCCCGTGGCCTGCCCGCAGCTTCTCGGGCTTTCGTCTGCTGACCGAATATTTCGCGTTTCCGGAGAAATTCCAGTTCCTCGATTTTACTGGCATCGAAACCAAAACGCTGTTGCGAGCAGGTCGCCGCCTGGAGATTTTCGTTTACCTGAACCGAGCGCTTCCGGAATTGGAACGATTGGTCGGTGCGGACACGCTGGCGCTTGGGTGCACACCTATCGTCAACTTGTTCTCTCAACGCTGCGAACCAATCGCGCTTGTCCCACACCGCCACGGAATACCGCGTGGTGCCGGATGCACGCCGACCGACCGCGATGGAGGTCTGGCAGGTCGAGCGCGTCCGGGAAACCCAGGCGGATGGCAAGGTTCGCGCGTGGGAGCCGTTCTACCGGCTGTCTGCCATGGGGGCCGCTGCGACCGAATCGGGTGGCCGATACCAGACAGTCAGGCGACCATCTTCGGTGGGGGGGACCGAAATCTTTCTGGGTGTTTGCGATCCCGATTTCGATCCGAACCAGCCCGCGGATGCCGTGCTGTCGGTCGACGCGCTTTGTCTCAATCGCGATCTTCCGGATTCGTTGCCGTTTGGCGGTGGTCATCCAGTGGTGCAACTGGTCGAGGGCAATGCCGCGGTCCGGCGCGTCATGTGTTTGACGGCACCGACACCAACCTTGCGTCCCCCGCGAGGAAAAGATGCCTTCTGGCGTCTGGTATCCCACTTGTCGCTCGGTCATCTGTCGGTGGTGGGTGGCGAAGCGGGTGCGACAGCCTTGAAGGAAGTACCTTCGCCTTTACGACCTACGGGATTCCCCTGAAACACGATCAGCGATCGACGGGCTGATATCCGTTAGCGCCACCCCGGGCGTGTCTCGCCTGCCGGGAGCGTCGGATTGGCGCCTTCTGCCGTGGACTGGATGTGACGCTGGTATTCGACCAGCGGGCCTGGCAGGTTAGATGGGTTGTTCCTGCTGGCGTCGGTAGCTAGACCGGTTCCTCGCGCTGCACGCGACGGTGAATGCATTTGTTCGCTGCCGGGTGGTGTTGCAGGGGCGGTCAGGGGTTGCAGCGTCATGGCCGGCCCGGGCCGGGGCGCAGGTGCTCCTGTGAAGCGCCGTCCACTTTCCGCGATGAAGCTGTTGCTGACGCAACCGCATCGATTCCAATTTGATGCGGCGTTACGCATCCTGATGCTGACGAAGCGCGCCGGAGATCCCGCCACCGTCGTCGAATTCCGAACCCAACCGGGCCGATCCCATCCCGCAGGCGAAGTCACTTCGGTCGTCCGGACCACAGAGACCCGGAAACCGCGGATGACCGTGGCGATGATCGGATTGATCGGAAGTGGGGCGGCATTGCCGCGATTATACGAAACGTTGGCCGGAGCATCACTTCGCCGGGGATCAAGCGCACTGCATGATTTCATAGATCTGTTATCGAACCGAATGGTTTCGTTCTTTGGCCGTGCCGGAATCAAATACCGTCTGCACCGGTCGTCGGAAATCGCGAGCGTCGGCACTGCGCCGGATCCGGTCAGCAAAGCGATTTTAGCCCTCACCGGCTACGGTACGGATGGTCTGATCGAGCGGCTTGAGGCTGGTGCCGACCCTTTACTGCACTATGCTGGCCTGCTCGCGATGCGACCCCGCTCAGCTGAGAGGTTGGGTGCCCTCATCTCTGACTGGCTTGGACGCCCGGTGGAGGTTCGTCAGTTCGCGGGGGCCTGGTTGGGCTTGCCACCGGGGCAGCGAACATCACTGCCAGGGCCGGCATCGGCCGGGTCGTGGAACGCGCTGGGGGCTGGTGCCGCGATCGGGGTGCGAAGCTGGGACCCTCACGCTCGAATTGTGTTGTGTATCGGGCCGCTAGATCAGGTGGCGTTCGAGGCTCTGCTGCCGGATCAGCCGGGCTATCGCCGGTTGATCAGTTTGGTGCAAGCGTTCGTCGGCCCCGAGACGGGCTTCGCGATCAATCCGGTGTTGGCCGGTGCAGCTCGCTTTCCGCTGCGCCTGGATAGCGCAGGGCCGTGCCGGCTGGGATGGAACACGTGGATTTCCCAAGCTGGCGGGACCCATCACCCAGACGCACCGGACGCGCTGTTTGAAGTCGCATGATGGCGTTTCGCTGTACAAGCGGAACCGATCGGATAGATCGACGGACCCCGCGGCATAGCGTCTTGGTTGCTTAGGCAGCTTTTTGACTTTGACCCTCGCCAAACAGCTTGACCATCTCCCGGCAGAAGTCGACCAGGTCGTCGGGCTTGCCCGAGGTTACCAACCCGCCATCAACGTCATGCGGTGGCCGCGGACTCCGTCAGCCTCTATCAGCGTCAATGGTCCGTGGCAGATCGCCGCGATCGGCGCATTCGCATGCACGAGGTGCCTTACGAACGCCAACCGCCTGCGGGTTGGTTCGCAACGTGTCCGGATTTGCGACGCCACCAGGCAAAACGAGCGCATCAAACCGTTCCGCCGAGACGCTTGCGAGGTCGTGATCAACCGCAATCTTCTCGCCTTTCTTACCCTGGATCTGTCCGCTCCCCGGCGCGATAACCACGACCTGAGCCGACCCCGCCTCAGAGTTTGACCGGCTCGGTTGATTCTACCTGTTGGAACCCGTCGGTAGCGAGGACAGCGACCTTAAGATTGGCGGTCCCTGGCATACTCCGGTTTCCTTGGTTTCTCATTCAGCCAATGACATCGATCGAGCCAGGTTGCGTGACAGTGCGGCCATCATGATGTCAGGCTCGACCGGGACACATGGCTCCGAGCACCGCACTCCGGCAGTGCGAATAAAGCGGGACGGGCGATGGTATGCGCATGGGGCGGCCGACGAATGTGGCCGATCCGTCTGCCGCCAGCGCAGCGAAATTGCGTATCGACGATCGATCCGACGTCGACGACTTACCGATGATCGTGGCATCGTAACGTTGGTCGTTATTATTTCGAAATCATCATAAAATGGACCGTTTTGATCCTTTTCGATGTAACAGCCCTTGACCAAGTCCCCTCGCGACACTTCTTCAGGTTTCCGCGTGGCGCCAACCACAGGAATGTTGGCTCAGCCCGGCTATCCTGGGGTGCTTGAAGCTATGGAAGGAGAGGACACAGAGGGCACGCGCTATCCAGCACGGAGCCGAGTGATCGGACCTAAGCTGCGCGTCCCGGGCGGTCTTTTGACGTTTTGGCAACCCATTCTAGACTGCGCTTCGCATCCTTAGTAACGAGAAAATGTGCCTGAACCAATCGCAGAATAATCGCCTGCGTTGAAGCACCTCCGGAGGATACCAATGGACGATATTGGAGCTTATCACGACTATTCACGCGCCGATGATTTGTCCATCCGGTTCCACGAAGTTCGCGCGGAGACCGAGGCGCTAGCGGCCGGACTGACCGAAGAGGACCAATGCGTCCAATCGATGCCTGACGCCAGCCCAGTGAAATGGCATCGAGCACATGTGACCTGGTTTTTCGAGCAGTTCGTGCTGGTGCCGCATGTGCCGGACTACCAGACGTTCGATCCGGCGTTCAACTTTCTGTTCAACTCCTACTACGAGGCGGTGGGGCCGCGTCATCCGCGTCCCTCTCGCGGGTTGCTCACCCGCCCGCCGGCACATGACGTCACGCGGTACCGCCGCCATGTGGATGCCTCGCTGATTGCCGCTATCCCGAGGCTAGGGCCAGAGATCGGCGCAATTATCGAACTCGGTCTGCATCACGAACAGCAGCACCAGGAGTTGCTGATCACGGACATGTTGCACGCGTTCGCTTGCCATCCACTGTGTCCACCCATGATGACGGGTTGGACGGAATCCCTCGGTCACAGTGGCGAGACGACATTCATCGCGTTCCCAGGTGGCCTACAGCCCGTTGGTTATGAGGCGATTGGCTTCTGTTTTGACAACGAAACGCCGCGTCATCAGGTCTACCTTCAGGCTTACGCTATTGCGTCCCGTCTTGTGCGCAATAGCGAATGGCTCGGATTCATCGAGGACCGAGGTTATCAGACGCCGTCGCTATGGATGTCTGATGGGTGGGCGACAGCTCAAGAGGCTGGATGGACAGCACCGTTGCATTGGCGCAATGTCGATGGCGTCTGGTTTCAGGCGGGACCTGGCGGCCTTGCGCCATTGATCCCAGACGCTCCGGTGCGGCAAATCAGTTGGTATGAGGCGGATGCCTTCGCTCGCTGGAGCGACGCGCGCCTGCCCACGGAATTCGAGTGGGAGAACGCCAGCGCAAATCCATCGATCGTCGAAACGAGCGGCCATGTCTGGCAGTGGACCGAGAGCGCTTACCGTCCCTATCCAGGCTATCGTGCGGCGTCCGGCGCGATCGGCGAGTACAACGGAAAGTTCATGATCAACCAGATGGTCTTGCGTGGCAGTTCCCTGGCCACGCCGACAGAGCACACCCGCTCGACCTATCGGAATTTCTTCCACCCCGACAAGCGATGGCAGTTCAGCGGCCTTCGTCTGGCAAAAGATCTATAACGGGAGGCCGACGTGCCAAACGACACCGGATTTATCCCGCCTCAATCGCGGGCAAATATCCTTGACATCGCCCTTGCCGGACTGACCGCGACCCCCAAAACGCTGCCGGCCATGCTGTTCTATGACGACGAGGGCTGTCGGTTGTTCTACGAGATCACGCGTCTACCAGAATATTACCTTACCAGAACAGAAACCGCGCTTTTGCGTTCGATCGCGGACTCGGTCGTGCCGGGTGGGTTCAAGGATGCCGTCCTAGTTGAATTTGGCGGCAGTGATGAAACCAAGGCACGCATCCTGTTGGATCGTCCGGACTCTCCGTTCAGCACTTATGTGTCGATTGATGTCGCGGCGCCGGCGTTGGATGCTATGCAAGCACGATTAGCACAGACACACCGCAATTTGACTGTCGTGCCGATTGTCGCGGACTTCATGCAACCGCTGCTTCTGCCCCCGCTCGGCGCGCCGCGTATGGGGTTCTTTCCCGGCTCGACGATCGGTAATCTCGATCCTGCGGCAGCGACCACTTTCCTGGGGTCCGCGCGGATATCGTTGGGCACAAACTCGTGGTTCCTGCTTGGCGCGGACTTGCGGAAAAGCCCGAAAGTACTGCTTCCTGCCTACAACGATGCAGCGGGCGTAACCGCTGCCTTCAATCTCAACCTGCTGCGGCGACTGAACCGGGAGGCTGGCGCCGACTTCGACCTCGATGCCTTCCGACACGAGGCGGTTTGGAATGACGCTGAAAGCCGCATCGAAATGCACCTGATCTCTACGCGAGACCAGAAAGTGCTTGTTGGTGGACGGAGCATTACATTTGAAGAGGCTGAGTCGATTCACACTGAGAACAGTTACAAGCACAGGCCAGAAAAGCTGATGGCAATTGCTCGCAATGCCGGGTGGGAAGCCTGGAAAGTGTGGAAGGATCACGCCGGATTGTTCAGCGTGATCCTATTTCACGGAGAATAGAGCGGAACTGACGCGTCTTCCGGTTCAGCCAGAACCCGCCCGCCCTAAATTACTCCTTGTTTGATCGCATGATTGACGCGCCGGGACGTTCGAGCCGGCATGGCCAAGCTTTAAGCCGCCATCTTCGTCTGGTCACCCATTAAGTAAGCGCGGAGCTGCAATCGGGCACGATGGACGCGGCTCTTCAAGGTGCCGATCGCGCAGCCGGTTTGTTCCGCGGCATCTTCGTATGACTTTTCCTGCAGCACGATCATGAACAAAGCTTCACGTTGATCGGGCGGCAGGCGATCCAGCGCCCATCCAAGTTCACGCAGCGCGGTGCGGTCCTCATGGGCAGCGGCTACCGCAATTTCGGGCATATTTTCCATGTCGGTGAATTCGCGCTTGCTGCGCACGCTGCTGATAAAGTGGTTGATCATGATCCGGTGAACCCAGGCAGAAAAATTGGTTCCCGGGATGAAGCAATCTTGCGCGACCAAGGCCTTGGTCGCGACATCTTGAGTGAGATCCTCCGCGGCGGCTCTATTTCGTGTTAAAGCTAAGGCCCACACACGCATTTTTGGCATAAAGGAAGTAAGTTGATCGTGAAATTCCTGCGGCATTGGACCAAGCCTCCTGATCATTCAAAAACGGCTAGTGTTTGACACCTGTGGCGGAAAGGTGGGGTGTGCAAGGCTCCTGACATGACGGTGATGAAAGGTTCCGTTACACTTTACGTCATGTGGAACAATAACGATTTTGCGACAATAATTGGCCAACGAACACGACGACGTTCCTTGCCGCCAGCCGACAGGTGTTGCATTTCTTCAATCACGTTACACTGAGCGGGAGAGCGACGTGCGCTTTGCCATACCGGCCGTGGCAGCGGTGTCCGGACTTTTTCTCCTAACGCTTGCCTTTTATGGTCAGCCGGCTGTCTACCTGCAGCAGGCGCGGGACCAGTGGGACGAATTGATGGATCGTCCCATTGCCAACCCACCGTTACCAGCTGCCGACGCTGAGGGACGCCTAGCGCCGCGCCAGCCGGACCCCGCCCCGCGCGACGGGGACCGCGCCGCAAAGCAAGACCCGTCCCAACGGTGGCAGGTGCCCAAGGACTTGCCGCCCGCGCTAACGTTAGATTCCGGCGCCGGTTCGCATCTCGCTTCCGCGCCGCCGGCCCCGTCACCCGGAGAGTCTGCGCCGCACGGTAGTGCTGCAGCCTCGCCGCCTGGACCGGCTTCCGTGGCGCCGCCTCCCGCGTTGACGCCGCCGGTGGTCGCGTTCTCGCTGCCCACGCCTCAACCTGAGGCATCCCAACCGCCACCGGTTCCTCCGATTGCCGCATCGGCGCCGCCCCCGCCACCCGCCACGCCGGTACCAGAACGGCATGAAGCCGGCATCGGACCCGCGGCGACCGTTCCGAAATCGGGCCAGCCCGAACCAGCCAAGCCCGAGCCGGCCAAGCCCGAACCAGCCAGGTCCGAGCAAGTCATGCAGGCCCAATCACAGCGGGCAAGGCCTGATGAGGTTACGTCGCAGCAAGGCAAGTCTCAGCAGGCCAAGCAGGAGCAGATCAAATCCGAGCAGGCCAAGCCTGAGCAAGCCAAACCCGAGCCAGCCAGAACCGAACCTCCGAAAGTTGAGCCATCAAAGCGAGATCAAGCGAGGTCCGATCCCCCCAAGCCCCAGTCTCCAAAGCCTGATGCGTCTTCTAAAACGGTGGTCGCCCAGAGGCCGATTCCCGCGCCGCCACCCCTCCCGCCATCCTTAGTGGCGCAGGCGACCATGTCGCAGGCGGCCCCTCCGCAATCACCCCCCCAACAGCTATCACCAGCCCCGAAAGAGGCTGATGACACTGAGTCGGTTCTCGCCCGGCTTCGACAACTGTCGCCTTCGGTGCCAGTCGCACAACAGGGGGACACCTCGCCAGCGCCGGAACCAAGGCCGCGGCCCACGTCTTCATCGTCGTTATCGCGACTGAACGCGGCCCGATCGGCTTTGGCGGGTGGCCAGATCGAGGATGCGCGCCGGCTTTTGCAGCAAGTACAACTGCAGCTTGTTTTCGGCCCCGTGGATGCGCCCGAAGAAGGGTCGCCGGCGGCGGGTAAGGGCGCGGTAGATGTCGCCCACGCGCTGGACGCGTTGAGCGCGAATGACTTACCGTTAAGCAGACGATACATCGATGTCGCTATGGGTGACCTGTCAGGAAGCCCGACGAATTCCGCCGATCCAGCAATCGGACCGGCGCGCGTCCGGCTACGCCCCTGCCTATCCGCCGCGCTAGGCGGTTGCCGGAACAGCATCAGCTTGTTGTCCCCCAGTATTGGCGTTAGCAGGACGCAACACTTGACGCCGCCATTACGTAAACCAGCGCAAGTGAGAACGCCGTTCTCCGTCGTATCGGGTTGGCACGCGACTTGCTCATGGTGCTCTCAATAATTTCCCGTGATTTGCGCCGGTTCCGCGCGTGACCGGTTGCCACCCGCGTTCAGGAAAGCTACCCACTGTAATTACCCCTCGTGTACAATTCCAATAAGGGTCCAAAACATGAAAGAAGCCATCCACATGGTCGTTGAGCGCAATGAACCCCGACGATTCGTCTGGCAAAGTCGAACAGCGGCTGTGGCTGGGATTGTTTTAGTCGGTGTGTTTGCGCTGGCGGATTGCTCGCCGGTGCCGACGCTGCCGCCTGCGCCGCTGGTGCCCGGGCCCATGACCGTTTCAGCGACAGCGTTGCCGGCCTATCACATCCAGGTAGGCGATGTGCTGGAGGTCCGGCTGCTGCTCAATCCGGAACTGAATGAGGAAGTCACAGTCCGCCCCGATGGCCACATTTCCACCACCGCGGTGCCGGATATGCTTGCCTATGGGCGCACGCCGGTAGAGCTCGCGGATTCGTTACGTGCCGTATATGCACACGATCTGCAGAACCCACGTGTTTCAGTCGTGGTGAAATCGTTCGCGCCAACGCGGGTCTATGTCGCCGGCGAGGTGGCAACACCGGGCGAGTTCATCACCGTTGGGCCGACCCTCACGTTGTCGCAGGCAATCGCGCGAGCGGGCGGTACCAAGCTGAGCAGTGATGACACCTCGGTCTTCGTCATTCGCCGCGGACTGGGCGACAAGCCGGAGTTCCTGTCCGTCAAATGGAAAGCGCTGCGCCAGGGACTTGATCCGAACGCCGATATCCGCTTGGCACCGTATGACGTGGTCTACGTGCCGAAGATGGGCATCGCCGAAGTCTATCAGTACTACAACCAGTACATCCAGCAGTTTGCGAACCCCAGTTTCGGGTTCTCGTATATTATCCCGCCGGCGACAAATGGTGGCGCTGTCGTGACCGCGCCGGTGCCGGCGACAACGCGCTGATACGGAGGCGGCGCCGTTCTCACCGTCGCCGCTTGGTCTGTAACTGCTGATCCCGGTAACTTCGACGCCGACAGCGGCCGAAGCATGCCGGGATCACGACGAAACCATCTGCCAGGGCAGTTGGTCTGCGATCGCATTCTGGCCGGCGAGTGGAACCTGTAATGGTAGCAATCGCCATGCCAGCCAAGGGCGTTCGGCATGAGCTTTGCGGTTATTGAAGATATTCGCTTCATCACCACCGGGCGGGGCGAGGAAACCTGGGTGCCACGAGCACAGACATACGCTGGACTCGATGAGGCCGAGCGGCAGGCGCTGTCGGACTGGTTGGACTACGCCGGTGCCCGGGGCATCGATGCGGCCATGGATCTTTCGGTCCGGCCCTGGGGCGTCGCCGGAGCGGGAGCGATCGTCGGCGTCTTCGAGGCTGGCAAGGAAAAGGCCTCGTGGCTGCTGTTACGCCATGGTGCGGGATGGACGCTCGCCCGCTGCGCCGACGGTTTCGTGTCGGATGCTATGTTCTCGCTGTCGGCCACTCTGGCTCTCATTGATGCCGATCGCACGCTCGCTGATTAGGGCTCACCGGCCCGGTGGATGGCCGCGGCGGCATGGCGCCCGGTCGCCCAGCCATCATCCGAAACCGAAGCGAGCCTATCCGTGTGCAGCCTGAGGGTGAGGCCGGCGCGCGATGGGCGCCCCTGCCAAGCCGCGTTTCAGAACGATCCCGTGGCGGCGCAACATGCGATACAGCGTCACCCGAGACACACTCAGCGCGTCGGCGGTAGAGGTGACATTTTCGCCCGTCTGCTCCAGCGTCGCCAAGAGGACTGCGCGTTCTTCCGGAGAGCCGGGCTTTGCCGCCACGAGCGTGTTGGAGAGGGAGGCCGGCGACTCATCCAGGCCGATCAGCGTCGCGGCTTCGACCAGCGGGCCGTCGCCAATCACGACGGCGCGCCGAACCACGGACATGAGTTCCCGCACGTTGCCGGGCCAACGATAGCGGCGCAGAGCGACCATCGCATCAGCGGTGAAACCACGCACCTCGCGATTGAAATCGCGCTGGGCCAGCCGGAGGAAGTGATACGCAAGGGGGACAATATCCTCCGGCCGCTCGCGCAACGGCGGCACCAACAGGGTCAGCACGTTCAGACGGTAGAACAAATCCTCACGGAACCGACCCTCGGCGATCGCCTGACCCAGACGCACATTGGTGGCGGAGACGATCCGCACATCGAGGCCGATCGTCTCACGGCCACCGACGCGGCGGATCTGCCCTTCCTGCAGAAAACGCAGCAAATGGCCCTGGAGATCGATTGGCATGTCGCCGATTTCGTCCAGGAACAGCGTGCCGCCGTTTGCGTATTCGATCTGGCCAATGGTGCGGGAGGCCGCGCCGGTGAACGCCCCTTTCTCGTAGCCGAACAGTTCTGACGCGACCAGCCCAGCCGGTATTGCCGCGCAGTTCACCGCCACAAACGGCCCATGTGCTCGGCGGGAACCGTCGTGGATGGCGCGGGCCAACAACTCCTTGCCGGTGCCGCTTTCGCCGGTGATCAGCACCGGTTCATCCGTTTGTTCGAACCGCCGTACCAACGACGCGACTTGGCGCATCGCCGGACTGTCACCCACGATCGGAGGCGACCCGATCCGTGGCGTATCCTTCGGTAGTCCCAGCGTTTCGTAGAGGCGGCTCAGCAGCGTCGGGTCCTCCGCCGCACGCTCGAGCAACAGGCGCGCCAGCCGCTGCGCTGGCACTCGTGCCAACTCGTCGAAGCTGACCCGCGTGACCGCAGCGCCCTCCACGCAGGACGGGAAGCGTGTTTCCGGTGCATCCGGCCGGCTTTCGGACATCCTGGACTAGTCCCATGTGGGCGGTGAACGACGCCTGTTTTCGTCACGTGATGTGTTAATCACAAACCTCTGGCACGCGGGATCACGAGCGCGTGGCAGGACATCATCAGAAGGGGAGCGTGACAATGTCGCCATCATTGGAACCCGCCCAGACCAGCCGCACGTCGGATTAATCGAAATTTGGGCGCCAAGGCATGGAAATATGTTCTTATTTCGCTATAATATCATAGATAGGATGGTTGTGACATTGTTTGCGCACTTCCATGGAGAAGCCACCGCATGCGCCTATGGCTCCCAATTTTGCTCGCTCTCGGGACGCCAGCGGCCGCGTGGTCCGCGCCATTGGATACAGCGCGCCCACTGCCCGCGGTGGCCGCAACGCCGCCGGCCAGCTCGCTTCCGGCGACGCCGCATGCCCCCGCGGTGCTAAATCAAGCCGCCGATCCCGCCACATTGTGTGAGACCGCTATTACCACGACGGAATATGTTGCCCGCCTGCCACCGCGCCTCCTGGGGGCGATCAGCCTGATAGAAACCGGCCGGGTCGATCCGACTTCGGGGAGGGTCCGGCCATGGCCGTGGACGATTAACGCAGAGGGAGAAGGGCGATTTTTCGCAACCCGGCAGCAGGCGGTCACCGCAGTGAAAGGGCTGCAAGCACGAGGGGTGCGGTCCATAGACGTCGGGTGTCTGCAAGTGAATTTGATGCATCACCCGGATGCCTTCGCGACGCTGGAGATTGCGTTCGATCCGCTGGCGAATGCCTCATATGCCGGCCGGTTCCTGAACGCACTTTTTGCGGACGGAAGGAACTGGGCTCGCGCTGTCGCCGCCTATCATTCGGAAACCCCGGCCTTGGGGGATGCCTACCGGGCGCTGGTGATGGCGCGCTGGCAGAATAGCGATCTCAGGGCAGTCTCCCCCACGCGAACCGCGTACGGCGATTTTGCCGGAAGTAGTCAGGCCTATGGGGCGTTTGCCCCCATCAGTCAGGTATACAGGGCATTCGCACTCCCTTCGGGCGGGCGTTAAGGGGCAAGCCACCTTTCTCGGCAGGTCCGGCGAGCCCGCCTGCTACCTCATCATGTCCGGAGTCGGAGCGCGAACACTCCGCTGCCGGGTTGGGCGGCGATACTGATCGCGCCGGCGCCCTGCCTCGCGCTGGGTATGGTGAACGCGTTCGGGATGACCCGTATCGGAATCCCCCGTTTCGTCATGACACTGGCGATGTTGCAAATCGCGGCGGGCATTAGCGGGACTGCTGGTGCGCGGACAGATCGCCTATGCTGTGCCGCCGCTGATCATGACCCTGGGTTCCCGCTCGCTCGGGCCGATAGCATGCATCGTCATCGTCGCCGCGTTGTTCCTGCTGGTCGGGTACGGTGACCGCGATTATCGCGGTTGGACTGACGTTCGTGATCCTGTGCGCCGAAATCGATTTGTCGGTGGCCAGCATCGCCAATGCAACGGGCATCGTGGTGGGTATCTCACGTTCCAGGATACAAGCCGATCGAGAGAGAGCATTTTTGTTGCGGCCCCGCCAAAAGCCGCATTTGTCCGATCTCAGAACGACAATCCGCTTCGCTCAAGCGACGCAAATCCGTATAGGCAGGCGAAATGACCCCAATCGGCAGGAATGCACCTGCCGTAGTTTCGGATCCACCAATGGCCAAACACCGCTTCTCCATCATCGCCTGCGCACGTTGGGAAGAGACGCAGATTCAGGAATGGGTTGAGTATCACAAATCGATCGGTTTCGATCACATCTATCTATATTCCAACGACGATGACCCTGCGCCGCTCTTTCGGGCGATCGCACCCTATGCCTACGGACCCGACCCGTTCATTACCTTCCGGCATTGGCCACACGTCGGCGAGCAGACTGAAATCTACCTGCACTTTCTCGACACCTTCAAGCAAGAGACTGAGTGGTTTTCGTTTCTCGACATCGATGAATTTTTCGTCCTCAGACGAATCCATAACATCTCGGCGTTCATGCGGGAATACGAGGCCAGCGTCGATTGCCTCTATTTCAACTGGCTCAACTACGGCAACTGTGGCAAGGTCCGCCGGGATGAACGACCAACGCTCACGTCGTATCTACGGCGCGCGCGCAAGCTGGACGCCCATACCAAAATGATCTGCCGCTCGGCGGTCATCGATCCGGCGGCGATCCGGCACTGTCTCGGCCGAGCCGCATTTTGGCATTTCCTGGATAATTTCGGGCTGTCTGGTCTGCGTTGCCGCGACGTGCTGCACGGCTCGACCGATGGCTACTCAGCAGATTTTCCTTCCTCTGCTAATAATCACGTTACCGAAAATATATAGATAGAAACTTAGGATTTTCGAAGACACCTCCAAGCCGACCACACACGCTCTACCACACACCAGAGAAGGATCACGGGTTCGCGAGCTTCGGCACCAGCTTGACCGCCGCGGCGTGGGTGCGCTCCAGCAACGCCTGGTCGAACCGATCCCGCGGCATCCGGTGATGGATCTTCAGCGCCATCTGGAAGGCTTCCCAGAATGCGGGCCAGGCGGCGTCCCAATCGGATACGAAGGCCATTGCCACGCGGGGCCATACCAGCGTCCCGGTGTCGCCGATGTCCGCGAGCGATGCCTTGTCGATCACGAACCCGGGAATGGAACCCGACGCGCGTCACGGACCAGCCGTCACCCTGCCAAAGCACCTGGCCAGTCAGCGGGGCCTGCACGTCGGTGCGGCGCTGGTCCATGCCCTTCTGTGAGTGGACCACACCAGTCACGATCCCGGATCGCTTACGGGCAAAGCGTATCATTCGGCGACGGGGGATTTGGCGGGTGCCGTGGTGGTGCCACGGCGTGCCGGTAACAATGGACGTGCTCATGACGTGGCTCCTCGACGGGAGCTTAGGCGCACCAGCCAGTCGGCCATGACCGCCATGAGGGTGACGCCGTAGGGCGCATGTAAGATGACGTGGATCATGGCGCGCTCCATTGGCCTTGGCGGCAGCCTCGCGGTCGGCGCGCAGCTTGATGTGCTTGAGCTGCATGTCGCGCACCCATTGCGGCTGTCGCCCGAACGCCTCCACCGACATGCCGACGGCGTCGGCAGCCTGCTTCAGTTCAAACCGGGCTTTCATGTTCTCGTATAGCTGATCGAGCTGGACCTCCTTGGCCCGGGCCAATAGGAGGTCGCCGGCGGCGTCCAAAAGCGCTGCCGAGGGGCGGAGGCCGAATTCCAGGCATAACTCCAGCGCGGGCCGGATAAGGTCTGGCGGTATGGTGACGGCGGCGGTCATGACACGCCTCCCGCCTGGCGAGCGTGGTACCTCTAGGTGTCGGCACGCGCAACCGGCTGACATGATCGTCGCGTAGGCACTGGCGGACTTTGACCGCGGCTGCCGCTACCTTGGGATCATTCCACAGGAACCGGCCTTGATTGGCCTCCAGGATGGCGGAGGGCAAGCAAGATATCTGCCGTGGAAGGCTGATCGCGGTCGACGATGTCGAGGGCGTAGGCGATCAGGTAAGGCACGATGGGACCGCGGATGACGCTGTGTTCGGCCGTGGGTTCGTTTGGATCAGCGTTGTGAGAGTTGCACATTTTTAGTCCTTTAGTGATGGGGGTTACGTGATCATTGGCAAATCCTCCGTTTGTTGGAGGGTGAACGATGGGTAGGCGAGGCTGTGC
The DNA here is from genome assembly GCA_963733925.1 of uncultured Alphaproteobacteria bacterium. Classification (GTDB taxonomy): domain Bacteria; phylum Pseudomonadota; class Alphaproteobacteria; order Acetobacterales; family Acetobacteraceae; genus Rhodopila. Next base: position 23,462 of record CAVTFL010000030.1, on the reverse strand, counting down.
AGTGTCTACATGGTCGCGCCCTCCTTTGATTTGGCTAGCCGCTTTACCCTGGCCAGTGGTGCGACTTCGCGTTGTTCCGGCGACAGGTCGATAAGTTTCATGTTAGTTCTCCTAAGTGATGAGGTTGAGGTTTAGGGTTGTTCAGTCGGCCGACCCCGCCGTGGATTGGCCGGCGTCCATGCTGCTTGGCGGGCTTTCCGCGTTTGGGGCGGCAAGTCCGTTGCGCACGTCGGGGATGTCGTCGCCCTCTACCGATGCATTGGGGTTGCGAAAGGTGGAAGCATCGCCCTTGCCCGTCCTGCTGGCCACGTAGCGGCGGAAGGACGGCTCCCCCACTACATGCTGGCGATATCGATTGACCTCCTCCGCGAACTTCCCGGGATCGTTGCTCTCAAAGTCTGTCACCGCTGCGGCGCGCACGGCTTGGCGCGCGAGGTCCGACGCCTTGATGTCCGGGCCGGCGTGGCTGTCGAGATGTTTCTTCGCCGCAGCGTCATAGAGCGCCCACTTGCCGGCGTCTTTCGAGAACACGGGCTCGGCAGTAGCGGATTTGGTCTTGGGAGCTACCGCCTCGAACCACAGTTCGGTTATTGGCTCGCCCGTGTCGGGGTGTGTGCCGGTCTGGACTTTCTGGGATTTGAGCGACACCTTGAAATCTTCCTCGGCGCCCTCGCGGTTCTTGCCCTGCGTCAAGGTCACCGTGTCGCCTTTGCCATCGCGCTTGCAGAGGATCACGCCGTCTTCGTTGGCCTTCTTTGCCGACGATCCACGCGCCCGCGTCTGGTCTCCGTGGCCGGTGTGATCGACTATGACCACCACCGCATCGAACATCTCGGCCAGGGCGCGGGCGCCCGCGAGGGCCTTCTTGACCTCTTCGGAAGTGTCTTCGTTACCGTCCAGCGCGAGGTTGAACGTGTCCACGGCGATGATCGCCGGCCGAATTCCGTGCTTCTCGATCTCCATCGCCATGCCGGCAAGGCCGTCGGGTCGGTTCAGGGCGTAGACCGTTTTCACGAACAGCAGATGCTTCTTTACGAGCGCGCGGTCGCGCTTGTTGCCCTCGATGTCGATATGGATGCGACGAAGGACCCCCTTTGGCATCTCCCCGGCGAACATGGCCACAGGGGCGGCCTCCCCTACCGGATACCCGGCGAAGCCCTCGCGCCCGGCCCAGGGCGTGCCAGTGGCCTTGCATCCGAGCATATTCACGGCGACGTAGGTCTTGAACGAACCGCTTTCGCCGACCAGCGCAACCACGCCGCCCTTGGGGAGCCAGTTCCTGATGATCCATTCTGGGTGAAGGTCCAGCTCGATGTCACCGAACATCTGCCCGCAAAGCTCGCGGCCGCCGCGGGCCGACAGGGCGTCGGAGAAGCGCTGCACCAGTTGATCGTAGCGAACCGCAGGCTCTACTTTGACCCCTGCGGCCTTCTGCTCTGCTTCTACTTTGCGGGCCTCGGCGGCGGCCGTGAACATCAGTTTCGGGTTCTTCGCGGCCATGTTTCCAAATTGGGAGGAGGCAGAGCGGTAGCCCGATCCCCCGTAGCGCTTGACACTCTCCCACGACCATTCAGGAATGCAGCGCGGGTTGAAGTGTTCGAGGATCAGTTCGCATGTGGTCTCTTGCGACAGCCCATAGGACGATCCCATAGCGCCGGCCGCCGCGAGGTTATTGTTCCCACCGTGGCCCTCGATGGACGGCCGCGCCTCCGTCCGCAACCACGTCGCATACAGGGCGATGTTGGCCGGGTCGTCGAGCATGACGTATGGGGGCAACTCTTTGCTGCCGGGGGTGGTCGAGCGCGCCGTGACCAAGCACTTATCGACATGAGCCGGCAGGGCCACGGGGATGGAGTTGGGAGACGGTGTAGGGCTTGCCGTCTACCACCGAACCGGAACCTACGATGTAGCCTTTGCCGCCGCCGCGCACGTCGCCGAACTTGGGCAGGCTACCCGTGCCGTTGCCCAGGTCGCGCATCGTGGAATAGATCAGATGGAAGCCGCCGCTTGCGGAACAGAATTCCAGCGTCGGCGGTAGCTCGCCATGCTCCTTTTCGAACTCGGCCAGGAGGGTTTCGTTGCCGGGCTTTGTAAATGTCCCATCGAAGGCGACGAACCCGGGCTGAATGAGGAGGCCGGGATTGCTGTCGGTAGTTCGACCACTCGGCCGCTACCGTCTTGCGGTCGTTCGACGCGATTTTTCTGCCAGCCTTTGAAGCGTGGCATCTTGGCCGTGCTCTTGCCTTCCGCGTCCACCGGCCATCCGGCCGGCAGGCGAATACCTTATAGGCGCCAGTGATGCGGCCTACGTCAGCGTGCCAGCAAGCCCAATCCGCTTTGGGGGCGCCATCCTTTGGCGGGGTGGGGAGCGCGGTCATGCCACGGCTCCCGAACTGACGGAGAGCGGCTGGACATACTCATAGTGGCTTTCCTCGGTGTCCCAGCAACGATGTGCTACGGTGCCGAATGTCTCGCGCAGCGTGACCAGAGGCTCCCACGCATCACGCCACTCTATGCCAATAGCGCTTGCGACCATCGCGCTAAGTTTGGTTTGTGAGAGGGGGCCGCTGGCTCGTATCGCCTCGCCGGCTTCCCGGTCGATTTGGTCCAGGTCAATCGCGGTTTCGGCATCGCAGGTCGTAACGAGCACGGGCTCCGCGACTGGGATTGGAGCGTCGTCCACGGCTCCCGAACCAACGGGCGATGCCGCCGATCGGCCCGCCTGTTCAATGAGACCCCGCAGGGTTCGCACATCCCTCCAACTGCCTAGCACCTCCAACAAGGTATCAAGGTCGTCGGCCAGGGTGGCGGAGAGGCGATCCGCTACAGGGCGCAGCCGTTCCTCTCGCTCCTCGGCTTCCCGGCGGCGTTGCTCGGCATCCGCCTGTAGTTCCTGTTGGTGCCGCTGTTCCCGCTGCTGTGCGTTCCGCTCCTCCTTAGCGATCTGATCCGGCGATTTCTTGGCCGCCACCATCTGCTTGCGGATCGTTGCGACCGCGTCGGCAAGCTTCATTTTGACCGCGCGCACCGGAAGGGGCGCACCCGACGCCGCGGCGTCGAGCACCTCCTTGACGACGGCAGGGGGCGCTTGAAGTGCGGCCAGTGAGGCCAGCTTGTAGACGGTTGTCGGCGGCAAAAGCGAAACGGATTTCGGTTTTCCTTCGAGGAACCGTGCCGCGTTCATATAGTTTTCGGCGGTTCGAAGCGTCATGTTTAATTCTGCTTCTGCCCACTGGCTGAACCCACCGTGTGGCAGGTGTCCTTTGGCCCGGATCAGATGGTTACCGACGTCGGCAATCGCACTTCGATGAATGTCTCGAATTGCGATAACCGCTTCCCGCAATTCGCGGGCTACGGTCTCGTCCTCGATCTTGCTGTAGTCGAAGGTAACGACCATGCCGCCGCGGGCATCGGCATCACGTGATGCGCAGTCAACACTTCCTACGATATTACTGTTGACACACGACGCGGCAGTATGTTTGATGTCGGGAAGGACATCAGAGGTAGACACAGTCTCAGACATATCTGTAACTCCTAGCGATACTCAGTGAAAACCGATAGTTCGACCAGCGGGTGGTTAAGCCCGGCTGCTAACGGCTGTGACCAGACACCTGGCCACGTGGCCTCTATGCATCGTCGGCTGGAAGAAAGTACATTAGAATAATGACACAGTGCCGTTTCGTTAGGCGATAGTGCCGAACCCAATATCGAGAACACGCTGAGCAATTCTCGACATTCGCGACATTGACTGTCGTGGAAATAATTGCATCACAGCTATGAGAGTTGCAATCCGCGCCGAGCGTGGGTATATCTCGACGTCACCGGGGTGGTAGCCGGGGTCGATCTCCTTCGACAGCTCAGTTTCAGATAGTTCGAGTTGAGAGGCCGGGGATCATCTCCCTGGCCTTTTGGCTATCTGGTGCCGGATCATCCTCTCCCACCGAACAGATCACGTGATCCCACATCGTCGGCGCCGGTCATCGCCGTGGCCAGGTTCGTGGTGTCGGCAGAGTTATCGAACAAACCGGGAACCGTCTCGAGCGTGTGGGTGCGGGGTGTCCGCCGGCCAGGGGGTGTGGCAGCGGGGCCACAGTGGGTTGTCTCGCGAGAGATTTCTCTCCGATTTCTCTCCGATTTCTCTCGACAGAAAATGAGAGAGAAGTTTATGGGATCTATGGTTTAGACGAAAATCTCTCCAAAAATCTCTCGGGAGATTTTTCTGGTGAGAGAAATCTCTCGCTAAAGTTAATGATATCAATAGCTTAGCAAAAAATTCTCCATAAAATCCCTCACCCCCTATGAAATAGGGGGAGAAAGAAAATGGCTGCTGCCGAGGATGAGAGGAGGTTCAGAAGCATAAGCGGGTGAACCATCCCCAATGTGGCCCAGGTAGGTCTAGTCGCCAATCCGTCGATCGAGCTTATGCCCGGCGATATTCGTTGCCCCCAACCCGTGGCCTCGCTTACGGCCCGGCTCTCGTGATCCCCACCACGGCGACGGCTCGATCGGTAGCGTAGGCTACTGGTGAGTGTTACGCTGTAGCATTCGTGCGCGCGCGAGGTGCAGACGGACGTTGGCCAGTTTCGGCGGGTGCCTCGGGTTCACTCTGGGCGCCATTGAGCTGATCCACCCTCTCATACCAGCCGCTGTCTCCTCCACACCCACGAGCCGGCATCCATCCCCAGCCGGCCCCGGTTGCCCAGATCCACCCCACGAGCCGGCCCGGCTGACGCTCAATCCGAAGCTTGCACGATGCTATCGAGCTACGGCGCCCATTACCCAACCTGGCCAGCACCGGTTAACCGAACGTCGCGGCCCGGTCCCGCCGACGCCCCGAGAGCCAGCCCCGGTTGCCCAACCCACACACCTGGCCCCGCCGTGCCAGTTACCCGGAAATTCCGGGCTACTGCCGCCGCGAAGATTGGGCGCATCGTGGTCAGGAGGGTTAGGTAAAGAAAAGCCGCCAGGGTTTGGGCACCGGGCGGCTAGTGAGGATCCTGACTTTCGGCAATATTCGACCGTGTTCCCGCTCCTCCAGGCTGTCAAGCTCCCCCTTGACGTTGCGGACAATCGGATGAACACTCGGCCTCGCGTGCATCAAGAAATTTGGCGAGCAAACAACTCAAGGCCGCACCCGGAGAAATGCGGCCTTGTTTTGTGGTCTGCTTGGTAGCGCCAGTCCGGGAGGGCTAGACCACAGAAAGAAGCCGCCGCAATCGGGGGGACTGGGCGGCGTAGTCCACGGTGATCCAATAACAGCCAGTATGACGGTATTCCCGGTCCTACCGACTGTCAAGACTACGCCGCTTCCTAAGCGCCTCCATCTCGCCTTGATCCGCTGCACCGTCGCGGTTCCGACGCCGCACACCTTGGCCGTCTTCAACATGCCGACGCCGGCTGCCAGGGAGGCCCGGATAGCCGTCTCTGCGTCGAGCGCCGACCTGGCCGCCCGAGCGTCTTGCCAGCTGCCTTGGCCCGGTGCCAGGCCGGCCTTGGCGTGCTTGGATGATGGATCCGCTCGAACTCCGCAACCGCCCGATGACGCCCATCGTCCTTCCCGGCGGGGCTGGTGAGATCGACTCTACCAAGGGCAAGGCAATGCACGCTCAGCCCTCGCGCAACTCTGCATCTGCTGATGAGATCGAGCGAGTAACGGCCGAGCCGGTCTAGCTTCGTCACCACCGGCACGTCGAATTCCGCGTCCATCTTATCGTGTCAAGGCCGAGGCGCTGGTCGCGCCCTAGGGCGGCGATCCCGACACTGTATTCTTGGCGATTGACACGGTGCGTGTTCTGACTGCTAAGCCAGCCGCCGTGATTTCGTGGATCTGCCCTCCACAGTTAGGCCGATGATCGATAGCCGACGTTGGCTGTAGGTCCTGCTCATCGCTTGTTACTCGCGGACCTAAAACGAGGCCCAATTGTTATCTACTGCCCTGTACCCCCAATTCCGTTATTTCTGGTCAGGATCTGCGTTACCTGCCCGCCGACGGCCGTTTTTAGACAGGTCCGGCCGATTGATACTCGGATGGCCATGAACCTGGCAGGCACCCGTCGATTTCGCCGTTGTCTATTGTTACTGGATGGTGACCATGGCTCTGGCTGGCATGGATCACGTCGGATCGCGTGCGCGGTGAATGGTCCTCTGGCCTGCGTCGGCCCGATCGCGCCTATGGGCTCGTAGCGCCACTGTGATGTTCGCCCCACCCTGGTCATTTACAGGCAATCGCTCATCCCTCCCGCTCGCGCCCGTGATCCCGCCCGCTGGCGCGCCCGTGCGCGCGCGATCACCACGTATGGCGAAGTTCGCCGCCAGGACCGGGGTGGGTGGGGGCGCGGGGATGCCTTTGCTTATCCTAGGCTCAGGGTCACGTGCACGAGCTCACACGCGCGGCCTCGAAAATTCCGGGCGGTCTCGAAACTGCAACGACCTCTCAATAAAGAGAAGGGGCATCTGAATTTTGGGCGGGATGTCCGCAGTTATCCACATCATATTTTCGAGATGGCCAAAAATTAATAGATGCAAGCTAGAGATTTCTCCTTCATTAGCGGCTGATGGGGGAAGAGCTTGATGGGAAAAAAGACGATATCCCGGCTGCGGAATAAGGCTCAGCAATACCGCGATCTGTCGGCCTCAGAGGACGACCCCCGCCTCAAACGCGCAATGCTGGAGACCGCCGACGACTTCGAACAGGAAGCGGCCGCCGCTGAGAGCGATCTAACGCACGAGGGCGGTAGAGAGCCACCAAACAACGTGGTCTAAGGTCGCCGCCTCTACCGCTCACCTTCAATTTGAAGCCTTTTCGCAAGCGCCTTCTCCACGGCCGCGCCCAGTTCCTCCGGTGGTATCGATTTCAGCAGGACCGGTCCCAGGTCAGCTTCTACCCGGTCCAAAAGTCCCTCCTCCGAGGTCATGAAGACGACGGGCAGCCTTGAATTCCTCATTCGTGCGTGGCGAGCGAGAGCGATGCCATTCGGTTGTCCGGGTGGGAAGCGAAGGCGTGACAGAAGCAGGTCGAACTGGGCTCCGGCCGTGATAGCGTCCCAGGCGTCGAAACTGCTCTCGCAACACGTGACTGAGTGGCCAAGCCTCTCCAGGACACGCTTCGCCACATAGAGATACGGCAAATCATTCTCTACGAGGAACACATTGGCCATGGGGATCCTGCGGCAATACTCGTTGTCGCGGATCACATCCCCGTTCCAGCAGTGTCAAGTATCGTCCCGGTGACGGAGTGGACCCATTATTGTGACAATAGGCGCAATATATTATCAGCTGACCCATAAAATCTTCATTCCTGTTCGCCCTCCCCAGTCAAGATGTGTCGCCCTCCGCACCTAGTTTTGCTGCCGCGGTGCGAGGTAGGGATCAGATATATCTATGTTGTTATTCTGCATTTCGGCTTTCGCTTCTGCAACTCTTCCTTCCTCCTTGATACCTTTAGGACCGTGGCAATGCCAAAAGAAGAGCTACAGTAGAATGAAAGTATGGCCAGAGATCGACTTCCAAAATTCTGGGCGCGACCTCTGAGGTAAACCCACTGGCCCCGGCACCGCGGTCCCGCCGCGGAACCGGACCACCACAATCGCGCGACCTAATCCAATGACACCCGTGCATCACATTGCCCGCGCACAAGCCCGTGGCCCCTTGCCGATTTTGCTTGTACCTCGGGTGAAATACCCCTTATGCTCAGTTTTAGCATAATATGCAAAGGAGACTTCGCCTATGTCCAACTCGCCCAGCCTGTCCGAGCCTGAACACCAGTTTATCGACGCCATCTGTCTGGGGATGCCCCCGTCCAGGGCGGCAGTCGCGGCGGATATGTGCCATGCTATGGCCCCGCAATTAATGCGTCGCCCGTCGGTGAAGGCCGGCCTGTATCGCCGCCTGCTCCACCTTTCCCGGGTGGCAAAGCGGATCGAGGCCGGGCCACGTCCGTATGCAAGACGTTGCAAGCACCCGGTGGCTGCTCATGACTGACCTAGCCACATGGACCAAGATCAAGGCTGAACGACGTGCCGCGGAGAAGGCTGCGAAGCTTGCCGCCCAGGTCCCGCCGACCACCGCCCTACCAGTGGCACCAGAGCGTGTGATCCCGCCGTCCGAACAGGCGGTAATCAGGATTGAGGCCAAGCTGGTCGAGGCCCGCGCGGCGCTCGAACAAACTGAACTCGATCTGTCGGAAGCAAGTTACCTTGCGATCGCCGCGGAACCGGGCATGGAGCGCGCCACGAATGACATGTTCGCGGAGGCCCGGCGCGCCCGTGACCTGGCACATGAAAAAGTCTCTGCCACCGCGGCCGCACTCGACGTGGCGCGGGACCGTCAGAAGCAGGCAATCCAGAACGATCGAGCCATCGCCCATGCGGAACAAGTCGCCGCCGTCCGCGGTGCCCTCCAAGAGCGTGCCCGCCACGTGGCCACCTTGTCGCACCACTTGGCCGCGGCAGTTCAGAGCTACAGGGAGATCCTGAAAGCTTCAGCGGCAGCCGTCCGGGCATACCCCGGTGGCGTTGCACCGGCTGGGGCTCTCCTCGGCACGGGCGATCTCATCCGCGCCGTCGAGCACGAGCTTTACCGTATCAGCGCAGATCCTTTTGTGGCGTCCGGCAAATCCAGGCTACCGGCGTTCCCGGGAGCGACCTCGCCGTCCATCGTTGCGGCCGGAAATCCCGGCGCAATCCCGCCGCTGGAGGGCAAGATCATCGGCGCCAACGAGTTCGTCATCCACAACCTGGCCAACATCGCGCCGCCGTCGGTTCCGGTAATCCGCGCCGTGCCGAAGGCGTCTGCGCGCGCAGCGGCACCAGCCCCCCAAGTGGCCCCGGTGGAGACAATGACCGCTATCGAGGCGGCAGACATGCTGTCGTTGAAGCCGGCCGACCTGTCGCATCACCTGCAACCCAATCTGTCGGCCACCGTGGTCGTGGATGCCGTCGCTGCTCCGGCTCTTGATGCGGCATCAACCCTCAACCTCGAAGGATAACCTCACATGCCCGTTCCGTTCACCATCCCGGCCAACCATGCCGACAATCCCCAGCCATCGAAGCCCGCCGCCGCTCCCCAGGAGAAAGCTCCGGCGGTCGAGATCACACGCGATAAGCACTCGGCCACGTTGCCAATCCACGTCCGGGTCACTCCGGCGAAGGAGACCTAGATAATGCCCCCGCCTAACCCCAAAAACCATCCTTACAGCCCGGTGCCGCCGGTGCCCTTGGCCTCGGTGACCAGCTTGCGGCCCAGGCCCAAGACGAAGAAGAAATTGCCCGGCAGCAAGCGCTGGAAGCCGATGGCAAGGGCATCTTGCCCAGCCGGATCACGGGCCTCGGTCCCTTGGGTTTGGGAGGAGCCTGATATGCCGATCGGGATGCCTACCGAGGCTGAAGTCGCCGCTTTGATCGCCCAGCTATCAGCGGCCCCAGCCACGCCTACCGAGACAACGCCGCCGGCTGCCGCCGATCCATCTGCACCGTCGCCCATCAACGTCAGGACGATCAACGCCACCGGCCCCCTTGGCCTGTCGCCATTTACCGATGCCCAGACGGCCGACGCCATCGCGACGTTGCGGGGGTTCGGGCTCGACGCCAAAGATGCTGCTTATCTGACCAGCGGTAAGGACCTGGTTGTCTCGGCATCCGTGCGCGAGCGGGCTGTCGCAGAGCGGGCCAAGTGTATGGCCGATCCGGAATGGGTCGCCCGTTACCTCGCTGGTGGCATGGTTGAACGCGAACTCATGAGCGCGATTGTGGTCAGGATGGCGTCCGAAGTCCGGGAGTAGCGTGTCCCGAGGTTGTGCCCTGCAATCGTAGGTAGGCCCTCTACAGCGGGCCTGGGAGGGCATCTGGACGGCTTGGCCTGGTCGCGGCTCCTAGCTGACGATCCACGCCGTAGCCGACGCCAGCGCGATGGCACCTAGGCGGCGTTTTGATGATCCGGCCGAGGAGCCGCGACCCGTCGAACATCCCCGTGGCCTAGCGCGGCTTCTTGTCGAACTTCGATGGAATTACGAAGGTGTCCCTCATAGCCATTTTGTTTCGATATCCATACGTATGAGCCAGATCAGGCAAAGGCGCGGGGGCGTAGCCCACCAAAAGCGCCTGCCACTGCTCCATCTGTTCGAGGCGGGATTGCATGTCCGCGATAACACGGTCTCGTGGGTCTGCACTCTCGCGCATCTTTACGCTCGCATTGGCCTGGGTGATGGGATTGCTCACTCTGTAACCTGGCTCCTTAATATGGCGGACTGACGCAGCAAGGCGCGTCCGAGCGGCTTCGAGACTGTGCCAGTCGGGTATATTGATGAAGATCGTCCGCTGTGCGAAATTGTCAAATGGAAGCTTCGTTCCCGCCGCGGCGATGTGGATCACCGGCTTTTCGGCGGAGTGGCGGACCCCGAGTTCCCAGAATGCATTGGGGTTAAGGCCAGTCAGGTCGGCCACGACAAGATCCGCGTGTAGGATGTCGGCAATCATGCGATCGTTGATCAGCCCCGGGTCCGCATCTTCGTCGGCTCGCTTCACCTTGTAGCCAAAATCCGGCGCCTCCAGGACGGGCTTGATCAGGCCAAGGAGCAGAAAATCGGCGTGCGTTCGCTCTGGTGTCCCATCGCTGCCAATCGGACCGATGACAAAGCAAAGCCGCTGGGTTGGCTCGCTGGGTGCGGTGGTGCTCATCAAGTTTCCCCCGGATACCTTGGCCCCGATTGTATGCGGGCCGCAGCGCGAGCGATATCGGAATTCCGATGTCGGTGTTACGGGGGTGACCTATGCGGAGGAAATCACCCAAAGCCGCGGAACTGTGCCGTTTATCGGGGCTGACCGCCGTGGAGGAAATCACCCCGTCGCACCACCCAGGACCGGTTGGGTCAGGTCGGGTAAAGGCGTCTCAATCTTGAGCCAGCACTTCCAAAATTTGGTGGTAGGTTTTGATTGCAAATCCGAGGTGCCATGCGCGACCATGCAGGTATGAACGGTTGGGATTGCCTGGCTCACGTGGCCGGTGATGTTGTTCGGATTGCCATTGCCACGGTCCCGTTAGGGGCCATCTGGCTGAGGGGCTCTCTAAAAAACTCTTTTCCGAATATGGGAGCGGTCGACCAATCGAACCCCTTCATTAACAAACGCCTTTTCCCCCACTTGCTCTGAAGATCGTGACACGCGCGGCCTGGGAGGCGGTCTCCAGACCTTGGCCACGTCGCGGCTGCAGCGGACGGTCCAAGCCGTAGAAACGCCCACAACCCGGCCCGGCGAAGATGTTGCTGGTGATCCGGCCGAGGAGCCCCCCAACCGTCGCACCACCCAGACCGGGCGGCAGAAAAAACCCCGCCATAGTCAAGGCGGGGAAAGGATACGCCAAGCACACGAACGCCGTTTCGCTTGTCGGGTTTCATCAGGGAGCCAACTTCGGCGATAGCGGGCGACGGTCCCACTGTGGAGCGCTACGGGAATTCCCATAACGGAACATAATCAATCAACTAGCGCGTGACTGCTATGCGAAAATCATGCATCGGGCGGCTCGGGCGATGGGGATATAGCAACGGCTTCCAGAATGGAGATTATTCCGTGGACGACATTTACGATCCTTCGGCAATCGATTACCCAAACCTGACCACGCGTAGGCGCCTATTGATAGTATTTCTTTTGTTCGCGTCCGCTATCGCCGCCATCGGGCAATGGCTCAGACCAGGCCACAAGCAGGGCGGTCATGAGCCGGAACTGAAGTGCGAGCCCTTGAGCAGCCCATTCAGCTCGGGGTTCTCATCAGCATTTGGCGCCGGTCCAGGGCTCCAATGCGAAACATCGTCTCTGCCGGGAGCGCCGAAGATACGCATCCAACCCGGCAGCACGAGCGTCGATCTCCCTGGCAGTTGATCGCCTGACGTCTACCCGACGTTACGGCGTAGCCGGGTATGCCAACTTGGCCAGTGCCGCACGCTTCACCTCCAACGTCGTCCCGCCCGAATACAGCCCGTAAGTGATCCGCGGCTTCTCATGCCCACAAATGTCAGCGACGACGTTTTCGCTGACCCCGGCATTCTCCAGGATGGTCACGACAGTTCGACGGATGGAGTGGAATACCAACTGGCTGCCGTGGCCGAGGTCCGCCTTGAGCCGGCCGAACCTCTTGCCGATCGCGTTGGATCGATCCCCGTATTTGTTGAAGGTCAAGCCTGAGAGCACATACCCGCCATCCGATGCGGCGATCAGCCTGGCCAGGGTTGGCGCCAGTTCCGCATGGATCGGCACCACGCGGACGCCGGCATCGGTCTTCGCCGCCACGACCCGGAAGCTGTTGTCGGTCAGCACATCCGCAACCCGGAGCGCGCACAGTTCCTCGATCCGGCAGCCTGACCACATGGCCAAGGTGATGAGGTTCGCGAGTTGCCTGTCATCGCGAGCGACGGCGCCGGCGACCAGCTTGACCACGTCCGCCGGCTCGAATGCTCGGCGCCGCGACTGTGGCGCGGATCGCTTGGCCTGCCGGGCGACCTCCAGCTTCGCAAACGGCTCCTCCTCCTCGGGGACGATGCCTTCGCCCTGGAGGTAGCGCCAATACCCGCGCAAGCTGGAGAGCCCGCGCTGCATGGTCTTGGGCTTCAGCTCCCCGTCGTGCATCATGGTCGTGACCCACCGCCGCACCTCTGTGCGGGTGACGTCCCGGATCAGAGGAAACGTCGCGGCGAACCGTTGAATGTCGGCGCGGGCCATGTCCTTGGTCTTCGCCGTGGTCCGACAGGTCGCCTGCCATTCTGCCAGGTGTTCGAGGGTGGGCACGCCGGTTGCATCGGCATAGAACGCTTGCGCCGTGGGATCGCCGCTTGGTGGGTCGCCCACTGTGTCCACGTTCAGGACGCCGATGTCCCACGCGGTCGCTTCGATCTGATCCAGAACACGGGCGCGCTGTTCCTCCGTCTTCGCCGCACGCAACCTGTCGCGCCAGAACTTGGCATCGTTGGCGTTTGGCTCCTTCCGGGCAGTGGCGATTGTGGCCCGCCATTGGGCGACGATCGGAGGCTCCCGACGCTCGGCGACCGAGCGACTGTCGGTCTTCAGGGTTTGGCGGAATACCCGCCGGCCGATGACCCTTCGAACATCCGCAGGCACATCGAGATAGGCGAAATAGGTGCGGTAGCGCAGCTCGATCGGCATCTATCATTCCCTTGGCGAACCACTGACCACCAAGGTTTTCCACCAAGGTCAGCCGTTTCGCAAGGGGAAAAGTCAAGGAATATGGCGGCATTCCTGAGGATCAAGGGGTCGAAGAGGGGCCAAGTGCGGACCGTCCCTGTCTCTCCGCCAGACGCCCGTTCACCGACGTCCAAATCCATCCGTAGCCGTCTTCAGGACTCCAGGTTTCGGGCCAATCTCCCTACCTAACCCTTTCGCAATCGTCTCTTGGCTCCGTCTCCGTTCGCCTAGGTTTAGGGGACACAATAGGGGACAGAGTCATGCCCGTTTTGGCGACGCCGCTCAGCGCGGCCAAGGTTCGGACTGCGCAACCGGGCCGCTATGGGGATGGCAACGGGCTTTACCTTCTCGTTAGAGACAACGGCACCGCGTTCTGGCTGTTCCGATACGTGATGGCCGGAAGGATGCGAGAGGCTGGCTTAGGTCGTGCCCGAGGCACGAACTCGGTCTCCCTGGCTGACGCGCGTGCCGCCGCTGCACCGCTCTATCGGCTAGTGAAGAACGGTGTCGATCCCCTCGAACAGCGTAAGGTTGAAGCAGATGCGGCCCGTGCGGCTTCCCAAGCAGAGCAGGCTCGTGCGCTTACATTCAAGAACCGCAGCGGGATATTATATTGACGCCCACGACCTGCCGGTGGGCAAGAGGCACCGTGGAGATCCTGGCGGCCCTTGAGCCAATCTGGCGGGCCAAGCCGGAGACGGCCAGCAGGCTACGTGGGCGCATCGAGGCCATCCTCGACCACGGCAAGACGCGCGAATGGCGCACCGGGGAGAACCCCGCTCGATGGCGTGGGCACTTAGATAATCGGCTGCCCGCCCGGTCAAAAGTCGCGAAGGTCGAACACCACGCGGCTCTTCCCTGGCAGCAAATCGCGGCGTTCATGGCAGAGCTTCGTCAGCGGAGCGGCGTTTCGGCGCGGGCGCTTGAATTTGCAATTCTGACCGCTGCTCGGACCGGGGAGGTTATCGGTGCCCGCTGGTCGGAGATTGACCTCGCTGCCGCGGTATGGACGGTGCCCGAAGGCCGGATGAAGGCTGGGCGGGAACATCGAGTGCCACTGTCCGATGCCGCACTGGCCGTGTTGGCCGAGGCTGCGAGGATGCGGACCAGCGCCGACACGGAGGGGATTGTGTTCCCCGGTCAGCGCCGGGGAGAAGGACTATCGAACATGGCCATGCTGGTGATGCTGCGGCGCATGGGGCGCGGCGACCTCACAACACATGGCTTCCGCAGCACGTTTAGGGATTGGGCGGCCGAAACCGGCAAGCCAAGCGACATCGCCGAGGCCGAGCTGGCGCATACGTTGGGCAACAAGACGCCGGCCGATCAGCGCGGTGACCTGCTGGAGAGACGTCGTGAATTGATGACGGGATGGGCGTTACACTGTAAAAAGCCGCCGGCTGACGTCGTTCCGCTCCTGCGATTGGCTTGAGTGCTGGGCAGCAATCAGGCGGCTGGAACGATGACTACCAGGGTTCGCCACCAACCGTGGCGGGAGCGTCGCTTCGCGGCTCGGCTAAAGCCGCCGACAAGGTAAATGACGTCCCGTCGCTCCCAGAGGTTTCCGCCGCACTCGCCTCGCTGGTCGGTCTCAGCCTAACCGACCCCAATTTCGAGGGTTCTAGGGGTTCCAGGGGTTACGCGGCGGTGGACTCGTAGAACGTCTGCGGTTTCCTCATCAGCGTCCTAGGAACCCGTTGCGGCGGCATCGGGGGTTCCAGGGGTTCTAGGCTCACAATAGAGGCGCGCGGGACACACGCCGGCGCCAGGAGGGTTAAGGAGGCGATATCGGTTCGACCTTCGGCGATGCTTACCTGGCCCGACCACCCCAGGAGGGCTGTCGCCCGACCCTGGGGCCAGGGCGATCGATAGCCCGTCCGAAGTTGACCAGGGCGCGACATTCGCTGAAATCGACGCACGCGCCGGCCGGGCGCCAATGTCTCTCAGCGATTGGCCCAGCGCCACTGGCCGCGCCGCGAGGCGATGCCTGCGACAGGGCGCTTCCCTACAACGCTTGCCCGGGTGATGTGGCTGACATCCTTCGCGGAAACAAGGATGGCATCGGACACGATCTCCAGCATCTCGACCACCGTGTCCCGGTCACGCCATTGCTTCAGGAACGGCCGGAAATAAACGGTCCGGAACCCCACATAGGCGCGGTCCCTGGCCGTCGTCGATGTCACCCACGCCGACTTGTTGCGTCCTGGCCGCCTTACGCTTTTGCCGCCCGGCCGTCATCCCACCAGACTACGTCTCGGTGCTATTCAACGGCCTCCCGCTCTCTAACGCCGACCCACTGGTCGAGACTGCCCTTCATGCGTGCTACTTGGTCAAAGCCGTTGGCAAGCCGAGCGGGGTGGAGCGGAAGATCGCCGTTTCCTCCTCTGTCATGTCGGCGGAAATGTCACTGAACAGTGGTGTGCTGAGATAGCGTTCGCCGGTGTCTGGCAGCATGCACAGGACGTTGGCCCCCGGCTTGGCGGCGGCAGCCACCTGCAAGGTGGCGGCGAAGGTAGCGCCGGACGTGATGCCAACGAAAATCCCCTCCGTCCTCGCCAGATCGCGGCTGCACGCGAGCGCCTCGGCACCCGTGACCGTCACCAATTGGTGGACCAGCTTCATCGCCACCGCGTCGGCGGTGATTTTTGGGATGAAATCGGGCGTCCAGCCTTGCATCGGGTGCGGCGTCCAGGCTGGGTGCCGACCATCCGGCGTGCCGTCGGCATGGTGCGGCTGCGGCGCTCCGCTGGCCAGCAACGATGCCCCGTCCGGTTCAGCGACGATAATTCGGGTGGCTGGACTTTCGTGGACCAGCACGCGTGCTACACCCTGTAACGTGCCGCCGGTGCCGTAGCCCGTTACCCAATAATCGAGTGTCTCGTCGGCGAAATCCGCCAAAATTTCGCGCGCGGTGGTGCGCTCGTGTATTTCCGGGTTAGCGTCGTTTTCGAATTGGCGGGTCAGATACCAGCCGTGGGTCGTGGCGAGCTCAATGGTTTTGTTGAGCATCCCAGTGGCCCCCATAGCGGCCGGCGTCAGGACCACCTTGGCGCCCAGGAAGCGCTTCAGCTTACGCCGTTCGACGCTGAAACTCTCGGCCATGGTGACGACGGTAGCCTTTCTGCGCGCAGACCATTGCCAGTCCGATGCCGGTGTTGCCGCTGGTGGCCTCGATGACCGTCTGACCGGGTTTGAGTTCGCCCGACTTCTCTGCGGCCTCGATGACGCCAAGCGCCAGGCGGTCCTTAACCGAGCCGAGCGGATTGAACGCCTCGACCTTGACCCAGAGGTTTACCCTGGGCGGGCCAAGACGATTAATGCGCACGACCGGCGTGTTGCCGATGGTGCTGAGGATGTTGTCGTGGCGGGCCATTGGGATTTTTCTCCGCTATTGCTCGACTTATATTCTGGTAAAGGCCAGCACCGTAAAGGAACGCGCCTCGGCCAATCGCAGAACAGAAGCTGTGCTCGGACTACCCCAGTTCGGCGAGCAGCGCCTTCGCCTCCAGCAGATCCTTGGTGTCGAAGCCTTCCGTGAACCAGTCGTAAACCGGGGCGAGCAACTCATACGCGTCCTGGCGCTTGCCTTGGCTCTGCCACAGTCGCGCGAGGCTGGTTGACGAGCGTAGCTCCCACATTTTCGCCTGCTGGCGGCGCGCCCAGGCTAGCGAGGCAAGAAACTCCCGTTCGGCACCTTCAAGGTCGCCCTTGAGCGAGAGCACCCAACCCTTAAGGCGCAGGATCTCGGCATAGAAACAGCGCTCCTCCCACCCGGGGCGTTCGATCTGGGCAATGATCTCGTCGATCAGGTGCAGCCCATTGTCGAGATCGCCGGTCAGCGATAAGGCTTCGGCCACGAACGCTTTCGTGATCGGGATGGAGCTTGCCGCCGCTCGCTTCCCAAACCGCGATGGCGGCCTTGAGCGGGGCAATTCCTTCGGCGGGGCTGCCTTTCTGAACGAGCGCCTGGCCACGACACATGGGCGCCCATATCGCCCACAGAACGGGCAGACTGTTCTCCCGCCCCAGCCGCTCAATTTCTTCGGCGCGCTTCAGCAGGCCCCCGAGCTCACAGCGGTGATCGAACGTGTGCACCCCATTCGTCAGCGCAAATCCGAGGTCGAAAGGGTGACCAAGGCGGCGTGCGTGCGCTTCCTTCTCGTCGTTGAGCCGCATTGCCCGGTCCGGGTAGCCCAGTATCCAGATGCAGACCGAGCCGGGCAACCGCTCTGACTTCTAGGATCCATATTGAGAAGGTCTACAAGATGGCGATGCTTCTCGTCGTCGTAGAGGTCCAGAACTTTGTCGAGGTGCTCTATAGACTTGATGAATTCGCCCGCATAAAAGTAGCAAACGCAGGCGGATTGGTGTCCCACGATCTGTAGATCGGCATCGCCGGTGGCCTTCGCGATGTCCAGCATCTCTTCCACCCGCGGCAGGCACTCGGCTACGCGCCCTAGTGTGAAGATGTGGTTCGTCAGTCCCCAGAGGATGGGCGTCAGAGCATCGTGGCGTTCTAGCGACTTCGCCAAGGCAAGGGCCGGGTGCAGGCTGGTCCAGACTTCAGAAACGCCCCAACCTTTGAGTGCCAGCCACGCTGTTCCAAGGCGGGTGCGCAGCCCTAGTTCGCTGGCATCTCGTCGCGACGACTGAGGCAAAGTGGAAACGAGTTCGAGCCCCTGGTTGAGATGGGAGATGGTCTCGGTGAGGGCCATGCGCTTCAAGGCAAGTTCGCCAGCGGACTGCCACAGCGGAATGGCAGCTTCAGTGAGGCCCGCGGCGGTGAGATGCTGCGCCAGCACCTCGGGTTCGGTAGTCTTGATGTTCGGGGAGTGTTGCTCCATCACGCGTGCGATCTTGCCGTGTAACTCCTGTCTGCGGCTCTTGAGTAACGAGTCATAAGCCGCGTCCCGCACGAGTGCGTGCTTGAAAGTATAGACGGCATCAGGCGGCGTGCCGCGACGGAAAGCCAGTCCCGACGCGCTCAATTGCACCAGGGCTTCATCGAGTTGGATCTGTGGCATCGGCGCGACCGCGGCGAGCAGTTCGTAGCTAAACTCGCGGCCAATCGCTGCCCCGATCTGGGCGATCTCCTTTACCTGCATGAACCGATCAAGCCGCGACATCAGCGAGTCCCGCAGCGTCGCAGGAATGGTGACTGCGCGGGCCGGGCTACGATACTCGTAGTGATCCCCTGTCTCTTTCAGTTCGCCCGACTCCAGAACAGACTTGGTTAGCTCCTCTACAAACAGCGGCACGCCATCGGTCCGGGTCAGGATCTGCTCCCGCAGCGGCTCAGGCAGCGCCTTGCCCGCCAGCGTGGCGACCATCGCCGCACTCTGTGCCCGGGTGAGCTTGGACAGGTTCAGCGCACCGACATGGCCTTGCCCGGACCAGCGCGACTGAAACTCCGGCCGGTGGGTCAGCACGACCAGCAGCGGCACGGTCTTCACCCGGTCGATCAGCAGGTCCAATACCTCCAGCGTGGTGGGGTCGGCCCAGTGGGCATCTTCGAATAGCATCACGCTAGGTCGTTGTCGGGCGGTCGCTTCAATGAGATCGACCAAGGTCCGCAGCGTCTCATCCTTGTGCTTCTGTGGCGTTATGGCGAGGGCGCCGTAGCGCTCATCGCGTGGGATCGACAGAATAGACGCGACGAACCGGACGTTGGTCAGCGGCCGGCCATAATACGTGACGATCAGTGCTTCCAACTTGTCGAGTTTCGAGTCCGCGGTTTCGTCTCGGGCGAACTTCAGCGTCCGTTCCAAGTTGTCGATGATCGGCCAGAACGCGCTGTTCACGTAATAAGGCGAGCACTGGAAGCGCAACGCCTGCACGCCTTGCGCTTCAAGCCGCTCGCGGAGCGCGCGTAAGATGCGGCTCTTGCCGATCCCAGGTTCACCCGACAGCAGCACCACCTGGCCCTCGCCGTCCCGTGCCTGCGACCACCGGCTCAGGAGCAGGTCCACCTCGACCTTGCGACCTACCAGCGGCGTCAGCGCATTGGCACCACGATGTGCATCGTAGCGGCTTTCCGTCACCAGAGCACGCTCGACCCGCCAGGCGTGAACCGGTTCGGCGATCCCTTTGAGGTCATGTTCGCCCAGATTGCTCAGTTCAAACGCATTGCCGACCAACCGACGGGTCGAGGTGGCGATGACGATCTGGTCGGCGGAGGCCAGTCCTTGCAGACGCGCGGCCAGATTGGGCGTCCTACCCACAGCGAGTTTGGACTGGTCTCCGGCACCCGCCGTTTCGCCGACGACGACAGGGCCGGTGGCGATGCCGATACGGACCGACAAGTCCTCGGTGGACGACGCCCGCTTGACAGTGTGAACGATCTCCAAGGCCGCCCGAACAGCGCGCTCGGCGTCTTCTTCGTGGGCGGTGGGCCAGCCGAAATACGTCAGGATGCCATCACCCATGTAGCGGGCAACAAACCCATCGTAGCGGGCGATCACCTCGCCGCAGAGGGTTCGATATGCGTGCAACAAGCTTCGCAATTCTTCGGGGTCGAGCTTTTCACTCAGCGCAGTCGAGCCAACGAGGTCGCAGAACATCACGGTAAGCTGGCGACGTTCGCCGGACGGGGCTGCCACTTCAATCGCAGCGGCCGCGCTGTTCGTATTCTCTTTGACATCGGATGTAGGCGCTAGCTTGGCAATCGCATTGCGTATGCGCAGCCGATGGCCGGCGCTCGTCACGCCGATGTCCTTCAGCATCTCGTCATCGACACCGTTTAGCAGGTCCATCTCGACGTCGTTGGCCTCGAAGGCGTCGGCATATTGGCCGAGGCCAATTTCAGCCAGCCACGTCCGGACGTCGCTCATGACGTGAGCTCATCGAGCAGCGCCTTCGAGTCCTGCAAATCCTTGGTGTCGAAGCCTTCGGTGAACCAGCCGTAGACCGGCGCGAGCAAATCATATGCGTCCTGGCGTTTGCCTTGGCTCTGCCACAGCCGTGCCAGGCTGGTGGACGTCCGAAGATCCCACGATTTCGCCTGCTGGCGACGTGCCCAGTCCAGCGAGGCGAGAAAGTTCCGCTCAGCGCCTTCGAGGTCGCCTTTGAGCGAGAGCATCCAGCCCTTGAGGCGCAGGATCTCGGCGTAGGAATGGCGTTCCCCCCACCCAGGGCGCTCAATTTGAGCGATCTGCTCGTCGATCAGTCGCAGTGCGTTGTCGAGGTCGCCGATCAGCACCATGGCCTCGGCGAGGAACGCGTTCAGGGTCGGGCCGCGGGGGATTGCCGCCGCTTGCCTCCCAAAACGTGATACCGGCCTTGAGCAGGACGATGCCTTCGGCGACCTTGCCTTCCCGGATGATTGCCTGACAACGTGATTTCGGCGCCGAAAGGTCCATAGCGGGGGCAGACTGTTCTCCCGACCCAGTCGCTCACATTCTTCGGCGCGCTTACGCAGGTCCTCAGGCCCACAGCGATGATCGAACTCATGCGCCCCAGTCGTCAGCGCATAACCGAGGTCGAAGGGGTGGCCGCGCCGGCGGGCATGTGCGTCTGTTTCATTCTCCAGGCGCAATGCCCGATCCGGGTAGCCCAATACCCAAGTGCAAATTGAGCCGTAGATGCCAGCTGTTGTTTTGGGATCGTGGTTAAGGATGTCTACCAGATGACGGTGCTTCTCGTCATTGTAGAGCTCCAGCACCTTGTCGGCGTGCTCCGCGCCCTGGTCAACTCGCCCGCCCGACAGTAGCAGGTGCAGGCAAGCGCGGGTCCGGTGACCAGCAGGTCGCCATTGCCGGTCGCGTCGGCGACGTCCAGCATCTCCGCCACCCACCGCAGGGACTCTGCTACCCGCCCCTTCGTCAGGATGACGCTCGTCAGTCCCCAGAAAATGGGCACCAGCGCGTCGTGGCACTGAGCGACTTCGCCAAGGCAATGGCCGGATGCAGGGCGGTGCAGACTTCGGTCGCGGACCAGCCTTTGAACGCCAGCCACGCCGGGCCGAGGAGGCGACGCAGGCCCAATTCACTGGCGTCTCGTTCCGATGACCGAGGCAGGGTGGCGACCAGTTCGAGCCCCTGGTTCAGATGGGAGATGGCCTCGGTCAGCGCCATGCGCTTCAACGCCAGCTCGCCGGCGCTCTGCCAGAGCGGAATGGCGGCTTCGACAAGGCCCGCTTCCGTAAGGTGATGGGCCAGCACCTCGGGCTCGGTCGCCTCGACGCTCGGGAACCGCGCCTCGATCACGCGGGCGATCTTGCCGTGCAACTCCTGTCGGCGGCTCTTTAGCAACGAGTCGTAAGCCGCGTCCTGCACCAGCGCGTGCTTGAAGGTGTAGTTGCATCGGGCGGCGTGCCGCGACGGAAGGCCATCCCGACTCGCCCAGCCGCGCCAGGGCGTCGTCGGGTTGGGCCTGCGGCATCGGGGCCACCTCGGCGATCAACTCGTAGCTGAATTCGCGGCCAATCGCCGCCCCGATCTGCGCGATCTCCTTTACTGGCATGAAACGATCCAGCCGCGCCATCAACGAGTCCCGCAGCGTCGCCGGAATGGTGACGGCACGAGCAGAGCCAGCGTATTCGTAATGATCGCCGGCCTCCTTCAGATCGCCTGTCTCCAGAATGGCCTTGGTCAGTTCCTCGACAAACAGCGGCACGCCATCGGTCCGGGTAAGGATCTGTTCCCGCAGCGGCTCAGGTAGCGCCTTGCCCCGCGAGCGTGGAGACCATCGCAGCACTCTGCGTCCGGGTGAGCTTGGACAGGTTCAATGCGCCGACATGGCCCTGCCCGGACCAGCGCGGCTGAAACTCCGGCCGATGGGTGAGCACCATCAGCAGCGGCACGGTTTTCACCCGGTCGATCAGCAGATCCACCACTTCCAGCGTGGTCGGATCGGCCCAGTGCGCATCCTCAAACAGCATTACGCTGGGTTGCTGACGGGCGGCCGCCTCGGTGATATCGACCAAGGTCCGCAGAGTCTCGTCCTTGTGCTTCTGCGGCGTCATGGGCAGGGCGCCGTAGCGGGCCTCGCAGGGGATGGACAGGATCGCAGCGACGAAGCGGACGTCGGCCAACGGCCGGCCATAGTGCGTGACGATCAGCGCTTCTAGCCTGTCGAGTTTCGAGTCCGGGGTTTCGTCGCGGGTGAACTTTAACGCCCGTTCGAAGTTGTCGATGATGGGCCAGAAGGCGCTGTTCACGTAGTAGGGTGAGCATTGGAAACGCAACGCTTGCACGCCTTGCGCGTCGAGCCGCTGGCGCAGCGCGCCCAGAATGCGGCTCTTGCCAATCCCCGGTTCACCAGACAGCAAGACCACCTGGCCTTCGCCGTCCTTCGCCTGCGACCACCGGCTCAGAAGGAGGTCCAGTTCCTCACCGCGGCCGACCAGCGGCGTCAGCGCACCACCGCCGCGATTGGCATCGAAGCGGCTCTCCGTCACCAGGGCACGCTCCACCCGCCAGGCGTGCACCGGTTCGGTGATCCCTTTCACGTCATGTTCGCCCAGATCGGTCAGTTCGAACGTGTTGCCGACCAATCGACGAGTCGAGGTGGCAATGACGATCTGGTCGGCGGCGGCCAGTCCCTGCAGACGCGCCGCCAGATTGGGTGTGCTGCCCACCGCCAGCTTTGACTGGTCCCCCGCACCGGCGGTTTCACCGACGACGACAGGGCCGGTGGCGACGCCGATACGGACCGACAAGTCCTCGGTGGACGATGCCCGCTTGACGGTCTGCACGATCTCCAAGGCCGCCCGCACGGCACGCTCGGCATCTTCTTCGTGCGCGGTGGGCCAGCCGAAATAGGTCAGGATGCCATCGCCCACGTAGCGGGCGACGAACCCGTCGTAGCGGGCGATCACCTGCCGCAGAGGGTCCGATACGCGTGGAGCAGGCTGCGCAGTTCCTCGGGGTCGAGCTTTTCACTCAGTGCCGTCGAACCCACCAGGTCGCAGAACATCACTGTGAGTTGGCGACGTTCGCCCGCCATAGGTCGGCGCTCGGTCATCGTCGGTCGTGCTGACCGCCGGTGGCGGCGCATCGTTATCATCGCGCAGCTTGGCGACGGCCACCAACAGCTGACGCCGATGGCCGATGGAGACAACCCCGAGCCCATCGAGATCTTCGGCCGTGAGATCGCGCAATATCTCAGCGCATGACGTCATTCTCGCGGAATGTCGCCTCGTATTGCACCAAGGCCCAAACTGTTCAGCCAACTCCCGACATCCACCGGCGTTGCCCTCCGCCTCGGCGATGCTTACGGTAGACTATCGTGCGAGCATGCCGCTACTGTCCCGGCAAGAGAGGCCGCGTGAAGTGA
>CAVTFL010000029.1:0-115583 GCA_963733925.1 uncultured Alphaproteobacteria bacterium | reverse complement strand
ATCCTCGACTCCATCAAACCTGATCGTGGCCAGGGCAAGCCATCAAGACGCCATAGCGTGCGAGATTGGCAAGGATGGTTTGCTGACGCAGCTCGAAGAGGTCCTTGCCTGGAAGCCAACTCCCCACAATCCTGGCCCAGAGATGGAAATCAAGACGCGACCGGGACTGAAGCAGTTCAAGCGCTTCTGATGCAAGTTCGGCGTGCAATGGGGTGCGAAACGCTAGTGGGATCGGCCGGGTCTCATTGACCCGTGCATGACTGAATGAACGACCAAGCCACGACTGCAAGCGATCCTCAAAGGCAACGTTTTCCACGATGTCGACGAAGTCGAACTCGTCCAGGCGTGCATTAGCCTCCCGCAGCAGACACAGTCGCTCGCCGGATCGATGAACCGATCCTCGGGAAGCAAGGGATGTGGCCACAGGAGCATGCGAAGCGCTAGATTATCTGTTTGGCCCGCCAGCATCGGATCATCAAGGAAGCTGACCAGCGGCTTGCGCGATTTCCGAACACGCTCCGCCCAGGCTCCCCACGGCGCTAGCTCCGCGTCGGTATGCGAGCGCCAGAACAACCAGTGCGACAGCAGACGGGAAAAAGGCTCCCGTAGCACCGTGAGATAATGCGCGGACGGATAGGCCTGACGCAAAGTGGAAAAAGCGAAATGTCCCGAGATCAAATCGGCCGGCTGCGGAAGCGACCCCGGTGATTCATAGATCTGGCAACGAATACTGCTGTGGACAGTTTCGAAGCTTCGATACGAACCAAAGGGACAGTGGTCGAATCCTCCCACCATGATGGATGGCATAAGGGCCGACGCCAACCCAGACGTGACGGCTGTGCCTGAGGTCTTTGGGACATGCATAAATGCGACAGGACGGGCCCGATCAAACGGGATTGGCAAGTCTGGGCCGAATTTTCGCAAGCCAGCAGCCAAGGGCTTCTGGGAAAAGAGACTGATAACGTTCATCCGCCTCCCGGCTTTGCTTGAAGGATCTAGCTGCGATGTAACTGAAATATTACAATTCGGTGAATGCGCCATTTTCGGAAAGTTTGGGTGACCCCCGCCGACCGTGCCTCATGCGGCTTCAGCACTGTCGCGCAACAGCGCAGCTTGGCCTGCAATCGGTCATCGGTGTTACGCCCACAAACGGCGCGCCTGTGGCCTAGCGGCGACAGAGTTCGTGGCCTACTGCGAGGACGACAGCATGGTCTCGATCACCGCATTAACA
The DNA here is from genome assembly GCA_963733925.1 of uncultured Alphaproteobacteria bacterium. Classification (GTDB taxonomy): domain Bacteria; phylum Pseudomonadota; class Alphaproteobacteria; order Acetobacterales; family Acetobacteraceae; genus Rhodopila. The sequence continues at coordinate 114,352 of CAVTFL010000029.1, read as the reverse complement.
GCTTTTACGTCTCGGGCGGGCGGCGTTCAAAAAATGCCTTGGCTTGGCACGCCAGCGAGCGCAATGCTGACAGCAGCCGGCCCTTGGGAAATGTAACCATGTCCGACATCCTCACGCCGCTGACAATAGAGTTCCTCGCCTGGCTTGCTGCCGAACCCCGAGACTACGTCGAAGTCATGGACGCATGGCGCACCTCCTGCCCGCGGCTGACGGTCTGGGAGGATGCGATCGATGCCGGCCTGGTCGCTCGCGTCTATACTTCCGGTCAGGCGACCCGCATCGAGCTGACCGAACGCGGCGCGGCCTTCCTGTCTGGTTATCCCCGCTAAGCTCCGGCTGACTTTCTCAACTGCAAATTATGCCGTGCGTTGTCGTTGTTCGAGAGAACAATTCGCCTTATCTTGGGTATCGGTAGCGCGGCACCCAGTCCCCCGCGCCCGCCGGCAGGAGGTCAAACAGATGCCACAGGACGCAGAAATCGTCGCCGGGCGAGCACGATCGATCCGATATCCGCAAAATGCGCGTGCCGTCGAGCTGGAATGTCGTGATCCCCGGGCAGTAAACCGCCGTCCTTTGAGCGGTAACCCATATTCATCGCGAAGGTGGCATCTGCGTGGCTCACCATCGGGAAGCGCCAGTTACGGCTGGCAGCGAATGTCCGCTGTACATCCGGTCTGTCAGGGCCGGAAACCACGAAGGCCGCGCGGCTGACGAGATGGTCATAGATGCCGTTGAAACCATCGGCCCACAACGTGCAGTAGGCGCACGAGGTCCCAATGTTGTGAATCACAATAAGATCCCGTCGGCCCCGAACAGGTCCGAAAGCCGCGTGTTTCCCTGCGGCGTCGCGAAAACGTAGTCCGCCACCTCCTCCGGTTCGACAGATGCCTGCAACGCCCGCATCTTCTTGCGCAGATCGGCGATTTCACGGCGGTAGTTCGATAGTTTGGCGGCGGTCTCGGCATCGTTCATCGGATCGGTCCTAGGAGCTTGAATCAGTATTCGTCGCGCCGGCGGACCCAGGCCTCTGGGAACGGCAGTCCAGCCTCGTTGCGTCCATATGGCGCGAGATCAATATAGTGATACGCCGCATTCATCATGTCGAGGCCGCGTTCGTAGCATGAATAGGTATGAAAAACAGTACTTCCCGCATCCCTGGCGAACAGGCTAATTCCCGGAAGCTCGGTCATCAATGTTTTTTGTGAAGTGTAATTATAGAAAACTCCTCCCGCGCCGATGTCTTCCGGAGTAAAGGATATGCTGTAGTCGCGGTTGAAGTCCGTACCGAATGACGACACCCAATCGAAGCTCCAGCTCATACGCTTCCTGTATTTTTCGATCCGGTCGAAGGGTGCTTGTGAGACGGCAACGAAGGCATTGTCGCGCTGCCGCAGATGGACGACGATGCCGTTGAAATTGTCGGCCCAGAATGAGCAGCTTTTGCACCCTGCATCCCAGTCCGGGCCAAACATGAAGTGCTGGATGATCAGTTGCGACTCTTTGCCGAACACTCGCCCAGACTGGCCTTGCCATTCGGTCCCACGAATAGGTATTCCTTGTCGACGCGAATCCACGGCAGCTCGCGTCGCTGTGCGCTGAGCTGGTCGCGCAGGCGCGTCAGCTCTTTTTCCTGTTTCAAGTGCTGCATGCGCGCCTCGATCCACTCATCGTGCGAGACAATCTTGTGGCTTCCCATCTGAGACGTCCTTTTTCTTCTACAGCAATGAACAAGTTATGTCACGATGTCCGCTGCCGCGACGCGGCGGGACGTTTGCGCCTGCGAGGCTGATCTTCCTCGATCGCCTGCAACGCCGCGGCAAGCATGTCGAATTGCTCTTGCCAGTATTTGCTATAGCGATTTACCCAGACCGCAACTGGGAACATCGGACCGGCAACCAGACTGCATCGGCTGATGCGCCCCGTGCGTTCCTGGCTGATAAGCCCGGCGCGCACCAGCACCTGGATGTGTCGGGACACCGCCTGCAACGAAATATCGAACGGCGCCGCAAGCTCCGAGACGAGCTTCGGTTCCTCGTCGAGCTCCTCTAGTATCCGGCGCCGGACCGGATCGGCCAGGGCAAAAAAGACCCGGTCCATAAGATCGTCTTGTGGGTTTCCGATGCCATCAATCAATCGTGGTACGGGAAGGCTGGCCGCCATTTACCCTAATTATCAACCGAATCGCTGACAGTCAACCACCCCGTTGAATATCCAACGGCCGGGAAGTGTGCGTTCTGACCCTGGAGCGCAAAGCTTATATTTCCTCAGTCCCGCTTCCGAGCCCTGATATCAACGACATTGTCAGCCTCACCCACGGTGGCGGGCGCCTCCAGGACCTCGGCGACCTTGCGCGCCAGTTGCTCGCGCTTGAACGGCTTGCCCAGCAGATGCACCCCGTCATCCAGCCGTCCGTGATGCACGATGGAGTTCTCGGTGTAGCCGGACATGAACAGCACCTTCACCTCCGGCCGCATCGCGGTGATGCGTTCCGCCAGTTCCTCGCCCGCGCACCTTGCCCGGCAGCACCACGTCGGTCAGCAGCATATCGATCTCCGCCGCGTGGGCGCCAAACACCCGCAGTCCTTCGTCGCCGTCCGGCGCTTCCAGCACGCGGTAGCCCAGGCTGCGCAGAATCGCCACCGCGATCTCCCGCACCCCGGCCTCGTCCTCCACCACCAGGATCGTCGCCGACCCATGCGGAAGTTCGGCCGGCACGCCGCTGCGCTGAGCGTTCGGCCGCCACTGCCGCCGACCGCTCGCGGCAGATACAACTTTACCGACGTCCCCTCGCCAGGCTCCGAGTAGATCTTCACGTGGCCGCCCGACTGCTTGACGAAGCCGAACACCATCGCCAGCCCGAGCCCGGTGCCGCGCCCCTCGGTCTTTGTGGTGAAGAACGGCTCGAACACCCGCGCGACGACGTCGGCAGTCATGCCGTGGCCGGTGTCGGAAACCGCGACCATGACGTAATCGCCCGGCGACGACCTCGGCATGCGCGCGAGCATATTGCTCATCCAACACCTTGTTCGCCAGCTCGATCGTCAGCCGCCCGCCGCCCGGCATCGCATCGCGCGCATTCAGCGCCAGGTTCAGCACCGCGCTTTCCAGTTGCGCCGGGTCGGCCATCGCCAGCCATAGCCCGGCGCTGTCGACGAAGCGCACATCGATATGCTCGCCCAGCGTGCGCCGCAGCAGCGGCACCAGTTCCGGCAGATGCGCCGAGAGGTCGATCGGCGCCGGCGCCAGCGGCTGCTTGCGCGCGAAGGCCAGAAGCTGGCTGGTCAGCGTTCCGCCGCGCTGAGCCGCCCACAGCGATCGCTCGATATTGCCCACCAGCGGATTTTGCGGCTCCAGCTTGATCCGCGCGAGTTCCAGATTGCCCACGATCACCGTCAGCAAGTTGTTGAAGTCATGCGCGATGCCGCCGGTAAGTTGGCCGATCGCCTGCATCTTCTGCGACTCGCGCAGCACCGCCTCGGACTGTGCCCGCTTCGTCATGTCGGTGATCGTCAGCACAAATCCGCCATCCGGCGTCGGCGTGCGGCGGATTTCGAGCTGGCGTGCCGTCCGGATGGGTGCGCTCGTAAACGATCGGCTCGCCGCTGGTCTGCTGGCTGTGCTCGATCTGCTCTTCGGTTTCCAGCAGAGCCTCGCCATTCGGCGGCACAGATGTTCGGCGAACGCGGCGTAGGGCGTTTCGGAGCGCACCATCGCCGGCGGCAGATCCAGCAGAACCTGAAAGCATTCGTTCCAGTGCCGCAGCTTGTGCGCCGGCCCCAAACACGCCCGACGCCCTGGCTCAGGCTGTCCAGCGACGCGCGCAGCCGCCCCGCCAGGGCGCGCTGTTCGGTCTCCGCCCGATAGGAGCGAACATAGGCCTGGTTGAGCAGCCGGGCAGCCCAAAGCAATGCGAGGATGGCGACCGCCGTTGCCACGAGAACGAGGCGCTGGACCCAGTCGCTGCGCACGGCCCCTGTCGGCTCTGCCGCTCGCCGAGCAGGCCTTGTTCCTCGGTCGTCATTGCCGTCAGGGTCGCTTCGATCTCCTTCATCGTCTCCCGCCCGGCTTGCGTGTTGAGCGCCTCGATCGCCGCCTCAATTCCCAGAGTCCCGCCGGATCTGAATGGTCTGCGCGAGCCGCTGGGAGCGCCGCTGCCAAGCCGGCGCCAGCGTCTGCAGACGCGCCTGCTGGGCGGGATTGTCACCGGTCAGACGCTGCAACTCACCGAGCAGCACCGAGGCGCGGCCCAGCGCCGCGTCGTAGGGGGCGAGGTAGTCCGGTGTTGCCGGTCAGCAGATAGCCGCGTTGGTCGGACTCCGCGCCGCGCATCGGCGATCTCAAACTCGCGGATCGCACCGAGGACGCCATAGGTATGCTCGGTCCACTGCGCGCGCCGATCGGGCGGCGGTGAAGCGATCCCACGTGGTAACGCCGATCACCGTGAGAAATGCGATCAGCGCGCCAAAGACCAGCAGGTTGGCTTGCGAGACGAGTTTCTTGGACATGGCAATCCGGACCCGCCCAAGATGCAGAGCCGCCGGCAACCGCCGGCCGAACGCCGCAGGAGCTATGCCGTCAGCTATCTCCCGCAACCAATCACGAAAGTCCACTCACGCTAAGGAATGTAGGCCTGAGTGCGCGTTGAGTCCTTGGTCCGCAAGGCCTATCTTGGCCGCATGGCCCGACTCAGCGTGAATTTGAACAAGATCGCCCTGCTGCGGAACTCCCGCCGCACCGGCGTGCCCGACCTGGGCCAATTTGCCCGCTCGGCCTTGGCACTGCAGGCGGGGCCAAGGGGCTGACGGTGCACCCGAGGCCCGATGAGCGGCATATTCGCGCCGCCGACGTGCCGATGCTGGCTGAGCTGATGCGTCCGCTACCGTCCTGCGATGGAATTCAATATCGAGGGCTATCCCGGACGAACGGTTCATGCAGATCCTGCGCGACACGACGGCCGGAGCAGGCGACCCTGGTGCCCGATGCGCCGGACGCGTTCACCTCCGAGGAAGGCTGGAAGCTCGACCCGGCCCAGGCCGGCGCTGGCAGCGCCGGCGATCGCCGCGATCAAGGCGCTGGGCTGCCGGGTGATCCTGTTCATCGACCCGGACCCGGATGTGATCGAGCGCGTGCGGCAGGCCGGCGCCGACGGGGTGGAGATCTACACCGGGACCTACGCCGCGGCCTTCCGCGAGGGAAGCATCATCCGATCCTGGCGACAGATCGCGACCACCGCCATCCGCGCTCGAGACGCCGGGCTGGTGGTCAATGCCGGGCACGATCTGAACCTGCACAATATTCCGCCGCTGATGCAGGCCGTGCCGTTCCTGGCCGAGGCCTCGATCGGCCACGAACTCACTGCCGATGCGCTGGAGAACGGGTTCGCCGCGACAGTCGCCGCCTACGCACGGGCGCTTGCGCCCTGACACGCGCGCGCCGTCACGGCGCCCTCCCTCGGTTTGTCTGAAGGATCTCCGGGCCATCTATCGCGGCACCGGCGACGAGTTTCCCAGACCACCAAGACAAGGGGGCCGAACATGCGCCGAAAAAACTTCAGCCCAGCAAAGCGGATTGCGGTTTTTCCTTTCGTGTCAGCGCCGACCGGTCGGGTTGCTCCAAAAGTCCCCGGGCCGTGACACTCCCCGGCGCCGAGGCGGAGTCGGCTGAACCCAGCGCCTCAGTCAACCTAGCCAAATCTGCATAGCCTTCCGCCAGAGCAACGCAGGCCGCCTGCTCGCCGCGGCGCGTTCGCCTTGACGCTTCCTCGCGCCACTGCGCCTCCCGCTCCCGATAGGCCGCCACATTCACATATGCCATTGCACCCTCAGCATCGTGCGCCCGCACGTAAAGCCACGATCGTGCACCCGCATGTAAGGATGTCTTACATTAAACGCGCACCGGGAGCAACGGCAGCGCGAACGCGCGGCCCGTCCCCCCGTTCCTCTACCATGGGTGGAGATCAAACCATGGTAGCCTCTAAGCCTGATGAACTGCGCGAAAAGGCCTTACGCTACCGCGCAATGATCGTGCTCGTGTCGGATCAGCGCCTTGTTGATGCGCTAAACTCGTTGGCCGAGGAATACGAGGCCTTGGCTGAACGTGCAGAGAATTCGCAATCGGGTGTGTCGCCAACTCAATAAGCAAAGCCTCGAAACCGCCTCGTGCGATCAACCCAGGTCGAACAAACTTCGCTGTCACCATCGGTAAGACCCGTTCCATACTATGCGTGTCAATCGTCCAGTGGCCGATCGAGGAAAGCATAGCCTTCCTGCTGCCCTACTTCGGGGTCCCCGGCGTGGAAGATCGCGAGGCCCGAAATCAAGATCATCGAAACCCTGGCTCACGCTACCCCGTGCCGAAATGCTGCAGGCCGCCCAGATGATCGCCCTCGGCATGACGATGCTGGACCTCCTCTCCGAGGCCAGGACCGCCGAGATGTCCCAGTCTATGCGGATCCGCTACCGCGGCTGTGCCAACGGCCTCAGCTGATCTACGCTGAACACCGAGAAAGCCCTGGACCAACGGCTCGCAACCGACCTGCCGGCCACCGCTGAAGCGATGCCGGAACCGGCGAACGACCTCCCGGACGCCGAACTACCAGGCGCCGCCGCGCGCGCCGGCGCCGCGATTGGTATCCACCGTAACCGCCGCTCCGCCTATCCCGCCACGACGCCCCGAACGATGACGATGGAGCGGAACAAACAGCTTTAGGCCGGCGCGATGGTGGATGCGCTCAATCGGATGCGGGCCGGTTACTGGCGGCTGAGACAAGCGGTTGCTGAACCGGCGCACGAACACCCTCCGCCCCCACCTTCCCGGGCTCAATATAAACACCGGCTGACAAACCCACATTCGCAGCCCGATCAATATCCCGGCAGTTCGTTCACGCAGACCACTCGCCACCCGTCCGGCGTCCGTTGTAAGCGGCTAAGCGACAGGTTCTGGATCGACATGTGCAGCGCGTTGTCCGGTCCGATCGTGAGCGCGTGCGCGATAGCGCCCCGAATTGCGCCGCCATGGCTGACGATCACCACCTCCTGGCCCGCATGCTCCTCCGCCAGGCGCTCCATCGCCGCACCGACGCGGGTAATCACCTCAGCCATGCTTTCCCCTCCGGGCGGTTTCTCATGACCGGCCAGCGGCCAGAATGCATGCGCCGGGTGAACCAGTTTCGCAGGCAGTTCATGGTGCGGCAGCCCCTGCCATTCCCCCAACGACTGCTCGATCAGTCCCGCTTCGACACTCAATTCAGCCGCCGGATAGCCGTGCGCGAAGATCGTCTCCGCGGTACGCCGCGTACGCGATAATGGCGTGACCACCCAGTCCGCCGGACGGGGCAGCCGCGCCGCCAAAGCCCGATACATCGGCGCCTGCTCCAGCAGCGTCGTCTCGCAAAGCGGCACGTCCATTACGCCGTACAGAAAGGCCCGAGCGTTTTCATCCACCAGCGCATGGCGGATTAGCCAAAAATCTGTTTCCATTACTCACCAATGCTTATGAGCGCACCACTGACCCGGGCGGCATGAAATTGCCGCCCGAACAGCAACGCGGCGCCGCCCAACCATATCAGGTTCAGCGCGAAGGCCGCCGTCAAATGATCCCACCGGACGACGCCCTGCAACAACGCTGCCCGCATGCCCTCGAACACATGCGTCGTCGGCAGAGCGTAGGCGAGCGGCCGGATCAGCCGCGGCAGCACCGAGACCGGGTAGAAGACCGCCGAGAATGGGGCCAACCCGAACAGCAACCCCCATGCCAACGGTTCGGCGCCCGCGCCATGCCGCAAGATCAGCGACACTACGCCCAGCGCCACCGCCCATCCCATGATCATCAGGTTCATGAAAAACAGCACCAGCACCGGCCCCAGGGTGAACAGGTTGAACGCGTAAAACGCCCACGCCAACAGGATCGCTGGCATGGTCCCCAGCAGCATGCGGATGATCGACATGCCAATCAGCGCCAGCACCATCTCGAATGGCCGCAGCGGACTGACAAACACGTGCCCGAGGTTGCGTGACCACATCTCCTCCAGAAACGAGATCGACATGCCCATCTGGCTACGCAGCGTCACCTCCCACAGCAGCACGCCGCCGAGCAGCGTCGCTCCAGCCATGATCGCCGGGTTGCCCATCCGAGCGCGCAGGAAGCTCGAAGTGAAACCCCAAATGCACATGTTGAGCACCGGCCAGTATGCCAATTCCAGCAGACGCGGCCACGAACGCCGGTACAGCGCGAGATGCCGGTACATCAGGCCCCAAATTCGGCGAAACATCGGTGTCACACCTCTACCGCATGTCTGCGATCGCGAGCGATGTCCAGAAAAACGGCCTCCAAGTCATGGCGACCATAACGTGCCAACAGCTCGTCCGGGCTGCCGCGATCAACGACCCGCCCCGTCTTCAGCATCACCACGTCCGAGCAAAGCCGTTCCACCTCCGCCATATTATGGCTGGCCAACAGAATGGTACAACCGCTTTCCGCCCGGTATTGCTCCAGCCAGGTTCGGACCAGGTCGCCGGTGTCCGGGTCCAGGCTGGCCGTCGGTTCGTCCAGCAGCAGCACCTCCGGCCGATTGATCAGCGCCTTGGCCAATGCCACCCGGGTTTTCTGGCCGGCCGACAACTGCCCCGCCGGGCGGTCCAGGATCGCGCCAAGGTCCAGTTCCCGTGCCAATACAGCGATCCGCTGATCAACTTTAGAAACATTATAAAGGTGCCCATAAACCCGCATGTTCTCCCGCACCGTCAGCCGCGACGGCAGGGCCACGTAAGGCGAAGAGAAATTCATCCGAGCGAGCGCATTGAACCGGTCCTTCGCCATATCGTGGCCGAGAACGGTGATTCGGCCGGACGTTGGAACGAGCAGACCCAGCAGCATGGCGATGGTCGTAGTCTTCCCGGCCCCATTTCCACCCAGCAGTCCGACAGTCGCCCCGGCCTCAGCTGTGAAGCTGATCCCGTCCACCGCACGCACATCGCCGTATAGTTTGAAAAGCCTGTCCACTTGAATTGCACTCATGCCGATCCCGATAAGACGCTTAACGCCATCCGCCAAGAGACGATTGGCGCGAATCCCTGTCGGCCCTAGGTTGCATGCCCATGATCGATTTCACCGCCGCCCCCGCGATCTTGCCACCCGGCGAGCGTCTCTATGCCATCGGTGATATACACGGCTGTCTGGACCGCCTCGTCGCTCTGCACGAAATGATTGCCGAGGATATCGCCACTCGGCCGGCGGAGCATACCGCGCTGCTGCATCTCGGCGATTATGTGGATCGCGGGGCGGACAGTGCCCAGGTGGTCGAGTGGCTGATCAATCAACCACCGGTTCCGGCTGACGAAATCGTCAATCTGATGGGCAATCACGAGCACATGATGCTGGCCGCCGTCGTGGGAGAGGACAAGGAGGCGCCGAACCAGTGGATGATGAACGGCGGTGCCGACTCCTTGTTGAGTTGGGGGATCTCCAGGGCCGTGCCATCGACGGAATGGGCCCGCCATATCCCGATGCGGCATCTGATGTTTCTGCGTGATCTGGCAATCAGCCACCGGGTGGGCCCGTACTTGTTTGTTCATGCGGGGGTCCGCCCCGGGCTGCCCTTGGACCAGCAGACAAGGCAGGATATGCTCTGGATCAGGGAACCTTTCCTGTCCTCCCGAGCCGATCACGGGGCGGTTATTGTCCATGGGCACACCCCGAAGCGGGAGCCGGTCGTCCAGCCCAACCGCATTGCCATAGATACCGGCGCGGTGCTTGGCGGGGCGTTGACCTGCGTCGTTCTGGAAGAGGATAAACTCGGCTTTCTTCAAGGATAGGCGACAATTGGCGTTAGGGAGGAAGCTCCCGTTGAGATCGAGGAGCGCAGCGTCCCATGTGCACCCACCAGCAGCGAAGCGAGCAGGCTCGCCCCAGGGCGACCAAGCGCCCAACGATATTCGAGTGGAGCAGAGCGCCTCTCCGTCTTTGCCATACGAAAGCCGCGCACTATTTCTTTTTGGAGCCGAGCCACGTCGCGATCTGAATTGGGCCAGAGACGACGTGATCGCGCTTGCTTGTTGCGTTGCAGCAAGCGAAGATGGTTGCACCTTTACGACATCCCGATTACGGCAGGTTGAATGAACCAGATTATGCGCGGATCCGCCTCGCGCCCGGACGAGCCACAGCCGGATCTCGCCGCGGCTGTTCGGCGCCTGGCCCACACTAATGTGCTGGTCATCGGCGATGTGATGCTGGACCGTTACACATACGGTGAGGTGACACGGATCAGTTTGGAAGCGCCAGTGCCGATCCTGGCGATCGAGCGGGAGGTCGCGCTGCCGGGTGGCGCCGGAAACGTCGTGCGTAACCTGACCGCGCTTGGCGCGGCGACAGCATTCATCTCGGTGGTCGGCGACGATCAGGCCGGATCGGACCTGACCGGACTGATCGGCGGCCAGCCGAATGTGGAACCCTGGCTGCTGGTGCAGGGCGGCCGCACCACCACGCTGAAGACCCGCTTGCTCGCTGCCGGTCAGCAGTTGCTGCGAGCAGACCGGGAGCAAACCGATGCGATCCATCCAAAGCTCGCGGACCGACTGCTGCGCATCGCGTTGGACGCAATGGCGGCAACCAGTGTCACCGTGCTATCAGATTACGGGAAGGGTGTTCTGTCCGCTGACGTGCCCGCCAGGCTGGTGGACGCCGCGCGCAAGGCCGGCCGCAAGTTGATCGTCGACCCGCGCGGCAGCGACTTCGCACGCTACGCCGGTGCTGATGTGGTAATGCCGAACCGCTACGAACTCGCTGCCGCCTCGCGCATGCCGGTCGACACCGAAGCAGCGATTGTCGCCGCCGCCCAGCACTTGCGATCCGAGCACGGGTTTGGAGCCGTCGTGGTGACGCTCGGTAATGACGGTATGACCCTGGTCGATGCCGACGGCTCGCAGCACTTTCCGGCCGAGGCGGCGGATGTGTTCGACACCTCCGGGGCAGGTGACACCGCCCTCGCGACGCTTGGGGCGGCCCTGGCGGCGCAGCTTTCCTTGCCGGTGGCGGTCAGGCTGGCGAACCTCGCAGCCGGGATTTCCGTCGGCAAAGTGGGAGCCTCGGTTGTCCGCGAGGCCGACCTGCTCGCCGCACTGACACCGCAGCACAGCGCTCTGCGGAAAATCGTCACCCGCGAGGAGGCTGTCGAGCAGGCCGGGCGCTGGCGCCATCGCGGCTGGCGCGTCGGCTTCACCAATGGCTACTTCGATCTGCTGCACCAGGGTCATATCCAGTTGCTGGAGCAGGCCCGGGCCGCGTGCGACCGGTTGGTCGTCGGGTTGAACGCTGATACCAGCGTTCGCCGGCACAAAGGAAGCCCCCATCCAGTCCAGCCCGAAGCTGCCCGGGCGGCCGTTCTGGCAAGTTTTGCGTGCGTCGATCAGGTGTGTCTGTATGAGGAGGACTCGCCCGAGGCCGCTGATCGAGGCGCTGCGGCCGGACGTGCTGATCAAGGGCGCCAATCACGCCGCAGAGGATGTGGTCGGCGCCGATCTCGTGCGTGGCTGGGGTGGACGCGTGGTCCAGATCGACTTGCTGACGGAACAGCTTCCCAATCCACGGATGGCGACGCTGCCGCGATGACTGCCTCTGGTCCTTAAGGCCGGGCTGCGGCAAAGTCCGCGGCATCGTCGTCGAAGGGGAAACGCCATGGCCAAGGTCATCATTAGCTGCGCCGTCACCGGCGCCATCCACACGCCCAGCATGTCGGATTATTTGCCGATCACCCCGGAGGAGATCGCCCGGTCTTCGATCGAGGCGGCGGAAGCAGGTGCCGCGATCATTCATCTGCATGCGCGCAATCCGGTCGATGGCTCTCCGACGCCCGATCCGGCGGTGTTCATGAACTTTCTGCCGACCATCAAGCAGAGCACGGACGCGGTGATCAACATCACCACTGGCGGCGGCCTGACGATGACGCTGGACGAGCGCCTGGCGGCACCGCTGGTGGCGAAGCCGGAGATGTGCAGCCTGAACATGGGCAGCATGAACTTCAACATCTCCCGGGCCGGCGACCGGATCAAGCATTGGAAGTTCCCGTGGGAGAAGCCCTATCTGGATGCCACGGACAACTTCATCTTTCGCAATACCTTCAAGGACATCGAGGGGATCGTCGAGAAGCTGGGCAAAGCCCACGGCACCAAGTTCGAATACGAATGTTACGACATCGGCCACTTGTATAACCTGGCCTACTGCCTGGATCGCGGCATCGTTGAGCCGCCGCTGTTCGTGCAGTCGATCTTCGGGATTACCGGCGGGATCGGAGCAGAGCCGCGGAATTTACTGTTCGCCAAGGAGACGGCAGATCGGTTGTTTGGCGATCAGTATGTCTGGTCGGTGCTGGCAGCGGGGCGGCACCAGATGGCGTTCACAACAATGGCCGGGATCAATGGCGGCAACGTTCGGGTCGGGCTGGAGGACAGTCTTTACATAGGCAAAAGGCCAGCTCGCCAAGTCAAACGCGGAGCAAGTGGCGAAGATCCGGCGTATCCTGGAGGATCTGAGCTTGGAGATCGCGACACCCGCCGAGGCGCGGGAAATAATGAAGCTGAAGGGTGGGGATCGGGTCGGGTTCTGACTTCTTGCCTGGTGTGATCTGGACTTTACATTTGTCGTGGCCCGACGAACGAGGCTGTTTGCCGGGCCCTCGCCTACACACTTGGGTGCGATCGTCCCCGGGTCAGGATGCCGCCGCGAATTTGCCCTGCGCAGCACGAGGCGTAAGCTCGGTCCAGCAGCACGAATGAGGTACCGGCATGGGCCGTAGCGTCACCATCTCCGGCGTCAACCTGGAGGTGGAAGAGAAAGGGCAGGGACGCCCCGTCCTGTTCCTGCACCCTGGCGAGGGGCTACAGGCCGACCGCCCATGGTTCGACGCACTGGCCGCCGACCATCGGGTCCTCGCCCCGCATCATCCGGGGTTCGGCGGCTCGGCGTTGCCCGATTGGCTCGGGACCGTCGATGATCTGGCCTATCTATATCTCGATCTGGCGGCGCAGCTTGAGCTCGAGAACGCGGTGCTGGCCGGCGCCTGCTTCGGCGGTTGGGTGGCAGCGGAAATGGCCGTCCGCAACACCGCCCGCTTCTCAGGCCTGTTGCTGACCGCGCCGCTCGGGATCAAGGCCGGCGGCGTGCTGGATCGGGATATCGTTGATATGCACGCGATTCCGCGCTCCGAGTTCATGCGCCTCGCCTGGGCGGATCCCGGCCAAAGGCGAGATCGACTATACCAAGCTGGCGGATACCGAATTGGCCGGCGTCGCCCGTGGGCGCGAGGCTTTGGCGGTGTTTGGCTGGAAGCCTTACATGCACAACCCTCGACTGAAACGCTGGCTGCATCGGATAGACATCCCGACCCATCTGATCTGGGGCGAGCAGGACGGCATCGTCTCCACTTCCTACGGCGAAGCATGGAAAGCGGAAATTCCCAACGCCACCATCGAAACGATTCCGCGACGCCGGTCATTACCCCCATTGGGAACAGCCCGATCGCTTTGCCTCGTGCGTTCGCGCATTCACCAGCCGGCTAGAGAGCGGGATGTGATCTAGGAGCAACGCTATGCGCACCTGGTATTTCTCCGAAATGGCTTACCATCCGGCGTGGGAAAAAGGCCTCGCCCGCGGCTCGCTGCGGGTGATTTTGCCCAGCGAAAATCTGGATCCTCAGGAAGCCGGGACGTTGCTGAACCGGTATCTGGACGAGTTCGCGCTATGCGACGAGGTCGGTCTGGACATCATGGTGAATGAGCATCACAGCACCGCGACCTGTATGACTGTGTCCGTGCCGATGGCACTGTCGATCATTGCCCGCGAAACAAAAAAGGCGCGGCTGCTGAGCCTCGGCAACCCGATCGCCAACCGCCCCGACCCGGTGCGCGTCGCCGAGGAAATGGCCTGGCTCGACTGCCTCTCAGGCGGGCGCATCGAAATGGGGTTGGTGAAAGGCGCGCCGTACGAGATCGCACCGGCGAATTCCAACCCTGGCCGGCTGATGCGACGGTACTGGGAAGCCCACGACCTGATCATCAAAGCGCTATCGACGACGACGGGCCCGTTCTCGTGGGAGGGCGAGTTCTACCAGTATCGCGCCGTCAACATCTGGCCCCGGCCAATCCAGCAGCCGACGCCGCCGATCTGGATGACCGGCATGAGCGTCGATACCGGCATCGCCGCGGCGGAAAGAGGCCATGTCGTGGGCACCCTGCTGTCCGGCGGCCTGGCGAAGCCGATGTACGATGCGTATCGCAAGCGCGCCCGCGAATTGGGTTGGACCGCAGGGGCCGACCGCATGGCCTACGCCGCGATCGTCGGCGTGGGCGACACACGGGAAGAAGGGCTACGCCGCGCGGACATTATCGCGGACTATGTGCGGACGGCGCCGGTGGTGGCGGAGCCGTTCACCAATCCGCCTGGGTATAACTCGATCGGAGCTAACGTGGCGATGCTGAAGGCGGGCCCGCGCGCACATCGAATGATAACTGATCGGAACGGTGTGCAGATCGATCACCGCACCGCGACAGTCGAACAATTCATGGACACCGAAACCGTCTTTGCCGGTACGCCGGATGACGTATTCAACCAACTGAAAGCGTTCAACCAGCGTATGGGCGGCGTCGGGCACCTGCTGTTCTTCGGCCAGGGCGGGCATCTGACCCATCAGGACGCGAAGGAGAATATCCGGCTGTTTGGCAAGGAGGTCGCGCCGCGGCTACGAGAACTCGCCGCGCCAGAGACGATGGCTGCCGCAGGGTAAGTCTTCGCTGTCGTAATCATCGATTTGTGCTGGTCAGACAAGAAGTCGTGGATGGTCGGCCAGTCAACCGGAGGAAAACATGTCTCAGACCGCCAGTCGCTTTGCCGGCCAGGTGGATCAAGCATGGCTGGACCGCCTCGTTGAACCCGTGCTGGAGCCGGAGTTGCCGATCATCGATCCACACCATCATCTGTGGGTGCGTGAGGGAAACGTCTACCTGCTAACCGAGCTGCTCGCCGACCTGAGCAGCGGTCACAATGTAATCGCGACGGTATTCGAGGAATGCCACTCGATGTATCGCGCCACCGGTTCGGAAGACGAAAAATCCCTTGGTGAGACCGAGTTCGTGACCGGCATCGCGGCGATGGGCGCCAGCGGTGCATTCGGCCCCTCCCGAGTTTGTGCCCGCATGATTGGGCGGGTCGATCTGATGCTCGGCGATCGCGCGCGGGAGCTCCTGGAAAGGCACCTGATCGCCAGCGGCGGCCGGTTCGCGGGCATCCGGCAGTCGACGGCGTGGGATGCCTCGGACCGCATTCATAAGGTCGTGCCGAGGCCCGGCATGCTGGGCGACACCACGTTCCGGGCCGGCTTCGCGGGCCTCGCCGCGCTGGGGCTGGTTTTCGATACATGGGTCTATCATCCCCAGCTCCCGGAGGTCGGTGAGCTGGCGGACGCGTTTCCTCACACGCAGATCGTGCTGAACCATGTTGGTAGCCCCATTCTTGGCGGCCCCTACGGCGGCGACCGAGCGCAGGTGTTCGCGGACTGGAAGGCGGGCATGGCGGCGCTGGCGAAACGCCCCAACGTGACGGTCAAGCTGGGCGCCTTGCCGATCCGCCTGCCGGGGGCCGGCACGGCCTCACGCGACATGCCGCCCACCTCCGAGGAAGTCGCCGCCGCCTGGCGCCCATGGTTGGAAACCAGCATCGAACTGTTCGGCGCTGACCGCTGTATGTTCGAAAGTAACTTCCCGGTGCAGAAGCGCTGGAGTTCCTACCAGGTCACCTGGAACGCGTTCAAACGCATCGCCGCGGGCGCCTCCGCGGCGGAGAAGGCCGCGCTCTTCTCTGGCACGGCCGCGCGTGTCTATGGCGTGTCCGGCTTCCCGAACGTGTGATACCGCATCCGCTCGCGCGCCGGCATCCGAAACAATCGAGATACAGATCCGTAACAGGGACGGCCTATATCCGAGGCCATAGGACAATCTCCAGAGGAGGTATGGGATGTCAGTTGTGAAGCGTCTCGGCGCCGTTGCCGCTGTTGCAGGGCTGGCCGCGATTGGCGTCGCCGCGATGCCGCACGACGCCAACGCCTGGTGGCGTGGCGGATTCGGCGTCGGGGTCTAGGTTCCGCCCGTGGTCGTCGGACCGCCCGTATACGCGCCGCCGCCTGTCTACGCACCTCCGCCGGTCGCCTATGTGCCACCGCCGGCCTACTATCCGCCGCCGCACCGCGTGTGGGTGCCGCCGCACTGGGAAGGTCCGTATTGGGTGCGTGGCCACTGGGCCTGACCCCGAGCGGGGTGCGAGCAGGGCTCACTGGGAGGCTTGACGCGGGCTTTGCCGATGACAGTTTGATCTAACGATCACAGAATGGTTGACGCAGCCGCCAACAGGGTTCACCACCGCTGATACCCATGTTGCGCCGCTTCGAAGCTCTGCTCGACCCAACCGCCGGAACACCGGCCCCGCCGCCCAATGCAGGGCTGGTCCGGTTCTACTGGTTCTACATAAGCCAAGTGACCGGCCTGACTGCCGCGCTGTTCGTGTTCGGCGGCCTGACCGCGATCCTGGATATGATGATCCCGGCCTTTATCGGCCGGGTCGTCAGTCTGGTGTCCTCCCACACGCCGCAGACGCTGTTTCGTGATTGCGGGCCGACGCTGCTGGGCATGGCGGCAGTGCTGCTGGTCGTGCGGCCGCTCAGTCTGATCTCGCACAACGTCCTGGTGAACCAGATCGTCAATCCGGGCCTGTCCAATATGATCCGCTGGCAGAACCACTGGCACGTGGTGCGGCAAAGCTGGACCTTCTTCCAGAACGATTTCGCCGGCCGCATCGCGAACCGGGTTCTGCAAACCGGTCCGGCGCTGCGGGAAAGCCTGGTCATGGCGTTCGATGCCGCCTGGTACATTATCGTCTACGGCACCAGCGCAATGCTGCTGCTCGGCCGGCTGGACTGGCGGCTGACGCTGCCGTTGGTGGTCTGGTTTCTGATCTACGCCGCTCATGCTGCGCTACTTCGTACCGCGCCTGCGCGACCGGTCCCGGCATGTGTCGGAGATGCGCTCGACGCTGACCGGGCGCGTGGTTGACAGCTACACCAACATCCTGACCGTCAAGCTGTTCGCCCGCGCGGCCGATGAGGATGCTTTCGTGCGGGACGCCATCGACGACCACACCGAGGCGTTCCGCGACCAGACGCGGATGACCACGGCCTACACCTGCACGCTCGGCCTGATGAACGCGACGCTGATCGTTTCGATGGCGCGCGGTCGCGTTGTGGCAATGGTCGGCTCGGTGCACATCGCCATCGGCGCGGTCGCGACCGCCATTCCGCTGGCCTGGCAACTGAACAATATCGCCGGCTGGGTCGCGCGCAGTGTCACCTCGATTTTCGAGAATATCGGCACGGTGCAGGATGGCATGCGCTCGATCGACGTGCCGCGGCAGATGCCTGACCCGCCGGACGCGGTCGAACTGCACGTGACCGGCGGCGAAATCCGACATCGAGAATCTGCATTTCGACTATGGCCGCGTCCGGGACACCATCGGCATCCGCTATCCGGCGGTGCTGCATGGCATCAACCTGACGATCGCTCCGGGCGAGCGTGTCGGTCTGATCGGCCCTTCGGGGGCCGGCAAATCGACCCTGGTCAATCTGTTGCTGCATTTCTACGACCCCGCCGCCGGCCGTATCCTGATCGACGGGCAGGACATCGCCGGCGTGACCCAGGAGAGCCTGCGCCGCCACATCGCGATGGTGACGCAGGATACCTCCCTGCTGCACCGGTCGATCCGCGAAAACATCCGCTACGGCCAGCCTCAGGCGACGGACGCGCAGATCATCGCCGCCGCGAAGCAGGCCCAGGCCCACGACTTCATCCTGGGGCTGGAGGACTGGCACGGTCGCCGCGGCTACGACGCCCATGTGGGAGAGCGCGGCGTCAAACTCTCCGGCGGCCAGCGCCAGCGGGTGGCGCTGGCTCGGGTCATCCTGAAGGACGCGCCGATCCTGATCCTGGACGAGGCGACGTCGGCGCTCGATTCCGAAGTTGAGGCGGCGATCCAGGAGCAACTCGATGCGCTGATGGAAGGCCGCACCGTCATCGCCATCGCCCACCGTCTGTCCACGATCGCGCGGATGGATCGGCTGATCGTGCTGGATGAGGGCCGGATCGTCGAATCCGGCTCGCATGCGGAGCTGCTGCGTCGGGATGGGGTCTATGCGCGGCTGTGGCGGCGCCAGTCAGGCGGTTTCGACGCCATCACGATCCGTGATGACGTCGTCGCCAAGTAGCGTTCGCAGCGCGTCGGTGGGCTCCGAGCCGACGGAAATGACGTGGATCGTTCCGGGATGAGTGGCGTTCAGGGCGGTCACTCCGCCCTTTGGACAAAGTCCCATACAGGAAGTTTCGAGAATCCTGATGTCGCGGCGCCGCCCGGCGTTTCGCAACGTTTGGCGCAGTACGGTCTTCAGGCTTTCCTTGCGCTTTCGGCCGAAGCCTCCATCGCGCTTCTTGCCACATTTGCGGCAGAGAATAACGACGTTTCGCCAGGGCGTTGGGCGGGAAGAGGCGTTGTGTGACATTTCGAGGAATGTGGGGCGGCGGCCGCGGATTGATAATCAGGAGACGGTGCGTGATGCTGGCCAAAGCGCACAAGGAGGAAACCAATGACAGGCATATTGAACGGCAAGGTCGCTTTGGTCACCGGCGGCGGCAATGGCATAGGACGCGAGGCCGCGCTGGCCTTCGCCAGGGAAGGGGCCCGAGTCGCGGTCGCGGACTATGAGGCCGAATCCGCCGCGCAAACGGTCGCGCTGATCAATGGCAATGGCGGCCAGGCGATTTCCTTGTCGGGCGACGTGACGGTGGCGGCGCAGGTGCAGGCGATGCTCGACGGCACGATCGCGGCATATGGGCGGCTCGACTGCGCTTACAATAATGCCGGAATCGCGGGGCACCAGGTGGAGGCGTCCGGTCAACTCACCCATGAATGGTCCGAGAGGTCCTTCGACCGCATGATCGAGGTCAATCTGAAGGGCGTCTGGCTGTGTATGAAGCACGAAATCCCGTTGATGCGGGCGGGCGGTGGCGGCTCGATCGTCAACACCGCCTCGATCGCCGGACTGCTCGGGCTGCGGACGTCCAGCGGCTATGTCGCGGCGAAGCACGGGGTTATCGGCCTGACCAAGAGTGCAGCGGTGGAATATGCCGAGGAAGGCATCCGCGTGAATGCCGTTTGCCCGGGCTACATCGTGACCCGAATGACCGGTCCGGTGCGGGAGACGCGCAGCGAGGCCGTTATCGCCCGCACACCGATGCGCCGCTTCGGCGAGCCGCGCGAAATCGCGGAGATGGTGGTTTGGCTGTGCTCCGATCGCGCGAGCTATGTGACCGGCGCGGCATATGAGGTGGACGGCGGCATTACAGCCTCATAGTCCTGGAGTGCCGCCGATGGTCCGGCTCTTGTTTCAAACGTTATGATCGCACACCGTGCGCCGCGAACTCTTCGTTCGAGGTGATCCCCATCACGATACAGCAGTTTTTGCGGCTCGGAATTTGACAACCTCCGACTGTGGTGCGTAGCGTTTCTCGCAATGCTTCTTCGGCTTGTCTCTCGCTTCGGCGAGGCGGCGCGTGCATTGACGAATCGCTGCGAGGCGGTAGTCCCGTCCGGTTGCAATTGAGCAGCCTCGCCCGGCAAATTAAGGGCGCGAGGGCCGTGTCGGCACAGCGACGGATACCGAAGGGTGAACCAACTAAAGCAAGCTCGTTTTTAATCTCGAGCACAGAACAAATGACAGTAAGGAGGCACGAAGACAATGGCGACCCCGATCCAGACCGACATGTTTACGCGTGATGTCATCGCTGATCCGTACACTTACTATGGACGACTACGGAACGAAGATCCGATCCATTGGAACGACAAGTATGAATTGTGGGCCGTGACGCGTTATGACGATCTGGTCTGGCTTACGCGGCATCATGAACTGTTCTCGTCCGCAGTCTTCAAGAATGACCCAAGGCCAGCCTATCCGGCGATCGATGAGTCTGATCTGGGCCTGTACGAGTATGTCAAGAATTACCAGGCCGACCAGTTCATCCAGCACGATCGCCCCGAGCATCTGGAGATGCGAAGGGTGATGCACAGCTACTTCACGCCAAAGCAGATGGAAGCCTGGCGCCCGTTTGTTCAGGAGGCGGTGAAGGAACTCCTCGACGCGGCGGAGGAGAAAGGCGAGATGGACGTCATGCGGGACCTGGCAACGCCGCTGCCGGTGATGGTGATCGCGCAGATGATGGGGGTGCCGCCCTCAGAGCGGGGCTATGTCCGGCAGTTGGCTGAGAAGCTGCTGTACATCGGTCGCGGCGAGTATGATCGGATGAAGCCGCTGACCGAAGGCATGCGGGGCATGATCGACTATGTCTCGCCGCTGGTCGATGAGCGCATGGCCGATCCCGGCGATGATTTCATCTCGGTATTGGCGAGCGGCGAGAAAAAGGGCGTGTTCACGCGGCATGAGGTGCTGGTCAACACGTCCCTGTTGCTGTTGGCCGGTCATGAGACAACCATCAACCTGATTTGCAACGGCGCGCTGGCCCTCATTCAACATCCCGACCAATGGGCCCTGCTCAAAGCCGACCCGAGCGGGCTGGCAAAACCGGCGACCGAGGAGTGCCTGCGCTATGACTCGCCGGTCAAATCGATTCAGCGCATTGCGACGGAAGACGTCGAGATGCGCGGGAAGGTTTTGCGCAAATCTGACCGCATCCGGTGGTTCATTTCGTCCGCCAATCGGGATCCTGACGCATTCCCCAATCCCACTGAATTCGACATCACCCGGCATCCAAACCAGCACGTCGCTTTCGGATCGGGAACTCATCATTGCCTGGGCGCGACCTTGGCTCGTGTGGAAGGTCAGGAGGTGTTCAAGGCTTTGGCAGAACGCTTCCCCAACCTGCAGACGACGACGGAGGACCTGGAATATCAACCCAGCATCACCTTCCGGTCGCTGAAATCCCTGCCGGTCACGTTGCATTAGGAGATCTGCAGTGGCCCGAAAGCTGCGAGTCTGGGTAGACCCTCAGGTCTGCGTTGGGAACGCGATGTGCGAGTCGTTCGCAACAAAGACGTTCCGGCTTAACGACAACCGCCAGTCGGAGGTATTTAATCCCGAAGGTGACAGCGTCGAAAACATTCTGGAGGCTGCCGAAAACTGTCCGGTCAGTGCGATCTTCGTGGAGGATGCGGAGACTGGGGAGCGCTTGTTCCCATAGATTCGGGGGTTCGCTCGTTCGCAGGCCCTTCCGCGGTTGGCTCACCGCGGGAGGACCCCGCCGAGAAAAGCGACGGGCTCACGGTGTCAGAGCTGGCGGCAGAGCTTACGGGCGAGCAGCCAGCCCGGCACCGCGGACACTGGTGCGCCGGGTAGTAGCAGCAGCCAACCCCACGGCTGCCCATTCACGATCAGGTCCATGCCGATGCCCAGCATGATGCCGCCGACTAGGCTGCCGATGACGCCGGCGGCGACGCCAAGCCAGATAATGTCGGCGCGTGTAATCATGGTCGGGGTGGTAAACAGCGGGGGATCGTTTGACAAGCGACGGGCGGGGCGACTATAGGCGCCGCTCTTCACTGCCGGGAACGTGGACGGGCCCCCAGCGATTGGTGTGGTCCGCGCCCGCCTATTGGTATGCGACCGATGGGCCTACCGGTGCAACAACAAGACGAAAGGGCCAACGCGCCGATGACCAAGCGCGCCGAGAGCAAGTACAAGATCAACCGCCGCCTGGGGATCAACCTGTGGGGGCGACCGAAATCGCCTATCAACAAGCGGGAATATGGACCGGGTCAGCACGGCCAGCGTCGTAAGAAGCCGACCGATTTCGGCACTCAGTTGATGGCGAAGCAGAAGCTGAAGGGCTATTACGGCAACATCAGCGAAAAGCAGTTCCGCAAATATTATGAGGAAGCGGTGCGCCGAAAAGGCGACACCTCGGAAAACCTGATCGAGATTTTGGAGCGGCGGCTGGACGCGGTGACCTACCGGTTGAAGTTCGCAGTGACGCCGTTTGCCGCTCGTCAGTTCGTGTCCCACGGGCATCTGCTGGTGAACGGCCGGCGGGTGAACATCCCGTCGTATCTGGTGAAAGACAACGACACGGTCGAGGTGAAGGAGAAATCCAAGCAGCTCGCGGTTGTGCTGGACGCGACTCAGAGCAGCGAGCGGGATGTGCCGGAGTACCTGGAAGTGGATCACCGGGCGATGAAGGGCCGGTTCGCTCGCGCGCCGAAGCTGTCGGACGTGCCGTATCCGGTGCAGATGGAGCCGAACCTGGTGGTCGAGTTCTACTCGCGGTAATCGGCTCGGGGGATGCAGTGAAGGGCTGGCTTGAGGGGCCCTGGACCGGGCGCATCCTATGGGCGGTCCGTTGCGGGTGAGGCTGTGCGGGAAGCGAGGGCCGCGGCTGCCTGGGTGAATGCCGTCTCCCAGTCGGGGTGGCCAAATACCCGCCCTCCAACGGTCGCGATCCCGATGTCGATCATGGCGTTTTGCAGGCAGCCTTGGGAATGAACCAGGATGCCGTCAGGATCACGCATCGTTCCTGACGTGCCGCCTTTGTCGCCCGGCTCGGCATTGACCAGCGGCAAGCCGAAAGTGTCCCGAAAGTAGTCGCCGAGCTTGGCGGGATAGTCCCGCGGGTCGCTGGTCCAACCGGCGAGCGGCTTTCTCAGTGCCCGCATGTAGCCGACCTCAAACGCCGTGCCGGGATCCATTTCAGGCGAACGCCGGAAACCGTCGAGACAAAACAAGCCGCCGTCGAGCGTATCCATCAGTTCGATATCGGCTCGGACAATCTTTTCGAGCAAGGCTCGGTCTGGCAGTATTCCCTCAAGACCTATTTGGTTGTCGAGCGGCGAGATGCCGATCAAGCCATGGTCCCGGCAGATTGCCTTCATGCGGTGAAAGGTTTTCCCGGGGTCTGGATAGAACACCATCGGACCCGCCAGGTAGATGCGGGGACCATTTTTGCCGCGGGCGGTCGTTTCCATGTTTGCTCCTTACGGCGCCTCCGAGCGTAGCACGAGATGCGCGCCGCGGTTGGCCTGCTTCGCGGCGGGAACCCCCGTGGCCGATACTCCCAGCAGACTTCGATCAAGTCTGGGGATCAGCCCGATTTCCCGCAGAAGGGCGGCGGAGAAAGGTTGATGCCGAAATGATCCGGCAATCCGGCAAACGCGACAGCGGTGAGGTATCGGTTGCCGACGTGCCGCGGAGGTCCAGTCGATGCAGTGCTGTCAGATCCGACAAAGGCGTCAGGTTAGTGACGCCAGTGTCAGCCAACTCCAGAACACGCAGTTGCTTGAGTGACCGCAGCGGCGTGAGATCAGTAACGCCGGTGCCAGACAATTGCAAACTCTGGAGTTCCGTTAATCCGGCCAACGGTCGAAGGTCGGCAACGGCGGTGCCACCTACGTCAAGTCGCGTCAGAGTGGTCAGCCCGGCAAGGGGGGCAATATCCGCCACAAGGCTGCCGGTCAGGTAAAGACTTTGCAGCCGGCGCAACGCTGCCAAGGGCGAAACGCTCGCGACGGGGGTAAATGACAGGATCAGGCTTTCGAGGTTTTGAAGCGCGGCGAGCGGTGTGATGTTGCTGACCGGGGTTAGCCTCAGTCCCAAAACGCGTAAGCGACCTAGTGTCGCCAAAACCGATACGTCGACGATCCGCGTACCCGTTAGAAATAATCGATCGATGTCGGTCAGCGTGTGCAATGGCGGGAAATCCGCAAGAGCGATCCTCTCTAATCGTAGTTCCGTCCCAGTCCGCCCTGTACCGATCGGCGTCGAGGCCGACTTTGCGTCGTTCGTCAAGGTGCGATCAAATCGGGCTGCATGCAATGGGTCAGTCAGCCAGGAGGTCGTGTCGCTGTTCGGATTCGAGTGACGGTTCACTCCGCGGCCATCCGCGGTTGATCGATCATGTCGGCGGCGCGTGCGAGATCGACCGACAGCAGGCGCGACACGCCGCGTTCCTGCATTGTCACGCCGTACAGCCGGTCCATTCGCGCCATGGTGAGCGGGTGGTGTGTGACCACGAGGAAGCGAGTGCCTGTGTCGCGGACCATGTCCTCCAATAGCAGGCAGAAGCGTTCCACATTCGCGTCGTCCAGGGGGGCATCTACCTCGTCAAGGACGCAGACGGGGGCGGGGTTGCAGCGGAACACGGCGAAGATCAGCGACAAGGCGGTCAGGGCCTGTTCGCCGCCGGAGAGCAGCGACAGTGTTGCCAGCTTTTTGCCGGGGGGCTGGGCGTAGATTTCCAGACCGGCTTCCAGCGGGTCATCGGAGCCGACCAACGCCAAGTGGGCACGGCCGCCGCCGAACATTCGGGCAAAGAGTTGCTGGAAGTTTTTGTCGACCTCTTGGAAGACCTCGTTCAGCCGCTCGCGGCCCTCGCGGTTCAGGTGACCGATGGAGCCGCGCAATTTGGCGATCGCCGTCGTCAGTTCCTCGCGCTCGGTTTCGATCGTAGTGATCTGCCTTTCGACGTCTTCGGCTTCCTGCTCGGCGCGCAGGTTGACCAGACCCATCTCTTCGCGCTCCTTCAGGAGCCGTTCCAGGCGGCGCCGGGCCTTGTCCTCGCTGTCCTGCGACAGGTCGGACGGGGGATCGGGTAGGGCAGGGTTCGCGCCCAGCCGTTCGAGGATGCGTTCGGCGACGGTGCCCCACGCGTGGCTGGCCTGCTGAAGTCCGCCCTCCGCCCGAACCGCGTCTTCGCGGCGGCTGGCGAGAGTAGCTTCGGCTGCACGGGCGGTTCGGTCGGCCTCTGAGGCTTGCGTCAACGCCGTGGACAAGGCCTCGGCCGCGGTTCGATGGGTGGCTTCGGCGGCCGTTAACGCGTCCAGGGCTTCGGCGCGTCGCAGGGCAATTTGGGCGGGGCGGGCCTCCAACGTCTTGAGGGCGGACTCCGCTTCGGACTCCCGCGCGGCGAGGTCGGTGACGCGATCGGCGGCGTCCCGGGCGCGTTCGGCCCAGCCGTTGCGCTCGGCCACGATGACCCGGCGGCGGTTGACCCTGGCGGTGTGTTCACGTGCCAGGGAGTCGCGTTCGCTCCGAGCAGCGGCCTCGCGGGAACGAACGGCGGACAACGCAGCGCGGGCCTGGTCCACGGCGGCGCGCAATTCAGCGATGTCGGGCAGGGCGGTCTGGACGGCGCGGACCTGCGTGAGGGAAGCGACTGCCTCGTCGCGCTCCGCGGTGATCCGCGCCAAATGGTCCTCGGCGGCGGCCAGTCGAGCGGTGGCGGTGACGGCCTGATTGCGCAGGCTGGAAAGACCGGTGCGGGCGCGTTCGAGTTTCTGTTCCCATTCCCGGCGGTCGTTGCGGGCGGTCTGCTCCGTGGTAACGGCCGCTTGCGAGGCGGTTTCGGCTACTGAACGAGCGGTTCGAGCCGTTGCCGCTTCCTGTTCCGCGGCTGCGAGCCGGGTTCGGAGCGCGGTCAACCGATTGCGCTGCTGCAGTCGGACTGTGGCTTGCGTCGGTGTTCCGGCGCGAATGGTATAGCCGTCCCATCGCCAGATGGCCCCGGACCGGGAGACCAATGACTGGCCTGGATGCAGATTGGACTGATGGTCATTGCCATTCTGCCCATCTTCGACCAGACCAATTTGCGACAGCGAACGGGCTAACGCGGGCGGGCCTTGGACGTATGCCGATAGCGGTTCGGCACATTCCGGCAGCGCCGGCACCGGATCAAACGGTGGCAATTCGCACCAGTGGCGCGCCGCTCCAGGGTTGAGGGCGGAGGTCAGTTCCTCTCCGAGCACCGCGCCGAGGGCGGCTTCCAGGCCATCGGCGACGGTGAGGGAGTTGATCATCGGCGGCCACCGTTCGCCGTCTTTGACGGCCAGCACTTCGGCGAGTGCCTGCGCCTCGGCGGCGAGGCGAGTCACGGACCGAGTTCGCCGTCGCCTGTTTTTCGCGGGCCGATGCAAGCGCGGCGGCGGTCTCGGCACGCGCGTGTTCTGTCTGTTCGACGGCGGTGCGGGCGGCCGCCACGGCTGCTTCGGCTTCGGATGCCTGCTCGGTTGCCCGGGCGATCACCGCGGGATCGACCTGCTGGGCGGCGACGTTTTCCCGCTCCTGCCCGAGCGTTCGGACTTGTTCGTTAAGGCGGTTGGACCGGTGTTCCGACTGCGCCAGAAGCTGTGCGGCAGCCTGGGCGCGGGCGTTGGCTTCGGCGGCGGCCTCGGTCGCGCGGTTGGCCTCGGCTTCGGCGACCCGCACGGCATCGGCGGCGGCGATGGTGGCTGCCTCCGCCGCCGCTGAGCGCTCGCCGTGGCCGTGGTCAGCCTCGGCCAGGGTGGCTTCTTCCGCCGCCAGACGTTGGTCGGCGGCAGCGGCATCGCGCTGCAACTGGTCGGCATGCGCCAAATCCTGCCGCAGTTGGACAATTCGCCGCTGTGCTTCGCCCAAGGCGACGCGCGCGGCCTGCTCCTCACCGGCGATCTGCTCCTGCGAAACGCGATGACGTTCCAAAACGGTGCGGGTGTTCGATTCGGTTTCCCGCAGCGGGGGCAGCGTGGCGGTTGCCTCGGCGGCGTAGGCGGTAGCGGCCGCTGCGGCGTCCGTTGCGGCAGCCACGGCCATTTCCGCATCATGCAGGGTGGCGGCGGCCTGCGCGCGAACCTGCTCCACGCGGGCGCGCTGCAGCGACAGAAGCTCTGCCTCCGCTGCCCGGATCGCGCCGGAGATGTTGCGGTAGCGGCTGGCCTGACGGGCCTGGCGCTTGAGGCTGCTGAGTTGGCTCTCCAGTTGGGCGCGGAGGTCCTCGGCGCGGGCCAGATTGGCCTCGGCCGCGCGCAGCTTCAGTTCCGCCTCATGTCGGCGCGCGTGCAGGCCGGTGATGTTGGCGGCTTCCTCCAGGACCGAGCGGCGCTCCTCCGGCCTGGCGCCGACGAGAGCACCGACACGGCCCTGACTGACCATAGCGGACGCGCGCGACCCTGAGGCGAGATCCGCGAACAGCGTCTGCACGTCCCGGGCGCGCGCCTCCTTGCCGTTGATGCGGTAGGCGGAGCCGCTGCCGCGCTCGATCCGGCGGGCGATTTCGAGTTCATGTTGCTCGTGGAAGGGTGGCGGAGCACGGCCCTCGGCTTCGTCCAGGAACAGCGTGACCTCGGCGATATTTCGCGATGCTCGGCCGGCGGTTCCGGCGAAGATAACGTCCTCCATTTCGCCGCCGCGCAGGTTTCGTGCGCTGCTTTCGCCCATCGCCCAACGCAGCGCCTCGACGACATTGGACTTGCCGCAGCCGTTAGGTCCGACGATTCCGGTCAGTCCGGGCAGGATCTCCACGCTCGTGGGTTCAGCGAAACTCTTGAACCCGGAGATGCGAAGGCGGCGGAAGCTGACCGGCAATGGCTACTCCTACAGACGTTATGCGGGGACGAGTTTTCGAAATGCCTCGTAGGTCATTTCCCCAGCGTATTTCTGATTGTTGATCACGAAGCTCGGAGTCGAGTCGATCTTCCACTCGTCCGAATCCGCTTTCTGCTGCTGAATGATCCAGTCGCGCAGACCCTTGTCGCCGATCGCCTTGTCGAAGGTGGCCCGGCTCATGCCGGCGAGACCGGCGATCTTCCAAAGTTCCTCGGTTGGGTCGCTGCCGCGGGCGAATGCCCAGCGATTCTGAGTGGCGAACAAGGCGTTGACGAACGGTTCGTAGCGATCGACGGGCAGATAGCGGGCGACCAAGGACGCGGTGAGCGCGACCTGATCCAGCGGGAAGTCGTGGAACACCCAACGAACGGCGCCGCTGTCGATCAGGTTTTTCTTTATCTCAAGGAAGGTGCCGGCGGCGAAGGCGGCGCAATGGGTGCAGGTGAGCGAAAAGTATTCGCCGACCGTTACCTTGGCATCGCGCTTGCCGACGAAACGTTCGGCCCTTGGGTCGTTGTCGTCGGCGCATGCCGATGGGGCCCACAACGTGAGGGCACCAGTGACGAAAGCGGCTGGCACGACAGTAAGCATGGAGCGGCGAGAGAACGTCATGGAGACCTCATTATCTGATATTACAACTTCTTCAAGCGTCGTTTTAAGTTCTTACTTCGGCCAATGACCACCCGGCCGAGCGCGGTGAGGGCGGATTTGAGGTCACCGTCGGGCAGGTCCGTGACGGCTGCCTCGGCTTCCAGGGTTGCCTCGGGAGGCGCGAACTGGGGGGGTGGCGGCTGCTTCGGCATTCCGATCTGGGTAAACTTCAGCGAATGGACCGGTTGGCCGCCGAGGTGGGTGTTGATCCGATTGATCACCTCGACACCCATGTAGTGCAGGTCCATGGCCGCCGGCCCGGCGCAGGCGATGGTCAGCACACCGCGATCAAGGCGCCGCGGCACGGTCATGGAGGCAACCTTGGGCCCGACGATGATCTCCCAGTCCGCGACGATCTGTGCCGAGGCAGGATTGTGCTTTCGATATGTCCGGCGCGTGATGTCGGGGACGAGGCTGCCGAGCGGCCGTGGCCCGTAGACGAATCTACCGGGTCCGGCGATATCATCTTGTGTGTCGTCGTCGCCCACTGCCTTTGTCCCCATCGCCTCCGCCAGCGATTTGTTGCGTTGGTACGACCGTCATCGGCGACGGCTGCCGTGGCGGGCGGAGCCGGGCGAGCCTGCTGATCCGTATCGCGTCTGGCTGAGCGAAATCATGCTACAGCAGACAACGGTAACCGCAGTCATACCCTACTATGAGCGGTTCGTAATCCGGTTCCCGGCGGTTCAGTCGCTGGCGGCCGCTCCATTGGATGCAGTGATGTCGGCTTGGGCTGGCCTCGGCTATTACGCGCGCGCTCGGAACCTGCATGCGTGCGCACAAGCGGTTGCCGGTTTGGGTGGGTTTCCGGCCGATCTTGCGGGTTTGCAGGCGCTGCCGGGCATCGGGGGCTATACCGCGGCGGCCATTGGGGCGATTGCGTTTGGGTTGCCTGTCGTGCCCGTGGACGGGAACGTGGAGCGGGTGGTGTCGCGCATGTTCGCGATCGACACGCCTTTGCCGGCGGCTAAACCGGCGATCCGGGAAGCGGCTGGCTGGTTGGGCGCGGATCCGGCGGCGCGGGCCAGACCAAGTGACTTTGCTCAGGCGCTGTTTGATCTAGGCGCGGGGGTCTGTACGCCGGCGGCGCCGGGGTGTGCGGTTTGTCCTTGGGTCGAGGCGTGTGGCGCCAGGCGGCTGGGGGTTCAGGCGTCGCTGCCACGCAAGGCGTCGAAGAAGGATCGGCCGGTTCGCTTTGGGGTGCATTTTTGGCTGACCGACGGGCAGGGACGCGTGTTGCTGCGCACGCGGCCCTATAAGGGTCTGCTGGGTGGGATGACAGAACTGCCGGGGACGGCGTGGCGGGATGAGCCTTGGACCGTAGGGGAGGCGTTGTCCGTTGCGCCGATGAGAGTGGCCCGGCTTGGATTGGACTGGCGCGGCATGGGGCAAGTGCGCCATGGCTTCACCCATTTCGAGCTGATTATCGATCTGCTGGCCTGCCGAGTGCCGGTGATCGAGGCGGAGGGGTTCGTGCATCCGCTGGACGCATTGGAAGAGGCGGCGCTGCCGTCGGTGATGTGGAAGTGTGTGCGGATGGCTGGCTCGGGGGAGGTTTGAGACCGTCACATTGGGACGGGTGACACGCCGAACAGCCACGGGTGGGCCGCCAGGATGACGATCCAGGCGAGCAGGCCAATCGCCGGGTTCAGCCAGCCTACCTCGTTCAGCACGAATTGGTTGCGGCCTTGGGCGATGGCCACGAACGGCACGATCGATGTCGCCGCCGACAAGGCCTGCCACGCGTTCAGATCGCGGCGCGCCAGCTTGGCGTCGATCGACGGCATACCGGCCAACGCTGTGACCAGGAAAGCGCCAAAGAACAGGACTGACGCGGTGTCGCCGTTGCCGAGGATGTGCACGGCGCCCCAGATGGCGAACGACCACAGCATCGGATGCCGGGTGACGCGGATGATGCCACGGGGTGGTTGCGCCACAGTCTCGCCCGGGCCGATCATGGTGGGGTTGCGTCCGCTCACCGAGGCGACGAACAAGACGAGTGCCGGCAACATGGCGAGAGCCAGGATCCAGCGCAGCCAGTCGGGGGCGACCCACAGCAGCGTGGTGGTTGACGCGCTCCAGGCCCACACGAGGAAAATCAGCGCGGCGATCGACAGAACGGAGAAAAGCCCGCGGAAGGTTTGGTCACCGACGCGGCGGACAACGACGTCACGAAGTGCGGTGCCGGCAAGGCCGAGATGGATGGCGATCCAGACGAGCGCGGCGACGATGAGTTGCGGCATGGCAATCTCCCTGGCCCGAGCGCGGCGGAGAGAGATACCACCGGATGGGCGATGGGATCAACGGAGGGCTGCCTGGCGGTCCTCCGTATGTCGAGAGGACGGTTGTCGCTGGTCGTGGCGAGATAGGGGTAAAGGACTGTCTGGCCCGGTCCGGTTCTCGCGCGCCAGGGCAAGTGCCGCTGCGGCGCGATGCGCATGCCTTCGCGGGGCGTGAGGACACGGCACCGCGTGCTCGTTTTCGCTTTATCTGCTGTTACCGAGTGTACCAACCAGTCCCTTTGGACGAATCCGGGGACTGTCCGGCGCGCGTTCGTGCCTCCCAGGAATCAGACGTAACGGAAGGTGGTGAACATTCCTGCCGCGAGATGATACAGCAGATGGCAGTGGAACGCCCACCATCCCGGGTTGTTGGCGTCAAATACGACAACGACACGCCCGCCGGGTCTCACCAGGACCGTGTCGCGCACCGCTCCAGCGAAGCGATGGCCGTCGATTTCGACGACCTGGAATTCATGGCCATGCAGGTGCATCGGATGCGGCATTGGGTTCTTGTTCACGATGACCAGTTCCACCCGCTCGCCCTCGGCGACGGGAAGCGGTGGCGCGTCCTTGGTCCACGGTACATCATTGATCGACCAGACGTAACTCGCCATGTCACCGGTCAGGTTGATTGTGTGGACGCGGTCCACCTTACGCGGAGGGAGGGGATCGACCGCTCGCAGGCTGCGCTCCAGATCCAGAGACAGGGCAGGAGATGGCTGCGCGGCCATATCCGGGATACGCGAAACCGTTCCGTCGCCGACTACCAGCACGATGCCGGTCTGCCTGGGGGTGCCCTCCAGAATGGCGAGCACTGGATGGGCTGTCGCATCGCTGGGGATCGCAACCCGGATGTCCAGCCGCTGGGCCACGGCGATCGGGAAGCGGCGCGCGATCATCGGTTGGACCCGGAAGCCATCGACCGCGATCAGCTCGCCGTTGAGGGCGCCCAGGTCCAAATGGAAATTGCTCATCGACGAGCCGTTGATAACACGTAAGAGTACGCGCCGGCCCGGCTCCACCTTGATTACTTCCGGATCGGCGAGGGTGCGGTCGTTGGCGAGGAAGGCATCATAAGTGACGTCGTTCAGATCGGGTGCGGCGCTTGCGTCCGGTTTGGCTTGCATGGCCATGCCGGACATCGCCTTGGCGGAGGACTTACCTCCCATGCCGGCCATAGTGTGCGGCTTCGTCAAGGCCGCGTAGATCTGCTCCGGCGGAGTGAAGCTGAAGTCGTGCAGCATCAGCACGACCTCTTGCTGGCCCGGCTCGTCGCGCCCATCGTGGATGATCAGGGGGGCCGTCATCAGGAGCTGTTCCTGGAGGCCTTCATGCGAGTGCATCCAGAATGTGCCGCCGAACCGCAGCGGGAAGTCGTAATCGGCGCTTTCGCCTGGCGGTATAGGGGGACCCGAGATCCCGGGCACTCCGTCTTGCTGCCACGGCGGTGTCATACCGTGCCAGTGGATCAGGCTTGGCACATCGATCTGGTTCTCGACGCGTACGCGGAATTTATTGCCAACACTTGTGGTTATTCCAGCAGTTCCGTTCGGCTGGCGAATGCCACAGACCGAGGCTGATCTACCGTTTACCTCGATAGTGCGTCGCTGTAGTTGCAGGGTCGTCGCCGGCGACTCGTCGCCAGAGGCTGGCGCATGACCTTCTCCGGCGGCCGCGATCGCGAGGGTGGATGTGATCACCGCGCGCCGGCTTAAGGACATCCGATACCCCCTTCGGAGACGACCAACATCCCGGAAGCATGGGAGCGGGAATCACGGCTGGCAACCGGCGTTTTTCAGTTCCTCGCCATCCGTTCACTCACCCGGTTGGAGCAGCGCGTACTATTTGGTGCAGCGCGTACTATGCAGACGGAGAGTGCGAAAGGGCGCCGATTGCCTTCGTCGGGCCTACGCGGTTGGCAGCAGCGCGGCGGGGTAGCCAGTGCGCCGCATCGTGTCGAGTTTCAACTCGATCGGATGTACCAAGCCACAGGGCGTAGACAGTATGGTCATCAACCATGTCATCGGTCAGGGGATGAACAAGAATGGCGAGGCCCTCACGGTTGAACATAAGCCATGGGACGATACGCTGGAACTCTTCAGTGTGGAACATGACGTTGAATTGGGAGATCGGGTGAGGACCTCTTGGCTCGTCGCTGAAACCGCCGGGCCTGACGGCGAACCGGCTGACGATCGCGTCTCGCAGGCGTTCGGCGACGGGTCGGGTGGTGGGGTCGAAATAGACATGCGCGTGATAGCCAATGGCCGTTGTCATCGGGTATCCTCTCTCCGGTTTGGACTTTCTATCCCGGAAACCAACTTTGAACAAACGTCCGAGGGACGTCCTGGCACTACGCCTTGAAGCGGCACCCTGTCGCAGTGATCCAGGGACCGTCCAATGTGGGGTAGGACGGGCGGGTTCTCGTGCAAGGGGAAGCCGGTGTGCCACTTAACGCGCATTGTGCGGAGATCGCGCGGGCAACGCCTGCACACTCCTTGTTGCACCGGCTGCGTCGACGCCATATGGAGTGGCTAACCTTCTGGAAGAGAACGCGCGACCATGGACGAACCGATCCAACTGACTCGCCTGCCGTCTGGCCTGACGGTCGTCACTGAACGGATGGATCGGGTCGAGACGATCTCAATCGGGGCCTATGTCGCCTCTGGCTCGCGCAACGAGACCGAGGAGGAGAACGGCGTTTCCCACTTTCTGGAGCATATGGCGTTCAAGGGCACGACAACGCGCAGTGCCGCCGCCATTGCCGAGGAGGTCGAGGCTGTCGGCGGCCATATCAACGCTTATACGGCGCGGGAGCAGACCGCCTATTACGTCAAGATGTTGAAGGAAGACACCGCACTCGGGTTCGACATCATCGGTGACATTCTGACCCACTCCGTGTTCGAGCCCGAAGAACTCGAGCGCGAACGTGGCGTGATCCTGCAAGAGATCGGGCAGGCCAACGACACGCCTGACGACATCATCTTCGACCATTTCCAGACCACGGCGTTTCCGGCTCAGGCGCTCGGGCGAGCCGTGCTGGGGTCGGAGGAGACGATCCGTGGGATGCCTCGCTCGGTGCTGACCGGCTATATGGGACGCAACTACACCAACAGCAACGTCGTGGTGGCGGCGACGGGCAAGCTGCGGCACGAGGATGTGCTCGCTCTGGTGCAAAAGCATTTCGGTGATTTGCCGGGCCGTGCGGCTCCGCCATTTGATGACGCGACGTATCAGGGGGGTGAATTTCGGGAGGAGCGGGACCTCGATCAGGTGCACGTGGTGCTCGGGTTCCCGTCGGTCGGGTACAGCGATGCGGACTATTATCCGACGGTGCTGCTGTCGACTTTGCTGGGCGGCGGCATGTCGTCTCGGTTGTTCCAGGAAATCCGGGAAAAGCGCGGGCTAGTGTATTCTATCTACTCGTTCTCGGCGCCGTTCAAGGATGGCGGACTGTTCGGCATTTATGCCGGCACAGGCGAAAGCGAGGCGGCGGAACTGATGCCGGTGGTGCTCGCGGAACTGGGTAAGGTGCAGGTGGAGATCACGCAGCCCGAACTCAGCCGAGCGCGGGCACAGTTGAAGGCGAGTTTGCTGATGTCGCAGGAAAGCACCGGCAGCCGGTGCGAGCAGTTGGCGAGGCAGATTCAGACGTTCGGGCGGGTGATCCCGACGGAGGAAGTGCTTGCGAAGATCAACGCCGTGACGGAGGCGGATATTCGGCGGGCGGCGGCACGGCATTTCCGAGCGGCTCCGACACTGGCCACGGTTGGGCCTTCGGCACGGGTGCCGCCGCTGGCAGATATCGTGGAGACGCTCGCGGCTTAGCGGGTGCGTTCCGAGGCGGAGACGATTCCGTTTAAGCCGCTGGGGCCTTTGCGGCCTTGCCCGCGAGTGCGCCCAGATCGTGGTGAACGCACGCGATGACAGCCGACCAGTTATGCGGGCGCTCCTGCCGGTAAATTCGCATTGTCGGGTACCAAGGGCTGTCCTTGCGGCGATGCAGCCATCGCGAGCAAGCGTCATAGCGTGACAGCAGACACACGGGTTTACCTAGGCCACCGGCGAGGTGGGCCACCGACGTATCGACCGCAATACCAGATTAAAATTGGCGACCAGCGCGGCGGTGTCCGAGAAATCGGCCACATCCGCCATCAGGTCGATCAGCGGCAGGCCGGGTGGCGGTGTCCACGCGTGCTCCGGATCATACTTTTACAGGGAGACCAGATTCACACCCGGAAGGTCGCCGAGCGGGGCAAATTCGGCAAGCGGGATGGAGCGGCGCCGATCGACCTTATGCGCGCCCGCGTTGTCGTTATGCGGTGAGCCCGACCACACCAACCGACGCGGACTTTGCCGTTGTCGGGCAATTTCGTCTGCCATGCGGCCGCCGCCGCCGGGTCGGCGCGCAGATAGGGAACCTCGGCTGGGATCGTCTCCAGCCTTATGGCGAACGCACGTGGCAGGCTTAGCAGGGGGACAATGCACGTCGAACGGTGGCAGGGTGTCGCCTCTCGCGATGACCTCGACCACGCCCGGCAAGGCCTGCAGCAATCGCATGAGGGCCGGCTGAACCGCCAGCAGGACGCGGCAGTCTCGTGCCGCCACCATCGGTGCGTAGCGAACGAACTGCAGGGTATCGCCGAGGCCCTGCTCGGCATGCAGCAAAATGGTGCGGCCGGCGATGGCCTCGCCGCACCATGGCTCGCCGAAGCCCCGAGGCCTGTTTTCCGGGTTCTGCCAGCGCCATTCGAACTCGTCCCAGCCGCGCAGAAAGTCGCCCGCGGCAAGCTTTTCATAGCTATATCGAAACGAAAATGCATCGGGGCGGCGGTGACAGCGCGGTCGTGCGCAGCCAAAGCTTCGGGGAGACGTCCCATGGCGCGCAGCGTGTTCCCGAGATTGCCTCACCGCGCCGGCGTGGCCGGGTAGCCGCGCCAAGACCTGGGTATAGCGCGCGGCTGCGGCTTCCTACTCGGCGTCGTCATAGAGCACGTTCGCGAGGTAAATCTTCGCCTCCGGCAGATCCGGCACATGCTGCATACCAAGATCTGCCATCACCCGCGCTTGTTCGAGCATTCCAAGATGCCGCAAAGTATCGGCGAGGTTGACATAGGCAGGCCCGAAATCCGGGACTAACCGAAGGCAGCGGAGGAACGCGTGAATCGCGTCGACCGGTTTGCCGGCCTGGCGCAGGGCGTTTCCCAGATTATAAGCGGCCGCCGCGTGGTTTGGCGCTAGGGCGAGACAGCGTTGGAAGACCTCGATCGCCGTCACCGTTTGCCCGCGTTCAAACAGTGCGTTACCCAATGCGAACAGGTTGGCCGGATGGTCTATCGGGTCCACGCTCGTTCCGTTCCTAACTGTTCGCCGCAACGGTAGCCGGTTGAATGTTAACGAACGGTTAAGATGCCGGCGGCGAAATCAGGCCGGCGGGGCGAACAGGTCTTCGACGTCCGCCTCGGTCAATGTCAGCGCGCCGCTGTGTTCGGCGTCCATGACGCTGGCGACAATGGCGCGCTTTTTTTCTTTCAGCACCTCCATCTTTTCTTCAATGGTTGCCAACGTGACGAGGCGGTGCACGAAGACTTTCTTGGTCTGCCCGATGCGGTGGGCGCGATCGGTGGCCTGATCCTCGACGGCCGGGTTCCACCAGGGATCGTAATGAATGACTGTGTCCGCGGCGGTCAGGTTCAACCCGACGCCGCCGGCCTTCAGGCTTATCAAGAACAGCGGCACGTCGCCGCCCTGGAATTTCCTGACCGGCGTGGCGCGGTCTTTGGTATCGCCAGTCAGCTTGACGAATTTGACCTTCTCTTCATGCAGTCGATCCTCGATCAAAGCCAGCATTTCTGTGAACTGCGAGAATAGCAGGACGCGGCGGCCCTCAGCGAACATGATATCGAGCATGTCCATCAGGCGGTCCAATTTCGCTGAACCGGCCTTGGATCTTGCTACAGTCTTCAGTTTCAGCAACCGTGGGTCACAGCAGGCCTGACGCATCTTCAGCAGTGCGTCCAGGATCACGATGCCGGATCGAGCGAGGCCCTTGGAAGCAATCGCGGCCTGCACCTTCGCGTGCATCGATAGGCGGATCGCTTCGTAGATCGCGCGCTGGGTAGTTTCCATCTCGACCGGCTCGACGATTTCCGTCTTCGGCGGCAGTTCGGAAATGACCTCCTCTTTCGTCCGGCGCAGCATGAAGGGGCGGATCCGGCGAATGAGAAGGTCTTGGCGTTCGGTATCGCCGTGTTTCTCGATCGGGATCCGGTAGCGCGACTTGAACGACTTCTGGCCGCCGAGAAAGCCGGGGGCCAGGAAGTCGAACAGCGACCACAACTCGCCTAGATGGTTCTGCAACGGTGTTCCCGACAGGCATAGCCGCTGCCTGGCCTTCAGGCGCAACGCGTGGCGGGTTGTTTCGGCGTTGGGGTTCTTGATCGACTGGGCTTCGTCCAGGATGACGGCGTGCCAATCCTGGGCGAGCAAGGTATCTGCGTCGCGGGTCAGCAATGGATACGTAGACAGTACGAGATCATACTTCGGGATGGCGGCGAAACAGGCCTTTCGCGTGGCGCCGTGCAGTGCGAGCAATGACAATTGCGGCGCGAAACGATGCGCCTCCGCCGTCCAGTTCGGGATCAGACTGGTCGGACACACGATCAGCGATGGCCGGTCCAGTCGCCCCGCGGCCTTTTCGATCACCAGGTGCGCCAGGGTCTGTACTGTCTTGCCGAGACCCATATCGTCGGCGAGGACTCCTCCCAGCCCCGCCGATCCCAGGAACTGGAGCCAATCGACACCTTGGCCCTGGTAAGGGCGCAGCGTCGCCAGAAACGACGTCGGCACAATGGCCTTGGGAATTCCACCGGACTCACGCAGCGCACGTCCGAGGTCTCGCAAAGCCTCACCGCCGCGCCAGACCAAACCGGTGCGCTGCTCCAGCCTCGCGAGGTCGGCCGCATCCAGGCGGCTGAAGCCGATCTTGGCGGTATCCTCGTCGATCCCGCCGGTTGTCCAAAGTTCCAGCAGCGCCTGCAGAGTCGGTCGGATACGTGACATCGGGAGCGACAGGAGGCGGCCATCCAGGAGCGTCAGGACGAAGGGTTTGTCGTCCGGTCCCTCGACCAGCGCGGCGGCTTCCGGGCGGGCGATCAGGCGGACCAGTGCGGGGACGAGGTCGACCTGCTCGCCATCCACCGTCACGCCTAGATGCAGTTCCAGCCAGTCGATGCCGGAACCTTCCACCAGCTCGGCCTGGATTTCCGCGTCGGCGGAGAGGACCTGCACCGGGAAATCGTTATCAACCTCGATCGCCCAGCCAGCGCGGCCCAACCGTGGGAGTTCCTGGGTCACGATTTGCAGCCAGTTGGGGTTCTGGCCTGACTCGCGCAGGGCGAAATCATCGGTGTGAGCGTGCTGGTAATAGACCGGCACCACCTCGTGCACCGATTCAAGGCCCAGCGCCGTCAATTCGGCCAGGGCCCTCGCCTCGCCGGCGCGATCGCGTTCGACCTCGTAAAGGGTGCCATCGCGAACCGTGATGCGTGGGAGCGGCTTGCGACTGCGCGGGAGAGTAAAGGGTCCGTACTCGTAGGACAGGCGCGCCAACGGGACGGCGTAAAGGCCCCGTCCGAGCACTTTGGCGGAGCCTCGGCCGTAGCTTGGGTCGCTGGGTAAGGTGCCGCTGACCAGGCGCAGATGCGGACGCATCGTTTCCTGGATCAGTTCCGGCAGCTGCATCTCCGCCGGGACGGGCACTTTGGACGCGGGCATCCACCGGGACAGCTGTGTCCTGACCTCGGCCGCTGCTTCCGGCGGAATAGAGGGTGCATTGAGCAGCCTGGTCACGGTGCGTTGCGGCAGGTCGAGGCTGACCGGACCCATGCGGCCACCGGCGGGATCGACATACCAGGGGGCCGGGAGGCGAACCCCGATCAGGCCCTCGTCCAATGCCAGGGCGGCTTGCTGCGAGGCGTCCGGTTTGGTGATCCAAGCAATCTGTCCCTGGCGCTCCGGACCTTCGGACAGCTGCGGGCCTTCGGTGGTCCCCCATCGTGCGCGACCCGTTTCGAGGATTCGGCGCAGCGTGTCGACAGGGTCATCGTCGGCCTGTGGCCCCGAATAGCTGGTGCGGCGGTACAGCCGCGTCAAAATGATCAGATCGGACGGCCGGAGATACTTCGCCGGCGTTCGGATCTGCTGCGTTGTGTATCGCTTGATCGTGCCGACACTGTTGTCTCGGCGCAGTGCCACGGTCATCACGTCGATCCGCAACGGAGGCACGCCGGTCGATTGCGATGCGGCATCCAGAACATAGAATACGCGGGTTCGAATCGAGGCGGGGTAGTCCTCGGTCAGTTCCTCCTCATCACGGTCGAAATCGGCGAGCCAGCTTTGGATCTGCGCCGGAAGCGCCGTCGCTTCAGAGGCTTTGGAGGTCTGCTGGAGCAGTGTTTTCTGCTGGCGCGGAACCTGCAGTTCCTTGCGCTGGGCGGCGATCAGCACTGCCGCTAGGTGCTTGCAGCCTCGGCCTGTCGGGCAGGAGCAGGCTCCCGTGATGCGGATGCCGTTGTTGGGAGAGTGGCTGACTTTCAGGCTTTGGACGTAGGGATCCGGGCTGGTGCCCTGAGTCGTCGCGGTTATGATGGCGCCGCGCGCGCCGATCTCCAGGTCCTGGACGCGCCCGCGCTGCTCGTAGGAACGGCCGGCGGTCAGCGTCCCGGGCGAGAAAATGCGCCTTATGTCGCCTTCTCGGATGGCCAGGGAGGGGTCGATGTCAGGGGCGATGGGCACGATATGCATATACCGAGGATGCATGTGCGGTTCGAAGTCGTGAACAGAGGCTAGAGATCGAACATCACGCGGCGTCGGTCGCCACTTTCCGGGAGTGTGGGGACGCGTGTGACGATGGATCAGGGTGGTCCGGTGCGGCACTCGCGATGCGGACGGGAATCGCGGATGGCCCCCGGCGTCAAGAGTGCAGGTATGCCCCTGGATTAGCTTGCCGCACTCATTGAACAGCGCGATTTCTCGCCGCGTTGGACGTTCGGCGAGCCGCGCATCAACGTTCTGCTACTTGCTCCACATAGGACCGATCATACCGCGGACGACCTCGTGACCGAGCAGGTAGCTCCACAGATTGCCGACCTACTTGAGAGTGTGCGTCGAGGGTGATCTACCTGTAGGCAAGCGAATCCGGGGAAAGTCCCATGGACCTGACCGTGGCGGGCGTGAGCTGCCCATTTGGCTGCAGGCCTCGATTCTGTTGGAACTGGGCGATAGCACCTTGTGTGCTCTGACCCCAGACTCCGTCGACGCCACCTGTGTAGAAGCCCAGACTGCGAAGACGGTCCTGGACGGCTCGGACCGAAGATGGCTGGAGCGTGTCCGGTGAGGGTATTGGCGGCGGAAGAGCCGCTTGCTGGGTACCCAGGAAGGCCTCTGGGTCAAGGCCGAGTGCCGTGACCGTCGCCTGGTTCAACTGGCCGGTCACCTGCAACTGGTGGCCGGCCTGGAATTGCTGCAACGCTGAGAGACTGTCTGGTCCCCATACCCCATCGACGCCCCCATTATAGGCGCCGGCGTGGCGCAAGTGATCCTGAACCGCCTGCACCGCGGCGGGAGACAGTGGCTGGACGTAGGCAAGTTGTGGGACGGTCTGGGCGATTGCAGACGGGCTGAGCGAAGCCGCCAGAAGCGCGCCAGCGGCCAGTGCAAATAAGGGTTTCATGTTGCGCACCAAATACTGTGTACGCTGAAACGCCTCTCCTCGAGACCCGTTTCACTGGTCGACCGGCGGGAGATCAGTTTTTAGTTAGCATCCGAAGGCAGTCGTCGTGAGATTTGTCCGGAGGGTTCTTTTTCACGATGCCGAGACTACAAGAGCAAGAGCCACGGTCGGCGCGCCGCACGCTCTGGTGCCTTTGCCTAAGGCAGCGTTAACGCGACGACCGGCGACACTCGGGATGCCCAGGGGTCGGCAAAGGCTCGGACGTCGTCGATGTGCAGGTGCATCACAGCATGAGCTTGCCAATTCTGACCGAGTCGTATCGACCGATCTGGCGGGACACCGATATCATTCAATAGGCTTTCTCGGAGTGACCGTCTTGCCGGAGGGATTGCCAACTCGATCTGGGCCGCGGAAATAAACTGTGCGGTTTGAAGAGACGTGTCGGTGCAAGTCCAGCAGTGCCTGGCCTTCTAACTGCTCACGGTGGCGCCCAAGACACGCCGCAGCGCCAGCACGATTGCGAGTTTAAAATTGACGAGAGCAAGCCGCGAGAATGGAGACAGATTGGAGGGATGTTTGTTGCGTTATTGTATTACATAGATATGACACCCTTAAGAAACATTCAGACAGATTAACGCGCCGCCCCAATCGTCGGGTTCGTGCCCACGAATTCCATGACTTGCGCAGCCGACAGCGATCGGGATCGCAGCACATAATGAGGACGCCTGACTAATGGTCTTTTGGGAATGTCGGCAATCTTTCCCGGAAATACGCCCGGTCAAGCCTGGGGCACCGACTGGACGTCCATCGCCACCAGCTATGGTTGGGGTGAGCTCAACTGATCAGACCACTTCGCCCTGACTGTGCAGGTTGAAGTGGTCTGTCACTTGGTAGACTATGACTTACGCTCTTGGGGGACGTTCCCCTTGGGGCGGTCATGCTGCTGGGGGGTCGTTTTCAAATGCCGACACTACATAAGCAATATACCACGCGGCGGCGGATCATGAAGGCGGCATTTGCTGTTCTTGGCGGCGGCGGCGTCGCTGTCGGCTCAGCCCGAGCTGGGGAGGGTGATCCGGTGGAAAACCGAGCGACGGAGCAGGTACCTCCGGCGAAGTTCACCCCGGAAGCGGTGCATTACCAGGCCGCGCCGAACGACTGGCAGAAGTGCCTCTTTTGCCAGTATTTCAAGGAGCCGAGCACCTGCGGGATTCTCACTGAGCCAGTTTCGCGCAATGGCTGGTGTGATCACTTCGCGTTACTGCACGAATAGGGCATCGGCCACATTCTGGCGGTGAGCGTCCGGCTTGGCGCCGAGGGTCGCCGCTCCGTCTACCCGGCGGCCAACGTGCGCATCGCGGCGGTTCGCTCGAACAGCCGTAGCAGCAGCCGGATGGCCTGGCCGCGCGGCGTCTCCAGTTTAGGATCGCGCGAGAGCAGGACCGCGGCGTCGCGATGGGCCATGTGCAGCAGGTGTTCGTGCTCGACCGGGTCGGCCAGTTTATAGCCGGGCAGGCCCGCCTGGCGCGTTCC
Organism: uncultured Alphaproteobacteria bacterium; assembly: GCA_963733925.1. Lineage (GTDB taxonomy): Bacteria > Pseudomonadota > Alphaproteobacteria > Acetobacterales > Acetobacteraceae > Rhodopila. The sequence continues at coordinate 72,711 of CAVTFL010000029.1, read as the reverse complement.
AAGGGCGTCACCGCCGCCACGCAGGCGAAAATCCTCATCGGCGATGAGGAAGCCGTCGTCGGTGTCGCGCAGCAGTGTCAGGCGGCGGCGGGCCGATTCGTTCACCCAGTCCTCGTGCAAAAGCAAGCAGAAGCTGGCATCGGCGCCACGGCCGACCCGTCCGCGCAATTGGTGGAGTTGGGCCAGACCGAAGCGTTCGGCGTGCTCAATCACCATCACCGAGGCTTCGGGGACATCGACGCCAACCTCAACCACGGTCGTCGCGACCAACAGCCGAATCGTGCCGGCGGCAAATGCGGCCAGGGCTGCGTCGCGGACTTCCGGCGTTTGCTGGCCGTGCGCGAGGCCGACGCGCTCGCCGAAGCGGAGCTTCAGGTCAACAAACCGCTCCTGGGCGGCGGCGACGTCCAGTGCCTCGCTTTCGGCGACGAGCGGACAAACCCAGTAGACCTGCGCGCCTTCGTCCAGTTTGCGGGCGATGCCTTCCAGGACGGTCGGCATCGTGCCAAGCGAGTGCAGGGTGGTGCGGATCGGAACGCGGCCGGCTGGTTTCTCGGTCAGGCGGCTGACGTCCATCTCGCCCCATTGGGTCAGCAGCAACGTCCTCGGGATCGGCGTCGCGGTCATGATCAGGACGTCGGTGCGTTCGCCCTTGGCACCCAGTGTCAGTCGCTGGGTGACGCCGAAGCGGTGCTGCTCGTCGATCACCGCCAGGGCGAGGTCGCGGTATTCGACGGCGTCCTGGAACAGGGCATGGGTGCCGACGATAATCTGAATCGAACCATCCTTGATGCCGCGCAGCAAACGGGCGCGCTCCTTGCCTTTGATCGAGCCGGTCAGCAGGGCGACGGGAACGGGGCACAGATGCGTCAGCGTGCGGTGGTGCTGCTTGGCGAGAACCTCGGTGGGCGCCATCAGGGCCGCCTGTTTGCCGGCCTCGACGGCGCGCAGCATCGCGAGCAACGCGACCAGCGTCTTGCCCGAGCCGACATCGCCTTGCAGCAGGCGCAACATCCGGCGGGGGGAGGCCAGGTCGGCGTCGATCTCGTGCAGTGCCTGTACCTGCGATGGCGTCGGCGGCAAGCCGAAGCGTTTCAAGGCGATGTCGCGCAGCCGCGAATCGCCCATCAGCGGCTGGCCGGAGCGAGCACGCACCCGGCCTCGGATCAAGGCCAAAGCGACCTGCCCGGCGAGCAGTTCGTCGTAGGCCAGGCGCGCACGTATGCGTTTTTCGGGTTCGGCTTTTTCCGGGGCTTGAACAGTTCGCAACGCCTCGACGAATGGGGGCCATTTTTCACGTTTCATCAGCGCCGGGTCCTGCCATTCGGGGAACTCGGGCAGCAGAGTCAGCGCCTGGCTCAGCGCGCCGGCGACCTGACGTGGCCACAGCCCGGCGGTCATGGGCCACACCGGCTCGATCACAGGGATGCGGTCAGGCTGATCGAACGGAACCAAATGGTCGGGATGGGCGATGGTCAGCCGGCCGTTGAAGACGTCCAGCTTGCCCGATACCAGCAGCTTTGCGCCGGGCGGAGTCTGGGTTTCGCGTGTGAATCGGAAAAACACCAGTTCCGCAGTGCCGGTCTCGTCCTTGACGATGATGCGCCAGGGCTGGCGGGAGGTTGCGGGGCGCTCGTGGCGTACCACCTCGACGGCGAGGGTGGCGACGATCCCAGGTTTGGCGGCGCGAAGTGTCGGCCGGGCGCTGCGGTCCAGATACGACTCGGGCATGTGGAACAACAGGTCGATGATCCGGTCGCCGCCCGCTACGCGTGTGATCAGGGCCGCTACGGCGGGTCCTATGCCACGCAGACTTGTCAGGGGCGCGAAAAGAGGGGCAAGCGTCTCGGTGTTCACGGGCTGACAGTTCTTAGGAGCACCGCTATATGACAGCCGGTAGATGACTTAACCAGACCATTCAGCGCCGGACATGAGGCGCCGACGGCTCCTGTTTCGAGCCACGCATCGCGGGACGTTCGAAAACGACCTTATGATCGGTGGGTTTGTGCGCGCCCATATCGATAGCCTGACCGAGGCGGACCTCGATGCGTTAGAGTTGTTGATGGATATGCCCGACACTAACCTGGCCGACTGGCTGACCGGCCGCGAGCCGATTCCCGCTGAGGAGGAAACGCCGATGCTCCGCCGCATGCGGGATTTTCTGCGGGATCCTTTGTCACGATGAGCGATGCCGTCAAGGTTTGGGGCGCGCCGGAAGGTTGGGATGCGTTCCTGCTGGCGCAACGCCGCCGCGAGCACAGTGGCAATATCCTGCATGCCACCCGTGACGATGCCCGGATGGCTCGTTTGGCCGAGGCGCTGGCCTTTGTGATGCCGGAAGCCGAGATTTTGCGGTTCCCGGCATGGGATTGTTTGCCCTACGACCGCGTGTCGCCAAATCCGGCCCTGGTGTCGGAACGCATCGCCACTTTGGCTCGGATGCTGGAAAAGCCCACCGGACCGCGGATCGTTTTGACCACTGTCAACGCCTTGGTGCAGCGCGTTCCGCCTCGGACGACGTTTGCCGGCGCCAGCCTCAGCCTGACCGTCAATGGTGAGGTGAAGGCGGAAAAGTTGGCTGAATTTCTGGAGGCAAACGGTTACGGCCGTTCCGGAACGGTGATGGAGCCGGGCGAATATGCGATGCGTGGCGGAATCATCGATATCTTTCCGTCCGGTGAGCCTGATCCGGTGCGGTTGGACCTGTTTGGCGACACGATCGAGTTGATCCGGGTGTTCGACGCCAGTTCTCAGCGAAGCGCGGGAAAGCGGCACAGTCTGACGCTGCGTCCGGTGTCGGAGGTGCCACTGGGCAAGGAGGCGATCGCCCGGTTCCGCACCGGTTGGCGCGATCTGTTTGGGCAGGAAGCGGCGCAAGATCCGCTTTATCTGTCGATCTCCGACGGGCGGCGCCATCCGGGGATGGAGCACTGGGTGCCGCTATTCCACCCGACGATGGAAAACCTGCTGGACTACTTGCCGGATGCCGCGGTGAGTCTGGATCACCAGGCAGACGATGTGCTGGAAGCGCGGCTGGAGATGATCGCCGACCACGCTCAGGCGCGTAAGGCGGTGCCGCGTGACGGGGAGGTGCCGTACCGGCCGATCCCACCGGAGATGCTGTATTTGGACCGTGACGGCTGGGACGAGATGCTGTCGTTCGGGCCGCTGCTGGCGTTTACCCCGTTCGCCAAACCGGATGGTGCGGGCAGGGTTGATGGCGGCGGGCGGCCGGGGCCGGTGTTTGCGCAGTCCAGCGCGGTTGGGGTTGGTAGCGGCGTGGCCGGTGGCGGGCCGGGTGTGACGGTGTTTGATCAGTTGCGCGGGCAGGTTGAGCGCTGGAACCGCGAAGGGCGGCGGATTGTTGTCGCCGCCTGGACGCGAGGGTCCCGCGAGCGTCTGGCCAATCTGCTGCGTGAACATGGCTTCAAGGATGTCGCGACCGAGGACGATTTTGCCAGCGTGCGGCGTAAGCCGGCCGGGTCTGTTTCGCTGGTGGTGCTGGGTGTAGAGCGCGGTTTTGTCGCCGAGCGGCTAGCGCTGGTCGGCGAACAGGATCTGCTCGGGGAACGCATTTCCCGGCCGCCACGGCGGCGCAAGCGGGCCGACCAGTTCATCGCCGAAGCGACCGAGATCGCCGAGGGCGATCTGGTGGTGCACCAGGAATATGGTATCGGACGATACGATGGGCTGGCCACCTTGCAGGTCACCGGAGCGCCGCATGATTGTTTGCGCCTGATCTACGACGGCGACGAAAAGCTGTTCCTGCCAGTCGAGAACATCGAAGTTTTGTCGCGCTATGGCAGCGAGCATCAGGGCACCGCGCTGGATAAGCTCGGTGGCGCCGGCTGGCAGACCCGCAAGGCCAAGATGAAGCAGCGCATCCGCGACATGGCGGGTGAACTGATCCGGATCGCCGCTGCTGCGGAAAATGCGTGACGCGGACACGATGGCGCCACCAGAAGGCACCTGGGACGAATTTTGTTCACGCTTCCCGTTCGCGGAGACGGAGGACCAGTCGCGTGCCATCGCCGATGTGCTGGAGGACTTGGCGGCAGGCAAGCCGATGGACCGGCTGATCTGCGGCGATGTCGGTTTCGGCAAGACCGAGGTCGCGCTGCGGGCCGCGTTCGTGGCGGCGATGTCGGGGTCTCAGGTCGCCGTTGTGGTGCCGACCACGTTGCTGGCGCGGCAGCATTTCCGGACGTTCTCGGAGCGGTTTGCCGGGATGCCGGTAAGGGTGGCGCAGTTGTCGCGAATGGTCACTGCGAAAGAGGCCAATGAGGTCCGCAAGGGCCTGACCAACGGCGATATCGGCATTGTCGTCGGCACCCACGCGCTGCTGGCGAAGTCGGTGGAATTTTCCGGTCTTGGACTGCTGATCGTGGACGAGGAGCAGCACTTTGGGGTGGCGCACAAAGAGCGGCTGAAGGCGATGAAGTCCGACGTGCATGTGCTGACGTTGACGGCGACTCCGATCCCTCGGACGCTGCAGTTGGCACTGACGGGTGTACGAGAGATGTCGATCATCGCGACGCCGCCGGTCGATCGGCTGGCGGTGCGGACGTTCATCATGCCGTTCGATTCGGTGGTGATCCGCGAGGCATTGCAGCGCGAACGCTTCCGCGGCGGGCAGGTATTCTGCGTGGTGCCGCGGATCGAAGATTTACAGCGGATGGCTGACAGGTTGCGGGAGATCGTGCCGGAGGCCAGCACAATCCAGGCGCATGGGCGGCTGGCGCCGACCGAGCTGGAGCGGGTGATGACCGAGTTCGGTGATGGCAAATACGATATTCTGCTGTCGACCAACATTGTCGAGAGCGGGCTGGATATGCCGGCGGTGAATACTCTGCTGATCTATCGGGCCGATATGTTCGGGCTCGGGCAGTTGTATCAGCTTCGCGGTCGGGTTGGGCGGGGCAAGCAGCGTGGGTATGCGTATCTGACCTGGCCGCCGAACCATCGGTTGTCCGTCGCGGCAGAGAAACGACTGACCGTGATGCAGACGCTCGATGCGCTGGGGGCCGGGTTCACCTTGGCGTCACACGACCTGGATATTCGCGGGGCTGGCAACCTGCTGGGCGATGAGCAGTCGGGGCATATCAAGGAAGTCGGGATCGAGCTCTATCAGCAGATGCTGGAAGATGCGGTGGCCGATATCCGCGTCGGCGAGGGGAAGCGGGCGGGGCAAGAGCGGGATTGGACGCCGAACATCTCGTTGGGGCTGCCGGTGCTGATTCCCGAGGCCTATGTTCGCGATCTGCCGGTGCGGCTGGGGCTGTACCGCCGCATTGGGGCTCTGGCCTCCGATGGCGAGAGCGATGCGATGGCCGCCGAACTGGTCGATCGTTTCGGCACGCTGCCGGAGGAGGTCGAGAACCTGCTCGGTGTGGTTGCGCTGAAGCGGGCATGCCGGGAAGCGGGCGTGGAGAAGCTGGAGGCGGGGCCCAAGGGGATGGTGCTCACGTTCCGTGGCAATGCGTTCTCCAATCCGGCTGGTCTGGTGCGATGGCTGTCGAGCAAAGGCGGCCTGGTGCGGCTGCGGCCGGACCACAAACTGGCGATTTCGCGCGACATGGATGTGGTGACGCGGTTGAAGTTCGCGCGCGATACGCTGAAGTCGTTGGATGAGATCGTGCGGCAGGCGAAGGCGGCGTGAAGACGCCTCGTTACATACTTCCACTCCTTTATTGTTCGTTAAAGTAATTTCTATTTCCTCGTAAGTCTCCGCTTTTCGTCGACGGCATTACCAGGCTGCGATTACTACCCTCTCATCCCGATAGGTTTGTTCTAGCTTGTAGGCCCGACGAGGCTGCATGTGGACCTGCCCAACGGGGGATCTCCAGGACCCTAAGCCGAGTGCCATTTCCGGATGCGTTTCGAGGAGGCGTTGTTGTCAAACACAGGTCTGATGCTTTGCCTGGCCGCAGCGGTCCTGGCGGCCGCCCCGCCCGCCTGGAGCACGGAGAAGCTTGGTAGCTATGCGGTTGACCCCGACGCCATATCGCTGTCCGGCGTATCATCCGGCGGCTACATGGCGCAGCAATACCATGTGGCGCACTCCAAGCAGATCATGGGCGTCGGCGTTGTGGCGGCCGGACCATGGGACTGCGCCGAGACCCAGCCAGAGTTGCTGCCAGCGGTTACGGCGGCACAGGACCTGCTCGAACACTTCGCCTTTTGGTCTGTCGTTCCTCGGGCCTCCCAACCTCGCAGCCAGCATCGCGGCAACCAAGGACGCGGCGGCGGCCGACCACATCGATCCTACGAAGTCATTGGCAAACGCCAAAGTCTTTTTGTTCTCTGGGACGAAGGACAGTATCGAGCCGCGATCCGTCATGGACAAGTTGAACCAATACTACCTGGCGTTCATCCCCTCCACGAACGTGCGGTACGTCAACAACGTGCCTGCGCAACACGCGATGGTCACGGACGGGAACGGAAGCGCCTGTGGCTACCTTGGTTCGCCGTATATCAACAACTGCGGGTACGATACGGCGGGCGAGATGCTCGGGTTCATCTATGGCGGTTTGAATCCGCCGGGCGATCCGGGGAGCGGTCAACTGCTCGCGTTCGACCAGACGGAGTTCTTGCCGTTCGAGGTAATCAGCATGGCGCCTGTTGGCTATGTGTTTGTGCCTGCTGACTGCCAGACCACGCCGGGCTGCCGCCTGCATGTCGCGTTCCACGGGTGCTTGCAGTCCCAGGAGGCCGTTGGCGACGCGTTCTATACGCAGGCCGGCTACAACCGGTGGGCGGCGACCAACAGGATCATTGTACTTTACCCGCAAACCGTGGCGAGCGACCCCGTGCCGCAGAACCCGAACGGCTGCTGGGACTGGTTCGCCTATACCGACAGCCAATTCCCGACCAGAAGTGGCGAGCAGGTTGTGGCCATCAGGAAGATGATCGATCGGTTGTCGACTCATTGATGAGGCTCCGAGGCCGCCTGTAACAGCTGAAACGAGAGCGGGTGGTCGGCTCGGGTCATTATCGGTCCTGGGTTCGGATTTGGGAGCTTGGCCGTGGTTCGTACTTAGGTCTGGCTGAGTTGCGGTCGGCTCTCCCGGTGGCATTTCCCGCCCGGCGTCTGTCGGGTATCATCACGCTGCCCAAGAGCGGCCGGAGGGGAGGAAGCCAGACATGTGCCTGTTTTGCTCTATGACGCGGCGCCAAATGTTTCGCGGGCTGACCGCGGCCGCTGTCGGCGGGGGCGCGGCGCAGCGCCTTGCCGCACCCGCGATCCGCGCGCCGCTGGCCGGTGCAGTGGGCCTCGCTGTGCTGGCGGCGACGGACACCTCGCCGAGGGACGCCGAGGCTGCCGAGCCGGTGGTTTTGGGCGAAGGCGGCTACCGCTATCGGGTGGTCGAGGGATGGGGCGCGCTGCCCCCCGGGTTTACGTATCGGGACGGAGCGGCGGTATGCGTGGACAGCAAGGACAATGTCTATGTGTTCAACCGCGGTGCCCATCCGGTGATCGTGTTCGACCGGGACGGCAAGTTCTTGCGCTCCTGGGGCGAGGACATCGGCTTCGTCAATGCTCACGGCGCCGCTACCGGCCCCGATGATATGCTCTATCTGACCGACGATTTCGGCGCCGCGGTGCGCAAGTGCACGCCGGAAGGCAAGGTCGTGTTGACCATTGGCACGCCCGGCAAATCTGCCACCCGTTTCTCTGGCGATCCGTTTAACCGCTGCACCCACACCGCGCTGTCACCGCAGGGCGACATCTACGTCTCCGACGGCTATCAGAACGCCCGCGTCCATAAATACGCGCCCGATGGCAAACTGCTGTTCTCGTGGGGCGAGCCGGGAACCGGCCCGGGCCAGTTCAACCTTGTGCACAACATCGCTTGCGACGACGATGGCCTGGTCTATGTCGCCGACCGCGAGAACCATCGGGTGCAGGTGTTTGACGGCGACGGGAAGTATCAGGCCGAGTGGCACAATATGATGCGGCCCTGCGGCCTGTATGTGACGCGCGGCAAGTCTCCGATGGCGATCGTCGGCGAACTGGGCCCGGAGACAGTGGCCACGCTGACCACCGGGGTGGGAAATCTTGGCCCGCGGGTCTCGCTGTTGTCGGCGCACGGCGAGGTGCTGGTGCGGCTCGGGACGCAGTCAGTGGGCGAGGCGCCGGGGCAGTTCATTGCCCCACACGGGATCGCGGTCGATTTACGTGGTGATATCTATGTGGCCGAGGTCGCCAACACCTACTGGCCGCAGTTGTTCGGTAAGAAGCCCGACCACGAGTTACGCTCGCTGCAGAAGCTTGCACGGATGAGCTGACGCTCGAGCGGAAGGCCGACCCCTTGCGGGTCACACATGCGGCCCGGCAAGCCATTGCTTGGCCGGTAATTGCTCCGCCTGGGGGCCGTGCAATCCCCATCGTGGCTACCAGGAAATGATCGGCTCGCTCTCGGCTCATGGACGACGCACCGCAGCCGCTTGATCGTTGAGCCAAGCACAGGCCGGTACATCGAGCACAACCGTGCAGCGTTTTCCTGATCCCAAAACGCCTCAAGCTGCAAAGTAAATGGCATACAATTGCGCAATACGGTTAGTGACCCAGGCCAAGGTCTCCCCCTCGTCGGCGCCGCGAGCATGATCGGAAGGTGCTAGCCCTTTGCATTTGACCACAACGACGGCGTGCTAGATGATTGAGCGCGGCAGCTTTTTCGCGAGAGCGGGACGGGCGCTGTGTCTGTCGGGTACCTAACCGGGTGGAGGTCGAGTTGGTAGAGGAGACTTCGCGGGACCGTCAGCCGCGCCTTGCGGCTGGTCTAGAGTTCGTGAACGGCTCTGCTCAACCGTACCACATTCGCGCGGTAGGGTCGCTATGAGCGGGACCGTTGTTCATCGCCTTCGATCAAGCCAAGGGGCCGTTATCACGATCACTCACACCGTGGTGGTTGAGGGTGATCCTGGGCTATCAAGTGAATCCGTCGCGCAAAATGTGGTGGTGACGGTCACGAAGGGTGGCGCTCAGAGCGTGGGCGGCTCCTTTATGCCGAACATACAAAACTGGGATGAGCCGGATATCACCTACGTGCCCGGCCAGTCGTTATCGTTCTTGCCGAATGACGGTTCCTTGGTCTGCAATATGGGAAACGCCGTCTTTGAAAGCTCTACGGCTGGAGGATCGTCTTGGGAAATGTTTCCGCAAATCGCGATAGTAATCGACGGTGAGTGGCAAGACGATCCTATACAGGGTCCGAGCATACACAACTTCAATTTCGTCTTCTTGGGCAGCGATGAAAACGTCCGTTAGGAAGTAGTCTAGGCATTGCGTAAGCTGCCCTTTGTGTCCAGTTTGCAACGGCGGGGTGTGAACGGGATCAAAGCAGCCTATATGGAAAATCGATCAACCAAAGCCCACATAGTTGCAATCTTTAATTCGGACACCCCTTCTCACAAAGGTATCTCCGCGCTGTTCCATGCGATTCAGCCGAATGCTTTGGCTGTGTCGGGTTGATGGAAATCCCAAGCGCACGTTTACTTGCCGGATGCTCACGCCGAGCGGCCTGCCGTCGCGGTGTGGCGGAAAACCGAGTGATATCACGTATAATACGATCAAATATACGATAAGATAAATACTGATGACAGCAGATATTCGTTTATATCCGGTTGATATTACCACAAACCCGTTTCAGGCAGCGAGCAGGGGCCGCACTTCCCGTCACCGCCGATAGGCAAGCTGGTGGGCCGCGCACGGCGCTTGGGGTGGTGACTATCGCACCTGTTCGACCTTAAGACCGCCGGCCGGGAGGGGACGCAGAAGTTCCGCCTCGGGTCGCTCGAGGTTAAGCCACGCTTGCCAGTCGGACCGCTTCAGCACGACCATTTGCCGGTTGTGGATAGGGGCCACGTCGGGGCCGGGCTCGGTCGTCAGCAGCGTGAACGCGTCGCCCGCGCCGTCTGGCATAGGACGCCACAGACCGGCGAAGCAAAACCATTCTCCTCCAGGCTTGGTGAACTTCCATTTCGACTTTGGCGACTTGGTTCCGGTGAACTCAAAGAAATGCGAGGCCGGCACAAGGCAGCGTCCCTTGGGAAAGCGCCGCCCTTCAGAACGGAAATTAATAACCGGTGCTGCCTTGGGCCGCGCCGGTGGAAATCCCCAGCGCAGCTGCGTGAACTCTACGACGTCCTCCACCTGTCGGATGACCGGTGCGGTGTCGGTCGGCCAGATGTCTTCGCGCGGCTCAAGGTTGGGTGCGGCGTCGGGAAACCGCGCCGGAATGCGCGTCTCACTGAACGCCTCCAGATAGGCGCCATAGGGAATGTTGTTGCCGTAGTCGTTGCACATAGCTGGTTTACCATATATGGCGGTTCGACTAACCCGAGCGGCGGGAGGTATACGCGGTCAGCGGTCGCTCAGGATCGAGCCGTTGTTCGACTTGGTCAACGCCTCAGGGGCTGGTCCGTCGATCCGTCCACCGTCACGCTCAGGTCGGTGACCAATCCGTTCGACAACGAATACACCCAGCCGTGGACGTGGAGGTCCTGTCCGCGCGCCCAGGCATCCTGGACGAACACGTCGGAGGCGACGTTTTGCACCTGGCGGATGACGTTCAACTCGCACAGGCGGTTCAGCCGGGCTCGCTGGTCCGGGATCGCCTCGAGCGCTTCGCGATGGCCGGCAAATACTTCGCGGATCGGATGCAGCCAGTGGTCAACCAAGCCGAGCCGCTTGCCATCGATCGCGGCTGCGATGCCACCACAGCCGTAATGACCTACCACGATGATGTGCTTCACCTGAATGACATCGACGGCGAACTGAAGGACCGAAAGATAGTTGGCGTCTTGCGGCGGAGCGAGGTTGGCGACATTCCGGTGAACGAACAACTCGCCGGGATCGAGGTCGACGATCTCGTTAGCGGGCACCCGACTGTCGGAACAGCCGATCCACAGGTATTCGGGTGCCTGCTGGCCCTCCAGGCGGCGGAAGAACCCAGGGTCGGCAGCGATCTTCCGCTGGGCCCAGTTCCGATTGTTCGCTTTTAGGTTGTTCAGCATAGGCTACGAGAGGACAAACCGGCGGATACGGTCAAGTCCCCTATCGTGTTGGACCGATCGTATGGACGCCTGCCGCGACGTCGAGCTCCGCGGTGCTGATCGGTTCGCCTCGAATCACGACCAGATAGGCGAAGGCGGAGACCAGCCCGATCGCCGCGCTCGCCAGCAGAGCGGGCACGAAACTGCCTGTTTCCTGCACGATAAAACCGGTCACGGTGGGGGCCAGCGCGCCTCCAAGGTAGCCTCCGAAGTTCTGGATCGCGCCCAGTGAGGCGGTGCAGTTCGCGGGGACTGCGACGGAGGCCAGTGCCCAGGACATGCCACTGGCGGAGGCGCCGAACATCAGGGCCGCGGAGATCGCTGCGACCGCGGCGATATCGCTCGGTGTTTCAGCGGCGACGACGGTGAAGATGACCATGCCGAGCAAGCCGATGATGACGGGGATTTTACGGCTGTTGATGGGGGAAAAGCCGCGGCGGATGAGCCAGTCCGCGATCCAACCGCCGCCGATGCTGCCGACCACCCCGAAGGCGAACGGGATCGCCGCGACGATGCCCGTCTTCGGAATGGACATGTGTCGTTGCATCTCCAGGTAGCCGGGCAGCCAGGAGAGATACAGCCAGCCCATGTAGACGACGCCGAAGAAGCCGAGGACCAGGCCCCAGGTGGTGCGGAAGCGGAATAAACCGAGCCACTCGGCGAGGCTGACCTGGGTGTAGAGGCGGGGTTCTTCACCCTCGGTCAGGTAGTGGCGTTCTTCGTCCGTGAAGTGGGCCTCGGTGGGGTCGCGATAAAGTAGGAACCAGGCCGCGGCGACGAGCAGGCCGACGATGCCCATCGTAACGAACATCCAGCGCCAGCCGAAGCCGATCATCAGTGCGGTCAGGATTGGCGGCGCGAGAGCTGGGCCGAGCGAGGAGGTGCAGTTCCAGATGCCGGTTGGCAGGCCGCGGTCGCGGACGTTGTACCAGTCCCGGACGACGCGGACCGCGGAGGAGAACATCGGTGCCTCGCCGAGGCCGAGGAAGACGCGAGCGATGGAGAACTGCCAGAACGAGGCGACGAGCCCGGCGGCGGCTTGCGCGAGCGACCACAGACCGAGACCGGTGGCGAGTAGCCGGTGCGGACCGATCCGGTCCACCAGCGCGCCGCCGGGCAGCTGTGCGAAGGCGTAGGCCCAGAGGAAGGCGGACAGCAGCAGGCCCATATCGGCGATCGACAGTCCGAGCTCCTGCCGGATAAGCGGGTTGGCGATCGAAAGGGTTGAGCGGTCGAGGTAGTTCAACGTGCCGGCAATCACCAGCATGATGAGCGCGGTGCGTTGTCTGCGCCGGATGCTTGCCGGGGCGGTTGGTCTGGCCATGGAACGTCCTCCCGCGAAAATACTTCGCTTGGGCACCATCTTACTGCGTCGGGGATTGCCGCCATCCCCCATCACGCCGCTTTGACGGGTGGGTTTGGTCTCGGCTAGGGTTGGCCTTGGTGGAAACCCCCGGAGAGGATGTCGAAAATGGCCGGAAATGCTCAGAAAATCATCGAATTGGATCGTCAACGGATGGCAGCGATGGCCGGGAAGGATGTCGCCACGCTCGATCGGATCATCGCCGACGATCTGATCTACACACATTCTTCGGCTCGCGTGGACACCAAGAAAACCCTGATCGGTGCCATGGAGTCAGGGGCGACTGTCTATACGGCTGTGGAGCCGTCGGAGGTAGTTGCACAAGATCTTGGCGATGCGGTGGTGCTGACGGGGGTCGCGGCGATCAGCGTCAAGAGCGGCAGCACGCCGAACTCGTTCCGCGTTCGGTTCGTCGATGTTTATGCCAACCGCGGCGGGCAGTGGCAGATGGTGACGTGGCAGAGCACGCGGCTGCCGTAAGAGGAGATCAGGCATGGCCTCGACCCCGGCGCCGTTCACTTTGTCCGTTTCGGAGCAGGCGATTGCCGATCTGCGTGCCCGTCTCGCGCTAACGCGGTTTCCAGACCAGGCGCCGGATGCGCCGTGGGCCTTCGGGACCGACCTCGGCTACATGAAGACGCTGGTCCCATACTGGAATGATCAGTTCGATTGGCGCGCGCAGGAAGCGGCGTTGAACGCATTCCCGCAATTCAAGGTCCAGATGCCGGATGTCGATCTGCACTATCTGCACGTGCCGGGGCAGGGGCCGTCGCCGATTCCGCTGCTGTTGATGCATGGTTGGCCGGGGTCGGTGTACGAGTTCATCGATATCATCCCGCGGCTGACCGATCCGGGTCGTTTCGGAGGTGACCCGGCGGATGCGTTCACGGTGATCGTGCCTTCGCTGCCGGGGTATGGGTTATCGTTTGCGCCGGGACAGAAACGATTTAGCATCGAGGACATCGCTACATGTTTTGCGTCGCTGATGACCGATGTGCTCGGCTTCCGGCGCTATGCCGCACAAGGGGGCGATTATGGGGCGTTCACTGCTTCTCGCCTGGGGCACTCGCACCCGGAGGGTTTGATTGGCATTCATATCAATCTGCTGACGATCCAGCGCGACCGGCCGCCGCCGGCCAACCCGACCGAGGAGGAGCGCCGGTATTTCGAGGAACTGGCGGTTTGGCTGAAAGAAGAGACCGGATATCAATGGATTCAGGGGACCAAGCCGCAAACTTTGGCTTACGGTCTGACGGATTCACCCGCGGGGCTGCTGGCCTGGATCGTTGAGAAGTTCCGTACGTGGTCCGACTGCGGCGGTGACCCGGAATCGGCGATCAGCCGGGATCGGCTGCTGGCCAATGTATCGTTGTATTGGTTCACGGGCGCGATCGGGTCCTCGTTCTGGCCGTACTATGCCCGCTTGCATGGCCAGTGGCCGATTCCCACTGGCGGCACGATCGGTGTGCCAACGGGCTACGCTGCGTTCCCAAAGGAGATTATCCGTCCGCCGCGCTCAATCGCGCAACAGACGTATACGAATATTCAACGCTGGACCGCAATGCCTCGGGGCGGGCATTTCGCTGCGATGGAACAGCCGGGGGCGTTGGCTGCGGACATCCAGGCGTTTTTCCGCCCGTTACGGTAGGGGGATGGGTTGCGCTGGAGCAAGTAACACCTACGTCCGAATTTCGACCTTCGCGTCCATTCCCAGAAAATCACCCGGCTTGCCGATGAAGCTTCCTTTCAATGGCACTGCCTGGGACGGGTCGCGGGTGACGGCGACGCGAATGAGGTTGCGGTCACTGATCAGCCCATTGGTCGGGTCGAAAGGCACCCAGCCGGCACCCGGGAGGTAGATGTGTGCCCAGGCGTGAGTAACGCCGCCGCCGATCACGGTGTCCACGCCGCCGTTGAGTTTGCTGTCGTCATAGAGATACCCTGAGACGAAGCGAGCGGCGAAACCGAGCGTGCGGGCGGCCTCCATCATCAGCAATGCGTAGTCCCGGCAGGTGCCGGCGCCGGACTTCAGCGTCTTCACCGGGTCCTGGGTGCCCATCTCGTCGCGCGGATTGTAGGTGAATTCCTTTTGGATGGCTTTGGTCATGGCCGACAGGATCACCATCGTATCGTGTTTGCCGGCGCCTTCCAGGAACCGCCGAGCCCAACTGTCGACGAGGTGTTCGGGGTCGGCGTAGTGGCGTTCGGCGGCGCGGCTGATATCGGGAACCTCGGAGGCGTCGTAGCTGAAGGGGTGCTGGCGGGCGTAGGCCTCGATCTCGACGCTGCTCTCGGCCAGGGGATAATGTTCGGCGCGGAATTTTGACTCGACGTGAAGTTCGGCCGCGGGCTTGTCGAAACGGGCGATGGCGACGGAGTTGCCGAAGACGTCGTGGATCCACCGGACTTTCGCCAGCCGGCCGGATGATCAGCGCGGTGTCCAGCGAGCCTCAGGTCGTGGCTGTCGCGGGGGCGCATCATCATCCGATGTTCGCCGAACGTGCACCGGGTTGGCGTAGCGGTAGGTCGTGGTGTGGGTGACGGTCAGAACGGGCACGGCCGATCCTTCTTGGGAGCGCCGCAGCCTAACGGTTCGGCGCCGGTTCGGATGCCTCGGCGGTGAGATTTATCCGTTGTGTCAAGTTTGGGCTGGCTCCAGGCCGGTGCGTTCCAGGATTGGGGCGATCGTGGGTGATCCGAGGAGGCGGAGCAGAGCGGCCGCGGTTTCGGGGTGGGCTGACTGAGTCAGCAGGCCGCCGGAGAAGGTGGCGACGGTCTGGATTTCAGGTGGCAGCGGACCGACGACCTCGATGCCGGGCACCATCATCAGTTCACTGACCTGCTGGACGGCGAGATCGGCCTCGCCGGTGATCAGACGTTCGGCGGTAAGACCGGACGGGACGATCAGGGTTTTCACAGCGGCGGCGATGCCCAGGCGGTCGAGCAGGGCGGCGAAGAAGACGCCGCTGGCGCCGATCTTCGAGTAGGCGACGGAGCGGGCGCTCAGCAGGGCGGCCTTGAAGGCTTCGACCGATGCGATATCGGGCTTGCGGGCGCCGGCTTTGACGGCGATCCCGACGAAGGATCGGGCGATGTCGGTTCTGGTGTTCGGTCGGATGATCCCTTCCGCGATCAGGTCGTCGATTCCCTCGGCGGTGATGATGGCGATATCGGCTGCTTCGCCGGCTCTCAGGCGTTCGAGCAGGGCGATGGTCGGGGCGAAATCCGCCTCGATCGGGATTCCCTCGGCCTCGCATCGGGCAATCAGTTCGCGCATCGCGCCCATGACGGCGAGGGTCGAGAGGAGGCGGAGACCGGTCATTTCGGGTCCTCGTCATCCACCGGTTCGAGGTCGACGCCGACCCGGACAGTGTGATCGCCGCCGCCCAGGATCACGCCTCGGACCGGGCTGACGTCGCTGAAGTCGCGTCCCCAGCCGAGCAGGACGTGCTCGTCTTTGACCACGAGGCCGTTGGTGGGGTCGAGGTCGACCCAGCCGTGCTCGGGACCGAGCCAGCAGCCGACCCAGGCGTGGGATTGGTCGGCGCCGTGGCGTTTGGTCTGGCCTGGCGGCGGCTTGGTGCGGATGTAGCCGGAGGTGTAGCGGGCCGGAATGCCGATGCCTCGAAGGCCGCTGATCATGACGTGGGAGAAATCCTGGCAGACGCCTTCCCGGCGGGCCAGGACCTGGGAGACGGGGGTGGAGATGGTGGTGACTCCGGACCGAAAGCGGAATTCGGTGTAGATGCGGTCGTTGAGGTCCAGCAGGGCCTCCAGGACCGGGCGGCCTTCGGTGAAGGATTTCTCGACGTAGGCTTTGGAGCCGGGGTCGACCGGGGCCATCGGGGTGCCGAACTGGAACTCCACCGCCTGCCAGCCATCGTGGGTGCGGGCGACGCTGACGACGTCTTCCCAGGGCAGGGTGGCGCCGGCGGCTGGGGGCGGGGGACAGTCGACCTCGACGACGGATTCGGATGTGACCTCGAAATCGGCGTGGGGGAGGTCGAGGAAGAGCCAGGTGACGTGGTTTCCGAAGTGGTCCAGGCCGTCGCGGCGGCGGGCGGGCATCGGGTCGGTGATGATGCGCTCGGAGATCACGGTCTGCCAGGGGCGCGGACGCGGGCGAAGGTGCACCATGTGGGCGGCCAGTTCGACCGGGGTGCCATAGGCGTAACGGGTCGTGTGTTGCACGCGGTATCGCATGCCGGGTGTTTAGCGCGTGCTGCGGCGTTGTCGCGGTGGGGGAATGGGTCCGGATGCGGCGGCTGGCCGTCCGTCAGGCCGCAAAACGGGGCGTTGCCAAACGTTGCTCGTTCGGCTGATGCTGTCACAGCCATGGCCGAGCGAACTGACGCCGAACGATCACCCGACCGGAGACTGACTTATGCGGCGATCATTATCGTTGCGGGCGTCCTGGCCACGACCCTGGCGCAGACGCAGGTCCTGGCACGGCTGCCGCTGCAGAACCTGCTGAAGAACGAGTTGCACCTCGATCGCAGCAGCAACGCGGCGTTCTTTTTCTGGGCGGGACTGGCCTGGTACCTGAAGCCGTTCGCCGGCATCGTCACCGACGCCTTCCCGCTGTTCGGCAACCGCCGCAAGAGCTACATCCTGCTGAGCGCGAGCCTCGCGTCGCTGGCGTGGCTCGCGCTGACCGTCACGCCGCACGTCTATCACAATCTGCTGCTTCGTTGCGATCGTCGTCAACGTCTTCATGGTGGTGACCAGCACGGTCGTCGGCGGCTATATGGTGGAAACGGCGCAGGCTGTTTCCGGCTCCGGGCGGCTGACGGCGATCCGGCAGTTCGTGCAGCAGGGCTGCGGGATCGTCAATGGGCCGGTCGCCGGTTATCTCGCCAGCATCGCTTTCGGCTGGACCGCGGCGGCGTGCGGCGGGATCATGTTTCTGCTGGTGCCGGTGACCGTGCTGTTTCTGCGGGAGCAGCCGCAGCGACTGGACTCGCGGCAGCTTCTGAGCAACGCCCGCGGGCAGCTTGTGAACATTGCGACGGCTCGCACGATGTGGGCGGCGGCTGGGCTGATGGCGCTGTTCTACATCGCGCCGGGGTTTGCGACCGCGGTGTTCTACAAGCAGCAGAACGACCTGCACATGAGCACCCAGGCGCAGGGGCTTCCTGCAGTTGATCAGCGGCGTTTTCGGCGTGGTGGCCGCGGTGGGCTATGGTGTCCTGTGCCGGAGGCTGAACCTGCGCACGCTGTTGGCCGGGTGCATGGTCCTGGGAACGGTCGCCAATCTGGGATACCTGTTTTATTCGTCCGTCGGGCGGGCTCAGGCGATCGAGGGGCTCAACGGCTTCGGCTACACGCTGGCTGAACTGGCGCTGATGGACCTCGCCGTGCGCGCCACGCCGGCTGGCAGCGAGGGATTGGGCTTCTCGCTGATGGTGAGCGTGCGGAACCTGGCGCTGTTCGGCACCGACTGGTTCGGATCGAAATTGCTGGACAGCTATCATTTCTCGTTCGATTCGCTGGTGATCGCCAATTCGGTGACCACGGCGGTGGCGGTTCCGCTGGTGTTCCTGTTGCCGCGGATTATCGTGGGCCGAAAGGATGCGGAGAGCTTAGAGGAGGGTATCGGTCGCGAAGACCGCGATGGAGTGACCGCGGGACGAGCGACTGTACGCGATGCGCGGTGCTTCGGGTCGGTGCGTCAGGCTTGCCAGGATACCGGCCCGGGTCCAATTCTGCATCAATTCGTCAACCAGGAACCGTTCATGCCTGTCCAAGCCCTTATCGCCGCGGCCCGCGACTTCCTCGGCGACCGCATCACCATCAACGCCGGGCTGCGGGAGCAGCACTCGCACGGGGAAGACGCGCAGCCGCCGGTCATGCCTGATGCCGTCGCATTTATCGAAAGCACCGCGGAGGCCTGCCGGCTGATGGAGTTGTGTTATGCGGAGCATGTCCCGGTGGTGCCGTGGGGGGCGGGCACCTCGCTGGAGGGGCATGTGACGCCGGTGCGTGGCGGGATCACGCTGGATCTGTCGCGGATGACCCGGGTGCTGGACGTCAGCCAGCCGGATATGGATTGCCGGGTAGAGGCGGGGGTGACGCGGGATCAGTTGAACACGCATCTGCGGGATCTTGGACTGTTCTTCCCGGTCGATCCGGGGACCTCGGCCTGCACCATTGGTGGAATGGCGGCGACGCGGGCATCCGGGACCAATGCGGTGCGGTATGGGACGATGCGGGACAACGTCATGGGGCTGACGGTGGTGATGCCGGATGGGCGGCTGATCCGCACCGGGGGGCGCGTGCGCAAATCGTCCTCGGGATACGACCTGACGCGGCTGTTTGTCGGGTCGGAGGGAACGCTGGGGATCATCACCGAGATCCAATTGCGGCTACATGGAATTCCCGAGGCGGTTTCGTCCGCCACGTGCCAGTTCCGAACACTTCGCGATGCGGTGGAGACGGTGATCGGTATTCTGCAACTCGGCATTCCGGTGGCTCGGATGGAGTTGCTGGATGAGGTGCAGATGGCGGCCTGTATCGCGTATTCGAAGCTGGAGGGGTTGGCGGAACTGCCGACGCTGTTCTTCGAGTTTCATGGGACGGTGGCAGCGGTGGAAGAGCAGGCCGGCCAGGCGGAAGAGATCGCACTTGGGTTTGACGGGTTGGGCTTTGCCTGGGCGACCGAGGCGGCGCAGCGGGCCAAGCTATGGCAGGCGCGGCATGACGCTTATTGGGCTGCGCTGGCGTGGAAGCCTGGACATAAGGGCATCGCGACGGACGCGATCGTGCCGATCTCCCGGCTGACCGACGCGATTCTGGGGGCGAAGGAGGATATAGCCGCGTCTGGTCTGACCGCGCCGATCGTCGGGCATGTCGGGGATGGGAATTTCCATACCGTCATCATGGTGCCGCCGGAGCCGGACGGAATGGCTCGGGCATGGGATCTGGACAAGAAGATCGTGGCGCGGGCGTTGGCCCTGGGGGGTTCTTGCAGTGGTGAACACGGGGTCGGCATCGGCAAGCGGGAGTTTTTGGAGCAAGAGCACGGGATGGAGGCGCTGACCGTGATGCGGGCGGTCAAGCAGGCGCTGGATCCGCGCGGGGTGATGAACCCCGGTAAGATTTTTCTGAATTAACGCAGCGCGTGCGCCAAGGCGCTGCTGCGAAGCGACCCCGTCGAGAGGAGCGCCGGTCAGGCGGAGTCGAAGATCGCTTCCGGAAGCAATGCTGAAACCACGTAGTTGGGCACGTCCACCACGTTGGAAACCCGCAGATCGACCGCGACGCTGCAAATTACGTAGGCCTGCTCACGGCTGAAGCCTCGCTCCTGCAGCAGTTCCATCATGTTAAGCACGGCATTGCGACAGGCGAGCGTCAGATTTTCTGCCTCGATCTCGCCGGTGGCGTTGATCGGCATCCCCATGACGCCGAGGAACCGCTCCGGCGCGGCGAAACGCGGATCGGTGAAGTAGGTCGTGCGCGAGAATACCGGTGCGGCGAATTTTCGCGACGCGGCCAGGCCTTTGTGGACCTTGAAGCGCACGACCGCGGTCGCGCCCATCTCGACGGCGGTGACGCATACCTCGCCATCGCCCTGGGCAAAATGGCCGTCACCGGTGGAGAAGAGGCCGCCTTCCTTGGACACGGGCAAATAGAGCTTGGCGCCCTTGGTGAGCTGTTTCACGTCAAAATTGCCGCCGTTTTCGCGCGGCGGCAGGGTGCGTAGACCGGCGAGGCCGCAAGGTCCGGTGGGCACCGCGCCGGCTGGGTCCGGCGGCAGCGCAAAGCCGCCGCGATCGATCACGCGCTGCTCGCGAGCCGTCCAAGCGGCCAGTTGCTCCGCTGACGGCGCCACTGCCGATACGCCCATGAACGGCGCGCCAGGGATGCGCACCCCGGGAAGTTGGGCTGAGGTCGCCCAGTTGTCCTTGATCTGCCAGTGCACCAGGAAGGGCTCGGTCATCACGTCGCGTAGAAAACCGAGCCCTGGGATGATGGCGGTGAATCCGGTCGGTTGAGGGATGATGTCGGTAAATTCGATCTCCAGAATGTCGCCGGGCATGGCGCCCTTGACGAAGACCGGCCCGGTCAGCGGATGCACCGCGCCGGTGTCAAGGTTGGGAAGATCGGCGACCGTGGCACCTGGAGGAATCTGGCCGTCGACCCCATCGCGGGTTTCGAGCGCGATCTCCTCGCCCTCATCGATCTCCACTACCGGCGCGATGTCTGGATGGTAGCGGTTGTGACCGCAACTCGGGTCGTCGCAAAGCCGCTTATGTCGATCGATACGAATGGCGCGCATGGGAGTGCCTCTCCGGTCCAGTTGCCTGCGACTATAAGAGAGCAGATCGTTTAGTCGATCCCCTAAGTTATGCTTGAGCGCACAGTTGGCAGGCTACACTTGTTCCGAGTTGCCAATGACATGAACCGGGCCACGGAAAGTTTAGCATCCGGCACATTGCCTCGCTGCTTCGCACTGTTATGGTCGTTCAGGAATAACGAAACAGACCGGGGCACGTCGATGAGCTGCTTTTCGATAGATCAAGATCTGCTGCCTTATATATACAATATCGAAACCAATATCAGTAGCATTCTCAGCAATTTTGGCTATTCATTTTCGCCGCTGCTGATTTCCGGTCAGGTCGCCGACCCTGGCATCTATAATCTTCCTACCACCACGCCGGTCACCACGGAGAGCGTAACTTATACCGCGGCCGGGGTGCCGGTCAGTGATACCTATACGGGAACGACGCTGTGGAATTTGCTCGCGGATGCTGGCGGCGCCACCACGACCACCGCGAAAAACGACATTCTGAGCAAGTATGTGATCGCGACGGGTTCGGATGGCTATCAGGCTGTTTTCTCGCTGGGCGAGATCGATCCGATGTTCGGCAATCAGCCGGTTCTGGTTGCCTACTCCGACACCGCGGGACAGCTTGGCCCCAAGGGCAGCGACGGGCTGGCGCGTATGGTCGTGCCGGGCGACACCGCCGGCGGCCGTTATGTTTCGGATCTGGTCAGCCTGCATGTGGTCAGTCTGCCTGAACCCGGTCCGGCGGGACCCGGTGGCATTTCGCCCCAGGCGACCTTGTCCGGGGCGGTGGCGGACCCGACAATCATTACTCCAGAGACTCTTTCGGCGCTCAATCAATCCACAACCGAGACTGCAACCTATTTGGCGGGCTCAACACCGACGACAGATACCTATACAGGTGTATCGCTGTGGACGCTGATTTAGGATGCCGGCGTATTGACGGATCCGGCGATCAAAAACGACGTGTTGGGATTTGCGGTGGTCGCGACGGGAAGCGACGGCTATCGGGCGGTGATCTCATTGGGGGAAATCGATCCGATGTTCGGCAACCAAAAAGATCTCGTGGCCTATTCCGACACGGGGGGCCAATTGGGGCCTGGCGGCAGCGACGGCGCCCTGCGCCTCGTGGTTCCGGGCGATGTCGCCGGCGGGCGCTATGTGTCCAATCTGGTCAGCCTGCAGGTGATAGACGCGACTGCAGCCATGCATCAATCGTGAAGGAGGTACGCTGGCCCCCTCCGTTCGCCGCCAGGAGGAGGCGGGCTGCGGGTGCCGATATCAGGAGGTCCGGACCCGAACGAAGTTCATTGCCTTCATGCTCATGGCCACTTCGCCGTCCTGGTTCAGCAGTTCCATAAGCGAGCGGATCAACCCGCGGTCGGGCTTCGATTGTGACCGCCGAGCCTCCTGGATGGTGATGTGAAGGGTGAGGATATCGCCGGGACGGACGGGACGGAGCCAGCGTAGCTCGTCGATGCCGGGTGAGGGCAGATTGTTCTGGGGCAGGAAGTTCTCGACGATGAGACGCATGGCGCGCGCGACGGTGTGCCAGCCGCTGGCAATGACCGTGCCAAATGGTCCTTCGGCCGCGAAATGGCGATCCACGTGCATCGGCTGCGGGTCTGTACTGGCTGGCGAAGGCGACGATCTCGTCCTGGGTGATGGTGAACGAGCCGCACAGGTAGGTGGCACCCACGGTGTAGTCGTCAAGAAAGCGATCAGTCGTTGGGGTCGAGAAGACGTCGAACATGAATAAGGTGCCGCTCTATTGCCGGTTCGCCGAGTAACATGCGGGCTGACGGCTGATAATCAATGGTTTGTTCGCCGATGGACGGTGACAGCGCGAAGTCGGGGGATTCTGTCGGCGTTGAAGTCCTTACGCAGTTGTGCGGGCTTTCGAAGCGAGTAGTTGCTGGCCGGCCTCGACAACCTGTTGGACGGTGATGGCCTCCATCGAGACACCAACGACCGCGGTGGCAAGCCGTCCGGTGGGGCCGTAGGTGTTGGCGTCGGTCGGGCCGAACAATCCGATCGTCGGCGCGCCCGCGGCCGCGGACAGATGCATCAACCCGGAATTGTTGCCGATGAACAGGGATGCTCTTTGTAGCAGCGCTGCCGCCTCCGGCAGGGTCAGAGCGCCGAGGAGTTCGCGCGCCTGGGGCAACGCCGTCAGCAACGGTGCGGCGATGGCGCGTTCGGCTGGGCCGGGGCCGCCCAGGACGACCGGCAGTGCGTCGGGAAACAGAGAGGAGAGACGTTGGAAGGCCTCTGCGAACCGTTCGGAGGGCCAAACTTTTGGTTGCCAATTCGCGGTCGGCGCCAGGACGATAATTGGTCTGTCGGTTTGGACGAAATCGGCGACATGATCTCGGTCCGCCTTGGCGAACCAGACGACCGGGCGGGGCGGCGGCGACAGGCCAAGGATGGCGCCGAGTTGCGCGATCTTTGGTCCATTCATTCGCCTGAATACGGCACGGCGGCGGGTCGGCACCAGCCAGGATAATGCGGATCCGCGGATATCGACGATGAGGTCCCAGAGCCGGGTCGCGGTGCGTGCCCATAGCGGCAGCCAGTGGAGGCCCCATTTCTGTTTACGCAGGACGATGATTTGGTCGCGGTTCGGCATACGGGCGAACACACCCTCTGCCACCGGACCGCAGACGACCGTGATCCTTGCATCCGGATGAGTATGGATGAGGTGGTCGAGCAGTCCGGTGGATAGGACCGCATCGCCAAGGCGGTTGGATGTTACGAAGAGGATTTTCATCTGCTGCCGCAATTAGCAGGGGTTTGACCCGGCGGCCATGGTTGGGCAGCGTTCGCGCCAAGCGAAACCAAATGGAGCCGAGCGATGTCCGAGGAAGTTTTTGTTGCGCTTGGTGAAGATTTTCCTGAATTGCGCGAGTTAGTTCGCAGGATCTGCGCCCGCTACCCCGGCACCTACTGGAGCGGCCTGGAGGACAAAGAAGCCTACCCGACCGAGTTCGTCGACGAACTGACCACGGCCGGCTTTCTTGCCGCGCTGATTCCGGAGGAATACGGCGGCTCCGGGCTGCCGCTGCGGGCGGCCGCGGTGATCCTGGAGGAAATTAACGCTTCCGGCTGCGTCGCCAGTCAGGGGCACGCGCAGATGTATATCATGGGGACGCTGCTGCGGCATGGCAGCGAGGCGCAGAAGCGGCGCTACCTGCCTGAGATCGCCGCCGGCCGCATCCGATTGCAGGCATTCGGGGTCACCGAACCGACGACCGGCTCGGACACGACGCAGTTGAAGACACGAGCGGTGCGCGACGGCGATTCCTATGTGATCACCGGCCAGAAGGTCTGGACGTCGCGGGCGATGCACTCGGACATGATGCTTTTGCTGGCCCGCACGACCTCGGTCGATCAGGTGAAGAAGCGAAGCGACGGGTTGTCGGTGTTTCTGATCGACATGACCGCGAAGAATACTGGGGTCGGGCTCGAGGTGCGACCGATCAAGGCGATGATCAATCACAACACGACCGAGGTGTTCTTCGACAACTTCCGCGTTCCGGCCGACAGCCTGATCGGCGAGGAAGGGAAAGGGTTTCGCTATATCCTTGATGGGATGAACGCCGAACGGATTCTGGTGGCCAGCGAGGCGGTTGGGGATGGCCGCTGGTTCGTCAAGAAGGCCACGCAATACGCGAAGGATCGGATTGTCTTCGGCGGTCCGATCGGTCGCAATCAGGCAGTCCAATTTCCCATCGCTCGGGCCTGGGCGGAGCTGGAGGCGGCCGATATGGTATGCCGCCGGGCAGCGGCACTATTCGACAATGGCCGCGAATGCGGGGCGGACGCGAACATCGCCAAGCTGCTGGCTTCGGAGGCCGCGTGGAAGGCAGCTGACACGGCGATGCAGACGTTCGGCGGGTTCTCCTACGCGCGGGAATACGAGATCGAGCGAAAATGGCGGGAGGTGCGGCTGTACCAGATAGCCCCGATCTCGACGAACCTCATCCTGGCGTATGTCGGCCAGCACGTACTGGGGATGCCGCGGTCCTATTGAGGGCGTCGCCAGATCTGCGTTACCGCCGCAGCATCCGTTGATACCCCAGGGCCGGTTCAAGAGAACTCCTTTCCGCGAGAGACCAATCGGCAGCCAGCCAGGGACAGCGCGGCGTCGGCCGCCAGCGCCGACAGGCAGCGGCCGAGCGTGCCACCGTCGGGGCCGAGCAGTCGGAGTGCCAAGCCCAGACCGTGGGACGCGGCGGAGGCACCCGCCAGGCAACCGACCGCCTCGGCCGCTGCCTCCAGCGCCGCTGGATCGGGGAGCAGCGCTGCCGGTCCTAGTACCGAGCAGCGTTCCCCAGGCGCGCCATGATCCGAGCACGCCGGCGCCGCTTAACGCGGCCCCGTCGATGCCGCCGCGGTCGCTCAGCCGAATGACCCCGGCCCCGTCGCGCACGCAGACGGTGCCGTGGAAGCGCCGGAACGGGCGATCCTCAGCAAGGGGATCGTGCAGGGAGGCCGCATCGGCAATAAGGGCACGCGCACCCTCATGCAGCGTGAGCTCGGTGACCGTGGCGACGTCGGCCCCGGGGAACAGCACGAGCGGATCGGGCGTCAGAGCCAGAAAGCCGTCGGGTTCGACCGTGGCAACCGTCGTCAGCCGAGTGGGGGCGTCACGACACTCGTGAACGATCGTCGCAGACTGTGTAGTAACGTGGGCGGCGGCCCCTTGCGCCACATGTAGCGTGACCGAAAGGTCATCGCCGGCATACATCCCGCCGGACGCCGACTGCAGATAGAGCGTCGCCAGATCCGCCCGGGCCGGTTGAAGATGGAACGGACGGGTGATATGGAACGGGTACGGCACGTGCTGGTGCAGGAGGGCGGTCCGGCCTCCTGCCAGCGCAAAATGCAGGCGGGCAGCACGCCGGCTTACGCCGGTTGACCTGGCCGGCGGCGTTTCAGGATGACTGGACAACCCGGACATTATCTTGTTTCGCCCGGCGGCTGGGTGCGTTATGCCGCCGCGGCCCGTCGCCAGCTGGCGATAACCGCGAGGGCATGTTCCGGCCGCTCGACAACCGGTGTGAGACGGCCGGCATGAACCGCACCGGTGTTGCCGTCCAGGGAGATTAGGTCACCCTCCCGCAGGAGTGTCCCGCCGATCCGGAACTTGCGGCGAAGCAAATCGATCTCCAGATCCGGGCATGCCACAATGCACACTTTCCCGAGTTGTCGCGCCACCACTGCCGCATGCGACGTGCGCCCTCCGGAGGCGGTCAGAATCCCTGCGGCCAGCGCCATACCCTCGATGTCCGCGGTCGACGTTTCCCGCCGCGCGAGGATCGCCGGCGAGCCGCTGGCGGTGAGTCGCTTCACCGCATCGGGATCCAGTGCGATCGCGCCGCTTGCGGCACCCATGCTCGCCACGTGGCCCACAGCGAGCGTGGGGGGAACCGGCGGCGCGAAGCTGGTACGGACCACGTTGTCCAGATCGAGGCCGGCCAGCCGAGCCAATCCTTGTTCGGGGGTCAGGACGCCCTCCTCGACCATGTCCACGGTGATCGCCACCGCTGCCCAGTCAGTCCGTTTGGCTCGACGAGACTGCAGGAGGTAGAGGATTCCGGACTGGACAGTGAACTCGAAATCCTGCGCATCGCCGAACAGCGCCTCCAGTTCCCGACAGATGGCGTTCAGCCTGATCCAGACGGCGGGCAGCACGAGGCGCAGGCGGTCGTTGTCGCGCAGTTTCTGGCGGCCGGCGACGACGTCCTCGCCCTGGCCGTTGAACTGGAAGTCGAAATACAGCTCACGCGCCCCAGTGGCTGGGTTTCGGGTGAAACCGACGCCGGCGCCGGACGCGCCTCCAGCGTTGCCGAACACCATCGTCTGCACGGTGACCGCGGTGCCGGCATCGTCACTCATCTGGCTCATTCGCCGGTAACTCGCGGCCTTGGGCGCGTCCCACGAACGAAAGACCGCCTGGGCCGCGGCCTCGAGCTGTTCAAGCGGATCGGCGGGGAATGCCGTGCCGGTCAACGACCGGTAACAATCCAGCATGGCCAGAGTGAGGGCGCGAAGCTCGCGGTGATCCAGTTCCCGCTCGTTTTCCGCGTCGGCCCGTGCGAGTGCCTCCGTTACCAGTGCGTCGAAGGGGGACGTCGGCAGGTTCGCGATGACCTCCGCGTAGCCTTGTACAAGACGGCGAAAACTGTCCCAGGCCAAGCGCGGGTTGCCGGTCAGCCGGATCATGCCCTCAACGGTTTGCATGTTCAGGCCGACATCCAACACCGTCTCCATCATGCCCGGCATGGACACTGCAGCGCCAGAGCGAACGGACACCAGGAGAGGGCGTCGCGTCGCACCGAATGCCAGGCCAGTAGCGATTTCCAGCCGGCCGATGCCTTCCACCAAGGTTTTCCGTAGAAGCGTGGCCTGTGCTGCGTGGTCTTGGTGGCACCAGGAGGTGGGGAGCACGAAAGCGGGCGGGATCGGCAGGCCGGCCTGCGCCATCAGCATCAGGTTCCAGGCTTTGTTGCCGACATCGTGGGCGCCACCCTTGGACGGTGCCACCCCGGGCAGGATGAGGTGCAAATCAGCCATCGATGACATCCTCCAGTACGTGGTCGCGCAGCATCAGGCTGACGTGCTTCAGCGCATCCGCGGCGGCCTCGAATTTCGCGCCGATCGTGGTGAACACATGCAACTGCCGGAAATCCTTCGCGTGCTTCACGGCGCAGGCCGCCAGCGCGCGCTCTGCGTCGTCGGCCTCATGTTCGAGGGCGGTCACCCGATCGATTGCTGTCAGGAAGTCTTCGGTCTCCGCCCGTCCCGCCGACAGGCCAATCTGGGTGGTATGGCTCAGCGCCTTGATCCACTCCTGCGAGTCCTCCACCAGCAGATCAGCCAGCGTTTGCAAATTCTCCAATGGCTTGCCGTCGAGCATATCGAGATCGAGTAGGAAGGCTGCGTCCTCCAGTTCATCCGCCGCGTCGTCGGCACCTCGGAGGAGTGCCAGAAAGATGCCGAACTCCGGGCGGCGGCGTATCGCCTGGCGCGTCTCGGCGACCAACTGGTCGGCATCGTGCTCAAACCGGCGGGCCCGCTTGGCGCGTTTGTCTGCAGCCTCGGCGCTAGCCTGCAGCCCGTCGCGCACCAGGCTGGCAAGTTCGAAGATCAGGCCCGCATGGTCAGCCGCGATACGCAGAAGCTGCCGTTCCTCATTGCTGAAATGGGTGGCGAGGGTGACCCGGATACGGTCATGAATCAGGGCATGCGAGGCGCCGGAGAGAAGGCCCTCGGTCGCGGTCTGGAACACAAAGCGTAGGAAAGCCAGCGTCTCCGCATCGCCCAGAACGTCGCACAGGCGGTCGCCGAAATGCATTGACGATCCGGCGGTCGCCTCGATCGCCTGGTTGACCAATCGCGCACCGCCGAGTTCCAGGAAACCGCGGTGGCCGACCTCGGTTTCTGCTGCCCAGGCCAATAGCGTCAGACGATCCGGCCCGCGGAGGAATTGCCTCAGTTGCTTGCGCGCGCGGTTCCAGTCGATCAGGAACACCAGACGGGAACCGAGAAATGTCAGATAATCGCAGGAGGCGTCGGTATCCGCCGCCTCGAACCGCCCGGTTGCGAGATAGAATGGCGAGCCGGCCGTCAGGACAGCGGTGCGCTGCGTTTCCCAGATGACCCCGCGTGGTTTCAGCATGTCCTGGAAGAACGCCATCCGCTCGGCGTGCACGTCGGTGTATGTGACGCTGACGGTAAGATCCTGCACATGGATCACGATCACGTGCGCATCGGTGGTGCCGATATCGTTCTGGATAACCAGCCGGCCGCCGGCGCGCGTGGCGGTCGTGGCGAGGCCCGGATGGACGAATTTAAGCTTCGCAGTGCGGTTGAGGCCGGCCATGAAGGCAGCGACCAGGGGGCGATCATCAGGATCCAGGTTATAGATGGCAGCGCCGTCCAGGGTTTCCTCCGCCAGGGCGGCCTGCATCGCATTCAGTCGCTTGTGCAAGTCCATCACTAACCGGTGCAGGCTGTCCACCTGTCCGCGCCCAGCTTGCATCATCGCGGACGTGGCACCGGGATCAAGCAGATCGTCTTTGGATGCCGGTAGCGCGCCCAGGAGCGCATCGAGGCGGGCTGCAAGGCCATCTGGCTTGGTCGCGAGGACGGGCGCTGCCATCAGACGCATGTCTTCGGTGACGCGCGCCAGTATCCGCGTGGCTCCGGGCACTCGACAGGATTTCCCGACCATCCGCGACGAGGCGACCACGACGTCGAGGTCCGGATCGTCGATGCCACACCCGATGCGCTCTTGTTTCAGTGTCTCCACCGGCTGCTCTGGACTGTCAGCATGGCCGATTGCCATCTGCAGCAGGGAAAAGGCGTATTTGATCCGGTCATTCGCGGCCAGCGCGGCGTTCAGTGCGGCCGCGGGCTGTAGCCCTTGCTCGCCGATCGCCGCCAAAATCTGCGTCTTCATGTGCACCCCCTCACTCCACGGATGCCATGCTGACCGGCCCGGTATGAGTTGACCCTGACCTACATCAAACGGCGAGATCAAACGGCTGTGTCACAAAGGTTTAATAGCACCGCCCGACCCACAAATTGTCGCACCCGGGGCGGCCGCAGTGAAATTGCTAAAAGTCAACCCAGGTTGAAACCTTATACGAGATCTTGGCATTGCAATATCCGGCCACTAAAGCGCCAGACTGCGCGGAACCGATTTAAGCGTAGATATCCAAGTCAACTGTTGCAAGGTCATCAACCGAAACGAGTGGTTGCAGAGCTGAAGGGTCTGGCGGAGGAGGGGGTGGCCGCTGGTAGTCTGGCGGCGGCTCATAGCGTATCGGCAGGTGTGGCACGGCGATTACGATTATGGTCATCGTGGGGCGGCCCTCTGATAAAGAGCGCGGAATTCTTCCGTAATACACTTTTCGGTTCCACAATAAAGGAGTTTGGTTTATATTGCAATACGGGATGATTTCGGGGTCGAACTCGCCCGGTGCCCACCCTCGAGATCCGATTTGTGCGGGCTATCGCTATCTCGCTGAGGTAGCATCTGCGTGGTCTGACTCTATTTCCGCTTCCTGTTGAGCCTGCGCATGGTTGAAGAGATGCTGGCAGCTCGCGGCATCTCGGTCATCGTACGAGACGATCTGGGGCTTGAAAATTCGTTCCCGATAATTCCAAAGCGGTTAGACTTCTGTGGGGGAAGGGTTGGTGGCCGACATCAAGCCGACGATAAGTCGAGCGGCTGACATAGGCCTTTGCCGGTCCTTCGACGACGTAGGTGAGCATGAACAGGGATGGGCTCTCGATGTGGAAGGTCGCATCGTAGATATCCTTTCGGCAGTGATGTCGATCCATGCAGACGATCGGGAGGCCAATAGGCTGATCATCCGGGAGAGCAAGGTCGATAAAATGCTCGCCTTTGTTCTGGCTGCCGTCGAAGCTGATCTCGATAGCGCCATTCCGCAGGGCGTAAACGTAACTGTTCTCGCCATGAAGCTGAGTGCCATTGTCTAGCGTCAATTGGCCATGTTCGCGATAGACCAGCCGGTCGGAGGAGCGCCGTATGAAGATGGCGGTGCCAGTGAAATGCCCGCCGGGCTCGATCTGCCGCTCAATTGCCCACCTTCCGTGCAGCAACTCGAGTATGCGCCGGCCCAGCAGCGGGCGCCTCGCACGCGGCTCATCGAACCCCGGGGCTGGCGTTTCGGTAATCAGCACGCGCGCCGGCTCGGGCTTCGCGTGCGGGCCTACTAGCCGATACTGCGCTGGTACCATGGGACCCCGCGCCACCCGTTCCTGCAGCGCATCGTTATCCGCCAGAGCGGGATAGACGCCAATCTTGCGCGCCAATCCGTCCGCGACTCCCACTAGATCGCTGTACGGGAACTGCGGCCGCGGTACCCGCGTACGTATTGCCAGCTCCTCGGCGACGCCGGCCAGCATAGTCGCTCGGTCGGGCATCGGCAGCTCAACGGCAAGAAGCCGTGCGATCCACCGCGATTGTAACTCCATGACCGCGAAGTGGGGACCGCGGTAGTGGCCGACGAAAAACAGGCCTGGCAGATCGGGGTGAAACACGTTCTGATAGAGTAGTTTCGGTTGCAACTGGTCGGTGGCGTCGAACCGTATTATGTCGAGGATCGTGCGGTGGAAGAACGGCAGTGAGGAGCGGAAGCCAGTGCACAAGATCACCGCTTCGAGTTCCTGGCTTGTGCCGTCGTGATAAACCACCCCGCCGGCATTGAAGCGCAGACTGGCGGACCGTTTCACCGCTAACTCGTTGTCGCGCACCAGATCCAGAAATTCGTCGCTGATGATGATCGCGCTGGGGGGGTCGCCATCGCGGTCGATAGCGAGTTCCGGTGAGGCCACACCTGGGTCTCCTCCGACGCGGCCGAGGAATGCGTAAAGATCACGCTGCCATGGGTTGTCGTCGCGTCGGTTGTAAATCACCAGGTCCAGCGGATAGTGCAGGCCGCCGTCGACTGCCCGGACCCAGCGCGGCACGAACCAACTGGGGCGTCGGAAAGTCACCGTGACGCGCGCATAGTTTGCCAATTCGGCGGCGATCTCGGTGCCTGAGAACGCGGCGCCCACCACCAGCACGCGCTTGCCGGCAAACGCGGAGCGAAGTGCAGCAGCGCTGCGGCAGTCTTTGGAATGCAGCACTTGACCACTGAAATCTGACAGTCCGGGGAACGATGGCCGGAAGGGTTGGGCGAAGAAGCCACTTCCAACCACGACATAATCGAACACGGCACTGGCAAAGCCACCGGCATCGCGCAGACCGAGTTGCCACCGATTGCCGCCGACCAGCGCGACCGACTCGACGCAGGTGCCAAATCGTACGTGGCGCAGCAGGTCGAAGCTGTCCGCATAAAGCTCCAGATAGTTCAGCAGATCACGACGGACCGGGAAAACGTCGCTGTCGGGAGGCCACGCGAGATCCGAGAAGGCACCGCTGTATCGCGAGATGTTGGTGCGCGCGAAGTCTGACCATGCAGCCCCGTTTTGTCCGTCCCACATGCCGCCGAAGTGGGCGCTCGCCTCGAAGACGACCGGCTGCAGGCCGTGCTCCAGCAGAGCCTTGGCGGCCGCCAACCCGCTGGGGCCGGTTCCGAGGACGGCTACACTTGTAGATCTCATGGGCTGGCTCCACTGCGGGCGGCGAACAGGTGAATGAGTGGTTACGCCCGCGCGGGGCGAGGGGGCAGAATCGCGAGATGACGAAGTGTGGCTTGGAACCCCTTGGGTTTAGTCGATGTCCTATCACATCGTTAAACGATCGAGTTCCGCGCGAAGCACCAAAACTGTATTAACCGGGGTGGCAGCCATTTCGTCAAATACTTCCTCGCCACTTTCAATCCGCGCCGGGATTTCGATCAAAGATGACGCCTATCTGTAATAAATACTCGGAGCAGCTTCCGCAACGCCATGGCTCAGTCTGGGCCTGCTCGGCTTGAGCGCCGTCTCAAGCCTGATGCGGACCGTCACTTTTGAACGGGTTTAGCGGGTGATCCAGAATCCTCGGGGAGCGGAGTCGAACGCAGGTTCGCGTAGCTCGTCCCCGCATCTCACGATATCAGATGGTCACCGTCCCGAAGCAGATGGCCACCGTCCCGAGAGCGACGACGTGCTCCACGAGGATCGGCATTGACCAGCGGGCCCGCAACTCGGCAACTCCCCATAGCGGGTTGGCCGCGATGTCACTCACGATGATCGCCTCGCGGCGGTAGGTGGCGGTGCCGCAGGAGCCTACGGCAGGACCGATCTCAAGGCCGTCGACGGCCTTATCGTAGCGGTCCGCTTGAAGCAGCGCCACGGAGCAGGCGTCCGTCCGATTGCAGGAGCAGCAGTTGCCCGGATTTGTTTGATGAACTTGCGCAGGCGCCTCTCCAGGCTATTTTTCAGCGACGCACAGGGGCGTCGCGCGCCGGGATATGCTCCAGCCGCCGATCATGGCCCAACGCAAGGACGATCGTCGCCGACACGATCGGCCCAAGTGCCAGAACCATCAGGCCATAAGTGAAACTGCCCCCGGTCGCGTCCTTGATCAGCCCGAACGCGTAGGGTCCGAAGAACCCGCCCAGGTTGCCCAACGCGTTGATCAGGGCGATTCCGCCGGCAGCCGCAGTGCCCGACAGCATCGCCGTCGGCAAGCTCCAGAAGATCGGCGCGACGGAGGACAGGCCCACCGCGGCAACCACCAGCATGGTCATGGTCAACACCGGATCGGTCATTAGACCGGTTGCGATCAATCCGGCCGCGCCGACCGAATAGGCCAAGGCGACGTGACGGGGGCGCTCGCCAGTGCGATCGGAATGGCCGCCCCACCACACCATGGCGACAACGGCAAAGACCCCAGGGATGGCGTTGATTACGCCGGTCATGCCGAAGCCCTGCGCCAGCCGGTGAACGATCTGCGGTTGGAACAGCGCGATGCCGTAGCCAGAGAAGGCGCCGCCGAAATACGCCAGGCTGAGCATCAGCACGCGTTTATCGGTCAGCGCCTGCGTCAAGCTGTAGTGCCGGATGTTTTGGCGCCGGGACCGTTCCGAGTCCAGTCGTGTCGTCAGCCATTCACGCTGTTCGTCCGTCAGCCAATGCGCCTGCGACGGCCAGTCGGTCATGGTGTACCAGAATGCCACGCCGAGTAGGACCGCCGGCGCGGCTTCGAGAATGAACAGCCATTGCCAGCCGGCGATCCCGATCCAGCCGTCGAGATCAAGCAAGACACCGGACACGAGCGAGCCCAGGATGCCGGATATTGGAATCGCCGCCATGAAGACGCCCAGGATGCGGGACCGATAATAGGAGGGGAACCACCAGGTCAGGTAAAGGACGATGCCGGGAAAGAAGCCCGCCTCAGCGATCCCGAGGAGAAAACGCAGTGTATAGAACGACAACGGCCCGCTGACGAGCGCCATACAGCCGGAGATGATGCCCCAGGTGATCAAAATCCGAGCGATCCACCGCCGCGCGCCGATTTTGCTGAGCAAAAGGTTGCTGGGGACTTCGAAGATGAAGTAGCCGAGGAAGAATATGCCGCCGCCGAAACCATACACCGCCGAGCTGAAGCCCAGCGCCTTGTTCATGGTAAGGGAAGCGAAGCCGACGTTCACTCGGTCTAAATAGGCAACGAAATAGCAGGCGATCAGCATCGGCAACAGCCTGCGGGCCACGCGGGAAATGGTCTGACGCTCCAGGTCGGACACGTCGGTGGTCAACGGGGTGGACGACGGTGTCGCTTCCACGGTCTTAGCCTCCTCCTGCCGGGAAGTTTCCTTCCCTAACGATGGGGCTGATACCAGCCCGCCTCATTCACGGCCGATCGCCGCTTCGCTGGCGGGCGTGGCACGAACCATCGATTACCGGGGTCACGATCACCGGGTGACGCTCGCCACATTCGCCGGGTGTGAGGATAGGCTGCCGCCACCCGCCCTGCCAAGCGTGGCTGCCGCGTTCCAGACTAGCCGGTCACATAGGTGAAGATCCGCGACGATCCATCCGGCTGTCTCTCGCGGTATACACCCTGGATCTCGGCTTCGAAGCCGGGGAACAGGTTCGTGCCCCGCTCGAATACTTTCAAATAGTCGATCATAGGCTGCGCCGCTTCGTCCAAACGCTCGCCGGGGATGATCGTGGCGATCCCGGGGGGATAGACGACCCAAAGGGTGGTGGCGATGCGGCCTGACAGTTCGTCGATCGGCAGGTAGTCGACGTCGTTCTTTACGAGCCGGCGGACCGCTTCTTGCGGCCGCATGGCGAGGGCCGGAAAGTGCTTGGGACGGAACTGCCGACGCTGCAAAAGGCTGGTGTCCTCATCGCGATAGAAGGCGTGCATCTGCCTGCAAAGGTCTCGCAGCCGCATTCCGCCGTACCGCTGCGGACGCGCCCGGACAAATTCCGGAATGACATCCTCCAACGCCGCATTGTCGTCGTGCAACCGCTTGAAGAATACCAGCGCGCTGAGCAAGGTTCCGGCCTTGCTGGATTCTACCCCTGGCGTCAGCAGGAACAAAATGCTGTTGAGATCGTTCTTTTCGGCAACGATACGATTCTCGCGTAGATACTGGGCCACGACCGGGGCGGGGATCCCATGTTCGCTGTATGCGGCGGTGCGCCGATCGAAGCCCGGTGTCAGCAGCGTCAGCTTGTTTGGATCGGTCATCGCATAGCCGTGCGTCACGTGGCGGTAGCCGTGCCAGGATGCGCCCGGCCCAAGTTGCCAGTATCGCGGGTCGGAGGCGAGGTCGTCGGTCGGAACGTTCTCCCACTCCGTCGCGACACCGTTATGCTCTACGGTATCGGGTACGAACGGATCGAAGAACCACTGGCGTTCAGTTTCCACTTCGGTTTCTTCGAACTCTCGTGCGACGGCGCGCAGCTTCTTGCGCAGTTCGATGCCAAGGCGGATCGTATCGTCCCAGAGGACTTCACCCTGGCGTCCCTTCATCATCTGGGCGCCGACATCGAGCGAAGCGAACAGTGGATAGAATGGCGACGTGGAGGCGTGCATCATGAACATCTCGTTGAGGCGGCGATGTTCGACACGGCGGCGCTGGCCGGCGATATGCGAATCCTTCACATGGATTTGGCTCGCCTGGCTGAAGCCGGACAATTGCTTATGCGCGGACTGCGTTGCGATGATGCCGGGGTGCGCGGCATCCAACCCCTCCAACCCCATGGCGAAGCGGCCGTGATAGATGGGATGAAACTTCATGAAGCCGGCCCAGGCCTCGTCAAACAGGATGTAGTCACAGAGTGGACCAAGCTTCTCGATGATAGTCTGAGCACTGTAGATGGTGCCGTCGTAGCTGCATTGTGCGATCACCGCTGCGCGGAACGGACGTTCGCGCCGCCACGCTGCAGAATCGGTGACCAGCGGATGGACGCGGATCTTCTCGCGAATTTTTTCGGCGTCGAGCGCTTCGTAGTCAATCGGGCCGATCAGCCCATGCGCATTGCGGTCGGTTTCCAGGAATACCGGGATCGCGCCGCCGAGATACAGCGCACCGTGGTGCGCTGCCTTGTGGTTGTTGCGATCGAACAGTACCGAGGTCGTCTTCCGTAAGCAACGATTGCAACACGATCTTGTTGGATGACGAAGTCCCGTTCAATACGAAGTAGGTGCGTTCTGCCCGAAGATCTTCGCCGCTTCCTGCTGTGCGGCCAGGGCGGGTCCCTCGTGGGTCAGCAGATCGCCGAGATCGAGCACCGAGTTGTCGAGGTCGTCGCGGAATATCGCCTCGCCCAGATGTTGGAAAAAAATGCGTCCGATCGGACTGCGCGCATAGAATATTCCGCCGTTGTGTCCGGGGCAGGTCCAGAGTTGGTTGCCCTCTTCGGCATAGTCCACCAGCGCGCCGAAAAACGGCGTTTTCAGGGTTTCCGCGTATTGGCGCAGCCGGCTGATGAGATTCTTGGCGATGAAGTCCGGCGTTTCCTCGGCGAGGAAGACATAGCCGTCGGCCTCGCGCAGCACGTCGACGGGGATGTCTTCCAGCCGGTGGTGGCGGACCAGAATGATGATGGGCATGTCCAGACCGCGCTTGCGGATCTGCGAGACGAGTCGGGCCATCTTGCCTTGCGGCCCGCGCTTGCCCCAGTCCAGAAGAACACAGCCGACCGCGGCATCGGTCTGGATCACCAACTCGGCGTCATCGACCTTGCGGGCCTTCATAACGCCGTAGCCGTCCTGCTCGATTTCCTCGGTGATTGCCTGCAGCCGCTGGCCTTCCAGGTCGGCGGGGTCAAAGGCGGGGGCGCAGATCAGGAACTTGAAATGGCGGGAATATTCCACGGACGCGGCTCCGATTTCGGTGGCGGGCCGTCATAGCACCGAAACCGGCTGAGCCAAGGGTCAGCTTCGTGAAAGGCAACTGGGGTTTCCCGCAACGGAGTGGCGACGCTGGCTTGCCGGGGAGGCCGGGCGACCAAGGCCGGCCACGGCTTCGCACTAAATCACCCGGCGGCGATGCGCTGATCTTGGTTTTACGCGGCGATACCTCGCCGGCCCGCAAGCCTTCCGGCGATGCCCGGCGTCGCCATCGCGGCAACAAGAGTGCCGACCGCGAGATAGGTCTGAAATGCGGGCGCGACGTTGTCGAATTTTAAGATGAATGGCGCGGCGACGAGCCATGCAGCGGTCAGTAACCTGATAGCGGTCGCCCAGTCTGGGTTGCGCGTTAACGCAGCGAGCGCCAGCAGCAACGTGATGGTGACACTCGCGAATGACTTCCACGCCGGAACGCTGGAGGTCTCGGCAAGATCGGCCCATGTCGCCAATGCCAGGCCAACAGTCGCCAACAGCACAAGCAGGTCCACTACGCCGTGTTCCCGATCCCCAGCTCCGTTTAGTCTCATGCGTCGTCTCCCCTTTCCTTCTTCGACCGGAGTGTCGAACCGAGCCCGCGGTTTCGTGGGTCTGGGCAGGCTCGGTCGGTGATGGCTTCAATTGATGGCAATTCGCCGCGGCATCGCTTCTTTCGCTTTCGGTAGTTTCAGTGCCAGCACTCCATCGTCGAGTTGCGCGGCGATACCATCACGGTCGATCTTTCCCGAGAGCGCGAAACGGCGCGCGTAGTGTCCGACAATATACTCGGTATAGACTGGCTCCATGCCTTGGTATTTGGAGAAGTCGATCTTGCCTTCAACCCGCAGTACGTCCTCCTCCAATGCGACAGTTATGTCATTCTTTTCGACGCCTGGCACTTCCAGGATTACCGTTAACGCGTCGTCGGTTTCGAATATGTCGGCCGGCGGGACGAAGTAGCGGCCTGGTTAAGTCTGCTCTTCTTTCTTCGCCAGTTCCTGTTTCTCGCGAACTGCCAATGGCTGTGTATCTGACATTTTATCCTCCAGATTTCGTAGCGGTCTCAGCCAATCTTAATCGAACGCGGCTTGTCGCGCTCGGATCGTGGCAGGGACAGGGCCAAAATTCCGCCGTGGCACTCGGCTTTTACTCCGTCGGCATCGATTTCAACAGGTAATGTCACGGAGCGATCGAAGCGTCCGGAAAGCCGTTCTCGGCGGTGCAGGCTGGCATTTTCAGGGTAGTTCGCCGTCTTGCTGCCGGACAGGCGGACGGTGCGGCCCTTGACCTGCACGTCAAGGTCCGACTTGTTGATACCGGGCACCTCGGCGATCAAAATATACTCGTCATTCTTACGGAAGATGTTGATCGGTGGATAACTGCCGGCGCCGCTCGGGCTCGATTGCAGCCAACCACTCGTCCTGAATGTTTCCAGTGCTTCTTGCAGTCCGAGCAGTGTGTTGAATGGATCGGGAAACAACGCCATGGAACATACTCCCTTTGCTTGTCGAAGCAGGGAGCGCAATTCACCGTGCGGACGGAACCGAGCCTTCGGGTCCGTCGGGCCAAACGCTCTGTAAGCGGCTTGGCACTCCCTTGGTTCGAGTGCCACGCAGATAGT
Organism: uncultured Alphaproteobacteria bacterium; assembly: GCA_963733925.1. GTDB lineage: Bacteria > Pseudomonadota > Alphaproteobacteria > Acetobacterales > Acetobacteraceae > Rhodopila. Next base: position 34,568 of record CAVTFL010000029.1, on the reverse strand, counting down.
TTCGGTTGGGCGACCGGTCAAGAGGAGCGAGGCGGCGGGGTGAAAAATTCCGGTGATCGTTGACATGGCGGCGCCGTCGCTCTTCAACCAGGGCTGGGAGGTGGCAGCCCGCGGTCGGATCACTCATTCCTTGGGACCCAGCACGCCGCTGCGCACGGCGTGGGACTTGTCGCGATCGGGGTACCGGCTTCGCTGCTCTGGTTGCTTTTGTTTGGCCAAACATACAACCGTAACACATTGATGGCGGGGGCGCCAGATAGTAGAATGGCAACCCACTATGATGTGATTTCAGTGCATAGTCATATCGGTATATCGATCGTGCGCCAAGTCAAGCGGCGCGCCATCCGGAGAAATTGCTATGTCGAAACACGCCCTTCTGGCTACACTGGCCCTGTTACTTACCTTTGCGGCCGGCGCATGCACAAACCCTACCGCGGACGCCGCGAGGGCTCAACTGCACTCGGGTCCGTATGACAATACCGCGAACAGCCTCGGTGGGCGTTATGTCGGTGGCGGTGACTGATCTGCCCATCCCAAGTTTTCAATTGGTGAGAATGCTGAGCCTTTTTATCGGGGCAGTAAGTCCTGGCGGGATCGAACATGTCGGATAAAAGCTTCTGCCTGGGGGTATCCTGCCTCGATCCCACGGAATTTGGTGACTTCTGTTTGCAAAGCGTAGAAGAGGTCGGGGCTTTGTGAGGCATGGGCGTAGCACGCCTGACGCTTCAGTGATTCGACGTCAGTGATGTCGACATACTCCGATGGCGAGAACATCATCGTATCCTCGCCATCCGAAACTTCGTAGTAATAAAAGGCAGCCTTGCGGCCAAGGCTGTTCCACGCCTGATAGGTCAGGCTGGTGATCGCGCGATGGTCGGGATGGTTGTCGATCGGCCAGTGGGTGAACACGACATCGGGATCGAGATCGGCGAGCAGCGTGGCAAAGGCTCGGTAATGAGCATTGTCGACGATGGCGTTGCCGTTGCATTGCGGCGCAAACGCCGCTGTGGCGCCGAGAATACGACAGGCTTCCTGGGCCTCTCGGACACGCGTATCGTCACTGATCGCCGTACAGCCGAGGCCTTCGAGTTGCGGGCTTTCGCCACGATTGAGGTACAAGAGCCTGACCTTGTGGCCAAGCCGCGCATAGCGAGCAATGGTTCCTCCGCACCCGTATTCGGGATCGCCCGGGTGACCACCTGTCACCACCACGTTCAGTTCGTTGCCCGATCGTCCCTCAGCGAGCACCTGACGGTTCGTGAGGAGCGCACACGCTGTGCTGGTCAGAAGTGCCCGGCGGTTCAACAATTTCGAGACGACTTTCGAGGACGTGGCATCAAGCGCCCCCAAGGGAACCAAGCGAGCCCATAACGTCGGATCATCCTCTGCCGAGGCGATGGCCGATCGCAACCAAAAAATCTGTCTCGACGACCCTATACGTCGGTTCCGTCAGGCCAAGGCGCTGAGTGGGAACCGCGCTCGTTGCGCTTTGTATCATTCCTGACCGGACAATGGGGAAAGGACACCTCACCGTCGGGCCCCTTGAAACATACGACTGATATGTTAGGTTGCCTCCAACAACCCAGGAGACACGTCCCTATGATGTCCCCCCGCCAGACGGCCTTCCGCGCGGCCTACCGCGCCCAGATCGCTCCTGCGTATAACGGCCTGATCCACGTTGCGCTCATCTACCTGATTGGCGGCGCCGCGCTGTGGTATGCCGCCGAACACATCCACGGCGCCACGCCAGGTGAGATCGCGGTGATCCCGGTCGTGGTGATCCTGGCCAACATCTTCGAGTGGTTCCTCCACGCCCAGGTGATGCACCGCCCGGTCCCAGGTCTGATGGGCATCTACAATCGCCATACCCTCGCGCATCACCAATTTTTCACGCAGGACGCGCCGTACCATGACACGACGCGGGACTATCGGATTGTGTTTTTCCCGCCGTACGCGCTGATCGCCTTTCTGGTCATGGCTTCGGCTGGGGGCGCCCTGTTGGCAGGGATCTGGTCCGCCAACGCCGGTTGGTTTGTTGTCTGCACCGCAGCCGGCATGTACATGAACTACGAGTTCTTCCACTGGTGCTGTCACGTCCAGGACGACCGCGTTCTCCGACATGTCCCATTCGTCAACACGATCCGGCGGCATCACATCGCGCACCACAACACCGCGATCATGATGAACCGCAACATAAATCTCACCTACCCGTTTGCCGACTGGCTGTTCGGCACCAGCGACCTGAACCGGGGCCTGCTCGGTCATCTCTTAAACGGGTACGATACACGGTTTGTGCGCCATGATCTGCCGAAGCTGCGAGGCGGCCGAAGCCAACCGGTAGCAGCTGAATAGTGCTATGGCCATCACCATCCGAGACCGCACGCCGCGGAAGCGCAACGTCGCCTCGCTTGTGGGCGGGTATGTCATCGCCGTCGGTTGCTTCGTCTTTGGATCCTGTGCGCGAGCCAGCTCACGCAATGGCCGCCGGGCCTTCCGGTGATCGCAACCGGTCTCGTCGTGGCGGTAGCGATCGGCGTCTGGATCAGGCTGGCCGACCTCTAGATGGACGTCCTGCCCAACGACGACGAATTCCTCCAAACCGAGACGCTGACCGAAAAAGCCTACCGGGCGCTCGAGGAAGAGATCGTAACCCTGCGTATTCCACCCGGCACTGTGGTCTCCGAAGCGATTCTCAGCCGCCGCCTCGGTGTCGGCCGAACGCCCATCCGCGAGGCGCTCCAGCGTCTGGCCCGTGAATGGCTGGTCGTCATCTTGCCTCGCCGCGGGATCGTGGTTTCCGAAATCGACCCGGTCCGCCAACTCCGCCTGCTGGAGGCGCGGCGAGAGATCGAGCGCTTCCTTGCGCGGTCTGCCGCCAAACGCGCTACACCGCTGCAGCGCATGCAGTTCCACGCGATCGCGGCCGGTATGGAGCACGCGGGCCGGAACACGGACGACATCGCGTTCATGCGCCTGGACCGGGAATTCAACGTGCTGGTGCTGGACGCCGCCGGCAACGAGTTCGCCGCCGCGGCCATGAGCCTGATGAATGGCTTGTCCCGACGGTTCTGGTATATGCACTACAAGCAGGCCGCCGATTTGCCGCTGGCCGCACGCCTGCACGCCTCTATCGCGCGGGCGATCGGCGGCGGCGATCAGGTCATGGCCGGGGAAAGTTCGGACGCGTTGGTCGACTATATCCAGGCGTTCGCTCGTGCGACGATTGGATAGTACGTCTGCACAGAGGGGTTGGCAGGTTGCCGGGGCGGGCTTTCGGGGTCGCGGTCCCACTTGGCTTCCGAGCCGAAGACTCTGTTCCCTTCGAGCGGGCTACTTGGTGTGGCGACCAGACGTAGGACGATGGTCGCACTCTTGTCCACTTTGCCCCATCCTCGCTGGTCCCGATCTTGCCGCGGACGACCATCCCCGCCCAACCGGCCTGCAATCGACTACGCTTTGGCAGCCCCCACCGGTCCAGCCACGCGTCCTCCATGCGCTCACGGGCTAATGTGCACCGGCGCCGGACGCGGCGCCCTTTTTAAGCAACGCAACCAGTGCAGCCGCGACGAGCAGCACGACGCCGAGCAATGCAAAGCAATCGGCGTAGCCCATGATCGTTGCCTGAGCGCGGATCGTGTCACCGACGGCGATGATGGCGCGGTGCATCGCGCTCGCGGGATCGGGGAAGCCGTGGGACATGAAGTACTGCTGCAAGTCGGCCAGCCGGCTGCGCGTCGCCGGTTCCAGCAACGAGACATCCGGGGTGATGATGGCCGAGTGGAACTGCTCGCGCTTGGTGAAGAACGTTTCGATCGCTGCGGTGCCGATCGCGCCGCCAAGATTACGCATCATGTTGAAGAGACCCGACGCGCCGCCCGCCTCCTGAGGCGTGATTCCAAGCATCGCGATCGCCGAAAGCGGGGTCATCACCATTGCCTGACCAATCGCGCGAACGATGTTCGGCCAAAACAGCTGCGGCCCGGAGTAGTTCTGGTCCATCTCGATGTTCATAAAACAGCTGGCGGCAAAGACGACGAGCCCGACGCCGACCAGCAAGCGCGCATCGATGCGCTTCATCAGCAACGGCACCAGCGGGATCAGCAGCAATTGCGGCAGCCCGACCCAGGCCATGACCTCGCCGATTTGTTCCGAATCGAAACCTTGTGTTGCGGTGAGGTATTCTGGCAGCAGATAAACTGAGCCGTAGAGGGCGAAGCCGAGCAGGAAATTGCCTGCTGTGCCGAGGCCGAAATTACGTCGGCTAAAGAGGCGTAAATTGACCAGCGGAGCGGGCGTGATCAACTCGAGCACGACAAAACCACCGAGCGCGACCGCCGCGACGAGGCTCAGTTTAACGATGAATGGCGAGCCGAACCAATCATAGACGTTCCCGTCGTCGAGCACGGCCTGCAGCGCGGCGAGACCGACCGCCATCAATGCGATGCCCCGCCAGTCGCCCCGGCGCAGCAGTCCCGAATTGCATCGGCGCTTTGGGCAGGCCGTACCACAGCGCACCCAACATCACCGCGCCGGGGACAAGGTTGATGTAAAAGATGTAAGGCCAGCCGTAATTGTCGGTGAAAAAGCCGCCGATCGTTGGGCCGATCGCCGGGGCGAAGGTTGCGGTTACCGAGAATCCGGCGAGTCCGATCGGATGCTTCGAACGCGGCAGCAAGGTCATCACGATGGTAAACGCGAGCGGGATCATGACCCCGCCGGTAAAGCCTTGCAGCGCTCGAAACACGATCATCTCACCCAGGCTGTGCGCCTGTCCGCACAGGGCCGAGAACAGCAGGAACAGTGCCACATTGGTGAGTAAATAGCGCCGGAGCGAAAACACCTGGCTCAGGAAGCTTGTCAGCGGAATGACAATGATCTCGCCGATCAGATAAGCGGTCGAGATCCAGGTCCCGTAGACGCCGCCGGTGCCGATGCCGCCTTCGATATACGGCATCGAAGCATTGGCGATCATGATATCAAGCACCGCCATGAAGGCGCCGAGCAGCGAACCAGCCACAGCGACCCAGGTCCTCGGCGTGACCGGCGCCTCGTCGGCGCGACCGGCGGTCATGACGCCCTCGCCAGGTCCGGCGCTGAGTTGACCGGCTTCGTATCGATTGTTGGTTCGACCGACATGCCCGGGCGCATCAAATTGGCCAGCGGATCATTTGCGTTGACGACGATCTTGACGGGAATGCGCTGGACGATCTTGGTGAAATTGCCGGTCGCGTTGTCGGGCGGCAGCAACGCAAATTCCTGGCCGCTCGCCGGCGCGAGGCTGTCGACGTGGCCGTGCACCGTGGTACCCGGGAAGGTGTCAACGTCGATTGTGACCGGCTGGCCGGGCCGCACATCGGTCAACTGGGTCTCCTTGTAATTTGCGATGATGTAGACCGCCTGCAGCGGCACCACCGCCATCAGCTGGGTCCCCGCCTGCACATACTGGCCAACGCGCAGTGTGCGATCGCCGACAGCACCCTCCACTGGTGCCACAATAGTCGTATAGCTGACATTGAGCTCGGCCTGATGCAGCATCGCCTGTTGCTGCGCGAGGGTGGCCTTGGCCTGTGAGAGCTGAGAGCCCAAGACCTCGACTTGCTGCTGTGCGACGCCGACGGCTGCGCTATCGCGTGCCAGCGCAGCCTCTTTTTCGCGTTGATCCGCCTGCCATTGCTGCAGAGTCCTGTATGGTAGCAGCGCCGGTGCGCGCGAGGCTGGAATAGCGCCCGTATTGCTGCTGCGAGAATGCTAATGCTGCCTGATCGGTGGTGACTGTGGCTTGCGCCTCCACGATTGCAAGCCGCTGTTGGGTGATCCTGCTGCTCCAGGTTATCGATGGCGGCCTGGGCGGCATCGACATTGGCGCGGGCCGCAGCGAGTGCAGTGAGGTAATCACGATCGTCGATGCGAGCCAATGTCTGGCCGGCGTGCACCGCCTGGTTGTCGTCGACCGGCACTTCGGAAATATAGCCCGACACCTTGGGGCTGATCAGGACCGAATGCGCCTGCACATAAGCATCATCGGTCGAGACCAGAAACCGGCCTGTCGTCCAGTAGTAGTCGCCGTAATCTGCCGCCGCCGCAAGGAACAGCGGTGCTGCGGCTGCGATCAGCATCCGCTTCAGTGACCAACGGCTGCGCCGGGTGTCGAGCCTGAGCCGAGGGGCTGGCGTCGCGTGAGGTTCGAAGGCGGCCTTCGTGCCAGGCGCTCTTCCCTCAGGGACCACCCTCTCCAGAACAGCGGATTCGCTAACGTCCATATCGCATCTCCAGCAGCCCAAGGGCGCCGGAAACCGCCCGGCACGCCATACATCCTGTGTTCGAGCCAGAACATGGAAGCTGCGCTATTATTTGATAATATGGATTTCATCGCATAGACTATACGGTATTGCTTCACAGTTGGGGTTGCAATGGATCGCTTCGACAACATGCGGGTCTTCGCCAAGGTCGCGGAAATCGGCAGCTTCGCCGGCGCCGCAACGCGGCTCGATATTTCGCCGAGCATGGTCAGCCAGCATGTGAAGGACCTGGAGGAGAGCCTTGGCGTGCGTCTGCTCAATCGCACCACGCGCAAAGTGGGCCTGACCGAGATCGGGCGCGAATATTACGAGCGATGCACGCAGATCCTGGCCGAGCTCGAGGAGGCCGATCGGATTGCGGGCGCATTGCAGCTGACGCCACGCGGCCGGTTGCGGGTGTTTTGCGACACAAATATCGCCCGCTTCATCGCGCCGGTCGTGGCGCGTTTTCTGGAGGATTTTCGCGAAGCGGAAATCGATCTGCGGACAGGTGACCAGATGACCGGTCTTGTCGAAGAAAGGTTCGACCTTGCCATCCGCGCAGTCGTGCCGCCGGATTCGAGCCTGATCGTGCGGCGGCTGGCCGAGTGGCACCATACCCTGTGTTGCGCGCCTCGCTACCTGGAAAACCATCCGGCGCCCGCCCGTCTCGCCGATCTCGCCAAACACAATTGCCTACGATATGCGTATTACCCTTTCGGCGATGAATGGCATTTTACCGACCGATACGGAAAGCCGGCTGCCGTGCGCGTATCCGGCAATCTGGTGACCAGCAGTGCCCAAGTATTGCGCACGGTCCTTCTCAGCGGTGGCGGCCTTGCCCTCACCGCTCCTTTTATCGCCGCAGAGGAACTTAGAGCAGGCGCATTGGTCCCCCTCTTACCCGAGTATCGGCCAGTTGAGTTCGCAATCAACGCAATCTACCCGCACCGGCGCTACCTGGCGGCAACGGTCCGCACCTTCATTAATATGTCGGCTGAGCAGTTCGTCGAGGATCAACGCTGGATGGACCCACGGTAACTCGAAGGAATCGTCAGGGACGAAAGGGTAGTATTGAACTCGCTTCCCGCGGGTTTCCGGAGAGGCGTCGCCATCGCGCCTCGCAATCACAGCGGCCGACGATGCCGTATGGTCCAGCGGTCGAGAAATACGCCACCTGGCGGCACTTACTCCGCCACCGCAACAGCCACAGGACGGCGCGCAATTCGCAGCACCATGATCGCCGCCATCAGGCAGGCAATCCCGCTTGCCAGGAACGCCGGGACGTAGCTGCCGGTCAGATACCGGGTCTCGCCGGCTCCGAGCGCTGCCAGGGCGCCGCCGATCTGATGGCCGGCGACGATCCAGGACACGATCACCGGCGCGTCCTGCTTGCCGAACACCTCGTTCGTCAGCGTCACCGTCGGCGGCACCGTCGCCACCCAGTCCAGGCCGTAGAACGCCGCGAAGATCGCCAGGCTGACGACGTCGAAATGGGTGAACGGCAGTGCCACCAGCGACAGTCCGCGCAGGCCGTAATACCAGAACAGCAGGATGCGGGAATCGATACCGGTCGGTCAGGTAGCCCGAAAGCGTGGTGCCGACCAGGTCGAACACGCCCATCGCCGCCAGCAGGCTCGCCGCGCTGACCTCGGGGATGCCGTGATCCATGCAGAACGGGATCAGGTGGGTCGCCACCAGGCCGTTGGTCGAAAATCCGCAGACGGCGAAGGTGGTGAACAACAGCCAGAAATCCACCGACCTTGCGCCGCGGATCAGCCCGGCGATCGCGATCATGAACGGATTGCCGGAGCGCGGCGGCAGTTCGACGATCTCGTTCGATCCGAACGGCCCGAGTCCAATCGCGGCCGGGCTTTCCGGCAGCATCAGCAGCACCACCGGGATCAGCGCCAGGATCACGCCGGCGACCACCAGCGGCACGATGTGCCAGCCATGGGAGACGACCAGGCTCGCCAGCAACGGCAGGAAAACCAATTGCCCCGAGGCATTGCTCGGCGGTCAGCAGCCCGACCACCAGCCCTCGCCGATGCACGAACCAGCGATTGGCGATCGCGGTCGCCAGCCCGACCATGCCGGCGCCGGACCCAAGCCCGACCAGCACGCCCCAGGTGAGATACAACTGCCAGATCTCGCTGACGAACGCGCTTAGCCCGGCGCCGATCACCAGCAGGACCATCGAGCACAGCACGGTTCGCTTCAAGCCGATCGTCTGGATCAGCCCCGCGGCGAACGGTCCCGACCAGCCCGAACAGCAGGATGTTCAGCGACACCGCACCGGAAATCACCGCCGCGTTCCAGCCGAACGCCTGTTGCAGCGGCACGATCAACACGCCCGGCGTCGCCCGAACGCCGACCGAGGCCAGGATGACCACGAACATCACCGCCACGACCACCCACGCGTAATGCAGACGTCCCGCGAACAGGCGGGCGATCACCTCAGGTCCCATAGCGGAACTCCGGAAACTCTTGCATCTCAGATGACGGTCGTCATATGAGATAGTCAAGTGCTAATATGACGACCGTCACACACAACAAGGTCACCGCCCAATGGCCGAACCAACCCAACGACGAGCGGAAACCCGCCAACGTATTCTAGCCGCCGCCAGGCATTTGTTCCGCGAGCACGGCATCGACGGCATCGGCGTCGACGCCGTGATGAAGGAAGCCGGACTGACCCATGGCGGCTTCTATCTGCACTTTCCCTCCAAGGAGGCGTTGGCCGCCGAGGTGTCCCAGTCGTTGCTGGAGAAAGCCGCCTGCAAATGGGACGAAATCAGCCGGTCGCCCGACCGCGAGGCCGCGCTGGAGTCGCATTGTGCGGCACTATCTCGACCCCGAGCGCGTCGCGTCAGCCCATTGCTGCCCGCTTACCACGCTTGGCCCGATGTCGCCCGCCGGTCCACCTCGCGGGAGGCGATCGGGGGTGCCCTGCGCGGCATGCTGGATGCGTTGACCCGGTGTCTGCCGGGGCGCAAGCGGCAACGGGCGTTGGCTTCCCTGTCCACCATGGTTGGCGCGGTGGTGCTGGCTCGCCTGGCCGACGATCCGGCTTTGTCGCGGGCGTTCCTGCAGGCGGCCGCCGACAGCATTCTTCCGGTCAATCGTTTGGGATCAGGTACGGAACGCGGATCCGCGTGATTGTCTTGCGGCGTTTCGTACCAATCTGTGCCGAACGCTGCACGGGAACCTAGTCATGCGCACCGCCATCGGAGTTATGGGCTTGACCGTTTCCCTTGCCGCCTGCGCGACCTTACCAGCGACGGAGCGCACGCCGTTCCTGCCGGCGGGGGTATTCGGCACCTACCAGGACAACGACGTCGGCGCCATCAACACGGCCGCCTGGGCCTTTGCCTCGCCGGCGAATACGAGAGGTAACCCGATCGAGGCGGCCAAGGGGGTCATTGCATTGGAATACCTGCCGGGAGAACTGTCCGAAAACCCGCGCTGGATCGGGCTGGACCGGAGCATCAAGCGGCGTTTGGGGCGACGCGCGCCTCGATTTGCGCGCGTCCTGGGCATCCGCCCCGATGCGCCGCCGCAGATCGTGGTGAATACGCTGCTGGCGCTTGTGTGGATTTGCAGACCGGCAACCAGCCCGCCGCGATGCAGGTTCTGGCGTCGCCGCTGTTCACCCTGCCACCGAAGCAAACGTTGCAGATACTGTCGAATTTGCCCTACTTGCAGGAGGCGAACCTGGCTACTTCGGGGGCGGAAAATCAGTATCTCGAAGCACTGCGGTGATCCGGCGCAGCGGGGAATGCACGGTGCCGGGATAATGCAGCTGCAAGGTCTCCTCCAGCGTAACGGCTGAGATTATCGCTGATTTTTCATCGGCGTAACCGCCGATACTAACGGATAGCGACGATCTTTGCACCGCGAAATGCGGCGAGCCTATGGACGTTGTGCGTGCGTTCCTGCCTCCCGGCGCAGGCGACGAGGGAGGCAGAAAGCAAACTCAGGTTATGGTCTTAATCCACCGTTACAGATTCGCCTGGAAATCAACATAGTCACGAACCTTGCGGTAGATCTGCAGCCGATTACGCTGACTGTCGGCGACAATGATCTCGTCGGTCTTCGGGTTGAAGTCGACCGCCGTTGGAAAGCAAAAGCGCCACTGAGGCTCCAGGTTCCGCACGCGACGCAACGCCTTCATCATGTCGGGATTGGCATCAATACTCTGCTGGCCCCACTTGGACATGTGCTGAGCATCGCCCATCAGATTGGTCAGGGGTCGTCCCTGGGCGTCAAAAATGCTGATCCGATGGTTGCCCCAGTCGGCAATGTAGATATCGCCATCGTTATCAACGGCGACATCGGTGGGATGATTGAGCAGCCCGGCTTTGGGATATTCCGCCGGCAGGGTGCTTGACAGATAGGGACCAAGGTAGGTGACGGCATACGCGTCCTTGGGTGCCGGCAGCGTGCCGTATTCACCAATCTTCATCAGGAACTCGCCCTCAGGCGAAAGTTTTTGGACGCGATGGTTCTTCCAGTCCGCCACGTAGATATTGCCGGCCTGATCGAGCGTTATTCCCCACGGCTGGTTGAATTCGCCGTCGCCGCTGCCGGCCTTGCCATACTTGGTCACGAACTTGCCGTCGGGGGTGAAGACCTGGAGGCGGTTGTTCCCGCTGTCCACGACGATGACATTTCCTTTCGCATCGCATATCAGGCCAGCCGGCCGCAACAGCTCGCCGTCGCCGCTGCCAGTCTTTCCCCAGGAGCGCATGAACGAGCCGTTCGTGTGAAACACAGAGATAGTGTTGGTCCATTCATCCGACACGTACACGGTGTTGGCGCCATCGACCGCGACGCCGAACGGCCAGTGCGAGTGTCCTTCCCCTTCACCCCAATCGAAAAATTCGGCCAGCAACTCCTCTTCCCCAGGAGCGCCCAGCTTCACCCGGTTCACCCGCTGGCCAAAGTTGGTTTCGTTGCCGCGATTGGCGACGAAGACGTCGCCATCGTTGCCCAAACACATCGTCTGTGGATAGTTGAAGCCGGTGCCGGTTGCCGCAGCACGTCCCACAGCATGGCTCCAATCATAAGTCCGTCCGTTCGCGACCGTCGTTAGCGGCATTACTCCCTCCCGTTATTGGTGGTCCGGTCATCCAAGACATGTTCATAGTTGGCACTGTTGAACCAAACCTCGGTCCTTTGGCGGGCATTGTGGGGGCCTCTGCCTTGGGATCGAGGTTGGCGGACCACTCGCTAGTTCAGGAACGCTGGTTGCTCGTAGCTGCCGTTGACGATCGGCACCGGATTCACTTTCAGCCACTTGTCCAGAATGGTCGAGTAAATGCCTCGGAAGTCCATGCTCGGATTGAGATCTCCCTGGACCAGATGTTCGGCGGCGAGAGAGGGGTATTCGCCGTAGTGACCGCCCTTCACTCTGTCACCGAACACGAAGGTTGCTCCGGCCGCACCGTGATCCGTGCCGGACCCGTTGTCGCGAACGCGACGTCCGAACTCCGAGAACATCAGCACGATGACATTGTCGGCCGCGTCATGCTGCCGCAGGTCCGTCATGAATGCGTCCAGTCCTTCCGATACGTCAGTCCACAGTTTTGCGTGCAGAGGGTTCTGTCCGGCGTGGCTGTCGAAGCTGCCGTGGTCACAATAGAATACCCTGGTGCCTAGACCGGCGAAGTGCACCTGAGCAATTCCCCGCAGTTTGCTGGCGATCGAGGTGTTGGGATACTTCACGTCCGATTTGTACAGCGACGGCGCCACCTTGAGGATATCCGCGCCGCGCAGCGAATCCAGGCCGGTGGTCCCAAGGTATTCCATCACGCCGCTGCCTTCGATCGGCTGGTACATTCGGGAGAAACGATCGAGCACCTGCTGACGCTGCGTCGGCTCCTGGATGTTTGGAAGGAAGCCATAGTTTTCCAGCGCGCCGGCGACGCAGGCCACGGGTACTCCGGGAACCGCCAAGGCGCGAAACAGGCAGGGGCCGAAGCTCACCGCGGTGACGACGTTCTCTTTCTTCGGGTCGAACTCGCGCACCACACGACCAAGCCAGCCCTCGGTCCCGACCTTCTCGGCCTCGCAGGTGTGCCAGATGTCCATGGAGCGGAAGTGCGAACGTGGCGAATCGAGGTAGCCGACACCGTGCATGATGGCGAGCTTTCCCTCATCCCAGATCTTCTTCATCGGGGCGAGGTATTGCGGGACGCCGTACTCGTTGTCGAGAGCCAGGATCTGGCTTTCGGGTATTCCGACCGCTTTGCGGTTATCCTGGTACAGCGAATTATTATACGGGATGACCGTGTTGAGATAGTCATTCCCGCCGGTGAGCTGGACAACGACGATGACCGGATCCTTTTGCACTGTTGGCATTGAGTTTTCCTCCGATTTTCTAAGTCAGGCGAACTGGTACTCTCTTGTCGCGACGATCAATTGCATCAATTGGGTGGCGCGCAGGGCGGCTGTTTTGGCATTCGGCTCGCTGTCCCAGCTCAACTGGCCCCACTGTTTTGCCTGGTCGGTCAGCTCCTTTCTGGTATCGGGGCGTACTTCGACCGGCCCCAGCAAGTCGAGGCACTCGGTGACCAGTTGGTCGGGCATAAGCGTGCCCTTGGCCTTCAGCCGGTCGATAATCGCGCGCACGCCCGGCAGCGACTGGTTGCCTAGCTGATCGGCGACGAAGTTGATGCGTGCCATCAAAGAGCCGCTGTTGATCCACTCCGAGCCGGTGTGCCAGCCTTCCACAGATGGTGGGTTGAGGAGGTCCTGGCCCATGTAGCCGGGCTGCATCGAAATCTCGCCGTACCCCGGCTTCGGCAGTTCGTGGCCACCGACCAGACGCAGCGTGCCGACGACCACTTCGGCCGGGGACTTCAGGTGCTTGTAGCGGGCGCTCTTGAAGAAGTCCGAATTGAACAAAAGGCGTAGCACCGGCCGGATTTCATAGTTTGACTCACGGAACGTCTTTGCCAGGGCATCGAGCGCGGCCGGATCACGTGGTTCCTCAAGTGACCAGGCTGGCACCTGGGGCTCGTCGGCAACGAAGAAGTTGTACAAGTGCCGGCAGATGAAGCGGGCACAGGCCGGTTGCTGCACAATGATGTCGATGATGTCTTCGCCGTTGAGGTGGCCTCGATGGCCCAGGAATTCCTTCACGCCATCATCGTGATCTTCCGGACGATATTCGAACTTCCAGGGGAAGCGCCCATAGGGCAGTCGCGGGATCTTGGTTTCGAAGGTCCAGCCAGTGAACGCGCGCGATGCCTCGCGGACGTCCTTTTCGGTGTAGTTTCCGGCGCCGAGGCTGAACAGTTCGAGCAGTTCGCGGCCCCAGTTCTCGTTGACGGCGGTCCCGTGATTCTGATTGTTGTCCAGCCAGAAGATCATCGTGGGATTCTTGGCGATCTTCAGCAGGAGGTCGCGATAGTTGCCCATGCCGCCGTGGCGAAACATCTCGATCTGTTCCAGCAGTTGATCGTAGTTGTCGACTTTCGAGTTGCCGGTGGCGAAGACATGGTGCCAGAATAGTCCCATTTTTTCTTCAAGCGGACGCTTCGTCGTCACCAGATAATACATGTAGTTGACGTTGCCCATCGGCGGCTGGCCTCCCGGCAGCAATGCGGCCGGCTGATAGCGTAGCAGCTCATAGGGATCGACCGGTGGCTGGGTCTCGGGGTTCAGCAGTTCCTCGACTGTCGCCTCGTACCCTTTGGCCACGCGCGCCTCGAGTTCATCACGGGAGGCTCCGAAGCCCGCGCGCCGCATCAGGTGGGCCATCAGAGCGATATCGTCCTGGTTTGGCATCTTTGTTTTCTCCCTGTTTGCATTCAGTCGGTGACATCGTCGATGAGGGTGATTATCCGTGGGTGGTGTGAGGCGGCGTGTTACGTACTGCAATATTCCCTGTGTCCAGCAGATTCGGCGGTGAGCGCCCCACGGCGGCGTTGCAACGAATCGGCACGAGGCGTGGTGTGCGCTCTGTCGTCACGAACGCTGCTTGACCGGTTCGCCATCCGCTGTCGCGAATTGGCGGATACTCTCGCGCGACGCGATCTCGTCTCGATCGCGAGCACTCCGTACTCCACGGCGCCGTTTCCTCTGGATATCTTAACGCGTGTGGTAACTAGACCGACCGTGTCGCAGGACATGCAAACAGTCAAGGGCGAGAGAGGCGGGCGCAACAGGGGGTAAAGCGGACTGTTCCGAAACAACCGAATCGGAAGAAGAGAACCAAGGATAGTCAACGACCCAATAAGGACTTTGTAGAATTCGAATCTCGAACCTGGAGCATTTTTAACCTACCCGGAGGCCACCGCTCGGCCCACGGCCCGGCTGGTTGTCCGGGCCAACCGGCCGCCAAAGTGTGTGCGCCGAGTGGCCGGGACACGCTCGCCGCTGACGACCAGGGAACCGCCCTGCTTTGCGGTCGCTATTTCCGCACGAGCGGACATTCGCTTTGAGAGAGAGGCCGAAACGCCTGTTCCCCCGGCTCGGTGGCCAGGATCTGGTAGACATCCTCCGGCGACCGGGACTCGGAAGGGGCCTTCACCTGCATCAGGTACATCCGCGATAGCACCCGTCCGTCGTCGCGAATCCGAACGTCCGCGTTGTACATGTCGTTCACCGGCAGTGCGCGCATCGCCGCCGCTGCCTGCTTGGGGTCGCGCGCGCCCGCCTGGACTGCTCGGATGTAGTGGCGCACCCCAGCGTAGACCCCGGCCTGGTTCATCGTCGGCAGGCGGTTTTTCTGGGCGCGGAACCGCTTGGTCCAGGCCCTGGTCGCCTCGTTCAGGTCCCAATAGAAAGCATTAGAGAGGACAAGCCCCTGGGCCTCCGGCAGACCGAGCGCCAGCACGTCGGTGACGAACAGCAGCATTCCGGCGAGCCGCTGGCCGCCCCGGCCCAGGCCAAAGTCGACCGCCTGCTTGATCGCGTTCTGCGCATCCGCGCCCGCGTTGCAGAAGGCGATGACCTTTGCCCCCGATGCCTGCGCCGCGACAAGATAGCTCGAGAAGTCAGCGGTCCCTAGCGGATGGGTGACGCTTCCCAGGACCTTGCCGCCGCCCTCCACGACGAAACGCGACGTGTCGCGCTCCAACGCGTGGCCGAAGGCGTAGTCGACCGTGATAAAGTACCAGCTATTACCGCCCATCCGTGTCAGCGCCTGGCCGGTGCTATGGGCTAGTGCGTGGGTGTCGCAGTTGAAATGGAAGCCGTAAGGCGAACAAGCCTTGCCGGTGATGTCGGAACTGCCGGCTACGGTGAGCAGCAGGATCCGTTCCTTCTCCCGCATCAACGGCTGCAACGCGAGGGCCGAGCCGGACGTGGAGCACTCCACGACGACGTCGACGTGCTGCGTGTCGACCCATTCGCGCGCTATGGAAACGGAGATGTCGGGCTTGTTCTGATGATCGGCTGAAAGGACCTCGACCTTCGGCGACGTTCCGCCGCCGTCAAACTCCTCGGCCGCGAGGCGTGCTGCGACGACCGCACCTTGGCCGGAGAAATCGGCGTAGGGGCCGTTCATGTCGGCCAGCACGCCGACGCGGATCGTATGTTTGTCCTGCGCCCGCACAACGCGGGGCGCCACGACCGAGCCGGCCGTGGCGGTCAGCAGATGCCTGCGGGAGACTGTCACGGGCGCACTCAGTTGTTCGACGACGGGCGGTGTTGAGTCTCCAAAGTCGCGGTTACCCAGGGGCGCCGTTCCGCTAACGCCATGCAAGACGTCGAACGATGGACGCGCACCATCGTCATAGGCACCGGATCAGAGCACTTTTGCCCTGTTGGTCAGGAAGGACGTTATCGCTCAGCCACCCGTGTCATAGGGTTGCGCCGGCAACAGCCCATTGCTCATCACTCCATCGGGCCGCAACAGGTAAGACGGGACGCTGCCAGCCGGAATCCCGTATTGGTCATCTATGCCGATGGCGTCGTGAGGCGGCGGCGCCAAATCGCACGCGGCCAACGCGAGCGTCGTCAATGCAGCAATCGCAATGCTGACCAAGGACTTACCGTATAACATCCCGCAGGCTCCCGAACGGGGCTCATCGTGCCACAGGACAGTATCTTCGGAAAGCCCCGGGGAAGCCAAACCCAGCACTATGGCGTTATTGGCCCTCGAAACGGCCGCTAAATGCCGATCGCAGCGGTTCACCTTCCTGAGTCTGCGGATGGCTGGCAGGATCGGGTGGCGGCCCCCCGCCTTCGTGCTCTAATAGCAACTTGTTAGTCGTTGGGAGGAGCACGGCGATGCCAGCACGCACCGGGGCAGAATTCCTGCGCGGCCTGCGCGACAACCGGGAGGTCTGGCTCGGTGGCCAGCGCGTCACTGATCCGATGGACCATCCAGCCCTGCGCGGCGCCGCCGAATCGATCGCGGCTGTCTTCGACCTGCATTATCAATATCCTGACGACTGCCTGATGCCAGACCCGGAAACCGGAGAACAGATCGCCGTCAGCCACATGATCCCCCGGTCGAAGGAAGACCTGCTGCGCCGCCACAAGGCGTTGCGCCGAGTCGCGGAATACTCCGTCGGGCCTGATGGGACGCACGCCGGACTACATGAACGTCACCTACGCGGGCTTCGCCGGCCGCAGCGACGAATGGGGCGCCAACGGCAATGAGGAGGGCGCCGCCAATCTCGTCGCCTTCCAGAAGGAACTGGCGCGCAACGACCTCAGTCTGACCCATACGCTGATCCACGCGATGTCGGACAAGTCGAAGGGCCACGTGCCCTCCGGTCTCGACGAAACCCAATTGCACACGGTGGAAAAAACCGAGCATGGCATTCTGGTGCGCGGCGCTCGGGTGCTGGCGACGCTGGCGCCGTTTTCCGATGAAATCGCGGTCTATCCCAGCCAGCCGATGCCGGACGCCAGCCGTCGCCACGCGTTGTCGTTCTGTATCCGCATGGACACGCCGGGGCTGAAATTCATCTGCCGCGACAGCGTGTCGCTGCCGGACAACCGGTTCGACCACCCGCTATCCGGCCGCTTCGACGAGCAGGACGCGTTCGTCATCTTCGACAACGTAGAAGTGCCGCGAAACCGGATCTTCATCGACGGCAACCTGCCCGTCTACAATACCGTGATGTCGGCAAGCTGGCGCGCCAACGCAATGCACCAGACGATGATCCGAGCGTGGACCAAGCTGGAGTTCGCCTGGGGCATCGCCTGCCGCATGGCCGAAGCAATCGGCGCCTCCGACCCTGCGACCCTGCAGATGCTGGGTGAGATCTGGGGCTTCGCCGAACTGACCCGGTCGGCGGTGCGAGCGGGCGAGGAGGGCGCCTATCATCACGGCAACGGCGCCTGGTTCCTGGACGGTCGGCCGATGGATGCGCTCCGCGCGTCGCTGCCGTACTGGTTCCCTCGGGTGAATGAGATCATCCGGCTGATCGGCTCACACAATGTCCTGGCGACACCGGCGGCGGAAGCCTTCGAGGACCCGTATCTGCGCCCGCTGATCGACAAATACCTGCGCGGCGCGGGCGATACCACCGCGCTCGACCGCGCGCGCGTCTTCCGCCTTGGTTGGGATTTCGCCGGCAGCGCGCTGGCGAGCCGAAATGAGCAGTATGAGCGGTTCTATCTGACCTCCGGCGCCCGCAACCGGCAGAATGTGCAGATGCGGGCAGATCGGACCGAGGCAGATCGTCTGGTTGATCGGTTCCTGCAGGAGGCATTGTAAAACGGTGAAGAGGAGTTACCATATCGCACGCAACTGGCCTGCAGTCCGCCCGAAGAATCAGGTCATATGAAAACCCAGGTCGGAATTGTCGGCGCTGGCCCCGCCGGATTGTTCCTGGCGCACCTGCTGCATCGCGCTGGGATCGGCGCCATCATCGTCGAATCCCGCGACCGGCACGTCGTCGAGGAAACCGTTCGCGCCGGTGTGCTGGAGCATTGGGTCGTCGAATTGATGAAGGACCTCGGGCTGGGTGAGAGGATGCTGCACGAGGGCCATGTCCATGATGGCATCACGCTCCAGTGGAATCGCGAGCGCCATCACGTCGATATCCAGGGGTTGACCGACGGAAAACGCGTCGTCGTCTATCCCCAGCATGAGGTTCTCAAGGATCTCGTCGCCGGCCGGTTAGCCCAGGGCGGAGAGATCATCTTCGGGGTCGGCGGCACCGCCATTCGCGACATCGACACCGACCATCCGTCGATCGCGTTTCGTCGCGACGCCACCGGCGCCCTGGAAACGATCCAGTGTGACTACGTTGTTGGCACGGACGGCTTCCACGGACCGGGGCGGCAGGCTATTCCGGCCTCCCACCGCACCGAATACCAAAAAATCTACCCATTCGGCTGGCTCGGGATCCTGACGAACGCGCCGCGGTCGTGGCACGAGTTGATCTACACCAATCAGCAGGACGGGTTCGCGCTGCTCAGCACACGCTCCCCAGGCGTGCAGCGGATGTATATCCAGTGCGACCCCCACGATGACATCGGCAACTGGTCCGACGCACGGATCTGGGCGCAGTTGCACGCGCGCCTCGGTACCGAGGACGGCTGGTCGTTGACCGAGGGGCCGATTGTCCAGAAGAGCATCATCCCGCTACGGTCGTTCGTTTGTGAGCCGATGCAGTACCGCCGGCTGTTCCTCGCTGGTGATGCCGCTCACATCGTGCCGCCGACCGGCGCCAAGGGCCTGAACCTAGCGGTCGCCGATGTGCTGATGCTGTCGCGTGCCCTGGAGGCGAAGTATCGGGACAACAAGGAGGATCTGCTGGACCGATACAGTGAGGTTTGTTTGCGACGGGTGTGGAAGGCCGAACGATTCTCCTGGTACATGACCACGATGCTGCATCGGAACGCGCAAGAGACTGCATTCGAACAGCGAATTCATTTTGCTGATCTCGATCTTGTGCGGACGTCGCGGGCGTCGGCGAGGTCGCTGGCAGAGAACTATGTCGGGCTGCCGTTCGACGAAGGGTGAGGCTTCCACTTGCAACGCTTCGATCGGGCCGCCCCCAAGACGACGCACCGAACGGTCTCACCCGTCCTGCCATCGAACCCCCATCGGAAGGGGTCCGATCTACGAAGGTATAAAGACCCAGTTTGCGTGGGTTGCCGCAGCCGTCTGGGCCCGGTTCTCAACGCCGTCGGAGAATCCGATGAGGACCGTCGACTCGCTGCCGCCATTCAGTAGGAAGTTCGTCCAAGCCTGCTGGCCGGCGGGATCTCCAGCACGATGGAGTACATTCTCATAGAGGGCGGACACGAAGTCACTGACGCTCAACCCTTCGTAATCGTGGTGGAATTCAGCGGAATTGATAAATCCCTGTGCCACTTGCGTCGGCGATGCCCCACCTGCAAGGTCCGCGGACCACCCCGCCAGACCGGCCGGGTCGGGTGTGCGATTGAGGGCAGCCGTGTAAAGGCGGTAAGCCTCCGCGTTGTCCGCTTCGCCCGCGATCGAAATGGTATTTCTTTCGAACTCGGAACTCTGCGAGAAGCCAGTCAACACGTCGCCGCGCGTCTCGCCGGATGCCAGCGCGTTGGTCCAGCCCTGGAGGCCGGCTGGCTCCGCCGCCCGGCCGAGCACGTTGAGATAAAGCTGCTGGACGTAAGCCGAATTTGACAGCGCACCGTAGTCGTGGAGGAACTCCGGCGACTCGGTAAAATCGTCTCCGACAGTGGAAAGCGTGACGTTCGAGTTGTCGATGAGAGCCGTCCAGCCTTCAAGCCCAGCCACATCCGGCGCTCGGTTCAATGCCGCCAAATACAGACGCGCGACGTCTTCGGCCGTGCCTGTCGGATCGAATACGCCTACGCCGTTGGTGAATGCCATGACGGTGGTGCCCGAGAGGACGTGAGCTCCGGCTGCCCCTGTTACCGTGCCCTCAACGTAGAGCGATCCACTATCGTCGGCGACGGCGTATTGGGGCGACGAGCCACTCAGAATGACCTCGCCGGGCGGCGCAATGACAGCCGTGGCGACAACCGACGTCGTGGCATCAGTTACGCTGGCCGACGCTGTGTCTGTTGAACTGATACGGAACTGGGTCGTTACGGTGTGGCCACCCGCCACCTCGCCTTGGGTCGGAACGAATACCAGGCCATTCAGCGCGGCGCTTACCGCTGCGGCGGGGCCGGTGTCCGTATACACGCCGGTGGCGGCGTCGTAGGTTCCTCCGCCGAGGTTGGTCAGCGTGCCGTTGGCCGCGGAGGACGGGGTCACCGTCACGGTTTCGGTCTGGTTGAAGTTCGCATCTGCGATCGCGACATGGGCGAATGGCGAGATCGTGCCTCGATCCGAGACCGCTTGACCGGCCGCGGAGCCGCGGATGATCGGCGCGACAGTTGGGGCGGTGGCGACGACGGTTGTCGTGCTGTCAGTAACGGTTTGCCCGACGCTGTCGATGTCCCTGATGGTAAACCCTGTAGTGACCGACTGTCCCGGCGTGGACTGGGTCGGCGTGAACAGCGATGCATCCAATGCGGCAGTGACCGCGGAAGCTCCACCGGTGACGGTGTAGACGCCGGTCGCCGCAATATAGCTGCCACCAGCCGGGCTGGTCAGCGTGCCGTTGGCTGCGGCGGAGAGGGTTACAGTCACAGTCTCGGTCTGGCCGAAATTCGGGTCGGCGATCGCGACGTTGGCGAACGGGGAGATCGTCGCTCGGTCCGAGATCGCCTGATTGGCTGCGGCGCCGCTGATCGTCAGCGCGACAGCGGGGGCGGCGGCAACGACGGTCGTCGTGCTATCGGTGGCGCTCCGAGACGCGGTGTCGAGGTCGCTGATGACAAAATCTGTCGTGACCGACTCTGCCGGCGTGGATAGGCTCGGCGTGAACAGCAATGCATCCAAAGCAACAGTGACCGCAGGGGCATTGCCCGCGACGGTATAGATGCCCGTGGCTGCGTCGTAGATTCCTCCGCCAAGGTTGGTCAGCGTTCCGTTGGCCGCAGGCAGGGTCACCGTCACGGTTTCGGTCTGATCGAAATTGGCGTCGGCGATCACGACATTGGCGAACGGCGAGATCGTCCCTTGATCCGACATCGCCTGGTTGGCCGCAGCGCCGCTGATGGTCGGCGCGACAGCGGGGGCGGTGGCAACGACGGTTGTTGTGCTATCGGTGGCCTCCCGCGACGCGGTATCGATGTCGGTAATGGCAAAGCCTGTGGTGACCGACTCTGCCGGCGTGGACTGCGTTGGAGTGAACAGCAATGCATCCAATGCGGCCGTGACCGTAGGGGCACTGCCGGTGACGGTATAGATACCGGTGGCTGCGTTGTAGGTTCCTCCGCCAAGGTTGGTCAGCTTGCCGTTGGCCGCCGCCGACAGGGTCACCGTCACGGATTCGGTCTGGCTGAAATTGGCATCGGCGATCGCGACTTGGGTAAACGGAGTGGTTGTCCCTTGATCTGAGATTTGCTGACCGCCTACAGCGCCGCCGATGGTCGGCGCGACAGCGGGGGCGGTGGCAACGACGGAGGTTGTGCTATCGGTGGCGTTCCGCGACGCGGTATCGATGTCGCTGATCGCAAAACCTGTGGTGACCGACTCTGCCGGCATGGACTGCGTCGGCGTGAACAGCAATGCATCCAATGCGGCAGTGACGGCGGGGGTGCTGCCGGTGACTGTATAGATACCTGTCGCGGGATCGTATGTCCCTAGGCCAAGGTTGGTTAGCGTGCCGTTGGCCGCGGCGGAGAGGGTCACCTTCACGGTTTCGGTCTGGCCGAAGTTCGCGTCGGCGATGACGACGTTGGCGAACGGGGAGATCGTCCCTTGATCTGACATCGCCTGGTTGGCCACGGTGCCGCTGATGGTCGGCGCGACAGCGGGCGCGGTGGCAACGACTGTTGTCATACTATCGGTGTCGGTTTGTCCAACGCTATCGATGTCGCTGATGGCAAAACCTGTGGTCAGCGCCTCCGCCAGCGTGGACAGGGTCGGCGTGAACAGCAATGCATCCAACGCGGCAGTGACGGCCGAGGCGCTGCCTGCCACTGTATAGATACCGGTGGTTACGTTGTATGTCCCTGGGCCAGGGTTGGTCAGCGTGCCGTTCGCCGTGGCGGACGGCGTCACCGTCACGGTTTCGGTCTGCCTGAAATTTGCATCCGCGATCACGACGTGGGCGAACGGCGAGATCGTCCCTTGATCGGAGATCGCCTGGTTGGCCACGGTGCCACTGATGGTCGGCGGAACGGGAGATGCGACCGCCGTGGCGGTGACGGTTGTCGGACTATCGGTGTCGGTTTGCCCAACGCTGTCGATGTCGCTGATTTCAAATCGTGTGGTGACCGCCTGCCGGGGCGCGACCTGATACGGGGTCGGCGTGAACACCAATGCGTCCAATGCGGAGGTAACCACGGG
Source organism: uncultured Alphaproteobacteria bacterium (assembly GCA_963733925.1). Classification (GTDB taxonomy): domain Bacteria; phylum Pseudomonadota; class Alphaproteobacteria; order Acetobacterales; family Acetobacteraceae; genus Rhodopila. Next base: position 11,963 of record CAVTFL010000029.1, on the reverse strand, counting down.
GGGAGCGCCGGTGACCGTATAGACGCCGCCGACTGGGTCGTACGTCCCTACGCCGAGGTTGGAAAGTGTCCCGTTGGCCACCGTCAACAAGGTCACCGTCACCGTCTCGGTCTGGCCGAAATTGTCATCGCCGATCAACACACCGGCGAACGGCAGGATCGTTGTCTGGTCGGAGATCGCTTGGCCGGCGACGGCGCCACTTATCGTTGGCAGCGAGGGCTCGGCGATGGCGAAAACGGTTCTCGTGTTGTCGATGGCGGACAGCGACGCGCTGTCGACGTCGTCAATGGTGAAGCTGGTAGTGACGGTTTGACCGGGTGTCACCTGATGCGGTGTCGGAGTGAACACCAAGGTGTCAAGGGCCCCCGTCACCGCACTGGCAGTGCCCGTGACGAGAAAGACGCCGGTAGCTGCATCGTAGGTGCCTTGACCCTGATCGGTCAGTGTGCCGTTTACCGCCTGCGATAAGGTTACTGTCACCGTCTCGGTCTGGCCGAAGTTCACATCGGCGATCACGACGTCCGCGAACGGCGAGATGGTCGCGTTATCCCCGATCGTCGGACTAAATCCGCCCGCGCTAATTGTCGGCTGGCCGGCCGCCGCAGTCGCTACAACCGTCGTCGTGGCCGTAATGGCTCTCGGCCAGACGGTGTCAGCGTCGCTGATGGTGAAGCCCGTCGTGACCGCCTGTCCGGGCGCGACCTGATGCGGGGTCGGGGTAAACAACAACGCGTTCAAGGCAGAGGTGACCGCGGAGGCTTGACCCGTGACCGTGTAAACTCCTCCGTTGTAAGTGCCCGCACCGAGGTTGGTCAGCGTCCCGTTCACCTCCGCGTTCACGGCAACGGTCACTGTCTCGGTCTGGCCAAGGTTGGCATCGGCGATCACCACATGGGCGAACGGCGCGATCGTCTGCTGGTCCGAGATTGCCTGATTTGCCGACACGCCGGTGATTGTCGGCGCGACAGCCGCAGCGGTGGTTATGACCGTTGTTGTACGGTCGACCGTGAATTGCGCCGAGGTATCCGTGTCCTGGATTGCGAAGGTTGTGACAACGGTATCGCCGGGGGCCACCTCATGAGGGGCCGGGGTGAACAGCAGTCCGTGTAGGGCGGACGTGACCGCGGACGCAGTGCCGCTCACGTTGTAGATGCCGTCGGGGGAGTCGTAGGAGCCTGCGCCAAGGTTGCTCAACGTGCCGTCCCCGGCATACGACAGAACCACACTCACAGTCTGGGTCTGGCCGAAATTAGCGTCGGCGATCACGACGCTGGAAAACGGCGCGATCGTTTGCTGATCCGAAATCGCCTGATTCGCCACTGCGCCGCTGATCGTCGGCAGAACGGTCCCGGCGGTGGCGATGACGGTTGTCGTGCCGTCTGTCGCGGACAATGACGCAGTGTCGATATCGCGGACGGTGAAGCCCGTAGTGACAGTCAGACCGGGTTTGACCTCATGGGCCGTGGGCGTGAACACCAGACCCGCCAGGGCGGCGGAGGCGGCGGAGGCAGCACCCTTGACGGTATAGACTCCGGTGGTGGCGTTGTAGGTTCCTCCACCGAGGTTCGTTAGCGTGCCATTCGCGGCAGCTGACAAAGTCACGGTCAGGGTTTCGGTTTGCGCGAAATTCGTATCGACGATCGAAATTGCGGCAAACGGCGCGATCGTTTGTTGATCGGAAATTGCCTGCCTGGGTGCGGTGCCGCTGATCTTCGGGGTCGCAAGAATGCTCAGGGTGGACCCGCTCGCAATGAAGCTGTCGCCGGCGTAAGACCCTGCAAGCGTGAGCGCCGCAACCGTCTGGACCCCGTTCCTGACGACCAATGTTCCGTTGTTGAGCGTCGCGGCCGTGGCGGTAAGGCCTTGAAGAATGAGTTTGGCACCGCTTCCGGCGGCGATGGTGCCGGCGAAGGCCCCGGGTGTCGCCAAAATGAGCGTGTCACCACCGTCATTCATGGTGATCGTTTGCCCGGCCGATACGCCGTTCAGCAACAGCGTGGCCTCGGTGGGATCGCTGCCCGTAGATGCATTTTGGTCGAACGCTACGATACCGGTGCCGGACAGGCTGCCCGTCACGTCCAACGTGCCGTTAATGGTTCCGCCAAGGGCGATCATCGTACCATGGTTGACGATCGAACTGGCGATCGTGCCGTGGCCCTGAAGAATACCCTCGTTGATGTTAATCCCGCCTGCTATGGCGACCGTGCCACCCTGCAGGTTGAGCATCGCGGCGCCAAAAAAGCTGGAGCCAAGAGTTTCGTCGATCGTCAGCGCATTGTTGGTGATGTAGTCGGATCCGCCAAGGATATCCACGGTACCGCCGGCGCCGATATCCCGCAATGTCGTTTCGACGGAAACAAGCTGTGTCCCGGACCATTCGTTTATAGCGGCGGTCGGGCCGCCAAGAGCCAGTTCGGTCCAGCCGAAAAGTGCAGCAACAGTAACGATGTTGACGATCTGGCCGGCGGAGGCGCTGCCAAGATCAATGACCGCACCCGCACCCGTTGCATTGAATATACCGTCGGTGAGGGTATTGCCTGTGACGTTACCGATCGGCGCGTCGATTGTCACCGTCCCGGCGAACGCCTCGATCTCGTTGCTGACGTAGACGCTGTTGGTGCCCGCGAGGAGCAGAGTGCCTTCGGCCTGGATGAACGCATTCAGCGATCCGCCATTCAAAATCGCGGCGCTGGCGCCAGGGCGTTCATGCACGTAAGTCTGAAGGGAGCCTTCAAATGCTCCGGCCGATCCGGCCGCAAAGACGAGCGTTCCGTCCAATTCCAGTTCGGCCGCAACGTAATTGCTCGGCGTATTCGAACCAACGAAATTGTTGGCGCCGTTCATGCTGAGACTGTCTACGGACTCGGTCTCGCCCGATGTGATGGTGACCGTGTAGGGTGCAAGCGCTGCCGCGGCGTCGATTGTGACGTCGGCCGCCGCAGAGTTCGGCACCGTAGCGGGGATCCAAAGGGTGCCCGTGTTCCAATCGCCGCTTACGTTGGTGGCCCAACTGAAGCTCGCCATTTGGTCCTTCCGGGGCGGTCAACGGCAGTGAACCGGATGGGACGATACGACAGTGCGGTTAACAAAGGGTTTATGGCGGTCGGAATTCCGATCTGGGGAAGACAGGTCTTGGGGTGACGGACGGCGCAGGGTACTGCTTGGCGGACTCACACCAACCGGCGTTTTCGACGACCCGTACTAGATCAGCATGCGTATGTCTGTTGGTGTCAGCTTTTCGCGCGTCCAGCTCGCCAACCCGATTCAGCATAGCGTCTTGAGGGTTGAAAAAAATAGTCCGATCACGATCGAACCCGGCAGGGCACCCGCGCCCCCCGCCAGCCGAGTTGATCGGGGCCCCGCCGCACTACAAGCTTTATTGCAAGATGCGGAGCAGCCATTCTCGATAAGCAAATATCTCTTCGACAGTTATGGCGACGGCTAAGACTGGGGAATAGAGGATGGAAAGTCGGTGTCGGGCAGGACTTCGGTCTTCAACGGCAACACCGCGCCCATCCACATGGCGTTGAGCGTATGGTCGTCGCGCGGACGGCCGGACTGCGGATGCAGCAGCACAGTCAGATCCATGCGGTTCATCAACACGAATGGCACCAGGGTAGGGAAAAGATCAGTTGTGAACTGGATCTGATACATCGAGGCAGGATGGGGTCCCACCGGACCATCGTGCCAACGGCCCATGCGGACGGCGAACCGTTCTTCCACCCACGTCCGCAATTGCGCCGCGCGGTCGCGACTTTCGGGATCGTAATAGACATGCATGTGATAATCATGGATCCGCTTGGGATCAACCGGCGAGGAGGTCATCATATGTCCTTCTGCAATCGTTGTTTCACGTCGCGCTTGATTACTTTGCCGTAGCCCGATTTCGGCAGCTCCGGCCAGAAGACAAACTCTTGCGGCCATTTGTATTTTGCCAGCCTGCCGCCCAAGTGCGACAACAACTCCGCGGGCGAGGCGCTTGTCCCCGGCGCCAACACCAGCACGGCGGTGCCGCTTTCGCCCCATTTCTCGTGCGGCATGCCGACGACGCAGGCCTCGGCGACGGCTGGGTGCAGTAGCAGAGCTTCCTCGATTTCTCGCGGGTACACATTGGACCCGCCGGAGATATACATATCGGATGCTCGCCCGGTGATATAGACGAAGCCGCGCGCATCCATGTGGCCGAGATCGCCGGTATGGAACCAGCCGTGGGAGGTGGCTTTCGCGGTCGCCTCAGGATTGTCGTGGTAGCCGGCGAACAGGCCGGGGCCGCGCACGCAGATTTCGCCGGGGGTACCAGGCTCGAGCGGCTGCCCGGAGGCGTCCAGGATCGCCACATCCATGCCGGTGCGTGGAAAGCCACAGCTTCCGACAGGCATCTCGGCGTCGATTTCGCTGTGCAGGGCAGGGGGCAGGACAGTGATGTTGCCGGTCACCTCACCCATGCCGAAATACTGCACCAGCACCTTGCCCAGCTTGCGAAGGGCGTGGAGCTGGTCGGAACGATACATCGGTGCGCCGGCATAGATCACGTAGCGCAAGGACGAATGGTCATAGCGATCAACCGACTCATGGCGGGTCAACATCGTTAGGATGGTCGGCACGGTGAACATGTTGGTCACGCGGTGCCGCTCAACCAGGCGCCAGGCTTCCTCGCAGTCCAGCCGTTCGCCGGACAGCAGGATCGTGACGGCGCCCCGAGCGACCTGCGGCAAAGCGTGGATGCCTGCACCATGCGACAGGGGCGCCACCACCAGCGATGCGTCCTGCTCGGTGGTGGCGGGCATCAGATCGCAGAGGTGGTTGCATACGACATAATTCATCTGCCCGTGGGTCAGCACGCCGGCCTTTGGGTGCCCGGTGGTCCCGGAGGTGTAAAAAAACCAGGCGGGATGGTCGCGATCGACATCGGCGGGTTGAGTCAACTTCGGGGCGTGAGCGGCGTACGCCTCCCAGTCGTCTGCACCATTGTCGCCGATGCAAATCTCGAGCCGGCACCCGGGGTTTTCGGAGCGCGCAGCGGCGGCGTGGGCGGGGAAGGCACGATCGAAAATGTGAACGGTAGCGCCGGAGGATTGCGCCAGGTAGGCGACCTCCGGCGGGGTCAGACGGAAGTTGGTTGGCACCCACACGGCACCGAGCATCCAGGTCGAGAACATGGTCTCCAGCACGGCGTTGGAATTGCGTGCGTGCAGCAGAACCCGGTCGCCATGACGCACGCCCCGTGCGGCCAACGCGGCCGCAGCGGCCTGGACCCGGTTACAAAACAACTCCCAGGTCCAAGTGGTATCGCGCCAGACGATCGCCGGTCGGTCAGGAAACCGGCGGGCGGTCTGGGTCAGCAGCGAGGCAAGGTTAGCGGTCGGGATCAGCCCAAGAGTCAGCGGAGTGGCTCCAGGATCGAGACATAGTTAGCCACTGCCGCCCCACCCATATTGAACACCGCGCCCTTGTCCGCCTTTGGCAACTGCATGCCCTCCGGCGCCTGACCAGTGAGTTGCATCGCTGTGAGCGCGTGCATCGACACCCCGGTGGCGCCGATCGGGTGCCCTTTCGCCTTCAATCCGCCCGAGGGATTGATCGGCAGCCGGCCGTCCTTGACGGTCCAGCCGTCCAGCACCGCGCGCGCTCCCTGGCCAGAAGCGGTAAGGCCCATCGCCTCGTATTCCAGCAGCTCGGCGATGGTGAAGCAGTCATGGGATTCGACGAAGGACAGATCCGAAAGCCTGATGTCGGAGGACCGCAGCGCCTTCGCCCAGGCATGCGCGGCGCCCTCGAACTGTGTGATATCGCGCTTGCTGATCGGCAAAAAGTCGTTGACCTGGACGGCAGCCCGGAATCGGACAGCCTTGCTCATGGCCTTCGCGGTTTCCTCGTCCGCGAGCACCAACGCTGCAGCGCCATCCGAGACCAGCGAGCAATCCGTCCGCTTCAGCGGGTGTGCGACGAAGGGATTTTTGTCACTGGGATTGCGGCAGAAGTCATAGCCGAGATCCTTCCGCATCTGTGCGAACGGGTTGTCCACGCCGTTCTTGTGATTTTTCGCCGCGATCGCCGCCAGCGCATCGGACTGGTCGCCATGGCGCTGGAAGTAGGTGTCGGCGATCCGGCCGAACACGCCGGCGAACCCGGCGGAAATGTCCGACTCCTCCTTATGGTAGCTGGCCTTGAGCAGGGCGTCGCCGACCTCTTTTCCAGGGGTCGCGGTCATCTTCTCGACGCCAATCACCAGGGCGAAACGGCCGCGGCCGGCCAGCAGGAAGTCGCGTGCGCCGTAGACCGCGGCGGACCCGGACGCGCAGGCATTCTCATAGCGGGTGATCGGCTTGAACCGCAGCTCCGGCACATGCTGCAGCACCAGGGACGCGGGAAAATCCTGCGCCGAAAAGCCGTTGTTGAACAAGCTGACGAACGTTGCATCGAGATCATACGGGGAAATGCCGGCATCGGCGATCGCGGCGCCGGCTACCCGGCCGATCAGGGATTCGATATCGGGGTCCTCGAGCTTGCCGAAGGGCGTGTGGGCCCATCCGACGATGCAGGCTTCAGTCATTTGAGTTTGCTCCAAGAGGGGTTTGCCGCAAGACTAGCCGATTAAGGCCGAAATGGCGAGGCGAGTGGAACTCGGTAGCCTTGGTAACGTTGGTTTAATGAGGGGTTCGCAACCATTTGCTGTCGAGGCTTAACCACGGTTACTTCTTGAGATAGGGATGCGCTGATGTCGATGGCTTCATACACCGCCCGCAAATCACTTGAAGCCATCGCCGCCAACGCGGACGACCACGGCAAGGGCCTGACCAAAACGCTTGGCCCGTTCTCCCTAGTCGGGCTGGGCATCGGCTGCATCATCGGTGCCGGTATCTTCGTCCTAACCGGTAAAGCTGCCGCCAGCTATGCCGGCCCGGCGATCTCGCTGTCGTTCGTTTTGTCCGGCGTGGCCTGCGCTTTCGTCGGCCTGTGCTATGCCGAGCTAGCGGCTATGATACCGGCGTCGGGCAGTGCCTATACATATGCCTATGCCACCGTGGGCGAAATCTTCGCCTGGATCATCGGCTGGGACCTGATTTTGGAATACGCCATGGGCGCCTCCACGGTTGCGGTTGGCTGGTCCGGATACTTCGTTAGTCTGCTAGGCAGTTTCGGCATCCACATCCCACCTCAATGGGCCGAGGCGACCGGGCAGGGGGTGAAACTGGCCGACGGCTCGGCTGGAACCGCTATCTGCAATCTGCCGGCAATACTGATCGTCATCGTCCTGACGGCACTGCTCATGTTCGGCACCAAGGAGTCGACACGCGTCAACAACATCATGGTGGGATTCAAGCTGTTCGTGGTGGCCGTCGTCATCGTGGTCGGCGCGTTCTACGTCAGTCACGCCAACTGGTCGCCGTTCATTCCCGACAATACCGGCAGCTTCGGAAACTTCGGCTACAGCGGCATTCTGCGCGGTGCGTCCGTCGTGTTCTTCGCCTATATCGGCTTCGATGCGGTCTCGACCGCCGCCCAGGAAGCGAAGCTACCGCAAAGAGACATGCCGATCGGCATCCTCGGCTCGCTGATCATCTGCACGATCCTGTATGTGCTGATGTCACTGGTCATGACCGGGATGGTGCCTTACCAGAAACTCGGTGTGGCCGACCCAGTGGCGGTGGCGATCGATGTGACCGGCATCGGCTGGCTGTCCGTGCTCGTGAAATTCGCCGCCCTCGCCGGCCTGACAACCGTTATATTCGTGCTGCTGTTCGGGCAGGCGCGCATCCTGTTCTCGATCGCCCAGGATCGCTTGTTGCCGGCCTTCTTCAGTGAGGTGCATCCGCGCTACCGGACCCCCTTCGCCAGCCAGGCGCTTATCGGCGTCGTCGTAGCCCTGATCGCCGCCAGCTTCCCGATTGGCTTGCTTGGGGAGATGGTCAGCATCGGCACCCTGTTCGCTTTCCTGCTGGTCTGCGTCGCGGTCCTTCACCTGCGGCGCAGCGCACCGCGGACCCACCGCCCGTTCCGCACCCCGGCCATTCCCTGGGTTCCCCTGCTGGGTGTCGCGTTCTCGCTGCTGCTGATGCTGGGTCTGCCGTTGGATACCTGGCTGCGCCTCGTGGTTTGGCTCGTCGTGGGGCTGGTGATTTATTTCGCGTATGGGCACCGTCATAGCCTGGTTTCGGAGTCGAGCACGTGACCCGGCCCATGAAATAGTCAGTCTGGTGATTTATCTCACCTGCGGCCACCGAAGTAGCCAAGTGCAGCAGCCGTTGGCGCCGTGAAGCGGTTGGCCTTCGCAGTATGCACCGCGCTTGTTCCGCCTCAGGCGGCCGCGGGGCTTGCTGAGCAGTGTATCCGCGTCCAAAGCGACGACACGGTTCGCGGCTATGATCCATCGGTGCGGGCCGGGTTGCTCAGGGCTTACGCGCAACTGTTCCCGCAGGCCCGAATTCCGCGGGACGAACACGCGTTTCAGGACGGCACCCATATCCGCTGCATGGACGGCCGCCTTCTAGCCTGCTTCACCGGGGCGAACCTCCCTTGCTCCAAGATGAACGTGACGCGGGACAACACGGGTGCCGATGCGTTCTGCCGCGCCAATCCAGATGCACCCGTCGTGCCGGCCTTCGCCACCGGCCACGATGCGGCCTACCTCTATCGTTGTTCGGCGGGACGGGCAGAAATTACCGGCGGAACATTTCCGCTCGACGCCCGCGGGTTTGCTGCCTCACTGTGGGCGCCGGCCGACTAGGCCAGAGGGAGCTTGGCTGCGCCAACGCGACGGTAGTTCCCGCGACCATGGTCTGCGCGCTACTCCGCCATCAGTAACCCGGCCAACGACCGTGGCTCCGTCAGCATAGGATAGTGCCCGGTATCCAGTTCGTACCACCTTGCCTGCATCGTCTCGGCGGCCCGCTTCTGATGCGCGACCGGCGGATTGACGCTCCGCTTGCACCAGATCACGGAGGCCTTCCAATCCTGCTGCCAGAAATGGTCCAGCTTCACCGGGGCCGTCATCGCCGCCACCGGGTGGGGCGTGTAGCGTGCCAGCGCCCATTCCTTGGTCGAGCCGTCCAGCGAGACGAACATGCGGTTGGCGGCATCCTCGCGCGTCGGGCCGGTGCTCAGGGCGTCCGTCACGGCCCCCGAGCGCTTGACGTGGTCGGAGATTGTCTCGCCATCGAACAGGGCCAGAGCGTCGGCCAGGACGATCCGGCCGATACGCTCGCGGGTGGTTTCGGCTACGCGGGCGGCGACCATGCCGCCACAACTTGTGCCGACCAGGACGATATCGCGCAGATCCTCGAAGAACAGCATTTTCGACACTTCGTCCGCCTGCGATTCTGTGTCGATACCGGGCCGCAGCGCGTGGCGGCGTTCGGCGCAGCCATCCAGCGTGGGCGTGAACACTGTGTGACCGGCAGCGCGCAGATGCGGCGTCACACGCTGCCAGATCCATGCGCCCTGGTAAGCGCCGTGCAACAGGACATAGCTTGCCATTTGTGTTTTCTCCCCCTCATTGTCTAGCCGAGATCAGCACAGTAACGGGGGAAACGCCATGGCAAGTCAGGCGGTCAGTTTCTATAGCGAAGGGACGAGCCCATCGCGCGACCTGTTTCTTCCGGCCGGATTGGCATCCGGCGAACACCGAGCCGGGATGGTCCTGTGCCACGGCTATACCAGTGTACGGAGCCTTTAGGGCCTGAGCCAGGACAAGCGAATCGGAAGGGGGTGGCAAGCCAACGACCGAGACACAGCCTGGGCTTCTGGAAACCTTGAATAACTTGGTGCAATCCGCGATCGGCGGCGATCCGGAAGCTGCTTTGCTGTGGGTGAGCACGAGCCAGCGCCATCTGTCTGCGGCGTTGGCTGACTTGAAGGGCGAGGTCACCCGGCGATCCGATGTCGTCGGCATTTCCCCAACGACCGTGCCATCGATCCGCCCATCCCCATTGCGCGTGGCTATGGATCATGTTTGGCATGAGGACCCTCCGCTTCCGTCGTTTTCGCCGGGGTGCCATCTCGGCAACCCTCGCGGGTCTGGGCAACATGCCCAAGGCCAGACAGGATTGCGTCATGACCGACCTGAAACCCCCCTCCAGCCTGCGTCTCTGGCTTTTGTTGGCCGCCGCGTTCGGCACCTTCTCCATCGGTTCCGCCTTCATGCATGCGTACACAGTCTTTTTGGTCACATTCATCGAGGCGTTCGGATGGAGCCGGGCGGAGGTCTCGCTGGCCTATTCTGTGTCGCAGATCGTCAACGGGGTCAGTTCGCCGCTGGTCGGGTGGCTAGTGGACCGATTGGGACCGTCGCGCCTGATCCTGATGGGCGGAGCCCTGCTGACTGTCGGCCTGTTGGCGAACGCGTTTGCGACCCAACTCTGGCACATCGTCCTACTCTACGGCGTGATCATGACGCTCGGGGCGAACTGCCTCGGCCTAGTCGTCTTCGTGCCGCTGCTGTCGCGCCATTTCGTGCGCAACCGAGGCATGGCGGTCTCCGTCGTACAGTCGGCGAACGGATTCGCACGAGCGTTCTCGGCGCCGATCGCCACGGTGATGATTTCCGGGCTGGGGTGGCGCGGCGCGTATCTGTGGCAGGGCGCGTTCATGGCGGTGATCCTACTGCCGTTGGCGTCGCTGTTCCGGGGCATAGGGCAGGGGGGGCGCCGCCGCGTCTCAGACAACGCGGGCTGGACCGTTCGCCAGGCCATCCGCACGCCGCATTTCTGGCTGCTGTTCGCGGTGTACATGTTCACCGGCCTCGGCAGCTTTCTGGTGGCGCTGCACCAGTTGGCGTTCGCAGTGGATATCGGGTTCGACAAACTTTACGCCGCCGGCGTGCTCGGCATGGGCGCATTTCTGTCACTCCCCGGCGTGATCATCACCGGAACCCTGTCCGATTACGTTGGACGCGAAATCTCCGCTATCGTCACCTATGGCACCTCGATCATCGGGGTGGTGTTTGCGCTGTTGATCACCGCGCCCGATCAGCACCTGCTGCTGTGGCTGCACGCCTGTTTCTTCGGCCTGACCTGGGGCGCGAGGGGACCTGCGATCACCGCCAAAACAGCCGATCTGTTTCCCGGCCCTAACCTTGGGGCGATCCTCGGCGTCATTACGATAGGCACCGGGTTGGGCGCCGCGGGCGGCTCCTGGCTGGCCGGATTCGTGTTCGATATCACCGGCAGCTACCGGGTCGCCTTCACCCTCTCTATCGTGTTCTATGTCGCCGGAAGCATCGCGTTCTGGGCGCTGCGCCGTCCCCCCGCCATTCGCGCCTGAAGTTTGGCCTTAAAAGCGACGAACTCTCTGCGGCTCGCATCGGCCATTACACGTCTTCCCCGCCGGCGTGGCGCGCCAAACCGAACCTCGCCAGCGACGCGATCGCGACGTCGAGGTGCCGCGTCGTCCAACAATTCTGGCCATTGACACCGTGCCCTGCCGGACCGACTGTCGGTTGCGGCCCGGTCGATTCAGGATGGTGTGAATTGCCGCATCAGAGGAGAGAAGCAAACATCATGACCGGGTTTTCCGCGACAATCGGCGTCTGCGCAATCATCCTGCTCGGTCTAGCCATGTCCGGCTGTGCCGGGAGCGGCGGCAACAGCCTCCCCAATGGGGGGTGCCAGCCCGGCGTCTGCGTCGGGTCAACTCCGGACTCGACACCGGATAGCATAGGTTTTCTCGCTCCCTGATCTGGTTTGACCGGTCCAGCCCACTTCCGCGCCGCCGCAGCGTTGCGGTCGGTCAGACAATTGGCATGACTCGCAATCGGAATGGTCGGATTCATCAGTCATCAGGCAAACCATTCGCTCGGCGCGTCGCCTGACAGCCGGAGAAATCGCCGAATGCGCGGATGGCCGGCCAAGCACAAAGGAGCAATCCTACAGCCATGCTCCGCTTCGGTTGAAGCCATGCGGCACTGTCGTCCGAGCCGGTGCCCGTCTCGTTGATTTTTGCAGGCAGCTCACACGCCGCGGGGT
>CAVTFL010000028.1:0-83007 GCA_963733925.1 uncultured Alphaproteobacteria bacterium | reverse complement strand
GTCGGCGATCTTCACGCCGTGGAAGACCTCAAAGCGCTCCCGCAGGCCGCGCAGGATCGAGACGGCGTCCTCCACCGACGGCTCGTCGACCATGACGGGCTGGAACCGGCGCTCCAGAGCCGCGTCCTTCTCGATGCGCTTGCGGTACTCGTCCAGCGTCGTCGCGCCGATCATGTGCAGCTCGCCGCGGGCCAGCATCGGCTTGAGCATGTTGCCCGCGTCCATGGATCCTTCGGCGGCGCCCGCGCCCACCACCGTATGCAGCTCGTCCACGAACAGCAAGATGCGTCCCGCCGCCGCGGTGACCTCGGACAGGACGGCCTTGAGCCGCTCCTCGAACTCGCCCCGGTACTTGGCCCCCGCTACCAGGGCGCCCATGTCGAGGCTGAAGATCGTCTTGTCGCGCAGGCCCTCGGGGACATCACCGCGGGTGATCCGCTGGGCCAGGCCCTCCACGATGGCGGTCTTGCCCACGCCGGGATCGCCGATCAGGACCGGGTTGTTCTTGGTCTTCCGGGACAGGATCTGCATGACGCGCCTGATCTCGGCGTCGCGGCCGATGACCGGGTCGAGCTTGCCGCTGGCCGCCTCCGCGACCAGATCCCGGCCGTACTTGGCCAGCGCCTCATAGGCCACCTCCGGCATGGCCGAGGTGACCCGCTGGTTGCCGCGGATCTTGGTGAGCGCCTGCAAGAAGCCGTCCCTGGTCAGGCCCTCCTGGGTCAGCAGGCGGCAGGCCGCGGTAGCAGGCCCTCGGCCAGCATCGCGATGATGAGGTGCTCGACGGAGACGTACTCGTCCTTGAGCCTGCGCGCCTCCTGCTCGGCGGTGTCGAGCAGGCGGGCCAGCCGCTGCGTGATACTGATCTGCCCCGGGTTCACGCCCGGGCCGCTGACCTTAGGGCGCCTCGCGAGCTCGGCCTCCAGTGCCTTCCGCAGCCGGTCCGGATCCGCGCCAGGCCTGGCTGAGCAGCCGGGGAACGATGCCCTCGGCCTGGTCAAGCAGCGCGAGCAGCAGATGCTCAACGTCCACCTCGGTGTGCCCGAAGCGAAGCGCCTTGGTCTGCGCGTCGTGCAGTGCTTCCTGCGATTTCTGCGTCAGGTGGCTCGGGTCCATGTTTACCTTCCTGGCCGTCGGGCCCCGCGCAGGGCCGCTTCGAGTACCGCGATCCGGTCGAGCAGGTCGGTGACCAGCCCGATGGCCGCGTAGTTGAGGGCGAAGCCCGCGCGCAGGCGCTGCACCCGCGCCACCGCGGCGAGCTGGCTCCGGGAGAACCAGAGCTCGCCCGCTGAGTCGCGGCGCGCATCGATGAGTCCGAGGGCGACGAGCCTGCGGATCAGGTCCGGGTGCATGCCCGTCACCATGGCGAACTCCTCCAGGCTCAGCCGCGGGGCGCGAACCATGGCGTATGTCACTGCTCTGCTCTCAGTCACGGCTGTGCCCTCGGATCGAAATCGATTCCGCGGCCAGCTGCTCGAACAGCCGTCGTTCGGCGCGCGAGAGCTTGGGCGGCACCATGATCCTTGCCTCTGCGAACAAATCGCCCGCCTTGCCTTTCGGATCGGGCAGGCCGCGGCCGCGCAGCCGGATCCGCCTGCCGCTTGACGTGCCGCCCGGGACCTTGACCTTGATCTCGCCGCCCGGCGTGTCCAGGGCGACCGACGTGCCGAGGGCGGCTTCCCACGGCGCGAGCCGCAGCTCGACGTACAGATCGCGGCCTTCGAGGCGGTATCTCGGGTGAGGCGCGATCCGCGCGATGAGGTACAGGTCACCGTTACGCGCCCCGTCGCTGCCGCGACCGCCCTGCCCGGCCAGCCGGATCCGCTGCCCGTCCGTCACCCCGGGCGGGATCGTGACGTCGAAGGAGCGGCGAGTACCGTCGCCGCCAGTCAGCGCGATGGACCTGCGGCCGCCCCGGTAGGCCTCCTCGACGGTGAGCTCGATCTCGGCCTCCTGGTCGGCGCCAGGGATCGGCCCAAAGCCCCGCCGGGACCCGAACCCGCCGCCACGGCCGCCGAAGATACCGCCCAGAAGATCGTCAATGTCGATGTCGCCGCCGCTGCTGAAGCCGCCGCTGTTGAAGTCGAACCCGCCGGTCCCGGCGCTGCTACGGGTCCGGCCGCCTCCGCCTCCGGCGCCAGCTGGGCGCCGGCCTGGCTGCGCCGCCACGTCTCCGGGTCTACGTCCTCGGGAACCTGGCGGAAGTCGCGCCCGAAGGTGTCGTAACGGCGCCGCGTCTGCGGATCGGAGAGGACGTCGTAGGCCTCAGAGACTTCCTTGAACCGGTCCTCCGCCCCCGGGTCGTGGTTGATGTCCGGGTGATAGGTCCGGGCGAGCTGGCGGTAGGCGCGCTGGATTTCGTCCTGGCTGGCGTTTCTCGGCACACCCAGGGTCTGGTAGAAGTCCGCGCCGTCGGCCATCAGCCCGCCCTGGCCACCGCGACCTGCGCCGGCCGCAGCTGGTGGTCTCCTTCGCCGTAGGCGGGCCGGACGACCTCGACGACCGAGCCGTCCTCGGCGCCGGGATCAGGCCGGGAGGCGATAGCCTCGTGCCTGGCCGGATCGAACTTGGCGCCGCGATCGTCGCGGCGGGGGAAGCCGAGGCGGGCCAGCACCTCCAGGGCCTGAGCCCGGACCGCCCTGATCCCGTCGATGATGGAGGCCGGATCGGCTGTGGAGTGCGCCAGGGCGCGATCGAGGTTGTCGACGACGGGCAGCCATTCCCTGGCCACGGCGGCCCTGGTCTCCGCTTCGGCGCGGCTGACCTGGGCGGTACATCTCTTCCGCACATTGTCGAGGTCGGCCAGGGCGCGCAGGCGCCGATCCTCGAGCTCAGCGATCCGGGCCTCTTGTTCGGCAATCCGGGCCTCGAGCTCAGCGATCCGGGCCTCAAGCTCAGCGGCCGCGCCATCCTGCGAAGGGTCAGGCGGAGCGGCGGCGCCGGGATTTCGCCTCGCGTCGCCGCTTCCCGCCATGCTGTTTCCAGCCGTCTGGTTCATTGGCCTGCTCACTCACTGGGCGTGAACTCGGCGTCGATCACGTCATCGTCGCCACCTCCGGGCGGGAGCTCCGGCTCGAGCTCCGGCTCGGGACCGGTCGGTGGCGCGCCAATGATCATGTAGACCTGCCGCAGCTCATCGGTGAGGACCTTCAGCCGGTCCAGCGGCGTATCTTCCTTGAGCGCCTGGCGGGCGTCGGCCACCAGGTTCTCGGCCCGGGCCTTCTCGTGCACGGGCAACGTGTCGCCGCGTTCGGCTAGCACGCGCTCCACCTGGTAGGCCGCGGTGTCGAGCTCGTTGCGGGCGTCGGTCACCTCGCGCAGCCGCCGGTCCTCGTCACGGTGCTGCTCGGCGTCGTTGATCATCCGCTCCACCTCGGACTTGTCCAGGTTGGAGCTCTCGCTGATCGTGATCCGCTGTTCGGTCCCGGTGTCCTTGTCACGGGCCGAGACGTTCAGGATCCCGTTCGCATCGATGTCGAAGGTAACCTCGACCTGCGGCACCCCACGCGGGGCAGGCCGGATGTTCTCCAGCCGGAACCGGCCCAGCACCCGGTTGTCCGCGGCGCGTTCCCGCTCCCCCTGCAGGACCACCACGTCGACCGCCGACTGGTTGTCTTCGGCCGTGCTGAAGACCTCGGTCCGGCGGGCCGGGATCGTGGTGTTGCGCTCGATGACCTTGGTCATGACCCCGCCGAGGGTCTCGATGCCGAGCGACAGCGGCGTCACGTCGAGCAGCAGCACGTCCTTGAGCTCGCCCTTGAGCACGGCCGCCTGCACGGCCGCGCCGATGGCGACAACCTCGTCCGGGTTGACGGTCATGTTGGGGTCCTTGCCGCCCGTCAGCCGCCGGACCAGGTTCTGCACGGCCGGAATCCGGGTGGAGCCGCCGACCAGGATCACCTCGTCGATATCGGCGTCGGTCAGCTTGGCGTCGGCCATGGCCTGCCGGACCGGCCCCGACCGTGCGCTCGACGAGATCGGCGGTGATCTGCTCGAAGGTCGAGCGCATCAGCGTCGTGTTGAGGTGCTTGGGTCCCGAGGCGTCGGCGGTGATGAACGGCAGGCTGATGGTGGTCTGGGTCACCGAGGACAGCTCGACCTTGGCCTTCTCGGCGGCCTCGAACAGCCGCTGTAGCGCTTGCGGATCGGCCCGCAGGTCGATGCCGTTGTCGCGCTGGAACTGGTCGGCCAGGTGGTCGACGATGCGGCGGTCGAAGTCGTCCCCGCCCAGGTGGGTGTCACCCGCGGTCGCGCGCACCTCGACCACGCCGTCGCCGATATCCAGGATGCTCACGTCGAAGGTCCCGCCGCCCAGGTCGTAGACCAGGACGGTCTCGCTGCCCTTCTTGTCCAGGCCGTAGGCCAGCGCCGCGGCCGTGGGCTCGTTAATGATGCGGAGCACCTCGAGCCCGGCGATGCGGCCCGCGTCCCTGGTCGCCTGGCGCTGCGCGTCGTTGAAGTACGCCGGCACCGTGATGACGGCCTCGGTGATCTTCTCGCCCAGGAATTTCGCCGCGTCTTCGACGAGCTTGCGGAGCACGAGCGCGGAGATTTCCTCCGGCGCATACAGCCTGCCCGCAATCTTGAACCGCACCGCGCCGTCGGGCCCGGGGACGACGTCGAACGACACGGCGTTCAGCTCGCTGCTAACCTCGTCATAGCGCCGCCCGATGAACCGCTTGGCCGAATAGATCGTCCCCTTCGGGTTCAAGATCGCCTGCCGACGGGCGAGCTGGCCGACCAGGCGCTCGCCCTGCGGGGTAAAGGCCACCACCGAGGGGGTCGTGCGTGATCCCTCGGCGTTCGGTATCACCGTCGGCTGGCCCGCCACCGTCGCTGAGATCACGGAGTTGGTGGTGCCGAGATCGATGCCGACTGCAACTGCCATCACTACCTCCTGTTAAGGTCTGCGCGCCTCGGGGCCCAGGCCACCGCGGCCTCTCCGAACGGGTCGGGCCCGCGTGCTCCCGGCGCCGTGGGCTGGTTCCGGGAACGCGCGGGAGTCAATAAGTCATCCGGTGATCTCGATCTTGCGCGGCTTGGCGGCCTCGGATTTGGGCACCGTGACCGTCAGGACCCCGTCGGAGAGCTCCGCGGTCACGCCCTCGGGGTTGACGTCGCCGGGCAGGGAGGCCCGGAACTCAAACCGGCCGACGCGGCGCGTGCTACGGTGGCGGCAGCCCTTCCCGGAATCTTCTTGGATCTCGCCGGTGATGACCAGCTCACCGCCCTGTAGCTGCACGTCCACCTGGTCCTTGTTCACCCCGGGCAGTTCCACCCGAACGATGTAGGCGTCGTCGGTCTCGGATACATCGCCTAGCGGGGCCCAGGGCATGTCGACCAGGGCGACGGGGGTCAGGCCGCCGAATGCGAAGTTCATCAGCTGGCCCATGCGGTCATAGATATCCTCGAACTCACGGGTCGGGTTCATGAGGGTCTGGTTGCGCCCGCTTCGGCGGACCGGGAGCGACGCCATGGCTGGCCTCCTGTCGCTGAGACTGTCGAGTACCTCGGCCGCGCGGCGCATGTATGGCCCGACGGCCAGCACGATCGCACCGCATGCCTAGTGCCCACGCTCCCCCGCTTGCGCAGACGGCCACATCCACCATGTTGGTAGTCCTCGCCTGACGACGGCCGGAGCCCGCGCAGCCCCGCAACGTGGCCGCCGGGCCCACGGCGGGCGGCTAACTACCCGGTCTAAGGATGTGTGCCGACATCCCCGCCGCAACGCTGTCCGTGTAGACCGAAGTCGAGCGGTTCTGAAGCGCTGCGGCCCTACAGCGGGACGGTACTGCGGACCTCGCTCAGCAAGGGGCGGGAGAAGAGCTGATGAAGGCCCTGCACGGGGAGGACCCGAAGGCCGCGACCTGGGAGCAGTCACCGGCCCTGGCCGAGAGCCAGACTGCCGGGAGCCCGCTATGAGCGGGCAGCCAGGCCTGAGACGCTGGTTCGCGGCGGCCGACCAGGCCGCCGCTCAGCGCATCGCGGAGACGGACTCCCGGACGCTTGATCGCGTCATGCCCGCAGTGTCGCGGATGGCCGACCACGGCGTTCTGTGGATCGTGCGTGGCCGGCGCGCTGTGGGCCACCGGCGACCGGTGGGCCCGGCGGGCGACATGGCGGGGCCTGGGCAGCCTAGCGGCGGCGAGCGTGACGGCCAACCTTGTCGGTAAGGGCCTGTCCGCTCGCCGGCGTCCCGATATCGACGTTCCCGCCGCCAGGCGGCTGCCGCGGCCATCGAGCCCGTCTTTCCCATCCGGGCACGCCGCGAACGCGGCGGCTTTCGCCACCGGCGTCGCGATCGAGAAGCCCTCCCTGGCCGCACCCGCCATCGCTCTCGCCGCGGCGGTGGGCGCCTCCCGGGTAGCGACGGGAGTGCACTACCCGTCGGATGTGCTCGCCGGGACCGCCATCGGGGCCGTAGCCGGGGTGATGACCTTGCGGTGGTGGCCGCGGCGGCCGCAGAGGCCCGCCATGGCGATCCGGCCGCCCCGGCCGGCACCCGCCGCACCGGCCGGGGAAGGCCTGGTCCTGCTGGTGAACACCTCAGCCGGAACGGCGTCCGCTAAGCTGGCCAGTTGGCTGGCGGCGGAACTTCCCAAGGCCACGGTCATCGAGACGGACGCTAGCCAGGACCTGGCGGCACAGCTGCGTCAGGCCGCGGCGGGAGCACGGATACTCGGGGTGGCCGGCGGCGACGGCACGATCCGCACCGCGTCGGCGATCGCGCTGGAAACCGGCTTGCCGCTGCTGGTGATCCCGGCCGGCACGTTCAACCACTTCGCCGCCGACCTCGGGCTCTGGTCCGCCCGCGACGCCGTGGCCGCGCTGCGGGCCGGCGAGGCGGTGCTGGTCGACGTCGGCATCGCGGCGGACCGGTCGTTCGTCAATACGTCGAGCACCGGCGTTTACGTGGACCTCGTGCACGCGCGGGAGGAACTGGAGGGCCGGCTGGGCAAACGCCCGGCGGAGGTCGTCGCGCTCATCCAGGTGCTGTGGCGCGGCCGGCCGCACGAACTGATCCTGGACGGCACGCGCCGGCGGCTGTGGCTGTATTTCGCCGGCAATTGCCGGTACGAGCCCCAGGGAATGGCCCCCGCCTACCGCCCGGATCTGTCCGACGGCTACCTCGATGTGCGGATCGTCGACGCCCGGCGGCTGGCCAGGTCACGCCTGGTGGCCGCGGTACTGACCGGCACGCTGGGCCGCAGCCGGGTCTACCACACCTGGTTGGCTGGATCCGTCGATGTCCGTCCGGCGAACGGCCAGCCGATCTGGCTGTCTGTCGATGGCGAGGTGGCCACCGCCGAATCCGGCTTTACCGAGGGCAAGCACCCGCAGGGGCTGGTCGTCTACCGAGCTGCCACCGGATAGCGTTCCGAGCGGCACCAGCTGTCGCTCGGCAGCCCAGAGCTCACCGCCGCTAGGAGTCGACCTCGCTGGGTGGTGCGGCGATCTCCTCGAGGGGTTTGCCCTCGGCAGCGCGGCAAGAGCCGACGCAGCACTGGCATTGGTTCTGCGGGGTCGCCCACATCGGTCGATGGATCGGCGCTAAATTCGCCGGCGACCCACCCTAGGTGTGACGGCCGCGGCCACCACCGCGGTTTTCGCGACCGGCGCACCGCGGCCAGGCGTGACGGCGGCGGCTACCACGGCGGTCTTGGCGACGGGCGCGCCGATGACGCCGACTCTGCCGACGCGTGATGGTCTGAGTGGCATTTTCAGTCCCCTACAGTCACAGTTGCCTCGTCGGCCTCGATCGAGGCGATGATCGCCTGGATGGGAATCCTCCCGTTGGCGATCAGCTGGCCGCCCGAACGCCGCGCCGCTGAGGCGAAGGGCGCGGCCCACAGGTTCTCCCAGATGAGCACCCCGGCAGTGCTTCCCGGCTCCATCGCAGCGGCGAGGTGCTCAACGTCGTCTTCGGCCAGCAGTTCCGCAAGCTCGGCCTCGATTGCCTGCAATTCGCCGAGTTCGGCGATATCGGAGAGCTCTGTCGCCTCGACGGTACCGTCCGCGTCCTTGGTGAGGATCAGTACATCGATCACGCGGATGGTGCCGGAGTCGACCAGCGCTCGCAGCTCTGCCGCCATCTCACCGGTGAAGTTGCTCGCTCCTGCCGGGAACTCGACGACAACATAGTCAACGGGACCTAGTTCAGCCAGGGATACCTCGGTCATCATCATCCCGTTCGTTTGGCCCGAGCTGAGCTGTCGCGACGCGGAAGTCTTGCGGGCCTTTCTTACCGTAGGTAGACTCACAGGCCGGCCGCATCACCCGCAAGGGATGACTAACGGCGGAGCGACGACGACGAAGCTCGCTGCGGGCCGTTCCGCCCGGCGAAGCCGGCTTAGGACACGTTCCGCCGACCGGATTGAGGCTGGAAGCGGCGCAGCCGCAGGCTGTTCGACACCACGAACACCGAGCTGAACGCCATCGCGGCGGCGGCGATCAGCGGGTTGAGGAACCCGGCCGCCGCGAGCGGTACGGCAGCGGCATTGTAGCCGAACGCCCAGAACAGATTGCCCTTGATCGTGGCCAGCGTCCGGCGCGACAACAAGATCGCGTCCGGGACGGCGAGCAGGTCGCCGCGGACCAGGGTGAGGTCGGCCGCCTCGATCGCGGCGTCGGTGCCAGTGCCCATGGCCAGCCCGAGGTCGGCCTGAGCGAGCGCGGCGGCATCGTTGACGCCGTCGCCGACCATCGCCACCACCCGGCCGGCGTCCTGCAGTTTCTTGACCGCCTCGACCTTGCCCGCCGGCAGCACCCCGGCTATCACCTCGCCGATCCCGACAGCTTCGGCCGCGAACCGGGCAGCGCGTTCGCTGTCGCCGGTGAGCAGCACGGGCGACAGCCCCATGCCGCGCAACCGGGCGACCGCCGCCGCCGAGGTTGGCTTGACCGTGTCGGCGACAACCAGCACGCCCCGCACCTGCCCGTCCCAGCAGGCGAACACGGCGGTCTGGCCGGCCGCCTCCGCCTCGGCGGCTTGGGTGGCGAGCGACGCCGGAACTGTCATCGCCCATTCCGATTCCAGCCAGCCCGCCCGGCCCAGCAGCACGGCATGCCCGCCCACGACGCCGGAAACGCCGAGCCCCTGGGTACTGGCGAAATCCTGCACGGCTGGCAGGGGGGCGCGGAGCCTTTCCCTGGCGCCGGCCGCGATCGCGGCGGCGACCGGGTGCTCGGAGGCGTCCTCGACCGCCCCGGCCAGCCGCAGCAGCTCATCGACGTCCTCGCCTGGCGCGGCGGCCACATCCACCAGGCTCATCCGGCCGGTAGTGACGGTGCCGGTCTTATCCAGCACGATGGTGTCGATGGTCCGGGTGGACTCCAGCACCTCCGGTCCGGAGATCACGATGCCGAGCTGGGCGCCCCGCCCGGTACCGACCAGGATGGCCGTCGGCGTGGCCAGGCCCATCGCGCACGGGCAGGCGATGATCAGCACCGCCACCGCCGCGGTGAATGCTGCCCGCGCAGGCTGCCCGGCGACCAGCCACCCGATCAGCGTCACGACCGCGACGGCGAGGACGACGGGGACGAACACGGCGGAGATCCGGTCCGCCAGCCGCTGCGCCGGCGCCTTGCCGGCCTGCGCCTCGGTCACCAGCCGGGTCATCTGCGCGAGCTGCGTGTCGGCGCCGACCCGGGTCGCGCGGACCACCAGCCGCCCGCCGGCGTTCACGCAGCCGCCCGTCACCGCGTCGCCGGGACCCACCTCGGCAGGCGCCGGCTCGCCGGTCAGCATCGAGGTGTCCACCGCCGAGCTGCCGGACGTGACGATTCCGTCGGCAGCGATCTTCTCGCCGGGCCGGACCACGAACTCCTCCCCTGCGGCCAGCTGCCCCGCCGGCACCCGCACCTCCGTGCCGTCCCGCAGCACCGAGACGTCCCTGGCACCCAGCGACAGCAGCGCCCGCAGCGCCGCCCCCGACTGGCGCTTCGCACGGGCCTCGAGATAGCGGCCGAGCAGGACCAGCGCCGTCACGCCCGACGCCACCTCCAGGTAGGTGGCCCCGGCGCCGCTGTCGCGCGCCAGCCAGGCGAAGTCCATCCGCACGCCTGCCCGACCCGCGGCACCGAAGAACAGCGCGTACAGCGACCACAGGTACGCGGCGGCCACCCCGACCGAGATCAGGGTGTCCATCGTCGCGGCGCCGTGCCGGGCGTTCACGAGGGCAGCGCGGTAAAACGGCCACGCTCCCCACACCGCGACCGGGGAAGCCAGCACAAGAGCGGCCCACTGCCAGTTCCGGAACTGCAGCGGCGGCGCCATCGCCAGCACCACCACCGGGATGGTCAGCGCCAGCGACACCAGCAGCCGCTGCCGCAGCGCGGCCGTGTCCCCCGCGCCGTCGACCCCCCGGCGACCCCCCGTCCGGGGGGAAGCATCCCCAGACCCCCCTGGGGCACCGCCGCGGTGTAGCCAGCCTGCTCGACCACCGAGATCAGGTTGTTAACGCTGACCGCGGCCGGGAAGCCGACCCGCGCGGTCTCGGTCGCGAAGTTGACCGTCGCAGTGACGCCGTCCAGCTTGTTCAGCTTTTTCTCGACCCGGGCCGCGCACGAGGCGCAGGTCATCCCGCTGATCGCGAGCTCTACCCGGCCGTCCGCGCCAGCCGACGCTCCAGCCGGGCTCACGCCCGTTCCCGCGCTCACCCGCATCGCTCCTTCCCGTGCACTGATCCGCGCACGATGGGCCCGTTCGGATAAAAGATCATTTAGCCGAACGGCCTGTGGTTCACGCCCAGCCGAGGGCTTGACCGGCTGCCGGGTTCTCCCTCGGGCGTGTTCAGCTCCAGGCGAGCTGATAGTCACCGGCCTCATCCAGGGCAGCCGCGACTGCGCCTTCGGCTAGCGGCGCGTCGCTGGTGACCGTCACCGCTGACTGGCCACCCGGGACCAGGACGGCCGTCACGTCGCTGACGCCGCCGAGGTTCTTCAGCTCTTCGGTGACCGCGTGCACGCAGTGCTCGCAGGTCATTCCGGTGACATGGTAAATCGACGATGTCATGGCCAGCCTCCCGTGCTCAGGACCGCACCAGGCGGGCGATCGCCTCGGACGCCTCGCGGACCTTCGTGTCAGCGACCTCGCCGCCCTCGGTGGCTGCCTGGGTGACGCAATGGCCGAGGTGATCATCAAGCAGGCCCAGCGCCACCGACTGCAGCGCCTTAGTCGCGGCCGACACCTGGGTGAGGATGTCGATGCAGTACTTGTCCTCCTCGACCATCTTCTGCAGCCCGCGCACCTGACCCTCGATCCGGCGCAGCCGCCGCAGGTAGGCCTCCTTGTCCTGGGTGTATCCGTACACGCCGCCCTCCGCTTCTCATCGCGACCTCACGTCAAGATACCATACCCCGGCAGGGTATTAATCAGGGCGCGTGACGTCTGATCCGGGCTAGCGGTAAGGCTGGAGGATTCCCGCACACCCTCTACAGGGCCAGCAGGGCGTGCCATGTGGCCAGGATCCGAGCGTCGAGGCTGCCCGCCGGGGGCGAAGCAGGGGCCGTCCGCCCCGCCCCCGGCCGGCAGGGCTGGCTCACAGCTGGGTGGTGACCGCCTTGACCTCGGTGTAGGCCTCGAGCACTTCGTGGCCCATCTCGCGGCCCCAGCCGGACTGCTTGTACCCGCCGAACGGCAGGGACGCGTCGAAGACGTTGTAGCCCCCGAAGCCGCCACGATCAGCTTGCCGACCTCGGTGGAACCGGTGAAGGCCACCTTGTCCACATCGTTGTGGGCGGCCAGCGCCGCGCCCGCGGTCTCGCCGAATCCGGTGACCACGTTCACGACCCCGTCCGGGATGCCGGCTTCGGCGATGAGCTGGGCGAGAAGCAGCGCGGTCAGCGGCGTCTGCTCGGCCGGCTTGAGCACGACGCAGTTGCCCGTGGTCAGGGCCGGGCCGAGCTTCCACGCCGCCATCAGCAGCGGGAAGTTCCACGGGATGATCTGGCCGACGACGCCGAGCGGCTCGCGCAGCGTAGAGGAGTGGAAGTTCGCGCCCGGCATGTAGGGCACCGAGATGTTGATCGTGTTGCCCTCGATCTTGGTCGCCTAGCCGGCCATGTAGTGGAACAGGTCGGCGGCCAGCGGCACGTCCGCGCCGCGCGCCACGGCGACCGGCTTGCCGTTGTCGAGCGACTCCAGCTGAGCGAGCTCGTCGGCGTGCTCGAGGATGAGGTCGCCGATCTTCCAGATGAGCCGGCCTCGGTCGGATGGGGTCATGCGGCCGACTCCGACTCCGCCGCTGGGACGATCGTGCTGGGCGACGGCCCTGACTGGCGGACGGCCCGCGGTTGGGACGTGGTCATCTGGCTGCGCACTGACCCCGCCGGCCAGGGCCAGCAGCCAGGCGATGAGGCCGACGCCAGCATTGTCATCGATCTGCACGATCCGGCGTGGCCGGTGATCCGGCGGATCGCCGCCCCGCTAGAGAGGCCCGGCCTGTGGTACATCTCGGAGACCCGGGCATTCTTTTCCGCCCGGGCCGCTACCTGGGACACCAAGTTCGGCGATGACCTGCCCGCCTACGCCGCCGCCATCGCTCAGGCCCGCATCCCTCAGCACGGCGTGGTCATCGACGTCGGCTGCGGCACCGGCCGGGCTTTGCCAGCCCTGCGCCAGGCCGTCGGTCCGCACGGCACCGTCATCGCCGTCGACCTGACACCCGAAATGCTCCACCACGCCCGCATCAAGGGCCGCGCCGTACACGCCACGCTCATCCTCGCCGACGCCCGGCACCTGCCCTTCGCCAGCGCATCAGCCGACGCGGTGTTCGCCGCCGGGCTGATCATGCACCTGCCCGACCCCGAAGCCGGACTGCGCCAACTCGCCCGCATCACCCGTCCCGGCGGCCTGCTGATCCTGTTCCATCCGTCCGGGCGGGCCGCCCTGGCCGCCCGCCACGGCCGCACGCTCGAACCCGACGAGCCGCTCGCCGCCACCCCGCTCCAGCGCTCAACCCAGAACACCGGATGGCGCTTGACCACCTACGACGACGCGGAATGCCGCTTCCTGGCCATAGCCACCCGCGAATAGCCCCGGTCCAGGACGGCTTGCTGGTGACCGAGGCTGCCACCCTGGCCCGTTCGGGACCAAGAATGGGTACCCTAGCTTGACTTGCAGGCCGGTTCCCTGGAGCCCGGCTTCTCGGCCGCAGGCGAAGGGGTGACTGAGCAGGTGGTTTCCACGCGCATCGATTGGGTTCGGGAGCACTGCCGGCTGCTTCGGGCGATCTCGGCGGAGTTCAGGCAGACGCGCCCGTTCGGCGGCCTGACCATCGGCACCGGCATTCACCTCGAGGCCAAGACGGTGGCCCTCTTGCTGACGTTGCGCGACGGAGGCGCCAGGCTCGTCTCGACCGGGAACCTCAACACCACCCAGCCCGATGCGGTCGAGACCTTGCGGGCGGAAGGCGTCACCGTCATCGGCGGTCCGACCAGTGACAGCGAGGTGCACGCCGGCTACCTCGACGAGGTGCTGGCCGTGAAGCCGGACCTGATCCTGGACAACGGCGGGGACCTGTTCGCCAGGTACCTGGACCGCCCCTACCAGGGGCTGCTGGGCGGAACCGAGGAAACGACCTCGGGCCGGATGCGCCTCGAGCCGCTCCGGGGCCAGCTCAAGCGCCCGGTCCTGGTCATCAACGACAGCCCGATCAAGCAATTCGCCGAGAACGAGCACGCCGTCGGCCAGAGCACCCTGGAGTCCTTCCTGCGGATGACGAACCGGGTCACCAACGGGGAGCAGGTCATTGGCGAGCCAGCGCGAGTACGCCGATGACCTGCTCACGCTGGAACTGGTGGACGGCCGGCGCGTCCACCTGCTTGCGCGCGGTCACATGTTCAACCTGGCCGGCCCGCGGCCGCTCGGCAATTCCATCGCGTCGATGGATCTCGGGTTCGCCCTGCAAGCCCGGTGCCTGGAGGCCGTCGCCACCCACAAGGTCGACGCCACCAGCTGCGTCGTCCCGGTCCCCGGGCATATCGACGCGGCCATCGCTAACAGCTACCTGGATGGTAAGTATCCGACGGAGTAAGCCAGGATCCGGTGATTCTGCCGCAGGAAGTTGTTGGTGGTCTGGGGAGCGCCGACTCATATCAAGTGAGCGGTCGCGGACGCGCACGATGCAGCGGCCGGATACCAGGAGAAGCACCATGAGGACCAGGTCAGGCGGGCGGCCGCCAGCGTGCAGGATGACACGGCGGCCGGCCGATATCCGCGGCCAGATCCCGCACCCCCGGACGGACGGAGACGCCGGCCAGGTGGTAGCCACCCTGTACCAGATGCACTACCGGGCACTGGTTCGCCTCGCGGCCCTGCTGGTATCGGACCTGGCGACTGCCGAGGACATCGTGCAGGACTCCTTCGCCGCAGTCCACGGCATGTGGCAGGCCCTGCCCGACACCGACGCTGCGCTGTGCTACCTGCGCCGGTCGGTGGTCCGTCGTTCCCGGTCGGCACCGCGCCCTCAGCTAACTGGCCTCCCCCTTCCGGGCTCCGCCGTCGTGTCGGCGCTGCAGGCTCTTCCCGTCCGCCAGCGCGAGGTCCTTGTCCTGCAGTATTTTGCCGACCTGCCTGAGGCGGAGATCGCCTCCGCGACCGGGATGAACACAGCCGCGGTGAGGAGCCACGCCGCCCGGGCCATGTCGTCGCTTCACGCCGAATTGCGCCGGGCCGGTCAATGACACCAGGACCCGCGGGCATCTGAACCATAGGGCTGGCGCCAGTGCTTACCGCCCACCGCGCCGCTGCCACTGCAGCCAGCCGGTCAGGGCGAGCATCACCACCCCAGCGGCCTCGACGACCAGCACGGTGTAGGCCAGCCCGGAAGAGAACGTGAGGCGGAAGCCGAAGATGCCGACGGTCTGCTGACCGGTCACGCCACATGGCCGCCGATGAGGCTGCCCACGATGAACGTCACCGCGACGGCGACCCCGCCCAGGGCGAGCTGGCGCAGTCCCGAGTGCAGCACCGGCCGGCCGGTGAGCCGACCCACCACCATGCCGCCGGCCAGCAGCGCCACCGCGGCCAGGCCCAGCGAAGCCGAAAGGACGGACAGGCCCGCCAGGTACGGCAGCAGCGGGATCAGCGCCCCGGCGGAGAACGCGACCAGCGACAAGACGCCGGCGGCCACCGCCGAGGGCAGCTCGAACGGGTCGACGCCGAGTTCCTCCCGGGTATGCACGCGCAGCGCCGTATCGGGGTCCCGGGAGACCGCCTCGGCCATCCGGGCCGCGGTCTCCGGGTCGGCGCCGTAGCCGGCGAAGGTATCCGCCAGCTCGGCCTGCTCGGCGGCCGGGAACCGGGCATGCATGGTGCGCTCGGTGGCGACCTCGGCGTGCACCAGCTCGTTCTGGTTCGTCACCGACACGTACTCCCCGGTGCCCATCGAGAACGCCCCGGCCACCAGCGCGGCCACGCCGGTCAGGACCACGGCGTGCGGCGCCGCCCCGCCGCCGCCCAGCCCGGCGATCAGCGAAGCGTTGGTCACCAGCCCGTCCACGGCACCGAACACCGTCGGCCGCAGCCGCCCCCCGGACACGTCACGATGGCGGTGCGACCACCCGGCCGCGAGCGCCGCCTGCCGGACCGCCTGCCGGTGCTCACGCATCTCCTCGCCCACCCGCAGATTATCCCCCAGCGGTCTCGATCCGGCCGGCATTGCGGCGGCGCCTCACCCCGCGAGGGTGAAGCGCGGCCATGATGCCCGTGCGCATCCTGGCAGCTGAGCGAGAAGACCGCCTAGCCCCAGCCGCCTGCGGACCTGCTGCTTCTGGTCCTCTTCGTGACGTGGCTGGCACCCTTTCGCCGCGCGGATGCGACCGGAGCAGGAGAAACGACATGGCGAAGCCCGACGCAGTGTTCATCTACGTCGCCAAGGAGCTCGACGCGAGCGCGAAGGACGTCGACAAGGCCGTGCAGGACGCGGCCAAGGGCCTGGCGTGAATAAGCGCTGCCCGTCGTGACCGCCCCGCCCGAGCCAGCCGCCGCACCACCGGTCACCCAGAAGCGGGAATTCTGGGTCCTGATCGGCTACGCGGTCGTCCTCGGGGTGTTCGGCGCGTTCGCCGGGCTGATCTTCGTCGGAGTGATCAAGTTCGGGGGCAAGTGGTACAGCGATTCCCATCCGGGCTGGTTCGGCGGGCACTGGTGGTGGGTAGCGGTCGCCGCGGCGGCCGGTGTCGCGGTCGGCCTGGTGCGCCGCCTGACCCGCCTGCCCTGGGAGACCCCCGGCCTGTTCGACGATCTGCAGACCGGGCACGTCGACCCGAAACTGGTGCCCGGGATCGCGGCCGTCTCGGCGGTGTCGCTGATCGGGGGCGCCAGCCTCGGCCCGGAGAAGGCCCTGGGTTCCATGGGCGGCGGAATGGGCAGCTGGATGGCCCAGCGAAGAGGGCTCGGCACAGAGGATTCCCAGGTGAACACGCTGGCCGGCTTCGCAGGCGCCTACGGCGGGCTGTTCTCAAGCACGGTGATCGTGGTGATGCTGATCCTGGAGGTTGCCCGCCCGGGCGGCCAGAAGCTCATCAAGGCCCTCGCCGCGCAGATCGTGGCGTCGAGCGTCTCGTTCGGCATCTACTTCGCCATCGCCGGCGCCGTGTTCCTGGACGACTACAAGGTGCCGCATTATCAGTTCAAGGACTGGCAGCTACTCGCCGGGATCCCCCTTGGCCTGTTCGCGGTCCTGATAGTGACGCTACTGGCTGGGTTCGTGATGGGGGCGGCGCGACTGTTCGGCCGGCTGAAGGTCCCGGACATCGCCAAATCAGTGCTGGGCGGGGTGGTTTTCGGGGTGGTAGGCGTGGCATTGCCGCTGACCATGTTCAGCGGCAGCGACCAGCTCAACACCGTGCTCAGCGGCGTGGGGACCCTCGGCCTGGGCCTGCTCGTCGCCACGCTCATCGCGAAGATGCTCACTTTTGCGGTCAGCCAGGGCAGCGGCTTCGTGGGCGGGCCCATCTTCCCGTCGCTGTTCATCGGTGGAACGGCCGGGGTCATCGTCCACCAGGTCATCCCCGGCGTGCCGCTGGGACTGGCGTTCACCTGCCTGCTCGCCGCCATCCCGGGGGCGATGGTGGCCGCGCCGTTCTCGATGGTGCTGCTGGCCGCGTTCCTGACCCAGGTCGGGGCCCTGCAGACCGCGCCCATCCTCATCGCCGTCGTCACCGCCTTCCTCACTATGGAAGGCGTCAAGTACCTCCTGGCCAGCCGCAAGCAGGCCGACGCGGCCACGGCGAAACCAGCGGCCGCGGCGAAACCAGCAACTCCGGGTTGAGGGTAACCGGCACCCGGCGCCGCCGGAAGACAGTAACAATTTTCTGCAAAGGAGATCGAAATGTTCTGGATCATTGGCGGAAGTATCCTCTACTTTGTACTCATCGTCACCCTTGGCGTTATGACGATCAGGAAGGGCCATTGGGTAATATTTGTCATCGGCATCTTCTTGCCATTCTTCTGGCTCATCGGCGCGATAATACCCTCGCGAAGGCGCGCCCATTAGTACTCAAGCAGGCCGGAGTGGATCGCGGCCGAGCGGTGTCTGCCGAGGTCATCAGTGATAGCCGATATCTCGTGAGTGACTGTGAGCGCTGGTGTTTCGCGGTCCGATCAGGCACGGGCGAACAAGACATCATTGCGGCGGCGGTCCCAGTCAGCGCGCCCGGCAGGTCGCGGGGATGGCCTCCTGGCGCAAATACTGGCGTGCCCTGGGGCCGGGGGCGGCGTAGAAGATCCGCCCGGGCGCGATGGCCAGGACCTCGTCTTGGGCTGGCTGGGGGAGCCTGATCGGCGTGAGCGGGCGGCCGTCGGATGGGTCGGCGCAGTAGTTGCGGCCGTTCCCGCCGGCCACCTGGGTTACCCAGAGCAGCCCGCTGGCGAGGCGGGCCGTGATGTCGTTGGTTCCCTCCACGCAGGTATTCGTGCTTCTTCCTTCCGCGCAGCTGCTTCCGGCAGCCGCCAGCGTGGCGGCGTCGAGCCGCTGCACGTAGCCCATCATTCCGGTGGCCTCCGATACCCACACGGCCGAACCGGTCGGCCCGGCCACGGCAGGAGCCGTCACTCCCATCACCGGGTGGGAGGCGAGGATCGCCCCGGTGGCCGGGTCTCGCCGCTGGACGGCGCCGCGGCCGCCGCTGTCTGCCTCCCCGACGACAAGGACAGTCCCGGCGGAGTTCGCCGACAGGTCCGAGCTGGCCGCCCCGGGCAGGATGATCGAGGCAGTTATGCGGCCTTCCGGGAGTGACAGGTGCAGTAGCCGGTTCCCGCCAGCCACCCAGAGCCCGCCGCCTGCGACGACGAGCGTCTGCGCAGTCCACGGGTGGCCGCCTCCGCGCCCGGCCCGCCAGCTTCCGGTCAGCGCGAGGGTGTCCGGGTTCAGCCGCAGGAGCGTGTCGCCGGTCATGGCCGAGGTTGCCACCCACAGCGCGCCCGCGGCGGCCACGGCCTGTCCGAACGCCGCGCCGAGTCGCCGCACCGCCTCGACCCTGCCGCTGGCCAGATCGACGCGGGCAAGCTCGGAGCGCACGACGCTTCCCGGTGGCGAGACCTGCCACGCGACGTAGACCCCGCTGGAGGTGACGGCGACTTGCGGGCTGAGGAGCGGGTACCCGAACACGTCGCCGGGAGCCGGCGGCGTGGGGCGAGCGGTCCGCTGGCCGGTGGCCGCGAGCGATGCCGCGGACGCGGTCGGCGAGGTTGAAGGACTGCCCGGCGAACCACCGCATGCTGCGAGAAGAAGGCCAGATAGCACCGGGGCGGCCAGCCAGGTTGCAGATCGAAGGGGCCGACGGTGCCCGCGCGGAGGTCTCGAAGGGTTGCAGGCGGTCCAGGGATGGTGCACCACGCTAATTAGGACGGCGGAGAGCCGCCGCGCGTTGCGTTGCAAACCAGGCGAGAGCCGCGTGGAGAAGCGATGAAGACCGGACCCGTTCCCGGTCAGCTGGACCGGACTTCGCGGCCGCGGCGGCTGGACCTGGTGCCGCCCGGCCCGGCGTTCGCGGCCCCCCGGCCGGCCGCCTTTTTCCGCGGCGGAGCCGTGCTGGCCCGGACGACCAGCGACGTGGTCAGCTCGACCCGGTTGCTCGAGGTGTCGGTGCGGCCGTCGAGCAGCGCGAGGATCGTGCGCGTGGCCATGGCCGCCATCTGGGCGAGCGGCTGGATGATCGTGGTCAGCGGCGGCGATACCCAGCCCGACATCGGCAGGTCGTCGAAGCCGACCACGCTCAGGTCATCGGGAATGCGCAGCCGGTGCAGCCGGGCCGCCTCGTAGACTCCCATGGCCTGCATGTCGCTGCCCGCGAAGATCGCGGTCGGGGGGTCGTCGAGCTTGAGCATGTCGGTCGCCGCCACCAGCGCCGCCTCGAAGTGGAAGTCGCCGGAGTAGACCAGGGCCGGGTCCGCCGGGATGCCCGCCCGCTCGAGCGCGGCCCGGTATCCGTCCAGCCGCGCCTGGCTGCACAGCAGCGACGGGCGGCCGGTGATGGTCCCGATCCGGCGGTGACCGATCTCGATCAGGTGCTCGGTGGCCATCAGGCCGCCAGGCCCAGTTGGTCGCCCCGATCGACGGGATCCGCGGGTCGGGCTGGCCGACCGGGTCCACGATCACCACCGGCATGTGCATCGCCGCGAGCCTGGCCCGGTAGGCGGGCGACAGCTCGGTCAGGACCAGGATGACGCCGTCGGTCTGGCTGGTCGACAGCCGGGTCAGCCATTGCTCCGTGTCGGGCTCGCCGGACACGACCGAGACGGCGATCCGGCAGCCCTCGGCGGAGGCGGCCTCCTCGGCGCCGCGGATGATCTCGACGGCCCACGGGCTGAGGTCGGCGAATACCAGGTCGATCAGGCACGACCGGCCGGCGCGCCGGGGCGCCGCGTAGTTGTAGTCCGCAAGCAGCGCCTCAACCCGGGAACGTGTCTTGGGCGCGACGTCAGCGTGCCCGTTCAGCACTTTCGAAACCGTCGGCACGGACACCCCGGCGGCCGCGGCGATATCGGCCAGCGTCACCCGGTCCCGGGCGAGTCTGGGCTCGCTTGCCATCATGCTCCCTTCGGCCGGGTCAGCGCCGAGGGAGCCGCCTGCGCGCTGCGCCTGCCCGGCCAGACAGCGTAATCGTAATGCGCCCGCGATCCCGCGATGAGCATGGCGATGCCGCCCGCACGAAGGTACGTCATATCTGGCTCATGCCGCGGTTCCGCGTCCCTTCACTGCGCCGCGAGCTGACGCTCAGGCGTCTTAGGCGAAACTTTCAGCAAAAGTTCCGGCGTTTTGAGGAGTCTCAGGCAACGTATGGCGGACGGCGCCAGCATGTCAAGTGCCCCCGCTCACCAAGGGAAACGGGTCGCAGCGCCAGTCGGCGGGTAAGCCGGCGTGCGTCCTGGCTAGCATGCTTCCTGGCGCGACACAGGGCCCGCGGCGGGATCGCAGGTAGAAAGCTTTCGAACGCGCCGCCCGCGGGTGTCATAGGGTCGTCATGCACATGGCGTCGTCCCCACCGAAAGAGGTGAGCCCTCGTGCACATCATCAGGTATCACACGAGCGAATCCCCCGCTCCCCTGGTCGGCGTGCGCGACGAGGGGCAGGTGTTCGGCCTGCCGGGCGTGGGGTCGCTGGCCGCCCTGTGGGCGCTGCCGCTGGCCGAGATCAGGCAGCGCGTGGCCGAACGCGAGCGCGTCCCGGCCGCGGACGTCACGCTGCTGCCGCCCGTCGACGGCCGGACCGAGGTCTGGGCCGCGGGCGTCACGTACTTCTCCTCGCGCGAGGCGCGGGTCGAGGAGAGCGAGCGCTCGGCCGACGTCTACCGGCAGGTCTACGACGCCGAACGGCCCGAGTTGTTCTTCAAGTCGGCGGCGTGGCGGGTGGCCGGCGACGGGCAGACGATCGCGGTCCGGGCCGACTCGGCGGTGGACGTCCCTGAGCCCGAGGTCGCCCTGGTGATCAACCGCTTCGGCGAGATCGCGGGCTACACCGCGTGCAACGACGTGTCGTCCCGGTCGATCGAGGGCGAGAACCCGCTCTACCTGCCGCAGGCGAAGATCTACCTGGGCGGCTGCGCGCTGGGCCCGGCCATCCGCCCCTCCTGGGAGGTCGCGGACCCGTATGACCTCGGCATCGAGCTGACGATCCGCCGTGACGGCGCGATCGCCTGGCAGGGCCGGGCCAGCACCTCCGCCCTGCGGCGCAGGTTCGACGATCTCGCCGGCTACCTGATGCGCGCCGATATCCATCCCGACGGCGTGGTGCTGTCCACCGGGACCTGCCTGGTGCCGCCCGCGCCGTTCAGCCTGGCCGACGGCGACGTGGTGGCCGTGGCGGTGGACGGGGTGGGCGTGCTGACCACCGGCGTCGTGCGCGGCCTGGACCGTATGCGCGAGGCCTTCGAGGGGCAAGCGCCGACACGCGTGACAAGCAGACGTCCCGTAGCTCAGTCACTACTTAAAGTATTTCGAAAATTTCGAATGGCGTTCGATCTGGCCTTAATATTGCCTCTGACCTGGGAATAAGCTCTATCGACCGGGATCTATTGTTCCGAGCGTATTACCGAAATTTATCAGCGAAATATCG
The DNA here is from genome assembly GCA_963733925.1 of uncultured Alphaproteobacteria bacterium. Lineage (GTDB taxonomy): Bacteria > Pseudomonadota > Alphaproteobacteria > Acetobacterales > Acetobacteraceae > Rhodopila. Next base: position 61,447 of record CAVTFL010000028.1, on the reverse strand, counting down.
ACAAGGTATCGGCAGTCAGGTCTGCTCCCATCCGAAGCCCTCGAAATAGCTATCACGAGTTTGCGCCCCGTTTCATCGGTGTATCGGAGGACGCATACGCTAAGCAAAGGGGACGACGGTGACGAAACCCCTCCTGGACACGACGCCATGGTGGTCAGAATCCTTCTTGCCAGGCGGTTCTCGAGTCCATCCGGTTCCATTGGTCGACAACGGCGACCGAAAACTTTTGCCCAGCTCTACACCGAGCCGGTGCGGGCAAGGGCAGCCACCGATGACGCGTCTGGCCCGTCAGATGCAGCCGGCACGATGCTCCATCGAGCCGGTTATTGCCGGCACGATGCTCCATCGAGCCGATGGACCCTGTGATGCGATGTGGCTGAAGTGGTTTAAAGGAACAAAGTTAAAATATTGAACATTGACCTGATGCAGGATGCATTTACAGTCGAGTCAGGGCACATCAGGTCATGCCTTCGCCGCCGCGCGCACGAGTTGCCGCCAGGTGGCGGAGGCCGGTCGCCGAAGGCGGCAGCCATCAATGCCGTTTCGGTCCGGATGGCACGCTTTAGTCTCCGGCGGGCGGTCCCCGATCATCATGTGCCGGGTGCGGCGATCAGGCGGGGCTTTTCTTGGCGGCCAGCAGGGCCCACAGGAAGTCCTCGCCGAAGCAGGGCCCCTGCCCGTCGGTCTTGTTCATCTGCCGGAGCACCCGGACGGAGAAAGGCGGCGTGTCCCACAGGGCGTGCAGGTGTTCTGCTGAGTAGCCCAGGCCGCCGCCGAGGCTCCCCCGCTCGTACACCTGCTGGTCGGTGTAGCCGCTGCCGCCTTCGGGCCGGAAGCACACCAGTCCGTAGCTGCCGCCTGGCTTGAGGGCCCGGTGCACGAGTGCGGCATAGTCCCGGCGGCGGTGCGGGGGCAGATGGTGGAAGCACCCCGAGTCATAGACCAGGTCGTAGGACCCTGCCGTGAACGTGGCCTCGAAGATCGAGCAGCACTGGAACTCCACCGCGGCGCCGACCTGCTTCGCCCGCTCCCGAGCCCATCTAATCGCCTGGGCCGAGAAGTCAACGGCATCGACACCGCATCCCCGGCTGGCGAGGTAGACGGCATTCCGCCCGTGCCCGCATCCCAGCTCGAGCACCCGTCCCGGCGTAAGCAGGCCTTCGCTGAACCACGCAACGAGGTTCTCATCGGGCCATTCGACGAAGAACGGGCACGGCTTAGCGCGGTCAGCGAAGAACTCATCCCACCAGCTGGCGCCGTTGCCTTCCGGGAGGCCGCCGGCCATGCCCGGCGCGTCGTCGCTTGAGTAGATGAACGGGTCCGGCACCTGGTGCCCTCCCTATCCGGTCGCGAGACGGAACGCTATCTGCGGCCCACTTCAGGGAGCGCGAAATGGCAGATTACCCGACCGATCCGTTCCGCTGCCGGTGATGTACTTAAACTAGATTCATTCGAGGCTGCACTGCTTCTCGAAATCGTACGCAAGTTCGATCCTAATGTTATCACCGCAGCCCGTAAAGACCTGACGGAACTCCTACCTGGACTGCCGGACGCTAGAGCGGTTATTCCACTAGCCTATGTCTTGGTCAGCCCGAATTGGATCGTGCCTTAGGCATGCCTTACAGCCGAGCGCGAGCGCGGGACGGCCGGTGGCGAGCAGCTTGGCCGCATCGCGAAGAGCAAAGAATGAGTCGCGCGCCCTGGGCCTGGCCCTGGGCCTCGCCTGGGCCTTGGCCCTGGGCCTCGCCTTGCCCAAAGCGGCACATTCCACCCAAAACCGGTCCCCACGCGGAAGGGCGCAAACCAATGAATGTGGCGCTCTACTGAATCTATTAGGTAGAGCGCCACTTTCATTGAATCGCGGGGTGATGGGGGATGGTGCGGGTGGGGTTACCGTGGCGGGGGTGTGGGTGGCGGTTGTGACTGTGGGCGGAGGCGGGCGGACGCGGGGGCGCCTGGCACGGTCAGGGTGCAGGGGTGGACTGGCGAGCCACTGATGCTAGGGCCGGACCATCTGGTCGCCGGCGGAGGGGTGTTCCACTGTCTGGCCGGTGTCCGCGAACGTGCGTGTCACGTAGTCGGAGCTGTATACCCAGAGGATCTTCATGGGAGCCTCCCCGGTGTTCCGGAAGGCGTGCACGATGCCCGCGGTGACATAGGTGGTGTCATCCGGCTCCAAGGGGGTGATCTCCCCCGCGATCTCAACCTCGGCCGTGCCCGCCAGCAGCGTCACGTGCTCGTCGCAGTTGTGCGTGTGCAGCGGCGCGCCGGGTTTTTACGTCGCGGGTGATCCCGCGTGCTTCAGTTCCTTCGGCGAGAACGCCGGGTTAAGGTGGCGAACGCGCCCCTTACCGCAGACGCGGGATCATGGCCAGCTCAACGGCGCTTGCGTGTCGCCAGAAGGACGGACCCGGACTCTGTGGACGATACGAATGCCAAGCAGGCGGCACCAGCCAGCTACCGATCGCTCAGGCAGCTTGTGCGGCGGCTGATTGTCTCCATCCGCGATGGAGACGAGCACAAGATCGAGGATGCGGTCCTTCAGCTCAGCAAGAAAAGAAGGATCTTCGCACCTCTCGCTCTCGCCGTCAGCGCGCTCGCCATGCTCTTCAGCGGGCTTCGCCTGCTGGTCACGAACTGGCGACTGATGCTGGTCCAAGTCCTGCCGGCGATGCTGATCTGGGCTACCACGATAGACCTGAAGGCGCACGTGCTCCGCGGCAAGGAATTCCACGACATCCGCGGGCCAATTGTCCTTGTGCTGTTCGCCGCTGCGGTTCTGGTCACCACGGCCGCTTTCTACTTCAACGCCGCCTTCGCGTTCGCCGTCTCACAGCCCGGTTCCCGGTGCTGCGAACCGGCTTCGAGGAGGCGCGCAAGCACGCCAGAGCCATTCTTTGCTGGGGAGTAAGCACCGGTCTCGCGCTCGGAGTTGCCGCCATCCTCGCGCCACGATGGGGGCTCGGCTGGTTCGCACTCCTGCTGGGAATCGTTCTCGGCGTCCTGATGGTGTGCTACGTCGCGGTGCCGGCCCGCATTGTCGGCGTGAGCACCGGGAAGACGGCAAAGGCCGCACAGTCGGGACGCGACAAGCTGGCGGCGAGCGCGGTCAGTGGCATGCTAGGAGCCATCGTTTGCGCACCGCCATATGCGATCGTCAGGATCGGCTTGGTGCTCCTCGGCAGCAACGCCCTGTTCTGGCTCGGGGTAGCGATCCTTGTCGTCGGCCTCATACTGCAGGCCGGTGTCACCGGGGCGGTCAAGGCGGTTAAGGTCAGCGCCAAACTGCTCGTTGGCCAGCCACTGGATACATCGGATGGCCAGTCAGCGTCCGTCCCCGACGGCTAGCTCTGATTGAGCAACCCTGACTCAAGCCTGGTCATCCCTCCCACAGCCGGCCCTGAACTGGTGCCTGACCGGCCACACCGTGCTGCCCCGCCTGCCCGGTCTGGAGGACGGCGACGACCGCAAGTATTTCGGCATGGTCATCCGGCCCAACTGTTTCCTGTCACTGCTGCCGGACCACGTCATCGTGCACCGGTTCGAGCCGGTGAGCCCGGAACTCACCAAGGTAGTCTGCGAGTGGCTTTTCCCGCCAGAAACGGTCGCCGCCCATGACATCGGCGACGCCGTCGAGTTGTTCCACCTGGTCAACCTGCAGGACTTCACCGCGTCGGAATGGTGCCAGCCGAACATGAGATCCCGCGCCTACGCCCACGGCGGGGTGCTGGTGCCGACCGAGCAGGAGATCATCGGCCGCTGGTACTACCGGTGGTACCGCGAATCGATGGGCCTGGGAGAGTCGCTGTGACCGCGTTCGATACCCGCGCCGTGCACGCCGGTCATAATCCGGCCCGGCACAACGGCTCGGTGACCACCCCGATCTACCAGGTGTCCACCTTCGTGCGACCGCACGCCCGGCCGGTGGAATCCGGCTGGGACTACTCCCGCATCGCCAATCCCACCCGCGCCGCCCTCGAGGAATGCCTGGCCGCACTGGACAACGGCGCCTCGGCGGTCGCGACCGCCTCCGGTATGGCGGCCTGCGCCACCGTCATCCAGGCGCTGTGCCGGTCCGGCGCGCACCTGGTGATGCCGGACAACGTCTACGGCGGCACCTGGGACCTGGTGCACGAGGTCTACCAGCGGTGGGGCCTGGCCTACACCGCGGTGGACATGGGTGACCTGGACGAGGTAGCCGCCACGATCCGCCCGGAAACCGCGCTGGTGTGGACCGAGACCCCGTCGAACCCGCTGCTGAAGGTCACCGATATCGCCGCCGTCGCCGACCTGGCGCACCAGGCCAGCACGCTGCTGGTGGTAGACAGCACCTTCGCCTCACCGTACCTGCAACAGCCCATCGCGCTGGGCGCGGACCTGGTGATCCACTCCACCACCAAGTATCTGAGCGGCCACTCCGACGTCACCGGCGGCGCGGTCATCGCCGCCGGTGAACAGGTGGGCGCCACGATCAGCCGGCACGTCGGCATGCTCGGCACGGCGGCCGCCCCGCAGGAAGCCTGGCTGGTGCAACGCGGGATCAAGACACTTCCGGTGCGAATGCGGCAGATCTGCGCGAGCAGCCAGCGGATCGCCGAATTCCTCGCCGCGCACCCGGCCGTTCGGCGGGTGCACTACCCGGGGCTGCCCAGCCATCCGGACCACCTGCTGGCCGCCAAGCAAATGCCGGGTGGTTTCGGCGGCGTGGTGTCGGCGGAGTTGCAAGGCGGCGCCGCCACCGCCGGCCGGGTGTGCGAACGTACCAGGGTGTTCACCCTCGCGGTGTCGCTGGGCAGCGTGGAATCGCTGATCGAACATCCCGCCCGGATGACCCACTGCACCACCGCGGGCACCCCGGTCGGCGTCAGCGACTCCCTGCTGCGCCTGTCGATCGGCCTCGAAGACTGCGCCGAGTTGATCGCCGACCTCGGCCAGGCCCTGGCCTAGCTAGAGAGTCGGCAGCAGGCGCAATTCGGGACGAGGGCCGCTGAGCGCCAATCCGCTGCTTTCACGGCGACTCCGGTGCCTTCACCGCGACGCGCCGGCGCATCGAGTATTCGAGCACGACCGCGAGGATCGCTATGACCAAGGCGTACAGGAGGCTGATCCCGGAAAAGGGAAGGAACGCCAGCGTCCCCAGGGTCGCGAACCGTATGCACAACCGGATGGCCCGCCCTTCCAGCAGCCTGCCGGCGGCAAGGAAACTGATCAGGAAGATCAGCAGGAAGGCCGCGGACGACGCAGTGATCAGGGTGCCCTCGTCCCGCCCGCTGAGTGCGAGGGCACCGACCGGCACGCAATAGCCCGCCAGCAGCGCCAGCAGCGCTGCCCGCGGCGCGTTGCCTCGCCCAGACACCTGCGCGAGCCTGCGCGGCAGCAGCCCCGTGCGCGCCTGCGAGTACACCACGCGCGAGGTGCCCAGGACCCAGGCGTTCATGGACAGCACAAGCAGCACCACCGCCACAATGTCGCCGACACGCGAGAGCGAGTGGCCGCTTGCGATCTTGAGGAGGGTGGAGAAGGCGGTGATCTGCTGCGAGCTCGCGGTGTCCCTCGGCAGCACGAGCACCACCGTGAGCGCCATCGACAGGTAGAGGAAGCCGACGATAGCGACGCCTCTTCCGATGGCACGCGGGAAGGTCCGGCGGGGGTTGATGACCTCCTCAGCAACCGGGGCGGCGTTCTCCCAGCCGATGAAGCCGAAGAAGCAGATGATCAGCGCGGTGCCTAGCGCTGTCCAACCATGGGGCGCGAACGGCCTGAGCCTGGCCGCCTGGGCATGTGGCAGCGCGACGGCCATGACTAGCACCAGGAACAAGACCAGCGCGGTTAGGACCGCACCCTGAACACGGGCACTGATCCTGATGCCGAGCAGGTTGAACAAGATGGAGACGGCGACAAACCCGTAGCCGACCACGGCCACCTGGAGGTTCGTCGGAGCGGGATACCACAAGCCCAGGAGGTACCTGGCCGCCGCCAGTCCGAGTACGGGATTGGTAACGACCAGGGTGAGCATCAAGAACAGCGAGGTCAGGCGCGACCAGCGGGGTCCGAAGGCGAGCCCGACGATCCCCGGTATGCCCTGGCTCGTGGGGTAGCGCACGGACAGGCGGGCGAAGACCAGCGCGAAGGGGTAAGAGTAGGCGGCTAGCACGGCCCACGCCAGCAGGGAGAGCGGCCCTGCGATGTGGGCGGCGTGCCCCGGCAGGATGAGTACGCCCGTGCCGATCACCGACGTGATGTAGTGCACGGTCAGCCCGGGGACACCCAGGGTGCGCTCTAGCCGCCTGCCGCCCTGTCCCTGCCTGTCCTGTTCCCGCCGGACGTCGCCGGAGTCGCTGTGTTCCACTGCGGTGACGGGCGGTGCTGTCACCGTGCCCCCCGCTCCGGAGAGCCGGGACGGGTATCCCCGCTTTCAGGTTGCGGCCAGCGCATCGATCTCGACCCTAAAGCGCGGATTGACCAGGCGGCCCACTTGCACGAGCGAAACAGCCGGCGGCATGTCCGGCGAGATGTGCTCGTTGCGCGCCTGACGGAAGGAGTCCAGGTCGGTCACGTCCGTCAGGTACACCGTCAGCTTGACGACCTGCTCCATGGTCGCGCCCGCCGCGGCAAGGGCGGTCGCGAGGTTGCGGAATACCTGCCGGGCCTGGGCGAGCGGATCGTCTTCGCCGACCAGGTTGCCGTGCTCGTCCACGGGGATCTGGCCAGAAAGCACGACCATGGGCCCGCTGAACGCCACGGCGTGACTATACCCGTTGACCGGCGGCAGTCCGTCCGGCCTGACGTAATGCTGCATGGGATCCCCTCTACGGTGATTTCTCGCGGATACAACCGGACCCTGGGGTCTCGTCCAGGCCGACGACGGGCGGCGTCATCGGCGCTTCTCCTGCCAGGCGGCCCAGCGATCGAGCGCCTCCCGGGGGGCGCGGCGGCCGACGCCGACGCGGAACCTGTCGGCCGGCACCGGGGTCAGCGCCGAGCGGTAGATGCTGGCGGGCAGCAGCAGTACGCCTTCCTCCCGGACAAGATCCGCGCACATCGCCTCAACGCCGTCGGCACCAAGGTAGCGAGGGAAGCTGACGCAGCTGCCCTGCGGCGGCTGCCACTCGAACACATCGGGGAAGCGGGCGAAGAAGTCGCGGAAGGCGGGGAGGTTGGCCGCAATGACCTGCCGGTTCCGGCTCAGGATATGGTCGCGGGCCCGCAGCGCGATCAGGGCGAGGACCTCGCTGGTCACCGAGCAGCAGATCGAGGTGTAGTGCTTGGCGCGTTCGAGGCGGCCAAGCACGGCGTGGTCGCGGCAGGCGATCCAGCCAATCCGCAACCCCGGCAGGCCGTACGCCTTGGACATCCCGTTCAGCGAAAGAGCGGTCCGGGACAGGTCCGCGGCCTGCGGCAGCGGCGCCTGCGGCGGGAGCTCCAGGCCCCGGTAGATCTCGTCGCTGATCAGCCATATGCCGTGATCGGAACAGAGCCCGACGAGCCGGCGCCAGGCGTCCTCGTCGGGGATAGCGCCTGTAGGATTGTTGGGGAAGTTGACGGCGACGACGCGTGTGTCCGGGCGTAGCGCTCGCTCGACCGCGTCGACGTCGAGCGCCCAGCCGTCCTCCGGGCGCAGCGCGATCCCCGTGACTTCGCAGATCGACAGCGGGACCGTCTCGGTCGCCTGGTAGTTGGGGGTAAGCACCACCGCGTGGTCGCCGTGGTCGAGCAGCACCTGCATCGCCAGGGTGAGCGGTTCCGCGGCGCCAGCGAAACAGAGCACGTCGTCTGCGGCCAGATGGTCGTATGTGGCCGCGATCGCCTCGCGCAATGCGGGCAGGCCGTAGGTCGGGGTGTAGCCAAGCTGCAGGGAATCCCAGCGGGCACGGCCATCCTCATCGGCCAGCCGCAGCAGTTCGCTGAGCGGCATTGTCTCCATGTCGGCGGCGGTCATGTGGTAGCGAGCGGCGAACTCCCACTCAGAGAAGTAGATCTCCAGGTGGAAGTCGGGAAGCGCAGGCATCGCGGCGAGCTCCTCATGAGTGTTAGCACTGCTGTTACCGCAGCGCGGTTTCGATCTCGCGCAGCAGCACCGCGACCATCGGCCTGGTGGCCGTGCGGCCCAGCAGGCCGATCCTGAGCACGTCGTCGGCGAACGGAGGAAGCCCTTCGGCGACGATGATCCCCGCCCGGTCGGCGAGATGAGCGCGCACCGCGTCGGCACGCGGGTGGGCGGCCACGACCACCAGGTTCGCTGCGTATTCGTCGTCAGCCGGCAGCCGCATCCCGAGCTGCCGCAGGCCGGCCCGGCATTCGCGGGCGAGCCGCTTGCGGCCGTCCACCCATGTGTCGATGCCGACGGTGCGGATCCGCCGCACGCTGCTGGCCAGGACCCGCACCAGGCTGGTCGGCATCGTCACCGGGTGCGGCTCGAAATCCGGACTTTCCTGCATCGCCTGGTCCCACGTGGCAAGGTCGAGATACCAGGAAGGCGACCGGCGTGAGCGGCTGGCGACCCGCTGCCTGCCGCGGTCGGTCAGGGCAAGGACACCCAGGCCCGGCGCGCCGGCGAGCCCCTTCTGGGACGCGGTGACCAGCGCATCCACGCCCATCCGCGTCATGTGGATGCGCTCGCCGCCGACGGCGGAGAACGGCGTCCACCACGATGACCGCGCCGGCGGCGGCGGCCATCGCGGCCAGCCGCGCGACCGGATGGCGCACCCCGGTCGATGATTCCACGTGCGTCACTATCACGCCGTGGCTTCCTGGCAGCAGCTCCGCGACGCGATCCGGATTGACCGGCCGACCAGGCTCGCACCGGGCCGGCCTTACCTCCAGGCCGTGCCCCCGAGCCATCGCCTGGAGCCTGCTGCCGAAGTAGCCTGAGTCGACGACAACGACACGCTGGCCGGGCTCGAACATATTGAAAAGCGCGGCGTCAAGTGCAGCCGAGCCCGAGCCTGGCAGCAGGTAGGTGCGGTCGGCGCCGAGCAGCCCGGTCAGGTCGGCGAGGACCTGGTGCATGCAGGCGGCCCACCGCGGCCCGTAGTGCGCCTCCAGAGGAGCGGCGAGTATCTCCTGCTCGCACGGGTCGAGTTGGCACGGTCCCGGGATCATCAGGCGCTCCCGGCGGCCCGCGAGTGCTGCCGCCACGCCGTCCGCGGCACCGTCCATGGCGACGGTCACACTACCCCTGACCTCAGGCATTCACGGCCTCGTCCCTGAACAGCTCGGTTACCTCACCATCGTGGCCGGGCGGGCGATCCTCCCAGTCCCAGCCGCCAGAGACCGCCAGCGTGGCACCGGAGACGTAGGAAGCCCGATCCGATATGAGGAAGGCCATCGCCTCTGCTATGTCCTGCCCGGTGCCGAGCCGGCCGGACGGAACTCGTTTCGCCATCCAGGAAGCCTGCTCGGGCGGCAGGTAGCCATTGTCCACCAGGCCGGGGGCGACGCAGTTCACGGTGATGCCATGCGCTGACTCCTCGGCCCCCAGCGACCTGGTAAGGACCGCGAGGCCGGTCTTCGCGACAACGTACGCAGCGATGTTCGGGGCGCCCCGGACCTGCAGCGCCGGGCTGAGGCCGATCATGACGATCCGCCCGAACCGCTGCTCGCGCATTCCCGGGAGAGCGGCGAGCGTCACGTAGAACGCCGAGTTGAGGTTGCTGTCGATGACGCTCTTCCAGCGCTGCGCTGAGGTGGCAGCCACCGGGCTAAGCGTGAACTCCCCCACGTTGTTGACCAGGATCGTGACCGCGGCGCCGAAGTGCTCGGCGGCCGTGCGCACCAGGCCGGCCGCCTCCTCAGGGTCGCATACGTCGGCCTGCACCTCGACGGCCCGCCCCCCGCCGACCGCATCCGCTGCACCAGCGACTGCGCAGTGGCGGCGTCGGTGCGGTAGTTCACCACGACATGAGCGCCCTCGTCGGCCAGGCGTTCGCACATTGCCGCGCCGATCCCCCTGGCCCCGCCAGTGACGAGGGCGACGCGCCCCGCGACAGAGGACCGGGCCGCGGCGTCACTCATGCCCGGGATGGTCATGCGCTACCTCGCTGAGGTAGGCGATCTCGCGAGGCGTGGCGCAGTACTTGGCCTGGAACTCGCCGAGGATCGAGACCTCGCCTGAGATCAGGTCATCGTGTGCGGCATGGCTCTGCCACGGGTACAGAATCCACACCTTGGTCGGCTCCGCCTCGTGCCGGAAGAAGGTGGCGTGGCCGGAATAGCCGGGGTGCGCGTGCGTGCGCGGCCCGACCAGATCGTCCATTGCCTGCATGAGCTCGGGGACCCGGTCCGCGAACTCTTCCTTGATCTGCCATGTCTCGACTACGTGGATCATCCCTGCGTCTCCTCCATTGCCTGCCCGGACAGTCCGTCCTGTCCCGCCTCGGCCAGCGCTCTCGCCCGGAAGAACTCGCTGAGCAGCGACTTCCCATCCGGCACGAAACGCTGGCAAATCAATACGTGATGGCTGCGGTTGCGATCTTGCGCACCCCACAGCCGCGCCGCGGCATCCCGCACGGCCTGCGGCGGCGGGGCGCCCGACCCGTCGATAGCCTCAAACTGCCCGCGCAGCTCGCGGAGTTGACCGAGCATCAGCTCGTGCTCGAAGTTGAGGGTGCCAGAGAAGCCGGGGCTGGCGAATGGCGGCGCCATCGACGGGCGGATGAACCGCTCGTACACCCTGGGGCTGAAGTCTGCCGCGTACCGCATCGTCGCTGTCGCGCCGTCATACAGGACGCCGAGGCGGTCGAGTGTCTCTGCCAGCTCGGGCCAGCGGGCCGATTCAAGCCACTCCTGTGTCGCCGCTAGGAGCGTATTCATCGCGGCTAGCTGCAGGTGGAACAGGTGATGGCCGAGCTTCCAGCGGAGCACCGCGGTGTCCGCACCTTCCAGGGACGCCTGTGCCGGGCACCGGACGGTCACCTCGTCACCGCCCCGGTGCTCAGGACGAGCCACTTCTCCAGCGTGCAGTGCATGACCACCAGCCAGCCTGCCATGATGTCGCAGCGATCCTGGGCGGAAAGATCAGTCGCGTCGAGATCGTCGAGCAGACGGCGCTGCACGTCGAGGCAGGACCGGGACCACTGCGCCAGTTCCTGGTCCTCGCGGCGCAAGCGGAAATACCTGTCGTATTCTTCCCGGCCGCACGATCCCGCCGCGGCGTCAGGTATCTTGCCGTCTTTCGGGATTCCTAGCGGCGCGATCAGGCCATAGTCAAGCAGCACGCCGTCGGCCGTGTCCGTCGGCTCGTCCCTGATCATCATTACGATCCTCCAGATGGCGCTGTACCGTGTCGCTCGCGTTCTTTCCTGGCATCCCGAATACCCCGCCGCCGGGACGCGTCCCGGCGGCGCAGAGGTAGAGGCCGGGAATGGGCGTGTGGTAGTCGGCGTACCCGGCGACCGGGCGCCCGGCGAAGAGATCACGCGCCGACATCGCGCCGTGATAGAGGTTCCCGCCGGGCAGCCCAAGCTCGCGTTCGAGGTCGAGCGGGGTCAAGACCTTGCGGTCCAGGACCGATGCGGTTAGCCCCGGCAGGTAGGGCTCGACGTACTCAAGCACCCGGTCGGCGAAGGACTCCTTGATGGCGTCCCACGTCGTGCCCGCGAGCGTGTACGGAGCGTACTGCACGTACATGCTCATGACATGCTTGCCGGGCGGGGCGAGCGCGGGATCCAGGAGGGTCGGGATGGTGCACTCCACGTGCGGCTCCGACGACGGGCGGCCGAGCCTGGACTCGGCGTGGGCCCGATCGAAGTGGTCCATGCTCGGCAGGATCTGCAGCGTTCCCCGGTACTCGGCGCGCTCGCCCGGCAAGCCGCGTATCTCGGGCAGGCGGTCGAGCGCGAGGTGGATCTTCGCGGCGATGCCCTCGTAGTCGGCGCCTGCTATCGCGTGCCGGTAGCCCTCCGGCACCGCGCCGGAGTCGATGAGGTTCAGGAAGGTCGTCTTCGGATCGGCTGCCGATACGATCACGCGTCCGCGCAACTGACCGCCGTCGGACAGTTCGACGGCCTCTGCGCCGTTGCTGCCAACCCGGATCCGGGTCACCGTCCGGCCGGTGACGATGTCGGCGCCGTGAGCGGCGGCGGCCGCGGCCAGCGCCTGGGTGATACCACCCATGCCGCCCCTGACCTGGCCCCACAAGGGGCGCGCGGTCTCGGTCGCGCCCATCTGGTGGTATAGCATGAGGTAGGCCGTGCCCGGCATGGACGGTCCGGCATTGACGCCGACCACGCCGTCGGTGGACAGCGTCACCTTGAGCTCGTCCGACTCGAACCAGTCGTCGAGCAGGCTCCTGGCGCTGCCGAACAACACCGTCATGAGCCGCCTGAGGTCGTCGTCGGGAAGGCCGCCGGCCGCCGCGAGCGCGGCCTTCAGCGCGGGGATGTCATCAAGCAGCGGGATCCTTGATTCGCCAAGCAGGTACGGCCCGGCGAACCGGGCGAGCCGCCGCATCGTTTCGCCATATTCCGGGTAGACGTCCGCGTCATGCGCGGAGAACTTCCCAATCTCGGCCGTACATGCCGCCATGTCCGCGCCCAGCGCCAGGCTGCGCCCGTCGGGGAAGAGCGCGACGACCGATGGCTCGCGCGGGATGATCTCAAGACCGTACTTCGACAGGCCGAGATCCGCCACGATCTCCTGGCGGAACAGGCACGTCACCAGGCTGGCCGTGCTGAACCGGTAACCAGGGAACAGTTCGTCGGTGACGCAGGCGCCGCCGACAGCGTCCCGCCGCTCGACAATGGCGACCCGATGACCTGCCTGGGCGAGATAGGCCGCGCATACGAGCCCATTGTGGCCAGCCCCGACGATCACCGCATCATAGAGTGTATTTCCCGGCTCTAGAGTTGCTGCCATCAGCGGGCATTCCCTCCTGGTTTACGAATCGACAGGGCGGAATCCGGAAGCGGGCGCATCGCACCAGGCCCTCGATTCCAACTGCCGCGCCGATACGGCCATTGAACTGAATTGGAGGTGCATCCAATTACCAAGTAGTATCAGGTGGCTAACCCAGGACGTTCTTCTTCGTGAGTGCTACCGTAAATCCCGGGTGCGGAAACTAATAGCAAAGGAAGAGAAGCGCCTGGCTTGCCAACAGGTATCAGCTATACAGTCTGCGATTCGCCGCAATTCTGCTTACCCTGGGGCAGCGAAGATGAGACGGCTAATTACCGGCGGGCTGCCCGATCATTTTCCGAACGGACAGCGGTGAGGCGCTCGATCCGGGCCAGCAGGGGCGCCGCGTAGCCTTCCTGTTCCGGTTTCATCAGCACGCTGCGCAGGATGCGGGCATCGGTGTCGCCGCTGACATCGTGCCCGCGCGAGCGAAGGGCGCTGCCCCGGACCCGCAGCGTGCTCAGGAACACGGGATCGCCGACGTCAGCCATGCCGGCGGCGAGCATGTGCTCAGACTCTGCGTCCACACCAACGGTGGTTCCGTACCGCGGAAAATAGGTGACGATGTCTAGTTCGGGCTGCTGGTAAAGAGCGAGGGCCTGCGACTGGCTGACTAGCCGCGCGAAGGCCAGCGCAGCTCGCCGGGTGGCGGCGAGGACTGCACCCAGGCCATCTGGGGTTGGCGGCAGCACGCGGAAAGTGACCCAGAGCGCCGCGGCAGCCGCACCGGCCCGCGAGCACTCAAGGCTGATCTCGCCGAGGTGCAGGTCGCTAGAGGTGAAGTAGGTGTAAGGGGAGTCGTGAGCGTAGAAGCGGCCCACCGCCGGATCGGCGAACAGGACCGCGCCGCAACCGTAAGGCTGAAGGCCGTGCTTATGGGGGTCGACCACCACCGAGTCGCAGCGGGCGATGGCCCGCCAGGGCGCTGCCTCCACTCCCTCGCCCGCCAGCAGCGAGAAAAACCCGCCGTACGCCGCGTCCACGTGCAAGCGGGCCCCGTAGGCTTCCTTCAGGGCAAGTGCCTCGTGAATAGGATCCACGGCTCCCAGCCCGGTGGTACCCGCGGTGAGGACGACGGTGCCGACTTGGCCCGTTCGCAGCAGACGCTCGCACGCGGCAAGGTCCATCCGGCCGCGGGAGTCCACCGGCACCTCATGGCCGGGGACGCCAAGCACCCGGCATACCCGGGCATGCGTGTAGTGGGCATCCGCACTGTAGGCGATGCCCAGACCAGGGTGGGTCTCCCTGGCGACGAACAATGCCTCCAGGTTTGCGATGGTGCCGCTGCTGGTCAGATGCCCCAGGTGGTGCGGGAGCCCGAACATCGCAGCCAGCTCGGCGACCACCTCCTTCTCCATCGCCGCCGTCGCAGGTCCGCCGTCCAGAGCATGGTTGTTCGGGTTGATCAGCATCGCGGCGACATAACCCGCCACCGCGGCAGGATGCGGGGGCTTGAGCATCTGTCCTGCGTAACGAGGATGGAAGAACGGGTAATTGTCCCGTAGCCGGCCGGTGAGGGCGGCGAAAGCGGCGGCGAATTCCTCATCGCTCACCGCCAGCGACGGGTGCGGCCGGTATGGCCCGTACTCTGCGGCCCACTCGTCAACCGCGGCTACCGCCCGGTCCAGCCAGAACCTAAGATCCATCGCTATTCCTCGTCCGGCCGCGCATAATCCCTGGTGTGCACGACCTGAGCATTACCGAAAGACTGAATCTGTCACCTAACGCTGCCACTCTATTTTCCATTGTCACTCGCGTCCGGTGCAGTATCTACCATCGCCCTGAAGCCTGACTGGACCCTCGCTCGCACCGCGTTACGGGCGGCCGGGCAAGCGGGCAGCTCGACCCGTTCGGCAGGAGAATCCTCCCCGTCCCGGGCCAGCCGACTGAGCAATACAGGGCAAGCCGCGAGCCGATTACCGCTGATAATGTAGATATTATGGAAATTTCAGGACGGAATACGCTGTCGTCCAGTTACGTTTCCGCGACTGAACCATATATTCCCGGTTTCCCGGTGGCAGAATATATGCGCCACATTGAGTCACGTTTTCCCGCCTTCGCCGATCTGCTCTGGTTCGAGCGCCCCGGCGCGAGTGCCGCCCTCGATGACCTAGCCCGGCTGGTAAACGAGTTCGAGACAGATGCCGATACGGGACGTGGCGCGTCCTATCGGCACGCTCAGCGGAATCGGATGGTCCGGGCGCGCGGCATCCGCACCCTATTCATGCTCGCCGCGGCGGTGCCGGACGCGGAGTTCATTCCCCGACGCTGGACCGCGCTCGACCTGCTGGGCGGCGATGGCCTGCTCGCGCATGTCTTCAAGACACTTGCCCCGCATACCGAGAATTCGGTTATTACCAGCGATATGGCCGGGCACATGGTGGCAGACGCGCTCAGGGCCGGGTTGCCCGCCATCCGCCAGCAGGCGCAGTTCCTTTTCCTGCGCGACATGACCGTCGATGCCGTCCTGCTCACCTACGGGACGCACCACATCCCGCGCCATGACAGGGCGCTGGTTTGCCGTGAGGCGGCACGCGTCCTGCGGCCGGGCGGGCGACTCGTCCTGCATGACTTCGAAGAAGGCTCCCCAGTCGCGCTGTGGTTCTCCGAGGTCGTGAACCGGTATTCTAGGGCGGGTCACCAGTACGATCACTTCTCCACGGCGGAACTGAAGCGATATTGCGCTTTGGCCGGGCTGCGCTCGGTGACGCTCCACAGGATCTACGACCCGCTCGTCATGCTTGGCGACTCGCCCGCCGAGGCGCGTTCGCGGCTCGCCGATTATCTCCTCAACATGTATGGACTCGACTATCTGGCGAGTCCGCAGCTGAACCGGCAGGGCGTGCGCGACACGGTCTGGGAGCTTGCGGAGAAATACTTCGTCTTCGACGATGACGAGTACCGCGTCCCGGGTTCGCGATGGAAGTCAAAGCCGTCCGTCTATCAGCAAGACGCGGCCTGGGTCGCCGAGGTGCCGCGCGTGGCGCTGGTAGCCGTCGGTCAGAAGTGACGCCGCTCGCGGTTCATGCTGCCGGAGCGACCTCCTGGTCGGGTTCGGTGATGACCTCGATCTGCGAAAGCAGGCGCCTGCACTGCTCGCTAGCCGCACCGGCGTCGGCGCCCCGTGCCGCGACATGACCGAGGCCGTCCCACGACGCGTCGAACGGCCGGACCGCGTCGCCGGGGCGCGCGCTGATACCGATCGCCAGCGTGGCCGGGTCGCCGCGCACCTGATCGAGGCCCCGGATCTGCACGATCCTGCCGGGGTCGGCCAGCAGCAGCCAGCTTGCCGCGCCGCCCTCGAGGAGCCGGCCAGCGGGCAGGCTCGGCCGCCATGCCGAGCGGCCAGCTTATGGCCAAGGTCTGCGGATCAATGCCGTAAACATCCCGCATCATGTCCGAGAACAGGGCACCGCCGACCCTGTTCTGCGACTCAATTACCACCGGGCCGCGGCGCGTTAGCTTAATTTCCGTGTGTGCGGGCCCGTCGCGAAGACCCATCGCGTCGAGAAACGTCGTCACCGCCTCAGTCATCGATTCCTCCACCCCGGTTTCGAGGCGCGCGGGTATGGCATGCCCGTCATGGACATAGAACTCCGGCAACGTGGTGGCCTCGGTAATGGTGATAAGCACGTGTCGCCCGTTGAAGCTGAACGTTTCTACCGTGTGAAACGGGCCGTCAACGTACTCCTCCATCATGAACTGGCGGAAGTCGAAGCCGCGAGTCAGCGGGTGGCTGTCATCTTCCCGCAACTCGCGGACCCGCTGCCACACGGAGTCAACTGACTCGGGCAGGCCACAAGCAGTACGCCGAAGCTCGCGGTACCGCTGGCTGGCTTGACGATGAACGGGTAGCCATGCTTCGCGCCGAAAGCCAGCATGCTGGTGGGGCCTATCGTCGGCGCGGCGGCGATGGCAGACGGGCTTCCAGGCGCCCTCGCCGCGAGGTGGCGGCGCATCAGCAGCTTGTCGGTGAACCGGTGGCTGACTGCATAGGAGGTGCCGCCGAGCCCGAGCAGGTCGTTCACCCGCCCGGCCGGATCGAGGCCGGCTTCGGTGAGCGACACGGCTGCGGGGAATCGCCACACCTCGTGCGCCGCCTTGACAAGCGGGCGCAGGGTGTCCCAGTTTGTGTAATCGGCCAGTATGGCACCCTTTATCATCTCGCCGTATTCCGGCCTGAACTCCTCAGGGAACTGGCAATATATGACATCCAATCCCAGCGCATGGGCTTTCCGCAGCTGGTCTGGAGGACCCCCGATCAGGAGCAGGGGCTGATGCGATGTCACCGCGGGATCACTTCTCTCGAATCAGGGACAGGATGACTGACCTGAGCTTGGCCGGTTATGCATTAAGCCGCCGCTGCCGGTGCCTGGTACAGGACACGGTCTTCGAGCTCACGCAGGCGCTGATAGTCGGCGTCGAGCTGGCCTAGGTCGTCGGATATAAGGTAGACGTACCCCGGCGAGGTCGCCAGGTCCACTGTCGCCGGAAGCCGCCCGCCGGCCAACAACGTCAGCCGCATCTCGGCGAAGGAAGGGAGCGAGCGTACCGGCTCCAGGTCGGAATCCGACGGTACGGTTCCGGCCCGCGGACTGATCAGTGACACGTACCTGACGTTGCTGACCAACTGGTACGGGGTCCCGGCCAGCCGGAGGAACTCTGCTGGCCGGGCGATGGACAGCGCCGTGACATCGACCTGGCTGGTCCCGAGGCAGCGGGAGACGATATGCGGAAGATGCGATCCGCCGACCCGGGCCGCGCACTCCACCAGGGCAGGACCCGCCGGGGTCAGCATCACCTCGGCATGCGATGCGCCGTTATAGATCTCCAGTGCGCCAAGAACCGCAAGCGCGAACCTGCCGACTTCCACGGCCGCGGGATCGTCGGCGGCGACCGGGTGCTCGTAGTCATAGACCAGGCGATCGTCGTGGACCCATCGCTTGTGGTAGCGCCAGATCTCCACGATGTGAGCCACGCCGTCCCGGCTGACGCCGTTCACAAAGTATTCGTCGCCGGCGAGGAACTGCTGAGCGAGTACCTCGGTGTTCGGCCTGCCATACCGGTCGGTGCGGCCCATGATCCTTTCGCAGGCGGCACGGATGTCCGCTGGACAGAAACAGAAGATGACATTGTCCGCCCCCGCGCTTTCCGTCGGCTTCAAGACGACCGGCCAGGATCCCGCCGTGGCGGCCCATTCCTCCAGATCGTCGGCTGACCGCGAGAGGAGCGACTGCGCGGTGGCGAGCCCGGCCCGGCGTACGGCCTCGGCCATCTCGTGCTTGTTCCGGCGGGCGGACGGGTGGCGCATGCCGTTCCCAGGAAGGCCGAGCCGCTGTGCGAGCCGATCGGCGAGCTGGACACCGGACTCGGCTCCCGCGATCACATGGTCCACGCCGAGGCGCGCCAGCGCGGTCGCGGTGTCCCCGACATCCCCTTCGTGACGGACTTCTGTCGCGATGCCATGTTGATTATCCCCCAGGTAGATGCAGGGGTTTAGGGAACGGACGTGCACGCATTGCGTGTCGTACCGCGCGAGTACGGCCGACAGGAATCGCCCCGTGCCGTCGGCGTCTACCACGGCACAGCGTCTCGAGCCGCGGCCGGCTATTGCTTCCAGCACTTCTCATCCCCTCTGTCGGCTTAGGAGGCCCTCATGCGCAAGCGATCCCCGCGCGGTGACGTACTGGCTGGCAAAGAGCTTAGGATGAGCGGTGCGGATGCCGTCCACGACGAGATCATAGGGGAAATCGTCGAATTCACCGCGGAAATTAACGAACTCCATATACCGTCTGCCATCCGCGTCATACGGCTGGTAGAGACTGTCGGATGTGCCGTCGAACTCAAGAGCAGACATGCCGTACAGCCGGCATAGAACCTTGTTGAACACTGGCGTGGCTTTCACCCAGGTATCATTCAGCCAGATTGATGTGAGTGTGTGAAAACAGAAAAGGGTGCCGCCTACCAGATCGCGCAGTCGCTCCGATGCCAGGTGATTGCGTACGTCCGTGAACACCAGCCGGCTTGGAATACCTACCGACCGGCAGGCGGCTGCGTAAACAATCGACTTGTGGACGCAGAACCCCCGGCCTTTGCCAATGATTGCGCTGGCCCGCAGGCCCTCGCGGCTCAGATCCGCGCCATATACCTCATACGAGATCGTGTCCCGTACCGCATAGTAGAGCGAGATCGCGTTCGCTGCCGGTGTTGTACTGGCGTCTGTCGCGCGATCGGCGAACTCCCTGACGACAGGATGTTCATGGTCCAAGAACTCGGTGGCCTTGAGGAGCTCCGCGGCATCGCTGTAAGCTGCCATGTTCCGCCTTCCATTCACTAACTCGGCTTTCCGGCATCTGGTCGCTCACTTGACTCCGAGTATCCGGGCGATCTTGCTTCGGTGGACCTCCGAGGTGCCGGAATAGATTGTTCCACCCGTGGCGTCCCGCAGATCTTTCTCCAGTGCGCATTCGGTGATATATCCGCGCCCTCCGAAGATCTGCACCGCGTCGAGCGCGGAATTCAGGTTCGCCTCACTGGCAAGCAATTTTGCCACGGAAACTTCCAACATTACATCGATGCCGGAAAGAAACCGCTCTGCGGTATCATACAACCACATGCGGGCGGTATCGAGCCCTATTTTCATGTTAACAATCTTGCTGGATATAAGCTGGTAAGAGCCGATGGGCGCACCAAACTGGATACGCGACCGGGAGAATTCGATAACTCGCTCAAGCCTATTTTGCATAGTGCCGACATTAATTATGAAGTTGCAGAGGATCTCCCATTTCATCACGTAATCCAGCACCAGGAACCCGCTGCCAACCTGTCCGATTACATTAGCTTTCGGCACGACGCAATCCGTAAGGGTGATATTAGCGAATGGAGACGTCCGCAAGCCAAGCTTCTCGATGGACGGCCCGATTTCGAGACCCGGAGTTTCGCGGTCTACGACTAGGGCGGTTATGCCAAAGGGGCTGTTACCGGTCTTCGTCTTGGCGTACACAACAACCAGGTCGGCGATGGGCGCGCTGCTGATGAAGCATTTTTCCCCGTTGAGAACGAAGGTGTTGCCTCGCGGGGTCGCCGTCGTCTGTATGGCTGCTGCGTCCGAGCCGGACCGGCGCTCGGTGATCGCGTGCGCCCCGATCAGGGTGCCGTCGCAGATGCGTGGCAGGTAACGCTCCTTGAGGTAACGGGAGGCGAACCGCTGAATGGGAATGCCCGCGCTCACGATCTGAGTCGACACGCAGAAGTTCAGCCCACTGTCGCGGCAGCCGTACCCGAGGCCCTCCAGGATGTACATGGTGGTCAGCAGGTCATAGCCGACGCCGCCCCACTCGGTGTCGAACGGCAGGCGCAGCAACCCGGACTCGCCGACTAGCTTCCACAGGCCGGCCGGGAACTCACCTTGCTGGTCGCGCTGGACATGGTCCTTGCTCCACGCCGCGAAGCTGCCGGCATAGCGCTCACGCTCGGCCCGCTGCTCATCGGTCCATTCACGCATGACGGCGACCGTGTTTAATAATTGGAGAACTCGAGCTGGGCAAAGTCGTGCGTCTCGTGGCCTTTCAGCGCAGGAACGAATACACAGACCAGCCGCAGGTCCTCCACCGGTGAGGCTATCAGGTGATGCCGGTCATTCTTGTCGAGCGCGTACATTGTACCGGGCTTGATCGGATACTCATTGCCATCAGCATCGATCACCATGCCGCTACCCGCGATGCAATAGCACGCCTCCAGGTGATTCTGGTAGGAGAGCGGCGACCGGGTGCCGGCCCGGACGATCGTGTCGGTGAGCGTGTATCCCATGGCGTCGCGGGCGGTCAGGAAGCGCCTGCTGATGCCGTTGCCCCATTCGACGCCCTCGACCTCTGACATAGTACGGACTATCATACTTTACTACCTCTCGTTTCGCGGTAATTTACGCAGGGATCCGAAGCTGTTTACCGCGGTCGATAACCTCGCAGATCGCGGATACGGAAGCAAAGTTCTCCTCGACGATCTCTATCTCGTCAACGGGAATGCCGAAATGCACGCCCAGCCAAGTGATAACCCGTAGCAGGCTGAGGCTGTCGATTACCCCGCTTGAGATGAGATCATAATCGGCGTCCAGCTGGTCAATCTGGATGTCAGGTATAAATTCGCTTATGATGTACTGCTTGACCACGAGTATGTCGTCCATTTTTAGCTCCTGCTCTGCAGTGTGCGGCTAATCGCCTGCCGGTCTGCCTTTCCGGTTGACGTCGTGGGCAGCGGATAATCAACGAGCTTGATCGTCGATGGGATGGCGGCCCGGGTGAGCAGGCCCTTGCAGTGTTCGCGCAGTACCAGGCTGTCGACCAATCCGGGCCCGGCACTGCGGATCATGGCGTGCAAGCGGGCTTCCCCGCCGCCGTCGGGCAGGGCGACCACGACCGCATCGACTACCTGGTCGTGGCGGAGGAAGACGTGCTCGACCTCGGCGAGGTTGACCAGCGTTCCGCGGACCTTGACCCGAAAGTCGTTACGGCTGAGCAGTGTGCAAATGCCGGTTGCGTCCCGGCGAACAGGTCGCCGGACCGGAAGAACGGGCGGCCGTCATCGATGTCGACGAACCTGCCCACGTCGGCGCCCAGGCCGACGTACCCTGCTGTCTGAAATGGCGTGCGGACAAGCAATTCGCCGACAGCGGGCCCGTCGAGTATGGTGCCGTCAGCGTCGGCGACGAGGGCATCCACGCCGGGCAGTGGGCGGCCGATCGGAAGCTCACCCAGCACGTCGGACTCGGTGACCTCGTGCAGGAAGCTGTCGTTCGTCTCGGTGCAGCCGTAGAGATTGTAAAGCTGGGCGGCGGGAAAGAGCCTGGGCAACTCGCTCAGCAATCGGGCTGGAATCTTGTCACCGGTGGTGATCACGTGCTTGACGTTCCGGAAGGGGTCTCCGCCATATGCGTCTGCCAGTAGGCGGTACAGCATGGGCACCGACTGGATGACAGAAACCTCCTGACCGCGCACGCACTCGGCAAGGTAGCGGCCGTCGGTCGCGCGATCCTCCTCCACCAGCACGGCGGTCCCGCCAGCCGCCAGCGTCGCCCAGATATCCAGCAGGCACAGATCGAAGCTCAATGGCGCGTAGTTCAGCACCGCGGTGACCGGCGACAAGCCGAACCGGGTGATCGCCCACGCGGTGAACCGGTCGACGGCCGAGGCGGAAAGAGGCACGACCTTCGGCAGGCCGGTCGATCCGGATGTCGTCAGCATGAGGCAGGCGTCCGCGCCCGGCCCAGCCGGCCGGATGCCCCCGTCCTCGGGAGCGGTCGGGCGGGCGCTGTACTGCACGCCGATACCCGCCGAGCCGGCCGCGCTCGCGGTCAGCAGGCCGGCGCAGCCCGCGCGATCGAGCAGCGCGCCGAGCGAATCCAGTCCCAGTCTGGTCGAAGGCAGCAGGCACGGCCGGCTGGTCATCAGGCAGGCAATTATCACCGCGATAGTTTGCGGAGACTTTGTTGCCTGCACCGCTATCCGGTCGAGCCCTCGTAGGCCAGGGCTTTCCAGATAGGCGCGCGTTGAGTCTGACATATCCGCGAGTTCGCCATATGTGATCCGGTCAGATCCTATTACGAGGGCGAGCGCACTGGGTTGAGTGCGGAAACGTTCGGCCAAGTTGCCGGGCAGCGAAGGTGAGTTCTTCACGTACAGGTCATGCATAAATCTAAGGTGCCGAAAATCGCTGGCGCGCGCCTTCTTGAATCTTGCTCATCCGACTGCGCGGGAGAATTCGTCCTCCCGCGGCCCGCGTTTCTATGACTTGCCAATGGGCGCCGCTGCCGCAGTCGGACAGGAATGCTGCGCAACCTGGGACAGTTTCCTCCAGGGCCTGCGGTGAGGATGATGAACGTGCTGAGGATGGTGAACGTGTGAGGATGACTGTGCGGCGCGTTGGCTATACCAGCTGGCCGGTGCAGACGTCATCCAGGTAGGCCTGCTTGGCGATGGTGTCACGGGCCGAACGCAGGTACCGGGACCAGCCGCGCCGCTCATGGGAGGTGGCATCGAGTTCGATTACGCACTGGGTCGGCCGTATCGGACCGGGCTTCGCCGGGTAGGGCAGGAATCCGCCATCGTCCTTGTAGAAGAGGCCCTGCCACATCTCGCTTTTGTCCCGCCAGACACAGACCAGCATGAAGTGCTTCTCGCCATCGCGATGTAGCAGTACGAAACCGAGTTCCTTGCGGAACGCCAGCCTGCCTGCAGCCACCTCGGCCCGCAGAAACTCGCGGGCCTCGTCGCTCACCTCTGGTGTGGCCGCCTGATCGGCACGACGGATGTCATACCATTTCAGGCAGGCGTCCGGCAGGGTCAGGTTCCCGCCGGGATAGATCTGCTTGTCGTGATGCGTCCAGCCTGCCGGATATTCGGCGAGCTCGTCGAGGCCGGGAATCGTCGGGGTCATCGGATAGCACCTCACGCTCGATCAGGTATTTGAGGAAAAAGCTGTGGCTTCAAATTATGGCCAATTGCGGAATACTGGCGGCCGCATTCGCAAGTGCCTCGTCGTCGGCGATCTCGTCGCCCAGCGCACCTGAGAAGTACTTCTCGTACGCGGCGAGATCGAAATGGCCGTGCCCGGACAGGCCGAACAGGATCGCCCTGGAAAGGCCCTCCTCCTTGCACCTTAGCGCTTCGTCGATGGCGACGCGGATGGCGTGCGTTGATTCTGGCGCGGGCAGAATGCCCTCGGCACGGGAGAACTGGACGCCGGCCTCGAAGCAGCGAGTCTGCGGTACGGCCGTTGCCTCGATCAGCCCGTCCTCGACCGCTCGGGTGATCAGCGGAGCCATGCCGTGCGCTCGCAGGCCACCCGCGTGAACCGGCGGAGGTACGAACGTGTGCCCCAGCGTGTGCATCCGGAACAGGGGTCCTAGCCTGCCCGTATCGGCATAGTCGTAGGCGATCGTGCCCTTAGTGATGGTCGGGCAGGCGGCGGGCTCTACGGCGATCACCCTTACCCTACGGCCGCCCCTCAGCCACTGTCCAAGGAACGGGAAGGCGAGCCCGGCCAGGTTACTGCCGCCGCCCGCGCAGCCGACGACGATATCCGGGTAGTCGTCGGCGAGTTCCAGCTGGCGGATCGCTTCCTGGCCGATGATGGTCTGATGCAGCAGGACGTGATTGGCGCCGCTGCCGAGCACGTACCCCAGCGCGGGGTCTTGTGCGAACGCCTCAAGGGCTTCGGAGCTGGCGATCCCGAGGCTGCCCGGACAATCCGGATCCGCGGCGAGGATGGAACGCCCGACCGCCGTTTCCTGGCTAGGGCTGGGCACGCACACCGCCCCGTAGGTTTCCATCAGCGCTCGCCGATAGGGCTTCTGCATGAAGCTCACTTTGACCATGTAGACCTTAGCGGTCAGGCCGAAGAACGAGGCGCTGAGCGCGGTCGCGCTGCCCCACTGGCCGGCGCCCGTCTCGGTGACCAGGCCCGTCTTGCCGGCCAGCTTGTTGTAATAGGCCTGCGGGATGCCCGTATTGGGTTTGTGGCTGCCGGTCGGGGCCACGCCCTCGTACTTGTAATAGATGCGTGCGGGAGTATCGAGTTCACGTTCAAGTCGCCGAGCCTCGGTGCAGGGGCGAGGGGCGCCACAGCGCGTACAGCCGACGTACCGGTTCCGGGATCTCGATCTCGCGATTCGTCCCGAGTTCCTGATCGATGAGTGGCTCGGGCGTAGTGCGCGCCATCTCGGCACGGGTCAGCGGCTGTCCCGTGGCTGGATTCAGCGCGGGCGCCAGCGCGGGCCCTGGCAGGTCTGCCACCAGGTTGTACCAAGCTGCCGGGATGTCCGTCTCGTCCAGCAGGAATCTGGTTCTCTCCATCCGCGGGACCCCTTTACCTTTACCCTCCTCGAGCACGTGAACTAATCGTCGTCCACGGACACGCGGTGATGCATCCTCCACGCTGCTCTCCTCACCGCGGACGCACAGGGTCCGGGACCGGAGGTGCGGTCGGCTTGCGTCAGGCCGGTCGCCGACGGTCGAGCAGCGCCGGGACGAGTGCGGTCAGCATCACGGCGGCGGTGATGGCGAAGGCGACCGGGTATCCCGTGCCCGCCGCGAGCAGGCCGAAGCCCGACGGCCCCCAGGCCCATGCCCGCGTCGTAGGCGATGTTCCACACCGCGCTCACCGTGGCATAGCCGGATCCGCCGGCACCCGTTCGTACATCAGGCTCAAGGTCGCGTTCTGGCTGACGCCGAACCCCGCGCCGAAAAGCAGGCTCCCGGCGATCACCGCTGCTGGCACGCCGGTCAGCACGAGGATCATCATCCCGGCCGAAGCGGTGACCAGGGCAGGGATCGAGCATGGCTGGTGTCCGCGCCGGTCGCTATACCGGCCGGCCAGGTATCGGGTCAGCGTGGCCGCCGTCGGCTGGGCGAATAGCGCCAGCGCGACGAGCCCGCCCGAGGCCCGGTCATGTGCGAGCGGCAGGAAGGTGACGATGATCCCGGCCGCCGTAGTAGTAGCCGCGAACACCGGCCGGCCGCCGCAGGGCGGGGGCGCGCAGCCCGGCCAGAACGCCGAACGGCCGCGCGGCCGCGGCTCTCGCGGCCGGGCGCCGCGCCACGCCGCCGGTGTCCCGGCCCGGCAGCGCCGGGACCGCCGCCAGCGCGGCCAGCGCGGCGACCGCGCCTGCTATGAACACCGGCGGGTACCCTACCCTGTCGGCCAGCCACAGTCCGGCGGCAGCGCGGTCAGCGAGGGCACGCCCGCCGACCACGCCAGCCAGCGCCAGCCCCTCGCTGCGTCGTTCGGCCGGGATCAGCGCGGCTGTCAGCGAACCGCCGCCACCACCATGATCGCGAAACCGAGACCGCGGACCGCGCATACCGCGATGACGAGCTCCAGGTTGGCCGGGCCGGTCAGCGCCAGCGCCGGCGCGCCCAGCAGGATCAGCCCGGCCGCCAGCGTCAGCCGGTAGCCGTACCTGGCTACCAGGCGCGGGGTGACCAGTTCGCCGGCACGGTCGCGGCCATCAGCGCGCCCGTGGCCAGCCCCGCCGCGCTCGCCGCCCGCGGCCGCCTTCGCGTACAGGGGCACCACCGACAGCAGCAGGTAGAAGTTGATCGAGGCGCCCAGCATGGTGGCGAACCGCAGCAGCAGCGCGGGGGTCACCAGCCTCGGGCGCGGAGGGTTGCCGATCCGGCCGGGGACTCGGGTGAATGTCGTCGCTGTCATGCTTTGAACGCTAGGTGCGGACCGGACTACTGGTAAGCTCCAATTTTGTGCCAGTTGAGTGGTCCGGTTTGAGCCCGGAGCTGATGCTCTCGCTGGACCGGCAGCGCGATGCAGCCACTCCGGTCCCAGCTTGAGGACCAGTTGCGGGATGCCATCCGGACCGGCCGGGTCCAGGCGGGCGAGCGGCTGCCCTCGTCCCGTGGCCTGGCCCGCGAACTCGGCCTGTCCCGCGGCCTGGTCCAGGACTGCTATGCCCAGCTCCTTGCCGAGGGCTACCTGACCGCCCGCCCGGGCTCGGCGACCGTGGTCGCGCCGTGCGCGGGCATCGAGCCGGCCTGCGCGGTGCGCGGTCCGCCGCGCCCGCGCCTGCTCGCCGATTTCGAGCTGGGGCTGCCGGACCTGGCGAGTTTCCCGCGCACCGACTGGCTGTACGCGCTGCGGGAGGCCTGCCGCTCCGCGCCCACGACGTCCTTCGGCTATGACGACCCGCGCGGCAGCCCGGTGCTGCGCGAGGTGCTGGCCGCCTACCTGCGGCGGGTCCGCGCCGCCGCCGCCGATCCGGAGCGCATCGTGATCTGCGCCGGGTTCGCGCAGGGCCTTGCCCTGGCGCTGCGCGCACTGGCCGGCTCGGGCATCCGGCGCATCGCCTTCGAGGACCCCGGCTACACCGACACCGGCGCGACTGCCGCGGCGTACGCGGGCATGGAGCCGGTACCTGTTCCGGTCGACGATGACGGCATCGACGTCCGCGCGCTGGCGGCTGGCCGGCGTCCGGGCGGTCGTGCTCACCCCCGCCCACCAGTGGCCGACCGGCGTCGTGCTGGCACCGGACCGCGCATGGCGCTGACCGCTTGGGCGGCCGACCATGACGCCACCATCATCGAGGACGACTATGACGCCGAGTTCCGCTACGACCGCGAGCCGGTCGGCGCCCTGCAGGGAATCGCCGCGGACCGGGTGATCGCGCTTGGCACCGTCAGCAAATCGCTAGCGCCTGCGATGCGTCTCGGCTGGATGCTGTGCCCGCCGCGGCTGGCCGCAGCGATCGCCGAGCAGAAGAAGCACAGCGACCGTGGCTCCCCATGCTCGATCAGCTCGCCCTGGCTACGATGATCCAGACCGGCCAGTACGACCGGCATCTGCGCCGGATGCGCGCTCATGTACGCCCGCCGCCGCGACGCCCTGGCCAGCGCCCTGGCCACGCACTCGCCCCGCGGTCAGGCTAAGCGGCCTGGCCGCCGGGTTCCACGCCGTCGCCCACCTGCCCGGCGCAGGCCGACGAGCATGAAGTCGTCGCTGCCGCCGGGAGCGCTCCGTCGGCCTCTACGGCATGAGCACGTTTCGCTCCACCGGCGCACGCGTGCCCGCCCAGCTCGTCATCGGCTTCGGCAACATCAGCGAGCGCGTCCATCCGCACGGGCATCGCCGCCATCGGCGGCCTTCTGCAAACCCCGTGAGCGTGCAAGGTCCCGGAACGTACGGTGGTTTTCCGGGACCAGACTGCCGTCATGTCCCGAAAGGGCGACGATAGCGACGTGAAAGCCCGGCGCGGCACGGTGGAGGCCTGGCGACACTGCCGGATGTATTCGCGGGCCCGGGGAAACCACGTCGGCGGATCGGTCGAGATCCACGAGACCGGCTGCCGGCACGGCGACATGCTCCAGCCCGGCCGCTCACCGATATCGGGCCGATCCTGGCGGACCGGCTCGCCGACTACAACCACGAACCACGGAGGATGACATGAGCACACACGGCGAGACCCTCATCCGCCAGTACTACGAACTGGTGGACGCGAACGAGGTGGCCGACATGGTCGACGTTGTTCCAGCCCGAGGCCACCTACTGCCTGCCGGGCTACCCTGATCTTGTCGGGCACGCCGATATCACCCGCTTCTACGCGCACCAGCGAAAGTTCCGGTCCGGCGAGCACACGCTGACCGCCGTGCTCGACACAGGCGACCGGGTCGCGGTGCACGGCTCGTTTCGCGGTCAGCTACACGACGGCACCTCGATGGAGCTGCGCTTCGCCGACTTCTTCGAGATCGGCGACGACGGCCGCTTCTCCCGCCGGGACACCTATTACTTCGCACCGCTCGGCTAGACAAGGAGAATCGCAGGATGGCGCGGCGCAGGGGACGGCCGTTGGCGTCCGTAACCACGACCGCCGGGACCATCCCGGAGCAGGCGACCGCGGAGATGTCCCGGCCGGTCACCCCGGCCGTATGCAAGGCCTCGGGGATCACGGCGCGGACGTTGTCCCACCAGCATCCGGGGTCGGCCCTCGGCCCGGCCGGGATGGTCGGACCACAGTTCCGCCGCTGGGAAGACTCGGAGATCACGCCGACGCCCGGGGTCGGCCACCACCGCCTTGGTTCCGGTGGTGCCGAGGTCGATCCCGAGGGTGAGCGCGGCCGAGCCGGCGGCGGTCGCCCACGTCGCGGCGCTGGCGGCCGGCAGCCGGCGGATCCGTCGTGGCGCGTGCCGTTGCCCTCCCGACCCTGGCCCAGCCCGCTGACGCGGGTCGCTTCGCGAGCCTGGACACGGCGGCCACGGCCTTCGGTCGCCCTTGACGATGGGCTATCAAAGTGATATCACTTTTATTAGGTGACCGGTACGGCCGGACACCGAAGGCCACAGGAGGAATCCCATGTACGCACAGAACGACAACGCCGTTCCCTCGTCACTGTCGTCCGCCGCAAGGCTGACGGCGTCGGCTCCCTGGAGCCACCCACCACTTCCGAGAACGTGCTTCAACTTCCAGCCAAAGGAATGATCTTGGCCACCAGCCGCGCCACCCTGCGAACCCGCCCGCGCATCCAGCGCACCCTCATCCGGTCCTGGGAGTACATCCAAGGAATCAAAAGGGAATTATATAGATGACTCCCAACCCTGTTTGGCGCAGCTATGCCATGATGGCAGCCTCATTGCTGCTCAGTGCCGCTCTTTACCTCAGCGTCGGGGGCTTCGCACACACAAAAATATATAAGTTTGGCGGGTCGGCCCTCTTCCCAAATGTGTAGAGAGATCAGTGTCCCAGCGTTTCATGGGAACATTTGAATCCGCGAAAACTTCCATGATTGATACAATGTCTACAGGTTCCGCAGCGGAAACCAGCACGCCAAATATCCCGCCTCCGATAAATGAATTACCAGTTTGGCGGATTTTCATTACGCCAGCCGCAAAGAACGCTCTTATCAGCTCATGCGCATATGAATACGCTTCTGGGTCGCCTCCCTCGTATTCTACCAACAAATCAATTTCCGAGGCTTTATCGCGCACCGTCGCGATGAGTTTTTCTTTGGTCTCTGGCGATAACCTTCTCCAAGCCGTCAATTGTTCAATTTCAGCGGTGCGCTTTCGAGCGTCTGCCGCATAGGATTCAGCTATGGCGGCACGCTCCACCGCTTCCGCGAGTCGAATTTTCAGAATGTTGCCCACGACATGGCCGAATCGCATTTCGCCATATATCCCCACGCCCACAATTGCGTCCGCCGTGAAGTTTGCGGCATCAAACCACCACATTGAAATTGGCGAAACCCACGAAATGGCCTCAAGCGCAACGGCAAAAAGCACAAACCAAGCGCACCAAGTTTCTATTCGCTCTGCATCTTCAAGCAATGCGTCGCGTTCTGGTTCGCTCGCGTTCTTGATGTTCTTTGCGCGGCGGAGCACAGCGAAGGGGCCGCGCCCAGAGTGGGCAATCGTTGCGGCAGTGCTTGCTGGCATTACTCTCAATGTCCTCAATTGGTGGATCAGGTGAGAAACCGCGCCACCTTCTGCCTATCTCAGTCGCCGCACAGTACGTGCTTCAGCCCTGTTCGCGC
Organism: uncultured Alphaproteobacteria bacterium; assembly: GCA_963733925.1. Taxonomy (GTDB): domain Bacteria; phylum Pseudomonadota; class Alphaproteobacteria; order Acetobacterales; family Acetobacteraceae; genus Rhodopila. The sequence goes on along the minus strand of CAVTFL010000028.1, from coordinate 31,523 downwards.
GAAATCCGGCTTTTACCTTTTCCGTCAGGCTAAGCATTTGATCCGTTCCAATTCGCTTCAACTGTTTGTTCTCAATGAACGGGGACGGATTTGGACCAACTTCGGATCAATAGTGCTCCGGGCGGAACTTTCAGGCTCCAAGACCAACCGTCGTCCGTTTCGCCGGGCTCCGTTCCCATCAGCGATGAAAATACGCCTTCATCATCGAGACCATCGCAAATCGCTATGGCAGCCTTTCCTGCTAACGTCTGCGCTCTGCCCCACATCCAATCCTTCTCGACATATAAAACTTGGACGCCGGAAAACGTGCCATGGCCGTCATCAGACAGTTCGTGTGGTTTGATTCCCGCTCCTTGGAGCGCGGTCCTAATTTCGCCTGCCACAGCAGGTAAATCACTTCCCGCGCCAGCAATGACATACGCATCGAGACCGGCGAACGATTTGAGCGCATTCACTAAACTCATTCGAAAACTCTTCGCGGCACAATCGCGTCTACCAAATCAGCCTGTTCTTTTTCGTCTTTTGCTACACGCGCTTCTGCGTTATGTAAAGTCGCTTCATCCTTTATCAAATTGCCCCGTAAATTATGCTCAGCGGTTGCTGTGCCGCCTACCTCTTTCTTGACAATTTTTCATCGGCGCTCAGCTTGCTAATTTGTGGCGTCAGACCGCTGATTTGTGTCGTTGCGTTGTCTGCTTCTATCTTGGCGGCCGATGCTGTTGTTGATGCCGACGCAGCATCAGTTCTCGCTTTGTCAGCGACGCGCCCTAATCCATTTATCATCGCAACTTGCACGTCCTGCAATGCATATGAGTATCTGAACGAACCCATTTCGAAAATGAGTTCGCCAAAGAACCCGACCATAACGAGCAAGGCAAACCATCCTTTCCGGGCCTTTCCCCACTTCCAATCAAAGTGCTCAGCGGCATATTCGGCACCGACAAAGACAATCGCGATCAGCGTAAACGCAAAGAGAGCTATGTCGCAGAAAAATTCTGCGCTGATCGAAAATCCCTCACTCGGTGAAATAAACCAGCTAAACAAGTTCACCCTCTACACAGTTCTAATATGCAACGGCGCGAGCGCTCTCGTGTTGTTCGTCCTTATTGTGATGCGGTTTGGCAAATTGGTGCGGCGGAAATGAGAACTCCAACTAATGCTTTTTGGGCTTCGGCTTGGAAGCCTTACTCGCCTCTTTCACAAACTTCTTTATCTTGCGTTTCCGCTTCTTCGCGCCCTCGGTTTTCGCCTTCGGCTTGTAGGCCAGCACCACGTCGACAATCGCGTCTAGGATCGGCGGCGGTTTTGTCGTCGCTCATTGGATCAGCGCCTTGTAAGTCAGCCGCTTGCCAGCCGACGCCATCAATGAAGCTATCCAGCCGCGTCAAGCGTGTGCCGCTTCGACGTTGCCTTCGTTCAGGCGGAACGCGAATTCATCGACGTAGCGGTGCAAGATGCTTCTCGCTGGCGTGGTGATAGACGCCATGCAGGCCGCGCTTCATGACCGCCCAAACGCTTTCGATGCCGTTTGTGGTCACGTCATCGCGGACGTATTCGCCAGCGCGTGGTTGACGGTTTCGTGCTCGTAGCCCAGCGGCTCAAGCCGCGATAGGCTGCATGCTTCATCGGTGTGGATCGTCGAGCCGGGTTCGACATTGCTGCGAATCGCGTCTGGATCATCGTCTTGTCGGTCGTGCCTCGATCGGCATGGCCTTCGGTGCGCCGCCACGCTCGCGCATGCCGAGAACCGGCGGTCTTGCCGACGGTACCGCGCTCCGGCCTTGCAGCTTCTTGCTCTCGTGCTTGTTCTCTTCTCTGCCGCCGATGTACGTCTCGTCGATTTCGACGATGCCTTGCAGCTTTTCGAGATCGTCGCCGCAAGCTTCGCGAAGGCGGCCAAGGACGAACCAAGCCGACTTTTGCGTGATGCCGATTTCCTTCGCCAGTTGCATCGACGAAATGCCCTTGCGCGCCGTCACAAGCAGATACATCGCGTAAATCCACTTGTGCAGCGGAACGTGCGACCGCTCGAAGATCGTGCCGGTGCGAACCGTGAAATCTTCCTTGCACTGGTTGCAGCGGTAGTAACCGTCCTTGCGCGCCGTGATACGTTCGCCAAGGCCGCATACCGGGCACGTCGGACCATTCGGCCAAAGGCGGCCTTCAAGATACATCCGCGCCGTTTCCTGATCCGGGAACATCGCGAAAAGCTGGAAGGTGGAAATCGTGCTCTTGGACATGGCCTAACCCTCACTTCAGGGTCAAAAAGTAGCCCGAAAAGGCGAGGGAGTCAAGTATATAATTCCCAATCAAAAGCCCGGCATCTCAACTGAGCGCCGGGCGCAAATGCCAACAATGACGGAAACAATAGAGCGTTTGATCAAAACCCGCAAGCGAATTTAGCAGCGAATATCCGTACACGGAACGTTCATCGGACAATCTTCGCGAAGATGAAGCCGCGTCAGGCGCTTGGCGATCGGGATGAAAAAAGTGAAGCGGTGCTCCTGTCGCCACGCCACTTGCTGGGACCGCGTGCATCTCCTGTCCGCCGTAGCTTTTTCAGCGAAGGCGGATGCGCGCTCTTATTTCTGAAGGAAGAGCGGCCAGGATGGCCGCGGTCCCAGCGAAGTCGACGACTTCCGGCACCGAGTTTCGCCGCGGGAATTGTAGTAGCTGTCGGCGAATTCCAGACATGTATTGTCTCCCGGTATTCTTCGGGTTGAGAATGCGCGGATTAAGAATTACGCAGATGTTGTCCAGACAATTCTGCATGCTATACCAATGCAAATTGTGTTTATTCTTTGTCTTTACCACGAATACCTTCGGTGACATAAATACAATATAGGTACAATTACTTACCGATACAATTTTATGTTTGTCTTTCACTAATGCCAATACTCCTCGTGTCAATGTCCTCGCGTCGAGGCGCAGCGCGCACCGCGAACGCAATCGGCAGAAACCCAAAACGGAAACCACCCGCACGAGGAGCATCGGCGCGTACCGCCGGCAATTGCGCTCGGGCCATCAAATGAGGTTCTCATGCCTTCGCATTTTTCGCCTGCCGCGTTCGTCCTTGCCGGTTGTCTCGGCATATGTTCAGCGACGGCTTCTTCAGCCGCTCCCATTCTGGTTGGCGCCTTCGTCGATCCGAACGGTCTCTCCACCCCGGCAACCGTGCTGCAATTCGAGGCGTCACTCGGCGCGACGCTGGGAGTCGATCACAACTATTCCCGCTTCAACTGGAGCGGCGAACTCAACCGCGAGCAATGGGACATCACCGGCGGCCGCATTCCGCTGAAATCCTGGAATCCGACCGTTCTGGGGGCTTCTTGTGTGCTGCTGACCGATGTGACGGCCGGCGTGTACGACGCACAGCTCAAGGCCCAGGCCGCCCAGGTGAAGGCGCTCACCGGCACCCTGTGGATGCGGCTCTTCTACGAGATGACGGACAACCAGGCCGAACGCTGCGCCAATCCGGCCCGAAGCGGCGCGGTGTATATCGCCGCATGGCAGCATATCGTCGGCCTGTTTCGTGCGGCCGGCGCCACGAACGTGAAATGGGTCTGGGCGCCCGGCGAAAACGCGTATGCGAAGGGCGCCGAGATGGCCTACTACCCGGGCAGCTCGTGGGTCGATATCGTGGGCGAAGACAACTACAACAAGACGCCATATCCCGTGCCGTTTGCCGCAACCGTCTGCACGGTCGGCCCGCAGCTCGGCAAGCCGTTCGCGCTCACGGAGACGGGCGCCGGAGGCGTGGCAAATCAGCTGGCGTGGCTCGACAACGTCAAGACGGCGTGCCCCGGTCTCACGGCGTTCGTCTACTGGGATGCCATCGGCGGCGCGCAGAACTATGTCATATCCGACCCGAGCGCTTTTGCGGCGCTGAAGGCGATCGGCGAACCCTGACTCCCGAAAGAGCTGTCCGCTTACGGCGACAGTTTGTTGAATCCCTGATCCTAGTGCTGATCCCAATGAGAGTATGGGGTCAGAGTGGGAGTAAGCTCCTCACTGTGCCGCGCTGATGGTCCGAAGATGCGGTGCGACTCGGACAGGGAAATTCCGTCCACAGAACGTTCATCGGTCGATCTCCCCGAAGATGAAGCGGAGTTGGACGCTTGACGGCCGCGATTGGGAAAAGGAGGCGGCGCTTCTGCCGCCTCAGTTCCCATTCACCCGCTTGCGTATCCGGTTCGCCGCGACACAGACACAGGCCGGTGATCCCCGCGGCAAAAGCCAACAAGGCAGGCGTCGTGTTCCGGCATTCCTCCCGAGACGATTTCTTTTCAGGGAGCAATACCCGATTGGCTCGCGCCGCCGGATGGAACTTGTCGGCAGCTTTGGTGCGCGACCCCATTCAGCCTACTGTCGGGCAGCTTGATCCGCCACGGGAGCCGTCTGCATGTTCGATCATGTCACCATTCTTCTTTCCATCATATTTGCGCTGGCGATGACACACATTCTGGCAAGCGCGACGGAACTCGTGTGGGAACGCGACAAGGTTCGCTTTTACGGGCTGCACGCCGTCTGGATGATCAATGCGCTGCTCGGCCTTCTGGCCTACTGGCTCGCGATCTGGGACCTGACCAGCGTCAAGCGCTGGACGGGGTTTGAAATCGTTCTCCAATTCTTTCCCGCGATCATTCAGTACTTCGCCTGCTCCCTGCTGTCGTTGCGGCGCGAGGGCAACGAGATCATGGACATGAAAGCGTTCTACGAGAGGCAGAGGCCGGCGATCTTTACCGCTTTTTCCCTCATGATGATCATATCGATGATCCAGAACTACGCCGAACGGAACAACATGGCGGGGACAGGTCCGTCCGATTGGATCGGCGTGGAACTCCCGATATTCTTGATGGTCGTCGCCTCCGTGGTGGCAGGCTGGGCAAAGCCCCTCTGGCTGCAATGGATCGCCGGTCTGTTCGTATTCGCTCTGGAAGCGATATTCCTCGCCACTTACGCGGTTCGCTCCTAGCAGCGAAAAGATGCACCTTTGCGCCGCCGATGCGGCGCTGCATCGCCGCTTTCGCATGGACGACAGTCGTCAATGATTAATCGAATCTTGAAGGCTCATGTGCCGAGATTGGCGGGTGCCGATCCGAAGCATCGCTTTTTCGGGTGCGGCACATGGCGACGGCAGCCTGCGGGGGTGTCGGCCGCCGGGGGCGAGGGCGTTGAGACCCATCATTGGCAATGTGGTCGGAGCAGCATTGCTCGTCGCGATCCTGCCGGCGCGCGCTGCGCGCGCGGCGGATACGCAACAGAGTCCATCCGGCGTCGAATCCGCATTCGCATCGCTGCTCGGCGATCTGGACGCCAACGCCGCACAGGCGCACACATCCGAACCGGAGTGGGTTGGACCGCTGGTTGCGGCGACAGCGCTGCTCGACAACCGTGCCCGCTTCGACGCCTCGCGGCAGCACTCTGAGAACAACACCAGCACGACACAGCTCGACGGCACCAAGGGCGTCGGCATTGTCGTCGACGATTCAAATGAGATTTCAGATCGCCGGCGCACCGTATGATCTTCGCAATCTGCGCAACGGCCGCGGGATACTCGCGGGCTTCGGCGACGGTCCGCTTCTCAGGGTCGAACACAAATTCGCCAGCGCCGCGCCGTCCGATGGAGACTACGTGGTTTCGGCATGGTTGCAGGTGCAGGCGCCGGAAGGCATTACGCGGCTCAGTTCCAGGGCGTGGACCATCAGCCCGACGATCGCCGCCGGCAAGGGATGGGGCGATTTCGACGTGCAGGCGACGCTCGGCGCCACGATTTCCGGAATTCGCATGCGAGCACGCTCGGCCATCAGATCGCGGCCAATGTTGCGCTTCAATACCGGCTGTTTCGCGTCATCTGGCCGGAGGTCGAAATCAATTCAACCACCTGGCCCGACGGAACGCGCGAAGGCCTGACCCAGGTCTATCTGACAACAGGTGTCGTGCTGGGCCGCTTCCGGCTGGGCGAACACACGAGCTTCGGAATGGGCGTGGGATACGAGATGGCGCTGGCGCCAAACTACCATGCCGATCCGCTGACCCCGGCGTTCGATCACGCGCTGATCTTTTCGACCCGGTTTGGGTTTTGAGACGCGGCGCATTCGACGCGAAGCGTGGCGCTCCGACGGGGAGCCCCGCAATTCGGGGAAGTCAGGGCGTCGGGGAAGGTGGGGCAATCCTCTTTCCCGATGATCTCTAACGCTTTCCAGGCGCTTGCCCAGTTCATCGTGCTCGTAAGGCCCTCCACTCGTGACCCTCTGGCCGCGACCGCGGCAGGCTCAGGAAATAGAAATTGGCGACAGAATTGAGGGCGGTCTGACATCTGCTAAGGTCTGCGGCGAATGCTGTAACCTGTTGAACGGGAGGCACGCGGCAGATGCAAGTCTTGGGGATGACATTGCGATGGGATTTCGCCGCGCTGCTTACGGGGATGATCGGCTGCGTGTTTGTCCCGCCCGTTGCGGCAGCGGGCGCGGATACGGTGAGCGAGAAAGTTCTCTATTCCTTTTGTCCGAGCGGGAGGCCTCCCTGTTCTGATGGCGCGGGCCCCGTGGACAACCTGACCGACGTGAATGGCATGTTGTATGGCGCGACGGACTCCGGCGGCCCTGCGAATAGCGGCGTAATCTTTGCGTTGAACCCGAACACGGGCGCGGAGCAGGTGCTGCATTCTTTCGGTGGCACCGATGAAACCCAGGGTCCGGGGGGCAGCCTGATCTATGTGAAAGGCAAGCTGTACGGCACGACGTCTGGCGGCGAGGGGAGCCTGTTTGCGTACGACCTTTCCACGGGTGCGGAGGCGACGGTGTATCGCTTTTGCACTCAGGCCAATTGCGCGGACGGCGAGCGCCCGTTGGCCGGGCTGATAAAAATGAATGGTGTGCTGTACGGAACAACCAATGCGGGCGGCGCGCGCAGACGGGGCACGATCTTCTCGTTCAACCTGAAGACGGGTGCCGAAACCGTCATCCACTCTTTCGGCGGCAGCCTCGACGGCTCGTATCCCATGGCCGGCTTGCTCGATGTGAACGGCATGCTGTACGGCACAACATCGGGCGGAGGCTCCTATGGCTACGGCACCGTCTTTTCGTTCGACCTGAGCACCGGCACGGAATCGGTGTCCATTCGTTCGGCAGCGGCACGGACGGGTCGACGCCCCAAGCCGCCTTGCTCGCTATGAACGGCACGCTGTACGGCACGACATGGGACGGTGGCGCCTACAACGACGGGTCAGTCTTCTCAATCGATCTGTCTACCGGCGCCGAGACGATACTTCACTCGTTCGACAACACAGACGGGCAGTGGCCCGTAGCCGGCCTGATCAATGTGAAGGGTACACTCTACGGCACAACCTTTTACGGTGGCGCCTACACGACGTGTGGCGATAGCTTCGGCTGCGGCACGGTCTTCTCGCTCGATCCGACCACCGGTGTGGAGACGGTGCTCTACTCCTTTGGCGGAACGGATGGTGCGACCCCCGAGGGCGGACTGATCCATGTGAATGGCGGGTTCTACGGGACGACTTGTTGCGGCGGCACCGATGGCTACGGGACGGTTTTCATGCTCAAAAAGCCATAAAGAACCGGCCACTGGCCCCACATCTGACGCGCGGTGCCGTAAACGAAGAACTGGGGTCAAAGTCGACTTTATAGTATTGGCCGATGAAGTGGGCGCTATTGCCAGAGGCGCGTCCAACTCCGTTGGCAATGGCGCTCCCACGGGGAATCGAACCCCGGTTTCAGCCTTGAGAGGGCAATTCCGTAGGTTTGCGCGTGGTAGCTTGTCTAAACACATCGTTGCAGAAATGCCGATTTCATAGGCATTCTTGATAGTTTGTCATTGCCTTAGATTGCGGAGATTTGCGCGACTATGGAGCGATCCGGTAGCTAGCTACCAACCGAGGGCGCACATGGCAAACAAGCGCATTGGGCTAAAGGACATTCGCACGCTCAGTGAAGGCGAGATCGTTTGGGACGCGTCCGTCCCCGGTTTCGGCGCACGTCGCCAGACAGGCAGTGCCGTCGCCTATGTACTCAAATACCGGACGGCCGAAGGGCGACAGCGTTGGTTCACGATTGGCCGCCACGGAGCGCCCTGGACGCCCGATGAGGCGCGCAAGGAAGCCGTTCGCCTTCTCGGCAGTGTTGCGCACAAGACCGACCCTGCCGCAGAGAAAGCCGGCATCCGCAAATCCGCGACCGTTCGTGAGCTTTGCGCCCAATACCTCGCGGACTCGCGGGAGGGACGGTTGCTCACGCGGCGCCAGTCCCCAAAGCGTCCTAGTACAATTGCCACCGACGAAGGACGCGTCCGCGACCACATCGAGCCGCTCCTTGGCGCTATGAAGGTGACAGCGGTCTCGCGCCGCGACATTGACAACGCGATGCACGCTATTGCGGCTGGCAAAACGGCGCGCAAGGGCTCCACCGCTACCCGCAAGGCAACGCGTATTCGCGGGGGAAAAGGTGCGGCCACGCGAACGGTAGGGCTCCTTGGTGCGATATTCGCCTACGCGGTGCGGCTTGGCATGCGTGCCGACAATCCCGTGCGCGGTGTGGTTCGCTTTGCGGACGGCCGGCGCGAGCGGCGGCTGAGCGATGCGGAATATCGGGCACTGGGACAAGGCTTGCGAAGAGCGGAAGGGCAGATATGGCCTGCTGCCATCGTCGTGACGCGGTTTCTCGCACTGACGGGCTGGCGAAGCGGAGAAGCCCTCACGTTGCGTTGGGATCAAATCGACTTTGCCCGCCGCACGGCAACACTCACCGAAACGAAAACCGGCAGGAGCGTGCGCCCGCTTTCGCACGCGGCGTGCGAAGTGTTGACTGAGCTTCCGCGCGAGGGGGCCTTCGTTTTCCCTGCCACGCGTGGAGAGCGTGGGCTGACGGGTTATCCGCAAGTGTGGTCGCGCAAGATCGCACCCGCATGCCTGCTCCCGAGCGGGATTACGCCACACACGTTACGTCACAGTTTCGCGAGCCTTGCGGGCGATCTTGGCTACAGCGAGCCGACGATTGCGGCACTGGTGGGCCACAAGGGACGCACGATTACGAGCCGCTATGTGCATTCCGCGGATGCCGTCCTTTTGGCCGCAGCTGATGTCGTGTCAGATCGCACGGCGGAACTTATGGGCGACCATCGAGACGCGCGTGTGGTGCCGCTACGGCCGTCTGCCGCCTGAAAGCCCGAATTTGCATCCTAGCTCCGCGGCCGAATCCGGTCGCATGCCGCAGCGCGACACTACGCATCCAGGTATCCCCCAAATGCGCAACAGTGTGCGATTCTCAGCAAATCAGTCCGCACACTCGAAAAAAAGGGAATCGCAAAAACATGACCATGCTAACCCAAGATTCGCTTCTCACCCGTGAGGCGGCGGCGCAGGCGCTCTGTGATCGTGGGTTTCCCGCGACACGAACGGGGCTTGCAACGCTTGCAAGCCGTGGCGGCGGCCCGGCCTATCGGACCTACGGAAGGCGCGCGATTTATAAACTGTCCGACCTGATTGAGTGGGCTGAATTGAGACTCTCCAGTCCTCGCCACACGACAAGCGAAGTCTGAAGCCATGCCCCGGAAAAAACGAACCCGAGCGCGGTCGGGCGCTCGGGGTTCAGGAAATGGTCATTACGAAACTCAACATGCAACCCATACACCTGCGTTGCCCCACAATCAACGCTGGTGCCCAGCGCGCGTCAGCTACTCAGATCCTATTCCCGGTCGATTTTACGACGGGTTGGACGCGTGGGACGCGCTCAGCGATGCAGTGCAATGGATATTGCACGTAGGACGCGGGCAACAAGCAACCACTCTTTTAGCCCAAAGCGCCCGCATCGGACGATGGGTGGCGGCGGGTCACTTACCCCATGTCATCGCAAGACCGACATTGATTTGGGCGGGCCAGAAATTTGTAAATTTTGACAGTTCATCGCCGTGGCAGCGCGCAGACATTGAAAAAATTGTGACCGATGGATTACGTCACGGAGCGGTGTCGTGAAACACGAGGCAGCGCCACGCGAGTCCGAAAAAAGCTCGAAGTACAAATTTCCATTGATCCCATTCGCGAAAATTCGCTGCTCAAGGAAGGGCCGCTATCTGCTCAAGGACATAATCCCGCGAAAGTCGTTTGTGCTCTTGTGGGGCGAGCCAAAGAGCGGCAAGACTTTCTTGGCGCTCGACATGGCAATGCATGTTGCTGCGGGACAACCCTTCCGCGGCTACCGGGTCAAACAGGGTCCAGTCGTGTGGGTCGCCGCAGAAGGTGCATTCGGAATGACGGCTCGCATCGAGGCGTTCAAGAAATGCAACCCGTCATTCGATAAAGCAGAATTCTATTTTCTCGGAGCGTCGCTGAATCTCGTTTCGCAATCGAAAGAACTTGCAAGTTGTATAGAGTGGCAAGCAAAACGACCGGACCTCATTGTGCTGGATACGCTCAACCGCACGATGCCCGGAAGCGAGTCGTCCGACGAGGATATGGCGAAGTACATTAAAGCCGCCGATGGCCTTCGCGCCCACTTCGAATGCACAGTGATGGTCATTCACCATTGCGGACACGAACACGGGAGGCCGCGCGGACATTCATCGCTTCTCGGAGCCGTTGATGGACAGATCAAAGTGACGCGCGACAGGAAATCCGGAGTGATTGCCATGCTAGTCGAGCGAATGAAGGACGGGCAAGAAGGAGCGATAACTAAATCGATTTTGGAAATTGTCGATCTAGGGAACGACGAAGACGGAGAACCGATAAATTCTTGCGTTGTTAAGGCCATCGTGAATGCAACGGGAGAACAGCCCGATGATGTTCGGGCGCTGTTGTTGACGCGTTCGAGCACGCTACTACTTCAAGAATTGAACCAAGAGCTAGCTCGCAGCGGTCAACCAGCGTCCACACTGCCGGGATGCCCGGCTGATGCCGGCCGAATCGTCACCGCTCGAAACGCTTCGGCAATCCGCCTACGCGCGCGGCATCAGTCACGGCGCAACCGAGAGAGCGAAGCAACAGGCATTCAAACGCGCGTTGGATCGTCTCGTGGAAGCTAAATGGGCGGGATTGCACGGCAACCATGTTTACCTCCTCGATTCAAGTAACGAGCGACACGAGCTGCACACCCCATAAGGGGGTGTGCGTGTTCGTTTCTATGGTTCGCCTTTGAGTATCTGTTCGCCAATATTCGTGTTCGGCCCAATGTTCGCCATCGCCAAATATCAAATAAACGACCCGAAACGCGCACCCCGAAAAGCAGGGGGGTGTGCGTGTTCGTTCGCATGGCTCACTGACGACCTATTGTTCGCGAGTTCTTCGCGTTCGCTTGCTGTGTTCGCCACTTCAATCGGTTCGTTGCCGATTTCGCTCACCAGCCCGCATGCGCTCAATTTGGCATTTGCGCACGCCGCTGCGCTCACGAATGATTGCATGAATCGTAATCTATCCATCTCCAACGCTTCGCTTGTGATGGCGATAGCCACGGGAGGACGCCCCCAGGCACGGTCCAAAAGCGCGGTTGCAGCCGCCACGCGAGCCGCAGCGGGGGCTTTCTCGCTGCCCATGATTTGGCTCAGCATCTCTATCGCAGTGCTCGTGTGTAAGCGCGCCAACTTCTGCATGTCGGCGACTAGCCGGGGTCTGCCTCCGGCATTTCCAGATTCTCCCGGCGCGAACCGCCCGTTGGGTCGGCAAATCGGGACGACCTGATCCAACCTGTTCTCAGGCTCGGCGAGTTTCATCAGCGTTTACTCTTAGCTCGGGGATTGTACTCGATCATCCCGGCCAATGCACTCGCCCCAGTGGCAACCTCGGCGCTCGTGCGCGTCTTGGCACACGGCGCGTCAATCAGAGACGATGCATGCAGGAAAAGAGTTCGTGAACCAGCTTGTCTCCCGCAGCACCGCCGGGAAGGCCTATGTCAGCGGAAAACTCGACTGCTTTGAGATGCATAACGGTCCCGGTCGCGAAAGCCTTTAGGAGAAAGGCCACGTCATCGGAGTCGCTGGGAAGCTGGAACAGGAAAATGCCAGCGTTCGGAAATGCGCTTCGCACAACGGACTCTGAGTTCATTATATTTGTCGAATTGATGTCCGCACTTAGAGAAGAAACGCTTGAAACGCTTTGCGTGTCGTCTTCGAAGGTCATGAGCCATTGCGGACCAGAACCAGAAGAAGAGACGCTGAAGCTGATGCTTTGGGGTTGAACTTGCGCGCCACCGGATTTCCACTGGCTATCCGACAGCACACAGTGCAGACCGTTCGGCGGGATGTGCACGTCAGCAACTCTCCAATCAGCGTGAATGGTCCAATGCGGAACGGAGTTCTCCGGGCCTCCCTCCACTGTGCTTGTGGTGGTCGGCGTCGAAATTAAATGCCACGTCCCACAATTCTCCGAACTAAAGCCTTTATCAGTTGGTGATATTGTGACGATTGATTGCGATGGTCCCGCCATGTTGTTCGTAATTATATCGTGGAGCGTATTTCCGAAACCTCTGAGACGCTCCCAGTAACAGTCTCCAGCCCCAGTATTCTTGTATGTTCCGGGCTCAATTTCAGTCCCGACGAAAAACGTGCCGTCTCCGAAGGCTGTTAACGGCGCGGGCACGGGAGTCGTGGCCATGCTTGTGGCAAGCGGAGGCGAGCGCGGAATTGATTCAGCTGATGCTTGCCCTGATGCGTGAGTGGTTGAGTTCTTGGGGCGCGGCTGGCTAAGAGTGGTTAGCCGCGCTGAAACCAAGAATGCTACGAATAGGATGAGCCCAGTAAAAACGCTGAGTGCAATCAATGTCAGGATCGGGCGACGCGAGGCATGTGAGCGTAGCCACACTGCGAACTTGGTCATTTCTCCAAGTCCCTGCGACTGAATGGCTTGCTACGATGAGCGCTTGGGCAAAGTATTGCTGAGTCTCCCCTCTGGCGATCGGGGAGTTGAGAAGCCTCAGATAGGAGGCCGCACACGGCCTTTAGGCTTTCGCCCTGAACATGCGCCGATGCCTCCCCGACCATATGGTCGAGGAGTGCGAGTGACGGCCGCACTTAGGCCGCTGAGAGGGTTCTCACGCCCCAGGAGGGCCAAAGCGGCCGTCCCCAGGGAATCTATATAGCCTTCACGCTTGCGCGAAAGGCCGTCAGGTAGCTCAAATACGGTTTTGCGCTCGGGGCCTGCGATGGACGACAAGACCTATCTGGATATGTTGCTGGCCTTCTATTCGGAGCAGGTCGAGCATGCGAGGCATCATGAAGTCATGCGAGCTGAGTCAACGAACTATATCTTGGTTGCATCGAGTGCGCTGGTCGTCCTGTCATCCGCCGACAAGATATTCGGCGCGCATTGGAATTATCCCGCAACTCTGTTCATTCCGGTCGTGCTGATGGTCCTGAACGTTTTCGGCGTTCTGATGAGCATGAAGCACTACGAACGAAACCGGCTGCATGTGACAATCGCCCGTCAGTATCGGAGCGAGATTTCCAGTCGGTTTCCTGCGCCGCATTACCAACCGCCGAATGACTTGCGTGAGGCAGGTAGGGCAGCGGCGAAGCGCAAACATCCTCGGCTTGAGGCGATCCGACTTCACTGGCTTTGGATGACCATGCACGGGCTCTTCGTGCTGATCGCAGTAGCGTTACTCGCACTTGCAGTCAGCAAGACCTGAGCCCATCAGCCGAATGCAGCGCGGCGAGTTAGGCGTGTCAGCGGAGCGTCGGTGCTGTGCATTGCAACTTCCATACTCCTAGACGGCCGTGAAGAGCACGAGTTGGGAAGATTGCGCCATGGTAGAACGCGTTAGCTGCGTGAAATGGGTGGTGATGCACTTTGAATATTGCCGACAGACTTGCTCACCCGGCCAGCACTCAAACTTTTCTGCCGGGAGACGCGGGCGTGCGGCCCTTTCGTCCTTGCGCGCAAAAATCTCGCGAGCCTGATGCCCGTGCGTGAGCGACAAGTCACCGCCGCCCCCACCTCGTGCCCCCATACGGTAGCTATGTGGTAGCTATAGGAACAACGCCTCACCGAAATTCCTTCTAAGTCATTGATTTCAATTGGCGCTCCCACGGGGAATCGAACCCCGGTTTCAGCCTTGAGAGGGCCGCGTCCTAACCGCTAGACGATGGGAGCATCCGAAGCGTCGGCGGTTATACCGGCGGGCTGCCGCGAGGGATCAAGCAGCGGCGACTTCGGCGACAATCCGATTCACGGCTCGTCGACCTGTCGCAACGCGCGCAGCGTGCGTGCCGAGACCGCTCCGATCGAGCGCGACGATCAGCCAGAGAAAATCCTCGCCGAATGCGCCTGCGCGATCGCGCGCCGATGGCTCGGCGCGGCCGTTGGGATGGGAATGATAGCAGCCGATGATGTCGCGGCCCGTGCCGCGCAGCTGGCGCAGCAGCGCGAATCTGGTCGGCGGGATCGATCTCGAAACGGTCGGGTCCGCGGCGAGATTGCGGGCGGGATGGAGCGCCGTGACGCGCGCGATGCGCTCGCTCGACGCATGCCTTCGATCAGCCCGCAGCATTCGCGCGGGAATCGCGGCGGGCGGCATCTTCGATCTGCGCCCGCAAAGCCGTCCGGCAGGACAAGCGTTTCGATCATGGCCTCGCGGACGGGAATTTGAGGCGCGCGACGAGGCGGCCGGATCTGCGGTGTCGACGATGTCGATCTCGTCGCCGACGCGCCCGATCGCAGATGCAGGATCAGACGATCGTTGCTCACCTCCATCGTCACGAGCCGGTGCGTCAGGCGGCGCGAACGTACGACGCGGCTGCATCGCTGGCAGCCTTATGGCCGCCCAGTTTGATAAACAGCCCGGCAACGAGTACTGCCCAGCGCCAGGACAATCAGCACGCCCAGATATGATGACGGCCGCCTTCAGCCCGCGATAGGCTGCGGTCTGTTTCACGTCGACTTGAGGACCCGTGCCGGATTCGCTGAAAGTCTGCCACGGATCACTCCGTAAACGGACAGATGCGCCGCGCGACGGTGCTGTCCGAACATGCCGGCTTGCGGCTCGACCGCTTCCTGGCCGCCGCGCTCCCCGATCTGAGCCGCTCGCGGCTGCAGGCCTGATCGAAGCGGGCGTCGTCCGTTGCGGGGAGCGCGACGATAAGAGACGCCAACATCAGGGTCAAACCGGGCGAGAGCTACGATCTGGTGCTGCCGCCGCCGGAGCCCGCGATGCCGCAGGGGCAGGATATTCCGCTCGAGCGTCGTCTATGAGGACAAGGACCTCATCGTCATCGACAAGCCGGCCGGCCTGGTGGTGCATCCGGCGGCCGGCAATCCCGACGGCACGCTGGTCAACGCCCTGATCGCCCATTGCGGCGCCGTCGCTGATCGGCATCGGCGGCGAGGCGCGGCCCGGCATCGTGCATCGCCTGGACAAGGACACGAGCGGGCTTGCTGGTCGCCGCCAAGAACGAGCGCGCCATGGCGAGCCTCGCCAAGCAATTCGCCAATCACACCATCGAGCGCGCCTATCACGCCGTGGTGTGGGGCAGCCCGCGCGATCGGCGACGGCGTGATCGAAGGCCAGATCGGCCGCAGTCCGTTCGACCGCAAGCGCATGGCGGTGCTGCGC
The DNA here is from genome assembly GCA_963733925.1 of uncultured Alphaproteobacteria bacterium. Taxonomy (GTDB): domain Bacteria; phylum Pseudomonadota; class Alphaproteobacteria; order Acetobacterales; family Acetobacteraceae; genus Rhodopila. The sequence continues at coordinate 15,969 of CAVTFL010000028.1, read as the reverse complement.
GGCGGCGGCAAGCCGGCGCGCACGCGCTATCGCGTGGTGGAGCGCTTCGGCGATCCCGACGCGGCCGTTCGCCAGCCTGATCGAATGCCGGCTGGAAACCGGCCGCACCCACCAGATCCGCGTGCATCTGACCCATCTGGGCCATCCCCTGATCGGCGATCCCACTATGGCCGCGCCCGCCAGGCCGCCGCGGCCCAAGACGCGAGCCGAAGAGAAGCGCGTTTGCGGCGGCCGCCGAATTTCCCGCGCCAGGCGCTGCACGCCTTTGTGCTGGGATTCCAGCATCCTAGCTGCACAAGACCATGCGCTTCGAATCCCCCTGGCCTGCGGATTTTGCCGGACTGGTCGGCGAGCTCTGCGCCGCTTGAGCGAGCTTGAATCACACCTTATCTGAAGTCCGGCTCATATTTCGGCCATATTGGCGTGTAACGGTCCGAATGCGGACTTGCGCGTTGTCTCGATGAGCGCGTCCGCTGACGTCGCTTGGGCACTTGCACCGGCCAAAGGGGTCGAGACATGAGCAGTCGTGGACTGCCGGCCCTTCAGGGCGAAGGCGGCCTTTCGCGCTATCTGACCGAGATCCGCAAGTTTCCGCTTCTGTCGCCGGAAGAGGAATACATGTTCGCCAAGCGCTGGCGCGAGCATGAAGACCCCGAAGCCGCGCGCCGGCTGGTCACCAGCCATCTGCGCCTCGTCGCCAAGATCGCCATGGGCTATCGCGGCTATGGCCTGCCGATTTCCGAAATCGTCTCCGAAGGCAATGTCGGCCTGATGCAGGCGGTCAAGCGCTTCGAGCCCGACAAGGGCTTCCGCCTGGCGACCTATGCCATGTGGTGGATCCGCGCCGCGATCCAGGAATACATCCTGCGCTCGTGGAGCCTGGTGAAGATGGGCACCACCGCGGCGCAGAAGAAGCTGTTCTTCAATCTGCGCAAGGCCAAGAGCCAGATCGGCGCGCATCGAGGAAGGCGACCTGACGCCCGAGCATCCGCCGAGATCGCCGACCAGCTGGGCGTGACCGAAGCGGAAGTGATCGAACATGAACCGGCGCCTGTCCGCGCCGGATTCCTCGCTCAACGCGCCGCTGCGCTCGGAATCCGAAAGCGAATGGCAGGACTGGCTGGCCGACGACACGATCGACCAGGAAACCCGCCTGGCCGAACGCGAGGAGATGGGCGACCGCCATGAGCTTCTGATCGACGCGCTGGACGAACTGACCGAACGCGAGCGCGACATCATCGAGGCCCGCCGCCTGCAGGACGAGCCGGCCACGCTGGAAGAGCTGTCGCAGAAATACGGCGTCAGCCGCGAGCGCGTGCGCCAGATCGAAGTGCGCGCGTTCGAAAAGCTGCAGCACCAGATGAAGCGCGCGCTGCACGAAAAGCGCAGCCACACGCTGCAGCCGGCGGGATAGCAGCTCCGCTGGGACCGCGGCTACTAGCCGCGGCGCTTTCGTGCAGCAAGCTCTCGGCAGGCGCGCCTGGAAGCGCGGTCCCAGTAAAACCGTGTTCGACCCGCTATGCGCGGCTGGCACATTTCATCGGGACGCGTCATGCGCGCTATGAATGCATCGACGCTCGCGATGGAGACGACGATGCAACTCAAAATCTGGCAGGTGGATGCGTTCGCGAAGAAGCCGCTCGAAGGCAATCCCGCCGCCATCGTGCCGCTTGAGAAATGGCTCGACGCGTCGCTCATGCAGCGCATCGCCAATGAGAACAATCTCGCGGAGACGGCCTTCTTCGTTCGCCGCGCGGAGGGGCAATACAAGCTGCGCTGGTTCACGCCGGAAGCCGAAGTCGATCTGTGCGGACACGCGACGCTCGCCAGCGCGTGGCTGATCTTCGAGGAACTCGACACCCGAGCTGAAACGAGTCGATTTCGAAACGCGCTCCGGCACTTTGACGGTCGAGCGCGGGCGTGACGGCCGGCACATCGATGTCGCTGCCGTCCGATCCCGTCGCGCCGTTCGCAGGTCCGGAACGGTTTGCGGCCGCGATCGGCAAAGCGCTGGGTGTCGCCGCCGCCGAACGAAACTCTCAAAGGCCGCTACGTCGCTCGCGCGTTTGGGACGACGCCGCAGCATGTCCGCGCCATCAAAGACTGCGGCGATATCGCGAGCGTGCTGCGCTCGCGTGATTGTGGGGCTTGATCGCCACCGCGAAAGGCGACGAAGGTTACGATTTCGTCTCGCGCTTCTTCGCGCCCGACAAAGGCGTGCCGGAAGATCCCGTGACGGGCTCCGCGCATTGCGCGCTGACGCCGTTCTGGGCTGCGCGCCTCGGCAAAAAGACGATGAAAGCGCGCCAGGTCAGTCCCCGCGGCGGCAATCTCATCTGCACCGATGCAGGCGAGCGCACGATCCTCGCGGGACCCTGCGCGTTGTACATGCGCGGCGAGATTTCTATTTGAGTATGACTTTCGCTCCCCAATTTCGCCATGGCCGGCCTCCGAGCCGGCCACCCAGCGGGCGCGCGTCTGCGCGCTGAATAACTTCTATCCCATTAGCTTGGAACAGAGTCATCGCTCGCGGACGCTCGCGCGCTCGGTGGCCGGGTCAAGCCCGGCCATGGTGAAAGAACGGGAGGAATCACGCTGTGGAATCTGCGCGGTCAGGCGGCGCCGAACTCCCGCGCCCAACACGCGCGTCATGAATACAGTGTCCACCCAGCGGCCGTGTTTCCAGCCGACGGCGGGCAACACGCCGGCATGCGTGAATCCCATCGCTGCATGCAGGCCGATCGACGACGCGTTGCCGCTGTCGCCGATCACGGCGAGCATCAGGCGGAAACCGTCGGCTTCGCTGCGGGGGATAAGCGCCGACAGAAGCGCGCGTCCGATTCCCCGTCTTGCAGCATCGGGCGCCACATACACCGAATTCTCGCAGGAGTAGCGATAGCCCGGCCGCGGCCGGTAGGGACCGGCATAGGCATAGCCGAACACTTCGCCGCGCTCTTCGGCCACGAGATAGGGAAATTTTCCAGCCAGCAGATTCGCCCGACGCTGCGCGATGTCCGCTTCGCCCGGCGGATCGTACTCGAATGTGCCGAAGCCATGAATGCACCCAGTATCCATAAATGCGCGTGATCGCTGGCACGTCCTCGTCGCGGCTGTCGCGAACGATCACCTCGGCAGCGGTGCTCACATGCTGTCTCCCGAAAAGCTCTTGACGCTTCGTCAATAGTGTCTGATAAGAGACGATATGTCAATTATAGTGGACGATCCGTCAGCCCAGATCGCCGAACGTATTTCCGCGGAACGCGAGCGGCGCGGCTGGTCGCTTGCCGAATTAGCCGAACGCTCCGGCGTCTCCAAGGCCATGCTGAGCAAGATCGAACGCGAAGAGGTAAGCCCTACCGCGACCATTCTCACCCGCATCGCAACGGCGTTCGAACTGACGCTGGCGGGCCTGCTCGAAAACCCCGGCAAGGCGTCCGCGAGGCTGTCGCGCAGGCGCGAGCAGCCGCGCTGGCAGGATCCCGCGACCGGCTATGTGCGGCAGCAAATCTTTCAGAGCGCGCAGAATCCGCTCGAACTGGTCGAAGTGCATCTGCCGCCGGGTGCGCACGTCGCGCTTCCCGCTGCGTCCTACGCCTTCATTCGCCAGGTGGTGTGGCTGTTGAGCGGTCGTCTGGAAATCCGCGAGGGCAAAAACATCTCCGCATTGGAAGCGGGCGACCGGCTCGAATTCGGTCCGCCCGCCGACAGCGAATTCCACAATCCGGGCGAGAAAACCTGCCGCTATCTCGTGGCGCTGGTGCGGCAATGACGAACGCCGTCGGCGAACTCGATGTAAGGACTGCCCGCGGACGCATCGACGAACTCGCCGAAATCCTTCACGACTGCGTCGAAGGCGGCGCGTCGGTGTCGTTCATGTGGCCGTTCGATCGCGAACAGGCTCTGGCGTACTGGGAAGGCGTTATGACGGCGCTTGAAACAGAACGCTGCGGCTCTATGTTGCGTTTCGCGAAGGCGCGGTGCGCGGAACCGTTCAGCTTATGGCTGGACGGTCCTGCAACCAAAAACATCGCGGCGACATCCGAAAGCTTCTGGTGCATCGAGACTTCCGCAGGCTGGGTCTGGCGCGCGACACTGATGCTCCACGCCGAGCACAGGCAAGCGGGCTCGGCTTGTCATTGCTCACGCTCGACACAGTGACGGCGAGCCCGGCGAACATCTCTATGTACTCGCTCGACTGGCAGCGCGCCGGCATCATCCCGCACTATGCCAAATGGCCCGACGGCCGGTTTTGCGATGCGACGGTGCTGTTCAAAGAAATTGGCTGGCAAGGTCAGCGTGTATTTCGCGCGCGTGGCGGCAAGGACAGACTTGACGATGAGCGTCTCCAGTACCTTCGGTGAACATCGTGAGTTTCTTGACGTAAAAGGCAGCCCTTGCCGATCGGGCGCTTTGCCGAGTTTGGCGAGCAATGTCTGACAAAGCCACCTGAAACCCGGGTGGGGTGTAGAGGACAGTCGCGGCCTTGCGGGGCGAGACAGATCAGCGGCATGTCGCCTTCGCGGCCGCTGTCATACGTGTAGTGATAGCTGCCGAAACCGATGATGGGAAGGACCCCGACATCTTCGGCTTTTCCCCAAGTCGCACTCTGCATCAGTTTGACGAGGACCTTGGCATCCGCCCGCCTGGTCTCGTCCGCGAGCGCCGCAATGAACGCCGCGACGCTGGCCGCGGTGGGTTTGGTCTTGTTGTCTGCCATCTGTGTTGCCTGTGTGTGGCCTCGCTTTGCCATCGTAGCCGTCACTGCGTGAATAACGCTCAATGGAACAGAGAGCGTGATGGGCGCTTGATCCCGATTGTGGTAGAGGGGTGATGATTTTGGTGTGGGACAGAGCCTTTACTCGTTGGCCGTTCTTTCGCTTTGCCGAGCACTTCCGGCGGCTGCGCAAACCGCAATGGCTCAGCAGCAGCCGAATGCGCAAAACAATTCCTCCATGTCCGGGATGGATAACATATGCGGCTGGGCATGCAGCAGCCCGCGGCGGAGCACAACTTTCCCATGACATGCCGGACATGGACATGCCCATGACAGGAATCCTCGGCGATTACCCCATGACGCGCGATGCATCCGGCACAAGCTGGCAGCCGGACGCCGCGGAGCATCGCGGACTGCACGCGATGCTCGGCGACTGGGCGTTGATGGGCCATATGCTGCTGCTCGGGATCTACGACAGCCAGAGTGGCCCGCGCGGCGGCGACAAGAACTTTGCGGCAGGCATGCTGATGGGCGCTGCACGGCGAGACTTCGCAGACGGCGACACGCTCAATCTGCGCGCCATGCTGAGCCCCGATCCGTTCATGGGCAAGAGCGGTTATCCGTTGCTGCTGGCGACCGGCGAAACCGCCAATGGCGTGACGCCGCTCGTAGATCGGCAGCATCCGCACAATCTGTTCATGGAGCTCTCAGCCACCTACAGCCATCGACTGGCGAGCGGCAACAGCGCGTTCCTGTATTTCGGATATCCCGGCGAGCCGGCGCTCGGCCCACCGGCCTTCATGCACCGCGTCTCGGGCATGGATATTCCCGAAGCGCCCATCACCCATCACTGGCTCGATTTCACGCACATCACCTTCGGTGTGCTGACGGCGGGATTTCGTGCACGATGACTGGAAGCTCGAAGTCTCGCAGTTCACCGGCCGCGAGCCGGATCAGTACCGTTTCGATTTCGATCCCATCGATCTCGATTCGACGTCGGCGCGCCTCAGCTGGAATCCGGACGCGAACTGGTCGCTGCAGGCGTCGTGGGGACATCTCGTCAGTCCCGAACAGCTGACGCCGACCATCGACGAAAACCGTTCGACCGCCAGTGCAACGTATGTGCTGCCGCTGGGCAACGATTTATCGCTTGCCGCGACGTTGGCGTGGGGCGAAAAACAACTGAGCGACGGTATGAATCTGAACGGCGTACTATTGGAAAGCGAATACAAACCGTGCGATCCGTGGACGTTGTTCGCGCGGGGAGAATGGGAAGAGAACAACGAACTCGCGCCGAGCAGTACCATCGAGCGCGTCGCCAAACTGACATTGGGCGCCATTCATGATTGGAGGGTGGCGGATCACTGGAAGTTCGGGCTCGGCGCTTCCTACGATTTCGATTTTGTGCCGGGTGTGCTCGAACAGAGTTACGGCGACGATCCGCACGGCGCGATGATATTCGCGCGGGTGGTGGCCGATTGATGGTCATGCCCGCGGCCGCAACGTCAGGTTGAATTGTGTGTCCTCTCTCTCTGCATTCGTGAACCACTGTCGCGCAAATTCATCGCACATTAACCATTATCGGTTTGAAGTAATCGGGAAGCACTGGCTACAGCAGGGCTAGGTAATGCGCTGCATTTCTCAAAGAAATCGCAGATACATCTGTCAAAATCAAGGAAAATTCACTGGGACCGCGCGCTTCTGCTGTCATCTTTATTTTTGACGCTGGGTGTATTGGTGGTTATCGACTCTGGTTCTCAATTGCGCAGACGGTCGCGGAGTTGCAGCACCTCTCGATCGACGAGCTCGCGAATATCCAGATCACGTCGGTGTCCAAGACGGCCCAGCCGCTGAGCGACGCGGCCGCTGCGATCTATGTCATCACCCATGACGACATCATCCGCTCCGGCGCCACCAGCATCCCGGAGATACTGCGGCTGGCGCCCAATCTCGAGGTCGCCCAGATCAGCGCCAGCAGCTACGCCATCACGGCGCGCGGCTTCAACGGCACAACACGTCCAACGGCGCCGGAACAAGCTGCTGGTGCTGATCGACGGACGCAGCGTCTACACGCCGCTCTATGCCGGCGTGTTCTGGGACATGCAGTACGTGCTGCCCGAGGATATCGACCGGATCGAAGTGATCAGCGGCCCCGGCGCGGCGCTCTGGGGCGCCAACGCGGTCAACGGCGTCATCAATATCATCACGCGCAATTCCGCCGACACGCAGGGCGGTGCTGTCAAGGTCGAGGCCGGCAATCATCGATCTTGGCGGAAGCGCGCAATATGGCGGCAAGATCGGCGACGACGCGACACTGCGCGTTTATGGCGAGGGATTTAATCAGGGCGCCGGACGTCACGCCGACCGGCGCTGAGCGCCGATGACGGCTGGCACAAATTCAGGGCGGATTCCGGCTCGACTGGACGCCGGCGACGCGCAGGTGACGGTGCAGGGCGACATATTCACCGGCAGCGAAGATGCAGGCGATGCGGCCCGAACGCCGTCATCGGCGGCCACAATCTGCTCGGCGCGCTGGAACCAGACTCTCGACGGCGGCTGCGGACGCTGCAGGTCCAGGCCTATTACGACTACAACACGCTCTATGTTCCCGGCAGCCTGGGCGATTCGCTGAGCACCTACGATCTCGACGTCCAGCACAGCTTCTCCTGGGGCGCGGCGCAGGACATCGTCTGGGGCGGCGGCATTCCGTCTCATGCAGGACCAGTTCACGAACACGCCAACCATCAAGTTTCTTCCGCCCAAGACCACCAGAACTCTCTCGAACGGCTTCGTTCAGGACACGATTTCCGTCAGCGACTTCGTCAAGCTGATCGTCGGCGCCAAGCTCGAGGACGATCCCTTTGTCGGGCTGCAGGTCCTGCCCAATGTCCGTCTTTCCTGGAAAGCGACGAACAGCGACCTGTTCTGGGCGGCCGTTTCGCGCGCGGTTCGCGCACCGTCGCTCTGGGACCGGGACCTGAACGAGCTTGGCGGGTCAGTTCACCGTTCTGTCCGGCGGCGATTTCCAGTCGGAGAAACTCGTTGCCTATGAAGCCGGCTACCGCGCGGAGCCGTTGCCGAACCTGTCGTTCTCGCTGTCGACCTACTACAACGACTATAACGATCTTCGCAGCATCGAATTCTCGCCCGGACCCGCTTTCCCGCTCGTCTACGGCAACAAGATGGAAGGGAACTCCTACGGCGCGGAGACTCTGGGGCACCTACGGTGTCTTTCGACTGGTGGCGGCTCTCGGCCGGCTTCAATTTCGAGCAGAAGGATCTGCGGTTCGAGCCGCGGCAGCAGCCAGCTGCTGGGTACGCAGGCAGCCGGCGACGATCCCCCGTATCAGGCATCGCTCGCTCATCCATGGACCTGCCGCATGATCTGAAACTGGATATCGCTCTGCGCAATGTCGGCGCGCTGCCCGATCCGCGTGCCCGCCTATGTCGAACTCGACGCGCGGATCGCCTGGAACGTCTGCGAACGGTGTCGAGCTTTCGGTTGCCGGATTCAACCTCCTGCAGGACCGTCATCCGGAATTCGCCACCACCGCCGGGTCCAACGAAGTACCGCGCAGCTTCTATCGCGAGTGTCGGATGGGCATTCTGAACAGAGGCGTGTCGGTTCGGCGGCGATTCCTGATCGCCGACCGGTTGATGGGGCTTCGCGCCGGATCGCCGCGGCTCCCGCGTCGCTCGAATACAGCGTCAAGGCCGCCTACCTCGCCAAATTCGGCATCTTTCGTCGAATGGCCAAATCGGCATTCGAGACGCCGCAGAGCCCGGTCGTGCTTTGCGTGGTCGGCGCCGACCCGTTCGGCGAGGTGCTGGACAACGTTGTGGAGGGCCAGCATATCGGCGAACGCCCGATCGTGGTTCGCCGCATGAAAGCCGTCGGGCGCAATTCGGCTTGCGCATATCCTTTATGTCGGCGGCTCCGACGAGCCGCCGATTGCACCAGGCGCTCGGAGGCCGTGAACGGAGCCGGCGTGCTCACGGTGACGGACGACGGCCATTCCGCGCGGACGACGGGCATCGTCGATTTCGTCGTCCAGGACAATCGCGTGCGCTTCACGATCGACGACCGGGCGGCCGCGCAGAACGGTATCTACGATCAGCTCGCATCTGCTCAGCCTCGCGCTTTCCGTGAAGCCCGAAGCTAGCGCGGAACACGAACCATGAACTGGACGCGCAATCTTTCGATTCGCTGGAAGCTCGTTCTGGTCACGGTTTTCACCTGCGCGATCGCCGAACTGTTCGTCGGCGCCATCGTCGCCTTCTACAGCAGCAACAGCTACGAGACCCGCCGAAGCCAGGACGTAGCGGTGCAGGCCGACGTTCTGTCTGCCAGTCTGACGGCGCCGCTGGTATTCGGCGACGCGGCCGCCGCGCGCGAATATCTCGACGCGCTTCAAGGCGAACCGCGAAATCGCCGCCGCCGGCGCCTATGGCGCGCAAGGGCTGGTTGTTCGCCAGCTATACGCAGCAAGGAGCGACGTCCGCGGGTTGTTGCCGCCGAACGCGCCGCCTCGGGCGTCGATCATCGCGGCGACAAGCTCATGGTGTCGCGGCCCGTTATGCAGGCGGGCAACGCCGTCGGTACCATCTATCTCGTGGCGGATCATCGATCCGCTGATGACGCAGCTGCTGCGCGTCGGCGGGCTCATGTCACTTGCGGTCATGGGCTCGCTTCTGATCGCCGTGCCGCTCTCCATGCGGCTCAACGCGACGATTTCCAATGCAATCCGCGGAATCGCGCGTGCCGCTTCACGCGTCACCGCAGGGCGATCTGAACGTGGAGCTGCCGACCACAGCAGAGCACCGATGAAGTCGGCGTACTGGTTTCGACTTTCGGCAAGATGGTGTCGAGCCTGCGCGACCTGATGCAACAGGAGCGCCTGCGCGCGCTGGGCCAGATGTCCAGCGGCATCGCGCACGACATCAACAACGCTATGTCGCCCATGGCGCTGCACACCAATCTCTTTTGGAGACGCGAATCCGATCTCACGCCGCGCATGCGCAACTATCTCGAAACCGTCAAGCGGGTCGTGGACGATGTCAGCGCCACGGTCGGCCGGATGCGCGAGTTCTAGCCGCAAGCGCGAACCGGAAATGGCGCTTGCGCCGCTCGACCTGAACCAGCTCGTGCAGCAGGTGGTCGATCTGACCCGCGCGCGCTGGAGCGACATTCAGCAGCAGCTGGGCATCGTCATCGAGTTGAAGACCGAACTGGCCCCGATCTGCCGCCGATCATGGGCGCGGAAGGCGAAATCCGCGAAGCGCTGACCAACCTTATCTTCAATGCCGTCGATGCCATGCCGGAAGGCGGCACGCTGACCGTGCGAACCGAGCGCGACACAGACAGCCGACGCCGCGCGCATGTCGAAATCGAAGTTGTGGACAGCGGCATCGGCATGGACGAAGAGACGAGCCGCCGCTGCTTCGAACCGTTCTTCACCACGAAAGGCGAGCGCGGCACGGGTCTCGGCATGGCGCATGGTCTATGGCATGGTCGCAGCGCCACAGCGCCGAGATCGGCGATTGAAAGCGCAGATCGGAAGGGGACGATGGTGCGGCTTGTCTTTCTCGCGTGTTCGCCGGTCCTGGTGCCCTGTCGGGCCGCGGACGAGCGGCCGTCAGATCGAACTCGCCCGCATCGCGCATTCTTGTCGTCGATGACGATCCATTCGTGCTTGAATCCATGCGCATCGTGTCTGGAGCTCGACGGCCACACGATCGTCACGGCGGAGGGCGGTCAGAACGGCATCGACACATTCCGAAACGCACAAGCAACGGGCAACCCTTCGATTTTGTGATCACCGATCTCGGCATGCCGTATGTGGACGGCCAGCAAGTCGCCACGCGCCGTCAAGACGAGTTCCGCCGTCGACACCAGGTCATCCTTCTGACGGGTTGGGGGCGGCGCATGAACGCCGATGGCGAGACGCCGGACGATGTCGATTGTCTGCTCGGCAAGCCGCCCAATCTGGATGAGTTGCGGGCGGCGCTTCTGGCCAAAGGCAAAATTCGCCGTTGACTGCTCAGCTGTTCTCTCCGTTCGGCGAGATCGGTTTCTTCAAGCGTCGCCAGCAGATCCCGCATGTCTCGTTTGCCGTGCGCGTCTCCTTCCGCCAGCTCGTCGTCAAGCCGGCCCGCAATTGCGCTGATCGCCGTGTACCCCAACATGCCGGCCGTGCCCGCCAGGCGGTGAACGATGGCGATCATCTCCGACTTCGGAAGACCATCGCTGTGTTGAAGGTCGATCAGGGCAGCGTAGTCGTCGCGCGTCGCGCGATGAACCGCTGTCTCAGGCCTTGCAGGCTTCGCGTCGGGTATAGAGCGCCGTCCAACCGATACATTTGCCGCGTCCTGGCGGCTGGCAGAGCGGACCGCGGATTGGAATCCGTCGGTCGGCTATTGGCGGAGTCCCGGATTGGTCCAGGTTGGCGCTTCGTTTGCGTATCGTATTCCACGCCAGTGTTACAGCTGCAAATAAGCCCGCGTGGCGTTGTTCCCGTCTTGATTAGAGCGCGCAAAGCATCCACCGCAATCCTTTCCTGCCGACGAAGTTCAAGACGCCGACATCCGTTAATCGGCGGTGAACTCAACAAATCCCGCGAATGCGCCTCTGTCACTCGGCCGGTCGACGGAACATCCGATTCATATTTCGTCAAGGAATTATACTGCTAAGCTTGTTTGTCTTTCCTTAAACACGGTGGCTTAGACTTCGATCCGGTTATTCCGGTCCTCGTGCCGCCGACGCGGATCGTTTGACTCGATGAGGATGGCCATGCCGGACGCAATCGCGACAGTTCTGGTGGTTGACGACGATTGTCTCGTGCGGGACGCCGCCAGGATCATTCTCGAGAACAACGGCTACGCGGTGAGTGAGGCCCCGGAGGGCGAAACCGCGCTGGCGTCGCTGGCTGCAAACCGCGCCGACATCGTGTTGCTCGACATTCTGATGCCGCGCAAGGAAGGCCTTGAAACGCTCATCGAACTGAAGCGGCGCTTTCCCGATGTCACCGTGTATGCCATGAGCGCAAGCGGCGCGCGCAAAGGTCACGATTTTCTTTCGATCGCCGCCAAATTCGGCGCGCACGGATATTGCAGAAGCCATTTTCGCCCGACGAGCTTCTCTCGCTCCTTCGTTCCCATCCTCTGCCGCGCCGCTCGCGGCCACGGGCGTCTCCGTCGGCACCTAGCCGGGGCATCGTCATGGCCGATGCGTCCCCATCCCATTGCGTCCGCCGGCAAAATTTACCTGCTCGGAATCTCACCGGGCTCAAGGAGCGCTTCGGATCGAAGTGGGAGCGCATGGCGCAGCATGTGCAGATGTTTTTCGAAGCCGCCATCCGCCGCGCATTGAAGCCCGGAGACACGTTCTGCCGCTTCGAGAATTTTTCCTATCTGATCATGTTCCGCGAACTCTCGGCCGCCGAGGCCGAATTCAAATGCGCGTCAATCTCCGAAGAAGTGTGCAAGCGTCTGTTCGGCGAAAATGGCGAGCAGGTCGCGCTGCGAAATCTCGTCGCCCATGTCGGGCTCGCGTCGATGCCCGTTGGCGCAGCACAGCAAGCCGAGCTGGGCGCGTTGCTCGAACGGGAAGGTATGGAAACTGTCGTAACGTCGGACAGCCGGCCCGCTGCGCGGCCTGCGTCGCCGTCTGGCGCGGAACGCATGCTTCGTCTCAATCTCGGCGGCGGCCCGGATTCGCGGATGCGTGTTTCTTCGCGAGAGCTGACATTTGCGTATCGGCCGATTTGGGATTTCGATGAAGAACGTCGTGCTGACCTATCTTTGTCAACCGGTGCTGCGGTCTCCAGCCCCGGCGGCAGAGGTGGCGTGCGGCTTCTGTACGGCGGACAGGCGAAAGCGATCAGGCGTTTCTTGACGACCGCGTGCTGCGCGAATGTGTCGAACGCTCCGCGCGCCTGCGCGCGGCCGGCCTTCGGATCATTCTGGCGGTGCCGGTGCATTTCACGACCGTTGCCCACCCCCGCATCTGGCGGGATTATTCGGCCGCGCTCCGGCAGGCTCCTGACGAGATCACGCGCGACTTTGCGTTCGTGGTGTTCGGCATCGATCACGGTGTCCCGCATATCAGGCTTCGCAGGAATTGCCGAAGCTGTCGAGGAGGGCCTATCGGGTGTTTTGCGCCGTCGACCGGTGGCAGGGCGTGAGTGCGCGATTCGCCGGAACAGGAGCACACGGTGTGGGAGCCGCCCTCGGCGAGCAAAGACGACGAGCTGCAATCGATTTCGCGGCTGAGAGAGGTCGCGAGGGAGGCACAGGCCGGCGCGATCGATTCATTTGTTCTCGGACTGCGGTCGACGAGCCTGGTCCTCATTTCCATCCATTCGGGTATACGCTATCTGGAAGGCCCCGCCGTGCGGCCGGCCGTCGATGACCCGCGACACGGCTTCGCGCATGAAGTGGAAGACCTCTACAAGGCGAAGAGGGTGACAACTGCGATGCGTGCGCCGCGCGCAATTTTGATTACTCGCGACGAAATGCGCCCTACGCCGCCAAAGGCTGGACATCCACCGGCGGGGCGAGAAACAGCGGGAATCGCACGGAGACGGTCGTGCCGGTTTTCTCCGACCCCGACGCGACGAGCGTGCCGCCCAGCTGGCGGACGAAGATGGCCACATAGTCCGAGCCGCGTTTCTCGGCGATCTTCGCCACGACCTTGTCCTTCATGCCCGACGCCGTCATCGGCGACGGTCAGTTCGATCTCGTCGCCCGACCTGCTCCACGCTCAGCACGACATGCCCGGCGCCGCCGGGAAAGGCATGCTTGATGGCGTTGGTCGCCAGTTCGTTGACCAGAAGGCCGAAGGGCACGGCGCGGTCGGGATCGATCTCCAGCGCCGCGGCCTTGACCCGATCTTGATGCCCGACTTGTCGCCAAGCAGGCTCGCCGACATGGGCTTGGCGATTTCCCCCAGATAGGCGTCCATGGCGATGGTCCGGCCGCGGCTGGAATGCGAGATCAGGTCGTAAAGCTGGGCGATGGCGCCGATGCGCGCCTGCATCGCCTTGTAGCCCTGAACGCAGGGCGCGGCTGATCGATTTGGTTTCATAGGCGATCAGGCCGACGACGATCTGCAGATTGTTCTTGATCCGGTGCGAAATTTCGTTCGTCAGCATCTGCGGCGTCGCGCTCGCGCTGCTTGCGGTCGGTGATGTCCTCGAACACCAGCAGCATGCGGTGGGCGTGGTTGCCGGGCTGCGAGATTTTGCGGGCATTCAGGTTGAAGACGCGGCGGCCGAGGCCCGGAAAATCGTCCTCGATCTCGAAATTCTCGATCGGCTTGTTTTCCGGCAGCACCTTTTCCATCAGATGGCGCAGCGCCGGCACGTCCCATTGGTGCTGGCCCAGTTCGGAAACGCGGCGGCCATGGGTCTCCGCCTCGGTGATCCCGAATATGGTCAGGAACGCCTTGCTTGCGGTGACGATCGTCATGTCGTTTTCCAGCACGACCAGCGGATCGCGGATGGTGTCGACGATGCTTTGGGTCAATTGCCAGTTGCGATTGCTTTCCTTGCGGGCGGCGCGCTCCTCGCTGACGTCCTCGATGGCGAGAAGAATGAAGCCGTCATGATCGCCGGGGCGGAAAATCTTGCGCGCATTGACCAGCATGGTGCGCCGGCCGATGGTGGGGAAATCATGCTCGACCTCGAAGCCCTTCGACCGAGGCGCGATGGGGGATGACGCTTTCCAGCAGGGTGCGCAGCGCCGGAATGTCCCATTGCCGGTTTCCCAGATCGTAGATCAGGCAGCCCTCGGTCTCGTCCGGGCTGGTGCGAAAGGTCTGGTAGAAGGCGCGATTGGCGGAGGTGATGTTCAGATTCCGGTCGAGAATGATCAGCGCGCTGGGCACGGTCTCGACAATGTCGCTTGCGGCAATATCGGATACGGTTTTCTTCCCTGATCGATTCGGCCATCGTCACTCGTTCCTCGTGCATGTGGCGCGAATTCAAAGTTAGGCCGCCAGCATGACTTCGACGGAGTTGTGGAGCTGCAGTTCCGTATAGGGCTTGCAGAGGAAGCCGGAGCCCTCGACAAACAGAGCTTTCATCTTGTCGGTCACGGCATTGCCCGTCGTGTAGAGCACGCGCAGCTCTGGCCGGAGCTCGATCGCGCGATGCGCCAGGTCGCAGCCGCCGAGAACCGCCGTCTTGAGATAGATATCGGTGAACAGCGCATCGATGGGTTGAGGGCGAATCCAGAAGCAGGAGCGCCTCTTCCTGGTCGCTGGCCGCAAGCGTGGTGTGACCCCAGTCCTGGATCATCATCTCCGCGATCTGGCGGATGAAGGCATCGTCTTCGACAATCAAAATCACGGCCATCGGGCTTCTTCCCGCCGTGACGACTAAAACCGCATGAAACGGCGCTCTTGCTGCCATTCACGAGGCAGTCAGAGCCCTTCCGGCGCAATCAGGGCGCATGCATAACGCCCCGCTCAGGCCATGGTTCCGCAAGTCCTGCGAATGTTCGAATGGGGAAGCGTCGGGGAGTACCGGCGTTGTAACAGGCTTCGCGCAGGATGCCCAGACCTGTCTGAGGACATGATGAATTCCGGCGTGTGGTCCGCTGGAGGTGCGAATGTTTGTCGCGTGAACTCAAGCACGACACACGTCAACATGCCGAGCACGGAATTCTCTTCCACGATGAACGCAGGTTTCACGCCCGCTTTTGCTGCAGGCGCCTCGACCAAATGCGGGCAGGATGCCCGCGGTACCCGGTGGCAAAAACGCTCAAATCCGAATGTCGAGCTGGGAGCCCATGCGCTGGAATGTCTGCGCTGGAGCGGCTGTGTCGCAGCAGGCGCGACACTGGCCGCCGCGGGTTGTTGCAGCATCTGCTTGAAATCGAGCGAAGCGAATTCGGGTTTCGCGGCGCTGCCGTCGTACGCCGGCTGCGCCGTGCCGGGGCGCACGGCCTGCTGGCCTGCGACAAGAAGATTGGCGGCGCTGATCTGCAAGGATCGGATTCTCCGAACGCCGGGAGAACCTTGCAGCTTATGGTTTCCAAAACCTGAATGTCAGCCGGCTTTGCGGGCCTGTTCGATGGCCGGCAGGATCGTTTCGCTGAGCGCGTTGCCGACGATCGGCTCGGGATAGCGCAGCCGCACATGCCCTTGCCGTCGATCACAAACGTCTCGGGCACGCCATAGATTCCCCATTCGATCCCGGCGCGGCCGTCGCGCATCCAGATCGATGCCGGCATAGGGATCGCCGAGATCGTCA
>CAVTFL010000027.1:0-235982 GCA_963733925.1 uncultured Alphaproteobacteria bacterium | reverse complement strand
TGGGGCGTGCGCCTAGGGGCCGGGGCTTCAAACCGAGGCTGAACCGGCTAGTCTTCCGCGAACCCAACGAGGAAGCATCATGCTGTTTCTGGTGATCAGCGAACCCCGCCCCGAGCGCCCGTCCAGCGTAACCGGCGCGCGACAAAGCTACTGGAACTGGATCCAGCCCCTCATCGACAAAGGCGAGGTTCGTTTGGTCCACGCGAAGGTCGGCCGCGGAGCCGTGGTCCTTTTCGATGTCTCGTCCAACGAAACGCTGCACGCTCACCTCAACGCCTGGGCGGACATCATCCCCGCCACCTTCCAGGTGCACGCGCTGATCGATCCCGCGAACGCCAAGCGGTTCCTGGCGGAGCAAGCTGGGTAGCCAAGCAATGCGGACGCTGGACGTGGCAACCGGTGCCATCCTCGCCTATCGACTGTTCGACGTCGCCTACGCCATAGATTTGGCCAAGGCCGAGGAGACCTGGGCACGTACCGTGCGCACCGGAAGCTCCCGCGGGCGGCTCACCACAACGCCCGCCAAAGCGGTGGCTTTCGGCGTGCCACCCGTGGCGATCGGCCTCGGCACCATCGAGCTGCCGCTGCCTGCCGGCTCGGCGCAAGCGACCGTCACCGCTCGGCTGTATGAGTTCGGCGTGGTCAGTATCGGCGTTGCGCGTACCAGTCGCCGATCTCTCGTGGGCAACCTTTTCGCAGCAGGTCAACGCGATAGACCGCACCGTCGGGCTGGCCCCGGCGCTCGCGCTGTGGACCCAGTTGCTGAACCGCGTGCGACAAGGCGTGGGCGACGCACTGATCCGTCCGACCCCTGAGACTCTGGAAGAGGATTACCTGGTCGGCGTCGCCAACACGTTCAGCGAGCCGATGACCGCCGAGGCGCTGACCGAGCGTCTCGATCTCGTTCCGCTGCTGTCTGGCGAGCAGCGGCCGCTGTCGGAGGGTGCGACGCGCGACCTGCTGCGCCATCGGTATTCGTATTATACCGATGACCTGGTCGTGCTCACGTGGGACCGCGCGTTCATCTATGAGCCCCGCGGCGATGCCGACGTCATCGATGTACTGGAGGTGGCGAACGCCCAGTTGCTGGAGATGCGTTACTACGACGAACTGCTGGACGCCGAGTTGCCGCGTATGTACGACTTGGTCGAGGCCACAAGGCGCCGCTGGGCCCTCCCGGGCGCCCGCCGCTTTGCCGACCTGGCTCGGCGGCTGTACGCACTGGTCGCCGAAGTAACGGAATTGACCGAGAAAGTGGACAACGCGCTGCAGGTGACCGAGGACGTCTACCTCGCCCGTATTTATGCTGCCGCGCTCGACCTGTACCGCGTTCCGACCGTCAGCGCGGCGGTGGACCGAAAGCTGTCGATCATCCGGGACACCTACACCGCGCTCTATGACGAAGCTCATGCCAGTCGGTCGGAAGTGCTGGAGATCATCATCCTGGTAATGATCGCGGTGGAAATCGTGTTGGCGGTGGTTCGATAGCGAAGACCGGAAGTGTTACCAGCAGCGTGATCGCGGTCAAAACCGCGCGGTCAGGCTGACAATCAGTTGGCGTTCGACCGGCGGGGCGGCTGTCTGATACAGACGCGATGTGTTGAATTGCTGTCCCGTCAACGACAGAGTTACGCTGTCGGTTAAGTTGTAGCCGGCACGTCGGTTCATCGTCAGATAGTTCCGCACCTCGATCGGCTCGAGATAGATGCTGGTAGCCGTACCGCGGTAGTCGAGGTAGCTCGATGCCACCGCGCCTGAAGATCAAGTTCGACGCGACCCCATGTGTACCGAGGTTGCCGTCGACGACGTAGCGCGGCACACTTGCCGCATAATCAATCGCGCTGGTTGGTAACGCGGCCTTGATTGAGCGTCGTGTGATTGGTCGTTGACACCAGGGCATAGCTGGCGCCCCAGCGTATGCCGGCCGGCGACTGACCCCGCAGCCCGATCTCGCCACCCAACGCATAACTGCTGCCGACATTCGTCGTCAACAACAGCGGAGGGCCGGATGGGCCGAACTGCACCGCCGAGAAGAATGGTTGGCTATTGATCGTCATTGCGCTGAGCGAACAGCGCCATTCGCAATGTTGCGTGCCACGGCGGGAGGGCGCGATCGTAGTCCGCCTCGACATTATGCACGATGGTCGGCCGCATGCTTCGACTGCCGGCGACCACCACGGGTCCGAAGGTCCCGAACGGGGCTTGCTGACCGAATTCCAGCAGGCTCGGCAGTTGCACCCCGTGCGCCACCGTCAGGTGGATCGTGTCCTGTTCGGTCGCCTCATAGACCAGCTCAGTGTTGAAGCTGACCTCGGTGAGGCCCGCATCGTTGTAATCGGCCCGACTGAACCCCGAGCCGGCGGCAGGGGTGCCGCTGTAGTTCAATGCCAAGGTATCGGTACGGACCGCGTTGGTCAGAGCCAAATTCAGGACGATCTGCCAGTTCCACATCGCGCTGGCCGAATAGACCTGATAGCCGATCGTACCGGGCACGAAGCCAGGGGAGAACACTGCGTTGTCGCGATATTCCAGGCCAATGCCGACGGTGTGATCGGACGCCGGCTTCATTAACAAGCTGGCCTGGCGACGTAGATCGTCTGACGAAACCAGTTCGAGATAGACGCCAACGCCGTTTCATCGATCGAACCCGGGCTTCATTGCGATAAGCACTCAGGCTCAACAGCCCCAACGGAGTATCAACGCTCCCACCCACCCAGAATGGATTTGTCCGCCGGGACATGGTGTCGAAGGTGCCGGTAAAGGCCTCCTCGGCGTAACGGCTGTCGGCCGCGTTCGCTTCGATGAAGGTCTCGACCTCGGGGGTTGGCCGCGCCTTCGCCTCGATGTTGAACGTGGCGGTCTGCGGCGACTCGCGTGAGGCGGCCTCGGCGGCATCGAGCTGGCCGGGTGCGAAGTCCTTCGCCTGCATGCCGCCCACGGATAGTCGACCCCGGCGGTATCGCCGAGCTTGCCGGTACCCACGGCCGAACTGTCCAGATAACTCTGAGTGCCGCCGCCCAGAGTCGCGGCGTTGACGGCATCGATCATCGGGTCATACGTGATGATGTTGATCACGCCACTGACCGCATTGAAGCCATACAGCGCGGAGTTCGGTCCCTTGATCACCTCGATCTGACGAATCTCCTCTAGTTGGACAGGGATCTCCGCCCACGGCACGTGACCCTATGCCTGCTCGAACACCTTTCGGCCGTTGACCAGGACGAGCAGGCGCGGATTGTATGGCTGGTCGTAGCCACGGATGCCAACATCGAAGTCATTAATACCGTAACGGCGGACATAGACGCCGGGAAGGAATGCCAGCACATCGGGGATCGTTGTTGCGCCCGAACGGCGGATCTCGTCCTGCGTAATGATCTCCATGTTGGCCGGGGCCTCGGAAACGAGCTGCGGCCGCCCGGTGGCCGACGAGGTCACAGGCTCGTTGAATATCTCTGCCGACTATGCCGTTGTCGGGCGATTGCGCATCCACGGGACCAAATGCACCCTGCAGTGCCAACATCACAGCGGCGAGGCAGGCGTGCCGGGGCGCACCGATGGACGGCCAGCTGATTATTGTTCGTGCACCATCATACGAAATGCCGTTGCGAATTCGATGCCGGATTCCGCGGCGGCTTGCTTGTTGACGAAGATCTCGACTTTGCCGGAGGAGCGGATCGCCATTGTGCACTGGCCGATCCGCACCGCCTCCACATTGGCGGTGACGCACAGCGCGTGGTTTGCCTGCGCCGCGGCGATCACGGGCTGGCCATCGGCGCCGTCCGCCGCGATGACCAACTGAAACGCTTCGGCGGCGAGCGACTGGCTGCCGACGACGCATGCGACTACCCGAACGCCGCCACGCCGGACGGTGTTCAATTGCTTGGCCCTGGCGCGACTTCGGGCCGCTTGAGGCTTAGACGACCGCGACCACGGGCTCCCCGGTCAGCGGCGGTTGCAGAAAATCCCTGCCAAGAATTTGTAGCTCTTGCAGTTGCAACGATGCCCCTTGGCAAGGGGAAACAGTCAGCCACGACAGAACAATTCAGGGCTGCCAGAACGACGGCAATCCGGCCAGAGCGCAATCGTGTCGTCCAGCGTTTCGATGGCGGAGCCAAGCCCCCGAAACGCGAAATTGGGCATACCATCCCAAGCGCGCGAATTATGACTTCAAACCAATAGATAAAACATTCCCCGCCGGCTCATTCAGGCTGAGCAAAACCGTGTGTCGGTAACCTCAGAACCTCCGTCATGCCTGCTCCTGTGACTTCACCAGCATGACGCACTAAAATTGATGAAAGATGAATTGCCCACCGTGCCGGCAATCAGCCATCCATTAACCAAACGTTCATCGTTTCTGAAGGATGGAAACGTGGGATTGGCGCAGATGGGTGAGCTGCTCGCGAATGCCTCCTGGAACTCTACGGCCTGGCTGGTAGTCGCTTGCATTTTGTCCATGCTGGCCGTGCGGTTCATGCCGGTTTCACCCGGTCCCGCGCCACGTCCCGCCGCCGACGGTGCCTCCAGCCCCTGGCGATTTGCAGGGGTTGTCGCGGTGACCGCGTGGGGGGCGTTCCCTGTTTCAAGGCATTCTACCCGGTTATGGAGCCTGGGTTCTCGGCCATGTCCCTGGTGCAGCCGTGGTTGGTCGAGGGAGGCGCCGCGACCCTGGTCGCGGTGATCGCCGCTCGCAGAACCCGCACTATTCGCGACGGAGCGTTGGCCGGGGCGCTGATCTCCGGCGGACCATCTGTCATGACGTTTATCAGCATGAGCGGATTGGCCGCGCCGGCGCCGCTAGGCTATGATCTACGTGGCATCCTTGTCTCCATGGCCTGCACTGGAACACTTGCCGCTATCGGTTTCTGGGAGGCCGGGGCCGACAATACCTGGGTGGGTCATTTGGCGGCGGCCGGATTGATTGCCACCAGCCTGGTCCTGGTGGCCGGCGGATCGCTTACCTCCATACTGTCGTTCTCCGACTGGGGTCAGGAGATCGAGAGGCCCGGAGACATCGCGTCCCAGCCGATCGTTGTCGTAGTCGTTTGCGAGGCGGGGGTGACGGCGGCGTTAGGGTTGATCGGCGCGGCAATCGACCGCCGTGCGGCGAGTCTGATCGATCGCGAGAACGAACGGTTGCGCGAACTGGCTGACATGTACGTTCGAGCCCTTGGCGATTCATCGCGACGGACTTGTTTTGGATGCAAACCGTGTGTTCTGTTCCCTGGTCGGCCGGCCACTCTCGGCGGTGAGGGGCGAGCGGTTCGCGACGTTCCTGGGCGGACCCGCCGGCGCAGTGGGTGTCATTGCGTCGATGAATGCGAGATTATCGGTGCCTCCGGGCAACGACTACCGGTGCAGGTGTTGTCCCGCAGTATCGCCTTAGCCGGCGGGACAGCCGTCGTTACGGCTCTGCGCGACATCGGCGAGCGCCAGGCCGCGGAGGCAAAGATTTGCTTCCTGGCTCATCACGACGTCCTGACCGGGATGCCAAACCGAGCCTTGCCGCGTGACCTCATCGCGTTGCCGAAATCGCCGGCGACATCCTGGCTGTGCTCTGCCTGGACCTGGACCGGTTCAAGGCGGTGAACGACTCATCAAGCCGGCGACCGCCTGTTGCAACTGGTCGCAGAATGGATACGGACCCACGTTCGCGATTCTGATGCCACGGCGCGTATCGGCGGCGATGAGTTCATTCTGTTGCTGGCCGGGATCCAGGACGCCGAGGTGGCTGCCCAACTCGCTCGTCGTTTGATCGATTACCTCTCGCTGCCGTTCGACCTAGGCAATTTCGAGGCGCGGATTGGTGCAAGTATCGGCATCGCGGTCGGGCCGCGCGACGGCGCGACCGCGGAGGTTCTGATCAGTAACGCGGACATCGCGCTGTACCAGGCCAAAGCGAACGGCCGCGGCGGCTTCTGTATCTTTGAAAGTGGCATGGATAAGATCCAGCAGGAACGCCGGAGCATGGAGCACGACCCGCGCCAGGCCGTCGCCGAGGAATCGTTCGAACCTGTCTACCAGCCGCAGTTCCTATGCGCGAACAGAGCGGTCGTATCGTTCGAAGCGCTGATGCGCTGGTGGCATCCCGTACGGGGCGCCATCTCTCCCGGGGAATTCATTCCGATCGCAGAGGCGACCGGTCTAATCGTGCCGCTTGGACGGTGGGCGTTGTGTACCGCTTGTCTCGCTGCTTCATCGTGGCCGAAGCCTTGTACCGTCGCGGTTAACGTCTCGGCGCGACAGTTCATTGGCGACGATTTTGCAGACACCGTCCAGGCGGTGCTGCAGGAAACGGGCTTAAGTGCCGCTCGGTTGGAACTGGAAATCACCGAGTCATTGATGATGCAGGATACTGAGCGCGCGCTCAACAGCCTGCGACGGTTGAAGGCGTTGGGGGTGCATCTCGCGTTGGACGATTTCGGGACCGGGTTCTCCAGTCTTTCGTTCTGCAGCGATTTCATTCCGACAATGCGACGATCGACAGGTCCTTCATCAGCGATATGACCGAGCGTGAAAGCGCCAGTGCCATCGTCGGTGTGATCCTGGCGATGAGCCGTCAGCTCAAGCTCGTGGTCACCGCCGAGGGGGTCGAAACCGAGGAGCTTGCACTTTTGCGCCCTGCGACATGGTGCAGGGATTTCTGCTATCTCGTCCGATTCGTCCGCAAGCGGTTGCGGGCTTCCTCACCACGACCCAAGCAAGCCCGCAAAGACCGCGGCTGGCGGTGGCGTAGATCCGCGCCGCGGAAGTTCGTCGCGGGGGCTACGAACTTCCGGGCAAGGCGACAGCGTATTTTCAGCTTGAACGTCCGCTCGGCGTGATCATGCTCCACCCCCCGCCGACGGGTCGATCATTGCTCCACCACGCCGCTGTCATCCGCATCGAGCGTGAAGGCGGCGGCCATTAGGGCCCGCGTGTAGGCGTGTCGCGGCCTGGCAAGCATTTCCTCGGCCGGCCCCTGCTCGACCACCTGGCCCTGGCGCAGCACCACAATGCGGTGCGCGAGCGCCCGCACCACCCGCAGATCATGACTGATGAACAAATAGCCGAGTTGATGGTCAGCTTGCAGTTGCTGCAGCAGATCGACGATCTGCGCCTGGACAGACATATCCAGGGCGCTGGTGGGCTCGTCCAGTACCACGAACCGGGGTTTCAGCACCATGGCCCGAGCGATGGCGATGCGTTGCCGCTGGCCGCCGCTGAACTCATGCGGGTAGCGGTCGCCGATATCGTAGCCGAGGCCGACCTCGTGCAGCGCCTCCGCCACTCGGACGCCGCGTTGCCAGCGCGTGAGGGACGGCTCATGAATGGACAGGCCCTCGGCGACAATCTCCGCGACGGTCATCCGCGGCGACAGGCTGCCGAAAGGATCTTGGAATACGATCTGCATGTCCGCGCGTAATTGCCGCAGCCGCTTTTTGTCGACGTCGGCCAGATCGGCGCCGTCGAAACTAATACAGCCCTGCGCCTCCACCAGTCGCAACAGCGCGTAGCCCATTGTGGACTTGCCGGATCCACTCTCGCCAACCAACCCGACGGTCTCGCCCTCGCGGACCAGAACATCGAGGCCGTCGACGGCACGAACATGCCCCACGGTCCGCCGCAGGACGCCGCGCCGGATTGGGAAATGCACACGCACATCCGATCCGTCGATCAGCGTGGCGGCGGCCGGGCGCAGCGGCAAGGGCCGGCCGCGCGGCTCGGCGGCCAGAAGCATGCACGTATAGGGGTGGAACGGGGCATCGAACACCGCCGCGACCGGCCCGACTCTACCACCACCCCGTCCTTCATCACGCAGACCCGGTCGGCATAGCGCCGCACGATCGCCAGGTCATGGCTGATTAGCAACAGCGCCAGCCCTCGTGCGGTCTTTTCCGCCGCCAACAGTTGCAGGATCTGCGCTTGGATGGTCACGTCGAGCGCCGTCGTCGGCTCGTCCGCGATCAGCAATGGCGGGTCGTTTGCCAGTGCCATCGCGATCATCACGCGTTGCCGCTGTCCGCCGGAGAGTTGATGCGGGTATGCGTCGAGACGGTGCGCCGCGTCGGGGAAACCAACCTCGTTGAGCAGTTCGACGACGCGCACTCGCGCCGCTTCCCGGCTGATGGGCTGGTGCAGCCGCACCGCCTCGGCGATCTGCTTGCCGATCCGCTTCAGCGGGTTGAGGCTGGTCATTGGCTCCTGGAAGACCATTCCGGCGACGCCGCCGCGCAACCGCCGCAACAGACCGTTTCCGGCGCCGATCACGCTCTGCCCATCGACCACGATGCGACCGTTGCAAGTGGCGCCCGGCGGCAGCAACTGCAGCAGCGACAAGGCTGTGAGCGTTTTGCCCGAGCCGCTTTCGCCCACCAGCGCTAGCGTCTCCCCGCGGTCCAGCGTGAAACCAACGCGATCCACCACGGGACGGCCGCCAAAGGCAATGGTTAGGTTCTCGACCGTAACCAGGCTCATCTGCGCGGCCCAATCCGCGGCGCCTTACGTGGATCAAAGGCGTCGCGCACCGCCTCGCCGATGAACACGAGCAAGGTGAGAAGCCCACCCAATACGACGAACGCGGTGATCCCGAGCCAGGGAGCTTGCAGGTTGTTCTTGCCTTGCGACACCAGTTCACCCAGGGAGGGCGAGCCCGGCGGCAGCCCGAAGCCGAGAAAATCCAGGCTGGCCAGGATGGTAACCGAACCGGACAAGGTGAATGGCAGGAACGTCAACGTCGCTACCATGGCATTGGGTAGGATATGCCGCCACATGACGGCGGTGTCGGACACGCCCAAGGCCTTAGCGGCCCGGACATAGTCGAGGTTGCGGCCACGCAGGAACTCGGCCCGCACCACGCCCGTCAGGTTCATCCAACTGAACAGCAAAAGAAACACCAGCAGGATCCAGAAGCTCGGTGTGATGATACTGGCGAGGATGATCAGGAGATAGAGCTGCGGCATGCCAGACCAGATCTCAATAAACCGCTGAAACAGCAGATCCACGAGGCCACCGCGATAGCCCTGGATGGCACCGGCGGCGATGCCGATGACTGACGAGATCGCCGTCAGGGTAAAGCCGAACAGGACCGAAATCCGGAAACCATAAATCACGCGCGCCAGCACGTCGCGCGCCTGGTCGTCTGTCCCCAGCAGGTGCTTGGCGTCGGGCGGGGAGGGTGCGGGCGTCGGCAGTTCCCGGGACACCGTGTTGTAGGTGAAGCGGATCGCCGGCCAGACCATCCAACCGCGGGCCCTGATCGCCTCCTGAACTTCGGGATCCTTGTAGTCCGCCCCAGTTGGCATGAACGCGTCGCCAAAGGTGTCCTCGCTGTAGTCCTTGAACACCGGCAGATACCAATGTCCATTGTACCGGATGAGAAGCGGCCGGTCGTTGGCGATGAATTCAGCGAATAAAGTCACACCAAATAATGCCAGGAAGATCCAAAGCGACCAGTAGCCGCGCTTGTGGGAGCGGAAGATCGCCAGGCGCCGACGGGTCAGCGGCGAGAGGTGCACTATTGCCTGGCCTCGAAATCGATGCGCGGATCGACGACGGTATAGAGCAGGTCGCCGACGATCTGCATCAGGAGGCCGAGCAATGTGAACATGTAAAGGGTGCCGAACATCACGGGGTAGTCGCGCTGGATCGCTGATTCGAACCCCAGCAACCCCAGGCCGTCGAGCGAAAAGATGATCTCGACCAGCAATGCAGACGAAAACAGGATGCCGATAAAAGCCGATGGAAATCCGGCGATGATCAACAACATCGCGTTGCGGAACACATGGCGATACAGGATGCGCTGCTCGCTGGCGCCCTTGGCGCGCGCGGTAACGGTGTACTGTTTGCGAATTTCCTCCAGGAAGCAATTCTTGGTCAGCACCGTCAGTCCGGCGAACCCGCCGACCACAAGTGCCACGGTCGGCAGCACCATATGCCAGAAATAATCCGCGACCCGGGCCGGAAAGCTCCAGGATTCGGTGCCGATGCTATGCAGACCGCGCAGCGGAAACCACTGCACGAAGCTGCCACCGGCGAAGAGCACAACGAGCAGAATGGCGAACAGGAAACCCGGTACCGCGTAGCCAATCAGCACCACGGCACTGCTGATCACGTCGAAACGGCTGCCGTCATTCACAGCCTTGGCGATACCAAGCGGAATGGAGATGAAATAGACCAGAATCGTGGACCACAGGCCGATCGAGATCGAAACCGGCATCTTTTCTTCGACCAGTCGTAGCACCGATTTGTCGCGAAAAAAGCTGCGGCCGAAGTCGAACGTCAGGTAGCCACGCAACATCAGGAGGAAACGCTCCGGGGCAGGTTTGTCGAAGCCAAACATTTTCTTGATGTCGGCGATGACATGGGGGTCCAGGCCGCGGGCACCCCGGTAGCTGCCGTTTCCGGCGGGCATCGCCTCCGCGGCACCTGCGCCGGTCATGCGCCCGGTGGCGCCGGCCCCATGTCCCTTCAACTCGGCGATCATCTGCTCCACCGGTCCGCCCGGTGCGAACTGCACGACCACGAAGTTGATGGCGATGATGCCGAACAGCGTGGGGATCACCAGCAACAGGCGGCGAATTAGGTAGGGGCCCATCAGTGTGTCGCACCGTGAGAAAGGCGAGGGCTCCGCCCCTCGACCCCGCCAAGGGCCGTCGGCCCTTGGAACCCTGGCGTTGGACGGGGGGGCAGGGCCATCGCCTGCCTACCGCCCATCACGGTCCGTTGTGCCGAGCGGCGTCGTTGGCGGCGGCTCGCACCGGGTCGATCCACCAACTGTCGAATGCGAGTCCGGTGCGCACCGGCTTGTTCGGCCGTCCGAAGCGATCCCAGTAGGCGACCCTGACGGATTGCAAATACCAGTGAGGAACGACGTACCAGCTTTGCAGCAGCACGCGATCGAGGGCGTGCGTGGCGACCACCAGATGCGCTCGATCCGGGGCGAACACGACCTGGTGCACGAGATCGTCTATCACCGGGCTGCAGACGCCCATCAGATTGTAGCCGCCCTCCGGTTTCACGCTGCCGCAGGTCCAGTAGCCGGTCTGTTCGTTGCCGGGACTTTCGGACTGTTCGATGGCGACCACGATCATGTCGTAATCGTATGTGTCGGTCAGCCGCTGGAACTGTGCCGGATCGACGGTTCGCACCCGAGCCTCGATCCCGAGGCGCGCCAGCCACTGCACGTAGGGCAGGGACACCCGCTCGAACGCGGGCTGATCCAGCAGGATCTCGAAGCTGAACTGCTGCCCATCCGCGTTGACCAGCTTGCGGTCCTGCACCTTCCAACCCGCTTGCTCCAGCAGCACCAGCGCGCCGCGCAATGCCTCGCGATTGTTGCCGGAGCCGTCGGTCACCGGCAGTTCGAACGGTTTGGTAAACAATTCGGGGGGCAACTGCTCTCGATATTTGTTCAGCAGCTCCAACTCGGGTCCCTCAGGAATGCCGCTCGAGGCAAGTGCGCTGTTGCTGAAATAGCTGCGGGTGCGGGTGTAGGCGCCATAAAAGAGATTGGCATTTTCCCACTCGAAATCGAACGCCATCGCCAGCGCGTGCCTGACGCGGACGTCTTGGAACAGCGGCCGTCGGGTGTTCATGCCGAAGCCCTGCATGCCGGTCGGCAGACGGTGGGTCAGCATTTCTTTCTTCACTAGGCCATTCTGGACCGCTGGGAAGTCGTACGCCGTGGCCCATTCCTTCGCGACATCCTCGATGCGGAAATCGATCTGCCCGGCTTTGAAAGCCTCGCGCTCCACCGTCGAATCACGGAAGTATTCGGTGCGCCGCGTGTTGAAATTGAAGAGCCCCTGCATCATTGGCAGGTCCTTCGACCAAACGTCAGGCACGCGGTCCATCGACAGGGTGCGGCCGAACTCGAAACGGCCGACCCGGTATGCGCCAGAACCGAGCGGCGGATCGGTCAACGGCTTGTCGAACTCGCGTCCGACCCACCAATGCTTGGGCAGCACGGCCATTTGGCCGAGGATCAGTGGCAGCTCGCGGTTGAGGTTGGACTTGAAGTGAAATACCACCCGGCGCGGCCCTTCGACCGACACGGAGGCGACGTCGGCATAGTACCGCTGATAGAAGGGACGACCTTTTTCGCGCAGGGTCTCGAAGGTCCAGGCGACGTCCTCGGCGGTAACCGGTGTGCCGTCATTGAAGCGGGCCTCGGGCCGCAGCTCGAACGCGACGCCCATCCGGTCGGCCGGCAGTTCGATCACCTTCGCGAGCAGGCAGTACGCGGTCTCAGCCTCGTCGATATTGGGCATCATCAGGGTGTCCCAGACCCGAAACACGTCCGAGGCCGCAGTGCCGCGGACGATAAATGGATTGAAACTGTCGAAAGTGCCGACGTTGCTGACCGCGACCTCACCGCCTTTGGGTGCGTCAGGGTTCACGTAGGGGAAAAACTTGAAGTCCGGTGGCAGCGACGGGGCGCCCAACAACGATAGGCCGTAGGTTCGCAAGGGTGGCTCCGCGGCGGTTGCCGGCGGCGGCGTGGCGGCTTGCGTGGGAGCGGCTGGCGCCTGGGCATTGCCCGTGGCAACCCCGGCCAGCAGCCAAAAGGCCATCCCGGCTGTCCAACTGACGCGCATTCGGCGACTCCTGCGTTTCCACCCAATTATACGAAGGTCCCTGTTTAGTCAGCGGGGCGGCACAGGGCCAGGGGTCAGGTTGAATATTGCATCGGAAGGGAGTTGGGCCGTCATCAGGGCGGCTCGTCCGGTCGATGAGCGGGCAGGGGGGCTGATGCACGCCAAACCGTCAGCCGTGAATGATCGCGCTGTTGCCTCCGACGATCACGATTCTTTTACGGCATCGAACAGAGCTTATATGTTACGATATTAATATAAGTGGGGAAGTGGTATGAAGCCTGTAACAGTTGTCGTTGCCGCAATTTTCTTCGTGGCAGGCCTTAGCTCCGCCGCAGTCGCGCGGAACAGTAGCACGGGCGGGTCACGCTCGGCGCCACATACCATCGGAAACGGATCGGGAAGCGGTAGCACTGGCCCGGTGAATAGCTCGCAAACCAACGAGACCCGTTCATCTGTCATCGGCGCCAACCGACTTTATGACGGGGTCTTGGCCCAGCAGCATCTCCCGATTCTGGACTTACTACGCTACCCGGGCTACCGGGGCGGCTCTGACCCATGGATGAACGCTGGAGGGCGGGGCGACGCTGGAGGATCGGGGAGGCCCGATCCATGGATGAATCCTGGGGCTTCAGGTCGGTCGAACCCATGGACGAACCCTGGCACCACAAGCCCGGGATTCGTAAGCGGCGACGACCCTTGGATGAATCCGTAAGGCTCCAAGGGAGCCGCCGCAGATCGGTTGAGACGGAAGGCGGACGCTTGCGCTCGGCAGCTTTGATCGGGAAAGAGGCGGCGCCTTACTTTCACCGAAAGATGGCCCAAGATCAGTGAACTGCGGCTCCGAGCGGCCGCCGATGGCAGCTAGTTGCGCTTATTTACAGTGGCTTATTTTTTGGGAACACGATGCGTCCGTGCTCCTTTTTGTGACTGGACAGGCGGTGGGAATCGGAGAGGCTGCGGTATCTCTGAAAAGCCGCGAACATGCATCTACCCTCTTTTCTGCTAACGGCAGCGGACGCCTTCTTCAAGGCCATCCTAGTGTTGTTTTCTTGGGGGCTCGTGCTGCGGGTTGTCGACTTGGCGCGACTGTGGCTGAGCTACTAAGGGCAGGCGTTGGGTCGCCGGCGTGGCCGGGGTGGCGAGGGCTGCGGACACAGGTTTGCGAAACGGCATGTCAGCCTAACGCTGGATGCGGGCGAGGGGGTCAAGGGCCGAAGCCGGTTTGCCGGTGCGCGGCTTCGCGCAGCCCTTGAGGCCCTCGCCCCGCATCTAACATCATGACGTACGCCGTGCCTGTGCGCTGTCAGTCCCGGCCATAGCCACGCGGCAGCGCCAGCAACTCGGCAACCATCATGACGGCCCGCGCCGTCTGGTGGCGCAACCGCTCATGGGCGCTTCGCCCTCGCTGTTGGCGCAGATGATGTCGATGCGCGGCCGAATTGCGTGATCCCGTCGCCGCCCGAAGGATCCTTGTCATCTCTCTACATACGAAAACCGCATAATGAATATTATGTTAAATGACGACCTCGCCGAAACCTCGACCTCCTCGGTGAGACCACCTTCAGCGCCGACGACGCTCGGGTACTATTGGACACTTTGCCGCATTAACCGTCGCCTTGGAGACGCATAAACGCGAGCCGGCCAATGGAAACTGATGTGGATTGGCAAACGAACGCGCCAGTACATTGAGATTGAACAAGTCATGGCCGACGCCAGCCATGAGGGCCGCGGTGCGCTGATTTGCTACGAGACCGATGGCACGCCGATCAGAATGGATATCCGGTTCAACCGCTCATTCAGGCTGTTGGTCGCCGGTGGTGATCGTGTTTCCCGGCTGGAAGCCATGGAAGGTGCCGACACCGGGTTCCAGGTAAATAGGAGCACAGGCGGTGGCCCTAGCCCCCTGCCCTGTTACGATCGGTCAACCGAAGCGCAGCACCATGCTATCGTAGCCGGCCTCGATGCCGGGCGGGAGATTGGCTTGCAGCCACGCCCAGTCCATGTCTATCCCCATATGAGTCAATATCGGTACGACGCGGTCTTAATCGTTCAACCCAGCCGAGGACGATCCTGAGGTTGGCGTGAGTCCAATGGGCGTCGTAGCGCAGGAAACAGTCTACTACCCAGGTGTCGAGGCCCTCCAGCGCTGCGAATGCCGTCTCGTCCAGGGCCACGACATCCGTGGAATAAGCAAAATCGCCGATCCGCAGACCAAGCGTCTCGACCCTGCCATGGTTCTGGGCGAAGAGGCGGATTGAGAGGCCAGCAGTGTCGATGACATCGCCGGGCTTGACTGATTTTGCTTCGAGAACAGGGCGGTAGAAGTGCGGGGGCTCCCAAGGTCTGAAGGCGTAGGCGAAGCGATGCGTCATTTCGGCCAATGTCTCGGCTGTGGCAAAGGCCGTTAGCGGCCGTTTGGCGATCCGGTTCAAGATGCGAACATCATCAAGGCCGGTAACGTGGTCAGCGTGCGCGTGGGTGAACAAGATGGCGTCCACGCCGGGAATGCGACAGTCCAGCAGTTGGGTGCGCATATCAGGTGAGGTATCCACCAGAAGTCGCTGATTTTCTGATGTTTCGACAATGATAGACGACCGGGTGCGACGGTTCTTCGGTTCGGCCGGATCGCATTCGCCCCAATCACCGCCGCCATCCGGACCGCCGATCATCGGCACGCCGGCAGAGGCGCCGGTTCCCAGCAAGGTCACCTTCATGCGTCAGTTTTTCGGAACAGGCGACGGAAATTGGCGGTGGTCAATTCAGCCAAGGCTTCGGGAGCCAGGCCGCGAAGTTCGGCCAAGACCTTGGCGGTGTGGGCGACCCAGGCAGGCTCGTTGCGTTTGCCGCGGAACGGCACCGGCGCGAGGTAGGGTGCGTCGGTTTCGACAAGCAAGCGGTCCAGCGGCACGGCTTTGGCGATTTCACGCAGTTCCGTGGAACGGGGGAAAGTCAGAATGCCGGAGAAGCTGATGTAGCCGCCCATCTCCAGCCCCGCTTCCGCAAGCCGGCGAGCCGAGCTGAAGCAGTGCAGGAGGAAATCGAAACGTCCACCATTGTCGCATTCTTCTTTCAGAATCAATGCGATATCGTCGTCGGCGTCGCGGGCGTGGATGCAAAGCGGCAGGCCGGCGAGGCGGGCGCCGCGGATGTGGGCGCGAAAGTTGTCGGCCTGGATGTTGCGAGGCGATTTGTCGTAGAAATAGTCGAGGCCGGACTTGCCGATGCCGATGACGCGGGGATGCTGGGTCATCTTCGCCAGGGTTTCCGGGTCTGGGATCGGCGCCTCGGCGGCATGGTGCGGGTGGACGCCGATGGTGCACCAGAGGTTGGTGAATGCCTCGGTCATCGGCGGCAGGTGTTCGGATTGCGCCAGTGTCGTGCCGATGGTCACCATCTCGGCCACGCCCGCGGCGGTGGCTCGGGATAGAATTTCGGGCAATTCGGCGGGGGTATAGTAGTCCAGGTGGCAGTGGCTATCCACAAGCATCAGGCGACTGGCTCCACGTAGCGGGGAAAGACGCCCTGAGGGGGTGGCAGAGTCTGGCCATCGGTTAGAGGGGTCTCCAGCGCGACGAAGCTACGGCCCTCAGGAGGGACTCCGAGTTGGTCGAGCATTAGGGCCATGCTGCCAGGCATCACGGGTTGCAGTAGCGTTGCTACGACGCGGATTGTGTCAACCAGGACGCGGAGGACC
The DNA here is from genome assembly GCA_963733925.1 of uncultured Alphaproteobacteria bacterium. GTDB lineage: Bacteria > Pseudomonadota > Alphaproteobacteria > Acetobacterales > Acetobacteraceae > Rhodopila. The sequence goes on along the minus strand of CAVTFL010000027.1, from coordinate 219,713 downwards.
TCGCCCATGCGGGTCTTGTCGGTCCGGTTCAGTGCCCAGGGTGCTTGACGGTCGATATAGCCGTTGGCGGCGCGGATGACTTTCCAGATTTCCTCCAGACCCTCGTGGAAGGTCTGGCGGTCGATGTTCGCCCGCATCAGGCCCGGCAGTGCCGCGGTGGCTTGCAGCAGCGCGGTGTCTTCCTCGGTTCGGGCGCCGCGCCCTGGTAAGCATGCCACCGCAGTTGCGGGCGATCAGCGACAATGAGCGCTGGGCGAGATTCCCCAGATCGTTGGCAAGGTCCACATTGATGCGGTTGATGATCGCGGCGTGGCTCAACGAGCCGTCGGCACCGAAAGGCTTTTCCCGCAGCAAGAAGTAGCGGATCTGGTCGAGACCGAAAATCTCCGCCAGTTTGCGCGGCTCGACGACGTTGCCTAGGGATTTGGACATCTTCTCGCCGTCCATCAGCCACCAGCCGTTGGAGGTCACGCGGGAAGGCAAGGGCAAACCGGCGGCCATCAGGAAGGCGGGCCAATAGACGGCGTGAAAGCGGATGATGTCCTTGCCGACGAAGTGCACGTCGGCTGGCCAATAGTGCCAGCGCGGTGCGGTCTCATCCGGGAAGCCACAGGCAGTGACGTAGTTATTGAGCGCATCCAGCCAGACATACATGACGTGGCCGGGGGCATCCGGCACCGGGATACCCCAGCTGAATGTCGTGCGGCTGACCGACAGGTCGTTCAGGCCGCCCTTTACGAAGCTCATGACCTCATTGCGACGCGAGGATGGGGCGATAAAATCATGATTTTCTTCGTAATGTTTCAGCAGCCGGTCCTGGAAGGCGGACAAGCGGAAGAAATAGGAAGGCTCGCGGACCCACTCCACCGGAGCGCCGCTTGGGGCGACGCGCGTGCCGTCGTCACGCGTGGTCAGCTCGGCTTCGTCGTAGAAAGCTTCGTCGCGGACGGCATACCAGCCCTCGTAGTGGCCGAGATACAGGTCGCCGTTACGCTCGATCCGGCGCCAGAGCTCTGCGCTTGACACCTTGTGACGCTGCTCCGTGGTGCGGATCCAGTCGTCGTAGGAGATCCCCATGGTGTCGCTCATGGCGCGGAAATCGGCGGAGACCCGGTCGGTGAAGGTCTGCGGATCAACGCCGGCGGCGGCAGCGGCCTGTTCAACCTTTTGGCCGTGCTCGTCTGTGCCGGTCAGGAAGAAGACGTCGTATCCGTCAAGGCGCTTGAAGCGCGCCATCGCGTCGGCGGCAATCGAGGTGTAGGCGTGGCCGATATGCGGGGCGCCGTTCACGTAGTAGATCGGGGTCGTGATGTAGACGGTTTTGGTCATGGGTCTTCTTCAAATGGTGCCGCTTCAGGCTATACCGCTTCAAGTGATATCGCTTCAGGATAGGCCAGTGAGCATGCCGACCCCGGCCACGATCGCCTGACGTTTGTCCAGAGCGAAGCGTTCGGTCTCGTCCTGCAGTCGCGTCAGGCCCTGCCACAGCTCGCCCCAGGCATCAAGCGGACGCAATGCGACAAAACGTTGCTGATCGGGATCCGCCCTGCCCCGGACGGATTCCCGGACCGCAACCGCCACGCCGGCGCGGACCAGGTCCATGAACGTCGAAAAGCCGGTCTCGCTGCGGCCCAGGACGTCGGCGATCTCGTAGCCTCGGGAGGTCGGGACAGCAGGCAGGTCGGACAATAGCTTGTCCACCAACGCCGCGATTTTCAGGCCCTCCTCCTCGGCCAACATGATGGCGCGGCCGGGTGAGCCCTCGGCCAGGGTCATCAGGCGGCCACGTTCGTCGGCGTCGAGGTCCGGGAGGTATTGCGCGAGTAGATGGGCCATGGGTTCGTCTGCCAGCGGGGTCAGGCGCAGGCGGCGGCAGCGGCTGCGGATGGTCGGCAGCAGGCGCCCGGGGGCGGCGCAGACCAGCAGCAAGATGGCGCGCGGCGGGGGTTCCTCGAGGATCTTCAGAAGGGCGTTGGCGGAGGCCTGGTTGAGTTCCTCGGCACCATCGACGACGACGACGCGCCAGCCGCCCTCGGCCGGGGTGAGGGACATGAAGCCGGTGATTTTTCGGACATCCTCGACAGCGATCTGGGTCTTCAAGCGCTTCGTCTTCTCGTTGAGGACGCGCTCGATGGTCAGCAGGTCAGCGTGCGAGTTGGCGGCGACGCGGCGGAAGACAGGGCTGGTGGGGTCAAGGGCCAGGGAGTCCTCGGTGGGGCGGCCTGCGAACAGGCGCCGGGCGAAACGGTAGGCCAAGGTGGCCTTGCCAACGCCGTCGGGCCCGGTGATTAGCCAAGCGTGGTGCATCCGCCCGGCGCGGATGGCGTCCAGGATGGTAGCTTCGGCCTCAGGGTGTCCGAGGAGCGTTGGGTTGGCACGAGGGTCAGGGGCGGCCATGGGAGGTATATAGCGGAGACGCACGGCGAACGTCATTGGCGGAGACAGCGTCGGTGAATTTCGTTCGTCAGGCTGGCGTGTCGAAATCTGGCCGGTCCTGTCCCACATCCACCCGGCTTCGCCGGTCCATATGCTGAGATCCTGCGTGTGGCTGTGGCTTTCGGATGCAAAGGAAGGTGCGCTTGCTCTTGCGAATTTCTGTCGATGACGCGCGTCGCGGTGACGACCACCCAGGGGATGCGCAGCACAGTTTCACCCTGCGGATCATCACGCCCTGACGCGAGCTGTGTTGCGATCTTCGATAGCGGCGTGAATGTCTCGCCACCAGATGAACGTTTCGTAGTTGTTGATAATGGATCGTTCCAAGGTTCTTATACCCTGTGTAGATCCAGGCGTGCAGTGCCCACCCGTTGACCAGACTAGTATTAGTTAGGCTGCATTCGAGATGACGAAGCATTGGCACCAACGGCGGCGCACGCGCCGGGCCGGCAGCTTCGTCACCCCAAAGGCGTGTTTGCAGACGCAGCGCTAGTAACATGAAGTCGAAGATCATACGCCATGACATTGTCATCATGTTTCCCGTCCGGCCTGCACAGGAAGCCCGTCCGGCCTGCACAGGAAGTTTGAGCTTAAGGCGATACCAAGGTGGCGTGACCGGAAGCGAGCCGACCTCGCGGCTTACCTTGACAAGCCAAATGGCGTTTGCGACGATCGCCACAAATAAAATACCGAGAGCGGGGCGGCCGGAAAATCCTTTTGGGCCCCTCCCGCTTTGCGGATGTAATGCGTTCGCTAAAAAGGGGGAAAACAATGGGCGGTTTCTTAAGCAAGCGGGAGCTTGAACAACTAGCAGGGGCGGAAACAGTGGCCTTTCGATCGCCGGTTCCGACGCAAATGGTGTCGAACGGCGAATTCAATCCGCTGCCTCAGAGCGCGGATCAACGGAAGGTCGAAGGCCGCCTCAAGGACCTTGCCGACGAGACCGGACGCAGGCTCGGTCTCGACCGGCGCCAGTTCTTGCGTTCCACTTGTGGGATGGCCGCTGCCTTTGTGGCCATGAACGAAGTATATGGGCAAGTGTTCAAGGTCGATCCGGCGGAAGCGAAAGAGCCGGATGCCGCCGCTGCCCGAGCGTCCAGTCTGTCGGGGCAGTTCATCTTCGATGACCAGACACACTTCGTCCGCGATGACTACACATTTGAAGGCCTCACGGGGCTCGCGCAATACGCCGCCGCCAATTGGTACCCGGATTTGAAAAAAGAACCGGTCGGCATGGGGCTCGAACGCTACAAGTTCGAGAACTACGTCAAAGAAATCTTCTACGACAGCGATACTAAAATTGCGTTGCTGAGCGGCGCGCCGTTCGACGATCCGGCGAAGTGGTTCCTTTCGAACGACCAGATCAAGCAAGGGGCTGAGAACGTCAATGCCGTCGCGGGTTCACGGCGGCTGCTGTTTCACTCGCTGTTCACACCGCTCCAGCCGGGCTGGATGGAGGAAGTCGACCGGGTCATCGAAGTGGTCAAGCCAACCAGTTGGAAGGGATACACGATTGGCGATCCGCTGAACCCGCAGACCACGAAGTATCCATTCCGGCTCGACGACGAAAAGGTGATGTACCCGTTCTACGAGAAGGCGGTCAGGGCCGGAATCACCAATATCTGCATCCACAAGGGCCTCCTGCCGAAAGACTACGAAACCTCGATCCCGGGCGGAGCCTGGAAATACGCTACGGTGGACGACGTGCCGAAAGCGGCGAAGGACTGGCCGCAGATCAACTTCATCATGTATCACTCCGCCCTGCAGCCCTTCCAGGAGAACACGAACGACTGCCTTGCAGAATTCGAACGGACCGGCAATATCAAGTGGATCACCGACCTCGCGGCGATCCCGGCGAAATACGGGGTGAACAACGTGTACTCCGATGTCGGCACGAGTTTCGCGGTCTCGGCGACGTCCAACCCGCGTTTCTGTGCCGCTATGATGGGCTCGTTGATCAAGGGCCTGGGCCATGACCATATCTTCTGGGGCACGGACTCGGTCTGGTATGGCTCGCCGCAGTGGCAGATCGAGGCGTTCCGGCGTCTGGAGATCCCAGAAGATATGCAGAAGAAGCATGGTTTCGCGCCACTTGGGGCGGCCGACGGTCCGGTGAAGGGCGCGATCCTCGGCTACAATGGCGCGCGCCACTACCACCTGGATCTTCATGCTGCCAGCAACGAACTGCCGCTGGACGGCATTTCAAAGAGAAAGGCTGCTTATCTGGAGAACGGCGGCGACCGCAGCAACGCCGCTTACGGATATGTCGTAAAGGCCGGCTAGAGCACAAACCGCGCTTGGGCGGGACCAACCGTCCGGGGCGTGGTTACGAATGAAACAAGAAACTAGGCCATTTTCAGTCTGGGAAGTCAGGCTGAAAATGGCCTATCTCGTTGGGTCACAACCGGCCGCCAGCTCCTGGCAAGCCGAGTAGCCCTTTCCACTGGGCAAATCGGACACCCCAACGGTGCTGGCGTGTGTCGAAGCGGCAAGTTGACCACGATATGGGCGGTCTGCTTAACGTCTGGCGGCACAAAAGCGGGCATACCATGTTCTTTCTGACGTAACGGTTGGAATTGCGTGGTACCAAAACCCTGAGCCTCGTCCGGATTGATGCAATCTTTCATAAATCGTTCACAGGCCCTGGACAGAGGCCTGGGCTGTGCTAGGAGTCGGCGGAATTGTTGCAACGCAACATGCACCAGATGCGACCGAACGCGCTGCCGGCCCTGGCACGCTGATCAACCCAGCATATGGAGAGACGCGACCGCATGATCCAACGCGCCCGCCGCCCCTACCCTCAGATACCAGAGCATTTTCACCCTGACTGCGCCGGGCGAAAATGCCCTATCTCTTTGTTTCCAAGCGTTTCGTTCACGGCACGTGAACGTGCCGAAGCGGCGGGTTGATCGCATGATGCACCCGCTTGGGACCGCTCAGCACGAGTATGCTCTGGGAACCGGGTCGCCATGCCTGCCACGCGACAATGTCACTCGCAACAAGGTTACGATTGCCAGGCACGCGTCCGAAGAATTCAAAACCGGCAATGACCAGGCGCAGGAACACCCGAGGCCCGGATGCGCTGGCCATCTGAGAGCGGCGGTTGGTGTGAGGCGGGCCACGCCGAACCGTAACGGGGAGAGTAGACGTTAGGGGGTTTTAATGGAGAGAAGCGAATTTGGCATATTGCTCGATCAGACCGGTCTCATGCTGACCGAGGAGCAAAAATCCGTTCTATTCGAGGCGTATCCGATGTTCCAGGCGATGATCGCCCGCGCCACCCCGCCGATGCCGCGCGAAGCGGACCGTCCGTGATCTTCATGCCAGAGGTGAAGTGATGGACGCCGTTTCTCACCATCGCCGAAGCCGGCGAGACTGATCGCAGCGAAGCAGCTCTCGCCGGTGGAACTGACTCGCATTTGCCTCGATCGCATCAAGCAACTCGATCCGACGCTGCATAGTTTCCTGCTGGTGACCGAAGACCGCGCCATGGCCGACGCCAAGGCGGCAGAGGTTCGGATGATGTCGGGTGGCGACAAAAGGTCCGCTTGATGGCATCCCGATCGGACACAAGGACATCTACAATACCGCCGGCATCCGCACGACCGGCCATTCCAAGTCTGCTGGAGCATAACGTCCCGGACGAAGATTTCGGTTGTCGTCAGCAAGTGGGCTGCCGCCGGCACCATCCTGATGGGCAAGCTGGCAACGCATGAGTTCGCGATCGGAGGCCCGTCGTTCGATCTGCCTTGGCCGCCGGCGCGCAATCCGTGGAACCCGGCCCATTTCACCGCCGGATCGTCCTCCGGCACAGGCGCGGCGGTCGCCGCCGGGCTGGTGCTGGGCGGCACCGGGTCGGACACCGGCGGCTCGATCCGCGGCCTCGGCGCTTGTGCGGCCTCGCCGGGATCAAGCCGACCTACGGCCTGTCCAGCCGGCGCGGCGTCCTGCCGCTGTCGCAGACGCTGGATCACACCGGCCCGATGGCCTGGACGGTGCAGGATTGCGCGCTGCTGCTGCAGGCGATGGCGGGCCACGACCCGCTCGATCCGGCCAGCGCCGACCGCCCGGTGGCCAACTTCACCGCCGATCTCGACAAAGGCGCCAAAGGCCTGCGGATCGGCGTGATCCGCCATTTCCATGAGATCGATAACCCCGTCAGCCCGGCGACGAAACAGGGCATCGAAGACGCGCTGGGATCTTCCGCGCCCAAGGCGCCGAAATCCGCGACGTCACGCTGTCGCCGATGATGGACTACAACGCCCCCGGCTGGCTGATCCTGACCGCCGAGGCCTACGCGGTCCATGAACCCTGGCTGAAGAAGCGCTTCAACGATTATGGCGAACTGCTGCGGGATCGGCTTGCGTTCGGCGCGCTGATGCGGGCCACGGACTACGTCCAGTCGCTGCGCCGCCGGCGCGTACTGTGCCAGGAGATGCGTGATGCGATGGCCGACCTCGATATCCTGATCACCGCCTCCGCGCCCGCCGAGGCTCCGAAGATCGATGAAGTGCCGAAATGGGCGATGCTGGAAAAGCCCAATTTCACCATGCCGTTCAACCTGACCGGCCTGCCGGCCCTCAGTGTCTGCACCGGCTACGGCGCCGGTGGCCTGCCGGTCAGCATGCAGATCATCGGCAAACCGTTCGCCGAGGCGACTGTCTTCAGGGCCGGCCACGCCTATGAGATGGCGACGGAATGGCGGAGCAAGCGGCCGGCTCTGTCGACCGCGCTGACGGGCCTGACGGAGGAGACCGCGATGACGACGACAGCAAGTTCGAGGCCCGCGTGAAGGCGTCAGGCCTGCGTCCGAAGCCAGACGACATGCCGATGCTGGAGGCGTTGGTGAAAGACCTGGACCGCGCCGCGGCGATGCTGCGCGGGCCGCGGTCCTATGCGGAAGAGCCGCTGAACGCGTTCCGCCTGAAGCCGGCGTAGACAATTGAACCTCTGTCAGCGCTCCCCGAGCACCGCTTTGCATGCAGCCGGCAACGGGCGGCGGACGATACGGCCTCGGCGACCCTGGGCGGCGCATTCAACTGATCGAACCACCACTGCAGCGTCGCGTCGCACCCATCCCCCGGCGGGGGCGGCGGCGCCTGCACGCAGTCCGCCTGACCGGCCGGGCAGCGAAACCGGATATGCATATGCGCCGCGTGCCCGTACCAGGGCCGGATCAGGTGCAGCCACGACCGGTCGCCGGTCACCTCCCGGCAAAGCTGCTGCTTGATCGCGGGATTGACCAGGATCCGATCCACCTCCGGCAACCCGGCGGCCATGTGCAGCAATGTCACCACGCGAGGCGACCACGCCACCGGGTCGACATCGCGGCCATCCGGCCGCACCATGCTCCGCAGTTCGATCGAATCCCGCTCCAGCTGCCGACAACGGCGGACGCGGCCGCATATCCAGTCCGACATCGGCATCCAGACCGATCTGATGGCTGACATGGCCGCCCGGCTATCGGTCCGCCGCGGGCGCGAGAGATATCCTCCATCAGCAGCGTCGGCAGGCCCGCATCGGCCGCCTCCCGCCCGAATTGCTCCAGATGGGCGATGGTCTGCGGCGCGCCCCAGAAGGCGCTGCGATCCAGATGAATGGTCTGAAAACCCGGCCCTTCCGCCGGCAGGCTGACCGCGCCGGCGATGCAGCCCCCGGTATTCGGGCCGCCAATGATATGCAGCGGCCCCGGAGCCGGCCCGTCGTTGCCGCGCCACCGCCGCCACGACCGCCATCGTCAGCAAAACAACAACCAGACGAAACTTCAAAACCTGCGCTCGAACACCGTGATGACGTCACCCGGCTGGATCAAATTCTGCCGTGTTGCTTTCCCCTCGATGGCGACGCCATCCTGGGTCCGCACCACCGAAGCATAGTCTTGGATCGCCCGGTAGGTGAAGCCACCGGCCACCGCCGCCGCGGTCACCACGGTCATGCCCGGCTGATAGGGGTATTGGCCGGGCTTGCTCACCTCGCCCAGAACGAAGATCGGCCGATAGGTCATCACCTCGGCCGACACCGACGGCGCACGCAACAGTTCGCCTTGCACCAGAGCTTCACCGACCCGCGTTGCCAGCACGTCGGGCGACAGCCCCGACGCCCGCACGCTGCCGATCAGCGGCAAGCGCGATCATGCCGCTGTCGCTGACACGGAACTCACCGGTCAGCGATCCTCACCGAAAGTGATCAACCGGACGACATCGCCCGGCCCAAGCCGGTAGGCGCCTGGCGCGGCCGGCGGAAGGTCCGGCAAGTCCGCGTCCAGGGCGCACACGCCGCTGCGAACAGGCACAGCAGAAGAGACAGCAATAGTCGCACGATAGGCTAAACCCTGTTTTGGGGTTGCAAGCATAGCAGCCGGATTTCCGGCAACCCGACATACCGGAAAGTTCCCTAATATTTGGTTAACGCTGCCACGTATTTGAGTGGCTTCTTCCGCCACCGAGGCGGTTCTCGTCCCAAACAATCCTATACAGCGCGCGCGTTAGCGAAATCTTAAGGATTATCACTTACGACAAGTGTTCTCCTTCACCCGCCCGGGACGAAACGCCTGCGCTCGACCAAAAGGGGTGACACACGCGGATGCTCGACAAGCCCGCCAATAGCCCCGGACCAGCGCCCGATGCGGGATCCTGGACCGCCGCGCCTGGTTCCCGACCCACAGCGCGTATTGTCACGGGAAGGGCTGTCGGGATTCCTGTCGGCCGTGCGCCAGCGGCGCGAAGACGCTGACTCGCCGCTATCCTGCTGATGCCCCTATGCGCCTGGCTGACGTTGCAACGGATCACCCCGCTCTACACCGCTACCGGTTCGCTGATCTACGAACCCAGCGGCTACAAGCTGCGGGAACTGGAAAGCATCCTGCGCGCAGGACCCCACCACCGAGGGGATGATGGCCAGCCAGGCGGAAATCCTGCAAAGCCTGCACATCGCCCAGCGGGTGGCCGAGCGCGGCAACCTGTTCGACAACCCCGAATTCAATGCGGCGCTGTCGCCGCCCGGCCTCCTCCACCGCTTCCAGCTCGAGTTGCGCAATCTGCTCGGCATGGAAACCGACGCGGCGCCCGATGATCCTGTCTATGGGCCGGTGCTGGACCCTACGCGCGACCGGACGATGCTGGCGGTGAAGGACAGGCTGCACGCCTCGCCGGTTCGTTTCTCCCACGTCATCGAAGTCACCTTCGTCGCCGACGACCCGGTCGTGGCCGCGGCGGCGGTCAACAACGCGATGGACGCCTACATCAAGGACCAATACGCCGCGAAGCACCGCCTGGTCGAAACCGCCACCGAGCTTCTGGAAAAGGAAGCCGCCGACCTGCGCCGGCAGGTGCGTCAGGCCGAGGAACGCATATCCAGCTATCGCGGCGAACACGCCATGAGCCAGGGCATGCACGCCGCCACCGGCAACGAAGAAATCACCCACCTCGACCGAGGATCTCGTCAAAGCCCAGTCGGAACGGGCCGCCGCGAATGCCCGCCTGGATGCGGCACGCGGCAAGGCCGGCGCCGAAGCGCAGGCCGCGGTCGCGCCCTCGGTGGTGCAGTTGCGCAGCGCAGTTGGACCAACTCGCCGGCCAGATGCAGGCGCAGCGCAGCCGCCTGGGCAGCGCCCATCCCGATGTGCAGAGCCTCAACCGCCAATTCGCCGACGGCCAGCGCGCGCTGAGCGCCGAAATCGCCCGGGTCGTCGCCGCGATCGACGCCGAGCAGCACGCCGCCACGGACCGCGTCACGACACTGGAAGGCGCTGCTGAACCAGGCCAAGGCCGCCGCGCAAAGTGCCGACAAGGCGCAGATTCCCGCTGAATGCGATGAACCGCGACCTGGACGCCGCCCGCGGACAGTTGCAGGCGGTGCTGGAGCGCATCCAGCAGACCGCGCAGCAGGCCGCCGTCGAATTCGTCCGAGGCGCATGAGATATCGCGAGGCGATCCCGCCCGAACATCCGACCTCCCCGCGGACGATCCCGACCATGGCGGCGTCGATCGGCGGCTGCCGTCTTTCTGGGGCTGGTGCTGGTCCACGTTCTGCAGCTGACCGACCCCACGCTGCACAGCGGCGAGGAAATCCGGCGTCTGACCGGCGTGCCCTGCCTCGCGCTGATCCCGCAAGTGCGGCAAGCGCGCACTGGGACATCTGAAGATCCACGACTACGTCGTCCGCCGGCCGTTGACCGCGTTCGCCGAACAGATCCGCTCGCTGCGGGCCGGGCTGTCGCTGGACATCGACCACCCGCAGATCATCACCGTTACCGCCGCCCGCCCGGCCGAGGGCAAATCGCTGCTGACCCTGGCGCTGGGTCGTTCGGCGCAGCTCGGCGGCGAGCGCGTTCTGGTGATCGAGTGCGATCTGCGCCAGGGGGCCTTTCAGCACCGGCTGGGCGGCGCTGCCCGCCCCCGGTCTGACCGATGTGCTGCGCGGCGAACTGGAATGGCGCGAGGCGCTGCAGGACGATCCGCTCACCGGCATGAAGTTCATCGCCGGCGGCAAACCGGGCGGCGACGTACTTGGCCTGTTCCTGTCCGACGAGATCCGGCAGATGCTGGCCGAGGCGCGCGAGCATTACGACCTGATCCTGCTCGACGCGCCCCCGGTCGAGGCGATGACCGAAGCCCGGGTCGCCGCCTCGCTGGCCGATGCCACGCTGCTATGTGTGCGGTGGCGCTCCACGCAGACCAAGACCCTGCTGCATGCGCTGGAGATTACTGCGCGACGCCCACGCCAAAATTATCGGAACGGTGCTGACAAGGGTCGATCCCCGCGTGCATCTTCGCTCCGGCTACGCTGATGCGGGGGTATATCACCGCCGCTACAAAGCGTATTTCCGGGGGTAAGGTCTTGATGGCGCAGCGTTTTCTGGTGACCGGCGGGGCCGGCTATGTGGGCAGCCATCTGGTCGCCGCCCTGCTGGACCGGGGCGACCAGGTCACCGTCCTGGACAATCTGCGGACCGGCCACGCGGCGGCGGTGCCGCCGGGCGCGCCGGCTGGTCGTCGCGCGATCTCGCGGATGCCGTGACGCGATCGACGCCGTGCTGAGCGATGGCCCGTGGGACGCGGTGTTTCATTTCGCCTCGCTGTCGCAGGTCGGCGAGAGCATGCGCATGCCGATGCGCTACCTGCTGGAGAACGCCGCGCAACGGCATCAGGCTGATCGATGCCTGCGTGCGGCATGGCGTGGACGAGTTCGTGCTGTCCTCCACCGCCGCGCTGTTCAACCTCGACAGCGACGCGCCGATCCCGGAGGACGCGCCGATCGACCCGCAATCGGCCTACGGCGACAGCAAATGGATGATCGAGCGGGCATTGCGCTGGGCCGGCCAGGTGCATGGTCTGCGCTCTGCCTGCCTGCGCTATTTCAACGCCGCCGGCGCCGATCCCGCCGGGCGCCTGGGCGAGGACCACCGGCCGGAATCGCATCTGATCCCGCTGGTGATCGATGCCGCCCTGGGCCGGCGCGCCGCGCTGGATGTGTTCGGCGACGACTATCCGACGGCGGACGGCACCTGCATCCGCGATTACGTCCATGTCTCGGACCTGGCGTCGGCGCATCTGCTGGCGGTGGAGGCCTTGAAGAACGGGCCTGTCGTCTGGAACCTCGGCAATGGCGCCGGCCATTCGGTCCGGCAGGTGATCGCCGCGGTCGAGCGGGTGTCCGGGCTGAAAGTGCCCGTATCGGATCGTCGGCCGCCGAGCCGGCGACGCCGCGGTGCTGGTGGCCTCCTCGGCGCGCGCGCAGCAGGCCGGATGGCGGCCGGTGCATGGCGATCTGGATGACATCGTCGGCTCGGCGTTCGCCTGGCGGAAATCGCACCCGGACGGCTATGGCGACTGATCGGACGGCCTTCTCGCCGTCCCGGCCGCCGCGGCGTTGTTGCTGTGGCCGGCGCTGTGGAATGGCTATCCGATCGTGTTCGCCGATACCGGAACGTACCTGTCGCCAGGCGATCCATCGTTATGCCGGCTGGGACCGGCCGGTTTTCTATTCATTGTTCATGCTGCCGCTGCACGCGACGGTGACGCTCTGGCCGGTCGTCGTCGTTCAGGCGGTGCTCGCGGCGTGGATACTGTGGCTGGTCTGCCGGGTGCTGCTTCCTCGGGTTTCGCCGGGTCGCATTCGTCGGCGGGGTGGCGGTCCTGTCGGTGGCAACCTGGCTGCCGTGGATCGTCAGCGAGCTGATGCCCGACGTGTTCACGCCGCTGCTGATCCTGGTGATTTGTCTGCTGGCCTGGGTGCCGGAACGGCTGTCGCGGCGAGAGCGTGCGGGTTTGACAGGACTGGCGGCATTCATGATCGCCAGCCAGCAATCCAGTTTACCCCTGGCGTGTGTTTTGCTCGCTGGGGCCGGGGTTCTCAGCGGAACCAGGGCGCGGTCCAGAACGCATCTCACTCCATGCAGGGTGCGGCCGACTCCTGGGACGCCCGACCAACCCCACCGACGATGGCCTCTCATTGTTCTCCCCCCTGCCCTGGCTCTGCTTGCTCTCTGTTCCGTCAACTTCGCCGCATACGGGCGCTTTGCCGTTGCTCCGTTCGGCAACATCTTCCTGCTCGCCCGCGTGATCTACGACGGCCCCGGCATGGCCGTCCTGCGCCGCGACTGCCCGGCGGCGGGCTGGCGGCTATGCCCGTTCCTCGACGAATTCCCGCCGACATCGGACGAATTTCTGTGGACGCAGAATAGCCCGCTGAACCGCGCTGGCGGACCGAAATCGTTGTCCCACGACGCCAACGCGATCATCTCGAGCCGCGCTGATCGCCGATCCCGTGGGCGAAGCTACGCGCCGTCCTCGCCAACACGCTGGAGCAACTCAACCGCTTCGCCAGCGGTGACGGACTGAACCCTTGGGCCCGAGCTTTCCCCCGAAATCGAACATGATTTTCCGGCCCGGGAAGCCGCTGCCTACGAGTTCCGCCAGGCAACAGGCCGGATCGCTGTCGGTGTCGCTGGTGCTCGCCCATCTCCACGCGGCAGTCGCCTTGGCCGGTGTCATGGCCTGCATTCTCCTGCTGCCGATCGCGATGATCCGGCGTGCGCCCTGCGCCGGCTTCCTGCTCGGCGTGCTCCTCGCCCTGCCGCTTAGCGCGGCGATCACTGGTGGCCTGTCGGCGCCGCACGATCGATACCAAAGCCGCATCATGTGGCTGCCGCCGTTCATCGCTGTTGTCTCCTTTGCTTCGCTCCGCCAAAGCGTTGCACGAGGCCCTTCAGACAGGACTGCCCTCGGCTAAAAACACGAAGCGGCGATCGATGCTGTCGGCAATCCGCGCGTTCGACCGCAATTCCTTTGTGCTAGACTGGGTGAGTCTGATCAGGAGAATGCCCATGCCGCTGCTCGCCCTTCCCGCTGTGTTCATGCGTGGCGGCACCAGCCGAGCAGTGATGTTCCATCGACGGGATCTGCCGGAGCGGGACGGCGTGGGATCCGATTTTCCTCGCGGCGATGGGCAGCCCGGACCCGAATGGGCGGCAGTTGAATGGCATGGGCGGCGGCATTTCGTCGCTGTCGAAGATCTGCGTTCTGGCCCCGTCGGAGCGAGCGGACGCCGATATCGACTACACCTTCGCGCAGGTGCAGATCCGCGAGGCGGCGGTCGGATTACCGTGGCAACTGCGGCAACATGTCCTCGGCCGTCGGTCCGTTCGCGGTCGACGAGGGCCTGGTGCGGCCGAACGGCGACACCGCCGTGGTGCGGATCTTCAACACCAATACCGGCAAGATCATCCGCTCGACATTTCCGCTGGTCGACGGGCGCGCGGCGGTGGACGGCGACCTGGCGATTCCCGGCGTCGCCGGGCACCGGTGCACCGATCCGGCTGGATTTCCTGTCACCGGGCGGCGCGGTCACCGGCCAGCTGTTGCCGACGGGCAATGTCGTGACCGCCTGGAGGTGCCGGGCCTCGGTCCGATCGAGGTCTCGATGGTCGATGCCGCCAAGCCCTTGCGTCTTCGTCCGCGCCCGCGATATCGGCCTGACCGGCGACGGAACTGCCGGATGCGCTCGACGCCAACACGTCTGTGCTTGACCGACTGCAGCGCATCCGGCGCGCCGCCGCGTCGCGATGGGCATTGCGGCGGACCGAGGCAGAGGCGCTTCGAAGTAACGGCATGCCGGCGATCGGTTTCGTAGCGCCGCCGATGGACGCGCCGACCTTGTCGGGCGAAACAATCGCGCCGGCCAGGTCGATCTGACGGCACGGTTCATTTCCAACGGTCAACCGCACCGCGCGCTGCCACTGACCGCCTCGCTCTGCACCGCTGTGGCCGCTCGGATCACGGGCACACTGCCGTTCCAGGCGCTGCGCTGGCCCCGGCCGGCGCGTTCGCATCGGCATGCCGTCCGGCATCCTGACGGTGGACGCCGACGTACCCGCTCAGCCGCCGGCAGCCTGGACCGCGCACAGCGGCGCGTTCTACCGCACCGCCCGGCGCCTGTTCGACGGCCGTATTTACGTGCCTCAGGCGGACCCGCGACGTAGGCGGTCAGGCTCTCCACCACGGTGTCCTGGTGCATGATGCGGGCCTTCACCACGTCGCCGATGCTGATCAGACCGATCAGCGTGTCGTGGTCGATCACCGGCAGGTGCCGGAAGCGGCCCGCCGTCATCATCTGCATCGCCTGGTCGACCGTGGTCTCAGGATGCGCCACCTGCACCGCACGCGTCATCAACTGCCCGGCGGTCATCTCCAGCGTG
Source organism: uncultured Alphaproteobacteria bacterium (assembly GCA_963733925.1). GTDB lineage: Bacteria > Pseudomonadota > Alphaproteobacteria > Acetobacterales > Acetobacteraceae > Rhodopila. The sequence continues at coordinate 204,580 of CAVTFL010000027.1, read as the reverse complement.
CGGGCGCCGTTCGCCGCCAGTGCAGCGAACGATGTCCCGCTCGCTGACGATGCCCAGCATCTGTTCCGCGTTGATCCATCACCAGGACCGCGCCGATGCGCCGCTCCGACAGTAACTGCGCGATTTCGGACACGTGTGCGGTCGGCTCGACCGTTGAAACCTGATAGCCCTTATGTTTTAGGATCGCAGCAACCGTGGTCATCGTCCAGCTCCCTGCGGTTTCGGGCGGACTGGCGATCCCGGCGTGCTTCAATCGCGAAACGCCTTTGCCGGACCGCGCACCCGCGCCTCCTCGAAGGACGGCAGCATGCGCTTTCCCATTGCCCGGATGCAACTTTTAGCAGTGCAGTGCAGCAAACTACGCTACCGACCAGTATCGAGACCACAGGGGCCGCTACCATAAGGTATCCCTGCCATCAGCCCGGCCACCAGCAGCACCACGAAGACCACGATCGCGATGAAGAACAGGATGCGAGCGATATCAGCCGATGCGGCAGCGACGCCTCCGAAGCCGAATATCGCCGCCACGATCGAAACGACGAGGAAGAACAGCGCCAACCGCAGCATGACGAGTTTCCATTTCCAGAGAGGAAGACGCACCAACCCCACAGATTATGCGCGCCTCTCGTCACTTCATACAGTCACACGTCCTTTACCGCCGATCACTCTGCCGCCACCAGATGCGGAACGGCCGGCGAAAGCTGGGTTTCCACCAGCGTCGGCGAAGTGTGCCCTGGCGCGCAAGCAACGAGTTGAAATTACCCTGCTCGACGATCCGCCCGTTGTCGAACACAAGAATTTCATCGGCGTCGCGAACGGTCGAAAGCCGGTGCGCGATGATGAACGTGGTGCGGCCCGCCATCAGTGTTTTCAGCGCCTTGCCGACCCGCGCCTCGGTCGCCGCATCCAGCGCGCTGGTGGCCTCGTCCAGGATCAGGATCGGCGGGTTCTTCAGCAGCGCCCGAGCGATGGCCAGCCGCTGCCGCTGACCGCCGGACAGCGTGGTGCCCCGCTCGCCGATCAGTGTGTCGTAGCCGTTCGGCTGGCGGACGATGAACTCATGCGCATCCGCCATACGGCAGGCCTGCTCGATCTCCTCGTCGGTCGCATCGGGCCGGCCAACCAGCAGGTTGTCGCGGATCGAGCGGTTGAACAGCAGGCTTTCCTGGAACACCACGCCGATGTTGGACCGCAGACTGTCCAGGGTGATGTCGCGCAGATCCTGCCCGTCGATGGTGATGCGGCCGGATGTCGGATCCCACAGCCGTTGCAGCAGCGTCATCGCGGTCGATTTGCCTGCGCCGGTATGCCCGACCAGAGCGACGCACATCCCGGGGTGCGCCTTGAAGCTGACATCGCTCAGAACCGCGGCACCGCTGGCTGGGATAAGCGAACGAGACGTCCTCGAACCGGACCTCCCCGCGCGGCGCCCACAATTCGCGCGCATCGTCCTTTTCCGGCACGGAACTGCGCTCGTCGAGGATCGCTGAAGAAGTCTTCCAGCGCCGGCAGCTTGAAGAACAGCGAGGACACGAACGACGCCGCGGTCTCCAGGCGGCCGATCAGCAGCATGGCGAAGCCCATGAAGCTGACGATCTCACCCACGCTCGCCATGCCGTTCATGTGCAGCCAGGTGCCGACGACGACGATCGTGATCACCGCCAGCGTGCTGGAGGCCCGGGTCATCACGTTCACCAGCGCCCACCAGTTCAGCACCGGGAACTGGTGCTTGATCACCTGATCGGCGATGTCGCTGAACAGATCGCGCCTCGGCCGACAGGCGGGTGAAGGACTGCACGACCATGACATTGGACAGCGCGTCCTGCGCGGTGCCGGCCAGCGAGGAATTCAGACCTTCGACCCGGCGCTGCGCGGTCTCGGTCTTCCTCACCACGATCGCGGTGAAGCACAGGAACACGGCGACAAGCACGATCAGCACGAGCCCGAGGCGCCAGTTCAGGAACAGCGTCATCGGCAGCAGCACGACGGCCGACAGGATGGTGGAAAGCTGGTCGCGGAAGAACACCAGCCAGGTCGCCGAACAGCCCGTCGGTGCCGGTCAGCATCGCCTTGATCAGGCGCCCGGAATGGGTTCCGCCATGAAACGACAGCGGCAAATTCAGCACGTGGCGGAAGTAGCGGCCCATCGACTTGATACGATGCCGATGCGCCAGCCGCTCGGTCTGCAAGGCGACCGCGATGTTGCTGACGATGCCGCCGATGCCGACGGCGACCCAGATTCCCAGCAGGATCGCGGCCTCGTGCCACATCTGGCTCGTGCGGCAAGTTGTCCGACCGCGACAGCAGGTTCACCACCCGGCCGAACAGCACCGGATCGAGAAACTGCAAGCCCGCAACCATCAGATTGGCGAAAGCCAGAAAGCCCGCGATCCGGATGTCGCGGCCAAGAAGGCCGAGCACGCGGCCATAAGTTCTTGAAAAATCGCATCTGCCTGTCCCCGGGAGACCTGCGTCTCCGTCTGCGTTCGAGGGCAAAGCATGCGATGCCGGGTGTGGCATGAAAGCGGCAAACGGGGGGTAAAATCCTGATATTCACTGCACCGTGATATACGATTGCCGGGCCGGTCGGCAGCACAGCCCGGGCGGCCAAGCTGTCTCCGGCAAACAGACGCCGAATTGGCGATGCCGGGCGAGCACCCTAGCGACGCACAGCCGCACAACGCGGTGTTTACCGGATGTTAACCACGATGGGTTGAAATGCCTGGTCTTCGGCACAGGCGGATACAATGGCGGACCAAACAGATGAAATCCAACAGGCGGTTGCCACGACGATCCGCGATGAGATGGGCGACCTTCGATCCTTCGTCGATCGCCGCATCGCCGAACTCAGCGCGGAAATCCATGCCACCGTCCAATTGGTCGACTTCAGCGAAGTTAACCTGTCGGGGCAGCTTTCAGAAATCCGCCAGCAGATCGCAAGTGTTGTCGCGGCTCCAACCGCGGCGACCCGCAACAGCGGACTGGAGTTGGAGGCCGTGGTCCAGGCAACGGAAGAGGCGGCCAACCGGATCATGGAGGCGGCTGAAGCGATCGGCGACTGGCTGCGCGAGGGCAAACACGACGTTGCGTCGATGGACGTGGTTAATGAGAAGGTCAACGCCATCTTTGAGGCCTGCTCCTTTCAGGACGTCACTGGCCAACGGATCAGGCGGGCGATCCAGCATTTGCAACAGGTCGAACACATGCTGACGGATATGACGCCGGGTGACAGCCCGGAGCTTGAGCGTGAACGGCTCCTGGTCCACGCGCCTTACAATGGCGCCGGATCGGTAACCCCCGAGGAGTCCGCGGCCAACCCGGACCTTGGACAAGATGCCGTGGACTCCTTGTTCGACTGATATCCGCGGGGACGCCTCAGCTCCACAACAGTTAAATGACGAGGTAAGGCTGGAGTTTGTTATATCGATACAAGTAGCTCTTCAAAAGACGATACATGTCGTCGTCTGCACTGGTCTTCTGTCATGACCAACTACCATACACAAATCGAAGCGTCCGCCAAGTATATACGATAGTCGACGCCGCAACGATACACTCGACGATTATCGCTAGGCGTTCGGTTGGTATCGCTCAAGCAGAAGCGTCGGCACTACGTAGTTCTACGAAACGACTACGATAGTCTTCACCGGCATACCTTCTGATACTTTCGATTCAACCCAAGGTTGTGGCGTAGCGGCCACACCGTTTCGATAACACATTATTACCAATACAAAGCAGATTGCAGAAACCTAATCTGGAGTTCATTACTTTTTCCGAGGTCCGACTGCCCTTGCCGTGTGTGAGTTTCCAACGGCGGGCCCCGCGGAGATCCCGGTGCACCATAGTAATAAGGAAGTTTTTATGCGTAAGATTCTCTTGGCCAGCGCGGCTGTTCTGGGAGCATCCGGCGGTCTTGCCCTCGCCCAGACCTTTCAGGTTCCAGCGAACCCGTCTCAGGGTCAGTTGGCTGCACCGTATGCGGGTGGCGCCTCCTACAACAGCAATAACAATGCCTGGGGCATCGCGAACACGCCGTCGGGCAGCGCGACCGCCGGCGGTCTGAGCACGTATGGCGCGTTGGGGCAGAACTTTTACGCTGTGCCGGCGCCAGGCACCGTGGTGATCCGCCTGAACGGCAAGGTTGAAGCCGACATTAGCGCCGGCTTCACCAGCCTCGACAAAGTGACGGCCTCATTCACGAATCCAGCGACAATCAACGCGACGACAGGAGCCATAACAAAAGGCAACACCATTATCGGTACCTACAAGACCAACCCTGTTGCTGTCGGAGCCTATATGCGCCTCTATCCGGGCTTCGACGGCATGTCCGCCAACGGCATCCATTACGGCGCCCAGATCGAGCTCCGTGAGAATTTCCAACCCGCCCAGCAAACCAACGGCACACCGGGCACTCCGAGCATCGCCAGCCCGTCTGTCAACACCTCAGCGGAGACGGTATTTGTTCGCCGCGCCTATACCTACCTTTCGGCGGACACACTTGGGCTCGTCCGCCTTGGCCAGGGCGACGGTGTCGTCGGCCTGTTCGACAACTGTATTTTCACCGCACAATGCTGGGATGCAGGCGTTGGCGTCTTCCAGAACAGCTCGTTTGGATCATTCTACCCGACCAACGCGTTCGGCGGCGGTGCAACCAATTTTCCCTGGCTGGCGCAGGGCGGAGCTGAATACGGCAACGCCAAGATCGTTTACCTGACGCCGCAGTTCTACGGCTTCGACTTTGGCGTCCAGTACGCGCCGAATCAGGGCAATTCCTTCCAGGACTCATCCCCTCTGGCGTCGTTCCCGTCAACCACGGTCAGCGGGGCTAGCGCCTCTGGCGTAGCAAGCCCCGCCCTCGGCGGCGACTCGCTCATCTCCATCACGAGCGGCGCCACTTCCAACCGCTGGTATAATCAGACCGGCGCCGGCGGCCGTTTCGAGCAAACCTTCGGCGCCGTCGACGTGAAGGCATACGCCTACTATGAGCACGCCGCTGGCGAGGACAACGTAGCAGGTGGCTACACCACCGCCCTTCCCGGCAGCTCCGCTTTCCGCTCGGCCAGCGCCAACGCTCTGCACTACGATCCGCTGAGTTTCTACCAGGGTGGTCTCGCGGTAACGTCTTTTGGGATGACCGCCTCCGTCGCCTACATTGGCGGCCGGGTCAACAACCAGCTCGCGCTCACGCCGACCGGCGGTGCGCCCACCAGCGCCACGGTCTTTGGTTTGACCTATCTCAACGGCCCTTGGACCGCCGGCTTTGCTACCGGTCTCATCGACACTCAGGGTAGCGCCAACCTCGTCGGGATCTCCCAACGTCACCAATTCGAAACCGCGCTTGGCGGCAACTACAAGCTGGCTCCTGGGGCGCAGTTGGTTCTCGAATACAGCTATTATCAGACGCACCAGGGCGGCTACAATTTCGCGACTAACTCTGCCACCACCAGCACGGGAGCGTACAACGACGTGAAGGGCCAGGCCCTGCTCTTCTCGACGATGTTGACCTGGTAGCCCCTACGCGCAGTCGGATGACGCAAACGGCGGGTAACAACCCGCCGCTGCCGTTCGGTGCGCGTCCTCGTGCGGTGCTTCCCACAGAGCCGCTCGACACCGCCCACCAAGGCGGATCAGCGACTCCTGACAGAATCAACGATTGCCGGCAGACGTACCCGGGGTTAAAGACTGACCACCTTTAAGCGTTTTGAAACACAAGGCCTTCCATCACGATGCGCGTGACCCGGTTAACTGCCTGGCTACTTCCCGCGGCCTTTTTTGTCGTGTTGGTGGTTGATGGCTGTAGCTCCAGCAAACCGAACCCGACTCCAGCGGACTTTAGCGGTCTCGGCAGCGGCAGCCCTGGCGATCCGTCATCCGTGCGCCTCGGCGGCGAAGACAGCGGCGCCATCTTCGGCGTCGGCAAGGGAGCAAGGTCGGACCGGGCTCAAAGTGGGAGCGGCGCCGGTATCGGCGTCAACGCGTTCTTGTGGCGTGGCGCCCTCGACACCATCGCCTTTATGCCGCTGGCGTCAGCCGATCCGTTCGGCGGTGTGATCATCACCGACTGGTATACGCCGCCGGGCACCAGCGGGGAGCGCTTCAAGGCGACGATCTATATTCTAAGCCGCGATCTGCGTAGCGATGGAGTCCGCGTGAACATCTACCGCCAAGTGCTGCAGGATGGTCAATGGGTCGACGCGACGGTGGCCAATTCGACGGTCGGCGATATCGAGAACAAGGTGCTGGCGCGCGCCCGTCATATGCGCGAACAGTTGCAAGCCAGCAGCTAGACCGTTCTGGGCTGGGTGCTAGCCCGAAATCATCCGCCCGAGTGGACGGCCGCCGAACAGGTGGACGTGAAAGTGGGGAACTTCCTGCCCCGAATCCGCGCCCGTGTTCGTCAGGAGGCGATAGCCCGGCGCTTCCAGACCAAGATCCTTGGCGATTTTGCCAACGGCTCGGATGAATCCGGCGATTTCGGCTTCACTGGCCTCGGCGCTGAAGTCGGCGAACGAGCAGTAGGGCCCTTTCGGAACCACCAGGACATGCGTCGGCGCCTGCGGCGAGATGTCGTGGAACGCGAGCACGAAGGCGTCCTCATAGACCTTCTTGCACGGGATCTCGCCGCGCAGAATCCGCGCGAAGATGTTCTGGCTGTCGTAGGGTGGCAGGCCGCTGACCGGCATAGGGAGCATCTCCTGGGCAATCCCGGCAAAATCCCGGGCATCCCTTGGGGGCTAGTGTTCGCAATTGTTTTACGGCGTACGCTTGCCGTCTGCCAACCGTCAGACGTCCAACGGGATTTACGGGATCTTTGGTGTGTCCAGTCTGGGTCGCACCGCGACGGTGTTCGCGCGCGCGGCTTTTTCGGCAATCCCGCTGATCCCTTCCCGGCGAACGAGTTCCGCCCAGACGTCGGTCGCGTTGACCCCAGAGGACACCCACAGCACCAGCAGATGGTAGAGCACATCGGCGCTCTCGGCGATCAGGGCGTCGCGATTGCCGGCGACGGCCTCGATCAGACACTCGACGGCTTCCTCGCCAAATTTTTGTGCGACCTTGGCCGGTCCGCGGGACAGCAGGCGCGCTGAATGGCTGACCAGTGGATCTGCATCGCGGCGGCTCTCGACGACCCCGAACAGTCGGTCGAGGACCGCGGCGTCCGACTCGACCCGGGCGGCGGACCTCCGAGCAAGGGCGGTCTTCTTCGATTTACCGAAGGCCTTCAGGAACGGCTTGGGTGGCGGCTTTCCTGGCCGGGAACCAGATTTTTTCTTGGTGGTTTTCGCCATCTTAGGCCGCCTTGCGCGGTGGACGTACCGGCAGCCCGGCATCGGCCAAGGCCTGCTTGACCTGAGCGATGGTGAATGTGCCGAAGTGGAAGACGCTGGCGGCGAGCAAGCCGGTAGCCCCTGCCCGCGCGCCCTCGACGAAATGTTGCAGCGTCCCGATCCCACCCGAGGCGATCACGGGGACGCGCACCGCTTCGCAGGCCGCGTGCAGCAAGTCGAGGTCGAAGCCTCTCCCCGTGCCGTCACGGTCCATGCTGGTCAGAAGGATCTCGCCCGCACCCAGCGACACCACCTGGCGGCACCATTCGATCGCATCGATGCCGGTATCGCGACGGCCCCCATGGGTGAACACCGACCACGTCCCGGTCGCGGTCTGCTTGGCATCGACGGCGACGACCACGCACTGGCTGCCAAACTTTGTCGCCGCCTCGCGCACCAATTCTGGACGCGCAACGGCGGCGGAGTTAATGCTGCACTTGTCGGTGCCAGCGAGTAGCAGGCGGCGCATGTCCTCGACCGATCGTATGCCGCCGCCGACCGTCAAGGGCAGAAAGACGCGCGCGGCGGTACGCGAAACTACGTCAAGGATAGTGTCGCGATTCTCGTGGCTGGCGGTGATATCGAGGAAGCACAGCTCGTCCGCACCGGCGGCGTCATACATCGCGGCTTGCTCCACCGGGTCCCCGGCATCACGCAGGGCGACAAAATTCACGCCTTTGACGACTCGGCCGTCCTTCACGTCCAGGCAGGGAATCACGCGGAGTTTCAACATCTAACAGGCTTCAGAAAGCGCGCCGGTGCAGCAATGCAAGAACATATGCATAGCCCGCAGGCAAACAGGCTTACAACCGGATAACCCTGGCACTTATCCGGATATCAGGCCGGCCAGACGCGTCAGCGCCTCGCCTGGATCGATGCAGCCGTCATACAGCGCTCGGCCGACAATGACACCCTCAATTCGCGTACCGGTCGCCGCGGCTTTCAACGCCTCCAGGTGCGCCAGGGAGCCCACACCGCCGGATGCGATGACGGGGGTGGTCAGCCGGCGGGACAGCGCAACTGTCTGGTCGAGGTTGAGGCCGCTCAGCATGCCGTCTCGGCCGATATCGGTATAGATAATCGCCGATACGCCCGCCTGCTCGAAGTGCAGCCCGAGGTCGGCGGCCGCTGTGACAGACGTCTCGGCCCAACCTTCGGTGGCAACAAACCCGTCGCGGGCATCGATGCCGACGGCGATCCGGCCGGGAAATTCCCTGCAGGCTTCGATCACCAAATGCGGATTCTTGGCCGCGGCACTGCCCAGGATCACGCGGCGGATGCCGGCGTCGAGCCAGGCGGCGATCCCCGGGAGGTCTCGGATGCCACCGCCGAGTTGCACCGGGATAGTGACGTTGCTCAGGATCGACCGCACAGCGGCCGCGTTCACCGGCTTGCCGGCGAAGGCGCCGTTCAGATCCACAACGTGCAGCCAGGAAAATCCCGCCATCTCCCAAGCTTTCGCCTGGGCGCCCGGGTCATCGGCATAGACCGTCGCCTGATGCATATCGCCACGGCGGAGACGGACGCATTGACCGTCTTTGAGGTCGATCGCGGGATAGAGCGTCAGCCCGGTCATTGGCCAGCGGTCGATTTCGGTGGACGCAGCCGCTTGTAGTAGAACAGGCCGGTTACCGACTTGCCGCGCACCAAGGCATATTCGGGATGCTCGCCCCAGCGGATGTAGCCGTGCGATTCGTACATCGCAATCGCAACATTCTGGGTCTGGCGCACATCGAGATTCAGGATGTGATACCCAAGCTCGCGGGCGCGTGTCCTCCACTGCGGCGGTCAGCATCCGGGCGAGACCGTAGCCGCGCGCGTACGGAGCGATGTAGGAATGCATAAGGCTCGCCGCGAAGGCCTGCGCCTCGTTGTTGCGCGGCGGACGGACCAGAATGGCAGAGCCGACGATCTCGCCGTTCAGACGGGCGACGAACAGTTCCCGCTCCGGCACCAGCAGCACGCCGCGGAAATAGGTTTCAAGCGCACGGCGGCCAGGTGGATTGACCCAACCGAAGCCGCCGCCGTCGATAATGGCGGCATCAGTCGCCTCGCACAATGCGTTCAGATCGGTGTCGTTGAAGTGCTTGAGGTGTTCGACCAGCAGTTCGGGCTCCGGGTCGGGCGTGACGGCGGTCATGATCAGGGCACCCAGCGCAGGAAATTGGCCAGCAGGCGGATGCCGACGTCCTGGCTTTTTTCCACGTGAAACTGGGTGCCCATGCGGTTTCCGGCGACGACGATGGCCGGGATGGTGCCGCCGTAGTCAGTAGTTGCGATGGTTTCCGCCGGAGCGCCGCGAACCAGCGCGTAGCTGTGAACAAAATAAACGTGGTCGCCAAATTCCAGGCCGTCCAGCAGCGGGTGCGAGTCAGGCGTAAAATTAAGGCCGTTCCAGCCCATTTGCGGTAGACGCAGGCCGGCCGCGGGCATTTCGGCGACATCGCCCTTGATCCAGCCGAAGCCTGGAGTGACGGTGTGCTCCAGGCCGCGCTCGGCCATCAGTTGCATGCCGACGCAGATGCCCAGGAATGGCGTGCCATGATTGGTCGCCGTCTCGATCACGTCGCGCATCCCGGGCACGGCAGCGAGGCCCGTGGCGCAGTCGGCGAACGCGCCCTGGCCCGGCAGGACGATGCGATCTGCCGCCTCTACAACTGCGGGATCGGAAGTAACCGCTACCGTGGCGCCGATACCGGCCCGTTCGGCCGCAAGCGCAAGAGCGCGCGAGGCGGATGCCAGGTTGCCGCTGCCGTAGTCGACGACCGCGACGTGCATCAGACAGGCTCCGGCCGATAACGGACGGCCAAATCGGGCCGCAGGGTCAGCAACCGCATGAAGGCGTCGTCGCGGTCGGCGGCCGCAAGGACGTGTGCCAGCAGATAGCCGCGGTGCTCCAGCGCCCAGCGGCGGAGGTCATGGCCGGCGAACCCGAGGATCAGTGCAAGGCCAACGGCCAGGATCGCGGCGGCGGGTCCGGCCACCAGCACGCCAGTCAACACATAGGCCGCCAGACTGATCGCACCAGCGATCCAGGCACGATGAGCAAACAGCCAGACCGGTCCAAAGAACAGGGCACCCCAGGCGAACCCCTCCCGCACCAGCACGGGTTCGGCGTCGGACTTCAGCAACGCGGTATAGATCTTCACAGCGCCCCCTTGGTGGACGGGACCGCGTCGCCGACGCGTGGGTCGTGGGCAACCGCCATCCGCAATGCGCGCGCGGTCGCCTTGAAGCAGGCTTCGGCAACGTGGTGCGCGTTATGGCCGGTCCGTCGTGTGATGTGCAATGTCACCATGGCGTTGAAGGCGAAGGCGCGGAAGAACTCCTCGAACAACTCGGTGTCCATCTCGCCGATCTTGGCCCGTTCGAAGTCGACGTTCCAGGCCAGGAAGGGACGTCCGGAGATATCGACTGCGGCTTCGGCCAGCGTCTCATCCATCGGAATATGGGCGTTGCCGAACCGGTGGATGCCGCGCTTGTCGCCCAGCGCCCGGGCAAAGGCGGCACCGAGGACGATGCCGACGTCCTCGGTGGTGTGGTGGAAGTCGATGTGCAGGTCGCCTTCGGCGCGGATGGTGAGGTCGAACAGACTGTGACGCGCCAGGGCGGTCAGCATGTGATCGAGGAAGCCTATACCGGTGGCGACGTCCGCCGTTCCGGTCCCGTCGAGGTTCACGGTCAGGGAAATGTCGGTTTCCAGAGTCTTTCGTTCGATCGTCGCGACGCGGGCCATGCTGTCCGTTCCCCTACAGCGACTGAAGCTCGGGGTCCAGGGAAAGTGCCCCCAACGCAAGAGTCGAGAGGCAAGCGATAGCGGAACGATTGCCCAAGGAGCGGTGGCCGCGGATTCTCTCGCACCGGGCCATCAAGTCGATGCGCTCTCCCCTTTCCGCTTCGACACTACTGACTTCGAGGACCAAGACCGCTACTCCACAAACGATGGCTGCATCGGCGAGGTTGAAAACATACCACGAAACATCCCCCCACGGCGTGCCGATGTGGAAGTGAATGAAATCGATTACGCGACCGAAGCGGATGCGATCGATGACATTGCCGACCGCTCCGCCCGCGATTGCCCCGATCGCCACCGCCATAGTCCGGCTCTCGGCCCGGCGCAGCCAGAACCCGAGTGCGATGACGACCGCCATGGCCACGGCAATCAAGATGATGTGCCCCCAGGCACCGAGGCCGGTCAGCAGCCCGAACGTCACCCCAGGATTCATGACCATCGTCAGGTTCAGCACCGGCAGCAGCACGATCTGACGCAGATCCGGCAGGTCCAGGACGTTCAGCACCCACCATTTGCTAAACTGATCCGCGACCAGTACCACCAGCGCGGCGATCAGACCGAGCGGCGTGAAGCTGGAGCGGTTCATGTGGCCGGCTTGCACACCAGGCCCGACTCCACCGCGTCCGCGCAACGCAGACACAGCCCGGGGTGGGTGCTGTTCGACCCCACTTCCGGCAGAACCCTCCAGCAACGGACGCATTTGTCGCCGGAGGCGGGCGTGACCTTCGAGGGGGGTTCGCCCGTGTCCAACACGATCCGTACGGAGGAGACGATCGCGATCTCGGACCATGCAGCTTCATCCAGTAAGTGTTCGTGTTCCGCGTTCAGCGGCAGTTCGACAGCAGCCTGCAGGGAAGACCCGATGGCATTTGCTTTTCGGGCTTCCTCGATCGGCACGGTGATGCGGCGGCGAATGCCGCGGATCGTGTCCCATTTGGCCGCCAAAACGTCGTCGTGCCAAGTGTCTGGCAGCGTCGGGAAAAGTTCCAGATGCACGCTGACTGCCTCGGCAAAGCGCGCGCACCACGCTTCCTCCGCGGTGAAGCACAGCACCGGCGCCAGCCAGATGCACAAACACCGATGCAGGTGATCAAGCACTGTGCGCGCGGCGCGCCGGCGCAAGGTATCCGGGCGGTCGCAGTAGACCGCATCCTTTCGGATGTCGAAGTAGAAGGCCGATAGATCGACGGAGCAGAAATGATGCAAGTCGGGGTAGATACCGGTCCAGTCGTACGAACTCGACAGCGGCACGGATTTTCGCGTCGATCTCGGTCAGACGGTGGAGCACCCAGCGCTCAAGTTCCGGCATCTCCTCCACCGGCACCCGTTCGGCTTCGGTGAAGCCGTCGAGGCTGCCGAGGACCCAGCGCAACGTATTGCGCAGGCGGCGGTACAACTCCGCCTGCTGTTTCAGGATTTCTGGGCCAATCCTCAAGTCCTCGGTGGTATCGGACATCATCACCCAGAGGCGCAGGATGTCGACGCCGAACTGTTTCGCGATGGCCTCGGGTGCGAGGGTGTTTCCGAGTGACTTCGACATCTTGTAGCCGTGCTCGTCCACCACGAAGCCATCGGTCAGCACGGCCTTGAACGGCGCTCGGTTCCGGGTCCCGACCGCTTCCAGCAACGACGACTGGAACCAGCCGCGATGCTGGTCGGACCCTTCCAGATACAGATCGGCCGGCCAGGGCAGCCCTCGCGCCTCCAGCACGAAGGCGTGGGTCGAGCCGGATTCGAACCAGACATCGACGATGTCCATCACCTGCTCGTAGTCGTCCGGGTTGTGATCAGCCCCCAGGAATTGCGACGGGAGGGATGCGTACCAGGCATCGGCACCCTCAGCGGCAAAGGCCTCGATGATGCGTTCGACCACGGCGGGATCGCGCAATGGCTCGCCTGTCCGCTTTTCGACAAACACGGCGATGGGCACGCCCCAGGCGCGTTGGCGGCTGATGCACCAGTCGGGACGGCTCGCCACCATCGAGCCGATCCGGTTGCGGCCACGCTCAGGGACAAAATGCGTTGCGTCGATCGCCGCGAGCGCGTTCTTGCGGATTTGTTTCGGCCCATCCATGCGGATGAACCATTGCGGCGTGGCGCGGAAGATCAGCGGGGCTCGGGAACGCCAGGAATGCGGGTAGGAGTGGGTGATCTTGCCTCGAGCGAGCAACGTGCCCGCCTCGGTCAATGCGGTACAGATCGGATCGGCGGCCCGGTAAACATGAATGCCCGGGAACAGCGGAACCCATGCGTTGAAGGTCCCATCGTCGCCGACCGTCTCCGGGACATCGAGCCCGTTGGCACGGCCAAGGTCAAAATCGGACTCGCCGTGGCCTGGTGCGATGTGAACGAAGCCGGTGCCGGCCTCGGTGGTCACGAAGTCGGCTAACAGCAGGGGTGTGTCCTGCTCATACCCGCGGCCCCGGAGCGGGTGCGCCATGATGGTGCCGGCCAATTCGGCACCCTTCAGCACCTGCAGCACGGTGTGGGCGGTGACGCCGGTGTCCCGCAGAACGGAAGCCAGCAGTGCCTCGGCGATGATAAGCTTCTCACCAACCCTCGCCATGGATGCCGCCGCCACGTCATCGACCTGAACGACGGCGTAGTCGAAGTCGGCGCCGGCCGCCACGGCGCGATTGCCGGGCATGGTCCAGGGTGTGGTGGTCCAGATCACGACCGCTGCGTCGGTCAAAATCAGGACCGAGGGCTTGATCACCGGGAAGCGCACCCAGATCGTCGTGCTGGTGTGATCGTGATACTCGATCTCGGCTTCCGCCAAGGCGGTCTTTTCCACGGGCGACCACATCACCGGACGCAGGCCGCGATAGAGTGCGCCGTTCAGCAGGAATTTGCAGATTTCCCCGGCAATCGCGGCCTCAGATGCGGGATCCATGGTGGCGTAGCGCTCGCGCCAGTCGCCTTCCACGCCGAGGCGGCGGAACTCTTGTGCCTGCACCGTCATCCAGTGAGCCGCGTAGGTCCGGCATTCGGCGCGGAAATCCAGGATGGGAACGGCATCCTTGTCCTGGTTCTTGCGGCGGTAATCTTCCTCGATCTTCCATTCGATCGGCAGGCCATGGCAGTCCCAGCCGGGAATGTAGTTCGCGTCATAGCCGGCCATCTGGCGGGTGCGGTTGACGACGTCCTTGTGGATCTTATTGAGCGCGGTGCCGATGTGGATGTTGCCGTTCGCGTAGGGTGGCCCGTCGTGCAGGATGAACAGCGGCCGTCCGGCGGAGGAGGCGCGCAGCTTGCTCCAGAGGTTGATGGCATCCCATCTCGCCAGGATCTGCGGCTCCTTCTTCGGGAGGTCGCCGCGCATGGGGAAGCTGGTCTGCGGCAGAAACACCGTATCGCGGTAGTCGCGCTGGGTGTCAGTAGCGGCATCGTTCATGGTGGTTCCGTGAGGCAAGGTGGGTGACTTCAGTTGTCGGGGAGCGAGCCTATACACGGATGCGTGCGGCATAACCATGCCGAACGCGGAAAGGTGAGGTGCGGCGGGTTTGGGCTGAAGCTCGGAACTGGTGTCCTAGATTGGGTGTCGGGGTGAAATAATCGAGTGACTTGTGGCGCCGCTAGACAGCGGTCGCACCGACCGTGCTGGCTGAACAAGCTCTATCCTGGGTTTCAGTCGGTGATTCACGCACGCGGAGCATGTGGTTGGGAGGTTTATCGTGGCGCGACGCAGACCGGGACCTTGGCCCGTGGTAACGATAACGCAAGGTCGTTGGTTTCCCCCTCAGGCCGCCAGCGGAACCGTCCAGGCGTCGTAGCCGTAGACCCAGTCCGCGTCGTGCGGTTCCTTCAGCCAGGTGTTCTCCGCCGAAGTCTGCTGGATCCGAGACGTCCTTGGCTTGCGCGTCGCCTCATAGCGCAGCAGTGCCCTATGCAGGCCGTCGCGGTCCACACCGTCAAGGCAGCGCGACAAAATCGCACCATCCTCGATCGAGGTCGAAGCTCCCTGAGCCATGTAGGGCGTCATCGGGTGACAGGCGTCGCCCAGCAGCACGACGTTTCCCTCGACCCAGCGTGGCAGCGGATCGCGCTCCACCAGCGCCCATTTGTGGACGTCCGGGCAGGCGGCGAGGATCGTCCGCACCTGCGGATGGAACGTGTCATAGGCCGCCCGCAACGCTCCCAGGTCGCCTTTGGCCGACCAGGATTCGATGGAGAATTCCGGCTCCGGGGTGCTGGTGACGAAATACAGTTCGTCGCGGCGCGGATTGACGAAATAACTGACGATATGACGGTCCGGTCCCCACCATTTGACGCAAGGATAGGGCGGCAGGCTGCCCAGCAGCGCCGTCGGAAACACAGTGCGATAGGCAACACGGCCGGTGTAGCGGGGTTGCTCCTCGCCCAGCATGAACGCCCGCACCACCGAGTGCACGCCGTCGGCGCCGATCACCGCATCTGCCTCGGCGGAGTCGCCGTTGGTGAAGGTCAGCCGGACGCTGCCATTTGGGGCGGGATCCAGGCCCGCGAGCTTGTGGTTCAGCCGGACGATCTCCAGCGGCACGAGGTCGACGAGCATGGCGTGGAGATCGCCCCGGTGCATCAGGAAGTACGGCACACCGTGACGCTCCAGCACTGACCGGCCGAGCGGAAGGGAGTTGGTCAGGTTGCCGGTGTCGTGGTCGCGGGAGTTGTTGGTTTCCGGCTGGAAGGCCTGAGCGAGCAGTCGGTCTTTCAGACCCAGCGCGTACAACACGCGGACGGCGTTAGGGGCCTGTTGAATACCGGCGCCGAGCCGGGTGAACCCCCTAGCCTGCTCGTAGATACGGACGTCTATGCCGATGCTACGCAGACATGCGGCCGCTGTCAGGCCACCGATGCCTGCACCGATGATGGCGAGGTGGAGTGGGCGTGTCTGCATGTTTACTCTCCGTGGGCGCGATGGTGTCCGAATATCCGCGGAGCGGCAAGCGACACGCTCTTTCGCGGATACACCGGCGCCCGGCCCTCGAAACGACCGCCACTTGTTGTAGATCAAAGACAGCCGCTGACTTCCCTCTCTAGCCTCCCACATTCACTAGGAAAGGCCTTGTTAATGAGCACACGTAACGTCTTGCGGATCGGCGTCCTCGCGGGTGTTGCCGGCGGGGCAGCGGAAGTGGCTTGGGTATCCGGATATAGCGCGCTGACCGGCGCATCGGGCGCCGCCGTTGCTCGGGGCGTAACAACGGCGCTTCTGCCGGGCCTGAACGGCTCATCACACGACGTCGGCCTTGGCATTGTTCTGCACATGCTTTTGGCGATCGGTCTTGGCGTGGCGGTCACCGCGGCCTTCTCCGCCCCCCTGCTGCGTCGCATCGGCGACTGGTCCCGCGGCACGCTTATTGTGCTGACGCTCGGACTCGTCTGGGCGTTCAATTTTCTAGTCGGTACTGCCGATACTCGAACCTGGCTTCCTGACTTTGCTGCCGCTGGCGGCAACCTTGGCATCGAAGCTGCTGTTCGGGGTAGCCACGGCAGCAACATTCAGGGCACAGGGCCTCCGGGCTGTCTGAGTTCTGTTTAGATCGTGCTGCGGGCGTCCCGTGGCGCGATCCCCTATTCAAGTGGACTTTGATCGAGTTGATGATCGGCTCCGGGCGGGGCACTTGCGGCCCCGGTTCGGGCACGACCGCTCCACTGAGCACCGGGACCCGCCAGAAGCTGGGAGGAAGCCGTTGAGTGGGTTCGGGAACTCGATCCCAGACACATGGTTAGGTGAACTTCTGAACCAGATCGGCGAAAGAGTGGCAGCGCCGAACGGAGAGGCCAAATGTCCAGACAAGGTCGCCGCCATCGGGGGGGAGGCATGCTGCGAATGCAGTTCGATTTCGCCATTCAACGTGCTGGCCTGGGCGGCGTCGTGGCTGAGGCCGCATACGGCGGCCTCCGGTCACAGCCGTGGTTGGAGCCCAGGCAGCGCGCTAAGTTCGATGAATTGGCGTTTCATATCGGTCAGAGCAGGACTGAGATGCTGGAAGCGACTATTCAAACCGCTTCGCCAACCAGGGTCCCGTCGGCGCGGAGCATCAGCGCTGCGCTCGTGTCATGAATTACGGGTCCTCGCGGCTAGGTGTGATGGTGCCCTCCGGGGACAATGTCGCGGAGACCGAATTGCGGGCGATGTTGCCCGAAGATGTGGCCATGATGACGACGCGGCTCGCGTTGCGTGGCAGTTCGGAGCCCGAGTTGTTGGCGATGCTCACGGACCTCGACGGCGCGGCGGCGATGCTGGGGCACGCAGAACCGGACCTGATCGCATTCCATTGCACAGCCGTGTCGACATTCGCGCCGCGGTTGGCAGGGGAAATCCGCGACCGCATCGCCGCCGCGACCGGACGGCGTTCAATTGCGACGGCGGACGCGCTCCTGGCGGCGCTTCGGGCGTTGCAGGCGCGCCGTGTGCTGCTGGTGACGCCCTGTATCGAGCCCATATATCAGCGGGAAATCGAGTTCCTGACGGCAAATGGACTGACGGTCAGCGGTGGGAGTTGGCTCGGGGTAAATTCCAATTTTGGGCGCATTCCACCCGAGGCCATCGCGGCCCAGGTCCTCGCAGCGGCGTCGGGCGTATCGGCGGATGCCTGCTTCATCAGTGGCAGCGCGATCCGGTCCGCGGGGCGGATTGTGGATCTGGAGGCGTCGCTTGGGATGCCAGTGCTCACCAGCAACCAGGTTCTAGCCTGGCACGCGCTGCGCACACTTGGGATCGAACGGCGCGTCCTGGGATTTGGCCAGATCTTCGGTCGGCCGGGCTCTTGAAAGTGCGGCTCGCGCTGGCGCTCCAGGAGCGGGCACTGGGCGCGACCGCCTTGTCCAAGCATTGCGCCTGATCGGGCGGGTCGCAACGTTGGCCATCTGCCCCACGTATTGTATTGATCTGACGAAAACCGAGGTGTCGGAAGCGATTATCCAGACCGTTCGCTAACCAGGGTCCCGTCGGCGCTGAACGCGCTGCGGGCGATCAGTACGGCATGTGGGCCATGAATTACGGAACCTCGCGGCTTGGATTACTTGTGCCCTCTGGGAACAGTGTCGTGGAGACAGAGTTGCGGGCGATGTTGCCCAATGACGTAGGCATGGTGACGACGCGGCTGGCATTGCGTGGCAGTTCGGAGCCCGAGTTGCTGGCGATGCTGACGGATCTCGACAGCGCGGCGGCGATGCTCGGGCACGCGGAACCGGACTTGATCGCGTTCCATTGCACGGCCGTCTCGACATTCGCGCCGCGGTTGGCAGGTGAGAGCCGCGACCGCATCACCGCCACGACCGGACGGCGGTCGATTGCCACGGCGGACGCACTGTTGGCGGCATTGCGGGTATTGCGAGCGCACCGCGTGCTGCTGGTGACGCCCTATATCGAGCCGGTGCGCATGAGCGAGAAATCGAATTTCCGTTTGCGAACGGACTAACCGTCGTAGGTGGAAGTTGGCTCGGGGCGTATTCCAATGCCGAAATGGGTTCATCAGTTGCAGCGCGATGCGGTCGGCGGGACAATTGCGGATTTGGATGCGTCGCTCGGGATCCCAGTGCTGACAAGCACCCAGGTTCTGGCATGGCACGCGCTGCGCACACTTGGAATCGAACGACGCGTCCTGGGATTTGGTCAGATCTTCAGTCGACCCGGCGCCTGATTACCGTTCGCGGTGACCGCGACCACCATTGCCAACCGCCCGCGGCAACGCACATAAAGGCCATCATGATGCGACGCCCCCCACGTGCCCCTGGGCGCCCCCGGGCCTACGCACCGGACCCGGCCGCGCCTCCGGGCCGGCCATGCGACATGCACGGCTGCGACGAGGCCGGCGAATATCGTGCGCCAAAATCCCGGACCACACTCAACGACTACTATTGGTTCTGCCTGGAACATGTCCGCGCCTACAACGCCGGCTGGGATTACTACAAGGGCATGTCCCCGGCCGAGGTTGAAGCTCAACTCCGTGCTGACATGGTTGGGCAGCGCCCGACCTGGCCGCTCGGCAGCCTGGGCCATACGGCGTGGGACGAGGATGTGCTGATGGACCCGTTGCACATTTTGGCCGCCGGGCGGATGAAAACCCAAAAACGGCCTGACCCGCACAAAGCACCCGTAGAACTGCGGGAACCTTTGGCGACTCTGGGCCTGTCGTGGCCGACCACGCTGGATGCGGTCAAAACCCGCTACAAGGAACTGGCGAAACGGCACCATCCCGATGCCAACGGCGGCAGCCGCGACGCCGAGGAACGCTTGAAAACCATCAATCTCGCCTACGCGGCCGTTCGCTCCCGGCTGGGAACCGAGACCCGGGTAGCCGCTGCTGAATAGCAGACGGACATCTCCGCCGCCGCCCTTGCGCCGCGCGCTACCAACGTTAGACTTTCTAGGAATTGCAACAGGAAACGCTGGACTATGAACACGGCCATAGACATCGCCCCGTCCCGCCCGACCTCCGAGATTAACCTCCCGGATAGCAAGGTCTCGGCACGGGACGCTTTCGGCATCGATACCGATATGGAGGTGCCAGCGTTTTCGGTGCGTACCGAGCATGTTCCGGATATCGACACTTCGTATAAGTTCGACAACGAAACTACAAAGGCGATTGCCGCCGGATTTGCCCACAACCGTCGCGTCATGATCCAGGGCTATCACGGCACCGGAAAGTCCACGCATATCGAGCAAGTGGCGGCTCGGCTGAACTGGCCCTGTATCCGCGTCAACCTCGATAGCCACATCAGCCGCATCGACCTGATCGGCAAGGACGCGATCGTCCTGAAGGATGGCAAGCAGGTCACCGAATTTCGCGAGGGCATCCTGCCGTGGACCCTCCAGCACGCCTGCGCCCTGGTGTTTGACGAATACGACGCCGGCCGCCCGGATGTGATGTTCGTGATCCAGCGCGTGCTAGAGGTTGAGGGCAAGCTGACCTTGCTCGACCAAAATCGGGTGATCCGGCCGCATCCGTCCTTCCGGCTGTTCTCCACCGCCAACACGGTGGGGCTGGGGGATACCACTGGCCTCTATCATGGCACGCAGCAGATCAATCAAGGTCAGATGGACCGCTGGAACATCGTAGCCACACTGAACTACCTGCCGCACGCGATGGAAACCGGGATTGTGATGGCAAAGATGGGCATCGACCCGGCGAAGGACCCGGCAACCAAGAAGCGGATCGAAAGCATGGTGGCGCTCGCCGATCTCACCCGAGCGGGCTTCATCAACGGCGATATCTCGACGGTCATGTCGCCACGGACGGTGATCACCTGGGCTGAAAATGCTCGCATCTTCGGTGATGTCGGCTTCGCCTTCCGGGTGACCTTCATGAACAAGTGCGACGAGGCAGAACGCTCAACGGTCGGCGAGTACTACCAGCGTTGCTTCAACGAGGACATCCCGACGGGCGGCTTCACCACTCGGAAGTTCGCCTGACGGACGGATCGGGTCATGAGTGGCAACAGCAAAGACAACGCACGCGCCGAAGACTTCAAGCGGGCGACAGCGGGCGTCCTGCGCGCGATCGCTGAGCAGCCTGATGTTCAGGTGGCGTTTCAACCGGGACCATCCGGCCTGTCCGGCAAGCGCGCCCGTTTGCCGCTGCCGACACGCGCCTTGCCTCTGGCGGAAATGGCAAAGCTGCGTGGACAGTCGGACGCGATCGCGCTGCGCCTGCGTCATCACGACGACAGCGTCCATGCGCAGCGAATGCCGACCCGTCGCGAGGCAAAAGACGCGTACGACGCCCTGGAGCAGGTGCGTATCGAGGTGGTCGGCTCGCGCTTCATGAACGGTGTCAACGCCAATCTGCGCGCGAAATTATCGGAGGAGTGCGAGTCCGAAGGCTACGACCGGATGACCCGCAAGGACCAGCTGCCGATCGACAAGGCTCTGGCGCTGCTGGCTCGGGAGCGTTTCTCCGGGGAGCCGGCGCCTGAAGCGGCACGGCGAGTATTGAACCTCTGGCGTGACACGCTGGGTGACTCCGCCGACCTGGCGCTGGCGGAAATGACCGGCGCTCAGGACGATCAGATGGCGTTTGCCCGCGCATCGCGGAAGTTGCTGGCGGCGCTCGATCTGGCGGAGGCCGAGGTTGACGCGGAACCGGACGATAATTCCGAGGACGGCGACGACGGCGGCGAACAGTCGGGTTCGCAGGACAATTCCCAGGACGGCGAGGGTCAGTCGGAGTCGGATCAGGACTTCATGCTGGGCGCCCAGCCCGAGGAAATGGAAGGCGAGGCCGCCGACGATGACGGCTCCGAGTCCGAGGAGGAGGCCGCGGTGGCTGAGGGTGACGACCGTCCCGGCGGTCCGCAACCTCGGCGCGAACGTCCTAACCCGGACCACGAGGCCATCTATCGCGCTTATACACGGCAGTTCGACGAAGAGGTGGATGCCGAGGATTTGTGCGATGCCGACGAGCTTTCGCGGCTGCGCCAGCAACTCGATCAGCAGTTGCAGCATCTGCAGGGTGTGATCTCCAAGCTGGCGAACCGCTTGCAGCGGCGTTTGCTGGCGCAACAGACCCGGTCGTGGGAGTTCGACCTAGACGAGGGTATGCTGGATGCCGGCCGCCTCGCCCGGGTGGTGATCAACCCGCTGCTGGCACTGTCCTACAAGCGCGAGCTGGATACCGAGTTCCGCGATACCGTGGTCAGCCTGCTGATCGACAACTCCGGGTCGATGCGCGGCCGCCCGATCACAGTAGCCGCGATGTGCGGTGACATACTGGCCCGCACGCTGGAACGTTGCGCCGTGAAAGTCGAAGTCCTAGGCTTCACTACCCGCGCGTGGAAGGGCGGCCAAAGCCGCGAGAAATGGGTGCAGGACGGCAAGCCACGGAATCCTGGGCGCCTGAACGACCTGCGCCACATCATTTACAAGGCGGCGGACTCGCCATGGAGGCGGGCGCGCAAGAATCTTGGGCTGATGCTGCGCGAGGGACTGCTGAAAGAGAATATCGACGGCGAGGCCCTGCTGTGGGCGTATCGCCGCCTGTTGATACGGCCCGAGCATCGGCGGATTCTGATGGTGATTTCCGACGGTGCGCCGGTGGATGATTCAACGCTATCGGTCAACCCCGGGAACTATCTGGAAAAGCACCTGCGCGAGGTCATCCGCGACATCGAGAACCGCGACCAGGTGGAACTCATCGCCATCGGCATTGGGCATGATGTGACGCGCTATTACCGCCGCGCAGTAACGATCGTCGACGCCGAGGAACTCGGTGGCACGATGATGAAGAAGCTGACCGAGCTGTTCGACGAGGATATGGAAGCGGCCTGGGTGCGGGCCGCCGGAGAGCGGGCGGCGATCGTCGTCTGAAACAGCGACTGGTCGTCAAGGCGAATCACAGACCCAAGCCCGCGCTGCGGAAATGGGCAGTGAACATCATGACTGAAGCAGATTATCTCTCCACCAGCCTGCCCGTGGCTGCGGGTCAGCGGCAAGGCTTCTCTGAACCGGTCAGCGAGGGCTTTGGTCACAAAGGGGGTGACATTCGCCAGCGGTTTCGGTCCTATCCCTATCACCCGGCGGCGTGACCGACTTGGGCTCGATTCGCCCAGCGAGGTCACCCTACGCCGATGCCGACACCGTTCTCGTCTCAAGACCTCGGCCGCACCTTCGACGGCCGCGCTCTCACCCGTGGCCGGACCCTGGGGTTGGCCGGCGGCGTGGAGGTCGGGCTGGACGGGGACACCATCACCGGGACCGTGCAGGACCGCGCCTTCAGCTACACCGTCTCGATCACCCCTTCTCTTCTCGGACGCCGCGTGGTGTTCGACCATCGCTGCACCTGCCGCGTCCCAGGCTGCGCGCATCTGGCGGCGGCAGCGTTCGCGGCGCTCGACCGGTATCCGGCACTCCGGCGTCCCGAGCAGCAGACCTTCCTCGATACGCTGACCGCCGCCCCGGCGGAGAAAGAGCGCCATCGGATCGTATTCGAACTGGCTCCTGGCGATCACCCACACGCCTGTGTCGTGACCTCGCTGCTGATCGGCGAGCGCAGCGGCATCGCTACCCCGACCACGCCACGAGCGATCGCTGCCGACGACAACGCCACGTCGACATCGCGCGACGTCGCCTACCTGTTAGGGGAAGGCAACGAGCCGCGAACCGGCGTGCCGGCCACGGCGGTTTCCGACGTAGTCGACGCGTTGCTGGAGAGCGGTCAGGCACGTTGGCACGCGGGTGGCAAGCGATTGATGAAGGGCGCGACAAAGGTACTTGCGTCGGCCTCGCCCGCCGCGCTGCCGCCGCGTTCGGGCGTGATCGTCGCCGACACTGGGCCCTGGTATGTGGATGCGACGACGGGCGAGGTTGGGCGGCTACGTATCGAGGCGCCCCCACCGCCCCCTCGGCCGCCTGTAGCGCCGGTGGCCTCGCCCCCACCGAAGCGCAGGGTGGATCCCCCGACCGCCAGCGAACAGGTGATCGTCGACCGGCCGATGGTACCGCTGTTGCGTCTGACTCGCTTCCCTTGCCCCGACGAGTTCGGACGCATGCAAACGATCGACGCGCTGTTGCTGGAGTTCGACTACGACGGCGCCGCGATCCCGTTCGATGATGATCGGCAGTTCGTTCGGGTTGACGCTCCGGGTGGACCGGTGTTCGCGCGGCGGGACCGGGCGGCGGAGACGGCTGCACAGGAGGCAATCCGCCAGGACGGTCTGGTGCAGATGCGCATGGCGACGGGCAAGTCCGCGAAGGGGCGGCTGGTCTACGTGTTCCGCGGACGTGACGCGGCGGAGGCGTGGCAAGGGTTTGTCGCGGAACGGCTGCCGGCGCTGCGGGCGCTGGGCTGGCGCCACAAGATCGACACCGATTTTGGGCCTCGACTGGTGGAGCGAGTCGGACTTTGCGACATGCGGGTCAGTGATGCGCCCCAGGGAGGGGCGCAGGGCGCGTTCTCGCTGGATTTCGGCATCGAGATCGACGGGGCGCGGCATCCCCTGCTGCCCATCCTCATGCGGCTGCGCGAGCGTGGCGGCATAGCGGCGGCGCGGGTCATCGATGGGGAGTTGGTCACCAGTCTCGAAGATGGGCGCATCCTGAAGCTACCAGCCGAGCGGATCGGTCGGCTGCTCGCTGTGATGGACGATTTGGTCGAGGCGGCTGGACGCTCGACGGAACAGACTCTGGTGCTGGACAGCACTTCGGCGCCCGCCGTGCTGGATCTGGAGGATCTGGTCACCACTCGCTGGCAGGACGGCGCGATGATTATCGAGCAGGTCGCTCGGTTTCGCGCCGTTTCGGACATTGCACAGGCCGAGGTGCCGGTGCGGTTCACCGCGAGCCTGCGTCCGTATCAGCAGCTTGGCGTGAACTGGCTACAGCATCTGCGGGCGAACGGGCTGGGCGGTTTGCTCGCCGATGATATGGGGCTGGGGAAGACGGCGCAGACCATCGCGCATATCGTCATCGAGGAGGACGCCGGCCGCTTGGATCGGCCCGTGCTGGTGGTTGTCCCGACCAGTCTGGTGCCGAACTGGACTGCAGAGCTGAGCCGCTTCGCCCCCCACCTGTGGGTTGCTGTGCTGCACGGACTGGACCGGCACCACAAGCGGCGGGACCTCACCGGGGTGCATGTCGTTATTACGACCTATACCGTACTTTCCCGCGACATCGAGGACATGGCGAGGTTGCCTTGGCACATGGTGGTGCTTGACGAGGCTCAGGCGATCAAGAGCCCGACAGCGAAGGCCACTCATGCAGTCTGCCGGCTCGACACGCGCCATCGGCTTTGTCTATCGGGGACGCCGATCGAGAACAACCTCGGCGAGTTGTGGTCGCAGTTCGCGTTTCTGATGCCGGGGCTGCTGGGATCGCGCAAGAGCTTCAATCGACGGTTCCGCGCGCCGATCGAGAAGGACGGCGACCCGGTGCGGCGGGGACAGTTGGCAACCCGGATCAGGCCATTCATCTTGCGGAGGACGAAGTCGGCAGTGGCGACGGAGTTGCCGCCGAAGCACACGATCCTGCGTCGCATTACGCTGGCTCCCGACCAGCGGGAACTGTACGAGACTATCCGCGCAACAATGCATGAGAAGGTGGTGGCGGGCATCGCCGCGCGCGGCGTGGCTCAGAGCCATGTGCTGGTGCTGCAGGCGCTGCTGAAGCTGCGGCAAGTGTGTTGCGATCCTCGTCTGACAGGATTGGATTTGGGCGGCGCCTCGAGCAAACTGGACGATCTGCTGGAGATGGTTTCCGAGATGATCGCTGAGGGCCGGCGGATTTTGTTATTCTCGCAATTCACGTCGATGCTGGATCTGATGAAGCCGGCACTGGTCGCGGCCAGGGTGCCGTTCGTTGAATTGCGGGGCGATACGGTGGACCGGGCGACACCGGTGCGGCGGTTCGAGACCGGGGAGGTGCCGCTCTTCCTGATCAGCCTGAAGGCCGGCGGCCGAGGGCTCAATCTCACGTCGGCCGATACGGTGATCCACTACGATCCGTGGTGGAATCCGGCGGTGGAAGATCAGGCCTCTGATCGCGCCCACCGGATCGGGCAAACGAGGTCGGTGTTCGTGTACAAACTGATCGCGGCGGATACGGTAGAGGAGCGTATCGTTGAGTTGCAGGAACGCAAAGCGGCGCTGGCGAATCTTGCGCTGAGCGAGGACGGGATGGCGTTGCCCGCGATGGATGCAGAGGATATCGACTACCTGTTCGGAATGGCCCCGGGACGATTGGCGGCGTGACAGGTGCGAGGGTTGATTCAATCGTCCCCAGGTCAAACTAATGGTTAACAATAAGTTAACACGGTCGCTTAACAAATTATCGTATGCTTTAAAATCAATGCATTAAACAGTTGCCCAAACTTTCGGCATAAACCAGATGTCTCGGTCTAGGGCCATTCTTCGGGACTTGAATGGGGACTGCCCACCGACTTATCCACAGCACCCGGGGATAACAAATCCGTTACACAGATTAAAAGGTTCCGCTAGACGCGGCATATCAGCCGAGTGTAATGGGACGCCCCGCAATTTGCATCCTGCTCGATCGGGCCGGGATTTTTTCGTTTTATCTACGATGCAGTCAGACCCGGCGCACCGGCGGTTTGGATGGATCGTCGAGCACGAAGTTTACCGGCCCCATGCCGCAGATAGCGATGATCACCGGTTCGGGATGGCCGCGGATAACGCCGTCATAATGCGGCGTACCGGCGACCCTGTGGACGAAACTGCCGGCTGTCACCGGAACACAGGCGGCGGGATCGAAATCGGCCCCACTGTTGCACCACCAGGTGCCTGAGACGACGACGCAGAACCGATCCGTCGCGTAGTGGTGAGGCGCGCTCATGAAGCCAGGCCACCAGCGTATCAGGGTGTAGTAAAGGCCTGGCTGGTTGATGTCTCCGACAAGAATGCAATTGTCTACGCTAGGTTCGGGGAAGGCTGGATTCGACTTCCATTTTAAATCGGCGGGCGGTCGGATGATGGTCTGCTCGGGATTCAGCGGGCTGGCCGCCGCGGTTTCCCCCAGACCGATAGGCAGGGACGACAACAGAGCAGCGAGCATCACGTCGCGGCGCAGAGCGGGTTGGTTCATGGGGACCTCCGGTTTCCAGGCAGCTTATCCGGTCTTAGCGGTGATGTCTCGGGCCGATCACCCAGGTACACCGACGATCAAGCAGCCAGGCGCCCTGGCTTAATCAAATATTCATTCAATGATCCCAGGTTACCAATATTGTCATCCTTCTTCTTGCTTTCCACAGAAAGGTCGTCCGAGGGCATGCGGTAGATGGCTGCCATGGTTTCATTGACCTATGTCAACGACGAGCCTGGCATGGTCTGCGCATCTGCTTCGCAAATGCAGATCGCGCTAACGCAGGAGGACATGATGACCAGAACCAACCAGCCGACGCAACGGCGAGTGATTCCTCGCAACAAGGAAAACGACTATACTGAAGCGGAAGCGGTGAAGCGACGGGAGTTCATCCGTGAGCAAACCGGCGTCGACCTCCCGCATGTGAGCAATTACGCTTTTGATCCCTCGATGCTTCAGGGCAACATCGAAAACTTTATCGGCGTGGCCCAGGTGCCGATCGGCCTCGCTGGTCCGCTTCGCATCAATGGCGAACATGCTTGCGGGGACTTCTACATCCCAATGGCGACGACGGAAGGAACGCTGGTCGCGAGCTATAATCGCGGCATGCGGCTGATGACGGAATGCGGTGGGGTAAAGACCACCGTCGTCGACAGCGGCATGCAACGGGCGCCTGTTTTCGTCCTGGACGATGCATTACAGGCCCGGGAGTTCGGTCGTTGGGTCGATGAGCATTTTGAGGCGATCAAGGCGGCGGCGGAATCCACCACTCGATTCGGCAAACTGGAAAGCATTCAACAGTTCGCGGTCGGCCCGATGCGGTATTTGCGTTGCAACTATGCCACTGGTGACGCTGCCGGTCAGAACATGGTCGGCAAGGCGACGCTGGCGGCCTGCCAATGGATCAAGCAGAACTATCCAAACGACGTGCGCTATATTCTTTCCGGGAATGTGGAAACCGACAAGAAACATTCGCGTATCAACATGCTTCTTACCCGCGGCAAGCGCGTGGTCGCCGAGACGGTGCTCCAAAACGAGGCCATGAAGAATATCATGGGCGTCGAGCTCAAGGATCTCTTCGCGGCACGCCAGATCTCGATGGTCGGTGCGTTTATGGCGGGTTCAGCCAACAACAGTGCTCATACAGCGAACGGCCTGGCAGCGATGTTCATCGCCACCGGCCAAGATGCTGCCGACGTTGCCGAATCTCATGCCTCGATTAGTTACGCCCAATTGCTGGATAACGGCGATCTCTATTGGTCGATTACATTGCCCTCGTTGATCGTTGGGACCCGTGGCGGCGGCACGGAACTCGCCACGCAACAAGAATGCCTTGCCATGCTAGGCTGCACCGCCGACGGTAGTGCGGACAAACTCGCAGAGATCTGTGGGGCGGTCGTGCTCGCCGGCGAGGCCTCGTTGGCCAGTGCCGTGCTGCACGGGGACTGGGTGGCCAGTCACGACCGGCTGGGACGCCATCATTCCTGACGAGTTTTGCGGTTTTATCCAGGGCTGGTGCTGTTTGCCGTCTCCAGTGCCAGCCCGAACGGTCCCATCTTGCAGAGCTTCGGTCACCTCCCCACTGCGCTCGGCGTCTCCGCGGCTCTTGGTCGCGGAAAGAAAAAGACGTTGTCACGCCGCAGCAGCGACCCGGCAACGCCCTCTCCAGCTATCAGCCTTGGGCCGGCATCTTAATCGCCGGCCCGCCACCGCGGTGGCCAACTAGTCGGACCCAGTTGGTCGGCGCGCGTCAGTCGGCGTATGTTTGGCGCAGTTGTTTCTTGTCGATCTTTCCGACAGTGGTCAGCGGCAGGCTGTCGACGAACAGAATCCGCTCGGGAACGGCGAACTTCGAAATCAAGCCCTTCTGCACATAAGTCGCTACCTGCGCGCGGACGTCGTCCTTGCCGATCTTGCCGACAAATTCTGGAAGAAGGGCAATCAATACCAAAGGCCGTTCGCCCCATTTCTCGTCCTTGACGGCGATGACGGCGGCCCTGCTGATGCCCTCTTTCTGCAGGATGATATCTTCCAACTCGATCGACGAAATCCATTCGCCGCCGCTTTTGATAATGTCCTTGAGCCGATCGGTAATATGCAGATGCCCTTCGGGGTCGATCGACGCCACATCACCGGTGTGCATATAGCCGCCTGCCCAGAGCTGCTCGGATGCTTCGGGATTGTTCAGATAGCCCATGGTGAGCCATGGAGCTCTGACAACGATCTCGCCGGTTGATTTGCCGTCGTGCGGAACGTCCTGCATGTCGCTGTCGACAATGCGCATATCCACGAGCGGGCCGGCGAAGCCGCACTTCGTTCGATACTCGACCTCCTCGTCGATGTCTCCGGTCAACCGATGCGGTTCGAGATGCGTGGAAGTAAGGTACGGGCAGGATTCCGACAACCCGTAGCCGGCGAAGATGTCGATGCCCCGTTCCATCGCGGTCTTTGCCAAAGACCTTGGAAGGGCGGAGCCGCCGATCACGATCTTCAACTTGGACATGTCGACATCGCGACTGCCGGGTGCCGTCAGCAGCATTTGCAGAATGGTCGGCACGCAATGGGTAAAGGTTATTCCCTCGTTCTTGATCAGGCGAAGGAACCCCTCGGGGGAATAACGGCCGGGATAGACTTGCTTGCAACCGGCCGCGGTCATCGTGTAGGGGCAACCCCAGCCGTGGACGTGAAACATCGGCGTCATCGGCATATAGACGTCGTCGCGATGCGTATGGCCCTGGCTCGGTGCCATGCCGTATTCAACCATAGCGCAAAGAGCTTGCAAGACCAGCTGGCGATGGCTGAAATAGACGCCTTTAGGCCGACCGGTCGTCCCGGTCGTGTGGAATGTCGTCGCCCGCGTGTTCTCGTCGAAATCCGGGAAGTGGAAAAACGGCGAGCTTGCCGCCAGCATATCTTCATATTCAGCCGCTACCGGCAAGGCCGTGGTCGGCAGCTCCGGATGATCGTTGAGCAAGACGAACCTGCGGACGGACTTCAACCTGTCGCTGAGCTTCTCTAGCAGCGGCAAGAAGTCGACGTTAACGAGGACGGTACTGGCACCAGTGTCGTTCAGGGTGTAGAGAAGGTTGTCCGGCGGTAGGGCGAGGTTGACTGTCTGCAAGACCGCTCCCATCATCGGAATGCCGAAGTAGCATTCGTGATAACGGATGCTGTCCCAATCGAGAACCGCGACAACATCACCCGGCTTGACGCCGATCTCGGTAAGCCCGCTAGCCAGTCGTCCGATGCGGTCACGGAATGTCCGATAGGTGTGGCGAACGTCGCGATAGACGATTTCCTTATTCGGCACGCGAGCCAGCGGCGCATGAAGCATATGCTTGATGAGCAGCGGAAACTGATAAGCCGAAGGCGTAAACTGGATTAGATTGCCTGACATGGTCTTCTCCCCGTGTTATTCGACATACTCGCCGCATACAGGGCCGGTCGAACCTGCTCCCGAAGCGAGTGGGAGTAGCTCAAAAGTCGGCACTAGCCGCGACTCGTAGCCCGACAGACTCTGTTAGTCGTCAGCTCGACAGTATCCAAATACTATAGCGGATTTAAGGAACTGTCTTTGATCGGCATCAATTCTGCTCGGTTTTGACTTGACCTAACGGCTCTCGGTGACCTTTGTCGGCGCCCGCGGTACGTCTCGTTTCGCGTGAATCACGTTATCCGCTTTTGCGACGGGCTGATCCCGCCGAGCGCTCTCTTCCGTGGCGAGCACAGTGACTGCTGGCGATCCTGCTCTCGTCGCAATAATCGAGGGTCTAATCTCGATGACTTCGACGCGGCGGATAGCCTGCATCGCGTCGTTCGCGCGCGTCAGCTCCGCCATTTCCTCGACCAAGTAATCTGCGATGACCTGCACGTCCGGGATCGCAGCCCGACAGGCGATCAAGCCGAAGTCGATGTTATCGAGATAACTTTGGGTGGTAATATTGAGGGCACAGCTATGGTACGGGATCGACACCGGGAAATAGTGTAACGCGCGAACGCCGGCGCAGTACCATTGGCTGGCGCGGCCCCGGAACATTGGAAACCACCACGTTCATCATGCTGGGTAGGACATCGAAGATACGCGTGCCCCCCACCAACCGGGCAAAACCAGACGCCAGGATGGGCGCGCCAAAGAAGGATAGTTTCGTCGGCCATATCCCCTTGACGTCAGCAAAGCTGTCTTTCGATGCCCGCGACGACATTGTGATTGCAGCTAGCCGCTCGAGCGGATCCGCGATATCGGTTGCCAGGTTGCACAGCACCGCACCGACCTGGTTGTTCATCTCGGTGTCACCGGGTTCGCGCAAGTTGACAGGAACGCCGGCGATCAGCGACTGTTTAGGCAATGCGCTCCGGGCGCTCAAATACCGGCGCAGCGCCCCGGCGGAAACGACCAGCACGATATCGTTCACTGTGGCTTGCCGTGACTTGGCGACGCGGATCGCATCCTTCAGGGAAATAGAGGCCGTGCCGAAGCTTCGCTCTTTCGAGATCGACACATTGAACAGGGTCTTCGGCGGCAGTCGAACTGCGTCCGGCAACAGTTGCAGGGTTTTCGCCGCACGGCGGCTGACATTGAAAAAGGCCTTCGCGACTTTCGGCCCGGACGTGAGCAGTCGGACCTGCTGATTGAGCAAGTCCTCGAAGGCGCTATTGATCAATTGCACGAATCCCGGCTTTTCGGCGGAGTTCCTGCGTGGCGATGGGGGCAAGGGAGCGGATTCGGCCGAGAAGTCATACACGATCGGCGTGGTTGCCATCCCCGATCCGCCGTCCATGGCGGAGTGATGCGTTTTGATGTAGATAGCGAATCCGCCTCCCTCCAGGCCCTCGATGAAATAGTACTGCCAGAGCGGCCGGGCGCGGTCCAACGGTACCGCATGAAGTTCGGCGATCAGGCTGCGCAACTTGTCCATGCTACCGGGCTGCGCCAATACCCTGCGCTGGATATGATAGTCGAGGTCAGGTTTTTCTTCGTTGGCCCATACCGGGTGGTTGATGTTCAGCGGTGTCGTTTGCACGCGCCGCCGGTAGGAGGGGAGCACATCAAGCCGTGCCACGGTATGGTCACGGAAGGCTTGAAATACACTGTCCAGAGAAGCGGCCGGTGGCTCGAATATCGTAACGCTTGCGATATTCATCGGCGTCTCGGGTCTTTCCAAATAGAGGAACCCTGCATCCAGAAACGAGAGCCGGTCCATTGTTTCCTCCACACTACGAATGCGTTGTCTGTCCCCCCGATGTCTTTGCGCCGGATGCGTGACAATGCTCCGCAATCGCGTCTACCAGAACCGGCATCAATGTCGTCGGGAGATCATGGCCCATCCCAGGAAAGATCCGAAAACGGGCGCCTGGAATATTTTCTGCGGTGTGCCTGCCCGCCGCAACGGGAATAAGCGGGTCGTCGGCACCATGAATTACCAAGGTCGGAGTGCTGATGCGGCGCAGCATTTCCACCCTGCTGCCGCAGGCGGCGATGGCAAGTATGTGATGGACGAACCCGGCGGGATGGTGGGACCGAGCGTAGGCGCGTTCGACCTTGGCGCGGAGTTCCGTATCCGAAACGGGATAGCCAGGGCTGCCGATCGAGCGGAGCGTTTCCATGCTCCGCCGGATGGCGTGCTCGTGGCCAAAAAGCCCGGGAAAGGGCAACAGCAGAGGCAGCAGCGCATGCTGGCTGCCGCGCTGCAGGTGCACGTCGCCGCTCGAAGACATGATTGAAACCAGGCTCCTCGCGCGGTCGGCATGCTCGGCGGCCACGATCTGCGCGATCATGCCACCCATTGAGGCGCCGACGACATGCGCCTGCTCAATTCCAAGCGCATCCATCACCCCGACGGTGTCGGCGGCCATATCGTACAATGTATAAGGGGCCGTGAAGCGGCCTCCGGTCAGGAGGCGCATGAGCGTGGCGGTGCGAGAGAAGACATTGTCGGTGCGGAACTTCGTCGAGAGGCCCACATCTCGATTGTCGAAACGCACAACACGAAACCCGCGATCCGCCAGCCCCTGACAGAACGCATCGGGCCACGCAATGAGTTGCATGCCGAGCCCCATGATCAGCAGAATAGTCGGCGCCCGCCGATCGCCAGTCTCGACGTATTCGATGGTTAGGCCGTTCGCCCGCACTGCCGGCATGGTTTAGTCTCCTCGGCGATTCTCATGCCACACCTGTGGCCGCCGGCGATTTGCGTTGTGTCAACCATTCCTCCAGGCGTTGAAATATAACGAAGAAGCAGGGCACGAACACGACCGCCAGGCAGGTGGAGGCCAGCATTCCGGTCGAGACGGATATTCCGATCGACTTGCGTGCATTGGCCCCTGCCCCTGTCGCCAGCACCAGCGGCAACACCCCCAGGATGAAAGCGAAGGACGTCATGAGGATGGGCCGCAACCGAGCCTGGGCCGCGCCGACGGCCGCGTCCACGATGGCCGCGCCGTGCAGCAATCGCTGCTCCCGCGCGACCTCCACAATCAGGATCGCGTTCTTGGCCCCCAGTGCGATCAACAGCATAAGTCCGATCTGGGTATACAGATTATTGTCCACTCCCAACGCGGTCAGCGCCAGAACCGGCCCGAGCAATGCGAGCGGTCACCGCCAGAACAACGGAAATCGGGGCAAGCCAACTCTCGTACTGGCCGGCCAGGACCAGGTAGACCAAGAGAATTGCCAATGCGAACACGACGTACATCTGGTTGCCGACTGCTTTCTCCTGGTATGACATCGCGGTCCATTCGGAGGCCGAACCACGCGGCAGCGCTTTCGCGGCAATCTCATCCATCAGCCCCAGCGCGTCCCCCGAACTAAATCCAGGCGCGGGCTGGCCGATAATCGTCGCCGATGGATACAGATTGTAGAGTTGCACCAGCGCGGGTCCCGGGACCGGCGCGATCTCCAAGATCGTGCCAAGCGGCACCATAGTCCCGTCGCCGGCACGCACGGGCAGGGCCTCGATATCCGCCGGGGTCGCAAGTGCCGCCGGATTGGCCTGAGCATAGACCTGGAAGGTCAGCCCGAACTTGTTGATCTGGCCAACGAAACTGGATCCGACATAAGTCGCCAGCGTCTGGAATACCTGGCCCACGGTGATCCCCAATGCCTCGGACTTCGTTCGATCCACCTTCACACGCATTTGCGGTACGGTCGATCGGATTGTCGTGTTCAAACGTCCCAAGCCCGATTGCGTACTCGCATCACCGACGATCGTTCGGGCCAACGATTGCAATTTCGGAAAATCGCCGGTTCCGTCGCGCAACTCCACCTCCATGGAGAAGCCGCCGGAATTGCCGATCCCCTGAATCGCGGGCGGCGGAACGACAAGAGCCGTGGCTTCCTCGATCGGCGCCACCGCGGTGTTTAGCGCCCTGTACATGCCGAGCAGACCTTCGGCTGCGGAGGTACGTTGGTTCCAATCCTTCAGCACGACATAAGCAACGCCGGCGTTGGACAGCGACGCGCTATTGTCCAGCACCGAAATGCCGGCGATGCAAATTACGTCCCGTACCCCGGGCACTGTGCTGACGGCCTGTTGCACTTTGGCCAGGACCGTCTGGGTACGGTCCAGGGAGGCGCCGTCAGGCAGTTGCACGGAGATCAGGAAATAGCCCTGGTCTTCCAGGGGGAGAAACCCTGTCGGAAGCCTCGACAGACCATAGACGCCGCCACCCATTACGATCAGGGCAAGAACGACCATCACGCTGCTTCGTCGCGTCATGGATCCGATCAGACGAACGTACCAGCGCTCCACCCCGGCATAGATCGCGTTGAACCCACGATAGAATACATTGCGCTTCTCCAGCGGCACGGTTGGGCGCAGCCACAGGGCGCACTGGGTCGGCTTCAGGGTCGCGGCGTTGATCGCGCTGATCAGCGCGGTCGCGGCGATGACCAATGCAAACTGCGCGTACAGCTTTCCGGTCAGGCCGGGCAGGAAGGCGGCGGGGATGAAGACCGACATCAGCACCAGGGTGATGCCGATGATCGGGCCGAACAATTCGCTCATCGCCCTGATGGCGGCGTCATGACCGCTCAAACCCATTTCGACGTAATGGGCGGCGCCCTCCACGACAACGATCGCGTCATCCACTACGATGCCGATTGCCAGCACGATGGCGAACAGGGTCGAAAGGTTGATGGTGAAACCGAGCGCCGCCATCGCCGCGAAGGCGCCGATGATGGTCACCGGCACGGTCGTCGCTGGCACCAGCGTGGCGCGAATGTCCTGCAGGAAGACCAGAATGACGATCAGCACCAGCACGCCGGCTTCGATCAATGTCTTGTAGACTTCATTGACCGAGGCGGAGACGAATTTCGTCGTGTCGAATGGAATTTCGTAACGCACGCCCGGCGGGAAAGCACCCGACAGATCCGCCATCTTCGCTTGGACTTCTTTCATCACGGTCAGCGCATTGGCGCCGGGCGATTGGTACACCGCCATGCCGGCCGCCGGCTCGCCGTTCGCGGTGAAGGCCTGTCCATAGGTCTGCGCGCCAAGCTCCACGCGGCCGACGTCACGGATGCGGGTGACCGCCCCGCCCGATCCGATCTTGACGATCACGTCCTCGAACTGCGCTGGATCGGTCAGCCGCCCGGCAACATTGAGCGTGTACTGAAAGCTTTGCCCGGTCGCCGGGGGGGCACCGATCTGCCCCGCGGTGACCTGTGCGCTTTGCTGCTGCAAAGCCGAGGTGACATCGTTGACCGTCAGGCCACGCGACTGCATCAGCCCGGGGTCGAGCCAGATCCGCATCGCGTATTGCCCAGCGCCGAACACGGTCACGTTACCGACACCGGGCAAGCGGGCCATCTCCTGCTGGAGATTGATCGCCGCGTAGTTACTCAGGTACAGGCTGTTGTAGTGGCTGTCGGGTGAGGTCAAAGTGATGATGCCGAGGATCGCGGTCGATCTCTGCTGGACGATGACGCCCTGCGCTTGCACCGCTTGCGGCAGCGCGGCCATGGCACTGGCGACCCGGTTCTGCACCAGTACCTGCGCGAAGTTGAGGTCGGTACCGATGGCGAAGGTGACCGTCAGTGTATAGCTGCCATCACTGCTGCTGGTGGACTGCATATACAGCATGCCCTGGACGCCATTGACCTGCTGCTCGATTGGCAGAGCGACGGTGTTCATCACGTCGGTGGCGCTGGCGCCAGGATAGCGCGTGATCACCTGGACCGTCGGCGGTACCACGTCGGGAAGCTGCGCAATCGGCAGCGCGAACAGAGAGACGCCGCCGATCAGGACAAACAGAATTGCCAGGACATTGGCGAGGACTGGCCGCTCGATGAAGAATTTGGCGATCATTGCGCCGCATCCGTCAGGTTGACTGTGGCAGGCTCGACGGTTTGCCCAGGCACGGCGCGCTGCAGCCCATCGACAACCACGAGGTCATCCGGGGCCAACCCCGTTTCGATCACCCGTAGCGTGCCTTCCATTGGTCCGGTGGTCACGTGCTTCTCGACGACGGTGTGAGCGGACCCCATCAGCAACAGGTAGTTGCCGCCCTGGTCGGCCCCTAAAGCTGCGTCCGGCACCAGCAGCGCGTTGACGCCGGTTTCCAGCGGTACCCGCACCCGGGCGAAGTAGCCGGGCAGCAAGGCGTAATCGTCGTTCTCCAGCACGCCGCGCGCAATCAGAGTCCCGGTCGAGGGATCGACTGTCGGCGCGACGTAATCCATGTGCCCGCGATGCGGATACCCAGTCTCGCCCTGCAAGCCGATCTCGACCGGGATCGTCTGGATCGAGTTTATTCGCCGTCCCGCGCGAAGGGCCTCGCCGCGGATGCGGATCACGACCTGCTCGCTGACGTTGAAGGTGACGTACATTGGCTTCATCTGCACGATCGTCGCCAGCTTCGTGGGCTGGGTCCCGACGAGGTCGCCGATGGACACCAGATGCGCCGACACGCGCCCGTCGAACGGCGCCAGCACGCGGGTGTAGCTGTAGTTGATCGCTGCGAGTTGGGTGTTGGCCTGGGCCTGCGCCACATTGGCCTGTGCCGTATCGCGCTGTGCCCGCGAATTGTCCAGGCTCTGTACTGACGCCACCGAATTTCGCTGCAAGGATTTGTTGCGGGCGAAATTCGCCTGGGCATCGACCAGGGTCGCCTGCGCCGAGGCCTCGGCTGCCTGCGCCTGATTCAATTTGGCCTGAAATGGTAACGGCTCGATCGTGAACAGGATATCGCCGGTTTTTACCGCGGCCCCGTCGGTATAGCTGATCCCCTGCAGGAAGCCCTGCACCCGAGCGACGAGATCGACCGATGCGACTGCCGCGGTGTTGCCGGTGGCTTCTAGGTAGCGGGTGATCTTTCGCGCGACTGGCTTGGCGACACTGACCTTGGGGGGCGGCGGCGGCGCGTACTGGTTCGATTTCTTGCACCCGGCGACCGCCAGCACCAAGCCGAGGACGGCAGCGCATCGGGCCACGTTCTGAAATCGCCGCATTTTCGCGCCTCGTTGGTAAGTCTGGACGTGACGGGACCTTAATGGGCATCTCCACGGATCGGCCAGTCCCCGCTCAAGATAAATGTTTTTTGAAATATCTATTGTGCGGCGCGCAAATCGCAGGTTAAACTTCCAGGATTACGCATATCCGCCGGCCATTCTGGGCAATGCCGGAACCACATCGGCGAATAACAGCGACCGACGATTGTTCCCGCGCTCTTGTTAGCACCCGCACCGGGAGAAAAATATGTCTGAATTGATCAACCAGAAGAAAGACGCTGTTCCTGAAAAAGCAAAGCGTGCTCCGGACCACGAGGAGCACATGGAAGACGAAGAGAAAATTATGGCCGGCCGGACGGACGTCAACTATCCGGCCTTGCTGACGAAGGACGTTCCCGGCGGCTGACCCGAAGCCGGATCGGACTTGCCAGCCGATAGTTGTTAATACATAACGAAATCTATTGTAGGCGAAAGCCCGAACGACAGCACCCCGGCGTGCGGATTTGATCGGCAGGCTCAAAAGTCATTTCGTGTTCATTCTGTTGTCACCGCAGGCAAGCGAACGAGTTATCGCCGCTGACGGCGTCACTGGTCAGAAAACAAAACGGGACGTAGAACGGTGCCACCCTCGCGTTGCGCCAAAGGAGGCTTTGGGTCAATGAGCGTCGCAGTCTCCGCGGGCTCGTCCCGCAGCATAGGCATCGCGCCGCTTCAGGCCGGCCGCACGTTTGGGGCTGAAGTCACAAACCTTGATCTGCGGCGCCTCGGCGACGCCGGCTTCGCCGCCATCCACCAGGCGTGGGTCGACCACCAGGTGCTGCTGTTCCGCGACCAAAGCCTCGACGGACCCCGACCTGATCACATTCTCCCGCCGGTTCGGCGACCTGGATTACGCGCCAGTTCAGGAAAACGGCCAGCGCATCGCCAACGGCATGCCGGAAATCTATGTCGTTTCGAACGTCATCAAAGACGGGGTGGCGATCGGCAGTTTGGGCAATGGCGAGGCCGTCTGGCACACCGACATGTCCTACCTGTCCGCTCCGCCCAAGGCGAGCATGCTCTTTGCGCTGGAAGTTCCCCTCGCCGGCGGCGACACGTCGTTCTGCGACATGTATGCGGCGTTCGATCGCCTGCCGCCGGCCCTACGCCAGCGGATCGTGGGGCTGCGCGTCAAGCACGACGGCACGTACAACAGCGGCGGCTACGTCCGGCAGGGCGTCACTCCGACCGACGATCCGCGCCAGGCACCCGGCACGCTGCATCCCCTGGTCTGCACCCATCCCGAAAGCGGGCGCCGCATGCTGTATCTCGGACGTCGGCGCATGGCCTGGATCGAGGGGATGGACCTGCCGGCATCCGAAGCGCTTCTGGACGAAATTTGGGCGCAGGCGACGATGCCCGCGATCACCTTCACCCATCACTGGCATGTTGGCGATCTGGTGCTGTGGGACAATCGCTGTACCATGCACCGCCGCGATCCGTTCGATGCGTCCGCTCGGCGCGTCATGCACCGGACCCAGATCAAGGGCACCGCACCGCCGGCATTCTGAATCCCCGGCGGGTCCCTTCCACTCGTTCGCCGGAGGAACAGCGATGGCAGAGTATGACGCGGTCATTATCGGGGCCGGACAGGCCGGTCCGTCCCTGGCGCGGCGCCTCGCCGCGGCGGGAAACCGTGTGGCAATCATCGAACGTGGCTTGT
This sequence comes from uncultured Alphaproteobacteria bacterium, assembly GCA_963733925.1. GTDB lineage: Bacteria > Pseudomonadota > Alphaproteobacteria > Acetobacterales > Acetobacteraceae > Rhodopila. The sequence continues at coordinate 165,796 of CAVTFL010000027.1, read as the reverse complement.
TCGGTGGCACCTGCATCAACACCGGATGCACACCGACCAAGGCATTGGTGGCAAGCGCCTACACGGCCCACCTCGCTCGGCGTGCCGGTGACTACGGTGTGAACATAGGCGGCGCCGTCAGCGTGGACATGAAGCATGTCAAGGCCCGCAAGGATTCGATCGTCGCTGTCAGCCGCAACTATGTAGAGGCGTCCCTGCGCCGGACCGCAGGCATCACCGTTGTGCAGGGTCATGCCCAGTTCGTTTCGGCGCACGAAGTAACTGCAGCCGGCGAAACCCTCAGTGCCCCTCACATCTTCATCAATGCCGGCGCGCGACCCGCCATTCCGGCAATTCCAGGTCTCGATACGGTCCCGTACCTGACCAGCAGCACGATCCTGGACCTGGATACAATACCGGACCACCTGGTGATCATCGGCGGCGGCTACGTCGGCCTGGAATTCGCTCAAATCTATCGTCGCTTCGGCGGCGCGGTGACGGTCATCGAGGGAGCATCGCGCCTTATTGGCCACGAGGATCCTGAGATTTCGGACGCAGTGCGCCAGATTCTGGAGGCCGAGGGTATCGAGGTCAAACTGAGCACGAAGACTACGAAGGTGGAGGCCGGTATTCGCGTCAGCGTCGAGGGCGCAGGTGGCTCCGCCACGATTGAGGCATCGCATCTGCTGCTTGCGGCTGGCCGCCGTCCGAACACCGACGATCTGGGACTGGAAAACGCCGGCATAGCGATTGACCCACAAGGCTATATCGCGGTCGATGACATGTTGCGTGCCAGCACGCCCGGGATATGGGCGATGGGCGAGTGCAACGGCCATGGCGCCTTCACGCACACGGCCTACAACGACTTCGAGATAGTCGCCGACAACTTGCTCGCGGGGGGCACTCGCAGCGTCCGGGACCGAATCACCGCTTATGCGCTTTTTGTCGACCCGCCGCTTGGACGGGTCGGCCTGACCGAGCACCAAGCGGTTGCGGCGGGACACAAGGTTCTGGTGGGCAGCCTGCCGATGGCGGACGTCTCCCGCGCGTATGAAAAGGGCGAGACCCTTGGCCTGATGAAGCTCATCGTTGACGGCGACACCAAGGAGATTCTCGGCGCGGCGATCCTTGGTGTGGGCGGCGACGAGGTCGTGCACAGCATTCTCGACCTGATGTATGCCAAGGCGCCCTATACGATCCTGCGACAGGTCGTGCATATCCACCCGACAGTTGCTGAGTTCACGCCTGTCTTATTGGGTAGTCTGAAGCCCCCGTAGTACGGACATCCGAAGGCAGCCGTCTTGAGAAATCAGCAAAGCACAAAGCCTTGCATCGTGTTGTTCTGCTTTATTGCAGCGACCACGAAGTGGCTTCGGATCCACCATCAATGCCCGGAGTTGTTTCACAAGATCCCCTCGGTTCGCTTTTGATTTTTTTGAATTCATTCACCTCAATCACCGAGAGCCGGCCAAACAGGCGGATGATACCCAAGCGGAACCGACGGCCGCGCCCAGTAAGGTGGCGTTTCGGAGAGTTGGACGACGGGTTTCAAATGGCGCAGCCGGCCAGACGGAGTATCGCTCACCATCGACCAGCGATCGAGTTCGTGCGGGGAGAACTCGGTCGGAACGTTCCGCAATGAGTCCGCCGCGACTTCGCCCAGATCAACGAGCCATTTTCCGACTTGCGCCAAGGAGATCCGCACCAGCCAGCTTCCGCCTTCTTGAGCGCGGCGGTGCAACGCGACCATCGCCCCAGTGGCCATCAGATAACCCGTGCAGTAGTCGATCGCCGATACCGGATAAAATTGTGGCCCTGGAGTCTTGCCCGGAATCATCTCTGCCTGGCGGGCGGCGATGCCGCTGACGCTCTGAATGACCGTGTCGAAGCCACGGCGGGATGCCCAGGGGCCGGTATGCCCGAAGGCGCACAGCGAGACATACACCAGTCCTGGCCGCAGCTCCGCCAGTTCCTCGGGCGACAGTCCACGGGCAGCCAGCGTGCCAGGCCGGTAACCTTGGGAGAGCACGTCCGCCTCTCGCACCAGATTGCGTAGCGTATCGACATTTCGTTGCTCTCTAAGATCGAGATAGCTGGACAGCTTGCCGTGGCCGGTATCGAATTCCTGGTAGCCGAGATTGGGAAGATGCGGGGCGGTGATTTTCAATACATCGGCGCCGTGCTCCGCCAGCGTACGGGCGCAGGTCGGGCCGGCCAGCACGCGGGTGATATCGACGACGCGGATGTCGGACAGCGGTCGGTTGCCCTCCGGCAGCGGTTCCGGTGCGCTATCGCCGATCCTCACGATCTCCAGCAACGGCAAGGCGGCGATGGCGGCGGCCTGTGGATGGCTTGCCCACCCTGCCCCGGTCCGCACCATGCCCCCTGCCCCCTTGGCGGCGATGATCGCTTCCTCGAGGTTGTCGGCATCCCAGGCCGCTACGGCGCGGGTGACCGCCTCGCGGCTTTCCTCGCAGCCGAGAACCTCCAGGGCGGCGGCGCGATGATTGGGAAAATTGGCGTGGATGTAACTCCAGCGTCCGTCCCTCGTGGGGTAGAAGCCCATGATCGAGTTGCGCTCTGACGAGACGTTGCCGTCTCCGACCTTCAGATAGTGGCCGCTGCGCAGCGACGCGGTCGCCTGGCGCACATCCACCCCGATGCTCTGGCGACGCCCGCTGCGGTGCTGCCACAAATCCATGGCGGCGAGCCCGGTGGCGGCGAGCGCGGCCGCGCCTGCAACGCCGATACGGAACGGCGTTGGCAGGATCGGATCGGTACCACCCGTGAAGGTGACCTCGTTCGCCCGGTCGGCGGACCAGCCGATGGCTGGGAAAATGGTCCGTAGAGTTTCGTAGGGCATTGCTTGGTGTCCCACCCTGTGCTCGCGGGCGGATCATGCCTGGGTATAGCGAAACCGGAAACTGCCCGCGGGACCAAGCGAGCCTCGCAGAGCCTCGACTAGGCCAGATGTCCCGCGGGTGTCTGCACTTATAGCGTAACGACCTGCTTCGTCCGGATACTTTCCTCCGCGGCCAATACGATACGTAAGCTATTGACCGCATCATTCATATGCTCGGTCAGATCGCGGCTCTCGATGATCGCCCTCAGCAGATATGACTGCTCGCGGAAGCACAATTCATCATGGCCGGGTTCGTCATCCATCCGGAACACCTCGTCGGGACGCGCCAGCGCGTTGTCCGGGAGCAGCGCTGAATGATGCAGACGAAGCAAATTTGTCTTGGTGTGGCTGTCGATGTCAGAGGAGGCTGTGGTGGAAGCCCCCCCGCTGGCCTCCCGTGCCTGCTCCGACGCGACGATGCTGACCGCACCGCGCGGGCCGACCACGTCCTTAACGAAGAAGGCAACCTCGCTCATCATCGGCCCCCAGCCCGCCTCATACCAGCCCACCGAGCCGTCCTCGAACTCCACGTGCAGATGGCCATAGTTGTTCACCTGGACCTCATCGGACAGACGAGCACCGATGCCGTGAACGTGTACCGGACGTGACTGGGTCATCTGGCACATGATGTCGACGTAGTGGACTCCGCAGTCGACGAGCGGCGACAGTGTCTGCATCAGGTTGCGATGCCAGGTCCACGCCTGGCCAATCGACTGCTGGTTCAAGTTCATTCGCATGACCAGCGGCTTTCCCAGGGTGCGAGCCAACTCCACCAGCTTCGTCCAGGAGGGATGGACCCGCAGAATGTAACCGACCACCAGCTTGCGGTCGTGGCGCATCGCCGCGTCCACGACACGCTGCGCCCGCTCTACGGTGGTTGCGAGTGGCTTCTCGACGAACACGTGCGCGCCTGAACTCGATGGCGCGGATAGCATAGTCGGCGTGGGTGTCAGGCCAGGTGTTGATTGAGACGACATCCGGCTTTACCGCCGCCAAGGCCTCCTCGTACGCGGCAAATCTCGGCACGTCCTTCCAGGACAGATCAGTGCGGTCGGCGATGGATCGGGCGCAGAGGCCGGCCAGCTCAAACCCAGGCAGGGCGTCATAGGCGCGGGCGTGCGCCATCCCCATGTTGCCCAGTCCGACCACCAGTACGCGAAGCGGCTTGGTCATTGGGTGCGCTCCCTGCCACAGATGCGATGGAACTTCGCGGCGTTGTCGTGAAACAAAGCCGGCTGCTCAGCTGGCGTCCGGTCGGCAGTGACGCACCAGAGATTGCTGTATATATGTCCGCGACCGTTCGCGGCGCGGCAGCCTGAGAAGTCTCTACGCATGGCAGCTTTTCATGTTTCTGCTCGGCGGCAGATCGATCACCGGATTCTGGTCGAAAAACCCCGACGGCATCAGCGTGAACCCGCAGGAGATGCATGGCTGCACCGGATGATCCTCAGGCCGTGGCAAATGATGCAGCCCAAAGCTGTGCCACAGGACAATATCCGTATTCTCAATGGAACGGTCCGCCTTCATCCAAGCTTCGAGCCCGTCACCGCCATCCGATTGGTTGACGAACTCGCCGGCCGGGAACCGCTGTGTCGTATCGTAGGCGGTGACCCAAAGCTGATGCTGAATGAACCGACCGCGTCGCCCTGACGGACTGTTTGGGTGCGTGAAGGGCCGAACCGGCGAGTTGACCTCAAGCTTGTAGCCGGTGGGTTTGCCGACCCAATTAATCTTCTGCGGATTGATGATTTTCCAGTAGCGCATCCGGGAGAAATCGACGTCGCGCAGCGCTTGCTGCTCGCGCGTCAGCGGCCGCTCGACCTGATAGAAGACATTGCCATGCGGGTTCTCGGGACCCGGAGGAGGCGCCTCGGTGTCCACCTCGACCACCGTGTTGGACGGGCCATCGACTTCCACGTCCAATCGAGCGCAGAAGACGTGCTGGTGAATGTGGCCGACAACGCCGGGGGCGACTTCGTTGCCATACTTGCCGGGCTGCCCTGGATGGCAGGCGGCCGTATTGATGATCCCGGTCGCCTTCATCTCATATTCGATGCGGCCATCCTGATGAAGATACCAGTAGGATGCGTATTCGTAGTTGCCGATCGTCGAGATGGAGGAAATCACCAGCCTGCGGGCCCGGCGCACGACGGTCCGGCCACTGCGAACGTCGAAATGCTTCCAGGCGAGGCCGTTATCCTCCTCATGAAGGCAGACGGCGTTGCGAATAGTCCGCGTGCCGCCGAACAGATCCGGCACGACCGCATCGAAGTACTGGATGACGCCCAGGCAGTCGCAGCCAAGCGTCAGCGAATTTGCCATCCGGCCGAACCCGATTTCCCCACTGTCGAAGACGTTCTTGCGATAGTGACTGCGCTCCGGCGTGCCGTACGGCACCACCATCTCGGCGATCGAGGCGCGATAGAGAATCGGCCGCCGCACCTTGTTCTGCGTGTAACCGATCGTGTAGAGCACCAGCCCCTCGCGGCCATTGAAGCCCACTCGGAAATCCCAGTTCTCCCACGAGACGGCGTGCCCGCTGACGCGAAACCCGGCGCCGTCAGGCTGCACCACGTCGAGTGGTGCGGAGGCAGGACGCAACTTTGTCAACACCGCGCTGTCGAAGTTGAGCGGGGTCCGCGGGACGGGGACATAGTCGCCGTTCTCAGCAAAATGGTCATCGACCTTGATCACTTCGAACGTCGTGAGGTCGATCATGGCGTGGAGCCCCTCGACCGGATGGGCGTAGTAATTGTCGAGTGGGAAGGTGCGCATCCAGACGAAACAGTTCAGCAGGCGCCGTCCTTTCTCAGCCTCGATTCCGAAATCGCCGACGGTCCAGGGGTCGATGCAAATATACTCAAGCTCGTCGAGGATCCCGCGCCGGCGCAGCGCGTCCTGGAACCTGGGATCGGCTTTGACGGTCTTTTCGATCAGCAACACTTCCTCGACCGCCACCATGGGCCGCGCGCTCGCATTGAGCGTTTTGTCCGTCACACGACCGTTGCCCAGATCGACCCGCCCCTGCCAAACCCCCGCGGCGCCGCGACGATAGACGTTGAAGCGTGCAACCCGCGGCCAATCCGCTCCGGACTGGTGCCCGCGCACCACATCCTTTGACGGCTCATCGAGATCGATGGTCTCGACGCGCAGATCTTCACCCCACTCGAAATGTGCGCCGATGATCGACGCCGCGCGGGTGAGTTCAGCCGCCGTCAACGGATCGAGCGGGTGAGTCGGCGCGTCTTTGGGCGAGACGGTGTCGGTGTGCTCGAGACGATCGTTCATAAACTGACCCCCTGGTGTGCGGCCGGGCCGCGCCTGCATGATGATCAGGACGCGTTACTTTGTCACGTCTTCGATTCAGCGTCGGTGCGAGGATCGCCAAGTAGTATCTGGATCCCGGACCGTGGAGCGCGCAGTCCGTTGATCCCGTCTGGGAGGGGGCAGCCTATGCCTATACAACTGCCGATGCAGCCGAGCAGCACGGACCACGATTTCGTGCGTCAATCCGCGAACCAAGGCCCCTTGACCGCGTGAACACCGGCCCTCTAACTTTCCAGCCTAACAGAACTGTCAAACGCTGTTGGGGGAGCAAGCAATGGATACCGTCTATGCCGGGGTCCACGCACCCTCGCACCCGTTAGACCCTCTGTCGCCGGCCGAAGTCGCTGCCGCGGCTGCGATCGTCCGCATGTCAAACAATCTTGGCGCCGGCATGCGTTTCGAGACCATTGTGCTGCGCGAACCGGAGGGCCTGGACCCGTCTGACCGCCAGGCCTTTGTCTCAACCTACGACATCGCCACCGGCGACTTGTTCGAGGCGATTGTCTCGCTGACCAACCGTGCGGTCGAAAGCTGGACGCCACGTCCTGGCGCACAGCCGCGCATCGCTCCCGACGAATTCCTGCTCGCGGAGAAGATTGCGAAGGAAGATCCGCGGTTCGTCGAGGCCCTCGCGAAGCGCGGCATTACTGATCTCTCACTCGTTTGCAGCGACCCGTGGTCCTGCGGCGTGTTCGGCCATGCCGACGAGGAGGATCGCCGGCTGATCCAGACCATCACGTGGATGCGCAACCGGCCGTACGACAACCACTACGCGCATCCGGTCGAGGGCCTCAGCGCGCTGGTCGATATCAACCGCGGCGAGGTCTTGCGGATCGACGACTTCGGCGTTGTGCCGGTGCCGCGCGAGGAGGCCAACTATGCCGCGCGCTTCCAGAAGACCTGGCGCAGCGGCCTCAAGCCGATCGAGGTGGTGCAACCCGAGGGACCAAGTTTCACCGTCGATGGCTGGGGCGTGGAGTGGTGCGGCTGGTCGTTCCGGGTCGGCTTCACCCCCCGTGAAGGACTGGTGCTGCACGACCTTAAAATCCGCGACGGCGACAAGGTCCGCAGCATCCTTAAACGCGCAAGCCTCGCCGAGATGGTCGTGCCGTATGGCCACCCCGCCGGCGTGCATTCGCGCAAGAACGCGTTCGACTGCGGCGAGTACGGGATCGGCGTGCTCGCCAACAGCCTGAAACTTGGCTGTGACTGTCTCGGCGCGATCCATTACTTCGATGGGGTGGTCAACCGCGTCGACGGCACCGCGCAAGTGATCGGGAACGCCATCTGCCTGCATGAGGAAGATTGCGGCATCCTCTGGAAACACACGGATTTCCGCACCGAGGAGGCTGACACGCGGCGCGCCCGGCGGCTGGTGATCTCTTTCATCGCAACGGTCGGCAACTACGAATACGGGTTTTACTGGCACCTTTACCTCGACGGCACCATCGAACTCGACGTGAAGCTGACAGGCGTCATCAACACTGCCGGTCTTACCCAAAGCGGCGAAACCGGGCATGGAACGCGCGTGGGGTCCGGCGTCGTCGGCCACATCCACCAGCATGTTTTCAATGTCCGCCTCGACATGGCGGTGGACGGCCCGAACAACACCGTCGTCGAGGTCGATACCGTCGCCGACCCGCCAGGGCCGGACAACCCGTGGCACAACGCACTATCGGTCGTCGAGACGCCGTTATTGACTGAGAAAGCCGCCCGCCGCCGTGGCGATCCCTCGCGCATCCGCTGGTGGAAGATCGTCAACCGCGAGCGCACGACGGCGCTCGGGTACCATCCCGGCTACCGGCTGGCCGCGCATAGCTCGCTCCGCACGCCGATCGCTCCTGACAATCAGGTGGGCCAGCGGGCCGGCTTCGTCGAGCACGACATATGGGTCACGCCGACCTCGGATGCGGAGCGCTGGCCCGCAGGCGACTACGTGAACCAGAGTCCGCCCGGCCAAGGGCTGCCGGCGTGGACCGAACAGGACAGGCCGGTAACCGACCGCCCCATCACCGTCTGGCACAGCTTCGGCCACAACCACATCGTGCGGCCGGAGGATTTTCCAGTTCAGCCGGTGATGCATTGCGGCTTTCTGCTGCAACCGTTCGCCTTCTTTGACCGCAATCCGACATTAGACATTCCGCCGTCAATGTCCGTTCACAGTTGCTGCGCATAATTTCCAGGTGCCGGCCAACATAAGACAAAAACCGACAGGGAACAACACGAGGGGGACCACATGACAGACAATAACAGGCCGCCAAGCCGACGCACCGTCGTCAAAGGCATCGGCGCCACACTGGCGACACCACTGGCCGCACCGTTCGTGGCCCCGGCGCTGGCTGCCAACAGTGCACCGATTCGTATTGCCGTTGTTGCAGCGCAGATCGCCGATCACACCGACTACCTCAACGGCGCCATGTTGGCGGTAGACGAAATTAATGCGGCCGGCGGCGTGAACGGCCGCCCGCTCAAGATCGAAGCCCATGATTGCGACATCTTCACACCCGACGGCATCCTGACCGGCTACCGGGTTGTCGTGGACTCGAAGCCCCACGCCATCGCCAGCGCCTTCGTTCCGTTGGCTCGCCAAACGATGCTGGAAGCGCTCGGCGACTACAAGGCGCCGCTCCTAACCGGCGACACCAACATGGACTTGCTCACCTTCGCCAAGAAGAACCGCGACAAGTACTGGAATTATTTCCAGGTCGACCCGCCGGAGATCTACTACGGCCGGATGTTCCCGAAATTCCTCGACCAGGTGGCCGCCGGCGGCGTGTGGAAGCCGATCAACAACAAGGTCCACATCATCCGCGAGCAGAACAACTACAACATGCAGATTGCCAAGGAGGTCGTGGCAACACTGCCGTCCAGCAAGTTCGAGCTCGCCACGATCACCGACATCCAATACCCCATGCAGGATTGGGGACCGGTGATGCAGGCGGTCAAGAAGGTGCAGGCCGGCGTCATCATGCTGGACTACTGGGTTGGCGCGGAGGAAGCCGCGTTCTGCCAGCAGTTCGTCGCCGACCCGGTGAAGGGCGCGTTGGTCTACATCCAATACGGCGCGTCACAGCCAGAGTTCCTCAACGTCGCCGGTTCGGCCGCGGAAGGCATGGTGTGGTCCACCGTGCTCGGGGTCTACGCCGACGCGCAGGGAATGGACTTCCGCAAGAAATATGCGGCCAAACATCCGGGCGTGATCGGTCTCTGCTACACCGGCTCGGCCTACGACACGATGTATATCCTGAAGAACGCGTGGATGAACGTCGATCCCACGGACTTCAAAGCGATCGCAGATTACATCCGCACCCATACGTATCGCGGCGTCGACGGCGCCGTCGATATGAACAACGAATACCAGGCCGCGCTGCACTATCCGTTGCAGACCGAAGATCTGAGCAAGGGCATGGCACAGCTTTACTTTCAGGTCCAGGATGGCCAGCACAAGATCATCCAGCCCACCGTGCTGGCGGAAGCAAAGTTCCGCGTCTTCCCCTGGGCCTGATGGATGCGTGACGACGCGCGGGAGAGTTTGGGAGCGTTAGCGACTGCCCCCGTGCTGTTTGCCTGCGAGGATATCCGCATTCGGCTTGGCGGAAGGTCTATCCTCGAAGGCATCTCGGTTGCCATCCGGTCCGGCGAGATCCTGGGCGTTGTCGGGCCGAACGGAGCCGGCAAGACCACATTGTTCGAGGTGCTGTCGGGCCGCTACGTCCCCGACCGTGGCCGGGTAGTGCTCGGCGGACAGGACATCACGTCGCTGAAGCTGCATGCCCGAGCGCGGCTCGGGCTCGGCCGCACCTACCAGTCGCCGGTCGTGCCGGAAGCGCTGACGGTGGGGGAGGTGTTCCGTGCCGCCCGGCAGGCGTTCGCACCATATCTGACGCGGTTTCACGCCGAATGGGCTGCGGAAAAGGTCGGGCTGCGGGTGCCGACGTCGCAGCTTGCCGGCTCGCTGGAGACGCTGAACCGACGCAAGCTGTTGCTCGCGTGTCTGCTGATGCGCCGCCCCCGGGTCATGCTGCTGGACGAGCCGGCGGCCGGGCTCATCAATTCGGAAATCGACGAACTCGACAGCATAATCCGCCACTTCGCGCGCGAGATGAACGTCGGCGTGATGCTGGTGGAGCATCGGCTGGAACTGCTGTCGGCGATCGCCGACCGCGTGGTGGTGCTCGACCTCGGCAAGCTGATCGCCGAAGGCGACCCGGACTCAGTATTTGAGGATCCGCGTGTCCGCGCGGCCTATTTCGAGGTCGACGCAGCATGACCGATGTGCTGCGCATCGCCGACCTCTCCGCCGGCTACGGTCCGCTCGGCGTTCTGCACAACGTCAATCTGACGGTCCGCGCCGGCGAGCGCGTCGGCATCATCGGCCTGAACGGGCACGGGAAATCGACACTGATGAAGGCGGTTGCCGGCCTTACCGGCTGGCAGAGCGGCTCGATCATGCTCAACGGCACGGAGATCGGCGGCACGCGCAGTCAGGGCCCAGGCCGCTACACACACAAGATCGTTCGCATGGGACTCGCCCTGATGCCGCAGGGGGATGCGCTGTTCCACGGGCTGACCGTCGCTGACCATCTCGACAGTGGCGCATTTACCCCGCGCGCCTGGCGCGAACGCAAGCAACGACGGGAGCGGGTTTTAGCGATTTTTCCGCCGTTGGAGAAGCTTCTGGGTCAGCCCGTGGGAAAACTGTCGGGTGGCGAACGGCGCATGGTCAGCCTCGGACGCGGGTTGATGGACGATGCAAAATTGCTGCTGATCGACGAGCCTTCGCTTGGCCTCGCTCCAAAAATCAGCAAGGGCCTGATCGAGGCGCTGATGCAGATCGATATCAAGGACGGTGCGATGGTAATCGCCGAGCAGAATCTTTCTTTGCTGCAAGGCAAGGTTCCCCGACTGATCGGCCTGCACGCGGGCAAGCTGAAGGGCGGTGCTGTAGGGCCGGACGTGCCGTTGAGCGAATACGCGCACCACCACCAGCACTGACGTGGAGAACAACCGCTCGAACGAGGCTGTATGGATCCCTACTACCTGTTGCTGACGGCTGTGAGTCTGGCGTCCATCTACGGGTTGCTGGCGCTCGGGATCTCGATCATCTGGTCCAGCCTGGGCATGATCAACCTCGCTCAGGGCTTCACCTTCACGGTCGCCGGTTACGGTGCGTGGCTGGTCGCGCAGAACATCAGCACCAACGGCTTCGCTGTCGTTGCTGGCGGCGTGCTCACCGGGGCGTTGGCGGGAGCGCTGACCGGCGTGCTCGCGTTCATTCCGCTATATGACAAACCGAACTTCCCGCTCCGCAGCCTCATCGCAACCCTTGCCATCAGCTTGATCGGCGGGCAGTGCCTGCTCTGGCTGTTCACCCCCCGGGTCAAGGCGTTGCCAAAGATCTTTGGCGTCGGCAGTGTCCATATCGGTCCGGCAACGGCCAGTTATGACAAGATCGGAGCAATCGCCTGCTCCGCGATCCTGCTGCTGATGACGCTGAGCTGGATGAAGGGCAGTCGACGCGGCCTGGAAATTCGCGCGATGATGCAGAACCCGGAGGGAGCGGCGCTGGTCGGCGTCGGGCTGCGCTCGACCGCGATGTCGGTGATGATCGTGACCGGCGCGATGGCTGGGCTGGCCTCGGTGCTGCTGTCACAGACCTATTTCATCAGTCCGTTCGCCGGCTCGACACCGCTGGTCAAAGGTATGGTGGTGGCGCTGGCCGGCGGCCTCGGAAGCATCGCAGGTGCCCTGATCGCCGCCGTGCTCATCGGCGCGGTCGAGGCGTTCACGGCGGTGGAGTTGGGCGGGCAGTACGTCTTGATCACGCAGTTCCTGTTCATCATTGCCGTGTTGCTGGTCCGCCCGCGCGGGATCGCAGGCATGATCGAGCATAGCCGGGAGTAAAGGGTGCCCGCTGAAGTACAGACCGCCGCAACGCAAGTAAATGACGTGGCCCTGGTCGGCCGCCGCCGGATTGTGCCGACGCTGAAAGGGCGCGGCGGCATAGGCTGGCACCGCTGGCGCTATCCGTTCACCCGGCGCACGCCGCTCCTGGTCGAAACCAGTTACAATCCCATCACCCTCGCCGCCGAGCGTCGCATTCTGAACCCGCGACCGATCCTATGGCTCCTGGCGCTCGCCGTCCTGGCCATTGCGCCGCCGCTGCTCGGCAACAACTCGTTCGTCCTCGCCGCCACCAGCTTCGCAATGTACGCAGCGATCAACGTCATCTGGATGTTGACCATCGGCACTGCCGGGATCTTTTCGCTCGCCAGCCTCGCGACCGTCGGCGTGGGCGCCTATGGCAGCTCGGCCCTATCGATCTATCTCGGATTTCCATGGTGGGCGATGTGGCTCACGGCGCCGTTCTTCGGGTTGGTGTTCGGCGTGTTCATCGCCATTCCGGCCATCCGGCTGGAGGGATTCTACTACGCGCTGCTGACAGTCGGGATCGCGGAGTTGTGCCGCGTCTATGTCATCCAGTCGCAGACGCTCGGCTCGGCCAACGGGCTGTTGGGAGCAGATAACTTCGTTCCGCAGGGTATGTCGGATCGCGGCGGCCTCGTCCTCGGATTCTACGCCGGCTTCGTGCTGCTGCTCGGTGCGTTGACGTTGTACCGCGTTATCAATGGTCAACGCCTTGGCCGGCTGCTGCGGGCGGCGCCGGAGCAGCATGAGGCGTTCGCGGAGGCGCTTGGCATCAACTACCGGGCCGCGCGCATCCAGGTATTCCTGATTTCCTCGGCAGCGCTCGGCGGTGTCGGCGGGTTCTACGCGACGCTGCTGCATGGCGCGACGCCCACGCTGTTCACGATGGACCAGTTGTTGCTACTGCTCGCGATGATCGTGATCGGCGGCATCGGCACCACCGAGGGCGCGGTGCTCGGCACCCTCATCGTCGTAGTGCTCGACAAAGTATTCATCGGCCTGGGCCCGGTGCGGCTGATCTTGATTGGCGCATTCATGCTCGGCACTGTGCTGTTTCTGCGCGGTGGCCTGTTCGGCATTCCCGCACAGTACGCAGCATGGCGTGGCAAGAGGCAAAGTGAGCGCAGGGGCCTGCGCTCCGGTAAGGGAGGCGAGGTCATGCCCGACGAAGTCATCGGGATCGCTGACAGGCAGGCGATCTTCACCCGCCGGTTCGACGCGCGCCTGCGCGACGAGCTCAGGCAGCTGGTAACCGACGAGCTCATCGAGGAACATCGCACCACCAACGGCAAACGGCGCAGCGACGCGCTGGAGCGGGTGCTGACATTCTTCCGCGCCGCCGCGGTCGCCGACAAATACGCGGTTCTCGCGGTCAGGCCTTTCGCGGAGTATCGCATCGTCGCGCTCTCCGGCCGCCGCGGGGTGCCGCCACGCGCGGTTGACGACCAGGTGTTCAAGACCCCGGAGGACGCGCTGCACGGCGTGTTCCTCAAGCGGGTGCAGGACCTGATGGAATCCTGAGTGCGGACGAAGGAGCGCGCAGACATGGCCAACATCCGCATCTCCGCCTACACCGACAAACTCTCGGTGAAGCCTGGCGACACGCTCAGCGTCATGGCGAGCGCCGATGCCACCGAAACGCTGCGCGCGCAACTCGTCCGCCTGATCCACGGCGACGAGCACCCGGACGGCCCGGGCTTTATCGAGCAGCCGGTCGCGTCGCCGATCGATCGCGACTGGCCGGTGCGCAAGCAGTACATCCAAAAGGGCGGTTTTCTGCGTGTTGCCGACTCCCACAACAAGCTCGCGCCCAGTGGCCCGATCACGCTGCACGCCTATATCTTCCCTACACTGCCAGACGCCGGCCGGCAGATGCTGCTCGGACGCTGGTCTGTTGACGGTACCAATGGTTTTGGCCTCGGGATCAATCCATCCGGGCGGCTGGAATTCTGGGTCGGAGATGGCACCGCGACCGACGCGGTGGCAGCGGACGTGAAGCTGATCCCGCGCATCTGGTATTTCGTTGCAGTAAGCTACAATCCGGCGACGGGTGTCGCGACGCTCTATCAGGAAGCGGTGCTCAACCGCTACAACAGCCACCTCTCCAAGATCGTGCCTTACGACTACCGCTCGCACGTCTCCGAGACGCTGCGCGTGCGCCCGATGCTGCCAGAAAAGGCTGGCTTTCTGATCGCGGCCGCCACAGAAAGCAACCCGGCGCGCGGCGCGTTTTTCAGCCAGTGCTACAATGGCAAGATCGACCGTTGCGGCGTGCAGGGCGCGGCACTCGACCGCGCGGCGCTCGACGCGATCCGTGGCGGCGGGACGCCGGAACATGCGCGCAGGCTCGCCTACTGGGATACCTCGGCCGGCTACACCGAGCGCGGCATCGCCGACCTGGTGGTCGATACTGGGCCGTTCCGGTTACACGCCGAGGGCTTCAACCGGCCTGTGCGTGCTCAGACCGGCTGGAATTGGAGCGGCCGCAACGATTGTTTTCGTCTTGCCCCACAGGAATTCGGCGGTATCGAGTTCCACGCTGATGCCCTGGTCGATTGTCGCTGGGAGCCAACGCTGACACTGACCGTCCCGACCGACCTGAAAAGCGGTGTCTATGCAGTCAAGCTCACAGCCGAGGATGTTGAGGAATACACGCCGTTCGTCGTTCGCTCGACCTCGCCGAAGGCCTCGATCTGCCTCCTGATCCCGACCGCGAGCTACCTGGCCTATGCCAATAGCGGCACGGCATTCGACGGCGCCTTATTGCAGTCGATCACCGCGGTCACGCCGATATTTCGAGAACTCGATGTTGATGTCTACAAAAACAACGTCGAGTTCGGCCTGTCCACATACGATACGCACGACGACGGTACGGGCGTCTGCTACAGCTCCTATCATCGTCCGATTATCAACCTGCGGCCGAAGTACCGCACGCCCGGCATCGGCGGGCCCTGGCAGTTTGCCGCCGACCTGTCGATCGTCGGCTGGTTGGAGGCGATGAAATACGACTACGAGGTCATCACAGACGAGGACCTGCACCGAGAAGGCGTGACCGCACTGAAGCCGTACCGCGTCGTTCTGAACTGTACGCACAACGAATACTATTCCGAGCCCATGATGGATGCCACGGAGGACTATCTCGCCGAGGGTGGGCGGTTACTTTACCTCGGTGGCAACGGCTACTACTGGTGCGTCGGCTTCCGCGACGACGAGCCGTGGGTGATGGAGGTGCGCAAACTGGACGCTGGGTCGCGCGCCTGGCAGGCGCGGCCGGGCGAACACTATCTCGCCAGCACCGGCGAGCGTAGTGGCCTGTGGCGGCATCGCGGCCGGCCGCCGCAAAAGCTGGTCGGGGTCGGCTTCACCTCCGAGGGCATGGACATGTCGGTGCCTTATCGCCGGATGCCGGATAGCTACCATCGCGGTGTGTCGTGGATCTTTGCAGGCGTGGAGGGCGAGATCTTCGGCGATTTCGGCCTCGCCGGCGGTGGCGCCGCAGGAATGGAGATCGACCGTTACGACCTCGCCCTGGGCACGCCGCCGCACGCGCGCGTTCTGGCCTCGTCGGAGCCGCTCACCGACAATTATCCGCTGGTGCAGGAGGATATCTACTTCATGACGCCGGGCCTCGGGGGCACACAGCACCCATGGGTGCGCGCCGACCTCGTCTATTTCACCACGCCTGGCAACGGCGCGGTCTTTTCGACCGGTTCAATCGCTTGGGGCAGCGCCCTGCCCTGCGGCAATTTCCAAAACTCGATCTCGCGGCTCACCAAGAACGTCGTCGATGCATTCCTGACGCCTGGGCCGCCGCCTGGCAGCCAATACAACGAGAGCGAGAAGCGCTGATCCTGAAGGGACGCTGCTGATGGTTCTGGCTTCCCTCCGCCAGCATGCTCGGCAGGAAGCTGTGGACGACCGATCAACGACCGATCTACTGTTTCTGGACACCACCGATCCACCTGAGCGATACTTCGCTTCAATCGTCACCGAGCCGGAGGAAACGGCGGTGGAGGTCGCAAGCTGGCTGCGAAGCCTGGGTCTTGAACGCTGCGAGAGCGCCTTCGCCGAGCACGAAGTCGGCCGTGAAGACCTGTGTCACCTTACCGCGGAAGATCTTGAGGGCATCGGCTGCCCATCGGCCATCGGCGTCGGCTTTTGGTGGCCATTGCAAAGCTGCGGGAGGATTCCGCGCCA
The DNA here is from genome assembly GCA_963733925.1 of uncultured Alphaproteobacteria bacterium. Classification (GTDB taxonomy): domain Bacteria; phylum Pseudomonadota; class Alphaproteobacteria; order Acetobacterales; family Acetobacteraceae; genus Rhodopila. The sequence goes on along the minus strand of CAVTFL010000027.1, from coordinate 149,463 downwards.
CAGATGGCCGGCCCCACCAAACATCGTCAGGCATCAACGTCCACGGGCGAACGCCGCCAAATGACCGTTATGTTCCGCGACTTGGTGGGTTCGACGGCGCTGAGCGAGAAGCTCGACCCCGAAGAACTGCGCGGCCTGTTGCACGCGTATCGCAACCTCTGCGGCGAGGTGATCACCCGCTACGACGGGTTTGTTGCCCGCTACGTGGGTGACGGCATCCTGACCTACTTCGGCTGGCCCACCGCGCACGAAGAAGACGCTGAACGCGCCGTGCGGGCGGCCTTGGAGATCGTTCAAACGGTCCAGCGGGCCTCATCCACCGAGGCCTTGTCGGTCCGTGTCGGCATCGGCACCGGTCCTGTCGTCGTCGGTGAAACTGCCGGTGTGGGGGATCAGTCAAAGCTGGCAGTGGGCACCACCCCGAACCTGGCCGCTCGCCTACAAGGCGGGTCGAACGCGCGTCGATCACCGACAGTCGGTTTGACGCGCGGTATGGCGTGGGGGGTCTGACGCCGCTGGTGGGCCGTGCGGACGAAGTAGGTCTACTGCTTCGGCGATGGTCGCTGACGCGGGACGGCGAAGGCCAGGTTGTGTTGCTATCCGGCGAACCCGGGATCGGCAAGAGCCGCATCCTGAGCACGTTGCGCGAGCGTTTGGAGGTGGAAGGCGTCCAGGCGCTCCGGTTTCAGTGCTCGCCGTATTATGTCAACAGCGCCTTCTGGCCGATCATCGCCAACTTTGAACGGACGTTGAAGTTCGCCCGCGACGAAAAAACGGACGCGAAACTCGACAAGCTGGAAGCGCTGGTCGTCACCCGCTACGGCCGACCGCTGGCCGACGTCCGGTTCGTCGCGGCGATCCTGTCCATCCCCTGCGAGCATCGCTACGGCGCCCTGCCCATGAGGCCGCAGAAACATAAAGACGAGACGCTACGGACCTTGGTCGATCTCATGGAAGCGGCCGCCCGGCAACAACCGAGCGTGATGCTGTTTGAGGATGCGCATTGGGCCGACCCGACCACGCTGGAGATGCTGGATCTGCTGATCGACCGGGTGAGAACCGTGCCGCTGCTGGTCGTGCTCACCCACCGGCCGGAGTTTCAATCGCGCTGGTCGCAGCAGGGACATGTCGGCGCACTGAATCTGTCCAAGCTCACCCCGGACGCAGAGTGCCGCGATGGTCTCCGAACTCGCGGGCGGAAGGGCGCTGCCGGCGGTGCTGCTCGACCCGATCCTGACCCGGACCGACGGCGTGCGCCGGGCCAGCCGCTGTTCGTCGAAGAGCTGACCAAGTCCATTCTGGAATCGGGCGAGCTCAAGGAGGTTGGCGATCACTACGAGACTGGAGGTTCGGCTCGCGCCGTCAACATTCCGGCCACGTTGCGGGATTCGCTGATGGCGCGGCTCGATCGGTTCATGCCGGTGAAGGAGATCGCCCAAATCGGGGCGGCGATTGGACGCGAGTTCAGCTACGAGCTGATCGCCGCGGTCGCGCCGATGTCGCAGGCGCAACTCGACGACGCACTCGTGCAACTATGAGCGTCGGGACTGGCCTTCCGTCGCGGCACGCCGCCTGATGCCGTGTATACCTTCAAGCACGCGCTGGTGCAGGACGCGGCTTACGACCCGCTGCTCAAGAGCCGCAGACAGGAGTTGCACACCAAGATCGCACGCGTGATCGAGCAGCGCTTCCCGAGCATCAAGACCACCGAACCCGACGTAGCGGAGTCACTACCGTTGGCGCGGGAGATGCTGGACCTCGCGGAGGCGAACGGCATTCCGACCTGCGGATCGCGGGACACGCACGTGCTTGTGCCTGCTACTGTTGGGCAGGAGAGCACACTAAGGTTCTGCAGCATTTCGACAAGGTGGTAAACCTCTACGACGCCGAGAAGCACCGCCATCTTGCGGACATCCTTAACCACGACCTTAAAACCCTAGCCGGCATCCACGCCTCGGTCAGCACCTGGGTGCTGGGCTACCCGGACTGGGCATTGCGGCGGAACGACGAAAAGGACGCGCACGCTCGCTGGCGCGATCATCCCTTCGATCTCGGATATGCCCTGAGTGTTGGGGCACATGAGTTCGATTCCCGCTGTGAACTCGAGGAACTTCGCAAGCGTGCCGAAGAATGTGAGCGGCTGGGCCGGGAGAATAGCATGCCCGTGTTGTGGGCATTTTTGGCACCCGTCTCATATGCCCAAGCACTCATTCAGGGCGGCAAACCTGCTGAAGGAATCGCCTCGCTCAGGGCAGGCCTGATGTTGTGGGACGCGAGCGGCGGCAAGCTCCGCAGCCCAACCTTGAAAGCGATCTTGGCCGAAGGTATGGCGCTGACTGGCGACCTCGACGATGCGCTGCAGCTAATCAACGAGCAGATCGCCTCAAATCGAATGCCCCGGGTGGGAAGAACGCCTCTACTACCCCGAGATCCTGCGCCTCAAGGGCTGGATGCTCTCACTCAGGGGCGACCTTGAAGGTGCTGAACGGAACTTTCTCGCCTCGCTTGACTGGGCACGTCGCCAGCAGGCGAAAATGTGGGAACTGCGCACCTCAACCAGCCTTGCCCGGCTGTGGCAGAGCCAAGGCAAACGCCAAGCCGCGTATGAGTTGCTCGCCCCCGTCTACGACTGGTTCACCGAAGGTTTCGACACCAAGGACTTGCTTGAGGCCAAGGCGCTGCGGGACGAGCTGAGGTAAAATCGAAGCACAGGACGGGCCCTGGGTGTCACGCAGCACCCGTGGGTGCGCACCGACCTCGTCTATTTCACCACGCTTGGCAATGGCGTGATCTTTTCCACCGGTTCGATCGGCTGGGGCAGCGCCCTGCCCAGCAGCATTTTCCATACCTCGGTCTCGCGCTCACGCAAAACGTCGTCGACGCGTTCCTGACGCGCGGCGCGCTGCCCGGCAGCCAATACAACGAGAGCGAGAAGCACTGATCCCGAGGCGCCGGGAACAGGTGCGCCTCCCGAAGTAGGGGAGCCAAGGCGCAGAGCCGTTTTCACATGGGTTTCTGCGTGGGATTTTCGGAATTAGCTCATCGCCCGAGCGTCATCACCTGTCGTCTTGTATCACGAAATCGAAACAAATGGCGATCGACTAAATTAGCGGCAGCCGTTGGCGATATTTCCAGCGTCCATGAAAATACCCTCATTCATTTGCCTGTTTTATAAGCTGTTTGGCATAAGCCGACCGGCACGTGCTTTGCACGTCGGCGAAATCTTCTCAGCAGTTGCGCACTTCATAGCCAATGCAGCTGTCTCGAAGACCGCCGCACCAGGCTAACAACAAAACGAAGGGGGCCTCGCATGACAAACGACAATACGACTGCGCATGGACCGACGGCATCTCGGCGGAGCGTTCTGAAGCATGCGGTCGCGGGTGTAGGCGTCGCGTTAGGCGCCGGGGCGGTGACCGGCTTCCCGACGATCTGGGCGCAAAGCATCAAGGATGTGACGCTGATCCACATAGGCGGTTCCTGGGCGGCGATCAAGGAGATCGCCGACCAGGCCACCAAGGATCTCGGGTTCAAGGTCGAGATGCAAGTGGTTGATCCGGAAACTCAACTGAACCGCACGCTGACACAGCCGAAAAGCTTTGACATTCTTACCACCGACAACTCCTCGGTGGCCTATTTGAAGGGCAAGGGCGCGCTGAAGCCAGTTCCGGTGAAAGACTACAAGCTGTGGGACCAGACCGTGCCGATCTTCACCTCAGGCAAATTCCCTGATGGCCGGCCAATCCCGACGCAAGGGCTTTCGCCGATCAGGACAGGGTTCTGGAGCGGGCCGGACGCGAAGACCTTCGCCGGCAAGCCTACCGACCTCCTGACAATGGTGCCCATTCTGTTCAACGCCGACACGCTCGGCATTCGCCCCGACCTGGTCGGGGGGCGGGACAAAGTGACGAGTTGGGGGGACCTGATCAGCCCAAAATATCACGGCAGAGCGGCGTTGGTTGATTACGCGCCGGTCGGCGTCATCGACGTGGCGATGGCGCTGGAGGCCACCGGCGACTTGAAGTACGGCGATAAGGGCAACATGTCCAAGGCCGAGATCGACCAGACCATCAAGATCATGCAGGACCTGAAGAAGTCAGGCCATTTCCGCGCGTTCTGGAGCAATTTCGACCAGTCGGTCAACCTGATGGCCGCGGGAGAGGTCGTGATCCAGTCGATGTGGTCTCCCGCTGTTACCGCGGTGCGCTCGCGCGGGATCGACTGCTATTATACTCAGCTCAAAGAAGGCTACCGCGGCTGGACTGTCGGGTTGGCGCCGATGGCACACCTGACCGGGCTGCGGCTCGACTGCGCGATGCAATACCTGAACTGGTATAATTCTGGCTGGCAGGGTGGCTTCATTGCCAAGCAGGGCTACTACTCGCCAGTACCGGAGACGGCAAGGAAGTTCCTCACACCAGAGGAGTGGGATTACTGGTACGATGGCAAGCCGGCCGCCATGGACATCAAGGACCCCTACGGCAACCTTATGGAGAAAAAGGGCGCGACACGCGACGGTGGTGCACTGTGGGAGCGCGAGGGTAACGTCACTGTCTGGAACACGGTGATGGACGAGGATCGTTACCTGACGAAACGATGGAACGAGTTTATTTCGGCTTGATCCAGCCCATCAGGTGACGCCGCGGGCTCACGGCGGTGACCGTCGCCCTGAAACGCGCGCTCAGAGACCTACCTTGACGGCGGCGCAGGCGGCGAAGCGGTCACCTCCGAAGCGAGTTGGTATGCGCCCATTTGGTGACGATGACGCGGTTCCAACGCACCACGTCACGCCGGGAACGCTTCTTCTTCCGATTCGATCTTGGCGGGATCGAGATCCATGCCAAGCCCTGCGATATTCGGCACATGGATCTCACCCCGTTCCGGCTTCACCGGGTGCGCAAGGAAATACTGGTGAATATCGTTCCATTTGACGAGATATTCCTGATACGGCGTGTGGATCGGCGACTGCGTCACCGAGACATGGATGCCGGCCGGCGTCGAATGCCCGTGCGGGATGGTGATAAGATCATGCACCGTTGCATAGGCGGCTATCTTCAGTGTCTCCGACAGCCCGCCGCACCAATAGATGTCAGGCTGTAGGATATCGAGGGCACGCGCGTCGATGAACCGCTTGAAGCCCCAGCGCGTATACTCGTGCTCGGCGCCTGCGAGCGGGATACTGATCTTGTCCTTGATCTGCCGATAGCTATTGATACGGTCGGGCATACAGCATTCTTCCAGCCAGCGCGGCCGATACTCCGCAATGCGCGACGCAAGGTCGATAACGTAGGTCGGCTCCATCGACTGCCAGCAATCCAGCATGATGTCGTCATCCTCGCCGAGCGCTTCGCGCAACGTGCGGACGAGTTCGACGTTCTTGCACATTCCCTCTGGCCCGCTCATCGGGCCGTGGCGGAAGAACCACTTTTGCGCAACATAGCCTTGTTCCTTGAACGCCAGCGCCCGCTCACGCACGCGGCCGGCATCCTGCGTGGCAAAACCGAGCATACTGGCGTAGGCTGGGATCGAGGGCCTCGTCGGCCCACCGAGCAGCCTGTAGACAGGCTGGCCGAGCCAGCGGCCCTTGAGATCCCACAGCGCACAGTCAATCGCGCTGATCGCCAGCATCGCGTCACCTTGGCGCCCATGCACCATCAGGCGATGCATCTGGTCCCACAGCATCTCATGCGCGATCGGGTCGTGATCGAGCAACATCGGACGCAGCCGCCGGCCGACGAAGAAGGCGACGGTCTCCGGCACCGGGCCGGCGATGCCGATGACGCCCTCATCGGTCTCAATCTGCACGAAATACGTCTCGATGACGAAACCGCCCACGATTTGCTGGCCGCCCTCGTAATCCTGGCGGACGCGATATTCGGGGTAGATATCGATTGGCCGGACGAGGCGTTCTTCCCAGAACGGACCTGATGTCGGCATGGTCCCGCGTAGCTTGCGCAGGCGGACGGCGGTGATTTTCATGGCTTGGACGCTTCCGGATACGATTACACCGGCAGCAGTCTACCGTGACCCGGTGCGCTCGTCGCGTCATGGTTGGGTCGTCAGAGATTTGCTCAAAATCGAACGCTAACCCGACCCGACGCAACAAACGCCGGCCGCAAGCAGACGTTCACCATGGCGTTGGCGCTTCTCAAGCCAGCCAGCGGCGATCCTCTTGCCGTGAAGTGCTTCGACTTGCCGTCTACTCCCCCTGAGACCAGAACGTTACGCCACAATTGCCGTAAACTCTGTCGGGAATTGGCGTATCGTGCGCTCACACGCCAAGAGGCGGTCCCGGTAAGGAAAATCCAATTTTCGGTGAAGTTTCGCCATACGCCAGGGCAAGCCGGACGCGTTCGACGAAATCGCACACGCTCTGTGCAACGTCGTGAAGGAGAAGGACGAGGGCGCGACCCTTATATCATTTTTTTACCGAAACTTATACTTCTAAACTACCGGCCGCTGAAGTTCGGCGGCCGTTTCGCGGTAAATGCTGACACCGCCTCTTGATGATCCTTCGACAAATTCGACTGCGTCTCCAGGCTGAGGCTGAGGTCCATCGTGGAATGCGCGATTTGTCGCAGCGGAATGTTGATGACCTGCTTGGTCCATCGGATCGACTTCATTGCCCCAGCCGCCAACCGGCGCGCTAGGCCGTAGACTTTCTCGTCCAAATCTTCCGTCGGCACCACGTGGTTGATCAGCCCAATCCGGTGCGCCTCCGTCGCGGTCATCAAGTCGCCAGTGAACAGGTATTCCTTGGCCCGAGCGAAGCCGATAAGTTGAGGCCATATCAGTGCTCCACCGTCTCCGGCCACCAGGCCGGCGTTCACGTGCGGATCACCAATCTTCGCGGTGTCGACCGCTATGATAATGTCGCACATCAGCGCCACCGTGGCGCCAAGCCCGACTGCGTGGCCGTTGACCCGCGCTATGACCGGTTTGTCGCATTCCAGCATGCGGAAGATGATCCGCTTTGCTTCCGGCAAACTGGTCGCGTCCCACAACTCTGGCCGGTCAATTTTCTGCTGCATCGCGATCACGTTTCCACCGGCTGAGAACGCCCGCCCGGCACCTGTCAGGACGACCACATTTACCTCCGGATCGTCCTGCACATCCTCCCAGATCCGCGACATCGAATAGTGCATCTCGGGCGAGAACGCGTTCATTGACTCCGGCGCGTTCAGGGTGATCGTCATCACCTTGTCCTGCTTCTCAACCTTCAGCCCGCCGTACTGGCTGTAGTCGTACACTTTGTCGAGTGGCGGCACGGTTTGCTCCCTACTCTTTTAAATCACGCCGAATGGCGACGGCCCGACCGGGGGCGCCGACGCTGGTTGCCGTCAGGCGGTGCAACGATCCAATCGCGCTAAGATCTTATCCCGCGGCAGTCCCCGCCCGATGAACACGAGCTTCGACTCCCGCACCACGCCTGGTTCCCAGTCGCGGCCGATGTCGGAGCCCATCATCATGTGCACTCCCTGGAATACCACCCGCTGATCGAGCCCATCAAAGGCCGCGACCCCTTTGTAGCGCATCAGGTTCGACGCATGGTCCGCGATCAGATCGCGAAAGAACGCCTGCAGGCGGCCCTGGTCCAATGGAGCGGTGGTGCTGAAGACGAACGACTGCACGTCGTCATCGTGTTCGTGGGTATCTTCGCCCAGAAAGCCGGGCTCGATCTCCAGAATGCTGTCCAGCGAGAAGCCGCCGATATCCAGCAGGTCGGCGATCGGGGTTTCGCCGAAATGCACCGGGCGCACCGGCGCTCGCGGGTTGATATGATGCAGACGGGCACTCAGCCGGTTGCGGTCCGCCTCGCTCACTAGATCGGACTTGCTCAACAGGATGCGGTCGGCGAAGCCCACCTGTTCCTGAGCTTCGTGGAAATCGTCGAGTTGCTGACTGGCGTGCTTCGCGTCCACCACCGTCACAATGGCGTCCAACGCGTAGTAGGCGGCGATGTCCTCGTCGATGAAGAAGGTCTGCGCCACTGGTGAGGGGTCGGCGAGGCCGGTTGTCTCGATGATCACCCGCTGGAACGCGTCCGCCTGCCGCTCGCGACGTTGACGCAGCTCGCCGAGAATCCGCACCAGGTCGCCGCGCACGGTGCAACAAATGCAGCCGTTATTCATCTCGATTACCTGCTCTTCGCCACCGGACAACAGCAGGTCGTTATCGATGCCGGCCTCCCCGAACTCGTTCTCGATCACCGCAATCCGCTCCTGATGCCGCTCCGTCAGGATGCGGTTGAGCAGCGTGGTTTTGCCAGCGCCGAGAAAACCGGTGAGGATCGTGACAGGGACCTTCACGCGATCACGTGCGCGGGGCCGGCCGCGCCGATTGCGAAGCGCTTGGCGAGCAATTGCGGGCGGGAGGTGACGCCTTTACCCACTAGCAGCGTCTCGGCCGCATCAAGCCATTGCTCGTAATAGGTCTTGGTCGGTGCCCCGGATGCTTCGGCCGCGGTGGCGCGGGCGACCTCCTGCGAAAAGCAGTCAACCCACTCGCCCCAGCTGAAGTGTCCCGCCTGTGCAAGCTTCACGATGATCGCGAACGCCCTGGCTTCCCACGGTTCAGCGAAAATCAGGTCGGCATCGTCGAAGTTGGGCAGCGCGCGCGACAGCAGCGGTGAGCTGCCAGAATCCGTCACCATGTCAGTCCGGGTCCATGTAATCATCGAACACGTCCACCCGCAGCGTGTCGCGTTCGGCGGCGGTCGGACCCCACAACTCGCGCGCAGTGAAGCGCACGCTATAGCAATGCTGCGGATGCTCGCCCTGCCCGTGCGCATTGGTGTCTGGGAAGGCGAACACGCCGTAATCGAATTCGACGATGCCAACTTTGTCCCGAATATAGCGGGGCAGGCGTGTGTGCGTGGTCCGGTTGAGATTGCGAACGCGCACCCGGTCGCCTGCGCGGAAGCGTGGGGCGACATGCTCGTGCACGCGAGCGGACGCGCCGGTGGCCACCACCGTGGGTACGATCTCGGCAGTCAACAGCATCAGTGCGCCTCCTGCTTCAATTGCGCGATGCGGGCATCAAGTTCGGACCTAGTAACGATTCCACGTTTGAGCAGAACCTCCTCGAACGCGTACATCCAGTGCTCGTAATAGGAGGATTCCAGGTAATGCGCCGGCGGGATTTTCTCGATGGCGTGGCGGAACTCATCCACCGTATACCCCGCGAACACGAAGGTGGTGGCAAATAGCGCAAAGGCGCGGCCCTCCCAGGATTCGTGAAACACCGGCTCATTGGCTTTCGGGGAGCACCGGCCCGAGGCCATGCATGCCGCCCAAATCGTGAATACCGTTCATGGCGCCTTCACCTTCGCGACGCCGATCATCGAGTTCCGCGTGACCAACGCGGCCAGTTGTTGTTCGGTCATGCCCTCGGTGCCTTCTGGCCGCTCCGGCAGAACCAGGTAACGGAGTTCTGCGGTGGTGTCGGATACGCGAACTTCCGTGGTCTCGGGCACCTCGGTGCCGAACTCGCGGAGCACGCCACGCGGATCGGCCACCACGCGCGCCCGATAAGGCGCGGATTTATACCAAATCGGCGGCAAGCCCAGCGTCGGCCACGGGTAGCAGGAGCACAGCGTGCAGACGACGACGTTGTGGACTTCCGGGGTGTTTTCCAACACCACCATGTCCTCGCCCTGCAGCCCGGAGAACCCGAGTTCCTTGATGGCAGCGGTGGCATCGGTCAACAGACGCTGCTTGTAGGCCGGATCGACCCAGGCGCGCGCCACAACCTTGGCCCCGTTGCGCGGCCCGATCTTGGTCTCGTAGGTATCGACCAGCGCGTCCAGCGCCGTGGTCGAGATCAGCCCCTTTTCCGTCAGGATGGACTCCAGCGCCTGCACCCTGATCGCCTGCTCCGATAGCGCCGGCCCTGTGTGAGATTTTGTCGGCATGTTGCCCCCTGATCGCGAAGCCTTTTGCCCAGACCCGCTCCGTTCCAGCGGCCCCTCGGTTGACGGCATTTGAGCGGCACCAAATCGACTGGTCAAGCGGTTCGCGCCACCCTCGACAACACGATTTCGCTCGATCGAATCAGAGCTTGCTTTACCCGGATCGCGCTGCCTTCCCCGGGGCTGCGGGCCGGTTTGCGTCCACGTCCCTTCGACGCCTGCTCAGGCTTTACAGCAGGCGCATATACGACTGCTCGACCAGTGAACCGTGGCACGGTGCTGTCGCCTACAACGGTTTATTCGGCGGAGCCGCCTTGACCAGCCCAGCGAGATATTCGGCCAATTTCTCTGTTTGGCGACGGATATCAGGCACCGCGGTCATCTCCCAAAACGTACCCTTGGTCACCGGTCCCACCGCGAACAGCCGCCGCGAAATCGCACCCTGGTGATTGAGGAGTGCGCAATTGCCCGTGACATCCAAACCGAGCCGCAGAGGATCGGGCCGTACGACGCCATCTCTCAGCAGGTCGCGAATGAGGGGTTCCTGAATCCGGTCGTAGTCGGCGCCCGGGCCAGCACAATTGATCACACGGGCAACCTCGATCGTTGCGAGGTCAGCCTGTTGCCGCGGCCGGTAATGCACCTCGACGATATCGCCCCTGATCGTATAGTCGCGCACTCGGCCGACCAGGATGCGTAACTGTCCTCGGAGGCGTGCGGCATCGACCCGGTCCGCGACCTCCGCCGCCATTCGATGCCGATGCACATCCCACCATGGCCGCAGGTGACGCAGGAATCGCTTGCGGTCCTGCAAGGGCATCGTCTGCCAAACGTCGACCATGAACGGCCGCAACTCGTCGATCACCGGCTGCCAACCGCTACCCTGCGCCATCGCCCGCGTGGTTTCCTTGCGCAGAAACCGGGTGAGAGCATTTACGGCCGTCGGATACGGCTCGTGTTCGGCGGCGGGTACTGGCACGCCCGCGTGCCGGCGCGGCAGCAGCCCGCGGCGTGACAGCGCATAAATTGGGCCCTCGTGCCCCTGGTCGAGCAGAGAAATCACCGCGTCCACCGCTGTCAGTCCAGTCCCCATAAGCAGCACCGGGGCGTCCGAGTCCAGGTCGGTGAGGGCATCGGCTGCCCAGGGGTCCGGACGGTAAAATGCCGTATCGTAGAAGCCCGGATTGGCGATGGGCATCGGCTCGGGCGGGAAATTGCCAATCGCCAGCACGATGAAGTCGGCCTGCACCGTGCGGTTTCGATCCAGAGTCAGAACAAGCGGACGGCCGGTGTGGTCCAAGCCGATCACATCACCTTTCACCAGCTCCAGCCGATCCCGTCCGCTGCGTTTGATCTCATCGTTGAGCAGTGCCCGGATGTAGGCGCCGAACAGCCGTCGGGGCGCAAATGTTCCTGGACCGATGGCGGTGCCGGTTTCGCTCTCCGGCTGCCTGGTCAACCATTCCAGGAAATCGCTCGGTTGGTCATGGAACGCGCTCATGCGACCGGCGGGCACGTTCAGGATGTGACTTGCATTGCCGGTGGCATAAGCAAGGCCACGACCAAACTGACTGTTACGCTCGATCAGGACCAGCCGGGTGGGCGGCGGGCAACGACGCAGAAGGTGGAGCGTCAGCAAGGTGCCGCTGAAACCGGCACCGATGACGGCGATCGTCGTCATCGACGATCCACGCCCGATAAGGCAGCGTTATCCCGATCCAGGCAGCAGATCATCATCATTGTCTATCTCCTGGTCGCCTCCAGAAAACCACGCAATCCGCCAGACTATCAGATTACTCACAATTTAACATTATCAGTCAATTTCATGATGTCCTTCGATAGGGATTATCGAACACCCGGTGGGAGGTTTCCATGCCCCAACGCCCCCGATAGCCGGTAATGCTTACCCACCTACGACGACGGGAGAAACCGCGACAGGGAAATCGGTGCGCGGCAATGCCGACGCATGCGCCTCTCGTGCTTCTTCCCGTCCGTGATTTGCTCGGCGTCGATCAATATCGAATGTTTCATAAGTCGTGACCGTACGCTAGGGCGCCGAATACCCCAAGGATGATCGCTCTACATCACTGGGGTCAAACTTTTCGGCCCCGCCAAGCTGGGCATAGGACAGCGATCAGGGCCGCATCGCGGCGGCTGCGCCGGTAATCCTTATCGAGGGAGCCTCGTCCATTCAGTCGAATCGGATGTGGAGTTGCGCGAGCGTCGGCATGCCCCCCTCTAGTGTAATCACGCGTGCTGCGTGGTCGACCGGGTCTGTGGCGACGAGTGCCTGGCTGCCGCTCTCGTTGAACAGGTTCAGCGTGCTGCCGGGTGCAAACCCAGTGAAGTCGATGGATAGGTGGCTCCAGTCGCCGCCGATCAGCTGATCGTCCGGATAAGACAAGTGTCCGTATTGGATCATCACCACGGGCAGAGCGGACGAGGAGCCAGGGATTTCTGGCACGACGACCGAGGTTTGAGGCATGGTTGCCAGGTTGTCATCGGACAGTAAGATCGCAGCACCGCCTGAACCGAGATAGATGGCGTCAGATCCGACGGCTGTCGCGAGCGGAGTGATGGACGGAATTTGCGGGTTGGACTGGACGGTGACCGTTGTTGATCCGTCACCCAACCAGATATTGTGGTTACCGTCAGTAACCGAGACGGTATTATTGCCGTTGCCTAGATGGATGTTGGACGAGGCTTCCTGCGTAATGATCTCGTTATTGCCGTTTCCGACCGCCAATTTGATGAGCGTGCCCTGCGGAGCCGAGTTAAACGTCATCGGTTGCAACGTGACGACCGATGCCTCCGGCAACGTCGCGGGCGCCACGAACACGACGTTATTGGCGTCGCCAAGATTGACATCAAACTCGTTGGACCAGGTATACTCGTTGCTTAGATAGTGTATTGTCAAATTGGTCTGACCCAGCGCCACAATGTTGCCGCGTTTCGCATCTTCGATATCGATGGTGTGTTCGGCGGTGTCGCCGGTATCGACATCAGTATCCACGAAGTTGGTGACAGTCAGCGCGTCCGTCGTCACGTCGGTCACGGAGGCGTCCTTGATCTGGTTCCAGGCACCGTCAGCCGTGATGCTCTGCAACGTAGCCGGAGCGCCGCCCGTGCTGAGACCGTAGAGGTCCTGGTAATTCACCACAGTGACAAGTCCCGCCGCGTTACTCATGGCCGTGCCATCGAACCACAAGTCAGTAAGCAGAATTTGCTGCATGGTGGAGTACCGCACGCTCCCGCCAGTGTCGAGCGACATAGTCGCGAGATCCGCAATCGTCTCGCTGGTTGGATCTCCCGTCGGATTGCCATAAGGGTCTGCCGGCGCCACGGTGGTGACCGTGCGATATAGGCTCGCGGGGAGCTCCCAGACTCCTGGGAAGCTGGCAGTCAAAGACAGCGACAGCATGGTCATCAGGCGCTCCACGGAATGAGTTTTCGTGATCAAGAGTTGCGCATTGCGGCCTTCTTCCAGCCGGCCACTAATCGGCTTTCCGTTTCGATAGGTGACTGTTATCGCCCGTTCCGTCAACGCATTCCTGATGACGGAAGATACCGATTCGCGTCGTCTTGTTGCAAAATCAATGTCTTCAGAACAGTTGCACCATGCCGGCGACACCTCCTCGCGGTGCCGATCGGGCTCCCCTGTTTCGTCCAGCCCCCGTTTGCTATGATGTTTGCACGGAGAACGTTCATGCTAGACCCCGAAACCGACCGCGTGCTGATCACCGGCTCCGCTGGTGCCATCGGCACCGCGCTGCGCGACGGTCTACGCGCAAGGTGGCGCCACCTGCGTTTGACCGATATCCGGTCGGTGCAAAATGTGACCAGCAACGAGGAACCGATCGTCGCCGACATTGCCGACCGCACTGCCGTCGAAGCAATGATGCGTGACGTCCGTGCCGTCGTGCATCTCGCGGGTGTGCTCGGCAACTACGACCTGGAGGCCCTCTTCCGCGTCAACGCTCGCGGCCTGTTCGACGTATTCGAGTCGGCCCGGCTCGCTGGCGTCGAGCGCATCGTCTTTGCCAGCAGCAACCATGCTTTCGGCTGCTATCCCATCACCGAGACGGTCTCGCCCGCGTTACCGCCGCGACCAGACAGTCTGTATGGCGTGTTCAAGGTCTTAGGTGAGACGATGTTGCGCAACTACTATGACCGCCACGGGATCAGATCCGTGTCGCTGCGCATTGGCACCTATCGTGCTTTGCCGATCGATCAGCGCTCGCTCGCAACGTGGCTGAGTCCGGCGGACGTCGCGCAACTCGTGGACCGCTCGCTGCGCCATCCGGACCCCGGATGTATGATCGTCAACGGCTATTCCAACAACACCCACCTCAAGACGCATGATCCGAATTGGGCTGTACTTGGCTATCAGCCTCGGGACAACGCCATGGATTATCGCGAGATGCTGCGGGATAAGGGAGTTGACGTGGTTGGGCCGGATCGCGGCGAGTGGGAGTGGCCCGAGCATGGCGGCTCCCATGCCCGCGCACCTGAGCGTCCGGCCCGTCATAGCTGACCGGCTGATACACCAACATTTACATATCGGGACATACAGCATGTTTAGCAAGAAGGTCATCATCGTCGCAGGCGCCGCCGGGAATGTCGGCTCATCACTTGCAAATCTGTTGGCCTCCCGCGGGGCAACCGTGGTGGCCGTCGACACCATCAAGTCTCGCCTTGAGGCAATGGTCGGATCGCTGCAAGGCAGCGGCCACCTGGCCTTGTCGGAATATGACTTGATCGATTTCACGTCAACGACGGCGCTGATCGCCAAGGTGCAATCAGTTTATGGTCGTCTCGACGGCGTAGGTACGACGGTCGGCGGGTTCGCCATGGCGAAACTTGCAGATGCAGGGCTGGACCAGTGGGACGCGATGTTCAACCTGAACGTAAAGACGACCTGGAACATCTACCGAGCCGCTGTGCCGGCCATTCGAGGCAGCGGTGGCGGCGCGCTGGTCGGTATCGCGAGCGCTGCCGGTCTGCACGGAAGTGCTCAGATGGCCGCCTACAGCGCGACCAAAAGTGCGGTGATGCGGCTGACCGAAAGCCTGGCAGACGAACTTCGAGACGACCGCATTCGAGTCAACGCTGTTCTGCCAACCACGATCGATACGCCTCAGAATCGGCAAGCCATGCCGGGGGCCGACACGTCGCGCTGGGTCAAACCGTCGGAGGTTGCAGAAGCAATGATCTTCCTTTTGTCTGACGCGGCGAGCGGTATTACTGGCGCTCTACTTCCTGTGGGGTGACAAGCCGCCTGAGGTCATTCACGCTCCCGGCGAGAGCAACCGACACAGAGAACTGACATCGGTCACCGTATCGAGATTGTCGACCATATCGATCAGCCTGTCGCGCTGGCTGTCTGGTATCGGCGCCCGAGCGAACTCCCAGCAGCGGTGGAACTTCGTCAAATGCTGAGCCCGCGTCAGGCGCCGCGTCGGGCTGGCCAGCATCGCCTCACAGCGCCAGTGCAAGGTTTGGCCAGTGGTCAACTCGATCGTCACATCAACCGGAACGAGCGCATTCGGATCGGTGCTGGAATTGGCCAGCATGACCACACGCTGCGCCACGCGATGCGTCTCAGGATCGGTTAGCGCATCCCCGCGATAATGTGCCAGGTCGATCTCGCCATGCAGCAGCACCTTCGCCGCGATATACGACATGCACAGACGGGCGTAATTCGGGCTCGGGTCCGGAACATCCGAGCGAGAGCATAGGCGCGCGGTCACCGGCGGCCCCACGATGGTGACTCCAGCCACCTCATCGATCGTGAACCCATGCTGCTGCCGCAGCGTCAGGATGCCCTCGATGCCGGCATGGGTCGCTCTGCCAGCCGGATAGGGCTTGTGGCTGACTTCGGAAATGCGCCAAACCCGGCCTAGCGATCCGAGCACCTCGGTCAGGTCCCACTCGCCCTCGAATAGCCGGAGATAGCCATACGCACCTTCGAATACGTCCTGCGGCCCGACCATCCCGGCGCGGCTGAGGTCGGCGGATTGCAACGCCGCGCGGCTATTCATGCCGACCTGCAGCGGCAATGTCGCGCTGCCCTCGACATGAGGCTGGAGCGTCCCGCTCGTCTGCGCATACTGGATGCCGAACGCGCTGACCAGGCGATCCTCGTCCAACCCCATCAACCGGCCGACGGCGGCGGCCGCGCCGAAGCCGCCAGCGGTCGAAGGGCGGAAGAAGCGCATTGGCGACAGTGAGGCGATCCCCAACCCGGCCGAGATATTGACCCCGACTGCCACCGCGGTCAGCAAGTCCTGTCCCGACACGCCACGCTGCCGTTCGGCGTGGGCAAGCGCGGCTGGCAAAATAGTTGCAAGCGGATGCAGCACCGCCCCCTCATGGACGCAATCATACTCTTGGCAATGCGTCTGGAAGCCATTTAACAAGGCCGCGCCAGCGGCCGTGGTGCGCTCTCGCCGGCCCCACAGCGTCGCCTCCGTCCCGCTGCCCCAACCGTCATTCGCGATCGCGACCTGTTCCGCGCCGTAGGCGGTAGAGCCGGCCATTCCCACGCCCAGGGTGTCGAGGATAAACACCTTCGCCTGCGCCACGGCATCGTCGGGAAGATCTCCATAGCGGGCAGTCAGGGCATGACGCGCGAACCGGCGGCCGGCCGGGATGATCGGGGCGCCTTTAGTCCCCATCTGCTACCGCCTGTTCCGCCAAACTATTGTCCACACACTCTTCGAACGGAATGTCCCGACGCAGCGAACCGCCAGATCGCATAGCCGCGGCGAGACGGTTGAATCCCTCCGGTCGGGTGATCGGATCGCCAGCGTAGAGACCAAGTTCACGATATCGATCTATCGCCGCCACATAGATGGCCGGCGCCACATCCGGAAAATAGGAAGCGAGGACATTGAAGATTTCTCTCCCGGGAGTCGCCCTGATCCAACCCAGCGTCCGGTACATCGCCCGCACCATAGCCAACAGTTCGTCCCGCTTACGATCCAACACCGACCGCCGCGTGACGAGTGTCGTGTAGGCGGTCAGTCCGCGCATCGCGGCGGGATACCACAGGTGCCCAGCGCCCGACGCCAGCAAGTCTTCGGCATAGGGCTGGAAGACCTGCACGGCATCCAGCGCCCCTGCCCGCAGTGCGGCAGCGTTCGCCGCCATCGTCTCATCCGTCACACGCGGCACCACCGCTGGGTCCACGCCATCCCGACGGATATCATCCTGCAGGCACAACCATGGTGTCGGCACCTCTGATACCGTGCCCAACCGCACGCTGGTCAGGTCGGAGGGACGAAACGACGGACGCGGATCGCGTCCGATCACGAAAAATGGATCCCGCGCAACCACGTCGCAAAAACAGACAACCTCTGACGCCGGATCCGCGTCGTGGGTCATCAGGACCCGTAGCGGACCGCCCCACATCACCTCGACCTCGCCGGATCGTAACGACGTGGCTGCCCGGTCCGGGTCGGATGACGGGCGGAACTCGACCTCCAGGCCTTCCTTTGCATAAGCGCCGATCGCAAACGCCGCGTAAAACGGCGCGTAGAACAGTGCACGGAAACTCTCCGACAACGTGATCATTCGTGGGGCCCTTGGCTTGCGGGAACCGTGACGATGCGCCAGGGAGATACAATGTAAAAGAGGGAAGCGTCATGCGCGCGGTGCTGATAGGGGTGTCACACTGGCATACGCCATTCTATCTCGATCCCTGCTTGGAGATGCCCGACGTCGAGATCGTCGGCGTTTCCGATCCCGACCTGTCGCGCACAGGCCCAGCCGCCACTAAAGCTGGCTGCAAAGCATTTACCGATTACCGGGTAATGTGCGACGAGTTGAACCTCGATTTCGCCTTCGCGCTTGGCCGGCACTCAGACATGGCCGATCTGGCTCGCTATCTGATTGATCAACGCATACCGTTCGCAATGGAAAAACCATGTGCGATCAACGCTGCCGAAGCCGCAGACATCGCCGGCCGCGCGACGACCGCGGGGTTGTTCGCCGCGGTGCCATACGTGCCGCGATATAGCCCACTGATCGAAACGATTCTGTCGACCAACGGGCGAGTGCAGTACGGAATGTTCAAATTCGTCGGCGGAATGGTCGATCGTTATTATCAGCAGCGCGTCGAGTGGGTCACCGATCGTAAAACGTCGGGCGGCGGCGCGTTGCTGAACTTGGGCGTCCATTTCATGGATCTATGCCGCGTGCTGCTGCCTGGCGTGGAGCTGACCGTAACAGGCGCCATGATGTCGAACCACCATGCACACTTGCATATCGAGGATCACGCGGTGGTCCTGATGCGAGGAGGTGGGGCAAGTTGCATGGTGGAAACTGGGTATTTGTATCCAGCGCCGAACTCGGTCTTTGACCTGCACTATTCATCAGATGACAGACATTACTTCTCCGCTCGGGATGACGGCTTGCTTGAGATCGTCTCGAATGAGCGGAAGCGTACGACACACGCAATGAAATTGACTAACGTGCATTTCTATCCGGCGTTCGTTCGCGATACGTTGCAGCGACTGCAAGACGGGCGGAAGCCAATCGCCGATTTAGCCGACAACGCCGCGGCAGTGACGTTGGTGGAAGCGGCATACACAATGTCGCATTTTGCGCCGTGAGCGGAAGACAGCACTTCAACCCGAGGGCTACGTCGCTTCTCTCAGTCGGCACGGAAAGGCCGCCGGGCAACTCCCGGGCTTGTTGGTGTTGCCGATCCTCCCGCGATCAGCGGTTTTCCTTCATTTTGGACACAAAAGCGGGCGCTACTTGCCTAATTTCCGGTTGCGTTGTTACGTAATAGCTCTGTTCCCTTACCGACTCGCCCCCAGCGCCAATTCTTGCCAGATAAAAGCCGTCACGTCGGACCTTTTGAATGATCGCATTGGATGCGATCGACGCAGTCAGGCTCTCATCCGGACCGACATAGACTGGCTCGCCCTGGCCGCTCTTCGACCAGGGTCCGAACTCAATCGGCAGGGTGTCTCCGCCCGCGTCAAGCGCCAGGCCAAAAACCTTAGTGTCCAACTCGGACCAGAAAAGATAGATCTGCATAGTGATAGAACAGGTAGGCACGATGTTCATTGTCAATACCACCAGGATTACATCCGTTAAGAATACGACATCATTAGCGTAATTTTTATGGCGATTCGCGGCTCCGAG
This sequence comes from uncultured Alphaproteobacteria bacterium, assembly GCA_963733925.1. Lineage (GTDB taxonomy): Bacteria > Pseudomonadota > Alphaproteobacteria > Acetobacterales > Acetobacteraceae > Rhodopila. The sequence goes on along the minus strand of CAVTFL010000027.1, from coordinate 130,397 downwards.
ATCGTGAACGTCACAGGGACTCGGCGTTTTCGCCTCTAAAGTATCGAAACTGTGTTCGTCCGGCGTGATATTTCATACTTTCGGCTAGGGATTAATTACCGCTGACACTATGATTGACGGGGAAAGGGGGCTGCGTCCCCGACACCGTTTTTGGAAGGCTTCCCACCGATCCGCTCACACAGTATAAATAAGTGGGGCCCGCCGAGCCGCGACCAGTTTTTTGGATGTGGCCGTACAAGCGATCGTCTCATGGGGATCGCAATGTGACGCTGCTGCGTGATTCTATTTATCAATCGATTCGAAACGCTATCCTGCTCGGTGAATTTCAACCTGGGCAGGAGCTGCGAGAACAGACGCTGGCTGAACGGTATCATGTCAGCCGGGCGCCCGTTCGGGATTCGTTGCTCCGCCTCGAGCTGGAAAACCTGGTGACGGTGCGGCCTCGGCAAGGTTACCTGGTGAATCCGATTTCCATTTCCAATGTCGAAGATATTATTGACCTGCGCTCCTTGATCGAACCGGCCTGTGCCGCGGCGGCGGCACAGGCGGATGATGATACGGTGGTGCGAGCACTGGATCGGTTTCGAGGGTTTGCCGACCAGGATTTCGAGGAAGCCCGCTACGTTGAGTATAATAAATCCTTCCATCTCTCGGTCGCAGACTTGTCGAATAACAAGCGCGTGGCGGCGGTCGCTCTGGACCTGATCCAGCAATTCAAGCGGGTGGTGCGGGTCGTAGTAAGTAGCTTCAACCCCGAAGCGGTCCGGCGCGATTGCGCGGAACACGAAGCAATTATCGACGCGATTCAGGCTCACGATGCCGATCGCGCCTTTCGACTGGCCCACGAGCATGCCAAAGCCGCACGCGAGCGCCTCACGACTGCGCTGCGTGCCACGACGCGATGAGCAAGCCGAAGCCGGAAGGCCGCCGTCAGGGGCAGACCTCCGGGGGGCGACCCCGGCGCTAACGGTATCCTATCTCGGGCCCGTCCGCAATTCGAGAGCGGGATGCTCGGGAAATACAGCAAGCTCGCGTCACGCCGGACTGGCAGCGCTCGAACCCGGTGCGATCTGCTGAACACGGCTCCGCCGTCTCCACCACGTTGAGCGTCGCCGCACCGGCTGGCTGCGAGACCGCGAAAGATGCCGTTGCTGGCCGAGCGCCGTTCCAACGCTGGGAATCTGAACGACTCTGGCTCGGGAAATTCCGGGTCCGCAAACAGGCTTAAAGTCCTAATATTGGCGCTAAGCCGCTTTGTGTGTATCGATCCCAGGCTGCGGGACAAAGATCCTTGGATATAGACACAGAAATTCGTCGCGCGAGGCTGCATTCCGTCTTCGAGCGGCTCTGCGGAACATCGCTCATCACGATCGCAAATGCCGCGCTGATGACGGCCGTTCTTGAGGCAACCGGAGCATCGAAAGGGCCCTGGATTTGGCTCATATTGGTCGGAGTGCTCGCCGCCACTCGACTGATGAGCTTGCGCGCTTATAACCGGCGGGCCCAGGGTTCGAACAATGTGCGCGCCTGGGAGGTCGTGACAATTCTCGGAGCGCTGCTCTCCGGCATACTGTGGGGAGGTGGCGCGGTACCTGCTTTTCCCCGCCGACGAGACGACCCAACTGCTTTGGGTTTTCGTCATCGGTGGAATGTGTGCCGGAGCGGCGTCATTCCATGCCGCTCATCTGCCGACCGCCCTCGCCTTCATCGGACCCGCGGCGCTGCCACTCGTCGTTCTATCGGCAATCCAGAAGTCGCCTCAGCGGATCGGCGCCGCGGCCATGCTAATGATTTTCATCATGGCGTTGACATTCACGGCGCGCAATTTCAACCGTCACTTCGAGCAAACCCTGCGTCTTCGGTTCGACCTCGACGACACGAATCAGCGTCTGCGAAAGGAGATCGAAGACCATCGCAGTACCGAAGAGCACCTGCGGCAGGCACAGAAAATGGAAGCCGTGGGTCAACTCACCGGCGGCATCGCGCACGACTTCAACAATTTGCTGACCGTCATCACTGGCAGTCTTGAACTCATCCTTCGGCATGCCACCGGGAACGAGACCATTACGCGCCTTGCGACAGCCGCCGAACGCGCGGCCGAACGAGGAGCGCGACTAACCGCGAGCTTATTGTCCTTTGCGCGCAAACAACCGCTGAGCCCCGAATCACTTGAGATCAACACGCTCATACGCGAGTTCGCCCCGCTACTGCAGCGTGCCGTCGGTGAAACCGCTCGGATCAACCTGGCGCTGACATCGAGCGCGCCTGAAGCGAACATTGACGCCGCGCACTGTCAATCCGCGCTTCTCAACCTCGTTATCAACGCACGTGATGCGATGCCCGCGGGCGGTCAACTCACCGTCGCGACGCAGATCGTCACGCTCAACGCCTCTGAATTGACGTCGAACCCGGACGCCCGGCCAGGTGAGTTCGTCGACATTTCTGTGCGCGACGCCGGTAGCGGCATGACGCCAGAAGTCGTTGCCAGAGCATTTGATCCGTTCTTTACCACCAAGGACTTGGGCAAGGGAAGTGGCCTCGGCCTCTCACAAGTTTACGGCTTTGCACGCCAGTCTGGGGGACATGCTGCGATCAAGAGTACATTGGGCGAAGGCACGTTGGTCTCAATCTTCTTGCCTACCGTTGCCTCACCAAACCGGACTTTGTCGGGGCAACCCGCGCCGCTCCCCGCGGCCACCGCAAACACCGTCTGCATTCTGCTGGTTGAGGACGATGCCGATGTGCGCACTATGATGCTGGAAATGCTGTTGTCGGATCGCTGGAATGCCATCGCCGCGTCGAGTAGCGAGGCCGCCCTCGCCGTGCTGCAACAGGATCAGAGTATCGGCATTCTGGTGACCGACATCGCCCTGGGTACGGGGACGGACGGCGTCGACCTCGCGCACGCGGCGATCGCGAGACGCCCCGACCTTTCTGTGATTCTGATGTCGGAATATCCAGATCCGCCGATTGATTTGCCGGGGACGAAGGGACGTCGGTTTGAGGTGATCCAAAAGCCGTTTAGCAGTGAGCAACTGGCGGCGACAATCCGAATGGCCCGGGCGGCGCGCGAGCAGCGGACTGCATTCGGATAGCCGATCACAACTGACGAGAACTCAGCACGCCCTTCTGAGGCGCGCCTCGATTACATGTGGTTTGACGCCGATGCGACCCATATGCCTTGTCATTGACGCCCAAAATGACGGACGACCCGCGGCACCGCGTCGTTATCCCGCAACCTCTTGGGCAGACCTTGGCGGCGTGGTAGCGTATCGGCCAACGAGAACAGGCCGGAACGCAGGAGGAAAACGATGGGTTTATCCCGCCGCTTGGTCGCGACCACCACCTTTGGCGGTGCTATGCTTGCCGCCACCCGGGTCTTAGGACCTGCCTTTGCGGCGGGTGAGGAAACGCCGGGGGATGCCGTCGAGGCTTTCCGCAAGGCAATGATAGCCAAAGACCATAGCGCATTCGACTCGCTCTGTGCTGCGCAACTGAGCTACGGCCACTCTAGCGGCAAGATTCAGACGAAGGAGGAATTCATCCTCGCAGCCACGAGTGAGAATTCGAAATGGAAGACGCTGGAGTTTGCCAACGTGAGAAACACCGTTGCAGGTGCCAACGCGATCTCGCGCTTCACGCTCAACGGCGAGGTGGAAAGCGAGGGCAAGGCCGAACCCGTCAGCATTGGCGTGCTGATGGTCTGGCAAAAGCAAGGGGACGCCTGGAGGCTTCTGGCTCGACAGGGGTTCAAGACCGAGAATTAAAGCTATGGATTCCGCTGTAGCCGGGAAATCGCGTGTGGGCATCAAAGCCAAGTCTCGCCATCGTCGTGGTGCCGGCGTTGTTCGGGCCGACGTGGCTCAGGCCAGTGTACCGATGCCGGACGCCAGAATGCTGCTGCAGCGAGCCCAGCGCGCATCCAGGGACTGATCGGCTCGCTGACCGCGAAATGCTTCCCTACCAGATTGGCGGTCGTCACCAGTGTGGAACAGCAGGTCGAGGCACGCGGTCCGCAAATTCAGGCACTTCGGACCGTTAGGTCTTTGGCGCAAACGGCGGGGCTTAGGGGGAAAGATGAATAGACGTGCCTTTATGGCTGCCTCAGCGGCCACGGCAACTGCGGCCACCCTGAGGGTAGCCACTGCCGCAACCGAGGGTCCGTTTGGCGAAACGGGGGTCGGCCTTCCGGTTCCGCCCCACGAGCAGCTTCCATTGGGGCCGCTGCCCAGCTCGCGCTATCCGGACGACTCCTCGATAAAGTTGGTACCGGCACCGGCGCGGTCGAGCGAATTCATTGCCCAACCACGTACGTCGTTGCTTCCAACGGCTCGATCTGGTTCACCGATCCAACCTCCGGCGTCAGGGGACGGTGACGAGAGCCTGCATGGCGAGATCGAACAACAGAAGCACAACGTCTTCCGCGTCGTATCCGCAACCGGCGAAGTCAAGGTCGTTGTGGATGATCTTCGGTACAGCCTAATGGCATTTGCTTTTCACCGGACGAGAAGAAGCTCTACGTCATCGACAGCGGTATATCCGAGGGGCCAGGGAATCCGGCGCATATCCGCGTGTTCGATGTCGATTCCGGCAAGGTCTCCAACAGCAAAGTCTACGCTGACGGCTTCGCGCCGGCACTGACCGATGGCATGCGAGCTGACGTTGAGGGAAATATCTGGTGCAGCGTGGGCTGGGGCGACCCAAAGGAAGATGGGGTCCGCTGCTACAGTCCCGCAGGTGAACTGCTCGGCAAGATCCATTTAACCGAGACCGTTGGTAACCTGAGCTTCGGCGGCATATTGCGCAACCGGCTCTATATCGGCGCCACTACATCCGTCTATGCGTGCTATGTGGGCACCCAGGGTGCTGGTCTGCCGAGAATTTGAACCGGGGACGGGCGAAATAACGGACGTCCGAAAACGCCGCACGGCTGATCAAGCACGGTGGCGATGCGCCCGGGGAAACCTCATGACACTTAGGTTGAGTGGGGCAACTCCTACCCTATTGCTTGCGATTATCGGCACCCTGATTGTCGCTCCCCGCGACATGTCAGTGCAAACGCCGGCCACCCCGGCGCCGAGAGGTGGCGCAATGGCAGCGATACCACCCGCCGAACGGCTAGCGGCGCAACCCTAGCCGGAGCCTGCCGCAAGGGACCGGGTCGTGCTGAATTGGTTCCCAGCGCAACAATAGCAGAAGTCCTGGCGTGCGCCGTCAAAGCGCGGCCCAACTGATTGATCGGGCCAACCCGCCGCCGTTTTACTGCGGCGGGTGACATGGACTCACCGGCGCCCTGCGACCCATATTTTAGAAAGGCTTTCCACTAGAGAAAAACCCCGGCTTTTGGCGAGATAGACCAAGAGCCGGGGAAGTTTTAGGAAACATTTGAAACAAACGACGCCTAACTAAACGCCGCTCTCTGTCTATACTCCCAGTCACCGCACAACCCAACAGTCCTTGAGGAGAACATCCCGTGGCATGTCTCGTGGCGACTTTCGCTCAGTCACCAGGATGGGCATTTGTATTTAATTCATAATAACCAGAACAGCCCCTTTTCAGATCCGTTCCGCGCGAGGCAGTCACGCCGAGTTCGGCATCTCGAACAGGCGCATCGTGGGACGTTCGGTTTTCCGGACACGTCACATTTGCATGGATTTGCTTGCTGCTCTGGGCTTGGACAGAACAGGGCAGCGGCCCGCGCACCTCTTCCTCATTGCTGTTTCATGGGATTTTGCTGGTCCCGATCTGCACGCTCCCCAGTAGCCGTTTCAATGGAATTTCCGTTCCTTCGCTCAGGTAGCTGACTTTCTCCCGCTGCAGCAGCTCCTGCCACACCTCCTCGGGCCGAATGTCCGCCTGTACCCATGTGACAAGAAGATGATAGAGAACATCCGCGCTCTCTCCGATCAGGCCGCTGCGGTTACCGGCCATGGCCTTGATCAAACACTCGATTGCTTCCTCACCGAGCTTTTGAGCCACCCCGCAAGGTTCCCCTGGCCAGCAGGCGAGCTGAATGACTAACGTCCGGGTCAGCTCGCTTCTGGCTTTCGATGATCGTCCATAGGCGGTTGAGCACGTCCGGGCTGGCCGGTCGCTCCGACGGCTCGGGAAACACCGTATGCTCCGAAAAATGGAGCTGGTTTGCTTCAAACGGCAGATCGAAATCGACGTCCGCTCCTATCTTCGACCGTCGTGGCTTTCTTTACCATCCTTCTCGTTGTTTGCAGTTGCCGATGGCGAAATCTTTTTCTTCGTGGGCTTCGCCATGGCGTCACACTCCATCGAGCAATCGGCGAGCATCGTGTGGTTCGTCTCCCACAACATCGTCGAGGTCCGTGTTAGGCGTCCTGGCGCAGTCGGCTAGGCAGCAACTCGCCGTTGCCTTCGAGCACTGGATACGCCGCGGCGGCAACCAGGTGCGCGTTGATCCGCTTGAGGTCGCGCAGTGCATCCAGGTGGAGCGAACTGGTCTCAGCCGTCTCAATGCGGCCAGCCCGAAGCCGTTCGAAATGTGACGCCGTGGCCGCGGCCTCAATGCTTCGAAAAGCCTCCTTTTCGAAGGCTAGCAAACGGGCGGCGCGTTCATCTTCGGTCATGAACAACGAGGCGGTGGCGCGGAGATTTGCTGTCAACCGGTCAGATCATGGCCTGCAGTTCCGCCGCCCCCTCCTTGGAGAAGCTCAGCCCGCGTTTCAGCCTTCTCGTGGCGACTCCCAGCAGATTCTTGTCCACGATGTCGCCCGCCTGCTCCATGTTCGTGGCGAAGGCCAGTATTTCGGTGACACGGCGATGATCCGCATCGCTCATTGCCTCCGGATCGAGCGAGGTAAGATATGCCTTGATGGCGGTGTTCAACTTGTCGAGCACGTCGTCCAGGCGCTTCGTCTCGCTGATCTGGCGCCTGTTAGGCTTCTCGAACGCGTCTCGCACGCCTTGCAACATGGTTTCCAGCACGTCGGCCAAGCGGAGCGCCTCGCGCGCGGCGGCGCCAAGGGCAATCACCGGTGTCTCCTGGGCTGAGCGGTCGAGATACATCGGATGGCCGGGGTCGCCGGCGCTGATCCGCGCTGGCAGCCAACGCCGCAACAGTCCCGCATAGGGCTTCAGCAGGGGGAAAAAGAGCAGCGCCAGGACCAGGTTGAAGATCGTATGGAAGTTGGCGACCGCCCGCGCATTGTCCGGCTCGATGAACCGTCATCCATGGACTGACATAAGGCAATGCCGCGAGGGCCGCGCCGACGCCTAGAACCCGGTTCAAGAGATTGCCAAGGGGCAGCCGCCTGGAGGCTGGATCGTCGCTGTGCTGTACCTTCCAGGACCGGATTGATGGCAGTTCCGAGATTGGCTCCGAGCACGAGGGCAAAGGCGGCCTCGGGCGGGATCGTCCCCTTGGCCGCGAAAGACATGACCAACAAGACGACGGCGACACTTGAATGGGCTGCCCAGGTCAGGGCGGCGGCCAATACGACATCGAGCATGGGCTGGGTGGACAACGCGACGAGAAACGTCCGTAGGCTGGCCATATTCTCGTACGGCAGAGCAAATCGATGAACTGGTGCAAGGCCATCAGCACCAGACCAAGTCCGATCAGCACGCGGCCGAAATCACGTGGGCCGGCCGAGGCGCGGCGGAACATCAGCACCCCGATCAAGATCAACGCCGGCGCTACTTCGGCGACGTCGAACGACAATACCTGCACGATGAGCGTGGTGCCGACATTGGCGCCGAGCATGACGGCAAGAGCGGGCACGAGATCGACGAGGCCGCCGGCTGCAAAACCGGTGACCATAAGGCCCGTCGCCGTGCTACTCTGCAACAGGGCGGTCACACCGACGCCAGCAGAGAAGGCCTTGAAGCGGTTGCGGAGTGCGCCACCGAGGAAGCTCCGGAGTCTTGCCCCGAAAGCGCGCTGCACGCCCGTCTGCACCATATGGACGCCCCACAGGAGAAGCGCCACGGATCCGGCAAGGTCGATCAGGGTGACAGGAAAATCCATCAGCCCAGCTCCTTTCACATCAGGTATCGATCCGCTTGGTCGCGAAGCCACAACGCTGCCGACAGGGAGGGTCACGGTTAGATAACTCTCTCATCCGATCCTCCCAGGCATTGAAATCCTCGACCCATTTATCCAGCCAGTTCCTAAGAAACAACCGCTTGGATGGGGTCAGGCGGCACTGCGGTCAGGGCGAACCCGAGCGACTTTGCCCGTCGTTGCAGATTGTGCAGCACCCGCTGCCGGTAGCGGTCTTCGTAGTATGTTGCCCCGGGATCGGCATAGGACATCCCGTGCCGAAGCGTGTTGTAGAACAGGACGGCGATTTTGCGTGCAGTGGCGGTGATTGCCTTCGCTTTCCCGACGCGCGCCGACAGGCGGCGGTAGAACGCACCCAGGGCGGTGTCGGTTCGGCCGACCGTGCCGGCGGCGAGCCGTAACAAGGACGCGGCGCGGTTGCTGGTGCGCCGCGTCTTCGACGACAGCACCTTCCCGCCGGAAATTTTGTTGTGCGGCGCAAGCGCCAGCCATGACGTGAAGTGCTTTGCGCTGGGCCAAGCCGCCAGATTGGTCCCGCACTCCCCTACCAGCTTCAGCGCGACGGACGGCCCGATACCGGCAATCTGGGTCAGGTCCACCCCGAGAATGGCGTGCAGGGCGGCACGGGCATCGAACGCGGGGGCATTGGGCTGGCGTGTCCGCCGCCTGACGGGAAGCAACTTGGCGGCGGGCGGCGCGGCGTTCTTCTTCAGCCGCTTCAGGATTGCCTCGATCTGTTTGTCGCAGGCGGTCACCTTGGTCTGATAGACATCGTACAGTTCGAGCGCCTGGGTCAAAGCGAAGACGTGCTCCTCGCGGTAGTTGCCAACCAGCGCCTGACACACCGTCTCGACGGAGGCATGGCACCGCCGGTCACGGTGGGTAGCCAGGACGTTCGGGTCTCGCTCGCCCGCCACGATCGCGCGAATGATGGCCATGCCGGTCAGGCCAGTGACGTCGGTGACGACATGATGCAGTTGCAGGTTCATCTGCATCATCGCCTTTTGCATGTGCTGGATGTGCGCCGCCGCATAGTCCAGCAGCCGCTCCCGCTGCCGCAGATAGGCACGCAGCCCGGCTATTTCGGCCTGAGGCCGGAAGCTGGCACGCAACAAGCCGTATTCGTGCAGGCGTTGCAGCCATTGCGCGTCGCTCACATCGGTCTTCCGCCCAGGCACGTGCTTGGCGTCTCGAGCGTTGACCACCATCACCTCGAAGCCGCGCTGTTCCAGGATCTCGAACACCGGAATCCAGTAAACGCCGGTTAACTCCATGACCACGGTCCTGATCCCACACCCCGCGAACCAATCGGCCAGCCGGTAAAGATCATCGGTAAACGTGCGGAACGTGTGAACCGGCTCCTTGTCCCGGTTGGGACCGACGGCCGCGACATGGATCGTGGCGCCGATATCGATCGCCGCCGCAGCTGGATTGACGGTGGAGAAATCCCGCGATTTGCGGGATCGCTTCGTTTGGCTCATGTCAGATGCCCTCCTGAAAAAAAGCAGGGGCTGGGCCACGGAGAAAGATCAATTTCCTAATCGGGATCGCCCACAGGCGTCACCACTCGCAAGTCCACAACAGCCCATGGGCCACGTTTTTTTACGGGGTCAAATCCACCAAAAATCCTTCGGCCGCTCCCCTCCGGGTCAGGATAGCGCGACCCGTTTCTATCGCCATAGGCGGACCACCGATCCGAGCTCGTTTCTTAGAAAGTGACTTTCGACCGAAGCGGGACAATACTTAATGTTCGGAAGAGGTCGTGTGCCTCGCCGCAGACGAGGAAACCGTTGGCACGGGAAGTGCGTTCGTAGCACTTTCCGAATTATCATTAAGGCTTGCCCTCAATGCGTTCTGAGCGGGTGGACCCAACTACGTTTGGTTTCCTGAACAAGGTCAGCAAAGACACGTTCAGAAATCCGGACGTTTCAAAGCTGCGTGACTTCTGATAGCGTCCGGTCGGAAAACGATCCGGCGGGAGGTTTTGGCGCGCCACTGACCTCGAACCGTGTGTTCTCACGGAGGGGCGCAGTCTTGCTCGACCGTCTGTTGAGGACCTGGCGACGATCGTGGCCGCTGACCGCGCGGGTTCCAATCGTATCGGGCGCCCTGATCCTGGCAGTCGCGATCGCGGTGTCGGATTTTCTCATGTCCACGATCGTGCATGAACAGGAACTCAGCGTGCGTCGTTTGGCCGCCGTCTACCTGGATGGCATTTCAACGACGGTCTACCCATACTAAACAGCGATGAACCAGAAGACCAAGTGCTGGCGATCATCGACACCCCCGATCTCGACGCTCAATTGGAGGCGGCGCGCGCCCAGCTCCAGGCGTCCGAAGCCGACATAGAGGTCAAGGAGGCGGATGCAAAGTTCGCCAAGACGACCCACGAGCGCTGGCAAGCATCCCCCAAGGGTGTCGTTTCGGAGCAGGATCAGGAAGATAAAAAGGCGCGCTATACCGCCAGCAACGCGCAACTCAACGCGGCCAAGGCCCGGGTCAACCTGAACCGGGCTGAAGTCGATCGGTTGACCTACCTTACCCGATTCACGCAGGTGACGGCGCCCTTCGATGGCGTGATTACGGAACGACGCGTCGATATAGGCGATCTCGTTACCGCCGGCAGCACAGCGAGCACGACCCCGCTGTTCGGGGTTGCGCAGTATAACCAGATCCGCGTTTTCGCGGACGTGCCGCAGCGTCTCAGCGTCGATCTGGCTGTCGGCAATACAGCGCAGATCCTGGCGAGCAAATATCCTGACCGGACTTTCGAGGGCAAAATATCGCGGACAAGTCAGGCGATCGATCCGCATGCCCGCACCATGCGGGTCGAGGTGGATCTGTCGAACGAGGGCCTCGCACTGGTTCCAGGCATGTATACCCCGCTCAGGTCAGAACCCGAAAATCCTTGGCCGAGATAATACGGAAGTTATCCGTTACCTGATCACAATAGATGTCCCATTTTCTGGGCACCTCCTCGCGCAAGAACGTTAGGATCGCCGCTTTGAAGTCGACGAATGTCGCATGACACCGATTGTGGGTGACATGCTTGTGCATCAGGCCCCATAGCCGCTCGGCGGGATCTAGATGTGGGCAATAGGCGGGGATGAAGTGGAGCTTGATCCGGCACCCCGATCGCGACAACCAAGCCTACACCAGCTTGGCGTGGTGGTAGCGAGCATTGTCCACGAACAGATGGATCAACCGCTTGCCGGGATACATCGCCTCGATCGCCCGCAGCAACATGATCATGCTGATCGCATTCACCGTTGCCGCCTCGATCATACGGGTTCTGCCGGTCTCGAGATCAATCGCACCATGAATGTTCAGGCGCTGCCGCCCGCTGGTCTGTTCCACGGCAACCGGCGTGTCTTTCGGCGCCCAGCATCCGACCGGCCGCACCGCGTGCGTCGGATGCACCGCATCGCCAAACAGCACCGCTTCATTATCACCAATGTGGTTCAGCAAATTCTCGTAACTCTTGATAAAGGCCGCCTGCTTGTCAGGGTCCAGCTTGGACGACACCGCTTTCGGCTTGCGATGCTCCATGCCCAGCCGGTGCAGCAGCGCGATCAGCCCCGACCGGCTCTCATAGGAGATACCGCACTCGGTCTCGATCCAGGCACCAACTTCGCGGGTTGTCCGAGGCAGCGTCTCGGCGATCCAGCTCTTCAGCTTGGCCTGCTGCGCATCGCTCAAGCGGCACGTACTGCCATCATAGTCGAAACTCACCAAGCCTTCGATGCCCTCGTCCTCATACAGCCGATGCCAGGTGCGCACGGTGTCGTCGTCCAACAGCAGGACCTTCGCGACTTCGTCGCAGCTCATGCCATCATCCAATAGCACCAGCGCGTTGACGCGCCGGGCCAGCCGGTGAGCCACGGAACCATCGCGCCCCAGGTCAATCAGGTCGCTACGCGTTTCAGGGTCAAGGAAGCCGGCGCGGATCACGCAATGACTAAAATCGCGGCGAAACTGATTCGCAAGAGGCGGATTCGGATTCTCAAAAAGTCAGGGTATATGTGCAGGTGCGGTTCCGCCTTAACCCGACGAAGTTTCTTCAGGTTCCTGCCAGCGCCATGTTGTTCAAGGCCAGCGGTCCGCAAGTGGCGGTCATTGATCGGGATCAGCGAGTGCAGCTCCAAGAAGTCGTGATCGCCCGCGATAATGGCAAGGTTGTCGAGATCGCCTCTGGTTTATCGGAAGGCGACCATGTCGCCGTCAACCTCAGCAATCAAATCGCCGGCGGCCAGAAGGTCACACAGACCGAGCCGGCTCAAGCGGTCGCGGGCCGGTAGGTTTGCCGTCATCGTTCTACGCCCTGTCGTGGCGCTTCCACTGATGAATATCCCGCTACTGGCCATCGGTATCGCTGCGTGCGTCGCTGCATGCGCTGTCGGTCCCAACTACGTGACGCCGGAGGTCGACGTACCTGGATCCTTCTCGACTGGGCATTCCGACGATCCCGCAGGCAAGAGCTGATAGCCGGTGGTGGCATACACTTGGCGACGCGGAGCTGAATTCGCTCGTCCGCGGCAGAATCGCAAATCGCGGTTCTGCTCGGGACCTATTCTCAAACTCTTGACAAGGAATTGCGCCTGCCGGCGCCAGTTCCGAGCACGCCCGTTGCAGTGCGGCCGGGTCGGCCGATCGACCTCTTGCGCCGCAGGCCCGACATCCGGCCAGCGGAACGGCAGCTCGCTTCCGCGACAACCCGTGTTGGAGTTGCGACCGGAGACCTGTTTCCGCGCTTATTCGCATTGGGCGGCGTCGGTGTTGAGGGAGGTGTGCCGCAGTCGGGATCGGCCTCGGCGTTTCATGGCGCGATCTGGTCTTTCGGTCCCGGCGCGTACTGGCCGCTACTCGACTTCGGTCGCCTCGACGCGCTCGTGAACGTGGCGGATTTCCAGAGCCAAGGCCTGGCTGCAAACTACAAGAAGGCCATTGTGTTGGCGGTGGAGGAGGTCAACCAGGCGGTCAAGCAATACCTCGCCGAACTGGAGCGACTTCGGAACCTCGGGCTGGCATTGCAAGAAAGCCGCCGCGCAGTCGAACTTGCACAGGGGCGCTATGACCGCGGTATGACCGATTTCCTCAATGTTCTCGATGCTGAGCGGCAACAATATGCTCTCAGGGATCAATACGCTACTGAGCAAGAGACCGTGGCTGTGCAATTCATTGCGCTCTACAAGGCGCTCGGTGGTGGTTGGGAGCTTTACCAAGGACTTCCGCGGATTCCCCAACCTCGTCCTGCCGTGATTGCTATGTTTGACAGGCTTTCGCATCCCCAGGGGCACCGAGCGGATGTGCCGCCACCGATCGATGGCAATGCCCAGTGATGGCGGCAACGGCTCAGGCGGACGAACCCTGGCCGACATTCGGCAACCCATATGTGTTCACCGAGCAAGGGGGCGAAGCGATTTTCCGCGCGGTGTGCGCGGGCATTCGTATGCGAACGATCCACGGCGCCAGCGGGGCGGCGAACGTATCCTTCCCCGGCCGCCGATTCCCGGCTGGCGGCCTTCAACTACCCGATTCCTGTGGTGCTAGAAGGGCAGAAAGCGATCCGCCGTTTGTTACGCGCTGACGAACGAGCAGGTCGCCGCTGTTGTGACCTATATTCACACCCATTTCGGCAATAGCTTTGACGACGCTCCCACCGCGGAGGATGGCTTCTGAGCGCTGCGCGGCTGCTCTGTCATGTTTTGGGCTATTGATCGTGTTCTGTGGCTGTTTGGTGTTTCCGAACACAACTAGACCGAGAGGTGATCTTGGATCACTCTATCATCCGTACGCGATATGCAAATAATTTCGCGCGATAGTAGTGAATACGGATCCCAAAACGGAATGCGCCCGGTTCGAACTCGACATTCCGAGACAGGCTCGATCCATCGTTCGTCGGGCAGCGCTCCCCGTCCATCACCGCGTTCCAGACAGTAACGTTACCCTTGCGCTCTCATTGTGCGCCGCCGCCGCGTGACTCGGTAAAGCCAACTCGGTCGAACGCGCTGCGCCGGAGGCAACTTTCAATCCGGCGGTCTGCTCGTGTGACCGGGGATTACTTGACTAAGCTGCTGGACTGTTCAGCGGAATGCGCCCACCTCGACCCTTGCAGCGCGGACAGCGACGACTTGCCATCAAATTCCTTCAGTGTTGCGTCGAGAGCCTCCGAGGACACCTTCACTGTGCCGGCAAAGGGGTGGTCGATGGCAACAATGATCAGCAGCCCAGAGAAAATGAGCAAGGACAACGCCCCTGTCATCATCACCTGGGCACGAAAATTCTCAGTACCAAAGAAAAACGTGAAGCCGACCGTCAAAATCGCCCCTACGAGGAGCACGAGCCAGACGATGCCGGGCATGACGCCCGACGCCATGACGAGCCTGGAATGACGCGCCTCACTCACCACATCCATCTGATGCAGGATCTCAGTTAGCAAGGCCGTCCCGCGGGCATCATCAGGATGGTACCCCAGCAGAGTATGGTAGACATCCTCCAGCGAACGAGTGACATTGGGGTTTGCCCTCCCCCGTTCCATGTCCGGCCAGTCCTCATTGATCGCGGCCTCGAGGTATTGCGTGACTGCACCACGCAGGGCCGCTCCCGGCTCGGAGCCAATCCCCTCCGACAGGCTGTATATAGTCGCAGCCGCTCCTGCCTCCTGCGCCACGTCCGCCTCTGCCAGGCTGAACTTTTCCCACACGACGATCACCGCGAAGGCCAGCAGCACCGCATAGAGCACGCCGACGGTCGCGAACTTGAAGCCAGCCACCTCATTGTTAGCTCTGAGTTTTTCCAAACTCGTGCAGCGACGGACCAGGACCGGGCCGGCCATGGCGCCGAGTGTTATGAGACCGAACAGGGTTCCTGTTAGCCACAGAGGTTGGGTGATCAAGAATGTCATAATTCGTTCGCCTGAAACTGGGGTCGTCAAACGGCACTGCCCGGATTCATGTCGGAGACGCAAGCGTTAAAATAGCTTAGAGAGCGCCAGGCCCAGGGCCATTGATCGACCGAGGTAATGACGATGCCATTAGGCAACAATACCTCTTGCGCTCGAAATCCCAAGCTACCCTCCGCCTGTACATTTTTCTTGCTTGGCCATATCGTTCTGACCGAAGATGAGTTGTGATATACCAAACATCAGGTGGTGCCGATGGATACATCCTTCTCATTCTCCGATCTGATCTCCGGCTATGTGGAGAAGTTCAATTGGGAGGCGCGCAGCTTCGTAATGAGAACGTCGGATGGTCGGCCTTTCGATGTAAAACTCACAGACAATACGGCTGCCGAACTGCTTCGCAATCTGGGTGAGCCGTATGTAGACTGCACCGGCCAGATGGCGGACATGCTGGCGAACGGCCGCTTCGTGTTTGCCTACGGCATTCACTATCCGGAACCCGGCAAGCCGTTCGAAGCCAAGCATTTGGTCTTCGTTGGCCGCGCGGAAACGCAATTCCAGTTCGAAAATCAGGACTGGTGGATGCGTCAGGTTCGCCAACTCGGTGACTTCTACCTGAAGGCGCAGTTCCCGGACAACGTGATCGACTACCGTAACTACCGTACGGAACTCACTCTGTATGGTACCCATACGGACGACTTCCGCCAGGAAACCGATACTATTTCCCGCCTCGTCTACGGTTTCGCCTCGGCGTACCTGATGACCGGAGATGAGCGCTATCTGTCGGCCGCGGAAGCCGGCACCGCCTACCTGCGCGAGCACTTCCGTGCCACCGACAGCTCGCACGACGTCTGCTATTGGTATCATGCGATCGACGTAAAGGGGAAAAAAGAGCGCAAGATCCTCGCTTCCCGCTTCGGCGACGACTGGGACGCCATCCCGGCTTACGAGCAGATTTACGCGCTGGCCGGCCCGGTGCAGACCTATCGCATCACCGGCGATCCGCTGATCCTCGACGACGCCCGCCGCACCCAGGCGATGTTCAACCGTTTCTACGACGATCCGAAGCTCGGTGGCTATTTCAGCCATGTCGATCCGATCGGATTCGATCCGCGCGCCGAGGTGCTGACCTATGACCGCTCACGCAAGAACTGGAACTCGGTCGGCGATCACGCGCCGGCCTATCTGATCAACCTGTATCTCGCGACCGGCGCGAAACAGGACGCGGATATGCTGACTTACTGCGCCGACATGATCGTGGAGCACTTCCCCGACTATGAAAACAGCGCGTTCGTGCAGGAGAAGTTCCACGAGGACTGGAGTCCGGACCGCACCTGGGGCTGGCAGCAGAACCGCGCGGTTGTCGGCCACAATCTGAAGATCGCCTGGAATCTGACGCGTATCGCGGCCCTGAAGAATGACGACCGCTACACCGAAATGGCCGCCAAGATTGCCAGCCTGATGCCGGAGCACGGCATGGACCCGCAGCGCGGTGGCTGGTACGACGTTGTGGAGCGCACGTTGCAGGCCGGCGAGAAAATCCATCGTTACGCTTGGCACGATCGTAAGGCCTGGTGGCAGCAAGAACAGGCTATCCTGGCCTATCTGATCCTGGCCGGCGTGCACAAGAAGCCGGAATACCTCAAACTCGCTCGCGAGAGCGCAGCTTTCTACAATGCCTGGTTCCTCGATCAAGACAGTGGCGGCGTCTATTTCAACGTGCTGGCCAACGGTATGCCTTACCTCATGGGCACCGAGCGCGAGAAAGGCAGCCACTCCATGAGCGGCTACCACTCCTTCGAGCTGTGCTATCTCGCGGCGGTCTACAGCAACCTGCTGGTTAACAAGCAGCCGATGGACTTCTACTTCAAGCCGAAGCCGGGCGGTTTCCCTGACAACATCCTACGCGTGGCACCAGACTTGCTGCCGCCCGGATCGATCCGTATCGACTTCGTCGAAATCGACGGCAAGCCGTACGATCAGTTCGATGCCGTTGCACTGACTGTGAAGCTGCCGGAAGCCGACCACGCGGTGAAGGTGAAGGTGCGCATGGTACCGACCAGCGGCCTGGAGCGCTTCTCAGTAACGACCAAGAGCGACGGCAAGACTACAACCATGGTCCTGCAGGGCAATCTCGACATCCGGGCGTTGGCCGATCTGCGCGCAGCCACGCTTCCGATCATTGCCGCCGATCCGGACTCGCTGGTGATCGACGTCAGCAAGCTTACCACCATGTCGGCGGAAGGCGCGCGCCTTCTGGCGTTTCTGCGGCAGAAGCTGAAACTCGACGACGAATTCTACGTCAAAGGGGCCAACGAGAGCGTTCGCGAGATGTTGGCGGCCAACCAACTCGCCGAAGAATTGACGTTCGTCGACTGATCCATCGCTTCGGCAAGGCCTGGGTCGGACGGCCCGGGTCGCACTGGAACTTCCGTTTTGCAAAGGATACCAGGCTCGATGGCCACCGTACCCAGGGAACTGCATCTGGAACTGATCGCGGCCGTGCAGGGCAATGACCTGCCAGGCGTCAACAACCTTATTCTGGCAGGCGCCGACGTCAATCGACGCGGCCCCTTGCCACAAACTCCGCTCCATATCGCCGCCGGACGCGGCTATGTACAGATGGTAGACAAGCTGCTCGCTGCCGGCGCGGACGTGCATGCGCTGGACAGCAGTATGGGTGCATCGGCACTACATTTCGCGGCGCAGAGCGGCGTTACCGACGTGGCGCAATTGCTGCTTGAGGCCGGCGCCTTCATCAACCTGCAATCGGCGACTGTCGGCCTGACGCCGCTGATCAATGCCATCTGGTCGAAACAGGTGGGGATGGTGCGTTTTCTGCTCGCTCGCGGCGCGGCGACCGAAATCAAGACGCATCTTGGCGGTGCCTCGGCATGGGACTTCGTCGGCAACAGCGTGCTGTGGACAGCCGGTTTCACAAATCCGGAAGAGGAGGCATGGGGCCGCGAAATCCGCGAATTGCTGGAAGCGCGCAAGAAGCAGAACGACGCGATTCTTACGGGCCAGAAACTGATGGCAGCCGTGCAGGCTGGCGACGCTGCTGCTGTTCGTTCGCTGATCGCCGCGGGGGTGAACGTCGACGAGAAGTCCCCCGTCGTCGCCAACGGCAATGATGGCCAGACACCGTTGCTGGTCGCGTCGTTCCTTGGCCATGGCGAGATCGTGCGGATGCTGCTGGCTGCGGGCGCCAACCCGCGCATCAACGACTACCTGCTGAAGGCGACGCCGGTGCACAAGGCGGCCTATGCCGGCCGGCCGGATGCGCTGGTGGCGCTCCGCGCCGACGGCGGCGGCGAGATCAACGCGCAGGGTCCATACAACGGCTACACAGCCATGCACGATGCCGTTTGGCACAAACATCCCGACTGTCTTGCGGTCATCCTGGATTGGCCAGGCGCGCGGTTCGATCTGGTCGGTTTCGATGGCCTGACGCCGGAAGGTCTCGCGACACGTCTCGGCTACACCGAAATGGCGCAGATGATTCTCGCCAAGCAGGCGGCCCTGGCGAGGGCAACGGACAATGCCTCTGTTTCACCGCGCGTCCGCCCGAGCCCACGTCCTGATTCCCGAACGCGCGCGGGCAGCTTCGTGACTAACTCGGCCTCCTGAACGAAAGGAACCTACTGTGCCTATCCTGAAGCTCAAGTCCTATACGGATCTGATCCCGCCCAATCTCCGTGTTTTCCACGACTTCACAGTCGACGCGAACAAAGACTATATGGCCAATGAAGAAAACTGGGTTCCATACGTGGAGGGCGTGCATTTCCTGCCGCTCTGGTTCGGCACCCGCAGCCAGCCGGGCTTTGCCAACATCCTGCGCGTGCGTCCGGGCAAGCAGTTGAACCCGCATTTCCATCCGACCGGTGTGTTCGGCTTCACGCTGTCCGGTTCATGGCGCTATCTGGAGCATGACTGGGTGGCCACGCCCGGCACGTTCCTGTGGGAACCGCCGGGCGAGGCGCACACTCTGGTTGTCGACGCCGACGCGCGGGAGCCGATGGTCACCTATTTCGTCAGCCTGGGTGGCTTGATCTACATCGACAACATGCAGTCCGGTCAGCCGGTCGCCTATGATGATGGTTTCACGCTGCTGGAAATCGCGCTGAACTACTATAAGTCGATCGGCCGAGACGCAGACGAACTCTACAAACTTTGCCGTTAGCCGGAGCGGCCGCCGGTGCATGGAGCGCACCGGCGGCCGGCTGCGCACGCCCGCAAGTAACAGGCAGTGCGTTTACTTTGCACCAATGCAGACCGCCGCGGAGAACGCCATGCCTGCCACACAGAAAAAGGTCGCTGTGCTCATCGAAGGCGATTTCTATGAGCACGAGATCTGGTACTACCACTATCGGTTCCCAGAGGCGGGGATTCAGGTCGATTTTATGTCGCGCCTGTGGGGGCAGTCGTCGCTGACCTTCAAGGGGCACGAATACCATGCCCCGTTCGAATGCTCGAAGTCGTTCGAGACGATCAACGACGCTGAGCTGCAAACCTACGCCGCTGTGATCGTGCCCTCCGGCATTGTCTCGGACCGGCTGCGCTACACCGAAATAGCGAGCCAACTGCCGCCCGCGTCGGCATTTTTGAAGCGCGCCTTCGGCTTTCCTTCAGTCTTGAAGGGCATCATCTGCCACGGTCTGTGGCTGGCGGCGCCGATCACCGAGACCATCAAAGGCCGGCGCCTGGTCTGTCACGTCAACCTGCTCGGCGATGCGCGCGCCTATGGGGCGGAATACGTCGATGAGGACGTCGTCGTGGACGGCGATTTGGTCACCGGCCGCACCGGGGCCCATGCGCATCTGTTCGCAAGCAAACTCATCGCGATGATCAATGCTCGCACCTGACAATGCCGCCGTGCTCGACCCGGACTGCGCGGCTGAGCACGGCTCAAGGTAAATGACTGGGATTTTGGAGAGCCGTAATGGTCGAAGTGCAGACTGATCAAAAAAAGCGCGTGCTCTCCAGAGCTGGGAGCCGCGTGCTATCGGCCCGCCCCACCCGGTCGGTTCCGAAGAAAGAGGGCGTGGCGTCCGTCGCCGGGAGCCTCACGAATTACAGGTACTGCAGTTGGCTCGCCGCACCCGCTTGGACCCACAGTGACTTCTCAAGGCGTCAATTTCTCGGTTTTCTCGCAGAACGCAACTGGGATTGAGCTGCTGCTGTTCGAAACCGAGCTCTCGCCCCAGCCGTTCCAGACCATCCAACTAGAATTCTAAGATCCACCGCACCTTTGGCTTCTGGCACGTGCTGGTGGAGGGTTTGAAGCCGGGCGCCATCTATGCTTATCGCGTGGATGGCCCGTCGGATCCCAGCAAAGGACACCGGTTCGACCGGAACAAGGTGGCAATCGATCCTTATGCTCGGGGACACTCCCTGGCGCTGTGGGATCGTGGCGCCGCCTGCGTGCCAGGCGACAATGTCGACAAGTCGATGCGCAGCGTGGTCATCGATTGCACGGATTACGACTGGGAAGGCGACGCTCCACTTGGCTACCCCACGCGCGATCTGATCATCTATGAGATGCATGTTGGCGGCTACACCCGTTCGCCGACTTCCGGTGCAAGCCACCCCGGCACCTTCTCCGCGATCATCGAAAAGATCCCGTACCTGAAGTCGCTCGGCGTCACGGCGGTGGAGCTTCTGCCGATCTTTCAGTTCGATTCCAACGTCACGTTGCGCACTGGACCGGATGGCAAGGGACTGCGCAATTTCTGGGGCTACAGCACCATCGGCTTCCTTGCGCCGCAAAGCAGTTATTGCAAGTCGCCCGGCACCGGCAGCCATCTCACGAATTTCCGCGACATGGTGAAGGCGCTGCACAAAGCGGGCATCGAGGTCATCCTGGACGTCGTGTTCAACCACACCGACGAGGGCAATCACCTCGGGCCGTCCATGTGTTTCCGACTGATAGACAACTCGGTCTATTACTACCTGGAACCAAACGACAAGCAGTACTACACGAATTATTCCGGCTGCGGGAACACACTGAATTGCAATCACCCGGTCGTCGCCAAGATGATCGTCGAATGCCTGGAGTTCTGGGTGCGCGAGATGCACGTCGACGGCTTCCGCTTCGACGAAGGTTCGATCCTGACGCGCGACGAATTCGGCACACCCGTTCAGCACCCGCCGGTGATCTGGGCGATCGAGCTGAGCGACACGCTGGCCAATACAAAGATCATCGCCGAGGCCTGGGATGCTGCTGGCGCCTATCAGATCGGCTACTTCCCCGGCTTCCGCTGGGCCGAATGGAATGGCCGTTTCCGCGACGACCTGCGAAACTTCGTGCGTGGGCAACCAGGGCTGATCGGTGCGGTGGCATCGCGCCTCAGCGGCAGCTCTGACATCTATCAGTGGAGCGGCCACCTGCCGATCAACAGCATCAACTTCGTGAGCTGCCATGACGGGTTCACGCTGAACGATGTGGTCAGCTACAACGAGAAACACAACTGGGCAAACGGCGAGAACAACAGCGACGGCGCCAACGACAACAACAGTTGGAACTGCGGCGTCGAGGGGCCGAGCGACGATCTGGGAGTCGAGCGGTTCCGCAATCAGCAGGTGAAGAACTTCGCGATGCTGCTGTTAATGTCGCAGGGCGTTCCGATGATCACCGCCGGAGACGAGATGCGTCGCACCCAGGGCGGCAACAACAACGCTTACTGCCAGGACAGCGAGATCAGTTGGGTCGACTGGACGCTTGCCGAGAAGCACAGCGACGTTGTCCGCTTTTTCCAGGAGCTGATCGCGCTGCGCCGCAATCATTCCTTGCTGCGTCGCGCACGGTTCTTCACCGGCGAGAGGAACGCGCGAGGATTCCCGGACATCTCTTGGCACGACACGCAACTCAACCCGCCCGCCTGGAACGATCCGGAGGCTCTGCTGCTAGCCGTGACGTTCGGTGGCCCCGACGATGATCTCGACCTGCATATGATGATGAACATGGGCCCCTATATTGCCGCATTCCAGTTGCCGGTCGCGCCGGGGTACGTATGGAAGCGGGTGGTGGATACGGCGCTGCCGTCCCCCGAGGACATTGTGGCGCCAGGGAAAGGTGTAACCATCGAGGGCGACCAGTACTTGGTCAACGGCCACAGTATTGTCCTGCTGGCCAGCGCGCCAGTGTAGCCGGGGTCTCGTCGGCCGCCCGGCTGATTCCGCTGCGCTGCGCATTCTACTCGCGTAGATGGTCCAGCGCGCTCATCATCGGTTCGCCCGAAACCATGATGATACCGTCGAATGGCGTATCCATTTCCAAAATCAGGAAGATCGATGCGCCGATCGAGAGCGAGCAGACCAGGAATGCCCCCACCACTGTGGCATTGCGTGGCGCATTCAGCCCGAAGCTGGCGAAGATCATCGTTATCCATACCACCATGAGAACGAGCAGGACCGGGCTGATCGAGCCATTCTGGTTGGCCAATAGCGACAAGCGGGTATGGATCAGTCGTGACGCAATATCCAGGGCCTGACTGCGAAGCCAGCGCTGATTATCGTTGACTGGCACCAAAGCCAGAATGTTCTGGGCTGCTTCATAGAGCAGCTTGCCCAGGTTCTTGTCCTCCAGAGGCCCCTGCCCCGATTGATCTCCCCAAGTGGTGCGCCGCGCCCGTTCGGTATACTCAAGCACCATCTTACGAATCGTATCAGCTTCGGTGCCGTAGTTCCGTAACATCCCATCAAGCAGGATGATATCGGCTGTGTAGGATCGCATCGTCCGATCAGCATCGTCGAACGTCGACTTTGCTGATGCTGTGAGCAAACCCAGCACCAGACTTGCCAAAATCGAAATCATGCCAATGCCCAAGCGGACGACGTCGCGAAGTCTCAGTCGTCAGATGATGCTCCGGCAGCAATCGATATAGTTGCAATCCGGCCATTCCGCCGGCGAATATCGTGATAAAGGCGAGCATGCCGATAGCGGCGTCAGGCACATCAAGAATCATGGAATAGTTATAAAGTCAGCTGCTCAGCAAACAATAGAATTTAGCAACGAACTCGTAGTGGCGGCCAAGCTGTCTCCAGCTTCATCGGAACAGCACAGCTGCGTCGATCGCGGCCGCTACCGTGTCGACGCCCTCCCCGCTGCGGCAGTTGGTGGCCAGCACCGGACGGCCTCCTCGCACCGCTCGCGCCTCTCCGAGCATTCGGTCGAGATCGACGCCGACGAAGGGCGCAAGATCGACTTTGTTGATCACCAGCAGGTCACACCGCACCACGCCGGGCCCACGCTTGCGCGGAATATCGTCGCCGCCGGCAACGTCGATGACGAACATCCACCAGTCCACGAGATCGAGCGAAAACGTGGATGCCAGATTGTCGCCGCCGAACTCGTAGATCAGAAGTTGCAGGCCAGGAAAGCGTGCCTCCATCTCATCGCCGGCGACCATGTTCATCGTTGGATCCTCGCGGATCACCGTGTGCGGGCAGGCACCCGCCTCGACCGCGCCGACGCGCGCCGGATCAATCAGGCCGGAGCGGCGAATACGTTCGGCATCCTCTCGCGTCACCAGATCGTTGGTGATGACGGCCAAATCCACACCGCTGGCAGCGAGACGCGGAATCAGCCGCTCAATCAGAGCGGTTTTGCCGGACCCGACCGGGCCGCCGATGCCAATGCGCGCCGCGGTCATCGCAGCATGTAGCGGCGCGCGAGCGGCACCGTCCTTGCGGGCGCACAGGTGGCCAGCACGCCGTCGGCGAAGACATCGAAGGTCTCCGGGTCGACCCGGATCTCCGGGCAAGCGTCATTGTGCAGCATGTCGGACTTTTTCAGGCGGCGGGTACCGGTTGCCGGAAGCAGCGATTTCGATAGTCCGAGCCGATCCGACAGCCCGGTCTCGATCGCCAGCGGGTGGACGAAACACGATGACAGCGCGGGCGCCGCGCGGCCGAACGCGCCCCATTGTGGACGCAGCAGAATAGGTTCGCAGGTCATCAGCGACGCGGCGCTGTCGCCCATCGCGCCCCAGGCGATGAAGCCGCCCTTGATCACCAGTTCCGGCTTGATGCCAAAGAACGCCGGCCGCCAGACGACGATGTCGGCGATCTTGCCGTCCTCCAGCGAGCCGATGTGGTCCTGGATGCCGAAGGTCCGCGCCGCGTTGATAGTGTATTTGGCGATGTAGCGGCGGATACGGGCGTTGTCGCCGAACCCGCCAGAATCCTCCGGTAGCGCGCCGCGCTGGTCCTTCATCTTCGATGCGAGCTGCCACGTCCGGCAGATCACCTCGTGGATGCGGCCCATTCCCTGGCTATCGGAACCGAGCATGGAGATGGCCCCGAGATCGTGCAGCACGTCCTCGGCGGCGATGGTCTGCGCTCGGATACGGCTCTCGGCGAACGCGACGTCCTCGGGGATCGCCGGATTGAGGTGGTGGCACACCATCGTCATGTCCAAGTGCTCGTCGAAAGTGTTCACCGTGTATGGGTTGGTCGGGTTGGTCGATGATGGCAGGCAGTTCGCCACGCCGGCGACACGGATGATATCGGGTGCGTGGCCGCCGCCGGCACCCTCGGTGTGATACATGTGGATGGTGCGGCCGCGGATGGCTGCCAGCGTGTCCTCGACAAAGCCGGACTCGTTCAACGTGTCGGTATGCAACTGGACCTGGAAATCCATCTCGTCGGCGACGGCAAGGCAGGTGTCGATGGTGGCGGGCATCGATCCCCAGTCCTCGTGGATCTTCAGGCCGAGGCAACCGGTGGCAAGCTGTTCGCGCAACGACTCGCTGCGATGGGAGTTACCGCGCCCGAGGAAACCGAAATTCAGCGGCCATGCTTCCGCCGCCTGTAGCATCTTGCCAACGTTGAACGGTCCGCCGGAGTCGATTCCGACGGTGATCGGGCCGAGTGAGCCGCCGATCAAGGTGGTGATGCCGCTGGCGATGGCATGCTCGCACAAACCCGCCGAATCGAAATGCACGTGGACGTCGATGCCGCCGGGAGTCGCGATCATGCCCTCGCAGTCGCGAACCGTGGTTGACGTCGAGACGATCAGACGCGGGTCGACGCCGTCCATGATCGCCGGGTTGCCCGCTTTGCCGAACCCGGCGATGCGGCCAGCCCGGACACCGAGGTCGCCCTTGACGACGCCAAGCACCGGGTCGATCAGCACCACGTTGCACAGCAGCAGGTCGAGCGGGCCTTGTGCGCTGGTTACCCCGGCGGCCAGTCCGATGCCGTCACGGAGGGTCTTACCGCCACCGTGGAGGCACTCATCCCCGTATCGCGCGTGGTCGTGCTCGACAACGGCAACCAGAGAGGTGTCGCCAAGCTGGATCGAATCGCCGGTCGTCGGCCCGTAGAGTGCGGCGTAGTCGCGGCGTGGTATGCGGGCCATGGCAGAATCCTTCAGACGATTTCCAGCCTGACTGCGAAAGCTGTGAATGTCGCGGCCGGATTCCAATAAGTTTCATAGTTCATTGCTCGCGGTCTCGCTTCGGCGGAGTGGTCATTGCGGCGTTGCGGGCAATCTACAGCGACACCATCTTCGGCAACTCTGCTGACAGATGGTCGACGAAGACGCGAACGGAGGGAGGAAGGCCCCGCCGGGAAGGAATAAGAGCCGTGATGGTGGAATCGTCGGCATGCCAGGCTGGCAACACCCGGCGTAACGACCCCGCTCGAACGTCTTCGCGGCAGACATAGCCGGGCAGTGCGACGACACCGAGCCCGGCGATCGCCGCCCGCTTCAAGACGGTCATGTCGTCACACAAGAGTCGCGGTGTCAGGGGCATGATCAACTCGTCCTTGGTCTCGCTCGAGCGACGAAGCCGCCAAACGGGAGCAATTCCGGTGCGCATCATGAAGAGCGAAGGGTAGTTCCGGAGGTCTTCGGGGGATTGTGGCGCTTCATTCGCATCGAGATATGCGGAGCCCGCGAAGAGGAGCCATGGCGCTGGCGTCAGCGCCCGCTGCACCAGAGTCGAATTGGGGAGCGGCTCCGAATGGGCTCTGATCGCGACGTCGTAATTCTCGCCGACGATATCAACGTTCCGGTCGGTTGCATGCGCGACGACGTTCACCTTCGGATGAAGGACGAGGAAGTCCGTCAGGATATCGCTTATCGCGAACTGCATCGTGGCCATGGCCGCTGTACAGCGCACCGTGCCAGTCGGTTCAGTGAGCCGATGGCGAATGGCGTCCTCTGCGAGTTCGGCGTCACGCAACATCACGACCGCGTGGCGATAGAATTCCTCACCGGCGTCGGTCATCGCGAAGCGCCGCGAGCTCCGGTTGAGCAACCTCACCCCTAGCTCCGTCTCGAGTTGCTGGATGCGATGGCTCAGTGTCGATTTTGGGACACGGAACATGCGTCCGGCGGCCGTGAAGCCACCGCGGTCAACTACCTGCACAAAGTAAAAGAAGTCGTTCAGGTCAATCACGCGCGGCCTCATCGTCCAATGCAGTGGACGCTGAGTTTCATTATCGCCAGCTTTTCGGCGGATAGTCCAGCGGCTACGTTCCAGGCCTGTCGCGATCGACAATCGCGAATTGACCGCAACCAACCTTCGCCTCTCGGGAGGAAATGTCATGTCAGACCCGATCCGCCCCTATGAGCCGCTTACAGCTGAAAACGCGGCGCTCGTTCTCGTCGACCACCAGGTCGGCCTTATGACCGGCGTTCGCGACTTTTCGACGGGAGAGCTGAAGCACAACGTTGTGGCGCTAGCCAAAGCGGCCAAGACCCTGCAATTGCCGATCATCGTGACCACCACCGCACGCGACAGCATGTGGGGCCCGACGTTTCCGGAACTCGTGGAGGCCCTGCCCGGCGTTCCGATCATCGATCGCTCCTCGGTCAACGCCTTCGACGATCCCGAGGTCGCTCGGGCTATTAGCGGCACAGGCCGCACTAAGCTGATTTTCGCGGGCATCTCCCTCGAAGTTTGCGCTGCTTTCCCCGCCATCACCGCCGTTGGTATGGGCCTCGGGGCCTATGTGGCTGTCGACGCCTCCGGAACTTTCAGCGAGACCAAACGACAGGCCGGTCTTCTACGTATGCTGCAGGCCGGCGTGATCCTTTCCGACTATGCCACGCTGATGGTGGAAATCCTCAAGGACAACGCGCGGCCCGAGGCTGCGGCTGTCTACGACGCGATAGACATGCCCTGGGCCAAGCTCGTGGGCCAGATCGCGCACACTTACCGCTAGTAGGCGATGCGTCGGCCTGCTTCGGCGGCCCATGGCCGTGTGCGCATATTCATCAAGCGAGGCGCGAACAGGATCGATCATGCGGGAAATGCAGCCGGATCTGATCTACCGCGCCGAGATGGTCCTGGACTTCTGGTTCGCAGCGGAGAGAGCATCCGAGCACGATCGCCTTCGCGACATCTGGTTCCACGCGACGCCGGAATTCGACGCTGCACTGGCCGCGCACTTCCGCGCCGATTACGATCGCGCAGTGGCAGGGGTTTACCGACCGTGGCTCACCGCACCGCCGACGTGCCTGGCTCTGATTCTGCTGCTGGACCAGCTTCCGCGCAATCTGTTCCGCAATTCGCCTCGGGCCTACGCCACGGACGCAGCGGCGCTCGAAATCGCCACTGAAGCCGTGGCCCGTGGCTATGATCGTGCCGTTGTCCCGGTTCGGCGCTGCTTCTTTTACCTGCCGTTCCAGCATAGCGAGAGCCTCGCCGATCAGGAGACGGGAATGCGCCTCCATGCCGCTCTACCGGAACACCCCGACAAGGTGACTTTTGTTGAGGCGATGCGCCTGCACCACGCGATCATTGCCCGCTTCGGGCGCTTTCCACATCGAAATCGTATTCTAACCCGAGCTACGACCGCCGAGGAACAGGAGTTTCTCAAGCAACCGGACTCTGCGTTTTGAATATCTGGCGCGGACACGCCGTGCGAGATTGCTGGTAGGGCTCAGGCCAAGTTCAGGACCGATGCTTTCAGGGGGGAGCCGGGCCCGGGGGCACCCACCAACGCTCCGAAGATCGCCCCCGATATTCGATTTCCCGGAAACGCTGTGCTAGGCGCCGCGGAAGCCGGCAGCCCGGGCGCGTGCAACGGCCGCCGTGCGTCCCGCGTCATCGAGGCCGCCGCCTTGTGTGAGGTCGTTCAGACCGGTGAGTTCCTGTCGTCCGCCGAATCCGACGAGTGACACTTCTCGAACTTGCCCGGGTTCGAACCGCACTGCGGTGCCTGCGGGAATGTCAAGGCGAAGCCCGTAAGCCGCCGCGCGGTCGAACTCCAGCGCACGATTGACCTCGAAGAAATGGTAGTGGGAGCCGACCTGAATTGGGCGATCTCCGGAGTTGACGACACGCACGCGGGCGGTCGGGCGACCGGCATTGAGTTCGATCTCGCCCGGCAAGGCGGTAATGGCTCCGGGCTCCAGCACGTCGGCGGGCGCACCTTCGGGTGGCCGGATCGGTTCGTGCACTGTCACCAACTTGGTGCCGTCGTCGAACATGCCTTCCACCTGCAGGATCGGGATCATCGCGGCGACACCGGGCAGAACGTCGTCTGTGGTGAGGATGGTCGAACCGTGACCCATCAGATCCGCAACCGAGCGACCTTCGCGCGCGCCCTCGAGGATTTCATCGGAGATCAACGCGATGGCTTCCGGGTGATTGAGTTTCAGCCCCTTCGCGCGGCGGCGGCGTGCCAACTCGGCCGCGGTGTAGATTACCAGCCGTTCCATTTCCGTGGGCGTCAGCAGCATGATTGCCTCGTCTCAGGTCGCGAACCGCTGCATCCCTGCACGCACGTGGCGAACGCGGCGTGCAGCCGTTCGATCATCGGGTGTCCCCATCGGAAACGATCGCGGTTCCCACACGCCGCTCCGTCACCAGGGTGCCAAGCCGAGCGAGATAGTCGTCTACCGGCGCTTCAAGCGCGACCAGCAGTGTCTCGCCGGCAAAGCGTACGCGCCAATGCAGGTTGCCAGCGTGATAGGCCAATTCCATCGCGTCCGCGATCGAGCGCGGAGACAAACGCAGCCAGCGCTCGGTGTTGACGCGAACGACGATGGCGCGGTCCGCCTCCAGCAGCAGCACTGCGCCATCGAATAAAGTCTGATCGCGCGGCAGGGTGATGGCGAGGTCCTCGCCGCCTCGGGTCTGCACGCGCATCCGGCGGCGGCTGACGTCGCCCGGCGCGAGCGCCAGGACATCCACCGCACCCTTGTGCTCAAGGGCGTGCAATGCCTCGGCCAAATGCGTCTCGACACGACTGCCGAGCACACGTTCGATCTGGTGCATAACGTTTTCCCGCGCTGCCCGGCCGCGCGACGGCGACCGGGCGCGGGACCTTACCGGTGGGCTGCGGTTTCGTTCGGGATACCGTCGAGCGGGCATTCCTCGGTGCCGACCGTCGGACGCGTAATCGCTTCCACCATCTCTCGCGTCGCCTCGGGATCGGCAATCCACTTCGAGTAGAAGTCGTACGGGCAGGCCGCCACGCCCCTGTCGCCTTCGCCCGAATTGATCTTTCCGGTGTAGCCGCGATGCAGAAGCTTGAACAAATGGTTCTCGGACTGCCCGGTGCGACGGAAATCGCGGATCAACGACTTCGACAATGCGGCGTACTGGATGCCCATGTCCTCCTCGCCGCACTCGCCGAGCGTGCGACCGTCGAAGCCGATGATCGCGGAGTGGCCGAAGTATGAATACACCCCGTCAAAGCCGGATGCGTTGGCGACGGCGACATAGGTGTTGTTCGCCCATGCCATCGCCTTGGCCATCAGGACCTGCTGATCTTTGGCCGGATACATGTAGCCCTGGCAACGCACGATCAGCTCCGCCCCGCGCATCGCGCAGTCGCGCCAGATCTCCGGGTAGTTGCCGTCATCGCAGATGATGAGGCTGACCTTGAGACCCTTCGGACCATCGGATACGTAGGTGCAATTGCCAGGATACCAGCCTTCGATCGGCACCCACGGCATGATCTTCCGGTATTTCTGAACGACCTCGCCTTTGTCGTTCATCAGGATCAGCGTGTTGTAAGGCGCTTTCTTGGGATGCTCTTCGTGCTGCTCGCCGGTCAGCGAGAAAACCCCCCACACCTTGGCCTTACGGCACGCCTCGGCAAAGATCTCGGTCTCATCTCCCGGTACGGTCGACGCCGTCGCATACATCTCGGCATTGTCGTACATGATCCCATGGGTGGAATATTCGGGAAAGATCACGAGATCCATGCCGGGAAGGCCCTGCTTCATGCCGATCAGCATGTCGCCGATCTTGCGGGCATTTGCCAGAACCTCGGCTTTGGTGTGCAGGCGGGGCATCTTGTAGTTCACCACCGCCACGCCGACGGTGTCGTTACTGCTGCTGATGTCGCCGTGTATCATTTCGTCCTCCTGCTTGTGGTGACCTGCTGTCGTGACGTGATGTCAGACAGCCATGTGCCGGTGCACGACGTCGTCGGTCAGCCCGGTAATTGCGTCGGAGACGACAACGCGTCCCTTCTCCATCATCACGAACGCATCCGCGGCCCGGCGGGCAAACGCCACATTCTGCTCGACCAGGATGACCGTGATGCCGATTTCTTTGTTGAGGCGCAGGATCAACGCCTCGATTTCCTCCACGATGCTGGGCTGGATGCCTTCGGTCGGTTCGTCGAGCAGCAACAACTTCGGATCCGCGGCAAGGGCGCGCGCGATCGCAAGCTGCTGTTGCTGACCGCCCGACAGCACGCCGCCGGGCCGGTCAAGGTTTTCCGCAAGATAGGGGAACAGCCGCGCGACGATCTCCGGCACGGCGCGATGGCCGTCGCCGCGCGCGAACGCGCCCATCAGAATGTTCTCGCGGACGGAGAAGTCCGGAATGATCTCACGCCCCTGCGGCACATAGGCGATACCGAGGCGGGCACGACGGAACGCCGGCTGTGGCGCGATGTCGGTACCTTGCAACTCAATGCGGCCCCGTATCCGGTCGATAAGGCCGATGATGGTCTTCAACAATGTAGTCTTGCCGACGCCGTTGCGGCCGAGCACTGCGGTGATGCCGCCATTGGCGACCTCCATCGAGACGCCGTGCAATGCGTGGCTGCGGCCATAGAAACTGTCGACTTCACGCAGCATCAGCATTTCAGGCCGCTTTCCCGGTGATGCCGTGGGAACCGAGATAGGCACGGCGCACGGCCTCATCGCTTTCGATCGCGGCGATATCGCCCTCCGCGATGACACGGCCGAGGTGCATGACAGTGATCCGTTCGGCGATTTCGCGCACGAACGCCATATCGTGCTCGACCACCAGGATGGTGTGCTGGCCGCGCAAGCCCTTGATGATCTCCGCCGTCTTATGCGTCTCCGCCTGCGTCATGCCGGCGGTCGGCTCGTCCAGCAGCAACAGCTTTGGGTCCTGCACGATCAGCATGCCGAGTTCCAGCCACTGCGTCTGGCCGTGACTGAGGTTCGCGGCCGGCGTGTCCGCGGCGTCGGCAAGGCCGGTCAGTTCCAGCACCTCATTGATGCGGCGGCGGCGGGCGCGTGGGATGCCGATGCCGAGGTTGGCGAACACACGCGGATCGGCGCAACTGGCCACGTCGAGGTTGCCCCGAACCGTGAAGTCGCGGAATACGCTGGGGATCTGGAATTTGCGGCCGATGCCGGCGCGGGCGACGCGGTGGGCGCTCCAGTTGGTGATCTCGGTGTCGAACAGGAACACCCGGCCCTCGGTGCTGGGCGTCTTGCCCGAGATCAGGTCCATCAGCGTGGTCTTGCCGGCGCCGTTGGCCCCAAGCAGCACGCGCAACTCGCCTTCCTCGATCAGCAGCGAGACGCCGTCGACAGCCTTGAGGCCAGCGAACGAGACGCCGATCCCGTCGATGGTGAGTGCCACAGTCATGGCGTGCCGCCACCGGCCTGGCGCAACACGACCGTCGCGGCGGTTTTTTCTCGACGTGCGACGCGGTTGGCCAGAGCGTCGGCGAGATCCTGGCCGAAGCCCGCCAGGCCGCGCGGCAGGTAGAGCACGACCAGCACGAAGACCAGGCCGATGATCGCTTTCCAGGCCTCGACGAACATCTCCGTTTCGCTGACGCTCGCGGCGACGATGTTGATCAGGATTGCGCCGATGCACGCGCCCAGCAACGAACTCCTGCCGCCAAGCGCGGCCCAAACGACCATGGTGATGGAGAAACTCAGGTCCATGAACGTCGGGGAAGCGAACTCGGCGACGATGACGTACAGCATGCCCGCGACGCCGGAGATCGCAGCGGAGACGGTGAAGAAGAACACCTGGTAAACAGGCACGTCGAAGCCGAGATAGCGAGCGCGGTTCTGGTCGTCGCGGATCGCCTGGAGGATCAGGCCTGCTCGGGTCTCCACCAGCAGTCGCCCGCCGATCAAGGCCAGGATCAGTGCGCCGGCGACGAGGTAGTAGGTCGCGCGGGAATAGGGGTCGAACTCGAAGCCGCCCACCTGGAAGGTGCCGAGGTCAGTCAGGCCGTTGAACCCGTTGGTGACGGGCTGAGCGTCGATGATAACGAGTCGCACGAGCAGGACGAGCGCCAGCGTGATGACGGAGACGAATACGCCGGCGATGCGTTTCCGGAATACTATTGTACCGAGCACGGCCGCGAGGACCACCGGCATCAGGATGCCCATCGTCACGCCGAACCACTGCGACTGAAACGGCAGCCAAAGAAAAGAGCCTTTATTGATACAACAAAGCTCGGTTGGCGAGCCGGGTTCGGCGTTCCAAAGCATAAAGTCGGGAACCGGCTGATCCGATCCCTGCTGCAGGCTGGTGGCGCTGGCCAGTTTCAGCGACATTGCGAGCATGTAGGCGCCAGCGCCGAAAAACAGCCCCTGGCCGAGATTGAGGATGCCGCCATAGCCCCAGCAAAGCGAAACCGCGACACCGACGATGCCGTACACCAGGAATTTGGCGATCCGGTTGAGCCAGAACTCCTGCAGCACCAAGGGCGCCAGCAGGATCAGCGCGATGAACGCGATGTAAGCGGCCCAATCGAGCGTACGTTGAATGGTCATGCTTCAGCGGTTCTCACGTTGTGACCTTGGGCGACCCCAGCCTTGCCACACCCTACCGCGTCGTGGCGGGGCGTGCCCCGGCCGCCTGCGCTCGTACCGCAGATGAGCGGAAGGCCAGCATACGCTCCGCAGACGGAAACAGACCCTCTCATTGTCAGCGGCCCTTGAACGAAAACAAACCGGTCGGCTTTACGATGATAATCAAGATGACGAAGCCAAACACCACCGCCCGCGCCAGGATGTCATTGGTCACCGAGGCCACGCCACCATCGACCTGACCCAGCAGGCCGGCGGACAATATCGAGCCGATCAGGCTGCCGACACCACCGACGACAACAACCATGAAGCCATCGACGACCATCGATGTTCCCATGTCGGGAAACACGGTCTTGAAGCCCGACATCATCACGCCGGCGACCCCGGCGAGCCCCGAGCCATAGGCAAATGTCAGCGCGTTGATACGCTCCACATCAATACCGCACGCCGCGGCCATGCGCGAGTTGCGCATGATGGCGCGGACCTGGATGCCGATGTCGGTCCGGTACATCAGCCACCATGTCACGCCAGTGAGCACCGCCGTCACCAGGATAATGAACAGGCGATAGATGTTGACCTGATCCCCGGCAATGCTGATCACGCCGGTCATCCACTCGGGCACCGTCACGTTCTGCAAGCCCGGGCCCAATCCGCGGATATGGATGCCCAGAAACGACAGACCGAGTTCAAGGCGCACCGCCTGTTGGATCAGGATCGCTACACCCCAGGTGGCTAGCAGCGTGTCCAGAAGCCGTCCATACAACCGTCGCACTACCACGCGCTCGATCACCCACCCAAGCAGGGCAGTCACGATGAATGCCAGTGGGAGCGACGCCAGAAAACCGAGCTTCAGCCAGATCGCGGACATCACTGTCGTGTAGGCGCCGAGCATCACCATCTCGCCGTGCGCCATGTTAATAACCCCCATGGCGCCGTATGTGATGGCCAGACCAAGCGCCACCAGCAGCAGGATGGAACCTAAGCTCAGTCCGATGAAGACGACGTCCAACACGACATTGATCCCGTAGCTATGACCCGACCGGAGGGCGCCCCCAGTGGCATGTAGAGCATTTTTGTCTGACTATACACCTGCGGTATCCACACATCCTTTGGCGACTTCTCAGGCTTTCCTGGCTCAGCGGTTCGCGAGAAAGTAAGAATTCACCACGGAGGGCACGGAGAACCACGGAGGAAGGGAAATGGCGCTCCGTGCGAAGCGCAATAGTCGTCATCGCAAGCCACGATCGGTGATGCTTGTGCACGCTGTATGTTGCGCGCCGAGGAACATTTACGCGTTACTGCTGATCCAAACCCGTGTCTCCGTGGGCCTCTATGGTTCTCCGCGTCCTCCGTGGTAAAACCTTGCTTGTTCATCCCGCTTCCGACCAAGACAGTGGGCACGACAAGACGGACTTTGGCGCGTCCGAGATGCGTGTATGCCATCGTACTGTGCAGCCCAAAAATGCTCTAAGGCTTTGTTTGCTCTCATGGACCCGCTTCGGGCGCTCTCGCCCAGGGCGATCATGCTCCGTCGCGGACCGTGCCCCCGCGGTCACGACTTCTTTAACTTCGACGTGTCCAGACCCTTGGGTGTGCAGAACAGGTTGGTCTCGGTCTCGCCATAGGCGACATACGGCAGCGGCTCGATCGGATGCGGGTAGGCGTCGATGATCTTGCCTTGGCCGTCCGGCTGCCACTGCGCGATGCGCGGCGTCAGGTAGGTGTGCAGGTTATTGGGATCGATCGTCACATGGCCGTTCGGCGCATCGAACTGCTGGCCACGCACGCCGTCGCGAATGGCGTCCGCGGTTGCGCTCCCGGCCTTCTCGACCGCCTGTTTCCACAGGAAGACCTCGAAATAGGACGATTCCAACGCATGGTGCGTCACCGCCTTCGGGTCCTTGACGAATTTGCGGTAGCGCTCGACGAACGCCTTGTTGCGGTCGGTGTCGATGGCCATGAAGTACGGGAAGGAGGTGTAGCTTCCGGCGGCGTATTCGGGTCCCATGGCGGCGATCTCGATTTCCGAGGTCACGGTGGCGCAGATCGGCAGCTTGTCGTGTGTAAGACCTTGGTTCTTGAACTCACGATAGAACGCCACGACAAAGTCGCCGACAACATTGGACAGCACCGCGTCGCAACCGGAGTTCTTGATCTTGTTGACCATCGAGCCCCACTCGGAATGCCCAAGCTCCAGATACTCGTCGGCTACGTATTCGGCACCGTTCTGCTTCATCAGAATCTTGCAGACCTTGGCCATTTCACGCGGGTAGATGTAGTTCGATCCGACGATGAAGAACTTCTTCTTGTCGAGGTTCTTGACGATCCATGGGATGAAGTTGGAAAGCTGTTGGTTCGGTACAGCGCCGGTGTAAACTACGTTACGCGAACACTCGAAGCCTTCGTAGTAGGTCGGGTAGAAATACATAGCGTCGTGTTTTTCGAACACAGGCAGCACAGCCTTGCGACTGGCCGAGGTGTAGGATCCGAACACGGTGGCCATCTTATCGCCGACAACAAGTTTCGAGGCCTTCTCATTGTATGTCTTCGGATCAGAAGCACCGTCCTCCAGCACCGCCTCGACCGGACGCCCCATGACGCCGCCCGACGCATTGATCTCGCTGATCGCCATCATCGTGGCGTCCGACAGCGACTTCTCAATGATCGACAAGCCGCCGGTGAGCGAGAACAGCACACCGACGCGCAACGCGTCCGCGGCGGCCGCGCTCCGATGGAAGAAGTAAGGTGTCGCGAGTGCGGCCGCGCCGAACGCGCCAGCCTGCAGCAGTGAACGGCGTTCCAAACTCATTGTTTCCCTCTCCTGTTGGCCCGCCGCGCATCGACAGAGTGCCGTGCGTTGGGGCATAACCGTGCGGCGGGCCGCGGCGGCAGCATACGGCCCGAAGCCAAACGAAAAAAGCCAGGACGACCCCCGCAAGGCCAACCTGGCTTCAATGCCATTCCGGAGCAGCAGCATTGATGCCCCGACATGCGATGGTGCGCTGCATCGCGCTTTCGCAGGCGGGACGTTAAGGGACTTGCGGCGTGGAGTTCAAGAGCTCATTTGCGTTGATGATCGCCAGCGCCATCTCCTCGATCGGCACACGCTTGGACATCGCCTTGCGCCGGATCGTCTGGTGCGCTTCCTCCTCGGTAATCCCCTGGGCGTTCATAAGGATCGACTTGGCGCGCTGGATGTTCTGCCACCCTGCCAGCTTGCGCTCGACCTTCTGAAGTTGCCGCGCCGCCTGCTGTCGCTCAAGCCACAGACTTCGCGCCACCGTGAGTTGGGTCAGGAGTCCAAACGGGCGCACCGGGCGCTCGATCACCGCGTGCACGCCGGCATCGAGGACGATCTGCAGGATGGAAGGATCCTCATAGCCGACGACGGCGATCATCGTGGGCAGGGATCCATTGAAGGTACGGCAGAGCCGCTGGATCGGTGCGCGGCTCTCGTGATCTATAGCCAGCACGATCACATCCGCGCTGTCGGCACAGTCCGGTATTGGCCAGGACGCCTCCACCTGACAGCCGATGCGCCGGAGATGGTCGACAAGCTCGATGCCTTCCGGATCGGGTTGGTGGATCACCAGGACCCGCAGGCCGCGTAGGTCGCGCAGGATCTGGATCGGCACGCCCGGATCTCAGACTGCGTCGGTTCGGGCCGCGGCCAGACGCACGGCGCGGTCAGATGACCAGTCGTCGAGACTCTGGACGACGCAATAGGGGTCCGGCCGCACGTGGACGCCGGGGTTCCAGACGATCTGGAAATTTCGGCGGGCGTCGAGGCGCGCGACCCGAGGCCAGAGATAGGTGTGGTTGTTCTCGCGGTCGATTCTCACGCGTCCCTGCGGCGCCGCGAACTCGATCTCGAAAAGCTCCGGAAGCACCCGTTCAGGATCGCTACTACCGGCGCGGGCGATCGCCGCAGCCGCGAGATGCACCTGGAAGTACGCGGCCTCAGCTGCTGCCGGGATCGGCGCGTCCGGCCCGAAGCGCTTTTTGTAAGCTGTTACGAAACGGCGCGCGTCCGCGGTGCCCAGCGTCTCGAAGAATGGTGCGGCGGTGATGTGGCCCTCTGCCGCTTCGGCCGGCATTTCAGCCACTTCGGCCTCGCTCGTGGTCAGGCTGGCGATTGGCTGGCGGCCCGGATCAAACCCTGCGGCACGATACGCCTGGTAGAACTCCGCCGTGCCGGTTCCCACCACGGTGGAGAAGATCACGTCCGGCGAGGTCTTCTTGATCTCCTGGATTGCCCGGCTGAAATCGGCCTCCCGCGCGTTCAGCGACACGTAGATCTCGTTGACGATCTTTCCTCGGTTCTGCCGCACCAGATCCGTCATCACGCGGTTGGACTCGTATGGATAGACGTAGTTCGAGCCGACAAGCAGGAAGCGGTTGCCGTAGTGCTCGAACAGGAAGCGAGCGAGTTGCAGCGAGTTCTGATTTGGCGCCGCACCGGTATAGATGCAGTGTCGCGAATATTCAAACCCCTCATACAATGTCGGGTAGAACAGCAAGGCTCGGTTGGCTTCGATAACTGGCAGTACCGCCTTGCGACTACTGGACATATAGCAACCGAAGACCAATCGGACGCGATCGACACCGAGCAACTGTTCGGCCAGCGCGCGGAAGCGCTTGGGGTTTGATTCCGGATCGTAGCGCACCGGCTCCAGCGGCAGGTCGAGGACGCCGCCGCCGGCATTGATCTCATCGATCGCCAAAAGCGTTGCCTGCAACTGGGTGCGCTCGACCGCGGACGTGACACCGGTTTCCGAGAAGAGCACTCCGACACGCCAGGCGCGTCCTACTTGCGTTGCATCGTTCATCGTCGATCGCCACCCTAACGCTCGGCCGCGGCCGAAACGCGCCGTGCCGGAACATGCTTACCAGCACGAAGCGTATAAGGAAGGCAATGCTGTTACATCGGAGGGTTGCGGCTCACGCTGAGGGGCACGCGACGGCTTGGCTGATTACGCCGGCTCGCCGTCCGTATTCGCCAACCGGTTCGGCTCCCCCACGGCGGTCCCTCCAGCCCCAGCAGACCCTCAACAGCTTCATTGGGCCGGGCGCGAGGTCGGAGAGTGTCATGTCATCTCCTTTGGGCGTGGGGTGACTTTGATCTTGCGCCGACATTTCAGCAAGCCCGGTCTCATTGCAGATACGGTAGGAAATCTGCCTGCCCCGCGCGGCTATCTTATGGTAGCCACTTTTGCGTTTGCCGCAAGGGCCTTCACACCATCTCAGCCAGTGCCTCATCGATATCAACCGACGTCAAACACCAGGCATTGTCCAAATACACCACCACATGCCGCATGAACGCCTCGCTCAGCGCCAGCGCGTTGGCGTCATTTCCCAGGTGGTCGGCCAGCAGTGCCAACGCCAACTGACGCGGTCCCGGCCCCGCGTAGGTCCATTCGAACCCGGTCTTACTGAAGTTATGGAGATCGAGCCTCGGTGGCAGCGGCGCGCCATCCACGGTTACCGTGACACCGCGCAAGGTCCGCTCGCCCTCATATGTCTTCATTGCGCGCCTCCGAACACGATCACCGAGCGGATGGCCCTGCCCGCCTTGAGGTCGTCAAAGCCGCGGTTGATGTCCTCCAACGCGATCCGCTGCGTGATCAGCCCATCCAGCTTCAGATCGCCCCGCAGATACGACCGAGCCAGCGCTGGGAAATCAGTAGCGGTCTGCGCGCCGCCGTAGCTGGAGCGGGTGATGCGCTTCTCGCCCATCAGCGCACCCCAGCGAAACGAGACGTCCTGATTCACCCCGACCTTGCCGAGCCAGACGATTTGTCCGCCCAGCCGGCAGGCCTCGGTCGAGCAGCGGAACGAGGCTTCGTTCCCGGCGGCTTCCAGCACGCAATCGGCACCACGCCCGTTGGTGATCGCCCGCACTTCCGCGACCGGGTCCGCCGAACCGGCGTTCACCGTGTGGGTCGCCCCCAAATCCCTTGCCATCGCCAGTTTTGCATCATCGAGGTCAACCGCCATGATTTGCGATGTCCCCGCCAGCCGAGCACCCTGCACCGCCGACAGCCCGACCGCGCCGCAGCCGATCACCATCGCCGTATCGCCGTAGCGCAACCCAGCGATACGGGTCGCGGCGCCGACGCCGGTCAGCACGCCGCACCCCAGCAGGCAGGCGCGGTCCAACGGCATCTCGGACGGGATCGCGACGGCACAGGCGTCGGTGACCACAGCGTATTCGGCGAACGCGGCGATGTACATCATCGTCCGCACCGGTTGGCCCCGCAGGCTCAACCGCGTCGTGCCGTCGAACGCCACCGCCCGAGGCCCATGTGACACGTACCGGTCGCACAGGATCGGTTGCCCACGCTCGACACTGGAAGCAGCGGCCGCAATGGGGATTCCATGACAACACCACACGCTCGCCCACCCGAGCAGGATCAACGCCGGGGCCTACATCGCCGCGATGATCCCAGCCGCCTCATGTCCCAGCACGATCGGCATAGGATAGACCAACTGCCCCTCGATCACCTCCAGGTCGGTATGACACAGACTGGCCGCGGCGATCCTGACCAGGACCTCGCCTGCGCGCGGCGGTTCCGCCTCAACCGTCTCGATCCGCAATTTCTCGCCGGCTTCGAACAGAACGGCGGCACGGAAGCTCAACGTCATTGAGAGATCGCCTCCAAAGTGCGGGACCTGCCTTCTCGCCCAGGACAAGGTCCACCGCCGCTGCCACGACGATCGCGCCGCCACCGACGGCGCACAACCCAACGGTTCCGGCAGCCGGCAACATGACGAAAACGGTTTCGCCGATAATACTCATCTGCTCCCGGAACCGGCGGCGTCTGACGGCACGGTTTCATCCTCCCCATGCGGTCATTTTTGCGGACCGCTCATAATTGACCGCATCTCAATTGGGCCGTGGCAATCTGTCAACTTGCCCCTTCAGCCGCGCTGATTTCGCCGCGACTCCGGGCAATGATGTTAGGGTACCATCGGTGAGCGATCCTATCCTCCTGTTCCTGACCGCGGATGTCTGTTGCTCTGCTGCTGGTGGGCATTGCGGCGATAGTGATGCCATTAGCCGCCAGCGGCATTCTGACCACCGCGCTGAGCAGTGTGGGTACATTGGCGTGTTTGCTGGCGCTGTTCCTGCGGATGCAGGCGACCTCGTTCAGCATCCCGATTGGTCCGCCCGGACTGTCTCTTTATTTCGCCCTTGATCCGCTGGCGATGCTTTTCCTGGTTATCATATTCCTGACCGGCACCGCCGTCGCAGCGTTTCAGGCAACGACGGTCGCCCGGACCAGGGTCGAGTCGCCCAGCGTGACGGCGATCTGCGTCGCCGGCACGGCCCTGTCCGTACTAGCCGCGGACGGTGTCGCTTTGGCCCTCAGCTTGTCTGCGATCTGCGCCGTAACGGGACGGAACACTCCGCAAATGCTGGTCCCGATCCTGATCCTGGCTGGGGTCTGCCTTCTCACTCCGGCCGGCTACGCCCCCCGGTTCGATGCGATCCGCGCCGCCCCAATCGATCCAGATCATGCAACCGCTGCCGCGGCGCTGACGATCGCCGCTGCCGGAGGCCTGATCTGGCCTCCGCGGGGCGAGCGCTGCTGGACCCGTGACGTGCTGATCGCGGGCGTGCTGATCCCACTCGAATCCTACCTGCTGCTGCGGTTGATCGCCGACCTCTCCGGCGCGGCCGTCCAGGCCTGGTGGGGTGTCGTCCTGCTGCTGGGCGGCGGGCTGCTCACCATCATCCACGGCTGGCGCTCGGCCGCGGTACCAGACATCGACGTCGCGAGCGGCGCGTTGATGCAGCGGCAGGCGTGGCCTCGCGATGGCCGGCATCGGCCTTGCGCTGATCGCGCGGGCGGCCGACCTGCCCGGATCAGCCGCCTTCGCGCTCGAAGCGACCTGCCTGACGGCCATCGGGGCAAGCCTCGCGGGAACCCTGACGTCGCTGTCTGCCCACGCCATCGGCGCGAGTGCCGGCACCTACCGATTGTCCCGCCTCGGCGGCCTGATTCATTCCATGCCGCGAACCTCCGCCGCGCTGGCCGCTGGGCTTGCTGACATTGTCCGCGCTGCCGCCGAGCCTTGGCTTCGCCGCCCTGTGGCTGGCGTTCCAGTCCATCGTCTCAGCCCCTCGCACCGGCGGGCTGCTGTCGCAATTACCGTTGGCACTGATCGCGGCCGCCATCGTGCTGTCCGCCGCGCTTGCCACGGCCGCGTCGATTCGCATCGTCGGAATCGCAATTCTGGGCCGGCCGCGGACACCCCAGGGTGCCGGCGCTGCGGAAAGCCCATCGCCCATCCGCACGATCCTGCTGATATTGGCCGCCCTGTCACTGGCGGCCGGCGTGCTGCCCAGGCCCACTGTTGTGGCTCCTGGCCGACCCGGCGATCCACGCCCTGACGGGCCTTCCCTCTGCCCGCGGCTTGCCACTGCTGTCGGCGTCCGGTTCGTCACCAGGCTATCTGGCACTCCCGGTGTTCGCCGTGCTGGGATTGGCCATCGGGGCCGCGCGCTGCTACCGCTGGCGATCGCGCAAGCCGGCCAAGACAGTCGGCCCCTGGATGGAGGGAATGCAACCGCCGGTCGGCCTGCCGTTCGGCGATCCCGCCGCCCAATCCGTGGGCCTGGGGTTCCTGCCGGTGCTGCCCGACATCCCTCGTCCCCGCCTGCCGCGACTTCCGGCGTTCCCGAAGCCGCATCTTCCAGCGGCGACCGTGGGGCCCTGGCTGACCCTGACCGCTTTCGGGCTGTTGCTCCTGGTCCTGGCGATAACCCAATGACCATCGCCCAATGACCGTCGCCATGTCGCTCCTCGCGCAGATCCTGCACATCGGGCTGATGATTCCCGCCGCACCGACCGCAGCTGGCGCGATGGATCTGGCTCGACGCGAAATTGACCGGACGAGGCGGCCCGCCGATCCTTCTGCCCTGGCGCGATCTGGTCCGCCTGTCACGCAAGACTCCGCTGCTGATCGAGAGTGTCTCCGTCGTGTCGCGCTTCGGACCCGCGGTCGGCTTAGGCGCCACATTGTCAGCCGCGGCTCTGGTACCGTCCTTCACCTTGGGCATGGCGTTGTCGCCGTTAGCCGACATGCTGGTTATCGTTTCACTGCTGACCGTCGCGCGCGTTGCCATCGCTCTGGCTGCAATGGATTCGGGCACCGCGCTCCCTGGCCTGACAGAGCAAGGCGCAAGCGCGCTCGCGGTCCTGGCCGAACCGGCTCTGATGCTCGCGATGATCGCGCTGGCGCTGATGGGCGGCAGCTTCAACCTCGACCTCGTTATCGGGCAACAACGCGAGGGCGTCCTATCTGCCGGCAGCCGCCTCGGCGCTCGTGCTGACCGCGCTGCTGGCCCTGGTTCTCGCCGACGTCAGTGCCCCCGGTCGCGGCAGTGAAGAAGCATTCGGCGGGATGGGCCTGGCGATGGTCCGAGTGGTGGGATGGCTTCGCCGGCTGATTTGGATCGACCTGATCGGGGGACTGTTCCTGCCCATTGGGATGGCCAATGCCGAAAACGCCCCGCTGACGTGGCTGCTCGGCCTGACGTGCTGGGCGATCAAGCTGGGTGCCTTCATGGTGGTCCTGTCCGGTATCCAGATGGTCCTGGGCCGCATCCCCCGCCACAGTCTTCCAGACCTGATCGGCGTCGCGGCGCTGCTGGCATTGCTCGCCATCGTCATGGTGCTGGCCAGCGCGGGGACGGCGTGACCGCCCTGGCGCAAGGGACCGCCGGCGTCGCCCTGGTGATGGGCTTCGCATTGCTCTGCGTCCAGCAGATCAGTGCGGCGTCCATCCTGCTGGCCGTCCAATCGGCGGCCGCCGCGGTTGCGGCCGTCGTGCTGCGCCAGCCGTTGCTGGCGATCCCGCCCGTGCTGCTCGCCGGCGGCACTGGTTCGCGCCGCGTTTTCTGGACGCGCTCGAGCCGCGGACGGTGCCAATCGGCGGCGCCAAATGGGCGGTCGGTGCCGGAGCGACGCTGGCGGTGCTATGCCAATCGCAGGCCGGTCTCGCGCTGCCCTTGACGGTGATCCTGCTGTCGATCCTGCTCGCGGCGACACAGCGGCATCCGCTGATGCAGGTGATAGCACTGATCGGCATCCAGAACGGCGTCGTGCTGGCCGCCTGCCTGGTCAACCATCTCGGCGTTCCACCAGCAATGCTTCTGCCCGTAGCCTGCTTCGTGCTGCCGCTGCCGCTCGCCGCCGGTTTGCTGGTCCCGATGAGGACGAGGCAAAACGCGAAGACGGCAGCGTGGATCGCCTGGTTCGACCTAACCCTGTCGCTCGGGGTCTTCGTCGCGACGCTGCTGGTTCCGCTGGACTCCATCGCATCGGTATTTGCCCCGCTGCTGGGCCTGGACGGCGTGCTGCGATCTTGTGCGGCGGCGCAACCGAGCGGCAATGTCACTGACCAACCGGAGCTTGGCACTTCTAACCGGCGTCTTGCTCGTGCTGGCGGTGTGCTCGCCCAACCCGATCATCGCCTGGCTGGCGGTCCTCGCCTCCATCGCGACGGCGTTGCTGCCGACCCTGACTCGCCGTTGGAACGCGGCGATGCTGGCATTCCTCGGCGCCGGCATCGCCCTGTTCGGCCTGCTGCTGCTCACGCTGGCGCCATCCGTCCCCGGATACTTCAGCGTGTTCGCTGGCTTCACCGCGATCGCGGCTATCGTGCCGGATCTCGCGCCCGTGCTGGTGGTTCTGCTTCTCCGTCTGGCAAATCAGGCGCCCTGGCCACCGGCGGCCGAGTCGCTCGGACTTGCCATCGCGCTCATCGCATTGCTTGTCTGCGCAACGATGGTGTGGGGAAAGTCGCCGCGATCCTCTGTCACCCTGCTGCAGCAGAGCCATGCCTGCATCGCCGCGCTGTCCGTTTGCCTTGGACAGTCCGATGGACGATTTGCCGCGCTCGTGCTGCTGGTCCTGGTGATCCTGTCCCGAGCCGCCGCGCGGGTCACAGACGGTCCCGCCGCCAGTCTCGCTATAGCCGGTCTCGCTGGACTTCCGCCGCTAGGCGTGTTCCCGGGCCTCGTCCTCGTCGTGCTGGTGCTTACCGGTCACGATGCGTGGCTGCTGCTTCCCGCTGGGTGCCGCCTGCATCCCGATCTTGCTCGCCAGCCTGCCAAGGCGCCTGCCAACCTTCCGGCTCAAGGCAGCGATCCCCTCGGTCGGCTGGCTGCCGTTGGCCCTTGCCCTCTTCTCCGGCTACTTCGCGCCGGACGGACTGGTCCGCTGGTGGCACGCCCTGACGGCAGGTCGAGGGTGACTGCGGCCAACTGCATCATTCGATCCGCCGAGGCAGAAATCTGCCGTCCCTGGCTACGCCATATCCTGTCCCACGACGAGTGGACCGCGCTTGCCGCACGCCGCCGGTGCCGAGCGCTGGAGTCTTGCTCGCCCATTGGGCCGACACGGTCCAGGCGCATGCCCTGTTCCTGGACCCGGACGCTGAGACCGTCGTGCCGGTTTCGACACCGGTCGAGGCCGGCCACTACCCGGCCTTGTCGCCCATCCTGCCCGCCGCCGCCTGGTATGAGCGGATGATCCACGATCTGTGGGGACACGAGGCGACCGGCGCCG
This sequence comes from uncultured Alphaproteobacteria bacterium, assembly GCA_963733925.1. GTDB lineage: Bacteria > Pseudomonadota > Alphaproteobacteria > Acetobacterales > Acetobacteraceae > Rhodopila. Next base: position 85,878 of record CAVTFL010000027.1, on the reverse strand, counting down.
CCGACCTCCGCCCATGGCTGGATCACGGCCACTGGCCCCACTCGCCGCCGATGGCCGCGCGGCCGGAGCCGCGCCCGCCGGGTGAGCCGCCAATGCTGTCCGGTCCCGATGCCGGACGAAGCCATGGTGCTGCCGCTCGGACCGATCTGGGGGCAGGTGGACGAAGCCGCGCATCTCCGCCTCACCCTCAACGGTCCCGCCATCCGTCCGCGCCGAAGCCCTGCTCGGGTTTACCCACAAGGGCACGCTGACGCTGATGCGCGGCAAGTCGCCGCGCGCCGCCGCCCGCTTCGCCGCGCGCCTGTCCGCTGACGCAACGGTCGCCCACTCCGTCGCCTTCGCCCAGGCGACCGAGTCCGCCATGGACGTCACCGCGCCGCCCCGGGCGGTGGGCCTGCGCATTGTCATGATGGAGATCGAGCGAATCGCCGCCCATCTGGACAATCTTGCCGAAGTCGCCCGCCTGGCGGATGCCCGGGCGTGCGGACCCGTTGCGGCTACCTGCGCGAAATCCTGCTGCGGGCTTCGGACGCTGCATTCGGCCATCGGCTGATGATGGACTGCGTCGTGCCGGGCGGTATCGCCACCGATATCGCCGAGGGCGGTCCGCAGGTCATCCTGCGCGCGCTCGGCGACATCGCCTCCGAGCTGCCCGCCATCCGCCGCCTGCACGATGCCCCGGCGCTGTCGTCTCGGCTGACTGGCCTGGGCCGTGTCGACCGAGAACTGGCCGCCGCCTTGGGCGCCGGCGGAGTCGTAGGCCGTGCGTCGGGTCATGCGTTCGATCTGCGAACTGTCTTCGCCGCCGGCTACCAGGATATCGCGCCCCGCCTCGCCGTCCGCGCCGACGGCGATGCCGCGGCGCGACAGCACCTGCGGACTTCGGGAAATCGAGGAAAGCATCCGCCTGATCGGTGCCGCGTTGGACATCCTGCCGGCCGGGGCCGTCACCGTCGCAGCTGCCCCAGGTCAGCGGCGAGGGCATTGGCTGCGCCGAGTTCGATCCGCGGCGATGTCTGGCACTGGCTGCGACTCGACCACGGGCAGATCGCCGCCGCGTTTCCGCGTGACCCCGGCTGGGCGCTGTGGCCGCTGGTCGAACGTGTGCTGGAACACGCATCGGCGGACGACATCGATCTGATCCGCGCCTCGTTCGCCCTGCCCGCATCCGGAATGGATTTATGACAATACGAATGCCCCGCTCGGAACCCGATCGAACCGGTTGACCCCGAAACCACCGAGTCGCTTGCTGCCCGCCTGGAGGCCGCGGCGCAAACCCGCCTGGGACGCAGCCTGGCGATCCGCCACGTCAACACCGGAAGCTGCAACGGCTGCGAACTGGAGTTGCGCGCGCTGAATAACGTTCTGTATGATCTGGAGCGTTTCGGCCTGCGATTCGTGGAAAGTCCCGCGTCACGCGGACGTCCTGCTGGTGACCGGCCCGCTGACCCGCAACCTGCGAGCCGCGCTCGAGCAAGCCTGGGATGCAACCCCGGAGCCGAAATGGGTCGTCGCCGTCGGCGACTGCGCGGTGGATGGGGGGGTATTCAAGGGAAGTTATGCGGTCCTGGGCGGGACGGGCCTATCCGTTCCCGTGGACCTGACGATCGGCGGCTGCCCACCGCCGCCTGCCAGAATCCTGGCCGGCCTCAGGACATTGCTGGAGGCCAACGCAAAGTAGAGGCGACCTCTCCAGCGTGAACGGGAGAGGTCGCGAATCCAAGTCAGCTGGCGGTCGGCGCAGTCGTGGTCTTCTTGCTGTGCATCTTGTGCGCTGGCCTTGTGGACCGACGTGATGCGACTTGGCGTGGGTGTGGGTCGCGGCCATGGCCGGCGACGCAACCAGGGCAGCGGCCGGCAGAACGAATGCCAGCGCAGCGATCAGGCGCTTTAACGAAGTAATCACGAGCGTGTGCTCCGGGGGGAAGGTTGAGAGGCGAGGATGGTTCACAGTCGGGGCGAAGAAAGTGCCCTAATCGACTGACAAGATTATGCATCGTTCGGGAGCATAAAAGCAAGATATTTTAAGGCGCCGAAACGTCATCGCACGCATCAAAACAACCCATAGCGGCATGCCAGCCACAGTTTTTTCCATTTCGGCAGGCTGACCGGTTCATCCAGCCGTTTCCAGCCCCGCCGTTCCAGGACCGAGAGGATCGCGTCATACGTTGCACCCATCAGCCGAGCCGGTTTCATCGCCGTCCGGTCGCACCTGTCCATCGCATTCCAGGCCTGCTGGAAGTAGCCGTGGGCAAGTGTCGCCAAACGGTCACAGACAGCCGGCAAACCGGGCGCAGTCAGAATCGCCAGCGGATCGGCCGGAACGCCGGCATCTCGGAGATACTCCCGCGGCAAATAAATCCGACCGCGTTCCGCGTCCTCCTTGATATCCCGCAGAATGTTTGTTAACTGCAACGCTCTGCCCAGCGCATGCGCCACCCGGTCGGCGGCAGGCGACGCGTCGCCAAATGTCCGGACGGACAGACGTCCGACCGCCGAGGCCACGCGATCGCAATAAAGATCCAGGGTCGCCATGTCCGGCGCCACGACGACGGTTTCAGCGTCGGTCTGCATGCCGTCGATGACCGCGATGAAATCCTCCGCCCGCAACTGGAACCGTGATACCGCCGCGGCCAGCACTCGGGTCACCGGCCCTTCCGTCCGGCCCTCGTACAGCGCGGCGATATTGATCACGCCAGGCGGCAGAGCCCGAGTCGCTTCGTTTCGATGGTGCCCGCCTCGTCGGCGATGTCGTCGACGATCCGGCAGAAAGCGTAAATCGCATACATCGCATGGCGACGATCCGGCGGAAGCACGCGCATGCCATGATAGAACGATGTTCCGGCGGAACGCACGATCGCCTCGATCGCGTCCAGGTCTGCCTGCGCGGCGCCCAGCGCTGTGGACTGCTCGGTCATACCGGGGAGAACACGATGGTCATACCAGGTAGAATAGAGAGGTCAGAACGCTGAAAACAGCATCGCTCTTCCGCAACTTGACCCGATTCGCCAGGGGATCATTGTCCGCCAGCCGACGGGCCAACCGTTGCGACAGGCCGTAAATGACAGCCGTTTCCAGCCGAAGGCGGACGTTGCGGACAGTTCTAGGCAGGTCCGATGCCGCATGGTTCATCCGGTCGATCCAGTCCAGCAACGTGATGAACACCCGACGCAGCGGCGGCGTCTCGGCCGGAAGCCGCAGATCGTCCACCGTTGCGCCGAAATGGTCGAGCAGCGATTGCGGCAGGTAGCAGCGATCCAGATCCGCGAGATCTTTGGCGCAATCCTGGATATGATTCAGAATTTGCAACGATGTGCAAAGCGCATCAGATGGCGAATAGCACTCGTGATTTTCGCCGTGCAGATCGAGCACGTAGCGCCCCACCGGCACGGCCGAATAGTGACAATAATTGTACAGTTCGTCGATCGTCGCATAGCGGGACTTCGTCGCATCCTGGCGGAACGCGATCAGCAGGTCGGTCGCGTGCTCCGGCGTCACCCCGGTCTCCGCCAGGCTGGCCCGCAGGGCCGTGGCGCTGGGCGACCCATGCGGCCGGCGGCCGAGCAGGACGTCTTCCATGATGTCGAGGCGCGCGAGCTTTTCCCGCGGAGACAGCGTCGGCCGAATTGGCGATGTCGTCGGCATTGCGGGCGAACGCGTAGTAACGGTGCATCGGCTCGCGATACTTCCGCGCGATCATGACGGACCCAACAGGGAAATTCTCGTCCTGCGGTCCCTTGCCGGACCACGTCTCGACGTTGTCGATGACGGAACGCTCCAGTTGGCTCATCCCGGCGGTCCCCTGGTAAGCGCGCCCCTTCCAGGCAACGCCGCGGCCGAGATAATGGTTCGCCGCCGATCCGATCGTCGCGGCCATATAGAACCCCGCGACCAGCGGCAGAAACGGCGCCCACAGCGGCGATCGGCCGAACCGGCTCAAAGTCGGCAGATAGGACGCCGAAAGCATCATCCACGCCGTCAGGCCGCACCAGAACGCGGTGCCTGCCCGAACAGCGCCAGCGCTGGCGGCAGCAGCCAGGTCAGCGCCATGCCAAAGGTCGTCAACGCAAGCAGCGGCAGCGAATAGCGAAGCTGCACGAAGGCGGTGCGCGCGATCATCCGCCAGATGTCGGCGACCGACGGATAGGGCCGCACCGACCGCGCCAGGTCAGCATGGCCGAGCCAGATCCTGCCGCCCTTTTTCACCGCCGCCGCCAAGGCGACATCGTCGATCAACGCTCCTCTCACGCTTTCAATGCCGCCGATTCGCCGCAACGCCCGCTGCCGGATCAGGATGGTCCCCCCGGCCGCCGCGGCGGTGGCTTTCAGCCCGTCGTTGACCCACGCGAACGGATACAGCAACTGGAAGAAGAAAACGAAGGCCGGCACAAGCGCCCGCTCCGCCCAGCTATCGCACGTCAGTCTCACCATTTCGGAAACCAGATCAAGGTCGTACCGCTCGATCTTGCAGACGAGAGACGACAGATGAGCCGGTTCGTGAACGATATCCGCGTCGGTCAGCAGGACAAGATCAGCGGTTCCGGCTTCCGCCACGCCCTGCGACACCGCCCACAGCTTGCCGCTCCATCCCGCCGGACGCGGCGCACCGGTGATCACGGTCAGGCGAGGATCGCCGATCGCGCGGGCGATCTCGCCGGTGCCGTCGGTGCTGCTGTCGTCCGTCAGGATCACCCGGAACGGCCCGGCATAATCCTGCGCCAGCAGCGACCGCAGGCTGGCCTCGATCAGCGGCGCCTCGTCGCGCGCCGGCACCACCACCGCCACGGACGGCGTGGTGGCGGGATATGCGACCGGCAGCACCGGTCCGGCCTGCCAGAACGTTCCATGCGCGAACAGCAGGTACATCCAGATCACCAGGGCCACCATCGCCACGGTGGTCATCCCGCCAGCATGCCGTTGCCTCGGAACCAGGCAACCGCGTCCTCCACCGCCAGGCGCACCGGCCGCGGGAGTTGTAACCCAGTTCCGCCTCCGCTTTGGCCGATGAATAGAACATCTTCTTGCGCGCCATCTTCAGATGATCACGCGTCATCATCGGGGCGATACCCGTTACCTTCGCCAGTTTCTCCATCACGAAGGCCGCCGGCCAGACCAGCGCTTCCGGCAACTGGATCGACGGCGGACGGCGATGCACCACCTCCGCCACAAGGCCAAGGATATCCTTCAGCAGCATGTTCTCACCGCCCAGGACGTAGCGCTCCCCCACCCTGCCCTTCTCCAGCGCCAGGACGTGGCCCTCGGCGACGTCGTCGACATGGACGATGTTCAGGCCGGTGTCGATATAGGCCGGCACGCGCCCGGCCGCGGCGTCCAGGATCATCTTGCCGGTCGGCGTCGGCTTGATGTCGCGCGGCCCGACCGGCGCGGCCGGGTTGACCACCACCACCGGCAGCCACTCTCGCCGCGCCAGATCCAGCACCGCCTTTTCCGCGAGATATTTGGACCGCTTGTAGATGCCGACGAAATCCGCCTCGTTGGTCGGGGTCGCCTCGTCCGCCGGCGTGCCGTCGCCGATCTGCCCGAGCGCGGCGACGGAACTGCAATGGACGATCCGTTCGGCGCCCGCCTCCGCCGCGGCCCGCACCATCGCCAGCGCGCCGTCGACATTGGCTCGCAGCATCGCGTCCGGGTCCGGCACCCAGAATCCGGTAATCCGCCGCGACGTGGACGACATAGCGGCAGCCGGCCGCCGCGCGACGCAGCGAATCGGGATCGGTCAGGTCGCCGGTCACGATCTCCGCGTCCAGACCCGCCAGGTTGCGCCGATCGCTGGACGGTCGCGTCAGCAGGCGCAGGTTGTGGCCGCGCGCAGCCAGGGCGCGCGCGACCGCGGAACCGACGAAGCCGGTGGCCCCTGTGACCAGGGTCGTCATCGCTTCTCCATCCCCCTCAAACGCACCCCAATCGGGAAATCATGCAAACTCACAAACTTTGACCTCATCGGTTGTATGGTCGGGCACCCGTGGTCCGATCGGCGCCTCCATAGACGAAGCCCCCGTCGCGGGAAACAGACCCGGCTTGCTCCAGGGACGCGGCACAGGCAGAAGCCATCCATCATGAAACGCTTATCCTATGTTCTGGCGCTGCTGGGCATCCTCATCGCGCTGCTGCTGGTTTCCTACTACGGCTTCGGCAACATCGTCTCGGCGGTCAGTCGGATCGGCTGGCCGCAGTTCGGAGTGATCGTCGGTTGGCAACTCGTGCTGTTCGTGATCCTCGGCCTTGCCTGGGACGTGATCACCCCATCCAGGACCATGCGCCGGCCCTGGGTGCTGATCTGGGGCCGCATGGTGCGGGACGCCTCCGCCAACTGCCTGCCGTTCTCCCAGGTCGGCGGATTTCGTGTTCGGCGCCCGCGCGGTGACGCTGCACGGCGTCGAATGGCACACCGCAACCGCCTCCACCGTCATCGACGTCACCGCGGAATTCCTTGCGCAGATCGCCTTCACCTGTATCGGGCTTGGGATTTTGCTGGTGCGCGCACCAAGATCGGGCCTCGCGGTGCCGGCCGAGGTGGGGATCGGACTCGCGGTGCTGGCGTGTTTCGGCTTCGTCTGGGTCCAGCAAGGCGCCGCGCCGTTGTTCGCCCGCCTCGGCCGCCGCATCGCCGGCCGGTGGTTTGACGATGCCGAGGAACGCATGGAGGTGCTGCAAGCGGAACTCGGGTTGATCTATGGTCATACCGGCAAGCTCGCGCTGGGTTTCCTGATGCATCTGATCGGCTGGATCGGCACCGGGGTCGCGGGCTGGATCGCATACCGCGCCTTGGGCGTGCCGATCGATTTCGACGACGCGCTGGCGATCGAGGCGCTGCTGAGCGCCGCGGCGGCCGCCGCATTCCTCGTGCCGGTGAACGCCGGTGTGCAAGAGGCCGGCTATGCCGGGCTCGGTGCAATCTTTGGCGTGCCGCCGGAGATGTCGCTCGCGGTCTCCCTCGTGCGCCGGGCGAGGGATGTGGTGATCGGCGTGCCGATCCTGCTGCTGTGGCAATTCGTCGAGATGCGGCGCTTACGAATACGCCGAGCCTCGACCGAGGCGGGTTGAAACCGCGTCATTGACGGAACGGTCGCGCGGCGGCATTGCTCCGCCCCATGCGCGTCGCAGCCATTCTCGTCGCCGCCGGTTCCGGCTCCCGCTTCGGTACCGACATGCCGAAGCAGTTCATGATGGTCGCCGGCAAGCCGGTCATCCGTCACGCGGCGGAGGCCCTCGCCGCGCATGTGTCTCTGCTGCAACCGGTTGGCGACGCCGAACCGATCGAGGCCGCGCTACGGGGTGTCACCGGATGCCTGCCAGTCATCCCGGGCGGCGCCACCCGTCAGGATAGCGTCCGGGTGGGTCTGGAGGCCCTGGCACCGCACGAGCCCGATATCGTGCTGGTCCACGACGCTGCTCGTCCTGTCGTACCGCCGGGAACGATCCCTGCCCTGCTGGCCGCGCTTCGCGAGTTACCGGGAGCAATACCGGCGGCTCCAGTCGCCGATACGCTCAAGCGGGTGGTGCGCGGCGTTATTACCGAGACCGTGCTACGGGCCGGACTGTTCCGCGCCCAGACCCCGCAGGCCTTTCGGTTCGAAACACTCCTGGCCGCCCATCGGGCAGGCCTGACCGGCGCGACCGACGACGCATCCCTGCTGGAGGCGGCCGGCGAAACGGTGGAAGTGGTTCCCGGCTCGGACGACAACATCAAACTGACCTATCCGGAAGACCTCGTCCGGCTGGAGCGTATCATGGCGGTTCCGTTGGTCGCGCGCGTCGGCACTGGCTTTGACGTCCATCGGTTCGAAGCCGGGCGACCGTTGATACTCTGCGGCGTAACCGTGCCGCATGAACATGGCTTGGCGGGCCACTCGGATGCCGACGTCGGCATCCATGCACTGTGCGATGCGATCTACGGGGCGCTCGCGGAGGGCGATATCGGCCGGCATTTCCCGCCCAGCGAGGCGACTTGGAAGGACGCCGATAGTGCCCGGTTCCTGGTCCACGCGGCGGAGCGGATAGCGGCGCGGGGCGGCCGCCTGATCAATGCCGATCTGACGTTGATCTGCGAGCGGCCGAAGATAACGCCGCACGCCCCGGCCATGATCGCCCGACTCGCCTCATTGCTCGGGGCCGACCCCGCACGCATATCCGTGAAGGCGACGACCACGGAAAAATTAGGCTTCACGGGTCGCGGCGAGGGAATCGCCGCCCAGGCTGTGGTATCCGTCCTTGTCCCAGAATGACCCGAGTCGCCGGAGACCGCGAAGACCATGACGAAATTCACCATGTTGGCGGCCGTGTTGGCCATCAGCCTGATGGCCGGGTGTGCCGAGAAACAGGCGTCTGACGCCAACCCGTACCCGCCGGTTCCGGCGCTGATCTCAGAGCCTGTACCGAAGCCGCCGGTGACGGCAGAGGCGCTGATGTGGCAGCCGGGTCACTGGGACTGGAACGGCTCGGGCTATGCCTGGGCAAAGGGGCAATATGTGCCAGCGGCCGGGCATGGCAGCCTGTGGATGCCCGGATGGTGGTCGCGCACCCCGGCTGGTTGGACCTGGGTCCCACCGCACTGGATGTCGTGATCGAATAATTCCTTACGCGAGCCCGGCGAGCAATGACTGCGCCTCCTGCAAATCCTTGCTGTCGAAGCCTTCCGTGAACCAGCCGTAGACCGGGCGAGCAACCCATGGGCGCCTTGGCGTTTGCCTTGGCTCTGCAACAGGCGTGCGAGGCTGGTCGATGTTCGAAGCTCCCACATTTTCGCCGCTGACGGCGCGCCCAATCGAGCGATGCGAGAAAGTTCCGCTCGGCGCCCTCAAGGTCGCCCTTGAGCGAGAGCATCCAACCCTTGAGGCGCAGGATCTCGGCGTAGGCAAGGCGTTCCTCCCACCCTGTTCGTTATAATTTCGCAATTATCTCGTCGATCAGCTGCACGGCATTATCGAGGTCGCCGGTCAGCGCCATCCCTTCGGCCAGGAACGCGCTTTGAGGATCGGTAAGCGCTTCTTGCCACCGCTCGCTTCCCAAAACGAGATGCCGGCCTTGAGCGGGGCAATTGCTTCGGCGGCTTTGCCCTCCCGGATCAGTGCCAGACCGTGCGTCGAGGGTGCAAAAAACGCCCACAGGTACGGGCAGGCTGTTCTCCCGACCTAGCCGTTCGCATTCTTCGGCACGCTTGTGCAGGTCCTCGTGCGCGAAGCTATGATCGAAGTCTCGGACCCCAATAGTCAGCACCCATCCGAGGTCGAAGGGCTGACCGCGCCGGCGGGCGTACGCGTCGTTTTCGTCGTTTAGCCGCAGTCCCCGGTCTGGGTAGCCGAGTATCCAGGTGCTAATCGACCTAATGATGCCGGGCCAAATTGTGGGATGTCCAAGGTGCCGTCCACCATCGTGGTAGAAGTTGTCCGCACGGTCGCGATGCTTCTCGGCGTCGTAGAAGGCCACCACATTGTTGGCGTGCTCCAGTGCCTCGGTGAACTCGCCCATGAAGAAGCGGCTGTTGCCGACAAATGCGTGTCCCAAGATCAGCAAATCAGGATCACCAGTTGCCGTCGCAAGGTCCAGCGCCTCCTGTGCCGCCGGCAGCGACTCCGCTATGCGCCCTTGATTAATGACGTTCGTCGACAGTCCTCCCAAGATGTGCACCCGCGCATCCCGGTCCTCGAGCGAGTTCGCCAAGGCAAGGGCCGGATGCAGGCTGGTCCAGACTTCCGGGGCGGCCCAACCTTTGGGCGTCATCCACGCTGGGCCAAGACGTCTCCGCAGCTCCAGTTCCCTGGCATCTCGTTGCGATGACCGCGCCAGGGCGGAGACCAGTTCGAGCGCCCGGTTGAGATGAGAAATGGCCTCGTTAAGGACCCAGCGTTTCGACGCCAGTTCGCCAGCGCTCTGCCAGAGCGGGATGGCAGCGTCGGCGAGCCCCGCTTCCGCAAAGTGATGTGCTAGCACCTCAGGTTCGGTCACCTTGACCGTCGCGAAGCGGTGCTCGATTACGCGTGCGATCTTGGCATGCAACTCCTGTCGGCGGCTCTTAAGCAACGAGTCATAAGCGGCATCCTGCACCAGCGCGTGCTTGAACGTGTAGACGGCATCAGGCGGTGTGCCCCGACGGAAGGCCAGGCCAGACTCGCTGAGCCGCACGAGGGAATCATCGAGTTGGGTCTGCGGCATAGGTGCCACCGCGGCGATGAGCTCGTAACTGAATTCCCGCCCGATCGCTGCCCCGATCTGGGCGATCTCCTTCACCGGCATGAACCGATCCAGCCGCGCATCAGCGAATCCCGCAACGCCGCCGGAACGGTGACGGTTCGACCGGAGCGGGCGTGCTCGTAATGATCGCGGCCTCCTTCAGCTCGCCGGATCCGAGAATCGACTTGGTCAGCTCCCCGACAAACAGCGGGACGCCATCGGTCTTGGTCAGGATCTGCTCGAGCAGCCCCGCCGGCAGCGGCTTGCCGCCCGTGAGAGCGGAGACGATCGCCGCACTCTGCGTCCGGGTCAGCTTGGACAGGTTCAGTGCGCCAACATGTCCGTGCCAGGACCAACGCGACTGAAACTCCGGCCGGCGGGTGAGTACGACCAGCAGCGGGACAGTTCTCACCCGGTCGATCAGCAGGTCCAACACCTCAAGCGTGGTGGGATCGGCCCAGTGTGCATCCTCGAACAGCATTACGCTGGGCGCTTTCGGGCGGCCGCTTCCACCAGATCGACCAAGGTGCGCAGCGTCTCGTCCTTGTGCTTTTGCGGCGTCATGGGCAGCGGCCCGTGGCGCTGTTCGCACGGGATCGACAAGATCGAAGCGATGAACCGGACGTCAGCCAGCGGCCGGCCGCACTGCGTACCGATGCAGCCTATCCGACCGATACGGCGATAAAACTTATCCTCGACAACCATTCGGCCCACATCTCGAAAGAGACGAATGCTTGGCTCGCCACGCAGCCCGAGGGCCGCTTCTCCTTCGTGTTTACCCCGAAGCACGCGTCATGGCTCAATCTGGTGGAAGGCTTCATCTCGAAGATGGTGCGCTCGATGCTCCGCCACATTCGCGTCGCATCGAAGGCTGAACTCAAGGCACGCATCCTCGCCTATCTCGATGACATCAACGCCGACCCTGTGGTTCACACCTGGACCTACAAGATCGGCGAGGCCGCGTGATAGGAGTTGTTTCATGGAAACGCTGTCCTAGGTCACAGAACATCACAGTGAGCTGGCGGCGTTCCCCCGAGATTATTGACCCAAGGTGATCGCCGGTCGACGTGACTTGCTGTGGCGCGCCGTCCCGCAGCCTGACGACGGCCGCCAACAGTTGACGGCGATGGCCGACGCTGGCAACGCCCAGTTCTTTAAGGTCGTCCGCGGTGAGATCGCTCAATATTTCGGCGCTGACGTCGTTCTCGCGAAACGCCACCTCGTAGCGCTCAAGGCCGAGGCTTCGCAGCCAGCGTGCTATGTCCACCGCCGTTCCTCCGGCTCGGTGATGCTGAAGGCAGAGTATCGTCGGGACGATCGGCAGTGTCCAGAACCAGAAAATCAGCCGTCTGGCCGTATGCACCGGACAATTCTGAAGTCATCGCGCCGCTGGCGCAGGCAGAACGAGGGCCTGCCGTTATTTGCCGGTTGAGGTGAACCACTTTACGGCGGCAGCGGCGTGATGGCGGGTGGATTTGACCACTTGCATCGCGTTTCGCCGGTTAGCAACCGGCACGACAAGCACAGCGCGCGGCGGTGATGAAAACCGAAGCGATCGGACTGTCGGACGGACGACGCGCCTTGAGGTACGACTGCACCTCGACTATCCCAGTTCGGCGAGCAGGGACTTCGCGTCCTGCAAATCCTTGGTGTCGAAGCCTTCGGTGAACCAGCCGTAAATCGGCGCGAGCAACTCGTACGCCTCCTGGCGTTTACCCTGGCTTTGCCACAGCCACGCGAGGCTGGTCGCCGCACGCAGCTCCCAGGACTTGGCCTGCTGACGGCGTGCCCAGTTCAGCGAGGCAAGGAAGTTCCGCTCGGCGCCTTCAAGTTCGCCCTTGAGCGAGAGCATCCATCCCTTGAGGCGCAGGATCTCGGCGTAGGCAATACGCTCCTCCCACCCGGGGCGATCGATTTGGGCGATTTGCTCGTCGATCAGGTCCAGGGCACTGTCCAGATCGCCGGTCAGTGCCATGCCCTCGGCTAGGAACGCATTCCATGTCGGGCCCCGAACCTTGCCGCCGCTCGCGTTCGAAGCCGCGATGCCGGCCTTCAGCGGGCCAATTCCTTCGGCGACGTTGCCTTCCCGAATGAGCGCCTGGCCCAAAGCAATAGGCGCCAACAGCGCCCAGAGCACTGGCAGACTACTCTCCCGACCGAGCCGCTCACATTCTTCGGCGCGCTTGCGCAGGTCGGTAAAGCGGCGATCGAACTCGTGGGGCCCCAGCGTCAGCGCAAACCCGAGGTCGAAAGCGTGGCCCCGCTCGCGCGCGTGCACGTCTTTTTCATCGCTTAGATGCATCGCCCGGTCGGGATAGCCCAGCATCCAGGCGCTGATCGAGGCGAAAATGCCAGCTACCGTTTTGGGATCGTGGTCAAGGATGTCGACAAGGTGGGAATGCGTCTCAGCGTCATAGAGGTCCAGAATCTTGTCGGCGTGCTCGGCCGCCTTGGTGAACTCGCCCAACCAATTGTAGCTGATGCAGGCGCTCATGTGTCCTGCGATGAGCAGGTCAGCGTCACCCGTCGCCTCGGCGACGCCCAGCATCTCCTCCACCCACTCCAGGGACTCAGCCACCCGCCCTTGCGTCAGGACATTAGAGAATAGTGCCCAGTAGACGCCCATAAGGGCATCGGGGCGGTTCAGCGACTTTGCCAACGCCAGGGCCGGATGCACGCTGGTCCAAAGCTCCTGAGCGGGCCAGCCTTTGAGCGCCCACCACGCTATCCCAAGCAGGAAACGCAGCCCCAGTTCACTGGCGTCTCGTTGCGATGACCAGGGCAGCGAGGAGACCAACTCAAGTCCCCGGTTAAGATGCGAAATGGCCTCCGGGGCGGCCATGCGCTTCACCGCCAGATCGCCAGCCGCCTTCCACAGCGGAACAGCGGCCTCCCTAAGGCCCGCTTCTGTTAGGTGATGCGCCAGCACTTCGGGTTCGGTCGTCTTGATGTGCGGGAAGCGCTCCTCGATCACCCGCGCGATCTTGCCGTGCAACTCCTGTCTGCGGCTCTTCAGCAACGAGTCATACGCCGCGTCCTGCACCAGTGCGTGCTTGAAGGTGTAGATGGCATCAGGTGGTGTGCCGCGGCGGAAGGCCAGTCCCGACTCGCTCAGTTGCACGAGGGCGTCGTCGAGTTGGGCCTGAGGGATCGGCGCCACCGCCGCGATCAGCTCGTAGTTGAATGTGCGCCCAATCGCTGCCCCGATTTGCGCGATCTCCTTCACTGGCATGAAGCGATCCAACCGCGCCATCAGCGAGTCCCGCAGCGTGGTCGGAATCGTGACGTCGCGAGTGGAGCCACCGTAATCGTAGTGATCACCTGCCTCCTTCAGCTCGCCCGATTTCGAGGATCGACTTGGTCAGCTCCTCGACAAACAGCGGCACGCCGTCGGTCCTGGTCAAAATCTGCTCGAGCAGAACGGCAGGCAGCGTTTTGCCGCCTGCAAGCGCCGAGACCATCGCCGCACTCTGCGCTCGGGTCAGCTTGGACAGGTTCAATGCGCCGACATGTCCCTGTTCCGACCAGCGCGACTGAAACTCCGGCCGGTGCGTCAGCACCACCAGCAGTGGAACGGTTCTGACGCGGTCGATCAGTAGATCGAGCACCTCCAGGGTCGTAGGGTCGGCCCATTGCGCATCCTCGAACAGCATCACGCTGGGCTGCTCGTGGGCTGCCGCTTCGATGATGTCCACCAAAGTCCGCAGCGTTTCGTCCTTGTGCCTTTGCGGCGTCGTCGGCCGCTCGCCGTAGCGCGCCTCGTAGGGTATCGACAGGATCGTGGCGACGAACCGGACGTCGGCGAGCGGTCGGCCGTAATGCCCGACGATCAGCGCTTCCAGTTTGTCGAGTTTCGACTCCGCCGCTTCGTCGCGGGCGAATTTCAGCGTTCGCTCGAAGTCGTCGATGATCGGCCAGAAAGCGCTGTTAACATAATAAGGCGAGCACTGAAAGCGCAGCGCTTGCACCCCTTGCGTTTCAAGCCGCTCGCGCAGCGCGCTCAGGATGCGGCTCTTGCCGATCCCTGGCTCGCCCGACAGCAGCACTACCTGGCCTTCCCCGTCCTTCGCCTGCGACCACTGACGCAGCATCAGATCCAGTTCTTCGTCGCGGCCGACCAGTGGTGTCAGCGCGCCGCTGCCGCGATTGGCATCAAAGCGGCTCTCCGTCAGCAGGGCGCGGTTGACCCGCCAGCCATGAACGGGCTCCGCGATCCCTTTCAAATCATGTTCGCCAAGATCGCTCAGTTCAAACGCACTGCCGACAAGTCGACGGGTCGAGGCGGCAATGACAATCTGTTCGGCGGTCGCCAGCCCTTGCAGACGCGCGGCGAGGTTAGGCGTGCTGCCCACCGCCAGCTTTGACTGATCCCCCACACCGGCTGGTTCACCGACAACGACAGGACCAGTCGCGATGCCGATGCGGACCGATAGGTCCTCGGTGGACGACGCCCGCTTTACAGTTTGAACGATCTCCAAGGCCGCACGCACGGCGCGCTCGGCATCCTCCTCGTGTGCCGTGGGCCATCCGAAATACGTCAGGATCCCATCACCGACATAGCGCGCGACGAACCCATCGTAGCGCGCGATCACATCGCCACAGAGGGTTCTATACGCGTGCAACAGGCTGCGCAGTTCTTCGGGGTCGAGCTTTTCACTCAGCGCGGTCGACCCTACCAGGTCGCAGAACATCACCGTGAGCTGACGGCGTTCGCCACCGGGCGAAACCGCACCGTCCTGAGCGGTCGCTGGTATGACCGACGGGATGATTGTGTCCGCCGGGTGTTGCCCGTCCAACTTCCCCACTGCCTGCAGCAGACGCTTACGATCTCCAAGTGCGAGGCCGAGCTCTCGCAGGTCCGCGTCGGTCAGCGACCGGATGACATCGAAGTCGATCTTGTTGGAGGCAAAGACAGCGTCGTAGCTTCCCAAACCGATTTCGGCCAACCATATCCCAAATGGTATCATCGATCCTCCCTTAGGCCGACGGCCCAACCTTGCGGCGCGCCACGCCCCGCCACCCATTCACCTTTTGCCTCCGGCTATTGGCATCGAACCTGGACTGGCGTTACGACGCGGTCCAGCGGGCGTCTCTTGGCTTCGGAGCGGACCTCGCAGCCGGAGAAAAGGTGTGATGGCAGCAAACCCCTATTTGGCGTGGGTCGAGACCTTCGTCACCGCGCTGCGCACAGGCGAGGCGATCAATACGTTGGGTACGGCTGTCCCCGCTCAACCCCCCGTCCGCTCGGCGGCGCCCAAAGTGTTAATTTTCGCGCCCCATCCTGATGACGAAATGATCACCGGCGCGCTGCCGCTGCGCCTCATGCGCGAGCGGAGCTTCACCGTCATTGATGTCGCCGTCACTCTCGGCAGCCGGGTCGATCGCAGGGCACAGCGTTGGAGGGAACTGGAGGCCGCCTGCTCCTACCTCGGCTTCGGTCTGGTTACCCCCGACCGAGCCGGTCTCGAGGGGATCAACCTCCCGGCCCGCGGGCGCAATCCAACGGCCTGGGACGCCGCCGTGTCCGCGGTCGCCGATGTGCTCGCGGCCCAGCCGCCGGATGTCCTGTTCCTCCCCCACGCGGCCGACTGGAACGCCACGCACATCGGCGTTCACCACCTCGTCGTCGAGGCGATGCGCCGCCAACCCACGCTCGCGTGCCGGGTCATCGAGACGGAATATTGGGGCGCGATGACGGCGCCGAACCTGATGGTTGAGTTCAACCCCGGCCGACGTCGCGGATCTGGTGGCGGCGCTGTCGCTGCACGCCGGTGAGGTCGCCCGAAACCCGTACCATCTCCGCCTGCCGGCTTGGATGATCGATAACGTCCGCCGAGGGGCGGAGTTGGTTGGGGGTCAGGGCAGTGCAGCCCCTCCGTTCGCCTTCGCCACGCTCTACCGGCTGCGCGGCTGGAAAGACGGGCAGTTCCACGAGGTACTCGAACAGGGTCTTGCCATCGCGTCAACCGACAGCTTGGAGGTGCTGTTCCCTCCCAAAAAGCCCGGAGACGGTTGAACTGTGGAAGTAATTATTCGATCCGATGCGGACAGTGCGGCAACGCTCGTGGCACGCCTCATCGTGAGCCGCCTGCAGGCAAAGCCCGACCTGGTACTCGGCTTGGCGACCGGACGCACCATGGAGCGCGTCTATGAGAATCTCGCGGCTATAGGACTGGATTTTTCCAAGTGCCGCAGTTTCAACCTCGACGAGTATATTGGCCTGCCGGCGGACGACGAACATGCTTATCGCACCTACATGGACAAGCACCTGTTCAGCCGCGTCAACATCGCGCGGACCAACACGCATGTGCCGAACGGCATGGCCCCCGACCACAGCGCCGAGGCGGCTCGCTACGAGCAACTGATCCGTGAGGCCGGAGGCATCGATCTCCAGTTGCTCGGAATTGGCGAGGACGGCCACATCGGGTTCAACGAGCCGCTGTCGGCATTGATGTCTCGCACTCGCGAAAAGGCGCTTACCCCCCGGACCCGCCAGCAAAACGCGCCGATGTTCGGCGGTGACCCGGATCGTGTCCCGAAACGAGCGCTGACGATGGGCGTGGGAACCATCCTCGAGGCGCACGAAGTGGTGCTGCTCGCCACCGGTTCGGCCAAAGCCGCGATCCTGGCAAAAGCCGTGGAGGGGCCGATCACCGCTATGATCAGTGCATCGGCGCTCCAACTGCACCCGCGCTGCAAAGTCGTCCTGGACCAGGCCGCCGCAAGCGCGCTGACCCAACGGGACTACTACGACTGGATCTTTCAGAACGAGCCGGAGTGGGAGGCCTACAGAGGCTAAGGCCACCTGGCAGATCGCCCATCGCAACTAGTGGTCCGATCCCGACAGAAGCATCCTTGCGGTCGGGTGAATCGACCCACCCAATCAATGGTTAGTGGGAAAGCTCGACGGCTCTATCCGTCGGATTTTATCCACTAGCGTGACCGCCGCCCGACATCAATCCGCAGGATAATTCTACGCACCAGGTGCCGATTGCAGGCTACGCCATTCGGAAAGTGGCATCTGCTTTTTCGCCGGCGCCGGCGCCTCCGGCAGCATCGCTATGTATTCCAACGAGTGTCCGTCGGGGTCCGGGAAGTAAACGCTCGCCGACGGTATCCAAGGGATGACCTCTGGTTCGTTGATCGCCTGCCCTGTGAGACCCGTAGGTTGCAGCCCTGCGTCCTTCAAAGCCGCGATCGATGCGATTGCATCCTCGACAGTGACCTGGAACGCGTAGTGGAGCTTCATCCCCATCGGTGACGTCAGCGTGCTCCAAAGCCCGAGCATCGCCTGTCGCGGTTGTCCGATCCAGAAGAACGCGACATGCCTCTCGGGGACGGTGTGAGCCAACGTGAGTCCAACGACATCGCGATAGAACCGGATCGAGCGGTCGAGATCGCTGACCGTGATATGGGTTTCCCACAGGCCTCGGATCGGCACGAGGGTCATGCTATCCTCCCATCCAGTTTGAGTCCGTATCGCATTTCGCCGTGACTGACGAAACGCTGCTTCACCCCCCGGTGTCAGCAACGGCCGCCAACTCTTGCTCGAGGGCCCTCAATTCCACGAACGCTTCGCTGAATTCGCCGCCCCCAATCATCCCCCAAACGCCCGCCACCCGGTCCGCCAACCCGGCGATCGTAACCGGGAACGACGCGGCTTCGTAGAGGGAGCCCTTTTCATTGATCAGGTAGCGCCGGTTGCAAGCGAACAGCACCTGACCGATGCAGCACAACGCTCGGTAAGCGCACCCGGCAATGTGCGTCTGCTCGCGTCGGGAGACGGCGATCTCCCCATTCTCGATGCTGAACAGCACTTCCCACTGGAACCGGTGCACGATCGCCTCCCGCAGCGGCTCCGGATACGGCGAGGTCGTCGCCTTCAATCCGGCGATCACGCTTTTCGGATCGTGGATCGGCCGGCAGAGCGCCACCTCTCCCATCCAGATCGCGGAGCAAAAACCATGCGGGTGCCCCGGTTGATAATCCATGGTGATACTGCCAGTCCGACACGCCTGGATAACACGCGCGACGGCGTCGGTGCTGCGATAGAGCAGGTCCACCTTGCGACCGCCAATCGACAACCAGCCGCCACCGACGATCCATTGTCCCCAGGCTCCGACCGGCGTGACCGCGGCCGCGACAGGATCGTCGACCAGACCTTTGACGACCTGAAGCAGGCGGTCGGTGTCCAACGGAGCGTCCGGTCCATAGTAGAGGCCGATATCGTAGTCGGAGGCGGAACCCGCAGTCCCCCTGGCCCGCGATCCGCCGAGAACGACAGCGACGACGCCGGGCACATCCTCGAGAAGCGGCGTCAAGCGTTTCAGAAGTGGGTCCAACATATCATTCTCCCCTCTTCCAACCGGACCGTGCTCCGACAGTTTCCTAGCCTGTCGCGGCTCGGATGAACGATCCTGCTGCGGCAATTGCGCGGCGACCGTCCGCGAGTTGTTGATGGAACAGCGGCCATGCGTGGATCATCTGTGGCCAGATTTCCAGGGAGACGCGAACGTCCGATGCGCCAAGCCGCGCTGCGATCTGGACAGAATCGTCCAACAGGGTCTCCGCGCTGCCGACCTGAATGAGCAGTGGCGGCAACCCCCTGAGGTCGGCATGGAGCGGAGCGGCAAGCGGCGTCCGCGGTGCTATCCCACCGAGATACCAGCTGGCCAACTCGAGGATGTATTCCTTGCTGATCATCGGATCGATTGCCGCCTTGGTGGCGTAGCTCTCGCCACGCGCCTCCATGTCGATCCACGGCGAAACACACCAGCCGCACGCGGGCAGCGGCAGACAACGTTCCTGCAAAGAAACCATGACGGCCAGGGTCAGTCCACCACCGGCGCTATCGCCGCCGATCGCGATCCGGCTGGGCCGCACCCCTTGCCCGAGCAACCATTGATAGGCCTGAAGTGCATCTTCAAGCGCCGCCGGAAACGGATGCTCCGGCGTGCGCCGATAGTCGATCGCAAGCGTTCGCGCACGCGCCGCTCGGCCAGCCTCAGTCACCATCGCTCGATGGCTGATGATCGATCCCGCAGAGAAACCACCCCCGTGCAGGAAAAAGAGCACGCGAGAAGCATCCGCGTTGGGCGAAACGCTCCATTCCGCTGGCACGCCGCCGGCGCTCACTGGTTCAAGGCGAATATCCTCGGCTGTCACATAAGTGCTGCCGAGCGCGTCCAGTCGCTCGCGGCGCTCGGCGACACTGGCCGGACGCGGCCGCGATGTTAGAAGCGCCCGTAAGGCGGCGATCTCACCGTCGCTCATAGTCTCACTCCATTGGTTGCTGGCTGCGGAACCTAGCCCATCTTATTCAGCGGACTGAAGCGCGAGCGGCATTCTGAAGCACCAGGCGGGGTTCCTTCGATGCGCCTTTTCATCGCTATTTCAGAACATACGTGGTGGGCGCTGGTTGGTGACGGGACCATGTGATGGTGGGGCACATGCCCGGCTCGTCACACCCTTGTCGGTTGGAGACAGCGTGCGAGACCGGCGAACAGCGCCGCCTCAGGGGTGTGCGGCAGCGAAAGCGAGCCGCGCTCGGCTTGCGGTTTCGACGATGCGAGCGGCGATTCTAATCAAGCGCATCCACAACGTGGTGAACTCGGCGGCTGCAAGCGCCTGGGGCCTGGGAATGGCATCGCGGACCCTGAGCAACAGCCAGTAGGCTCCGGTATCGAGCACAAGACGCACTGATTGGCGAACCGCGAATGGCAACGCGTGCGGTCGGACGCCAAGCAGGGTCTTGTGCAGTTTGATCAGGTTCTCGGCCTGGCCACGAGCACAATACAGACTGTCATACAACCACTGCGTTCTGCCACCAGCGATGTTCATCACGCCGTAACGAATATCCAGGCCGTGCGCCGTGGCCCCGTTCTGTGCGCCATCGGCCGCTCCCAGCGCCAGGTTGTTGCCAGTTGGCCCGGTCTTCTGGGTTGGAACAGTCGACGAGGCGCCGAGGCCAAAGCGCGTCGAGATCCGACGCGTGCATTCGTCTGATCCTCCACCACACTGGCCGCCTATCTCTCGGCTGCCGCAAGGGTCCTCGACCCCGAAGGTGCCTCCTCCGGCAAAGCCGAATGATGGTCCGCCGCGATCAGCAGGTACACCGCCGGCACGACGAACAGGGTGAACAATGTGCCGATTGCCAGTCCGGAGGCAATGACCAGGCCCATGTCGAAGCGCGAGTTGGCGCCTGCGCCGGACGCTGTCAGCAGCGGGAATACGCCCAGCACCATCGCGGCGGTGGTCATAAGGATAGGACGCAGCCGGATTGCTGCCGCTTGCTCGACCGCCTCGCGCTTGCTGCGGCCGTCACGTTGAAGCACATTGGCGAACTCCACGATCAGGATGCCATGTTTGCTGATCAAGCCCATCAGCGTCACGAGGCCGACTTCCGTATAGATGTTTAGACTTACGTGCGGCATGACAGATACGAACAAAAGTGCGCCCGCGATCGACATCGGTACAGAAACAAGGATAATGAATGGGTCTCGGAAGCTTTCGAACAGAGCGGCGAGCGAAAGAAAGATGATTATAAGGGCGAAGCCGAACGTGGGCAGGAAGCCGCCTGACTCCTGTTTCAACTGGCGGAATTCGCCGCCGTAATCGACGGAGTAGCCGACCGGCAACGTGCGCGCGGCCAGATCGTTCAGGAAGGTCATGGCAGCACCCATCGTCACGCCTGGCGCCACCACGCCCTGAATCGTCGCCGAATTGAGCTGCTGAAAGTGGTTGATCGACTCAGGCTGGGTCTGGGTTGTGAAATGAGCAATAGTTGACAGCTGCACGGCAGTGCCGCCGGACGTGCGAATATAGTAGTTCAGAATCTGCGCCGGGTTCAGCCGTGAACGCTGCTGCACCTGAGGCATGACTTTGTACGACCGTCCGTCCAATCCAAAGTAGTTGACGTAGCCGCCACTCAGCATAGAGGTTAGCGCGTTACCGACGTCATTCATCGACAGCCCCATCAAGGCTGCCTTGCTGCGGTCGATCTCGATCGTCACCTGCGGGTTGTCAATACGCAGGTCGGTATCAAGGAAAATAAACAGCCCGCTCGCTCGGGCCTGCTTAAGAAAGTCTTGCGACACCGTATTGAGTTGGTCGAAGGGGCTGGTCGTTCCGAGAACAAACTGTATCGGCAACCCGGTCGAACCTGGAAGCGGTGGTGGCTGGAATGCCACTACGCGTTGGCCGGCGATGTCGTTCACCGCCTGCTGGATAAGTGGCTGTAGCACAGCGGTCGTCCGACTCCGCTGGTCCCACGGCTTCAACACGGTGCCCCCAATGTTCTGGCCAGGGACGTCGAGCTGGAACACATGTGCGGTCTCCGGGAAGGTCATGAAATCCTCGAAGACTTGCTGGTCGTACATCAGTCGTTGCTGCAGGGTCGCATCAGGCGCCGATGTCGCAGAGGTCAGAACGACGCCTTGATCTTCTTCCGGTGCCAACTCCGACGCCGCTCCGGCATAGAAGAAGTAGATGCTGACCAGAACAATCATCGCGAAGGTCGCCGTCACCGGCAGGTAGTTGAGGCTACCTATAAGCAAACGTTCATAGCGCCTGTGTACGGCACTGAAGCAGCGATCGACGAACCTGACTGCTCGGGCCTCCCAGTCGCTTGCCCCGGGCGCATGCGCGCGCAGCAGACGTGAGGTCATCATCGGTGACAGCGTCAATGCGATAACGGCTGAGACGGTAACCGCACCCACCAAGGTGAAGGCGAACTCGGTGAACAATGCTCCAGTCAGTCCACCCTGGAACCCAATCGGCACATAGACCGCCACCAGCACCACAGTCATCGCGATGATCGGACCTGCCAATTCATGTGCCGCCTGGATCGCCGCAGGAATAGGCGCCATGCCATCTTCCAGATGGCGGTTGACGTTCTCGACGACTATGATGGCGTCGTCCACGACCAGTCCGATGGCCAGCACCAACGCGAGCAGCGTCAGTAGATTGATGGTGAAGCCGAAAACCAGCATCATCATGAAAGTGCCGATCAACGACAGCGGAATGGCGACGATCGGGATAAGCACTGATCGCGGGGAGCCCAGAAATACAAACACCACCAAGGTGACGATGAGTATCGCCTCTGCCAGCGTACGCACAACTTCGCTGATGGAGCTGGAGACGAAATCAGTCGAATCGTAGACGATCGCTCCGTTCAGTCCTTGCGGCAATTGCGTCTGGATGCTCGGGAAGATTGCGCGGACGCCCTTGATTACGTCAAGCAGATTGGCGCCCGGCGCAACTTGAATGCCCAGATAGACCGCGCGCTGTCCGTCAAAGCCGACCTGGGACTCGTAGTCGTCATTGCCAAGCGTGACGTTGGCGACGTCCTTTAACCGGACGATCGCGGTGCCATTCTCCTTCAGGACCAGATCGCGAAATGAATTTAGCGAATGCAGATCGGTCGAGGCGTTCAGGTTGATCTGCACCATCTGACCCTTGGTATTGCCGGCGCCGGAGATAAAGTTGTTGTTCCCCAGTGCCTGCCACACATCGCTTGCCGTCAGGTTGTAGGCTGCCAGCTTGGTCGGATCCAGCCAGGCGCGCAGAGCAAAATACTTGCCGCCCAGCAGCTCCGCCGTTTGCACGCCGGGCACCGCCTGCATCTTGGGCTGCACCACGCGCACCAGGTAATCGGTAATCTGGTTGGAGCCCAGCACATTGCTATTGAAGCCGATATACATAGCGTCGATGGTTTGTCCGACCCGAACCGAAAGCGATGGCTGCTGCGTGCCAGTTGGCAATTGATTGATACCCCGCTGATCTTCGTGTTGATCTCGGTCATCGCTTTGTCCGGATCGTAGTTCAGGCGGAGATAGACGCTGATCGTGCTGGTGCTCGACTGGCTGTTCGAGGTCATGTAATCGATGCCATTGGCTTGCGCGATGGCATTTTCCAATGGCGTGGTGACAAAGCCCGCGACGACGTCAGGTGCGGCGCCATAGTAGACCGTCGTGACGGTGATGATCGCGTTCTCGGTTTTCGGGTATTGCAGGACCTGCAACGACGTCATTGCGCGCAAGCCTAGTACGAGGATCAGCAGGCTGACGACACTTGCCAGGACCGGACGGCGGACGAAAATGTCAGTGAAACGCATGGGCTGGCTCTACCGCTCAATTGTCGACAGGTGTCGGATTGGGATTGTCGGCCGGCTGCACTTTGTTGTTGACGAGCACTGGTGCACCATTGTGAAGCTTGATCTGTCCAGCGGTCACCACCACGTCCCCCGGCTTCACCCCGGTCAAGACCGCGACCTGATCGCCTCGCGTGGCACCGGTCGTGACAAAGCTTTGTGCGGCCACCAGCGACTTTTCACCGTTGGAGCTCGCATTTGCCGGCTTCACCAGATAGATCGTGCTGCCGTAAGAATTGTACGTCACTGCCGTCTGCGGTAGCGTCACCTGCGACTGCAGCGCGCCGGTATCAATGCCGACGCTCACGAACATACCTGGCAGCAGGCGATGATCGGGATTGCTGAGGCTGGCACGTACCTGAACATTGCGCGAGTCCGTGTCGACCAGCGGATTGATTGCGATAATTCGCCCAGGGAATGTCTGGCCGGGAAAAGCATCAAGCGACGCCGCGACGCTTTGGCCGCCAGAAATCTGACTCAGCGTCTGTTGCGGTAGCGTAAAATCAACAAACAGTGGATCCAATGCCTGCAGGGTTACCACTGCCGTACCGGAATTGAGATACTGTCCCAGGTCGACCTGGCGAATACCGAGGTGCCCCGCGAACGGCGCCCGCAGAAGTCTTCTTGTCGACAATCGCCTGCTGCTGATCGACCTGCGCGCGCGCATTGCGCAGGTTGTAGTTGTCGGAATCGATCGTCGCCTGGCTGACCGCCTGAGCGCGGAATTGCCGAAGATCACGATCGTAATTCACCTGTGCCAGCGCCGAGCTGGCCTGCAATGACTCCAGTTTCGCGATATCATCTTCGGCGCGAAGTTGCAGCAACGGCTGTCCAACCTGCACATCCTGTCCGGACTCGAAATTGATCTTCTCGACCACACCCGCCACTTCCAGGGACAGCGTCGCTCCGTTCACGGCGCGCAGGGTGCCGACCGCCTGCAGTTGTGGCTGCCATTGCTGGTCCGCGGCAACAACCGTGGAGACGACCTGCGGCGGGTTGGACAGCGTGGCGAGAAACTGGTGGATCATCTTCGCCTTAAACTGCTGAAAGGCAAAGTAACCGCCCATCACGATGGCGACGGCCACCAACATGATGATCAATCGCCGGATCATTGTCGTACCTCCGTCAGGGCTGAAAGGCTGAGAGCAAGGGCACGACCAGCCGGTCCGGCCCATGAGTATTTGGCGCAACGTCGGAGCGATGCCACCAGCCACCACCCAATGCCTGAAACAGGGCGGCGGTATCCGAAAAGCGCTGTGCCTGCGCCTGGACCAGGTTCAGCCGGGCCTGCTGCCAGGTACGATCGGCGTTAAGTAGGGTGAGGTAGCTGATCCCGCCATCGCGAAACTGCATGCGGGACAAGGTATAGCTCTCGGAGGCAGAACGTTCCGCCGCCGCCTGCTCGTGCAGCAGGTCTGCATCCGACTGCAGCGCACGCAGTGCGTCGGCGACATTCTGGAAGGCGCGGATGACCGTGCTACGGTACTGCGCCGCCGCTTGCTCCAGCCCTGCCGCGGCAGCCCGTTTCTTATGCTGCAGCGTGCCCGCGTCGAACAGTGTCTGTGTAATGCTACCGGCAATCGACCAGATACCGGTAGTGGGTGTGAACAAGTCCGCGAAACCGAGAGCCTCGGTACCGAGCGAGCCGCTGATGGCGAACTGGGGAAGCTGGTTCGCGATCGCAACGCCAAGGCTGGCGCTCGCGGCGTGGAACTGGGCTTCGGAGGCACGGATATCAGGGCGCTGCTCGATCAGACGAGAAGGCAGGCTTATCGGCAAATGATCTGGCAATCGCAGACCGTTCAAGTCGAACTGTGCGGTCAGTGCCTCGCGCGGAAAGCCGCCAAGGAGGGCGACCAGTTGGTCACGTTGCTGTGCGAGTTGTTTCCGCAGCGGCGGAAGAGTTGCGCGCGACTGTGCCAGCGTCGCTTCCTGCTGCAGCACATCGGCACGGGGCACACCCCCGATAGCAAATTGCTGACGCACGAGATTGAGCTGGTCGGCGTCCACTTTGATGATGTCCTGGGTAACGGCGATCTGTGCACGCAACGACGCCTCGTTCACCGCCGCCACAACAAGGTTGGACGTCAATGTCAGGTACGTCGCTTCCAGCTGGAAGCGCTGGTAATCGACCTGCGCAGCCAGTGATTCGACCTGCCGGCGAGTGCCGCCCCAGACATCGGGCGCATAGGAAATGTTCAACTGCGCCGTCACCAGACTGAGTGTAGGCGAGTCACTTGGAAGTCCAAACGACGCACCGGAGATCTTCTGGCGTGACGGCTGGAAGCTGGTACTTGCACTTGGAAACAGCGCGCCCTGGCCAGCATAAAGGTTTTCCTGCGCCTGGCGCAAGGCGGCTTGCGCGGCATCGAGATCGGGATTGGCCGCCAGCGCGCGCTTCACGAGCGCATCGAGTATGGTGGAGTGGAACAGGGTCCACCACTCGCCCGGCAAATCCCGTCCCGCATCAAAATGTTGGGCTGAACCGGCTTTGGTCTTCGCGGTCGACACTGGGTTAGCAGGCACTTCTGGCGTATAGCCCGCACCCGCTGGCGCTGCAGGGGACTCGAAGTTGGGCCCAACAGCGCAGGCCGCCAGCCCAAGCAGTGCTGGAAGCCCAACTCCGTAATAGTGTCTCATGCCGGCCCCTTCAGCGCGCGGCAGATAGCGCGTGTATGCTCGTTCACCATGCTCCGGACGCTGTCGACGCGACTCCCATCGATAGCCTTCCAGCCCAGGCTGCGCACGACGGAGCGACTGCCGAAGATTTTAGCCTGACCTAAGATCATCAGCGCGCGGAGCACCACCTGTTCATCTTCAGCTGGCCGATCCACCAGACGCCCTACCAACGCAGCTCCAGGCGCCAGCAGATGCTGGCGCATGATCTCATGCAGCGGATCGAGCGCTGAGGCACGCTCGATCTCGACGCGCGAAACGAACAGGCTACGGTATTCATGATCCGGTAAAGTTTTATCGAGGAAAATCGTCACCACAGCGTTGACCAACTCACACAGCAGGTTGATCAACTGCGCGCGGCTCGGCGTGCCGGAACCAAGGGATTCCCAAACGCGCGCAGTAATCGGGGCGATGGTTTGCACCACCTGCTCACCGATATGTGTGATGGTCTCTCGATACAGCCCTTCCTTGCTACCGAAATAGTACCTGGATGGCCGGCAGATTGACGCCGGCGCGTTCGGCAATCTCACGTGGCTCGCCCCCTCGAACCCTTCGGCGGCGAACAGGGCAAGCGCCGTCTCGAGGATACGGCGCCAGGTGTCTTCGCCGCGCTGACGTGCGTTTGGACGGTAGCGGTTGGCGGGTAGGGTCATGTGCTCCGTGATGGCGTCGTCGGCGAGGTGGTATGTCTATCGAATGATAATGTCAATCGACCGACAAGATTGCGAGCTCGACGAACTCCTATATCACTGGCGCCCCCAACTGGCCGCTGTCGTCGCACCCGGCCCCCGCCCGTCGGCCGCGAGATTTTGGAAGATGTCGGTAATGCCGCTGGCGTCGTATTCGTAGTCGAAGACGAGGTGGAGGATGCGCTCGGCGTTGAATCCCGGGTGGATGAGGAGGAGTTATCCTGTGACCAACCGTACTACGGTGGTGTCCCCGGATGTTACACTACTGATTGACATAAGTAAATTCGCTTCGAGTAACACTTCAAACTAGTGTCGAACGGCGCGTCGACGGAACACTGATTGGGCAAAAGGCCGTCAGGCGCCGCCTCCTGCAACCGAGCAACTATTTCTGTTCGTAACGAAGATCATCGCCCAGATCGTGGAGTCAGGTGGCAGAATATGGCCCCCGGCATAGACGCCCCGGATTATTGAAGATGTAACAGCAGTCGGGAGATTTCCCAGGCGCACCCCTGGCGTGTCGAGTTCGCTATGATGATCGCGAATACGAGCTAATATTTGGCGCCTCGCTGATGACGGTCGCGTTCATCCTGGCGCTGCTGTCTTGGCTTATTCGGCTGGTTTACTTGAAACCAAGGCAGCGATCATGTCGCATCAGGGCTGTTGCCCACGTTGATCGGCGCAAGACGTACTGCCGTACAGGCATGATGGTGGAGGCATCGATGCTGCCGTTACGCCAGCTTCCGATGCGGGGCCTCCTTGCCTATCCTACATTCACCAGGAGCACCGACAAATAATGCGTGGCCAGCCGCGCGTGTCTGACTGATGACAGCACTCTGTTGACATGGACATCTTTTTCCTAACCCAGGCGAACAACGCCCGTGCAATCAGCGGAAGCCCGCCGCAACAACAGTGCCATGTCAGAACGAAGTGCTGGCGACCGAAGCATTTCCAGTGAGGCTTCAGCCGTAGGCAGTTCATCACGTGCAGTTTCAATGTTGCTGCACAGGATCGTTCCGGGCTGAAGCGGTACGCTGGCGTTGGCGATCCTGTGGCGGCAGGTCTCGTTGAACTTACACGGCATCGATCTACCCGCGCCGGACGGATGGCGACCGCACCGTGACGGCGTCAACCTTCCCCTTTCCTCCACCGCCAACCTGCGATTGCACCCCTATTGGCGCGCAACCTTGGTATATTCACGCCCGACCCGTTGGGCTGCCGCAGCCAGGCGCAAACCAGGCCCGATGACGGCCAGTGCGGCGAAAGGCCAATAAAGCACGACGTTCGCGATGCCACCCGCCAGCCCATTTCTGAAAAAATCTTTAGCGAAAGCATAGGCCACGAAGTTCATCCCGATCGCACGCAGCACCCACCAGCCCATCGGGCCGAGCCTGTGTTGCAGACCGTTGATCGAAAACAGCGCGAGCAGGTAGACCCACACGGCAGCGGTGCCGAACAACACGAAAGTTTTCGTGGACGGTACGGCACCGATCAAGCAGAGCCAGGCGACCAACCCGAGATGAACCGACAGCACCGCTGCAAACGCCAGGCCGAATTCGCGAGCACGCCGTCGCAATGGTTGAAACGCCGAACCGAACAGAGCCACCAAAGCGCCACCGACGTAGGCCGACCAGAACAACAGGAAGGCAAGCCGCGCGGTCCCGAGAAGCCCCATATGAACGCCTCGCTCACCGGTCCCCGCGTTCAACATCGCGATAGCAGCCACGCCTAACGCGGCGCAGAAGGACACGCCCGCCCAGAGCGCAGCGCTGGGAGGCGATCTCGATCTAATCTGTCCGGTCCAAACTCGGCCGACGGCTCGTCGCCAGCATGATCCGCCGGGCTGCCAACCGTTGCGCATCGGCCACGCGCGCCGTCAGCATGTATTGCCTCCTGCCAGGCTCCCTTACCCTAAGCCTGGTTTATGGTTGCACAATGGACACGAGTTCGCCAAATTAAAGTTTAGAGTGGCGAACGGAGTTCCCCTTTTGCAAATCGACGGCATGGCTGATGTTGGCAAAAGGGCGGTGCCCGGCCAGTCGGGGGGTGGCGGGGCTCTGCAAGCATGGATCCGTGCGCTTGACGCCATCAAGATCATGACCGACGCGCCCGGCACGACGTTGCCGGGGCTGCTCGATGGCTTCGCCGAGACTTATGGTGACCGCCCAGCGCTGCTGGATGACAATCTGGTGCTAAGCTATCGCGAGCTGGCAGCACGGGCCGACCGCATCGCGCGTTGGGGAACCGAGCAGGATTTCGCTGCCGGGGACGTAGTCTGTCTGCTCATGCCCAACTGCTCGGACTATGTCGCTATTTGGCTCGGGCTTACCCGCGCCGGATGCGTCGTGGCCCTGATCAACACCAACCTGGTGAGCGATGCGCTGCTGCACAGTATCCACACTGCCGGGTCAGCAAAGCTGATCGTGGCCAGCGCCTTACTGCCGGCCGTGGTCGCGATCGCGGACAAACTCGAATCGGGCACTCGCATCTGGGTGCATGGCGAAGCGCCGGCCGGCGACTGGCGACTATTCGAGCCCGAGATCGCGCGCTGCAGCGCCACGCCGTTGCCGCCCTCGGAACTGGCGCTGCCCGCTCCCGAGGATCAGGCCTTGCTGATTTACACCTCTGGGACCACTGGAGCGCCCAAGGCGGCCCGGGTCACCCACGGCCGTATCGTGGAATGGAGCTTCTGGTTTGCCGGCATGATGAATATCCAGCCGGAGGATCGCCTATATGACTGCCTGCCATTGTATCACAGCACCGGCGGCATAGTCGCCATCGGAGCCATGCTGGTCCGAGGTGGCTCGATACTGATCCGCCCGCGCTTCTCGGCCAGCCGGTTATGGGACGATGTCGTCGACGGCGGGTGCACCATCTTCCAATACATCGGGGAGCTTTGCCGCTACCTCGTCGCCAGCCCGCCACATCCCCGCGAGCGACAGCACCGACTGCGGCTGGCCTGCGGCAACGGGCTGCAGGCCGAGGTGTGGACCGCGTTCGCTCAGCGCTTCGGTATACCTAAGATACTTGAGTTCTACGCCGCCACCGAGGGCAGCGTGTCGCTGTATAACTGTGAGGGAAAGCCAGGTGCGATCGGCCGGGTACCGCCGATCCTGGCACCGCGCTTCCCCATCGGACTGCTGCGCTGCGATCCCGAGACCGGTGAGCCGCTGCGTAACGCCTCTGGCCTATGCATTGCCTGTGACCCCGATGAGGTGGGCGAGGCGGTCGGGCAGGTGCTGAGTGCGACCCGATCTCCGGCACGGCAGTTCCATGGCTACACCGACAACGCCGCATCGGAACGCAAGCTGCTGCACAACGTGTTTGTCGCCGGCGATCGCTGGTTCCGCACCGGCGACCTGATGCGCAAGGATGCCGCCGGATATTTCTACTTCGTAGACCGTGTCGGCGACACCTTCCGTTGGAAGGGCGAGAACGTCGCCACCACTGAGGTCGCAGGCGTACTCCGCGCCTGCCTGGGCGTGACCGACGCGGTCGTCTACGGCGTGAAAGTCTCGGGGCATGAGGGTCGCGCCGGCATGGCTGCAATCACCGTGGATGAAAGCTTCGATCTGGCGGATTTGCGTGCGCATCTTGCGTCTCGACTGCCGAGCTACGCTCAGCCGCTATTCCTGCGGATCGGCGCCGCACTGGACGTCACCGGAACCTTCAAGCTGGCGAAAGGACGCTTGGGCCACGAAGGATACGCGCAGTCGGCCGATCCAGTCTGGTTCAACGACCGCGATACCGGCCAATTCATTGCCTGCGACGCGGACCTGCTGCAATCCATTGCCGACGGTACGAGGCGCCTGTAGGCGCCTGGTCCGGCAACTGCTCAGGCAGTGTTGCCCGCGTCCACCGTGGTGACCGTGCCGGTGATGTTGCGCGCCTTGTCGCTGAAGAGGAAATCGACCGCGTAGGCGATATCGGCGATTTCCGGCATGCGCTGCAAGGCGCTGCGCCGGGCGATCTGCGCGCGGTGCTGCGCCGTTAGGTCATGCGTCATCTCGGTGTCGACGAAGCCCGGCGCCACTGCGTTGACTGTGATGCCGAGCGGCCCCACTTCCCGCGCCAGCGAACGGGTAAAGCCGATCAGCGACGCCTTGGTGGCACTGTAGACGGACAGTCCGGAGTAACCGGTCGTGCTGACCACCGAGGAG
Source organism: uncultured Alphaproteobacteria bacterium (assembly GCA_963733925.1). Taxonomy (GTDB): domain Bacteria; phylum Pseudomonadota; class Alphaproteobacteria; order Acetobacterales; family Acetobacteraceae; genus Rhodopila. The sequence goes on along the minus strand of CAVTFL010000027.1, from coordinate 55,015 downwards.
ATGTTCACGACGCGGCCACCCTGCCCGGTCATCATCGAACGCAAAACGTACTTCGTCAGCGTCAGCGGCGACGTCAGGTTCAGCCGCACGAGACGGTCTATTTGCCCGTCGTGCATATTCGCCAGGATGCCGCTCGGTACCCAATCCGGCGTTGTTTACCAGGCCATAGAAGCCGCCAAATTCGCGGCTCATTGACTTCACAAAGCTGCCGATACTCTCGATGTCTGCCAGGTCGAACGCGCGAAAATGCAGCGCGCCGCGCGCCTCATGCTCCACTTGCGCTCGGGCGGCTGACAGCTGATCGCCTTCCTGCCGGGCGACGGCAATGACCTGGAACCCGGAGGAGGCCAATCCGCGGGCAATGCCAAGACCGAGGCCCCGGCTGCCGCCGGTAACGAGGACGTTACGCATGCCGGCGCACCAGCTTGCCCGATTCGGCAACCTCAAGCGATGCCACCGCCTTCAATATGGCCGGCACTTTGTGTGCCGGAAGGGTAGCCCGGCAAACCGCCAGGATCTCGTGCCTTATCGTATCGAACATGTCGTGCCCCGCCGTTGACTGCATGACGACGTCGGCAACGACCAATGCCCCGGTGATCGGACTGGGGCGCCCGTATACTCGAGCCATTTGCACACCAGGATGTTGATTGATCACGGCCTCGATTTCCTCCGGGTGCACCTTCTGTCCGCCAACGTTGATTACGCCTTCGCGCCGGCCGACAAAGTGATAGCGGCCGCCGCGCAGCGCAACGATATCGCCAGTGTCCACGAAACCATCTGCGTTCACCAGCGCGCCGTGATCTCCGAGATAACGCGACGCCGTGCACCGCGAGCGGATGTGCAGCGAGCCATTCTCGACTTTCACCTCGGCCTTCGCGCCGAGTTGGCCGATCAGCTTAGCAGGAAATCCTGCCAACCCATCGCGCACGTCGAACGCCACGCCCGCTTCGGTCGAGGCGAAGGCGTGAGCGATCCCGGCCTCGGGGAACGCCTCGGCGAGATTGCTCAGGATCGCCTGGTCCGCCACTTCTCCCGACAGGCGAACATAGCGTGGCGAGATGCGTTTGGCGGCGGAACTCATAAGAGCCCGGCGCCAGTGCGACGGCGTCCCCGACAGGTGGGTGACGCCATACCTTCCCGCGCGCTCGAGGAACGCCGCTACTGACTCATTCGCCTGCGACAGCACCATCGACCCGCCGCCGAGCAAGGCGCGCAAAAGGATCTGCAGCCCCCCATAGCGACGGACGTCATAGAACGTGCTCCAGACCGCATCCGGTGCCACAACCAGCCCGTCGTCGAGTGGACTGGCAAGACTTGCCAACGTATGGACGACCAGCTTCGGCCGTCCAGTTGTCCCGGATGTGAATAGCAGCCACTCAGTTGCTGCCCGCCGGGCATGGTCCCTCAAGGCGGGGAATTGTGGCGTCGGACACGGTGCGGCATGGCACGTAAACAGGGGTGCGGCAGCCGTCAGGTGGGCCGCGGGGCCGGTACCATCGCAGACGATCGCATCAACTTTCGCCTCGCCCAAAACCGCCGGCACGTGCACCGGTGCCAGGTCCGGCGGGCAAAGCACGATACGCGAGGCAATCCCATCGAGCTGGAGCAGCGCCAGCACGAAAACCAATTGCCGGTCCGACGAGATCAGCACGGACTGACCACGGAAGCTTTCGAGCGGCGCCTCCAGCGTGCCGCCAACAGCAAGATCGCCCAGGCTGACGCAACCGCAAGCATCAGCCAGGAAACGACGCGGTGGGACGCCGGCGCGTTCCGTCAGATCCCACAGCGACCGTGGCTCAGACCGCTGCATTCTCGTAGAGCGAGATGAGATCGCCCACCGTGACCGGCAAATCAATGTTACTGTCGCCGGAGAACGGATCAAGGTTGAGCCGTTCGTCCAGCGAGGCCACCAATACCGCTATGCAAAGCGAATCGAAGACCTGACTCAAGCAACGGCAGGTTGTCGGTCAGTGGCGTCAGTCGCCTTTTCTGCTGCTCGGCAATCTCGACAATCTGCCCAAGGATCGTAGACCGGATCGACATCATCATCTCCGCTTGTGCGCCGAAGTATGTAAAAGATTGGATTTCCTAAAAGGGCCCGCCTGCTTTTACTTGTCGTGTCCTGACAGCGCCAATCCCGGTGCGAATTCAACCAGCATATCCTTGAAGCTTGTCCACAGCGGAAGAATACGATCGTCTGGTCGCAGGTGACGGATCATCGCGCCGTGGCCCTCGGCGGGGTCGCTGTCAAAACGTATGTGTTCCGACAGAAAATGCCTGAACCCGCGCACGAGTGGGTTGTCAGAGGGCGGCGCCGTCAGCATGGCGCGGAAAACCCTCTCAAGGCCCCCGTCCTCGTAGCTGGCGATGCTCAGCGCCCGGGTCGTGAAGACCATTTCATCGACCTTGCTTAGGTAACGATGGCCAATTTCTTCGAACTTGACTCCGCTTGGCTTCGGAAATGGGTTCAAGCGACAGAACACGCTTCATGAACTCGTCATGGTCCATTCTCTCGCCCACCTCTGCGACGCCGGGCCAAGGTGACAAGTTGTCGGTGTTGCACTCCTCTCGCTCGAGATCCTGCAACTTCTCGTCTTCTGGATGTAGAATGCGAGCAATCTGCAAATTCTCACGGAACTGAACTGAAAAGAAGTAATAGGCCCAAGCAGTGTGAATCACCTCTTCTTCACTTAGGTCACGCCAGCTCAATTCGCTTATTTCGTCGATTACTCGTCGATAGGCGAATTCTACCATGGTCTGCATACCACTGCCCCTTATCGTCGTTGGTAATATTATGATATCGATATGGGTGCGATTAGCCAACATGAATTTGGTGGCCGGGTTGAGCGCGAATATGGCGGATTTCCGCCACTTGTCTTTGAAACTCCTCGCTTATCCACCACTTGGTCGCGGAAATGTGTTTAAATCGCCCAAAACCATACGGTGTACAAAATATACGTGTACAGAAACAATCGTGTTTACATTCGAGACGCCTTATGCAATCAGCTTACGACGACGCGCTGGCGGAGTTCCCGAAGCACCACGTTGTTAAGAGGAAGTTCTCGAATGCGGACCGAGACAATCGCTCTACACGCCGGATACCAAGGTGACTCACTTAGGTCCGCCGCGGTGCCAATTTATCAAACCGTGGCGTACGAATTCGACAGCGCCGAGCATGCGGCCGCATTGTTCAATCTCGAAGCCGAAGGCTTCCGCTACAGCCGTATCAGCAACCCCACCACGGCGGTGCTGGAACGCCGCGTCGCAGCACTTGAAGGGGGTGTTGGAGCACTGTGCGTAGGTTCCGGACAGGCCGCCCTGCACAATGCCATCCTCAGTATTACAGATGTAGGCCGCAACATCGTCTCCGTCCCGCAACTCTATGGCACAACATACACGCTGTTCTCCCAAGTGCTGCCGCGGATGGGGGTCAACGTGCGATTTGCCGAGTCCGAACTCGCCGGCGGACGTAGCGCGCCTGATTGACGCTCACACCATGGCGGTCTTCTGCGAGAGCGTAGGCAATCCAGCAGGGAATGTTTGCGACATCGAAGCGTTAGCCAAGATGGCTCACGGGCACGGTCTACCATTGCTGGTGGATAACACCGTGGCGTCGCCCGTGCTGCTCCGTCCGATCGAGTTCGGCGCGGATATCGTCATCCACTCCCTTACCAAATTCCTAGGCGGACACGGCACCACGCTTGGTGGCGCCATCGTCGATAGCGGGCACTTCCCCTGGAACCAACAAGCCGACCGATTCCCCATGCTCAACCAACCGGACCCTTCCTACCACGGGTTGGTCTACGCAAAACATTTCGGGCCGACGGCCTATATTGAACGCTGCCGAAACTTCTGCCTGCGCACCACGGGCGCTGCGCTGTCGCCGTTGAGCGCTTTCCTCCTGCTTCAAGGCGTCGAAACGGTCGCGTTGCGGGTGGAACGACACGTTCAGAATGCGCTGCGGGTGGCTGAGGCGTTGCGCAAGGATCCGAGGGTCGCCTGGATCAACTACGCCGGCTTCCCCGAAAGCCAGTACTTTCCCCTGGTGCAGAAGTACCTCGCCGGCAAGGCATGCTCTCTTTTGACCTTCGGCGTGCATGGCGGGGCGGAAGCGGGCATGCGATTCTACAACGCCCTGAGCCTGGTCAAGCGGCTGGTCAATCTCGGCGACGCGAAGTCACTGGCATGCCACCCGGCGTCAACCACCCACCGGCAGATGACGCCGCGAGAGCAGTTCAAAGCCGGGGTCATGCCAGAAATGATCCGGCTCAGCGTCGGCATCGAGCATGTCGATGATATCCTCGCCGATATCGATCAGGCGTTGGCGGCCGCACAAGCCGGTGGAACCCAGCCGGCATCCACCTTCAACGATCAATTCTGACGCCGAATTCGGGAGCACTTTCCGATGCTTGCACGCAGTAACAACGACACCCCGCCTCTGGTGATTGCGCTGGTCAATAACATGTCGCCGGCTGCCAAACGCCCGACGGAAGAGCAGTTCACGCGCCTGCTGACGGCAGCGTCGCAGACCTTGAATTTGCGCTTCACACTGTTCACGATTGAAAATCTCTCGGTCCAGAGCGACGACATTCTCGACCTGCTTCAGAATGCTCGGATCGACGGCCTGATCGTGACTGGCGCCGAACCGCGGCATGCCGCAATGACAGACGAGCCGTTCTGGCCTGCGTTGGCAAAACTAGTCGACTGGGCCAGCGACAACACCATCTCCTCGGTTTGGTCCTGCATGGCGGCGCATGCGGCAACGTTCCGGCTTGATCAGATTCACCGAAAGCCACTTCCGCGGAAGCTGTCAGGTGTGTTCACATGCACGAAGTCGGCGACGGGTCACCCGTTGCTTCGCGACCTGCCCTTAAGGTGGCCGGTCCCGCATTCGCGCTCCAACAGCCTGGATGAGGCCGAATTGCGCTGCAAAGGGTATACGATCCTGTCGCACGCGTCGCAGGCGGGCGTCGACAGTTTCGCCAAGCAAGTCAGCGCCAGCCTGTTCCTGCTGTTGCAAGGCCATCCGGAATACGGATCGAAGAGCTTGCTCAACGAATATCGCCGCGACGTACGGCGGTTTCTCACCGGCCAGCGCAACGGCTACCCGGACACACCAGAGGGATATTTCAGCCAGGACACGACGAGCGCACTGGCGAGGCTTCGCGAGCAGGCCAGCCGGAGGCCGAGCCTTGACCTGCTAGCTTCCGTCGATGCGGCCATCGCCGTCGCACCACGGCCAGCCTGGCACCCGGCGGCGATTCAGCTTTACACTAATTGGTTGGCCTATGTCGCCGAGCAGAAGGCCGATCGCGAAGGAGCTGCTACGAGGGCGCCCAGCCAATGGCGCATCGCCTCGTGAGCGGCTCGGCCTTGTTCCCCCCATCCGATCAGCGGCTTGCATGGGACAGTGAGCTGACCACGATCCTGGCCGCCGCCGACCAGCGGGTGAGGCTGCGAGCGGTGACGCCGACCCTCGACCGCGAGGCCTTCGCGAGCGAGCTGGCCGGTTTTGACTTCGCACAACCGGTGCCGTTCGGGGACCTTTTAAGTTGGACCGTGGCTCAGATGGAGCATGGCCTTGTACATGTGAACCATCCACGTTACCTTGGATTGTTCAACCCGGCGCCAAGCTTCCCGGCGCAGTGCGCTGACCGGATCGTTGCCACGTTCAACCCCCAATTGGCCAGTGCGACGACATCGCCCGCGGCGGTGGCAATAGAGGCGCATGTGGCACGTTCGCTGGCATATCGCGCAGGGCTTCCGGCCCAAGCAGTGGGCCATTTTACCTCGGGTGGGTCGGAGGCGAACGATACTGCCCTGATCTGTGCGCTGACCCAGGCCGAACCGGGATTCGCCACGGATGGCAGCCGCGCTTTCTCGGGACAGCCGGTGTTCTACATTTCGGCGGATAGTCATCTGGCCTGGATCAAAATCGCCCACATGGCGGGGATTGGTCGCTCCGCCGCCCGCCTGGTGCCGACGGACGGCACCGGTCGGATGAGCCTGGAGGCACTTAGCTGCATGATCGACGCCGATCGGCGCGACGGGCACGTCCCGGTGATGGTCGTGGCTACAGCCGGAACGACAAACGCCGGCATGATCGATCCACTCGCTGAGTGTAGCGAGATCGCCCGTCAGGCCGGCCTTTGGTACCACGTTGATGCCGCCTGGGGAGGTGGCCTGGTTGCGTCGGAGCAGCTGCGCGGCGCGCTTGCAGGGATCGAGACGGCCGATTCGATCACCATCGACGCGCACAAATGGTTCGCCACCACGATGGGCTCCGGAATGTTTCTCACCGCGCATCCCCAGGCACTCTCCAGCGCCTTTAATGTGTCGGCGAACTTCATGCCATCGCACGAACACGCTTTTGATCCCTACATGACGACGATGCAATGGTCGCGACGCTTCCTTGGGCTCCGCTTGTTCCTATCGCTGGGCGCGGGGGGCTGGGCTGGTCACGGCGCACACGTGGAGCGGTCGGTTGCGCTAGGACGGCAACTGGCGAAGAATCTCAACCAGCGAGGCTGGCTGGTTGCCAACGAGCCAGAACTGGCCGTCGTCTGCCTGGAGCCGCCGGCAGGCTCCAGGCCTGTGCGTGAAATCGTCGCGCAAGTCTTGAAATCTGGCGGTGCCTGGATATCGGCAGCCCAGTTTGAGGGCCGCGAAGTCATCCGCGCCTGTGTCACCCATGGCGAAACCTCCCTGGATGATATTGAAGTGATTGCCGCGTTACTGGAGCGGGCTAGCTTGGCCAGGGCAGCCTGACCTAACGACCCAATAGGCGTTCTCGCTCGAAAACGGTGGTCGTGGTCTCTACTTGAACCAGCCGGTGGTAGAGGCAGCCAGTTATTCCGCTGTCGACAGAGCACGAAACAACGGCGCCTAGCCTGGCTTTTTCAATTCGCGGCCGACAACTGCAGTGGGCGCGGTATCAACAGGTCCACGCCAAGGCAGGGGCGGCATCATTTTGAAAGTGATGTTACCTGGCAAGATCCTGGGTCGCGATGGGCGGCGCTAGCTGCTCTTGAGTCACTGAAGCAGAAGTGGACGTTCGGTCTTCTAGCGCGACAATACAACCTGCTGTGATCGCACTTTGGCGGTCACCTGCGGGAGGTCCTCCGGCGGGACGCCGCGAGCAAGACGTCGACAAGGGCCGGTTCCTGGTGCCGTGACGATCGGCGACGGCGTCGGGCGGCCTTGCGCACAACTTCTCTGCTCTGCGATCATTGTTGCGCTGATTGGGCTCCGCCCTCGGGATCGCTACTTCAGGCCAAGCGTTTCAATCCAAACGATTACCAGTCCCTAAAGAAGTATCCGATAGCCGAAGGCCTTGCTTGGCGAACTCACCCGTAACTCGAGGCGAGCAAGCTCGGACTTCGACCACGACTGCCCAAGCCTCCCTGCAGACACTTGCGGCAGCTTGCATGCATCAGAACTTAGTCAGCAATTTGGATAAAATTCTAGATGCTAATGATGAAATAATAAGAACTATCTGAAAGTTGAGTGGATTCGCAGTCGCATCGGTGCCAGAACTAAAGGCGCGGGAGGGACACCGTAGTGCGAGCGAGAGGTCGTGGTATGTCCAAAGCCCTTAGATCACCGGCGATCCGGCATTCGCATGAACTGACCGGCGAGGCCGTTGGCCGAAGTACAAACGATCTATTTAGCTCGGTTACTCCCGACCTGTCCCAGTTGGTCGCTGCACCCACAGTTAAGAGCCAGACGCCGACCATTGACCGGCCACGCAACACGGGAGCATTGAGCGCTTTATTTGCCAGATCATCGCGTAACTCCGAGGTGGTGATTTGTCCCATCAATGACAGCGCTCTCGACGAGTGCAACCCAAGTCCAGCATTCTATTGTGTGCATGCCTTGTCTGGGGCGGGCGGATCGGACTTTCGCGATCTCGCCAAGCTCATGCCGACAGTGCGATTTTATGGCATCCAGGCGCCTCCGAAGAAGATTCAAGATGTGGAGTTCGGTGGGTCAGTTGAATCGATCGCGGACTATTATGCATCCGCTCTCATCAAGTATCAGCCGAAAGGCCCCTTCTTGCTGGGAGGATGGTCAGCAGGTGCGATCATCGGCCTCCAAATAGCCCAGAATTTACGTGCTCGGGGACGTGAAGTTAGCCTCCTTGTCGCCATCGATGGGGCGCCTGAGAATACTGACGCTGGCCACCGCCCTTGGCACCCGCTGTATTTACTGCAGTTGGCTAGCAACGTTGTCGGCTGGATCACTCATGAGGAGCTGCTGAAGAAGGGCGCCCTTCGTTCACTGGTTCAACGTGTGCTAAATAAAGCGAGCGCCCTGAGGAATATAAGAATGGCCCACGGGAGGGCCGACGAGAGCGTGCCGGCCCACGCAGTAGATGGATTTATGGACCTCTCACGTTATCCACCTGACCAGAGATCGTTTATGCGGCGGCTCCACGATGCGTTGATCGCGTATAAACCGCAGGAATATCTTGGTAGAAGTCATGGTCTATGAGGCCAAGGTAAAGCCACTCCTCCACTTGCCGCAGGTGGGAAAAATTTGGCGTAAGCTTGCGCCGCAGTCAGTCATCGCCAAAGTGAATGGAACACATCTGAGCCTTGTACCAGACCCCTACGCGAAAGCGATCGCAGCCGATCTCCGGCCACGCATTGCTCAGATCATGGAACCGCCGCCGCGCGACGGCCGTCATTCTGCGTAGATGCGTGAATAGACCGCCGGTCGCGTTTTCCCCCCACTCGATTTGGGTGCCGGCGGCCTCCCGAGACCCGTCGTTGGGTTGACCTCCGACTTTCGCCCCGGTCTGTTGATTTGGATTGGAATCCGGGCGCGAGGTTCACTGCTTGGACGAAAGTCTATCGGGCGATTGTTTAGCCCTGAATGGGACGACGTTTAATGCGGTGCACAGAGTGTATCGCGGTGGCGGTTTCGGAACGGCCGGAGTGTAGTCCCTACCGACGTTCCGCTGCCGCGCCTGCGGGTGTCGGCGACGATGACAACTGATCGCGAGGCCGTCTGCGACTACCTAAGAAAGCTCGCGTCGGGCCGATGACTTTGCAATACACAGGAATGTGAGTTCAACATGTCGGTTTACTTTACATTACATAGAAATGTGATCATTTGAATTGTTCTAATCTACTGAATATCATAATTATTTTGGTTGGCACAAGGTTTGCGTATGGCTGTTTCGCCTCGAGACTCACGAATAGACCAGTAGAGAAGAAGCGCCTTTTGTTACTCGGAACCGAAGCGAGACATTTTTAACCCTCGAAAGGACGCAGGTATGAGACTTCTTTTGTTGACCGGGACGATGATCAGTGCACTGTGGATCGCACCGGCATCTGCAACACTCACCTATACGGCAGCGAACGGCACCGAAACATTCCCTGGCACCTTCGTTGGCACCGTGGGAAATGGCGCAACGAATATCGGACAGATCGGCAATGATGCCGGCTTGAACGGCAGCGCCGTTATCAATCCCAGCAACAATCCGTCAATCTACGAGTTCTACTGGACCGGCGGAGTACTGGAAATCCAGGAAGAACTTGCCAACAACGGCACGGAAACCAATGGTGTCGATGCGGCCCTCTTCTCTCGGGCATCCCAGACCGATAACTCCACGCCATTGCTGTCCTCGGCGATTTCGCAGATCAGCTTTCCCTATACCCCTGGTGGACCGCCCGATCCGTTCCAAACGGTGTACGACGGCTTCCTTGCCGCTGGCTACTATTCCTTGGACACATACGCCCCGAAAATCACGGTCGACCCTGACTATGAAGTAACATTCACCACCGTTTCCTCCGTTCCGGAACCTATGTCCGTGGCCCTGTTTGGTGCAGGACTGGTCGGTCTAAAAGTGGTCCGGCGGCGTAAGTCAACCTGAAACCAACTTGCCGGGCGGGTCTAAACGCCCGGCATGCCCATCAGGGGTAGTCAGACAATCCGGGGACCCGGTCCTGGCTGATAACGCTCCATGAGGCAGGGAATCCGCAATCATTTTCGGACGCTTGGTGTGCCGTGCTTGCGTCTGATCGCACCAGTTGTCGTTCACCGCTCCATCGCTACTCGCATCGTCGAGACCGCGAGCGAGGCGCGGGCGTAGCCATAGATCGTGCAACGAGTTTATATCAAAAAGGTTAGTCGGAACAACGGCATGATTCCGATACGAATACCTGGACTTTGGGTTCGCCCGTCCAGATCCTCTCCAGGTCACGTCCAATGCTTGACCCAATTCAGTGGCTCGGTGTGACCAGGGATGTAATCGCCTGGTAGATATGCGCCTGAGGGGCGGGCGCCATCGTATCGGTCAGCATCATCGCCTGCGTGCCGGACCGTTTGCCCAGCTAATCGAGGGTCTCCTGCAGGTCGTTTGTCTCCATTTTTTTGTACGGCGCCAGATGCCGGAACGGATACGGTGGCTGGGCCGGCCGCATGTTGCGAGCCTCGCCCTAGACTACATTGGGAGCACCACGAATTTATATTTCGCTGGCGTTTCCTCCTTCGCTCTCTTCTCGTCGCAGCGGGCCGAGCTTACGCTCCCGGCGCCGCGCGGCATGCCCTTGCTCCGGAACTCATGCTCGGAACGGAGGCTTTGGTTGGACCCGATGACCGGCATCACCGGGTCGCATTGCGAGCGGCCGCGGCGACAACCCAGGTCAATCAGTGCAATGCGTAGAATCCTTTGGCGCCGCCTGCCATCACCTGATGACGGGTATTGTCCGACAGGCCCTTGAGCTTCTGACGAACCATTTCCGGCGCACCAGGAAAGAAGCCGTCCGGATGCGGATAGTCGGTTGCCCAAAGTATCTTGTGCGGGCCGATGTAATCCGCAAGCACCGCGAGACTGCCTTCAACGGGTTCAAAGGAAATCCAGCAATTGCGCTGGAAAAGTTCGCTCGGGCGCATGGAGAGGCCGGAATCGTTGAAGCCCTGGTCGTCGAAATGGCGATCCATACGTTCCAGCCACGGCACGATCCAGCCGCCGCCAGATTCGAGGAAGCCGACACGCAGTTTCTTGTGCCGGTCGCACACGCCCCCCCAGATCATGGCGAGGCACGCCATCATCATTTCCATTGTATGGGTCACGATGTGACGGGCACCCCGCGTCTCGAACCGGTCCAGACCGACTTGCGGCATGCCACTGGCGCCGCCTTCGTGGAAGCCCACCGCCATGTCCAAAGCCTCGACGGCGGACCAGAACGGTTCGTAGTCCGGGTGGTGGACCATTTTATTGCTGTACGGATTGGGCCGCACGAAGATGCCAGCCATTCCAAGCTGCTCACGGGCGAATTTCATTTCGCTGATGGCGGCCTCAACAGACTGCAACGGGATCATGGCGATGCCGAACAGACGATCAGGATAGGGCTTGCAGTAGTCGGCCAGCCAGCGATTGTAAGCGCGGCAGATTGCGGCGGAAATTTTCGGGTCCTCGACCGACCCGGCGAAGAGGCCGATGGACGGGTAGAGGTATGCGGCGTCGATCCCATCCATATCCATATCGGGGATGCGGGCGTGCGGGTCGAAGCCCCCTTTGCGTCCGTCTTTGTATTCTAGCGCGTCATCCACCACGACGCCGTCGCGCGCACCTACGGCGCCGAGCGCGCCGAGGCCCTTTTCGCTGCCCAGCATCTTTTCTCCGATCAGCAGCCGTTCCTTGCCTCTGTCGTCGCGCACCAATCTTGGGGCATGGTCGCGATAGGCGGGATCGATGTAGTCGGCCCAAAGTTCCAGCGGTTCCAGAATATGCCCGTCGGCATCGATGCAGTTGTACGTGCGAGTCATATTTCCTCTCCTTCCACGGACGGCTTGTTGGAAGTGCTTGCGCCAGCGGTGCCTTATAAGCGATATCCCATTTCCGCCGAGCGGCACGTTCCTGGACGGTGCCTATCTTGCCGTCGATGATCACGCTGACATAGGGGTTGCCGAAGCGCAAGCGAGCGGCATTGTCGAGGGTTGCCGTGATGCCGGGATGCGGAAATCCTTCAAGGTCTAGCATGGGCGCGACATAGTGTGTTTCGATGAAGTATTGTACTCTTATCCTGAAGCCGGCTTCACACCTCGGTCGTCGCGGTAAAGGATTCGGGCGATATCGGGATGGTGTGGCTGAGACCCGCTGGACGTGGGCAACCAGGCGAAGGCAATTCCCATTCTGGAACGGGCTCAGTCCCCCGCCGCCGGCGGCGGCCGCCGTCTTCTGACGGCGAGACGAAGACATTCCTCTGTCGCATCGAATGAACTCTTCCCACGTTCCGCGCCCGCGCGGGCGAAACTCGGCGGCTCGAGCCGGCTTTGCGCGAGGATCCGGGGGATAAGACGCCAAGGTCCACCTCCCCATCGAGATCAGATGATTGCGACGGCGGGTTGCGCGAATGGCGTGCCCTCGAATCACCGTCTAATACTCATGCAGGGGCTCGCTGCGAAATGGAGTTTTGACGTTGTTTGGGGCCACCTGCCCGGTATACGCGACCCGCACGTCACCAGTTCACTCCTGGGGACTGATCGCGCCCAGTGTGTCCTGACCGTCAGCAGGGTGTGGCAAGGGTGAGCCACAAGATGTGGCTCGGCTGTCGAGGCTGGTCGTCGCGAGCCACTTCGCTCCACGATCACAACCTGATAGTTCGCCTTCGTCAAAACGGTGAAGTGCGATTGACCAGACTTCGGGCAATATCTGATGCCATTTTTGGCACTATTATATCCAATGACTGCTCGCTTCTCTGGTCTGTTTGTCTCCCTCGCCGCCGAGTGCGACTGGCATGCGGTTTGCGCTCCAACCGTCCGTCGGGATTCGCCGTATATGCGCCATGTGATACGCGCCTGAACCAACCATAAAGGCCCTTCATGCCAAACCCTGCCACCAATCTGGCAGCCCCCTGGCGGTTAACAGCCCGCGAAGCAAGTCGCGCGATGGCGGAAGGTTCGCTCACATGCGACGCTCTGGCACGGTCTTACCTCGATCGCATTGCCGGCCGTGAATTTGAGCTCAGCGCTTGGGCCTTCGTCGATCCCGGCCATGTCGTCAGGCAAGCGTGGGAACTAGACAAGCTCCCACGGCGTAGCCCTTTGCACGGCGTGCCGATTAGCATCAAAGACATGATCGACACCGCCGAAATGCCAACCGGCAACAATTCAAATCTGTTCGTTGGGCATCGTCCATCTATGGATGCTGCCGTGGTGGGGCTCTGCGCGCCACCGGGGTCAGTCTGCGGCGCCGTGGGTTCCGAGGTCCAGGGGCCGGTCGCAGAAAACTGCTTTCTTATCGCCGGCAATCGCGATCCGCAGAAGGCACAAATCTTGCGCTATGGGCCGAGGCAGTCGCCAACGACCGCCGCGGAACGGACTTGGATGTTCATCTCGTTTGACGAGGAGAGATCCTGGTCGTGACGACGAGCACGGAAAGGAACCTCATCACAATGGATATCGGCGTTTTCATTCCCATTGGTAATAACGGCTGGCTGATCTCAGAAAATTCACCTCAGTACAAGCCGTCGTTCGACTTGAACAAGCATGTTACGGTCAGGGCCGAGCACTATGGTCTCGACTTCGTGCTGTCGATGATCAAGCTTCGCGGGTTCGGTGGTAAGACCGAATTCTGGGATTACAACCTGGAGTTGTTCACGCTGATGGCAGGACTCGCCGCCGTGACAAGCAGGATTAGGTTGTATGCCACGGCGCCGGTGCTGGCATTGCCGCCCGCGATCGTGGCACGCATGGCAACAACAATAGATTCGATTTCTCGAGGCCGTTTCGGCATCAATCTCATCACCGGCTGGCAGAGGCCGGAATATGCGCAAATGGGGATCTGGCCTGGGGACCAATTCTTCGAGACACGGTACGACTATCTCAGCGAATATACCATGATTCTGCGCGAGCTCTGGGCGACAGGACGGTCGAATCTGAAGGGCAAATATTTTCAGATGGAGGATTGCCGAATGCTACCGACACCGCAGACAGACATTAAGCTGATCTGCGCGGGGTCGAGCGATCAGGGGATGGCGTTTTCCGCACAATACGCGGATTATAATTTCTGCCTCGGGGTTGGCGTCAATACGCCCAAGGGATTCGTGCGTTCCGCGGAAAAGCTGCAGGCAGAAGCTGCCAAAAGCGGCCGTGCCGTCGGTACGTTCGTGTTGCTGATGATAATCGCGGATGAAACCGACGCGGCCGCCTTCGCAAAATGGGATTACTACAGGGCCGGCGTTGACAAGGATGCCATTGCCTGGCTCGGCACGCAGGCCGCGGCCGATACGCGGCCGGGGGCGAACACCCACATCCGCCAAGCGTCGAACGCCGCGTCGGCCGTCAACTTCAACATGGGCACGCTGGTCGGATCATATGAATCGGTCGCTCGAATGCTCGATGAGATGGCGACTGTGCCGGCGACAGCCGGAGCGCTGCTCACTTTCGATGACTTCGTCAAGGGGGTCGAGGACTTCGGCACTCGCATCCAGCCGCTGATGACCAGCCGCCGACACATTGATCCGGCGAAAGAGCACGCCTGACAGAAAAATCCCCTCCATCGTGAAGGTAGCGGTCCCGTTCGAGTTCCTTGCGCGAATGCGCCGGGAACTCAAACGGCGCTCGTCTCATCGCGATGTCCGTCCTTGCGCCATACCATCGGACGGTGGCGAAGCTTCCGAGTTTCCGCGACATCGTGGACCATGTATCGGATGTGTAGCCACAAGACCCATCCCAGGCGATCCGGGATCAACTGACCGTCGTCATGCTGAGTGATACGGTTGACGAATACGGCAGCAAAGCCCGAAAGATCGACGACGCAAAACTAGCCGCGCCGAGAGCCCTCGTCCGACCTAATGCCATATACAGGACGAAAAACAGTCGCCTGTGTAGGGTTGCCTGCTACCCGATCCAGGATCGAAGAGCGCACTCCGGTGCCGTTTGTGATACAATCGCACCTATGCGCCGGCGGCAGCGCTTTGGCAGATACGAATGGATCGCATCGGCTTCTGCATCTAGCTGCTCGACTAATAGCGGGGAGGCGGCGGTTGATCATACCCAGGAGGTGGGGGTCGATCGTATCCCGGTGGCGGCCGGTCATATCCTGGCGGCGGTGGGCGCTCGTAAGGCGGTGGCGGCGGTGGGCGGCGGGGCTGTTCGATGATGCAGCCCAGCAGAGTCCCTGCCGACACCAGCGCAATGGCCGAACGCAACATCAGCTTCATTGAAACTCCCTGTACCTACTGAGGCGCAATGCGGTGTATCGCGCTCATCTTTGTTACCCAGGATGTTACCCGCGCAGCTATGGCCAACGGGCCTGTCCCAACTAACTCATTGAAAAGTCTGGCGCGCCCGAAGAGACTTCGAACTCCTAACCCCCAAATTCGTAGTCTGGTGCTCTATCCAATTGAGCTACGGGCGCAGTCAGGCGGGGGGGTGTAGCGGAACCCCAACCCGGTATCAACCCCCAACGAGCCGCTGCGAATTCCGCAGCGCACCGACGCCCCCTTCCTCTCACCTCGGCCAGCGTTACGGGGGCAAGAACTGGGTGCTCGAACAGTTACAGCCGCCGAGGCATCCAGGTTCGCGTTTCGATTTCAGCAGCCCCCAGAAAGCGTAAGTTGCCAGCGCATTTCGTCTTCCGACAGGACGAAGCTGCCGTCGTTTCCGGGCCGCAAGGTCTGTCCGTCCGCGACCTTGGCCAGCATCGTCTGAAGTCACGACCGCGGTCTGCGGGGAGAGGCCGGCCTTCCAGGCCAGGCTCACGATGGCCTTGACACTGCGCAGCTCGCAGGCGCGTTCGACCACCGGCAGCACGACGGCGGCCTTAACCGCCAACATCGCTCTTGCCGAAAGCAATGCATTCTTTCGCAATGCCTCTACGATCGCGTAGTCATCGAGCCGACCCGCCTGCTTCAGCCTCTCTGCCTGTGCCAGGGCCGCTCGTGGGTCGAGTGCAGCGTCGACCGTCTCGCCCGGCCGTCCGGACGTCGCACCGGGGGACCTTTGTCCCGGCCGCCCCAAAGCGGAACGCAATACCTCGCCGACCTTGGGGTCCAGATCGCTGCGTGCCGCCAACGTCTCCAGCAGGTGCCCGGTGACGATCTCAGCCAACATGCGCTGGGCACGGGGAGGCAGATGCGGCCGGCGGACCAGCGGCTCCTGCCAATCGGTATGCTCCTCCGATTGGGCAGCGAGTGCGTCCAGCGTCGCTTCTCGGATTTGCGCCGTTGGATTGCACAACAACGCCCTGATCGCCGCCGGATCGGCCGCGCCAACGATGGCGTCGGACACGGCAGGGCCGATCCGCGGCCGGTTTGCCACCGCGAGGACCGTCGACGGCGGCGGGCCGGACACGATCAGCGTCACCAGATCGTCCTGGGTCAGCATCGGCGAGAACAGAATCACCGGTTCGCAGACCATCACCGCGGGATCGTGCGCAAGCCGCAGGATTATGTCGCGCGGGCCATCGGGCATGTCGCGGACGGCCTCAGCGATACTCGCCCGAACCCGCAGGGCGGCATCGGCGACCATGGCCGTCAGGCTGGCAACCGCGGCCTTTTGCACGCGCTGGCCGGTTTCCTTTGGCAGCGTCTCGGTAAGCGTTCCTAGCTTGCGGCTGAGGATCGCGCGCACGCGCGCATCCGTATCGGCCTCAAGGATGGCGATCACCTGATCCGGCAGCGCGGGATTCAACGCCAGACTGGCCCGCACCGTCACCGACGGATCAGTTGCGAGCTTGCGCAACACCTCCGGGCTCGTGCTACCGCTGGCGCCCTGGCGAACGCGATTGGCTTCGTCGGCGTCCATTAGTCACCGTCCAAAAGCGAGACGTGCCAGTGATGGCGGCCGCCGCGCTTGACTTGATACATCGCCATATCGGCCCGCCGCGTCAGATCCGCGATCGGCTCGTGGCTTCCTGCGCGCCGTGTCGCGATCCCTATCGACACCCCGAGGTTTGGAAACGCCCCCGGCAGCGGCGCCTGCAATTCGCCGGGCGCGGCCTTGCAGAGGGCGTCGGCGCGCTCCGCCGCGGTCAAATGGTCGGCGCCACTCAGCCAGACCGCGAATTCGTCGCCGCCCAGGCGGCCGATCAGATCGCCCGGACGAACCAACTTGCGCAACATGTCGGCGATTTGGACCAGCACCTTGTCGCCCTCGGCGTGGCCCAGACGGTCATTGACCGCCTTGAAGTCATCCAGGTCCACGAACATCAATGATCCGCTCTCGTTCGCCCGGTCGAGCCGCGCGGCGTGGCGCTGCACCTCATCCATGAACGCGCGCCGATTAAGCAGGCCGGTGAGTGGATCGGTGGTCGCCTTGTGGAGCATTTCGCGCGCGATGGTCTCATAGTCGAGGATCATGCGGACAACGGTGACCGAGCATTCCGCCAACCGCTTGTCTTCCTCGTCCCACGGGCGCGTCCTGGCGTTGCGCCAGATTGCCAGGCCCGCGTTGGGGCCAAATCGGGTCAGGCAGCCGACCGCGAGCAAAAACCGCCCGTCGAGGGTCGCGGCACGGCATGCTCCGGAGGTGTCCTCGGCCAGCAGGTCCGCGGTTGCAGCAAGGATTGCGGATGCCCCAGGTCCACACTCGTGCAGCACCTCGATGGGGAGCGCTTCGGACAGTTTGCCGATCACCGCGGCCCCGTCGGCGCCCAGCGCACGAATCAGCGCCCAAAGCGCGGCGTCCATCATGGCGCCGGCGCCAGCCTCCTGCCCCACACGCGCCAAGATATCGCGCAATACCTCCGCCCGGCGTAACCGGCCGGCTATCTCTGAGGTCTGAGCGTCGCAGTCGGTCACGTCGATGCCGATGCCCCGCGCCCCGACGATCCCACCCTGTGCATCGAACAATGGGGT
Organism: uncultured Alphaproteobacteria bacterium; assembly: GCA_963733925.1. Classification (GTDB taxonomy): domain Bacteria; phylum Pseudomonadota; class Alphaproteobacteria; order Acetobacterales; family Acetobacteraceae; genus Rhodopila. The sequence continues at coordinate 37,202 of CAVTFL010000027.1, read as the reverse complement.
GGTGGAGACGGTCATCAACGCAAGTTCGCCATCGAAGCAACGAATCCAGGCGGGGCGGCGGCGCGTCTCCGTTATCGGGCGGAACGGATTGAAAATGGTTCCTGCCACATCATCGGGGACGAGAAGGTCCGAGGGCTGGCCAATGAGCGAACCTGGAGGCCAACCCAGGGCGGTTTCAGGCGCTATGAAGACGAGGCGGCCGTCGGCGTCGGTTTCGAACGCCAGATCCACGGCCAGGCCAACCAGATGCTGCCAGCGGTGTCGGCTCTCCATGAGAGCCTCACGGACGACATCCTGAATTGGCGGTCCTGGCGCCGAGGGCGTTACCCGGGTTTCGATCGTGTCGGTCATGCGTGGCGCGTCCCGAGAGGAGGCATCCCGCTATAAAAGCCACGAATGGGTTAACGAAAGGTTGCCGCCACCGAATAAAAGTAGCTACGGCCATCAGGCCACCTGACGCGGCTATGCGCGCCGTGTCCCGCCCGCAACCTCGCCCCAACCCAGCACGGTGTCTGGCGTGTTTCGAGACGCCCCGCTACCGTCGCAAAATCGTCGCCCCTGCATAGCGGGCCGCATCGCCGAGTTGCTCCTCGATACGGATAAGCTGGTTGTATTTTGCGTTGCGGTCGCTGCGCGCCAGGCTGCCGGTCTTGATCTGACCACAGTTCGTGGCAACCGCGAGATCGGCGATCGTGGCGTCCTCGGTTTCACCCGAACGGTGGCTCATGACGGCTTTCCAGCCGGCGCGATGGGCGATCTCAACTGTCTCCAGCGTTTCCGATAGCGTGCCGATCTGGTTGACCTTGACCAGAATGGCGTTCGCCGACCCCTCCTTGATGCCGCGGCGCAGACGTTCTGGGTTCGTGACGAAAATATCGTCGCCGACGATTTGGATTTTCTTGCCCAGCGTCTCCGTGAGAAGCTTCCACGTTTCCCAGTCGTCCTCGGCGCAGCCATCCTCGAGCGAGACGATCGGATAGCGGCTGATCAACTCGGCGTAGTACCGGACGATGCCTTCGCCATCCAGCACCTTGCCTTCGCCTTCCAGGTGATACTTGCCATCCTTGAAAAACTCGCTGGAGGCTGGATCGAGGGCGAAGGTGATGTCCTCGCCAATCCGGTAGCCGGCCTTCTCGACGGCCTTAGAAATGAAACTCAGTGCTTCGTCGGCGGATTTGAGGTTGGGGGCGAAACCGCCTTCGTCGCCGACATTGGTATTATGTCCGGCGTCATGCAGGCCCTTCTTCAGCGCCTGCAGCACCTCGGAGCCCATACGGACGGCGTCGGCCACCGTCGGAGCGGAGATCGGCTGGATCATGAACTCCTGGATGTCGATTGGATTGTCGGCGTGCTTGCCGCCGTTGACGATGTTCATCATCGGTACCGGCAAGGTTCGAGCGTAAGCGCCGCCGATATACCGATACAATGGCTGACCCTGCTCGGACGCTGCCGCCTTGGCCACCGCGAGCGAAACGCCGAGGATCGCGTTGGCGCCGAGCCGAGCCTTGTTGGGCGTGCCGTCAAGATCGATCATGATGTTGTCGATGACCACCTGCTCGGTTGCCTCGATGCCGCTGACGGCCTCCAGAATTTCTCCCTCGACATTGGCGACCGCGGTGAGGACTCCCTTGCCGCCGAACCGGGACTTGTCGCCGTCACGCAATTCGACGGCCTCGTGCGCGCCGGTAGATGCCCCGGATGGCACCGCAACTCGGCCCATGGCGCCGAACTCAAGTATGACATCGACTTCGATTGTTGGGGTTCCGCGGCTGTCGAGAATTTCACGGGCGGTGATGTCGGCGATAGCGGCCATTTTCGCGCCTCCGATCTGTAAGTGGGCGCTGCCTACCACCTTCGCACGGATGTTGATAGCCCGATCGGCGTAGGGTTTTCACCTGGATTTGAGCAGGGGATCGTTTCCCCGGCACCGGACGCCCCACCACCTTCACCACAGCCGTCAAGGAGCACTCATGAAATGTCTTGCCCATCTGGCCGCCCTGGCGATCGCATTGACGCCAGTGGCTGCCTCGGCGCAGATGCAGACCTACTATCGTGTCGGGGTATGGGACGCGTTCAGCGGGAAAAGCAACACCGGCGGCGCGGTTTGCGGTATCGGCACGACAAACCCGTCTGACAATCGCCGCCTGTCGATCCGCTTCGATATCGGCGGCAGCGACACAACCTTCTCCGCCGGCAAGCCGGATTGGTTGATTCCGGCCAACACGCACATCACGGTGGTGATGCAGGTCGGACTGAGCATACCGTGGACAATGCAGGCCGTGGGCAACGACCACAGCATCGAGTGGACCCTCGATCCAAACGCCTTCCAGGAATTCGACCGGCAGTTTCATGGTGCCTCCTCGATGACCTTGACCTTTCCCGACGGCAACGAACCGCCGTGGTCGCTGTCGCTGGCCGGCTCCGCGGCCATAAGTAACACGTTCGGGCGTTGCGTCCGGGATCTGACGGCGCAGGTGCAGGCCGCGCAGTCGCAGGGAAACGGGTCGCCTGTGAACGGAGCGTCGCCACCGCAAGGCCCGACCCAGCCGTTCGGCGCCGGCTCACCCCCCCCTTCCCCGCCCCCAGCCGCTGCACCCCCGCCAGGCGCGTCCCCGCCGGCGCATTGATGCTGGGCTGAGCCATCGGCGCACTGACACGCGGCTTGAGCATCGCGGCGTCGCGTGCGGTAATCCAGGTCACGACAAGCAAATGGGGAGCCGTCGATGAGCGGAGCGCAAAGCAAAACCCAGTTCGGCCGGATTTTTCCGCCGCCCCATGGCTGGCTGGCAAAGGCGCCGCCCGAACCGATTATCGATCCCGATCTCCCGATCATCGATACGCATCATCACTTTTGGCACCGCGCCGGCAGTTCCCAAGGTGAGTCCTGGGAGGTGCCCGCGTTCCGCTATCTGCTCGACGAATTCCTCGCCGACTGCGCCACCGGCCACAACATCGTCGGTAGCGTGTTCCTGCAGTGTCATTCGATGTATCGGGCGCATGGACCCGTAGCGATGCGTCCGGTTGGCGAGACCGAATTTGTAGCCGGTCTTGCCGCCATGAGCGACAGCGGCGGCTTCGGCAAGACGAAAGTGGCGGCCGGTATTGTCGGCTATGCCGATCTGACGGCGGGCGACTGGGTCACGCCGGTGCTGGAGGCGCATATTCGCGCCGGGGGCGGTCGTTTCCGAGGCGTGCGCCACTCGGCTGGGTATGACGCCGATCCGGTGATCGGCAACAGTGCGCCCGGTATTCAGCCCGGGCTTTATCTGCGGCCGGATTTTCGGGCAGGAATGGCGCGTCTGACGGCGCTTGGCCTATCGCTTGATGCGTGGGCCTTCCATCCGCAGATGCCGGACATTGTCGATCTGGCGCGCACTTTTCCAGGGAGCAATATCATCGTCGGGCATTGTGGCGGGCCGCTGGGGTATGGGCGATATGCCGGCAAGCGGGACGAGGTATTTGCTGACTGGAAACGGTCAGTGACCGAACTGGCTCGCTGCCCGAACGTGACGATGAAGCTGGGCGGGATGATGATGCGGTTGGCGGCTTTTGATTACATGGCCCTCGACGCGCCGCCGTCGTCAGAACGACTCGCGGCGCATTGGCGGCCGTATGTAGAGACGTGCATCGAACTGTTTGGTGCCGGCCGCTGCATAGCCGAGAGCAATTTCCCGGTCGAGAAGATGGGCATCGGTTACGCGGCCCTGTTCAATGCACTGAAGCGCTTGGCGGGCGGATGCTCCGCTGACGAGAAGGCGGCAATTTTCGCCGGGACCGCGCGGCGGGTGTATCGACTGGATTGCTGAGCGGCGTGACCGGCGGCGGCGCAAACTGTCGGACAACTAGAACATTACTTTCCAAGTTGATTCAGGAGCCGATACAGACCACCTCCGAAATGTGTCACGCGTTTCGTCGTCCATCGGAAAGAAGCTCTCGATGCGCAGCCCTTGCCTCGATGCGCAGCCCTTGCAAAGCTCTTTTGCCGGATCATTCGTCGTACCGGCGGCAAAACCCATCCGCGCGCTGCGTTCGCGACCGCCCGACGTGATCGTCAAAGACGCGGTCGGCATTCTCCCGAGATCGGCGAATGTCGAATGAAAATCACCCCGCATCGTTGGCCGTCGCGATTGCCGTTCTACTTCGGTTGGCTGATCGTCGGAATTGCATTCGTGACGATGGCGATATCCGTGACGGCGCGCACGGCATTCTCATTGCTGTTGCCGCCGCTCATAGATGAATTCGGGTGGGATCGAGGTCTTGTCGCTGGTGCCTTTTCATTCGGCTTCCTTGTCTCCGCGATCCTGAGCCCGATTTCTGGTAGGCTCATGGACAGCCACGGCCCTCGTGTCGTGATCGGAAGTGGAGTTCTGCTTAATGAGCATTGGCCTGCTCATGGCGCCCACAATCGAGCGGCCGTGGCAGCTGTATGCAACACTCGGGGTCTTGGTCGGTGGTGGCGCGAACCTCATGACCTACACCGCACATTCTCTCTTTCTTCCGTATTGGTTCGTGCGCCGCCGAGGCCTGGCCATCAGCATCGCGTTTTCCGGGGCTGGCATCGGGGCAGTCACTCTGCTGCCCTGGCTACAGACGATTATCGAGCGTGACGGCTGGCGTGCATCGTGCTCGGCCATAGGGCTCCTCGTGCTTCTCGTCGTCGGCCCTTTGACGCTGCTCTTGCGGCGCAGACCGGAGGATATCGGTTTGCTGCCGGACGGCGGATTGCGTGCGGCGGGAACGGACAAGATCTATCGGCCGACGAACGTTGTCGATCCAGCGTGGGTCGCCATCGAATGGACGCTCGCACGGGCCATGCGCACCAACCGTTTCTGGTGGATCATCCTCGGCTACTTCTGCGCTCTTTTCGCTTGGTACGCGGTCCAGGTTCATCAGACACAGTACCTCATCGAGGTCGGTTTCACCCCAATCGTGGCGGCGTGGTCCCTTGGTATCGTAAGTGTCATCGCGATACCCGGCCAGATTGGTCTCGGGGCATTGTCCGACCGTATGGGACGCGAGTGGGTGTGGACCGCGGCGTGCGCGGGCTTTGCGATCTGCTATGCCGCGCTGATTGGCCTCGAGCAGACTCCCTCGCGCCCCCTGCTTTACCTGATGGTGATCTCGCAAGGCTTTCTGGGCTACGCGATGACCTCGGTCATGGGGCCGATCGTCGCGGAGATTTTTGAAGGACCGAACTACGGCTCCATCTTTGGCACCGTGACGATCGCGTTGATCGGCGGCGGCGCGACCGGACCATGGGCCGCGGGTATCATTCACGATGCGACCGGGAGCTACCGGATCGCCTTTCTGCTGGCCATCGCCTGCTGCGCCATTTCGGCGGCAGCGATCTGGATCGCGGCCCCTCGCAAGGTGCGCATGGTGCCCGGCAGGCGATCGAGTCCGTAGCGGGACTTGGATCATGCACCCGGCTTCGCCAGCCGGTCGAAGGCAGCAAGTCGTGTTATCAACGCTTCCATCTGAGACAATGGGATCATATTCGGGCCATCGCTAGGGGCTCGATCGGGGTCCTGGTGCGTCTCTATGAAAACCGCGGCGACCCCGACAGCGAGTGCGGCACGGGCCAGCACCGGCGCGAACTCCCGCTGACCGCCGGAGGACGTCCCCTGCCCGCCTGGCTGCTGCACCGAGTGGGTGGCGTCGAACACTACCGGATAGCCGGTGCGGGCCATGATCGGCAGGCTCCGCATGTCGCTGACCAGGGTATTGTAGCCAAAGCTCGCGCCACGCTCGCACAGCAGGATGTCGTGATTGCCGGTGCTGGCTATTTTGGCGGCGACGTTGACCATGTCCCATGGCGCCAGGAACTGGCCTTTCTTCACGTTGATGGCCCGGCCGGTTTTCCCGGCCGCGAGCAGGAGATCGGTCTGGCGACACAGGAAGGCGGGGATTTGCAGAACGTCCACCGCTTGCGCGGCCAGGGCGCATTGATCCGGCGCATGGACATCGGTCAAAACCGGCAGGCCGGTCGCGGCGCGGACATCGCTGAGGATCGTGAGGCCTGCCTCCATGCCGATGCCGCGGGCGGCCGAGGCGCTGGTACGGTTCGCCTTGTCGTAGCTGGACTTGTAGATGATTGGCACGCCCGTGCGAGCAGAGATCCCGCGCAGCGCCTCGGCGACCTCCAGCGCATGCGTTCGCGACTCGATCTGGCAAGGGCCGGCGATCAGCACAAACGGCCGGTCGTTGCCGATTTCGATGTCTCCGACCCGAACGATGCGGGGGGCTTCTGGGTCCATGACTGAAGGGTCCTTCCGCGTTTCCGTGGTCCTTCTCCGAGGCCGTTCCGATCCGGTCAAGTACTCGCAGACGTCTCACGACGTGAGACGAACCTAACCGGGATCGTACCGAAATGGGGGATGACGAATCGGTGCGCAAAGGCCACACCTGTGATTTTTTCCTTAACGTATCAACATCAAGCGATCGAGTTTAGGTTTTATTTCTTCTTTTTTGACACCGTCCACAGGCCCGAATCGACAAAATGTACTAGTCCGTGCATTTTTTGCCCCCCTGAGGGCCCCCGGGATTGCAACCCTCATACCAGCGCCGGTCTTATCGACCCGGTATTCAGGGGAGGCGAATCGATGCGGGCACTGGGAACGGGACCGAAGGCATGGCTCTTGGGCTCCGCGCTCCTGTTCACTTGCCCAGTCGTTGTCGATAGTGCGCAGGCCGCTCCGTCCGGCCCGAACGAGCGTGACGCATTGAAGCCAACGGTATCCTATCATCCGCACGCGATCGGCTCCCACCTCGTATGGCGGGCCACGCCTGCGGTTCACGTCGCCGGCGTGTTAGGGGCCACAAGGTCGTACGGCCTTTCCTGTGTCCCCTATGCTCGGCAGGTTTCTGGGATTCAGGTCGGCGGCAACGCATGGCAATGGTGGAACAATGCGGAGGGGCTGTATGCGCGCGGCGACCAACCGGAAGCCGGTAGCGTCCTCAATTTCCGTGCGAATGGCCGTATGCGCCTTGGCCATGTCGCCGTCGTAACACGGGTGGTAAACGCCCGCGAGGTCATCGTCGATCATGCCAACTGGCCGAGCGGCGGAGGCCTTGGTCGGATATCGCGTAACGTGGCGGTGGTGGATGTATCCGAGGCCAACAATTGGTCGGCTGTGCGGGTCGAACTGGGCCGCGGCAGTACGTTTGGGTCCGTCTATCCGACCTATGGCTTCATCTATAACCGGCCTGACCCCGGTGTGATGATCGCCAGCGTCGCGCCCCCGGCGCCACAGGCGGCAATCAATCCGGTGCCGTCCGATCTGCGGCCGGCAGCGGAGCGCCCCTGGCGCACCGTGGAAGAAGTAGCGGAGGCCCCAGCAAAGCAGCGCAGTCGAATCGACCCGACAGTGACCTCCGTAGCCGTTGGAACCGAGCGGTAGCCCGCTCCGCGCCCACCGCCGGATTCGCTGCGCCTGAATCCACCCTGTTGCGTCCGCTTGTCTGCTGACTGAGCGTGTGCGATGGCAGGGAACGCGAACGATGGGGTGGCGAGAAGTCGTCCAGACGGTGTTGTGGCTAGCTGTGATGGGGGTGATTTTGTTCGCCTCCGCCGGTGACTGGTATTGGCCGCAAGCCTGGACGTTCCTGGGAGAGATTGGGGTTTCAGCATTCCTGCTCGTTTCCTGGCTGGCTCGTCACGACCCGGCGTTGCTGAAGTCGCGCACGTCATCGCCCTTTCATCGCGATCAGAGGCTATGGGATCGGCTGTTCATGATCGGCGCCGGCATTGCGGTCGTCGGCTGGATGGTGCTGGCTGGCCTGGACGCGCGCCGCTTCCGGTGGTCCTCCCTGCCGTTCTTGGCGCAAGGGCTGGGCGCTATCTTGGTAGCGGCCTGCATGATCCTTTCGTGGCAGGTTTTTCGTGCCAACAGTTTCGCCGCGCCACAGGTGCGAATCCAGGCCGAGCGCGGGCAGGTGGTGGTGACGACGGGACCCTACCGGATGGTCCGCCATCCGATGTACGCCGCCGCGATCATCTACTTCATCGGCGTTCCGCTGCTGCTCGGATCCGCTTGGGCGCTGCTTCCCGTTCCACTGTTCATCGCCGCCTTCGGCGCACGCGCAATCGGGGAGGAGCGGATGCTGCGGCAATCGCTCCCTGGTTACGACGCCTATGCGGACAGGGTCCGCTTCCGTTTTATGCCCGGCATTTGGTGAAACTCAGGCCTTGACCATCGGGCAGGCGTTGTCTGACAGCGGGCGGAACGCATCGTCCGCCGGCGTAGTCCCGATCAGCTTGTACAGATCCCACTCGTGTTTGCTTTCCGAGGGCTGTTTGACTTCGAATAGGTACGCGGGATGGATTTTTCGGCCGTCCTCGCGAATCTTGCCGGGTCCAAAGCAATCGTCGTCGGTGGGCATCGCCTTCATGCGGGCAACGGTCGCGGCGCCATCGGCCTTGGCCTGCGCGGCTCCCATGTCCTTTACGGCCTTCAGGTAGTGCAGCGTGCAGGAATAGTCCCCCGCTTGCGCCATGTTAGGCCACAGCGTCACCTTGGGCTGTATCCGCTTCTGGAAAGCGCGCGTCCGGTCGTTGAAGTCCCAGTAATAGGTTTCCGACAGACGCGTACCGGCTGCCATCTCGATCCCGATGGAGTGCATGTCGGTGGTGTAAGCGACCATTGCCGCCAGCTTCATGGTATGCGTCAGGCCAAATTCGTGCGCCTGCTTAATGATATTGATGAGGTCGGAACCAGCACCGCAGATCCCCAGGATCTTCGCGCCGGACGTCTGCGCCTTGACTAGGAATGCTGAAAAATCCGTAGTTTCCGGGAATGGGTAAAGTTGCGATCCGAGCACCTTGCCGCCGCCGGCCTCGACAAAGCGGGTGGTGTCGCGCTGGGTCGCCTCGCCGAACGCATAGTTTGGAGTGACAAAATACCAGGTGTCGCCGCCGGCCTTCACCATGGCGCCTCCGGTGGATTTCGCTTCCATGTAGGTGTCGAACACCCAGTGCATCGAGTTGGGCGTGCAGGCCTTGCCGGTGACGTCGGAAGACGCAGTGCTACAAGCGATCATGACCTTGTTTTTCGCTTTGACGATCGATGCCAGGGCCAGCGCGCAGGAGGTCGCGGCGACATCGATGATGATGTCTACGCCCCGCTGGTCGAACCACTCGCGGGCGAGAGACACCGCCACGTCCGGCTTGTTCTGATGGTCGGCAGACACTACTTCGACGTCAAAATCGCGGGCGGCGAATTCCTGCACCGCTTGCTGCGCGCAGATGACGCCGGTTGGGCCGTTCACGTCGCGATACGGGCCCGACTGGTCGTTCATGACCCCTACCCTGATGACTGGCCTTGTCTGCGCGCGGACGGGCCTCACGAAGGTCAAGGCCGCGGCGGCGCCAAGGGCGGTGCGTCGATGGATCGTCATGTTGTCAGCCTTCCGATACTTGCCATACGCTAGGGACCTGCGGCGAAATAGGCAAATCATCGGCAGGGCTCGTCCGCGGCGCATCATGCCCGCGCAAGGCTTGCTCTCCAGGTCCGTGTAGATCGGCCGATTTGGGCCTCCACCTTCTCCGGTGACTTGCAGCCTTGTTTTGCGCAAGACCTGAAGTGACACTAGGAGATTCAGGCGAGAGCCTTGCATCGCTGCGAGGGACATGCGTTCAGAGGTGATCACCGATCCTGTTCATGTGATAGGCGCGACCGGCCGGTCCGGCATGACATTGTGCCGTTCCTTGCTCGCCGACGGCATCCCAGTGGTTCCGGTCGTGCGGAACCCGGCGAAATGGCAGGCGGCTGGGCTGCTCGGCGAAATCCGCCGGGCGGACCTGCGTGATCCGGCAATGCTGCGAGACGCGCTGGCGGGAGCAACCCGGGTAGTATCCTGTGCGCACGCGCGGCATGCCGCCGCAATCCTTGCCGTGGCGCCCGAGAACGCCATGCTGGCGCTGCTGGGTAGCACGCGCAAATTCACCCACTGGCCGGATGCCCATGGCAATGGCGTGCTGGCAGGCGAGGCGGCCTGGCTGGCCTCCGGTCGATCCGGCGTGATGCTGCATCCGACGATGATCTACGGTGCACAAGGGGAGAACAACGTGCAGCGCCTGGCCACGTTGCTGAGGCGCCTGCCGGTGATGCCTCTGCCAGGCGGTGGGCGCTTCCTGGTGCAACCGATCCATCAGTCCGACGTGACCCGCTGCATCCGGGCGGCCCTGGCCCGTCGCTGGGACGGACCGAGCAGCCTGGTGATCGCGGGGCCGGAGCCGATTCGCTACGCGGATTTCGTTCGCGCGGTGGCGGTGGCCGCGGGACTACGCAAGCCGCTCCTCCTGCCCTTCCCCGTCGGGCCGCTGATCTTGGCGGCGCGTCTTACACAGCGCGTCACCTCGCGGCCGCCGGTGCGGCCCGAAGAAATCCGCAGGCTTCTGGAGGACAAGGCGTTCGACATCGCCCCAATGCGGATGCTCCTCGGTGTCGATCCGGTAGCGTTAACAAAAGGCCTTGCGCTTACCTTCACGTCGCACCAGAACTAAGGGGCGTTACATTTGGATAACCGATATGCCCGTTATCAACAGCATCGCCGCATTGCATTCCGAGATGACCGCCTGGCGGCACGACCTGCATGCCCATCCGGAACTGTCGATGCAGGAGGTGCGGACATCGGGCGTGGTGCGAGCGAAACTCGCAGAATTCGGTGTTGACGACATCATCACAGGGATGGCGACGCACGGGGTGGTCGGCGTAATCCGAGCCGGATCGTCGGAGCGGGCGATCGGGCTGCGGGCGGACATGGACGCACTGCCGATCCGCGAGGAGACCGGTCTGCCGCATGCGAGCCGCAACCCCGGCGTGATGCACGCGTGTGGACATGACGGACATACGGCGATGCTGTTAGGAGCGGCGAAGTATCTCGCGGAGACGCGCAACTTCGATGGCACCGTGTATCTGATTTTCCAGCCCGCGGAGGAGTTCGAGGGCGGCGCCGACAGGATGGTCAAGGACGGGCTGTTCGATCGCTGCCCCATGGACAAGGTGTTCGGACTGCACAACTGGCCAGGGACGAAAGCTGGCACGTTTCTGTGGCGCGTTGGGCCGGTCATGGCCGCGGTGGGTTTTTTCGATATCGTTGTTACCGGACTGGGCAGTCACGGTGCGTTGCCGCATCAGGGGATCGACGCCATCGTGGTGTCCGCGCAAATCATCGGTGCCCTCCAGACGATCGTTTCGCGCTCTATTGAACCGATCGAGGGTGGGGTTGTTTCGGTCGGCAGTATCTCCGGTGGCGAAGCGTACAATATTCTGCCGGAGCGGGTCGCGATGAAGGGCACGGCAAGGTGGTTTCGGCCTGAGGTGGGGGACAGGATCGAGACGGGGCTGTTCCGGCTCGTGAAAGGCATCGCGGAGAGCTTCGGCGCATCGGCAGACATACGGTTTTTCCGTCACGCGCCAATGACGGTGAATGACGCGGAGGCGACGAGCCTGGCGATCGACGCGGCAAGGTTCGTTGCCGGCACCGAGACCGTGCGGGAGATGCGGTCGCCGACGATGGGAGGCGAGGACTTCGCTTTTATGCTGAACGCCAAGCAGGGAGCTTATTTGATGCTGGGCGGCGCTCGGGGAAAGAACGATCCGCTGCTGCATCATCCGAGATATGACTTCAACGATGAAATTCTGCCCGTGGGGGCGTCGTGGTGGGCGACCCTCGTGGAACAGCAATTGGCGAAGGCTGGATAGGCGCAAAATGATGCGGCTATGACCATCTCCGATCTTCGTAGCCCCTGGCGCGCGCGGTCGAGGGGACAAACCTTGCTTTATCTGTGTCCCCGACGTGACGTCATTCCCTCGCGGCACAACCGAAGAGTGATTCGGATTTTCCTGCACCTCGCCTTCGACACTGCCGCAAAGCGTTGCAGGTGCCTCCGGCACCGCGGACCTTCGCAGCCTGAAGCTAGGTTAAGCCTCCCCCGTCGGCATACTCACCCGCGTGGGGTCGTCCACCTCCCGGCCATGCAGCAGCAAGGCCACCAATCCGGTCCAGCCCGTTTGGTGCGAGGCGCCGAGCCCCTGGCCGGTATCGCCGTGGAAAAATTCGTAGAACAGCACATGATCGCGGAAATACGGATCGTCTTGCTGCATGGCCGACGTCCCGAACGCCGGCCGTCGGCCATCCGGCCCCCGCAGAAAGAGCATCGTCAAACGTGCCGCCAGTTCGTCGGCGATTTCGCGCAGGCTCAGAGTTACACCTGAACCAGTCGGATATTCCACCCGAAACTCATCACCATAGTAACGATGAAATCCATACAAAGCCTCGACCAGCATGAAATTCACCGGCATCCACACCGGCCCCCGCCAGTTCGAGTTTCCGCCGTATGCCCGGCTGTTACTGTCTCCGGGCACATATCCGATGCTGAAATGCTGGCCGTCCAGATCCAGTTCGAAGGGATGATCGAGATGCACGCGCGACACGCTGCGGACGCCGTAGGGAGATAAGAATGCCGTTTCATCCAGCATTCGCCGCAGCAGCGCCTTCATCCGGCTGCCGCGCAACAACGACAGGAGACGCCGCGCCCCCTGCCCCTCCACATCCCAATGCGACACCAGGGCCGCGAGGTCCGGGCGATGATCGAGCACCCATTGCAATCGTTGGGCGAACTCTGGACACCGGGCGACCGTTTCGGGTTCCAGCACCTCGACGGCGAACAGGGGAAACAGCCCGACCAGGGAAAAGTAGCGTAATGGGATCGCCGAACCATCCGGGCGCTGCAGGACGTTGTGATAAAACCTGTCGACCTCATCCCACAAGCCGCGATGCCCGTTTTGACGCATCATGGCGTCGGCGATGGCAAGAAAATGCTCGAAGAACTTCGTGGCGGTCGCCTCATAGACGCGATTACGCGTAGCAAGCTCCAGCGAGATGCGCATCATGTTGAGCGCGTACATGGCCATCCAGGAGGTACCGTCCGACTGGTCGATCCGGCCGGCCACGGGAAGCTTCTGGCTGCGGTCGAACACCCCGATATTGTCGAGCCCCAGGAAGCCGCCCTGAAAGACGTTGTGTCCCTCGATGTCCTGGCGGTTCACCCAGCCGGTGAAATTCATCATCAGCTTGTGGAAGATGCGCTCCAGGAACTCAAAGTCGGGCGCGCCACGTAACCCTGCATCCATGCGGAACACGCGCCAAGCCGCCCAGGCGTGCACAGGCGGGTTAACGTCGCCGAATGCCCACTCGTAGGCGGGCAACGAGCCGTTCGGGTGCATGAACCACTCGTGGGTCAGCAACAGCAGTTGCTGTTTGGCGAATTCGGGGTCGATCAGTGCGAACGTAACGGCCTGGAACGCCAGGTCCCAGGACGCGTACCAGGGATATTCCCAGGTGTCCGGCATCGAGATGATGTCGCGGTTGTTGAGATGCTGCCAGTCGCCATTCCGGATCGTTTCACGTTCCGGCGGGGGTGCTGGTTGCAACGGATCACCGATCAACCAGCGGCGCACGTCGTAACGATAGAATTGTTTCGACCACAGCATGCCTGCCAAAGCCTGGCGCTGTACCCGTCGGGCATCGGGATTGGTGATGTTGCATTGCAGGGCCGCGTAGAAGGCGTCGGCTTCGGCGAGACGCATGGCAAACAGATGATCATGATCGGCAAACGGAGGTCCCTTCACAGCCGCTGGACGCCAACGTAGCCGGATGACCCTGCTTTCGCCGGCCGCCAGTCTCAACAGCACATGGGCCGCGCACTTGGTGCCCTCTTGGTGATCGATCGCGTTGGTCCGACCATCAACCAGGTAATCGTTGATGCCATCCTTGAACGGACCGGATCTGTGGTCGCCGTAAAGACGGTTTGCGTTGGTCTCATTGCGGCAAAACAGCCAGTTTGCACTCGTATCGACATCGAATCGCCGCTCCGACATGCGGTTGTGCCAGGCGCTCACGCCGCTCCCGGAGACACTGAGCTTGGGTTCCGGGATACCGGGTCGCCAGTCCCAGGTGTTGCGCGCCCAAAGCTGTGGCAGGACGTGCAGGTCCGCGGGATCCGGACCACGGTTGTCGACGGTGATCCGGATTAGGATGTCGTCCGGGGTTGCTTTGGCATATTCGACCGTAACGTCGAAATAGCGGCCTTCGTCGAACACGCCGGTGTCGAGCAGTTCGTATTCCGGCTTATCCAGGCCCGCCGCCGCATTTTTTGCGACCAGATCAGCGTAGGGAAAAGCCGGCTGCGGATATTTGTATAGCATCCGCAAATATGAGTGGGTGGGAGTACCATCCAGGAAGTAGTAAAGTTCTTTGACGTCCTCGCCATGATTGCCTTGCGCGTTTGTCAGGCCGAATAACCGCTCTTTCAAGAACGGATCCCGCCCGTTCCACAGCGCCAGCGACAGACACCAGCGCAGGCGATCGTCGGTAAATCCGGCAATGCCGTCCTCGCCCCAGCGATAGGCGCGGCTACCGGCGTGTTCAAATGGAAAATAAGTCCAGGCATCGCCGGTCGCAGAATAATCCTCTCTCACCGTCCCCCATTCGCGTTCGGCCAGATATGGCCCCCACTGCAGCCATGCCACCCGGTCGGCAAGGCGCTTCCCCTCAACGGTTTCCAGCAGATGATTCGCCATATCCCATCCTACCTGACAACAATGAGCGCTTGAAACCGGGGGGACCCAGGCCCATCGTGCCGATGTTATCTCGGATGGGCACGCCGGTCCCGTGGGCGGCCTTCGCCAACTGAAAAGCATTGCACAGGCGCGTTCGAGCCGATCCTGCGGTGGAGCATCAAGATTTTGTTAGATGGCCGGTGAGGCGAAACTTACCTGCTGCTCGCTTTCCCTCTCTCCGTTGACCCATCGGCCTGCGACGAGCGTACTGACCGCCATGCGAAGGACACATGGAACGACGAGATATCACCGGGTAACGCATAGCTCCCATGCTGCGATGCACCATTATCTTTCGACGCGCGATATCCATTTGCTGCCCATCGAGGTCGGACATCTCGCCGGCTTGGATAGGAGAATTCTAATGAAGACTATGAATTCTTGCCGCCGTCGCGGCGATGAGCTTGGGCGTCGGCGCTGCCTATGCGCAGGGCGTGCCTGCTGGCTTTCATGAGCCGGCTTATGGCGCGCAGGCGTTCTCCGATCACCCGAAGCAGGCATCTTCCCACTTTCTCGGAAAGGACACAGTTCTGGGCAAGATGTTCACCTCTTCGAGCACTGATCATGTGGCAACAGCGGCCAATTCCGCCAACGGCGGCTAGTACGCTCTTTCAGACGAGGACAGCAAAAGGTCGGGCATATTCCCGGCCTTTTTGTTGTCGCAACGTCTGCGCGGAGCCGACAGCGTCTTCGGCAATGCACGCCAGACAGCCCCGGTCGGCCAGCCCCCCGGTCGGCCCAAGCCGCGCATTCGTCCGGTTCATCGCTGGCGGAGGGACAGCCACGCCTTCCCTGCGATGCATACGCCCTTGTGTTTGAATACGACTCGGCTAGTGGGCCTATGAGCGATTCGGACGGCAGGGAGAGACAGACGAATGAACCGGTTCCTGGCAATGGCCACGCTGGCGACGACGGTGCTGACGACCGGAGTGTTGCAAACGGCGTGCTCGCCTACCAATACGCCGAGCGAGCAGCAGAGTCTGGTCGATCGCGCCACGCTGACGGTGCAGGATATGATGACACAGAACGTCTCCCAGGACCCCAAAAGTCTGCTGCGGAGCGCCAAAGCCGTCATGGTTTGTCCGCGCATCTTCAAGGCCGGCTTCTTTTTTGGTGGCGAGGGCGGCAACTGCGTCCTGCTGGCCCGCGCCGGCAACGGAACATGGTCCTACCCCGCGTTCTACAATATCGGCAGTGGCAGCTTCGGCTTTCAGTTCGGCATCGAAGACAATCAGCTTCTCATGCTGATTATGACAGAGCATGGGCTGAACGCGGTACTCGATAGCCAGATCAAGCTGGGGGCAAATGCCGGGATCGCGATCGCCACGCTCGGCGCCGGCGTGCAGGGCTCGACGACGACCGCGGTTGGCGCCGATATCGTCGCGTTCGCGGCCTCGCGCGGTTTGTTCGGCGGCGTCGCATTGGAGGGCAGCGTGATGTCTGCTGATTCCCACGCGGATCAATCCTACTACGGGCAACCCCTCTCCGCTCGGCAGTTGGTGATCCAGATGCAAGGTGGCAATCCGGGCGCCGACCCGATGCGCGACGTGCTGACCCGGTATGGGTCCCGTAACGCTCCACCGCCGATGCCACCGCCTCCATCGCCGCAACAGCAGCAGGGTTACGCGCCAGCGTATCCGCAATATCAACCCCAAGCACAGCCACAGGGACAGCCGCCGGCTCCGCCCCCACCACCCAACGGGTATATGCCGCCCCCGCCGGCTGGCGGACGCGGGCCAGTTCAGGAACAGAGCCTCTCGCCTCCGGCGCAGTAATCCTGGGGAGCTGCTATGGAGACGACCCTCTCAGGAGCGTACCGACTGGCCATGCAATCGCACGACCTCTGAGTTCAAACACAACCACCGTTCGTCACGGCGGAACGCGCCCGCGCTACCGCACCTCAACCGGGTGGGGCATGCGGTCCGACAACGGCAATCGATGGTCCGGGTCCAGGATCACCTCCTTCACATCTCCGCTCACCGGCACGTCGATCGAAAGCGAGTTGGATTGGCGCCACGCCTCCACCGGGATCGTGATGCGCTGCGCCCCCCCGGCCACCATGTGCAGTTCCAGGAGTGCGGGCATAACCAATCGCCCGCGATTGGCCAGTTCCAGATGCAGGTGCCGCGGCTCGCCGGCCGCCGGCACGGCCCGGGTGACCGCCAGATCGAGCCTGGCACTGCGCTGGAACCAGCCGCGCCACCACCACGACAGGTCCTCCCCTGCCCGGCTGTCCATCAATCGGAAAAAGTCCGACGGCGAGGGATGCTTGTAGGCCCACGCGGCGATATAGGCCCGAAACGCGTCATCGAAGCGCTCCGGACCAAGAATCTGCTCGCGCAGCAGAACCAGGCCCAGCGCCGGTTTGAAGTAGCTGATGGCGTGGCGATACTTCTCGCTGATCTGGTCGGCCGGAGTCAGGATCGCCGGGGCTGCGTCGTCGGCGAGAATGGGCAGGATCTCGTCCACCGGGTTGCCGCCTCCCTCGGCGTATTCCGGATCGCGCTTGGGCGCGTATTCGCCATGATTGAAAGTGTCGGAGGCGTAGACGTCGATGAACGTGTTGAGCCCCTCGTCCATCCAGGCGTCGCGCCGCTCGTTGGAGCCGACGATCATCGGGAACCAGCTGTGCCCGATCTCGTGTGTGGTGATCCAGAACAGCTTCTTGCCCGCGTCCTCCATGCCGTCGAAAACGATCCCCGGATACTCCATGCCCGCGCCGTGCCCGCCGAGGTTGACCATCACCGGCCACGGATACGGGAACCCCCATCGATGGGAGAACTCCTCTATCCCCGCCTTGATGTATTCCGTCGATCGCGACCAGTGCTCGGGCCCCGCTGCCTCGGGCGGATATACCGACATCGCCAGCGCGTGCAGGTCGCCGGGCAGATTGATCCGCGCGGCATCCCAGACAAACGCGGGCGAGGCAGCGAAGGCCGCGTCGCGGGTATTTCGCATCAGGAAATGCCATGTCTGCTCACCGTCATGAATGGGGCGGCCGTCTGGGTTGCCCACCTCTTGAGGCGTGCGGATCATCACCGTCGCATCGCTCGAGGCAGCCTGGGCGAGCCGGTCGCGCTGAGCGGCCGTCAGTACCTCGGATGGGTTGAGCAGTTCCCCTGAACCGGCAACGAAGTAGTCCCACGGGTACAGTAACGCGATAGTCAATGTCGCCATATTCGCAATAAAACTCCGCGCCAAGATACGGCAGCGTGTCCCAGCCGCGCAGATCATCAAAGACCGCCATGCGCGGGAACCACTGGGCAATTTCAAAAATGTCTCCCTGGCTGCTCGGTGTCACCGCAGTACGCCCGCCCCACGACCCGGGGATCGTGTAGTGATAGTCGATCCGCACACGCACCGTACCGCCGTGCACGCCCAAAGGTGCGGGCAGGCTGACCCGCAGCCTGGTGTCGGAGACGATAAACGCTGGCGTGACGCTTCGCCCGTCGGATTCAACCTCGATTTTGTCGAGCTCGTCCCCCTCCGTGTAGTGGCAGCAGCGCCGCGAGACAGCGGCGCGCGCATCGGCGCGGTAGATATCCTGGTCCAACTGCAGCCAGAGGATGGCGAGCGCGTCCGGACTGTTGTTGGTGTAGGTGATTGTCTCGTGCCCGGTCAGGACGTGCGCCACCGGATCGATGCGCGCGGTGATCACGTAATCAGCGCGGTTCTGCCAGTAGGCGGGGCCAGGAACGCCCGAGGCAGATCGGGTCGGGCTCGCCGGATTCGGAAGCAAGAGCGGAGCAAAGATGTCGCGCGGATCGGGTGACTGGGCGCCGGCGCTGAAGGTCGTGGCTGCCCACAGGAGAAATCCCACGATGAGGCGGTGAAGCATGATTGAACCCCTTATCGGGCGACCGAGGGATTTGTCCGAGCTTGTGCAAGCCTTCAAACAAACTTGCAGCGACGACTGATCGAGAGTGGCAGCCGGTAGATCGGCGACCCAAGGGACCATCATTCAGTCCGTTCGCTGATCGAACGTGCTTGAACAGGCTCAACACGTTAGTGCGTATGGCAAGCTCACGTGAGGGCTCCCGCAACGATGCCGCGTGAGCGCAAATCGGCGATGGCCGAAGCGCTGTAGCCGTGAGCCGTCAGTATCGCGTCGGTGTCAGCGCCCGCCAGCGGCGCGGTGCTGCGCGGCGTCCCGCTCTCCAATGGCGGTGCACCGGGAATGCTCGGGATCGGCAGCTTCACTCCCAGTCCCGGCTGTTCCAGGTAGCTGAACAACCTCGTCGCCTCGACATGCGGGTCGCGCAACGCATCGAGCGACTCGTTGACGATGGAGTGCATGACACCGTACTCGGTGAAACGGGTTCGCCAGTGCGCATTCGAGCGCTTGGCCAGGATCTCGCTGAGAATCGGCACCAACATGGCTGAATTGGCGACCCTGGCCATGACGGTGGTGAAACGCGTATCGCTGCCAAGCTCCGAGTGTTCCAGGGCCTCACAGAAATCGCCCCATCCGCGGCGACCCGCGACAATGACGAGGATCCAGCCGTCTGCGGTGGGATAGACGCCCCTGTGCGAGCGCGCCCCCGGCGGATCGCCATCGAAAATGACGCGCTGAAGCAACGCATAGGTGTTGAGCCACGCCGCCCCCTGCATCAGGCTCGCCTCGATATAGCGTCCTCGCGGCTCGTCGCGGCGCGCGTACAGCGCCGTTGACAGCGCCTGGAACGCATAGAGGGCGGTTATCAGGTCGACTGGGATCGAGGCGACATTCATCGGCCGGCCGTCGAGGTCACGGTTTTCCGCGCTGAAGCCGCTGAATGCCTGAAGGACCGGGTCCATCGCCGGCCGCTCCGCATAAGGACCGGTCTGCCCGAAGCCGGACATCGACAGATACAGAATGCGTGGAAACCGCGCCGACACCGCCTCGTAGCTGAAGCCGAGCCGCCCAATGACGCTCGTTCGAAACCCCTCCATGAACACGTCGGCACCCTCGAGCAGCCGCCACAGGACCGCACAACCCTCGGGCGACTTCAAGTCGAGGCCGATGCTCTGCTTTCCGAGATTGCCCATCACGGAAAGCGCGGTGTTGCCTCCCGGTTGCGGCGCGCTGACCCGCACCCAGTCTCCGCCATCCAGAACCTCGACCTTGATGACGGTGGCGCCGTACTGCGCCAGCAACATGCCGGCGTACGGGGAGGCAATCCCCTGGCTGAGATCGACCACCTTGATCCCAGCGAACGGTGCTTCGTAGCTCATCGTCATCCCGCCTTGCGCAGCAAGCCATCAGACTGCGAACCACCTGCCAGTCGCTCGGCCGCTGGCACGACCGGCTAACGAGCGAAGTTCCCGATACCTGGCATCGGTTCATCATCAGTCCGCAGGGGTCAGCGGAGGAATTATCGCCTACCTGTCAATGACCGCAAGGGTCCGTTTCAGCGCCGCCGGCGAAATGCGAAACAAACTGGCGTACGGCGCATTCAGTGCTACATCCAGTTGAATCTGCCCAGCTGAAAGACTTTCGCGTTCAGACTTTTGCGAAGAATAAAACCCCTAAGCTGACCCAACAAGAGCCCCCAGCACCAGCGCCAGAAGCAATGGGACGAGGCCGACGACTGCGGTAATCATTTCGCACCATGCGCTCGACATATGTTGTGCGGCGAAAACCCCTGCAGTCCGAGACCAAGTATTCCGCAGGCGAACGTCAACACACACGCGAAGACCACAATGATCGCGGTTGGCAATTGCTTCTCCGAGAAATTAGGCGCCCCTTCGTACGTCGCCACCACGCGCCATCAGCATCATCATGCAATGCTCCTACCTGAGCATCCCGTTCAGGTAGCCGCATTCCGCATATCGTCGGTTCCAACATCGGCTAGCCTCGGTTAGCTTGCGTGCGACCAGGGGAAATAATGCATTGAACATCTCGGACATCTTCGCGCGCTTGGTCGCGCTGATCGGAGCCGTGGCGCTTTTGTCGCGGCGATGGGCGGGCGGAACGTACGAGCCGGCCTGGGGTAGCACGCCGTCGATTCCGGTGGCAAAGCCGCAGGGCGCGATTTCAACGCTCAAGATGCCGACGGCGAGAGGATGGACAGCGGGGCAAAAGCCGATTGTCGGCGCTGGGCTGAAAGTCAATGCGTTTGCCGCCGATCTCGATCACCCTCGGTGGATCGAGGTACTGCCAAATGGCGACGTCCTGGTCGCCGAGTCCATGACCCAGGCCAGACCCGCCCAATCGCTCCTCGACTTCGCTATGGTCAGCACGATGAAACGCGCCGGCGCCACCGGCGTCAGCGCCAACCGCATCACGCTGTTGCGCGACGCAGACGGCAACGGCGTGGCCGAAATCCGGGAGGCATTTCTGGAGGGACTGAATCAGCCATTCGGCATGGCTCTGGTCGGCGAAACGTTCTACGTCGGCAACACCGATGGCGTGGTTGCATTCCCCTACGCAGCGAATGCCAGCCGCATTATCGTCCGGGGACGAAAGCTGACCACGTTTATGCCGGGCGGCCATTGGACGCGGAGCCTCCTGGCAAGCCCCGACGGGCAGAAGCTGTTCGTGGGCGTGGGTTCGCTCACCAATATTGGCGATGACGGCATGGACGCCGAGGAAGGCCGCGCCGCCATCCACGAGCTCGATCTTGCCAGCGGCCGGAGCCGCATCTTTGCCTCTGGGCTGCGCAACCCTGTCGGCTTGGCGTGGGAGCCTCAGACGGGTGCTCTCTGGACGGTGGTAAACGAGCGCGACGGGCTCGGAGACGAGACTCCGCCAGACTATCTGACCTCGGTGCGCGACGGCGGCTTCTACGGCTGGCCCTATTGCTACTGGGGGCAGACGGTGGACGAGCGGGTGGTGCAGGATCCGGCCGCGGTCGCAACCGCCATTACCCCCGATTATGCCCTGGGCGGGCACACCGCGTCGCTGGGTCTGTGCTGGATGCCGGCCGGAACGCTTCCCGGCTTCCCGGATGGCATGGTAATCGGACAACACGGCTCCTGGAACCGCAGCACGCTGAGTGGTTACAAGGTCGTCTTCGTGCCCTTCGCACACGGACACCCGGTCGGCCCGCCGCGCGACATTCTGACAGGCTTCCTATCTTCGGACGAGCGCGTGTCCTATGGGAGACCCGTGGGGGTGACGCTCGGCCATGGCGGGGGCTCGGTGCTGGTGGCGGATGATGTAGGCAATGTCATCTGGCGCGTGACCGGCTGGTAGGCGCGGTTGAGCAAGCGAACAGGTGTTGGGGCCCATGCCCTGGGTGCCGGACCCGACAAAATTTACGTGCCGAGATGGCTGTGTGACGAGCCGCAAAATCGTGCATGGTTAGAGCCGCCGTCAGACGATGGGCGGAGATCGGCAGCGATTGAACCCGAGGAGACCCTGTTATGCGTTTCGTTAAGTTGGCTGCTGTGATGATCGTCGCGGTCATCCTGGTCGGCTGCTCCGTTGGCTTTCCCGTCAGTCGCAGCGTAATCGGCTCTCCCCCACCCGACCAGGCAAGGCTGGTCGTGTACAGACCATCTGGTGCAATGTTGATGTGGCGGTCTTTCAACGTGGATGTAAATGGGGCTTCGACCTGCGATCTCCCACGCGGCGGCGGCTTCGCAAAGGATGTTAGCAGCGGACAGGTCACTGTGGCGGTATCATTATGGCAGATGCCAGGTAAGGGCAGCCTTTCATGGACCGCAGAACCCGGGAAGATATACTATGTTCGGGTACGAGTTTCGGGCGAGGATTTGTCTGAAGTAAAGGGAGGATTGTTTGGCCTGGGTAGCGAGGCAGCCGCGGGGGACGCAGCGCAGTTTGCGCTCGATTTTACAGACGAAACTACCACGATAGCCTCCGGGGTAGAACTCTCGGTCGCTAACGGCAAGTTTGGCTGCTAGTCCGATTCGCCGAGAGGGCGCCGAACCAAAGTGGCCAGCGTAATGTTGCCGAACGCTTCCGGATGCTGCAAAAGAAACTGTTCTGGCACTGCTGTTGAGCCTGAAAGCTAGCAATGTCGCACCAAGATAGGTTGCTGGAACTACGAGGCTTTCTGCTGTACAGTTTAGACGCGAATTTGATCACCCCCGAATTGAAACGGGGATCGACGTTGCTATAACAGGTCCTGGGGCGCGATCCGGATTGGACAGGTCAGCCACGACCCGCTATCGGGCGGCGCTTGATTGCCTTGAGGTACCACGATGTCAGACGTCCCGCCCGACCGCCTATCCAACAACCCCAAAAGTCCGTTCTACGACGAGAATGTCCTCCGACGAGGGGTGGGCATCCGATTCAAGGGCGTCGAACGGACCAATGTCGAGGAGTACTGCGTCAGCGAGGGGTGGGTTCGTGTCGCCGTCGGCAAGACACTTGATCGGCGGGGGAATCCGCTGACCATGAAGGCCGAGGGGTCGGTCGAACCCTACTTCCGGGACATCCCAACGGACGAGGCATAGGCCTACGGTGCATTTCGGTGCGGCTATGATGCTGTCAAGGCTGTTTTCGGGAGACTCATCCAGTCTGGGATCTTCGGCACCAGCATTGCTTGCTCACAGCGAAGCGCGTCACCGAGCGCGTCCAGTCGTAACAATGCGAGGCCGATCCCATCGCGCCCCGACCGCATCGTGCCGACATCCACGCCGTCTTTCAGAACGCCGGCACCGGTCGGTGGCAACGGCCCGTCGACGATCACCGGCACCAAACGCCGCTTGACCAAACCCCGATATTTGGTTCGAGCCGTCAGCTCTTGTCCCATGTAGCAACCCTTCGACCAGGACACGCCGCTCAGTTCATCGAATCCGGCTTCGAGCAGCGTACCTGCGATCCGACTCCATATCTTTGGACCCGTCCGGCAGGCCAGCCGCAAGGCGATACCGGTCCCAGTCATCTGGGGTCGCATTCGTGACGAGCGATGCGGCGTGCAGGATTTGCCAGGCGAAGTTTGGCAACCGGGGATCCGGCGCGACGATACCGCTGCCGGCATCCAAGGCGCCGACGTCCGAGCCGCAATCCGGGTGACCGATGTCCGTGCGGCCGGCCCAGGCGACATGCACCCGAAGCTCCGGAGCCCCTCGCAAGCTGACTTTCATCCGCAACCGATACCGCGACAGCCGCTGGATCAGCATGGGAACCTGCGCGCTCTCGCAGTCCAGCAGCAGCATCCCGGCGTCGGCGAAAACGAAGAAGTCTGCGAGCCATTTACCCTGGGGGGTCAGCAGAGCCGTCCAGACCGCATGGCCGGGACGCACGGTCTCGATGTCGTTTGAAACCAGGCCTTGGAGGAAGGCGACCCGATCATCGCCCTCGACCGCTATGATGCCGCGTTCGGGTAGTTGGGTGAGATTGATCATACGATATAGTTAACGCGGGAGAGCGGCGCCGCAAGCGGGTCCGCGCAGTGGGCAGCAGGGAGGTCCACGCGGCGCGCCTGCGCTCCGCGTCGCTGATTAGTGTGCCCTGCTCGGCGAAGGCCAGCCGCGCCTGCCCGGCGACGAACCGGCGTAACGCCTGATCGCGGATCAGCCAGTCCAGCGCCGCGTGCCAGGCGGCCGGATCGTTCGGCACAAGCTGTCCAGCGGCCCCATCGGCGATCGACCCACGATAGGCGGGGGTGTCGGAGGCGAGTGTGGCCAGGCCGATCGCGGCGTAGTCCATCACCTTGATCGGCGACTTGCATCGGTTGAACGGGGTGTCCAGCAGCGGGGCAAGACCGATATGCCAAGCGGGTTGAATCCCGTTCAACCAGTTGACGAAGCCCGGGTAGGATCGCGTGGCGTGCGGCGATGGGTGGATCCGGTTCAGACCCGGTGCCAGTTCTCGCGCGCGTGTCATCCCGAGGACATCGATAACGATCCGGTCGGCGTACTCGGTCTTGAGCCGCGCGAGCACAGGCTCGATCAATGCGAAATCGCGCTCATGAGCGCTCGTTCCCATGCACAGGACGCGGATCGGGTCGTCGAACGCCGACGCCTGTGCCTCGGGCGAAAACCAGATCCGTTCATCTATCCGGTTCTCGATGACCGTCGCGTCGGGCCGGATGGCGGACAAACGGTCAGCGAGCCCCTGTGTGGATACCCAGACCGCGTCCGCAACCGCCAGCATCCTGCGCACCACCTCCGTTCCGGGGCGAAGCTGGTCGGCGTCGGGATGATCTGGAGGAATGCTCAAGAGGTCGTCGTCGAGGTCGAACAGGAGTTTCGCGCCGACCCGAGACGCATGAGCGGCCAGTTGATCCACCGTTTCGACGTCGGGGACGGCATGCCGATGGGTCACGATGATGTCGGCCGCGAAATCGAAGATCAGTTCTGTATCGGTCAGCACAATCTCGAAGGAGCCGCCGATCGCGGGATGATCCAGTGGTTGCATTAAGCGGATAAAGGCGCATGTCGAAGGCGCGCCGTTTTCCTGGCGCTCCGGAAGGACCACGATTCGTGGCCTTCGACCGGACCGTTGGATACGCCTCGATGCCCCGGCCTGCACAAGGTAGTGGTTTTCGTAGAAGTCGGAGTTTGTCACCGGACGCGGGATGCGCGGCGGTGGGCCGGGCGCTTGCAGCCTGGTTTGGACCTCCTTGAAGACCGCCAGGTATTCCGCGGTGGTTGCGCGGTGATCCACGAGCCAGCTGTTGGGCCGCCCGGACAGACGCTCCGGAAACGCCCCTAACTCTGTCGCCACGATCGGCAATCCGGTGCCGATAGCGGGTACTGAGTGTATAGCTATAGGTTTCGGCGGCCGAGGACGGGAACCAGAAGACATGCGGCTTGATGCCGCGCAACAGCGCGTCGAGGTTTTCGTCGCGGTATGGTCCCGTCGCCTTGATGAGCTTGACCGCGGCCTTGGGAAAGCTTGCTTCCAGATGGCCAACCAAATGGATTTCGATCGTCCCCGGCGCTGCGGCTTCGGCGACGGCCGCCACGATGCGGGCACCTTTATGACTGGCAAGCACCCCGAGCAAAACGATGCGCAGAGGTGGGTTGGGGTGCTCGGGAAGATCGACAGGCCAGTCTCCGGGGTTGATCGTTTCGTGCGAAACGACAATGCAGTTTTGGCCGATACCGTAACGAGCCAGTCGCGATTTGACATCGGCGCTGGGGCAGATGACGCGTTCCGCCTCGGTGAACTGCCAGGCTTTTTCGCGCCGCCAGGAGACAATATCTTTCGCACCGTGTGACCTGAGGTCGGCGATACAGGCATTGCAGCCTGCCGGGCCGGGTTCGCCACAATAGATGCCCTCGGGCCAGCGCAACAGATTGACCTGCGGGCAGATCGCGAAATAGTCATGGACAGTAACGTCGAATGGGACGCCGAGCCGGTGGATCAGCCGGCGCATATCCATGTCCATGTGCAGCAGATGATGGATATGAATTCTGGAAACGTTCGCCGATCGCAATAGCCGGACCATGTCGTTAATGCGGTCAGTTGGCAGTCTCAGGACCGGTTGGTGTGCGTCCTCTGGCATCGATAAGGTTGCACCGCGGTCGCTGCCCTCCAGAAGGAGGACATGGGCGCGACCGCGATAGCGTTCTGCGAGGCTTTCGATGTGCCGTCTAATGCCGCCACCGTAGTCATGCGTTACCATCAGGATCGCCGGCAAGGCTGACCGGCGCCATAGAGCCGCGGTGATGGCAAAGCGGAAGGGGTCGGCGGCACGCGGGGCGGTATGCTGCGCAACGAGTGTGGCAAGGCCAGCATGGTTTGGCGCGATCCGGCCCGAGCCCGGTTTTCCGGAATCGTTCGAACCCTTTTGATAGACAAACGTGTCGCACGCTAGTCGATGCTGCCAGCCCGCTGCCTCGGTGCGACGGCAAAAATCGGCTTCCGATTGGTTTTCTTCGATAAAGCCACCGACGCTGAGGAGGGCGTCGCGCCGGATATAAGTGCAGATGCCCAACGGGCGCGGTATGGGCACCGACCGGCCGGCGTTGACCGTGCGGCAGATTTCGTCGGTCACCGCTTGGGTTTGCCCGACAGCAGGCGTGCTGCCGCCGACATCGAGGGCGCCGGCGGCGGTGGCGTTATTGGACAAGGCCGATACCGTCGCGATGCGCGGATGCGACCAGGCCAGGGCGCTCAGCCGATGAAGCCAGCCTGGGGGCACCTCCGTATCGCTGCGCAGCAGGACCACGTCGGTGTCGGACGCCTCGACGCCCAACGCCGTGCAAGCGGCGTATCCTCGTTGGCGGCGGTTGCGGATCAAATGGATCTGGCCTGCCGCGGCCAGTTTGCGCAGCCATGCCGACAAGCTCGGCTCGGCTGAGGCGTCATCGATGACCGTGACGCGTCCCAGCGGGTGAGTCCGGTCGGTGAGGACGGACAGAAGGCATTGCCTGGTGTCGTAGAACTATAACAAATCGGAATGACAACATCGGCCAGCACCCGGGAGCGTGGCAGCGCTGGCAGATTTTCTACTGGCAGGTAGTCCCTGATGTCGATCGGATCTTCGGTCAGGTAGCCGCGTGCGAGGCCGATCCGCAGATGATAGAGCAAGGGATTGTCGCCGGCGTCCGGATGCTTCTGGACGTAGTAGCGTGCGTCGAATTGCGGATGCGGATTGCGCAGCTCCAACGCGCCTGCACGTAGGTAGTGCAGAAGTGGATTGAAACCGCTCGAAGCGACGTCCGGATAGTGTTCGAGGTACCAGGCGCTGTCGAAGAAACGATTGGGATCGCGATTTTCAGCCACGCCGAACTGGATAAAGTGCTGGACTGGGTCCTGATTTGCCGCAACGACATCCGGGTAACGCCGCTTGTACCACTCGGGGTCGACGGTAATTTCCATGAGGCGGAGTAAGTCGGTGTCGGGGCGATCAGGCGGCATGGGTGCGCTGCATGTCAAGAAGCCGCACCCAGGCTGCCCGCCGCACCTCGGCCTGGCTGGCAAGGCTGGCACCAGCGAGGAATGCCGCTCGTGCCCGGCCGGCGATCGCCAGGCGCCGATCGCGGTCGCGAAGCCATACGTCCAATGCCGCATACCAGGCCGCTTCGCTGTTCGGAACGACCAGTCCAGCCGGTCCGTCGGCGATGGAGCCGCGATAGACCTGGGTGTCGGAGGCCAGACAGGCTAGACCCATAGCCGCATAGTCCATCGCCTTGATCGCGGATTTGGCGTTGTTGAACCGCGTGTCCAGCAGGGGAGCGAGGCCGATGTGCCAGGGGGGCTGCCTGGTGCTCAGCCAATGGACGAAGCCAGGGTAGGATCGCTTGCCGTTGCTCGACGGCCCGATGCGGTTCAGGCCGGCCGGCAGCTGTTTCTGGCTGGTCATGCCCAGGATATCGATGACGATTTTGTCGGTATATTCGGCCTTGAGGCGGACCAGGGCCGGCTCGATCAATTGGAAATCATCACCGTGTGTCGTCGTCCCCATGCATAGGATCCGCACCGGTTGATCGGCGACCGGCTTCACGGGCGGTGTCCAGATACGCTCGTCCAGGCCGTTTTCCACGACGATCGCATCGCCACGGACGCCCAACAGGCGTTGCGCCAGCCCCGGCGTGGACAGCCAGACATGATCAGCCACATCCAGCATCCGGCGTACCACCTTTGCGCGCGGCCGGAGAACTGCGGCATCGGGGTGAGTTTGTGGGATATCGAGCAGATCGTCATCGAGATCAAAGACGAGGCGTGCACCAGTGCGTTTGGCATGTCCCGCAAGTTGGTCCGCGGTTTTCAAATCCGGGATGGCATAACGTTGCGTAACGATGATGTCGGCCTGAGTGTTGAGAACCCCGGTCGCATCCGTTGTCATCACTTCGAAGTTTCGAGCAATCGATGGATGGTGTAGCGGTTGCAGCAGACGAATATAGGCGCAGGGCGTCGGAAAGCCGATATCAAAGCGCTCCGGCACGATCGCGATGCGTGGCTTCGAAGGCCGAACGCGACGACGACCCGGACGCGGCATAGGGGCGTCCCGAAGGTAGTGCGCGCCATAGAAATCCTTGACTTCCCGACGCCTCGGTGCGGCGCGGTCCGGGCATTTGGTCTCGAGACAGGCGCGAACGTCATCGAACAGTTTGATCCAGGCCGCGGGCGAGGTGGCGATATTGGCCAGCCACGTGTACGGGCGCCCCTCCAGGCGTTCGGTATGCGCGCCGATGCGCGTAGCGGCGACAGGGAGACCCGTGTTGATAGCGGCACTGAGCGTATAGCTGTAGGTTTCCGGCCAGACCGCGGGAAACCAGATCAGATGCGGGGCGGTTGTTTCGATCAGTCCCGCCAGATCGGCGTCCTTGTATGGACCGGTGACCTTGATCCGCGTAAGGGCGCGCTCCGAAAACGGGCCGTCGATTTGGCCGATCAGGTGGATCTCGATCGTGTTTGGATCGGCCATTTCGGCGACCGAGGCGACGGTGCGAGCCCCTTTGTGGTTGACCAGCGTACCAAGCACGGCGATCCGCATTTTGCCTGTGCCCGGAGTGACGAAACGCAGCGGCCACGGACCGGCCTCGACTGGCTCATGCGGCGCGAGAACCGCGTTCTCCGCCAAGCCCTGCCGTTGCAACCGCGTCAGGACATCCTGGCTGGGACAGAACACCCGGTCAGCCTCGCGGAACTGCCAGGCGCGTTCGGCACCTCCACGTGATGATATCCCGCGCGCCGCAGGAGCTTCGATGCGCGATGCAGCTATTGCAGCCCGCCACGTCCGGCTCGCCGCAATACAGGCTTTGCCGCCAAGGCAGCAAATTGATCTGTGGGCAGATTGCGTAATAATCATGCACCGTAACATCGAACGGCACATCCAGACCGTGGGCCAGCGCCCGGATATCCATGTCCATACCGAGGAGATGATGAATGTGGATACGAGACACGTTCATCGACCGTAACAGCGCGATCAGGTCGTCTCTGCGATCCGCGGGCAGGGCGACGGATGGGTGGTTGGCCAGCGATGGCACCGACAGGGACGCGCCGCGATCTGTTGCCGCCAGCATCAGGAAGCGTGCCTGGTTCCCGAAGCGCTGAATGAGCATATCGATATGCCGGCGCACTCCGCCGCCCAGTTCGTGCACGATCATCAGAATCACCGGCAGCTTCGCCTCCCGGAACAGCCCGGCAGTTATCGTGAAGCGGTAGGGGATGATCGCGCCAAGGCAGACGTAACGCGAGATGGTGCGCTGATAGTCGGGATACCGTTCCAGGAGGAGCGTCATGGCGCGGG
This sequence comes from uncultured Alphaproteobacteria bacterium, assembly GCA_963733925.1. Classification (GTDB taxonomy): domain Bacteria; phylum Pseudomonadota; class Alphaproteobacteria; order Acetobacterales; family Acetobacteraceae; genus Rhodopila. Next base: position 7,483 of record CAVTFL010000027.1, on the reverse strand, counting down.
CAGACAGCGTCTCGACACGGTCACCGAAACTGACGGATCCTTTGTGATAGATGAAGGTGTCGCAGGCGATCCGGTGTTGCCAGCCGCGGGCAGTGGCGCGCAGGCAGAAGTCGTTTTCCTCACCGTATCCGATGGTGAAGCGTTCGGCGTCGAAGGCTCCCACCTCCTGCAACGCCTTGCGCCGGATATACATGCAAAAGCCGACGGTTGTCGGGGCGTCCACCCACCGTCCGGCGTTGACCGTCCGGCAGACCTCGTCGATTTCCTCCAGCGTATGCCCGAGAGGGATCGGGCCTCCCCCATTCTCGGGATAGCTGCAGATCGTGGCGTTGTTTGAAAGCGGCGAGACGGTCGCGATGCGTGGATTGGCACAGGCCTGCGCGGTCAGCCGGCTCAACCAACCGGGCGGGACCTCGGTGTCAGAGTTCAGCAGCACAACGTCGCGGTTTCCGGCGGCTTCCATCCCGCGGTTGACGGAAACGACGAACCCCAGGTTGCGCTTGTTGCGAAGCAGAACAATACGGTGTTGTGCTGCCATCCCCAGGAGCCACGCGACCAACTCGGGATCTGGCGATTGATCTTCCACGACGATGACGCGTCCAAGCGGCTTACCGGGGTCAGCGAGGACCGAATTGATACACCGCCTGGTCTCCGCCAACCCGCGATGAACCGGAATAACCACATCCACGATGATCCTGGCCGGCGGAAGCGGTGCCGGACAACTCGATGGGAGGTAGTCCTCGATCCGAATTGGTCTCGCGGTCGGGTAGCCGCGCGCCTGTCCGATCCGGACATGATACAGTAGTGGATTGCCGGCTGCCTCCGGATGTTCGTCGGCGTACCAGACCGCGTCGAAGTTAGGATGTGGGTTGCGCAATTCCGCTGCGCCGGCCTGCAGATAATGCAACAGCGGATGTATCCCGCCGGCGCTCACATCCGGATAGTGCTCGACATACCACTTGCTGTCGAAGAACGGGTTGGGGTCGCGCCACTCGCCGAGACCGTGCCGAATGAAGTGCGTGATTGGTGAAAGATCGCTGGCGAGGATGTCGGGATTGCGCTGCAGATACCAATCCGCATCGAAAAATCCCTCCATCGCCCGGGCGACCGCCGCTTCTTCCGGGGTGTCCGGCTTATCAGGCGCGGGCCGCCGCGACGGCTGCTTAGGCATCACGAATAATCCGTTCGTCGCTGCCGCCGGGCGGCGGATCCCTTGCAGCTATGGGTGATGATCCCGATGCCGACCGATAATGACAATCACGCGCCTCCGACAACCTAAGGTTGTATACGGTGACGACTTACACCCCAACAAGCAACAAAACACCGGCGCCTGTGGCCAGCAGCAAGATCGGGTTGATTTCGGTCAGGCTGAACAACGCCGCGCTGATGATCGTCATGCGCCCAAGGCAACCAGCCGTGCTCCGTGCCGCGCATCAGCGCGAGGCCGCTGGCGAAGGTCAGGCCGACGGCGACGGGGGCCAAAGCGCGCTCCACCATCGCGCGCCAGGCAGAGCGGGCTGCTCGCTGCCAGCAGCGGGCGACCACGTGCACCGCCAGGCAAGACGGCGCGAACATTGCCGCGAAGGACACCGCCGCGCCGGCCAGTACCGGCGGCTTTCAGCCCGATCAACAGCACGATCAGTGATCCCGGCCCAGGCGCGGCGCGGGAAATCGCGAACATGTCCAGGAACTCCCCCGCGGTCAGCCAGTGATGTTGGTCGACGGCGGCGCGTTGCATATCGGGGATCACGCCGGCCCCGCCGCCGAAGGCCAGCATCGACAGACCGGCGAACAAGCCGATCAGTTGCAGCAGGACCAGGCTCATCGCGGCCGCGTCAGCCAGGCGGCCATCAGACTGACCGGCATCATGACCAGAAGCACATGTACCGAGCGAGAAGCCGAACAGGCCGATCGACAGCGTAACGATAGCGGTGATGACGATCGGGACCATCCGCTGATGTTGCGCTCGCGCCAGACGGACCCCGGTGCCGAGGTTCAGGCCGATCGCGACCGCGCCCATGCCGCCCAGTGCGATGCTGACCCAGCGCCACCCGCGTTGCCCTGAGTACGCAGATACCAGACGCCGAGACCAGCACGATAGCCACCGGCAATGCGGTCAGACCGCAGAAGCAGGCGACCGCTCCGGCAGCGCCGCGCATCTGCGTGCCGATGAACACCGCAAGGTTGACGTTGGTCGCGCCTGGCACAAGCTGAGACAACGCGTAGCCGGACAGGAACTGCCTGTCGTCCAGCCAGCCGCGCTTCTGCACGACTTCCCGCCGCGTCCAGGCGGCGAGGCCGCCGCCGAAGCTCATCATACCGATGCTGACGAAGCTGATGAACAGCGACGGCAAGCGACGGCGGCTTGGCGTCTGGTGGCGTTTCCATCGGGGCATTCAAGCCGCGTCCGGACTAGGCTGGACAGAGGCGAACAGGAGGCGATGGATGGACTACCGGTCGTTGGGTCGCAGCGGGCTGAAGGTGTCGCCGCTGTGCCTCGGCACGATGATGTTCGGCGGTCCCACCGACGACGCGACGGCCGGCCGGATCGTCGCGCGGGCGAGGGATCAGGGGGTGAATTTCATCGACACCGCCGACGGCTACAACGGCGGCAAGTCGGAGGAGGTGGTGGGACGGGCGATCCGCGAGCACCGGTCCTGGTGGGTGCTGGCGACGAAGTGCGCCAACCCGACAGGAAAGGGGCCGAATGCCAGGGGGCTGTCGCGGCGCCATGTGCAGCATGCGGTGGAAGCCAGCCTGCGGCGGTTGGGCATCGAGACAATCGATGTGCTGTATCTGCACAAGGAGGATCATGCGACGCCGCTGGCAGAGACGGTGCACGCGCTGGCCGATCTGATCCGGGTCGGGAAAATCCGCTATTTCGGGGTGTCCAACTACCGAAGCTGGCGCGTGGCGGAGATCTGCCGGCTGTGCGACGAGGCGGGGATCGACCGGCCGGTGGCCAGCCAGCCGCTTGTACAATCTGCTGAACCGCGAAGTTGAAACCGAGCACTTGCCGGCGTGCGGATATTTTGGGCTAGGGGTGGTGCCGTACAGCCCGCTGGCCCGTGGGGTGCTGACGGGGAAATACGTGCCGGATGTGCCGCCGCCGGCCGGAACGCGGGCGGGGCGACAGGACCGGCGGATGCTGGAATTGGAATGGCGACCGGAAAGCCTGCATATCGCGCGCAAGATCGCGGCGCATGCTCGGGCGAAGGGGGTCTCGCCGGGGCAGTTCGCGATAGCTTGGGTGCTGAACAACCGGTTCGTGACGGCGGCGATTGGCGGCCCGCGGACCGAGGAGCAGTGGGAGGACTATGTGGCGGCACTGTCGGTCCGGCTGGATGCCGAGGATGAGGCGCTGGTCGACCGGCTGGTGTCGCCGGGGCATCCGTCTACGCCGGGGTATAATGATCCGGCGTATCCGATCGAGGGGCGGGCGGCGCGCGGCCGACACGCCTCGCACCAGCAATTCTCATTTTGATTTTCCGACAGATGGATGAGTTTGTCATCGTCAATGGCATACAGCGCGGCGTCAGGTTGAGGCCTCCCTCACGGAGGGATTGGCGGCGGCTTTGCGAAAGCAAGGGTGAGGAGCAGGTCATCCCAGGATGGGAAAATCAGGTAGATCGTAATCGCCGCCAGCTTGTTGAAGAAATTATAGCGTGGCCCGAGTTTATCGCGCGCGCCGCGCCAGAGTTGGTTGCCGATGTCGCAGACGGTGTGGAATGCGAACGCCAGCAGGTTCAGGCTCACCAGAATGGCTGCGAGATTGTGCTTCCCGTGCCCGAAGCAGTGCTCAAGGTTGTAGCCCTTGTTCTTCAGGACGTTGAACGTCTCATTCTCGATCTTCCATCTGGCCCGGCCGCAGGCGGCAAGTTCGACGACATTGTCGGCAGCAACCGCCAGATCGGTGACGAAGCTGTTGCGGTAGGTCGTCTCGCCGCGCGCGTTGATGATCTCGATCTCGAACCAGTTGACCGTCAGTGCGTCGAGGCCGTCGCGCAGTGGCACGTCATGCAGCCAGCGGTAGCGATGGACGAAGCGCTGCTTGCCGCGTTTGACCGTCTGCTCGACCATTGGCAGTCCGATACCGGTGAGATAATCCTGGATCAGCGGATGCGACGATGGCTTGCAGACGAAGATGAAATGCCCGCCGGCGTCCAGTACCGCCTGACAGAGCGGCTGGCGAGAGAACAGATCGTCGCCGAGATAGACGGCCTCGAGTGCCGCGTAGCGCTGGCCGTTGGTGGCCAGCCAGCGCTTGGCCGCCATGTTCTCGCAATCCTGCTTCTCCGCGCCGTCCTGCGGGACGATGAATTCCGGCTCCAGCGGGATGACCTTCTCATGCCCGGGTGCCACCAGCGTGGCCGCCAGCATGGCATGGTAATATTCCGTCCCACCCCTGCCCCTGACCCGGGTCAAGCAGTGCTGGCAATGGATCTTTCGTGAGCAATGATACTCCGTGCCGTCGAGCGCGATCAGCACCCGTCGGTCGAGGCGGTGGAACACCTCCAGTCCGCCATCGATCCGCTGAAGCTGATCGACGGTTTCAGCGAATACCGGACGCAACAGCATCGGCGAGGCCGGATCGAGCATGTCCCGAATATGATTGTCGCAGGGGATTTTAGCGATGCCGAACAGACTGGCGCAGTTGGAGCGGCCATGCCCCTGCTCGAACCGCCGCTGATGTGCCAGGAACGACGGGCTCTGCATGAAAAACACCGAGAAGGCCGCCATTCCGATGTCGCCCATGCCAAAGGTCGTATTCATGCCACGCCGCTTGTCCGGAAACCGGTCCAAGCAGCCTCGCAGCGACCCAAGCAGGGAATTGAGCAGACCCACGCACCCGACGAATCGCATTCGAGGGTTCTTGCGAATCCCCTATTTTGGTGCGGCCAAACGTTTCACCCCAACTGTTGTATTCGCGACTTACCGCCGTTGCCGCGACAGCGACTTAATCGCATTGAGAACTGCTGGCCTCGCACGCTCGGGGCTTCGCTTTTGGGGGTTTTCTGCTATATGGGGCGCGCGTGTCCCCGTAGCTCAGCAGGATAGAGCACAAGATTCCTAATCTTGGGGCCGTGCGTTCGAATTGCGCCGGGGACGCCAATCAAATCAGTGAGTTAAAGATTTAGTGCCCTCTCTAATCCCCTTTTGGGTTAACATCCTGGGTAACACACCCCGGTAGGAGAGGGGGGGCGAGGACGCATGGCGACGCTTGCGCTTCCCGCAGAAATCAGCGACTGTGAGGGCTGTCGCGGAGCGCGTGGCAATCCTGTCTTTCGCGCCAGCGCAGCGTGCCTCGAGAAGGGGTCGGCAACTGCCGGGCGATGAGGAATTTCGCCCTGTACGGCATATGGAAACGGATGGTTTGCGGCGACGCCACTGCGAACAGCCAAATCGAAATCCACCCATGCGTGACCTCCCCCGGTGCACGTCCTGCCGGTATCGGAGGCCACTTGCGCAAATCACGGCTTGGAATCGCCGATTCGGTGTGGCATGTCAAGGTCGGCACCACAGCGCGGGATGTCATTCTGCTATCGGAATGCCATCCGAGGCGATCCTGGGTGGCGGTTGGTCGGGTAAACGGATCTTCAGTTGCTGAAGCAGCAGCACCTGATCCGGTTCCGGTTCGGTGTAGCGCGACAGTATGACGGTGCGGCCGTCGGTCGTTGGCAGATGCACATCGACCATTTGGATCGCCGCCATCTTGTCCAACACCGATCTCGGCGTCAGTCCCGGCGCCAGCGACCGCAGTCGCTGCTTCAGGGTCACTTGCAGGCAGTAAGCCAGGAACGCGACCAGGATGTGGGCTTCAATCCGCTCATCGGTCTGGTGGTAGATCGGACGGATCGCCAGATCGCCCTTCAGTTCTTTGAACGCCTGCTCCACCTCGGTCAATTGCAGGTAGAACGCCCAGAGCTGCGCCGGGTCGCCGCCGGTCAAATTCGACCGCAGCAGATAACTTCCTTCGCGGCGGCGGGCCTCGCGCAGGTTCTGCCAGTTCAGGCGAAAACCGAAGGTCTCTGGCGTGACGACTGATCCTTCTCCGGCAATTGGAGGTCGACGATCCGCCAAACCGCCGGTCCAGCCTCTTTCCGGGCAGCGCCCAGCTTGATGAGCAACTGGTCGCGGGTCAGCTTCTGCTGACGTAGATCGTGCAGGCGCTTCACCAGCTTCTTCAGCCGCCGGCGTCGCATTGCCTGTTCCTTGTCGCGGCGGGCCCCGCTGCGTGCCAGGATGTAGAGTTCGCCGTCCTGCTCAACGAGCTTGACCTGTACCGCGTCACGAACCTGCGCCCAGGCTTGCCAAGAAGTCCTTCTCCACTTGCAAGCCGCCCGCGCGGCGTGCCGACCAGGTAATGCGTCGGTGCCTCCGCCGCCCGCATCTCCGCCAGCACCGCCTCGGTTGGGATGCCTCGATCCATTATCCAGGTGCGCCCGGCCTTGCCGTACTGGGCTTCGATCCGTTGCAGGAAGTCGCGCAGCGTCGTCTTGTCCGAGGTATTGCCGGGCATCACCTCGTAGGCCAGCGGCAAGCCATCCGGGGTGACGATCAAGGCGATCACTACCTGAACGCAATCGGAGCGTTTGTCCCGGCTATAGCCATGCCGCCGCTTGCCGGCGTCGGGCGGATCGCACTCGAAGTACGTGCTGGTCAAATCGTAGAGCAGGACTTCGAATTTGGCCTCGAACAGGGTCTTCCAACGCTGTTGCAGGAAGCTGAACAGTTGCATCTTGTGCGCCAGCAGCCTGTCGAGGCAGCGATACAGATTGTCCTTCTGCACCAGGCCGAAGTCCTCGCCCAGCAGATCGCCCATCGCACTGCGTTCGAACCATTGCCGATGCAGCCGCCACTCACTGCCCGGATCGATCAATCGGTAAGCCACCAACGTCTTCAGCACGTTCAGCCAGCGTGTCCCTTGCCGTGATGGCGGTAACCGCGGCGACCAGAACTCATCCAGCTCAAGCTGATCCCACAAATGGCACGCCAGCCAACAGCCACCCCATTGTCGCGGCCGGCGCAGGCGCAGACCGCTGAGCCGGACATGCACCACATCGCAATCCAATGGCGGCGCCGCACGATCCTCGGGGAACAGCGCGATCTGTTTACCGGTCTGCCCGTTCTCGTCGAACGCCTCGATCGTCTGGCACCATGCGGCACGCTGGCTGTCGTTGATCTCGCCCAGATACAGCACATGCCGCTGCACCGTGCGACCGCCGGAGACCCGGCGGTTCTCGACAATGCTCCAATAGCGGTGCTCCTTGCCGTCTTTGCGGCGAAGCTTGTGGCGCAGAAACATGACGCCAGCCTTTCAAAGCCGGCGGCCGTTTCGCAAGGGGCTTGGTCGGCACCGCAGCCGGTTTCAGCCGGATCTCGTCGGTTGACCCCGCACGTCTCCCGGCTTTAGCCGCACCCCGAGGGCGCAAAATTCCAAAACCGAGGTCGAGTTGCGAAAGTCGGGCTAGGCGCACGCCTC
>CAVTFL010000026.1:0-281177 GCA_963733925.1 uncultured Alphaproteobacteria bacterium | reverse complement strand
GGCAGCGTTCCCGGCTTCTGCAACGCCAGTTGCTTCTGACTCTGTATCCACGGCGCGTTTCATCCCCCCGCAACGCAACTCAACGGCGACGCCGAGCGGTTCGAGCCATCTCCGAAAATTTTGCGCGTGTTGTTCGGCCAGAATTTCCGTCGGCGCCATGATTGCCACGTTCGCGCCGCTTTCCAGGGCCATCAATGCGGTGCATGCGGCGACGATTGTTTTGCCGGAGCCGACATCGCCCTGAAGAAGTCGGCGCATCGGCCGCGGGGTCCGGCGGGCGTGGAACCAGTAAAGGATCGCCGACGTCGCACCAACGGCCCAGCAACGCGGCGACGATCCAGGTGGAGCCGACGCCGCGGACCGACCTCGATCCCGAACATCAGGCAGGCCAGCGCGGTGCCCGACAGGATCAGCCCGCGCAGGTCGAATTTCGTCCGCGTCGGCTCCTTCATCTCATCGATGAAGATCGTTACCAGCGCGATGCCGGCCAAGCCGATCGGCACGTTGATGTAGAAGATCCAGTGCCAGGACAGGTAGGTCACCAGGAAACCACCAACCGGAGGTCCGACGATCGGCCCGATGGTCGCCGGCACCATCAGCCAGGCCATCGAGCGCACCAGTTCCGCCTTCGACACCACGCGCAACATCACCAGCCGGCCGACCGGCGACATCATCGCCCCACCCGCGCCTTGCAGCATCCGAGCGGCGACCAGCGCCCACAAAGTCGGTGCCTGAGCGCACAGGATCGAACCCAGCGTAAACAGCGCGATTGCCGCGCGGAATGTGGATCGCGATCCAAAACGGTCGGCGATCCGTCCGCTGGCGGGAATGAACATCGCCAGCGTCAGCAGATAGGACGTCAGCGCGATATTCATGTGCAGCGGATCGGCGTTGAAGCTGCGCGCCATGGTCGGCAGGGCAGTGGCGAGGACGGTGCCGTCAAGTTGCTCCATGAACATCGCGCTGGCGACAATCAGCAGAACCGTGTGCGGCCGGGCGTGACGCTCGATCGTCGGGGACGGTCATTCCATACCTAATCGCACCGCGTAGTACCGCCGACCCATGCCGAGCACGTGGCAGTCGACTGCGCGAGCTGCCGAACATTGCCAATCCGAGAGGACGGCGATGCTTCAGGGGCCCAACGACGAGGAAACCATCGTGACACAGCCTACCGGCCCGCTCTCCGGCATCCGGGTCATCGACATCACCACCGTCGTGCTCGGTCCATACTGCTCCCAGACGCTGGGCGACATGGGCGCCGATGTGATCAAGATCGAAACCACCGAGGGCGATTCCACGCGCCTGATCGGCCCGTCCCGCACGCCGGGCATGGGCGCTATTTCGCCAATCTCAACCGCAACAAGCGCAGCCTGGCGCTCGACCTGAAAAAGCCCGAGGCGCGCGAGGCGGTGCTGCGTCTGGTCGAGACCGCCGACGTCTTCGTGCACAACATGCGGATCGGCGCCGCCAATCGGCTAGGCCTGGATTATGCGACGCTGTCCGCGCGCAATCCGAAGCTGATCTACGCCTGCGCCAGCGGCTTCCGCAAAGGCAGCTCGATGCAGGAATTCCCGGCTTATGACGACCTGATCCAGGGCGTGTCCGGCATCGCCTCGTTGAACGCCGGACCGGACGGGGCGCCGCGCTATTTTCCTACCGTCGTGGTCGATAAGCTCACCGGCGCCATGCTGGCCTCGATGATCGGGATGGCGCTGTTCCATCGGGAACGGACCGGTCAGGGACAGGAAATCCACCTGCCGATGATGGAGACGATCCTTTCGTTCACGCTGGTCGAGCACCTGTGGCACGGCACGCTGGGGGAGCCGGAAAAGGGCCTCGGCTACCCGCGGATGCTGACACCGCATCGCCGCCCATATCAGACCAAGGACGGTTACATCAGCGTGATCGCTCACAGCAACGCGCAATGGGGCAAGCTGTTCGAGGCGATGGGGGTGCCCGACCTGATCGACGATCCCCGGTTCAATTCCGTTCAGGCACGGTCCGCCAATATCGACGCGGTCTATGCGACGCTGACCGAGGGCATGAGGCAGCGCACCACCGCAGAGTGGCTGGCGGAACTGCGGCCGGCGGATATTCCTTGCGGCAAGGCGAATAGTCTGGATGATCTGTTTACCGATCCGTATCTGATCGAAACCGGTTATTTCGAAGCCTATGAGCATCCGGTCGAAGGCGATGTCGTTATTCCGGCGATACCGGCCCGGTTTTCCGAGTCGCCGCCCAACGTGCATCGGCCATGGCCGCAACTCGGGCGAGCACACGCAGGGAAATCCTGGCCGAGGCAGGTTATTCTCCTGAAGAAGTTGATGAGATCGCGGGCAAATAAAGTATTATCGTGCTGGGCGAAAAGACGCGAGCACTCCGTAATGGTCCAGGCGGGAGGAAGCCCGGCCATGACGGCAGTCTTCTCGCACCGCACCAAAGCACGGTTCGATTTCTCACGGCGGAGCTAGGGCGTTTTCAGCCAGACTGAAAACGCCCTAGCCGTTTGAATTCGCGAGCAGTTTCATCAGCCCGAGGGCGCTCTGCGCTTCGAGTCAGGCTGATATTGCTCTAGTAGAGTAACGGGAGAGCTCACCCCATCAGCTTCTGCAAATTGGCAGCAATCTCGTCGCCGGACTGATCCGCCCGCACCGGCGCGACGAAGCCACCGTCGGGGTTCATCAAATAAAGCACGGAGCTGTGGTCCATCGAGTAATCGCTGGGACCCGGACCAGTCCGATGCTCGGCGTAGTAAACCCGATATTCCTTTGCCACATCAGCGATTTCCTCGGGCGTGCCGGTCAGCCCCTCGATCTTGGGGCCAAATGCTGCGGCGTATTGTTTCACCACCGCCGGCGTGTCCCGCTTGGGATCGACCGTAATGAACAGGGGTTGGATGCGAGAGGCCGCCGGCCCCAGTTTGTCCATCGCATCGGCGACCGCATTCAACGTCGTTGGACAAACGTCGGGACAAAACGTGTAGCCGAAATACACCAGCATAAACTTGCCCCGGAAATCCTTGTCGCTGACGGGCTTGCCGTTGCCGTCCTCCAGTGTGAACGGGCCGCCGATGCCCATCGGCCCATTGCCGCCGCTGCTGCTCAGCCACAGGAATCCGCCAGCACCGAGCAACAGCACCGCCAGCAGCACCGCCATCGTCGCATATATCATCCGGTTCGGCTTAGTGATGGTGTTCATGCGAGCCTCCATTGGATTGTTTAATCGGGTGGGCGCGAATGCCGCGTATCGCTGCGAGAAGGTCATCGCGCGATCGCCAGCCGCTCGTCACACCTGGGCGCTGCGCCACCCGCAACCAGCCATCGGGATCGACCAGGAAATTGGAGCCGCCCGCCTCGTCGAGTGGCAAATCGGCAAGGACGGCGTATGCGTTCCAGGCGGTCGGGTCGGTCGCGACGCACGACCCAGGCGGAGGGTTGGAGTCGGTCGTAGATGCCTTCGTCGCAGATCCGTGGGCTGCGGATACGGTCTCTGCGAGTACCCTCAAAGTGATCGCATCCCGCGCCGGAATTGCCGTCCCGTCTGGTGGTGCTCCGTCTCCCATGACCACAAAAACCGCGTGCCCATAGAGATCGGCCATGGTCGATGCAGGTAAACCGTGGCACACAATTGGCAGGGCGGGTGCACGCACCGGCGCCTCCAGGGTGGAATCCTGCTGCATCGCAACGCCGGCATTGTGCGCGTGTACATCGTCGATCAAGGCCCAGCGATCGTCGGGCGACAATGTTCTGGCGAAGCCGGGCATCGCCAGGCCCCCTTCAGGGTCGTCGATGCCGTGAGTGAGCCACCAGAACATCTCACCATCGGTGTGCTCGAAGACATGGGGTTGCGTCAGGTCGGTTGGCCTGATGCGCAGCCCGGGGGCGGCCGGGCCATCGCCTTCGCCCTCGGGCCCATGGCAGGTGACACAGTTCTGCATGAACAGCGCCTGGCCGTGCGCGATCGAGGCGGCTGAGAAACCGGTCGGCGAAGTCTGGAAGCTGGTCGGGTAAGCCTTCGTGGTCAGCAGCGAAAGCGACGGCCCACGCCACGCGATGATAGCCGACAGGGCAATCACGGCGGACAGACGGAACCGCCGCCACAGCAATGCTGCCGCGAGAAACAGAACGCCCGCGCCGATCGCCAGCAAGCTAACGAAAACCTCCTGCCGAAGCTCCGGGTCCTCGCGCATCGTGACAACGCTGAACTGCCAGGAGAATGGCCAGACCGGGTCCTGGTGAACGCCCGGGACGGTGGAGGCGAGGAACGCGGCGGCCGTGACGATCGCCAGGCCGAAGAGCGTCTCGACAGCGACCGACATCAGAAGATTGCGGCGGGCGGTGGGCGCGCTCGCCGTCAGCCGGTCGGTCAACCACAGCCGGTTGATCGCCGCGAGCGCCAGCGCCAGCAAGAACAGCACGATTTTCATCAAGGCGATGTGACCGTAGGCTGTGCCAAACAGCGCGGGCAGGCTGCCGATCAGCTGCAGCGCCTGGGCGAAGCCGGTGCCGGCAAGGACCAGCACGCACGCAAGGCCGATCGGGGAGAACCGCTCGCAGATCGATGCCGCGGCAGGCGGTGACGCCATAGGCGCAAACTGATCCAGAGCGGTAGCAGGGCACCGAGCCAAAGGCCGGCGGCGAGGAGATGGAGGCATTCGGAGACGACGAGGCCGTCGCCGATCGCTCCGGCAGTAGCGCCGGCATGACCGATGTAGCCCTGGAGGCTTAAAGAGACGGCGACCGTGAGGGTGAGCGTGATGTAGACGGCGACCCGCTGACTCGCCCCGGTGTCCTGGATCGGGGGACTCGGACCGGCCCTGCCCATGCGCTTTGCGATAGCCCCGACGAGCGTTCCGACGAGCAGTAGTGCAAGCCGGAGCATCAGCTTGTTCCGTAGCGGGTTTTCCCGGCGACCACCGGCAGCGCTTCCAGCAGATCGGACGCATTGTCGGCCCCTGCGATCGCGGCGGCCTCCAGTGTGAACCATGCCAAGCCGGCCGAGCATGGCCACCGCACCGCTGATCCACCAAAGCCGGACCAAGCGGCGGCGGAGCGATCAGGGAGCGGTCCCTGCCGCGGGCAGGATCCAGGCGAGAAAGCCGGCGGTACCCAGCAGCGACAAAGTCGCTGCCAGGTGCAGGCCCCGCACCAATGCCATCATCGTGGCGGCGCTGATCATCAGGGTTTTACGGTGAAGGTGAAATGTCCCTCGGTCTTGTGGGTATCGACCGAGGTGACGTGCCACTCCACAGTGTAATCTCCGGGCGGCAGGGTCTTGAGCTTGACCACCAGGATGCGCCCGTCCTCCTGCGTCGTCGGTTTTCCCTCGTCGACGCGGGCACCGCTGGCGTCAGTGACCTGGACAGTGCTGAAAAGCGGCTCCACCGGTTCGGTGTAGGTCAGGCTCAACGCTGGCGGGGAACCGGACACCTCCGACCCCACTCCCGGGGAAGCGCGATCGAGGAACGCGTGGGCGAAGGCGGGACCGGCGCCCAACAGCACGACGAGGCAAGCGGAGGAGAGAGGAAGAGATCGTTTCAATACCTGGTGCCTCCGAACCAGGGTGTACCGAACAGGGGTCTACCGAGGGAATGAGGGAGAAGGTCGTCGAGGTACAGGTCAACCGAGAAGACCACCCCGACGCCGTGGCCGCTGCCGCTGTTGAGCGGGAGAATCGCCTCGATAGCAGCCTGATAATGAGAGGTCAGATAGACAACACCCGGTTGGACCGTTCCGGTCACCCCGTTGGTCCCAGGGGCAAAATTCGAAACCGGCTTGCTGAACGTGAACTCGGTGATCGGAATCAGATGTTTCAGGAATTCGTTGTCGATCCCGGCCACATGCGAATTGTAATAGGGGAGGCTGTATTGGAGCGTGAAGCCTCCGTTCAAGGTGGTGGCGTTCTGGTTCCCGTTCGTCACCGACTGGCCTGGAAAGGTCTCGCTCAGCTCGAACGTCACCGCGGCGGGCTGCAGCAGTTTGAGGCTTTTCGGCAGGTCGCCGAAACCCTTGCCGACATCGATCACAGGTTGATACGTGTTGAAAGATTGGGTCTGGCTTCCCGTTCCCGTGCCAGACCAATCCACCTCGAAGCTGACCGTGGCCAGCAGCTCGTGCTCGGCCCAGCAGAAATTTCCCACTTGCAACGCAGTACTCAGAGGGTTCCATCCGGATCCGCCGGGATGCAGCCAGGTCGCTCCGTCCGAAATCACGATGCCGACATTGGGAGTAATGGTCTTGGTCCAGCTGAACGCGCCCAGATCGAACTCCCGCGCACCGTCGGAGTTCGAAGGCAGGTAGGTGAGGGTCGGAATTGATAGTTCGTCGTTGATGCCTGGGTCGTCGATGGCGAGCGTCGCGGGAAAGACGCGTTCGCCGCACACGGCGTGGGCCAGCGCGTCGGCTGGCAAGGCAAAAAAGCTCGCCGTGCAAAGCGACAAGGCCCGAATGACTCGGAATGACATTTCTCTGCTCCAGGAATGAACACGTCAGATCGGCGCCTTTTGTGGCACCGGGTCAGTTCATGCCTGGGCGGGTGGTCCTCGCGGTCGCGCGATGGCGAAGCGCACTGGGGGCGGGCCGGTGGAAGGTGGCGTGACGACGAACCGTGCTGGAGCGATCGCCACCTCCGGTGGCAGGGAGACCATCGGTACGGGCAGTACCGCGGCCAGCACCGTGCCGATGCAGCATATGCACATCGGGCAGTCCTGGCCGGGAATCGCCGGGCTCTTCTGCCCACCAGCGCCACTGCTGATGTGGCAAATCGCCCCGGCGTCGCCCAGCAGCGCCGCCAAGTGCATGCGCGGCATATCCGGCACGCTCGCACCGGCACCAAGCTGGGCCATCAGCGCCAGCAGTACCGCGAACAGCCCGACCAAACGGAACCGGCTCGTCAGCATCCCGGCGTGTTTTACAGGTTTTGCGCCGGCTGGGTAGAGCGGCCGCGGAGCATCAGAAGTAGCGGGCCGCCCGCAATAGCAGCGTCTCTGCTGTTGGTATGCTGCCAAAGTCGGATCGCCGGCCGCCGTAGGCGCCGCTGGCAAGGACGCTGAGGGTCCAGGCGCGCGAAAGGTTGTATGCGACAGTTGTCTGGATGAAGCCGGAGCCGTCCTCGAGATTGACGTTCGCGAACGCGGTCAACTCCAGGTCCTTGATGAAAGCATCCTGCCAGTCGAACCGCAGAAACGCGCTGTGACGCGTCTCCAGTTCCTGCTGGTCCTGGGCGTAGGACCGGATGTACCAAAGCGCGGCGTTCACCCCGGAGTTGAACCCGTGCCGCGCAGAGGCAGCGAACCAGTTGTGCCAGTCCTCGGATGAAAATCCTGCCTGGTGGAAATGATACTCCAGATTGAAAGTCATGCGATTCTCGGTGGCATAGGACGCCCCGACCGACAGATCGTTCATGAAGCGCGCATTGCGGATCGTTCGGCAGCAGCGCGGTGACCGAGGCCGGCAGGGTTCCGGTCGTCTCGCCATAATGAAACGCATCGGCGATCAGATCCGATCGCCACGCCGCCCGCCCATTCCAGATACGCAACGGTGTCGTGGCCGGCCGGCGCGGTCAAGTTGGCTCCGAACTGCGTGCGAGTGCCGGCATGATAGAACAGCACTTCGGGATTGAACGCTTCGGCGATGTTCAGGCTGGCCTTCGCCAGAAACCGATCCTCAGCGTTTGTCCGGTCCAGAACCGGGATCGAAGTTGGGTTCGTCGCGCGGCTGCGTAAATCGCCGTCGGCAGCGTCACCTTGGGCGCATAGGCGACCTGAGGGAACCGTATCGCCACAGCGACTGGACCGAGACCATCAACGTGCCCAGACGATCCTCTCGCAGGACGGATGGATCGGCGGTCAACGGATCGATGACCGTGCGCGGGCGAAAAAAGTCGGTCGGGTTGAAGCCCAGTGCGACGCCATTGCGTATGTTGACTCGCCCCAGCTCGATCCACACGGTCGGGATCAGGCTGCCATTGCACGTAAAGTTCCCGCATCTCGTTGAGCACGTTGTCGTGATTGGGGAACGGGATGCGTTGGAGGTGCGGAAATTCAGCCGGCCGCTGTAGTTCAACCGCCATTCGTCGCCCAGGCTCCATTCGTCCCTCGTGTCGAGAAACAGCCAGTTCTCCCAGCTCGCAGGGGTCGGCGGCGGGAATGGCACTGCGAGATTCGTCCGCAGTCCTGATAAGCAGAACGCTCGCCGAGATAGTTGACATTCTTCGAGGATGTAGTCGGCACTTCCGGTGCGGGCGCCGGCTCCATCGGGATCCGTTCCAGATCGGTATCTTCATCGCGCCAGGGCTGGGCCGGCCGCCAACGCCAGGGCCAGCGGAAACCAGCGCATCACTCAGGCCGCAGCCGCGGCAGATAATCGCGCTGATACCAGAAGTCCGGAATATCCTGGAACGCCGGATTGTCGAATTGCACCGTGGTCACCAGCGTCGCATCCACGGCGTCGATGATCACCGCCGCCCCAGGCCGCACCGCTCCGAGCCGTTGCGTGAAGCTCGCGATAGTACAGCACCTTCAGGACCCGCCCGCTGTCGGAATAGAATTTCGTCTTGACCGGCCAAAACGTGCCCTTCTCCACCCAATATTCCGCTCGGCTGTAAACCGCCGTCGGCGTCGCGGCGCGCAAATCGAGATGCCAGCAATTCCGCGTTGCTTCTCGGCGTCGGTGATCGTTTCGTCACCAAGCAATGTGCCCGTGTAATCGACGGCGAAATTGATCGTCAGCACATCGCCGATCGCCGCCTGCCCGACCAGCCGTTGCTGAGTGGAAATCCGCACGCTCGATTTCGCCGCTGGATCGTAGAACCACAGGTTCTGCCCATCCAGCAGCGCCATCTTTCCCGCATCGCGCGGCGGCTCCACATAGCGCACCAGATTGCGGAACTGGCCAGAGGCCTTGTCCTCCTTTGAATACACCACGAGGGTCGTGCTGTCCTTCGGCTTGCCACGCACATATTCCGTCAACGTCGTGGTTGAACGAAACGGTTCCCCTGGATTCCTCACCTTGTCCGCCGCGGCGATGATATCCTGCGCGGACTGCGCCCAGGCGCCGCCGCAAGGCCAGACCAAGCACGGCTGCGAGAAGGAATGATTGAGCAAACTGTGCGAGCCGGCGCCGCAACTGGTGGCCCACAGCATTCCCCGAACACACCGGCAATAAGCCATGACAATAGGGATTGTGCACTCGCCTAAACATGACGCAACGCATCCACGATCCGGCTCCTGGCCGCCCGATTTGACGGCGGAACGGTCGCCAGTGTCGCCACCAGCACCAGACCGAGCCAGCTGCCCAGCAGCAACGCCGGCCGCGTTGGCCACGCGAGCTTGAACGGCACCGGATCGGTATTGCCCGGCGGAGTCCATTGAAACCCGCCATTGTTGATCGCCCAGACCGCCAAGAACGCCAGCACCACGCCGAGCGAAGCACCGAGAGCACCGAGCATCGCGCCTTCCAACAGGAACAGCCGGCGGATGCCCGAGCGGCGCACGCCCATCGCGCGCACCGTGCCGATCTCGTTGGTGCGCTCCAGGACGTTCATCGTCATCGTGTTCACCACCGCGAACAGCACGATCACACCCATGATCATCGTCAGGAACATGAAGATCACGCTGAACATTCCGACCACCTGCACGAAGAACGGATTCAATTCGCGTGAAGTCCCGCACCTCCAGCGGCAGGTGCCGCTCGGCGATCAGTGCGACCAGGCGTGCGCGAGCCGCGGGCACATCGGCGGTATGATGCAATTGCAGGACGATCGCCGTCACCTTGTGCTCGCCCCGGCCGTAGACGAGTTGCTGCGCCAGGGCCAAAGGCATCGCGACATAGTTGTCGTCGAGCTCCTTCACCGATTGCATATCGACCCCTGCGACCTCAAGGCTCACGATATTTGGCGCACCGTCGGCGGTCGCGGAGAGCAGATCGATCCGCGGGGTCGCGTCCGGTGCCGCCTCCGACCCCTGTTCACCGTGCGCCAGATCCGCCAGAGCCGGGTCGAGCGGCGGCGCGGTACTCGGTGGCCACCGGTCTGCGTTGGTTCCGGTGCCGGGCAGTTCGGCACGTGCAGCGTCGCGCACAGACCCAGCATCCGAGCGACGCCGCGGCCGATGACCCCGCGCGGCGCGTCGGGATCGTTCAGCCGGTCATCGGGAGCGTAGACCCGGCCGGCACCATATTCGTTCCATTTGCGCATCTTTTCCCGATCGGCCCCGACCAGCCCGACACCAAAAAACGTCTTCGAGGCGCTGGCGCCGCCGGAGAAATTGCCGGCGATGCCGACCAGACGCCTGCGTCTGCCGTCATCACCTTGATCATGCCACGCAGCACCGGATCGGCCTCGATCTCGTGCATCAGCGCTTCATGATCGTCGATCCCGTAGGCGGCGGGATTGCCCGGCCCGAACAGAAAATAGCCGGTCCGGTAAACCGCGAGATGACCGCCGTTCTGCACAATCCCTGTTTCCAGACCCGGCGAAAATGTTCGTGACGAACCCGCCAAACAGCAGCAGCGCCAGCGCACCCATCGCGACCAGCGCCGCCGTCATGAACGATCGGCGGCGATTGCGGGAGATATTGCGAAAGGCCAGACGGAACATCATCACACCAGCATCCCATCGCGAATGGAGAACGTCTGGTCGGCCTCCCCCATCAGCCGCTCGTCATGCGTGCTGAAAATGAAGCTGGTGTGGAAGCTCTCCTGCATCTGGCGCATCAGCGCGATGATCGCGGCGCCGGTGACGCTGTCGAGGTTCGCGGTCGGCTCGTCCGCCAGCACCAGCGCCGGCTCCTTGACCAGCGCCCGAGCGATCGCCACGCGCTGCTTCTGGCCGCCCGACAGTTCGTTCGGCCGCTGGTTCGCCTGCGCCTCCAGGCCCGACCGCCGCCAGCATCGCCAGCGTCCGCCGCCGCCGTTCCGCGGCGGATATGCCAGCAGCAGCAGCGGATATTCGACGTTCTCGAACGCCGACAGCACCGGGATCAGATTGAACGACTGGAAGACGTAGCCGATGTGGCGCGCGCGGAAATCGGCCAGCGCGTTGTCCGACAGACGCAGCACATCCTCGCCGCTGACCTCGATCCGGCCGGTGTCGGGCATGTCGATGCAGCCGATCATATTCAGCAGCGTCGTCTTGCCGCTGCCGGACGGGCCGACAATGACGCTGAAAACCCGCGGGCGATGTCCAGGCTGATATCGCGGACCGCCGGGATCGACACCGCGCCGACTCGGTAGGTGCGGGCGACATGGTCCAGCCGGACGACGGGAGAGTTGGCTTGTTCGCTCATGCGCCGCTATCCTCCGGTACCTGTCGGTACTCGGTTCGACCCATCTACGGTACCGGTTGGTACCAGTCAAGGACCATGATGCGCGAAACTTCGAGTTCTCCCCGGGACCGTATCATTGATGCCGCCTTCGCCGCGTTTATGCAGTTTGGCTACGAAGGCACCAGCACAAACGACATCGCCCGTCTGGCACGCGTCTCCAAACGTGACCTGTATGTGTATTTCCCGAGCAAGCGAGCAATGCTCGAAAGCTGCATAGCCGAGCGCGCTCAATCCATGCGCGCGCCCCTCTCCCTGCCGGTGCCCGACAGCCCGGAGGAGCTGCGCGAAACACTGGTGCGTTTTGGCACGACCTTCCTGTGCGAGCTTAGCCAGCCAGAGGTTCTCGCCACACATCGTCTGGCGATAGTCAACGCAGAAATCGCCCCGGATGTTGCTCAGACCCTGGATCGGTTTGGGCGTGCCAGTATGGTCGAGGGGTTGATGGGATTGTTGGAGCCGGTGCGCGAACGGGGGCTTCTGATCGGCGCCGACACGCACGAGATGGCCGAGATCTTCTTCGCCATTCTGATGCGCGGCCTGCTGATCCGGATGGTTATGCGGGTAGCGGAGCCGCCGACTGAGGCGGAGGCCCACGCTCGCGCCAAGCTGGCGGCCGACAGCCTGTGGCGGCTATACGGCCGGAGCTGACAGGTGTTCCTGCAATCGGGGCATCAACTCGACCAGGTTGCAGGGCCGGTGCCGGTTGTCCAACTGGGACAGCAGGATACCGTCCCAGCCATCCTTTACGGCACCTGTGCTGCCAGGCAGTGCGAACAGATAGGTGCCGCCGGCGACGCCGCCGATAGCGCGTGACTGCATAGTTGACGTGCCGATTTTCTGGTAGCTCAGCATGCGGAACAATTCGCCAAAGCCCTCGATGCGTTTTTCCATCACGTGTTCAAAGGCCTCCGGTGTCACGTCGCGGCCGGTGATGCCGGTACCACCCGTCGTGATGACGACGTCGATCTCAGGATCGGCGATCCACCGGCGCAGGAGCGTCTCGATCGCGGCGGTGTCGTCCTTCTCAATCGCTCGGGCGGCAAGCTTGTGGCCGGCTTTGAGGATGCGCTCGGCGAGCGTGTTGCCTGAGGTGTCGTTGGCGGCGGTGCGAGTGTCGGACACCGTCAGCACGGCGATGTTGACCGGGATGAACGGGCGGGTTTCATTTAAGCTGGCCATGGGTTCTGCTCCGGCGGCTGGGCGCGCCGGGTATCAGTGCAATCCCAGCGGCGACAGCCCCATTCTGCGCTCCTGGTGCGGCTGCGTGAAGCGGGGGAATTCACCGGCCGCGAGGTCGTCCAGGCTAGGGGCGGGCAGACGCATGCGGGCGGCATAAATCCACGAATAAACCAAGGCATGTGAGACGAAGGCCCGTGTTTCGGTCACCGGAATGGCTTCGAGGAACAGCAGAGGATCGTCGTTGTCGCGGACCCCCGGACCCCAGCGGGCAAAATTTCCAGGTCCCGAATTGTAACTTGCAAGTAATCTTATCAGATTGTTATCGACCCCATCTTGGCGAGACAAATACGTCAGGTAGCGCTGGCCGATCGCGAGATTTGCGGACGGCTCGTGCAACCGTTCCGGGGCGTAATACGAATTGCCGGTAATGTATTGGGCGGTTGTCGGCATGATCTGCATCAACCCGCGGGCGCCCGCGGGCGAGATCGCCGCGCTGTCGAAGTTGGATTCCAGGCGGGTTACGGCATACACCAACGCGGGATCGACACTAAAGCCACCGGCCGGGACCAGCCGCGGCACCGGGAAGCGCAATTCGACACGCCCGCGACCATCCTGAGACTGCTGCACATCCGCCATCTGCGCGGCACAGTCAGTCAACCCAACAGACGCTGTCACCATCATCAGCGACTGGCCAAACACCGAATTTTGCCGAGCACTCGACCACAGGGCACGCAGTTCCGCTTCGGCGTGATCGGGCTGACCGATCTGCAGGAGTGCGAACGCGCGCCAGCCATTCGGCGTGGCGGCGACCGCATCGACGTCCGCCTGACTGAGCAAACCGCCGCTCGGAAGGATTCCGCCATCCATACGCAAAATCCGCCGCGCCAGTAGCCCGTGCAGGGTCAGCCGCTCCTCGGCGGCAACCTGAAGCCATTTCACCGTTCCGGCCGCATCGTGCATCGTCCGGGTGGCACGCGACGCCCAGAACGCCGTGGCCGCATGCAGCCGCGCGGACGTTTTGGTCGCAGTGGCGCCACCCTCAAACAGGGTGCGCGCCAGTTCGAACCGATTGAGCCGCCACGCCGCGAGGCCGCCAACATAGAAGCCAAGACTGGACTGATCCGCGGCGGGGGCACCGTTCAGAGCCACCTCCGCCACGAGCAGTGCATCGGCATCATCGTTGCGTACAAATAATACTTGTGCAATCTCGGCACGAAGCTGCGAGGCGTAAGCAAGCGAGATACTTCGGGAGGATGCGATGAGCCGCAAGGCCGACGCCCAGTCACCGCGCTGCGTGCGATCACCGACGGTACGATCAAGTATCGGATCGCGGACGATATGGTCACTTGGTGGATCAAGATCTTCCGGTACCGGATCGGATTCGCTGGAGCAGCCGGCAACGACACCGTCCGGAGAGGGTGGTGGCGTCACCCCTTTCGGGAGCCGGGTCAGCAGCAGGGCATGGACGGACGGTGCTTGTGGTAAATCCCCATACCGCATCAGCCAGTCTGACAACTCATCCAGCGTGGAGCGATGATATTGACCGAGATAGCGATCCGCGAGCACGGTCCCAAGCAACAGCGGATTATCCAGATCCGCGACCGCTCGAACTGCTTCCGGAATGTTTCCGCGCGCCTGGAAAGCAAAAATCCTCCGCATCAGAGAGACATCGCTCGGTGTCAGTGGCTGCGGAAGTGCCACCTCGGGTGCGCC
Organism: uncultured Alphaproteobacteria bacterium; assembly: GCA_963733925.1. Classification (GTDB taxonomy): domain Bacteria; phylum Pseudomonadota; class Alphaproteobacteria; order Acetobacterales; family Acetobacteraceae; genus Rhodopila. Next base: position 266,962 of record CAVTFL010000026.1, on the reverse strand, counting down.
GCGATTGCGGTACGCGTAAAGCCGGATACGCAACCTCATCGGCGCGCTTGTCTGCAGCCTGTGTCCCTTTGCCATTTCCCGATCCGGCCATTTGACCATGAGCCGCAGACGTAAATGCGCCCGCAAGGATCGCAGCCCCAGCAATAAATGCTCGAGCTTTTGGAAGGCAGGAGAGAGTGTAATCGATCCCTCGCATACCGTCTCGCTAGCCGCTCCGGCAGTGAGACGCAACCACCTGTGGTGAGAATGCACTCACCAAATGAGACGAGAGACGAATATCATGGACTTAGGGGGATTTAAGGGACTCTCACGTTTGCGTTTGTACTGCGTCGAGTGACCTGCGCAGCAATCGCAATCCCGCCCATGCATCCCGCCGCAGAAGCGGGTTCTTCAGCATTTCACTGAGGCCAGGCAGGGCCAGCGCGGGCAGCGACCCGTGCATACCTGATATGCTTGCTTCTTCCCAGGCCCGTGCCCCGCGGCGGCGGCTCTGCGTCCGCGGAAGCATGGTTCGCGCGGCAGTCCCGCCGAACAGCACCATCCGAAGAGGTTTCAGCAGCATGATCAAGCGATGCAGGAAGGGCTGACATATCACCATTTCGCCGGGAGAGGGCGGACGCCCACCTGGCGGTCGCCACGGCAGCAGCGGCGTCAGCATCAGGTCCCCACGCGTCAATCCGATGCTGCCGAGCATCTGATCGAGCAACTGCCCCTCGGGTCCAGCGAAGGCACGGCCGCTGCGATCCTCCTCGCGGCCGGGGGGTTCGCCGATGATCAACGTGGTGCTGGCCGGGTTGCCCTCGGCGAAGATCAGATTGGTGGCGGTGTCGCGCAGAGCACATCCGTCGAAGTCGGCAACAATGGCGCGAAGTTCGTCGAGCGTGTTGGCCTGAGTTGCAGCGGCCAAGGCCCGCTCGCCGGGTGTACCCTTAGGCGACCCGGGTATGGCGAGGGGCCGCGGTACGAGGAACGGTCTGTTTTCGAGCGGCCGCAGGCGATCGACAGGGTCAAGATCGATCGCCTCGTCGGCGCCCCATTCGAGTTGTAGTCGTAACAGAGTGACGTCGTCACCCAAGGAGTGCTGCCCTGAAGCGATCCCGTTCTATATGAGGAACGAGGTTTTTCTTCCCGTCATGTGTCGCCGGGCCCTCGGTGACGCGCAGCAGGATGAAGGACAAGCCGCCGCCCTCGCGGACCAGCCGACGGCCTTCCGCCATGTCGGCTTGGGTGTTGATCACGTGCACGACCGGGAAGCCGCAGCCCGCAGCGATGATGTCGAGACGCACCCCGAGCCCGGTATGGCTGTCCTGGTTACCAGTCTCACCGTAGTGACCATTGTCCACACAGATGATGGTGAGGTTTGGCGGGTTCTGCAAAGCGATCGTTGCCAAAGCGCCGACATTCATCAGCAGTTCGCCGTCGCCCGTGGCCACCAGCACGCGCCGCTTGGGCTGGGCCAGCGCCAGGCCCAGACCCATCATGGCCGCCGCGCCCATCGCACCGCCGAGACCGAACAGGCTGGGTGATTCGTGGGTCAGCGCCGACAGTTCCCAGGCAGTGCCGGCGAGGCCGGCAACCATGAGGAAATCGCCTGGACGTTCTATCAATGCGGGCACGGCCTCGCGGCGATCCAGCACGGCATCGGGCAAGGTCGCTGTTTGGAGCTTGCTCAATTTGGCCATGAACGTTTGCTCCCTAGAATTTCTTGGCACCGATCAGGCGCTGGGTGAGCAAAACGGCGACCTGGTGGCCGGACTGGAACGCCATGGTGATGGCGGCGCTCACGCACGGAATGACATCGTTGGGATGTTCTGCTCTCAGCACGATTACCCCCATCGCCTTCAGCACCGGTTCCACCGCCTGGCCCATGGCGAACTGCCAGGGATTACCCTCGCCGAACTCGCCCCGCATCGAGACCAGCGTCAGCAACGGGAAGCGGCCTCCCTGAGTGAGCGACAGCATATTGATGCAGTTCCCGACGCCCGAGGACTGCATCAGCAACACGGCCCGCTGGCCGCCGAGGTCAGCACCCGCGACCATGGCGACGCCTTCCTCTTCGGTGGTCAGCGGCACCGAATGCACGTCCGGATCGTCGAGCGACCGATCAATCAGCACCTTGTGTCCGGCATCGGGAACATAACAAAACTGGGTGACGTTGTTGGCGCGCAGCAAATCGTACATCGCGCTGGGCCAGGTTTCCGCGGTGATCGTTTCGGGCATTGTCAGTTCCCAGGGCCTGTCCGAAGTTGATTAGAAAGATGGACGCTAGAGCGATACCAGCCTGACTCCAATCGCGACGCGACCTGAGGCTGATGGAATCGCCTAGGATTTAATACTAATCTAGCAGCGGGTCTAGTTTGCAACAAGCTTGCAACCGCCCTTGTTCAACGGCCGGAAGGCCTGATCGCCCGGAATTCGTGCCAGCACGGAATAATCGTCCCACCTCGCCTTGGACTCGGCGGGTGATTTCACTTTGAAGGTGTACATGTCGTGCACCGCCCGGCCATCCTGGCGCACCATAACGGTGCCGAAGAGTTTGTCCTCAATCGGTTGCCTGCGCATCTGGGCGATCACATCCTCGCCCACGATCGAGTTTGCCCCCTTGACTGTGTTCAGATAGGCCAGAACAGAAGAATAGACACCAGCCTGGTTTGCGGTGGGCATTCGGCCATTGAAGCGCTGAGCGAAACGACGAGCGAAGGCGCGGGTATTGTCGTTCAGGTCCCAATAGAAAGCCTCGGTCACCGTCAGACCCTGGGCCGCCTGAAGGCCGATCGAATCGACATCGACGATTTGGGTGAACAGGCCGGCGAGAAGCTGCTTCTGCGTCAGGCCAAATTCGGCTGCCTGCTTTACCGCATTGATGAGGTCGGCTCCGGTGTCCGCCAGCGCAACGACCTTGGCCCCAGACGCCTGTGCCTGAAGCAAGTACGATGAAAAGTCGGTGCTGCCGAGCGGATGTTTGACGGAGCCCAGGACCTTGCCGCCGAGGCTGGTGAGCACGGCGCTGGAGTTCTCGTTCCAGAGCCGCACCGAGCGCATAGTCGAAGCTGATATAATACCAGGTGTCGGCGTGCTGTTCGACCATCGCTCGGGCCATGGTGTTACCTAACGCGTAGGTGTCCATTGTCCATTGCACGGTGGTGGGCTGGCAGAACTTACCGGTGAGGTCGGAGGTGCCGACATTGGTGGCGATGAAGGTGCGATGCTTCTCGGCCATCACGGTGTTCACCGCCAGCCCAACCCCGGAGTTCACTGCGTCGGCGACGGCATCCACGCCGTCCCGATCGACCCATTCTCGAACGATCTGAGCACCGACGTCGGGTTTGTTGCGGTGATCGGCGGCCAGGATTTCAACCTGGAAACCGCCACCTTGTTCGGCGAAATCCTCGGCCGCCATTTGCGCGGCGACCACGGATCCCTTGCCGGACTGATCAGCGAACGGACCGTTCATATCATTGAGGATGCCGACCTTGACCGTGGCGGGCAGTTCGGCCTGCGCGATGGCGGCTGGTAGCATGAGCGCGACGGCCACGGCCAGATGACGAAATCGCATGTCCACCTCCCCCTTGGGCGTCCTTTTGATTCTACATCAAGCGAAGCAGGATGCCAGCACCTGCGCAAAGGCTCTGGCGCGATGACTGACCGCATGCTTGTCGTCCGGGTTCATCTCGCCAAAGGTTTGCTGGCCGCCGGACGGGACGAACATCGGATCGTAGCCGAAGCCGTTGTCGCCTCGGGGCGGCCAGACGACGGTGCCATCGATACGGCCAATGAAGGTCTGGGTATGGCTGTCGGGCCAGCCAAGACACAGGGCGGCGACGAACCAGGCGCGGCGATCGGGATTGTCACCGATCCGTTGATGCACGGTCGCCATCGCGGCGGCGAAATCCTTCGATGGGCCGGCCCATCGGGCCGAGTGAACACCGGGTGCGCCGTTCAGCGCGGCGACGCAAAATCCGGAGTTGTCGGACAGTGCGGGCAAGCCGCTTGCGGTCGCGGCCGCCACGGCCTTGATCTGAGCATTCCCTGCGAAGTCGGGGGCGATTTCCTCGGGTTCAGGCAGGCCGAGCGCAGCGGCGGAGATGACTTCGATCCGGCGAGGCTTGAGTAACGCCTCGATCTCGCGAAGCTTGCCCGTGTTGTGGCTGGCGAGCACGAGTTTCTGGCCGCCGGCGAGTTTGCGGAGCATCAGGTGTCCAGCGCCTGGCGTTGCAGTGGCGAACAAAGCGTCGGTGCCTTTTCTGGCCAGGGCCAGCAGTTCGCGAAAATGGGCCTCGCCAAAGGCGGACTTCTCTGCCGTGGCCTGAATTTCGACGATTCCGCCGCCATCGGTCAGCACAAAGTTGGAATCGGCGTCGGCGCTGGAGTCCTCGTCATAGTCCAGGTCCAGCACCGGGGTGCCCGCGACGATGCCGCAGGATACCGCGGCAACCTGGCCTGTCAGCGGGGTCGTTTTCAGCACATTCATCTTGATGAGGTGACGAAACGCCAGGGACAGCGCAACCCAGGCGCCGGTGATGGCGGCGCAGCGCGTGCCGCCGTCGGCGTTCAAGACGTCGCAGTCAAGCGTGATGGAGATCTCGCCCATCGCCGCGCGGTTCACCACGGCACGCAGCGAACGGCCGATCAGGCGCTGGATTTCCTGGGTTCGGCCGGATTGTTTTCCCCGCGCCGCCTCCCGGTCGCCTCTTGTGTGGGTTGCCCGGGGCAGCATGCCGTATTCGGCGGTGACCCACCCCAGGCCGGTGTTGCGCAAGAACGGCGGGACGCGCGTTTCGACGCTGGCGGCGCAGAGGACTTCGGTGTTGCCCATGCGGATCAGAGCGGACCCTTCGGCGTGACGTGAGAAACCCGTGGTGATGGACACGTTCCGAAGTTCGTCAGAAGTGCGGCCGGAGGGACGCATGGTTTGGGTCCTTGGGGTCAGTGCTCGGGCGGGTTAGATGCTGGCGGTGATCCGATGCGAGCCGGACCATACAGTGTCGGCGCTAAGTCGCAACGGGTAAGCGCACGCAGCGAAGCCGCTCGCGATGACCATCGAGACCAAGGCGAACCAAGCGCCCAATTGCCCACTATCACACCCTCAATACTGCCTCTGCTTCTTTCACTGCATCCGCGAGGGCGCCGTCGGCGAATGGGGATACCAGGCCGGCCGAGCGCACGAGGTCCTGGAATGGAGCTGAGCCGCCCCGGGCACAGAGCGCGACGTAGGCTTCCATCGCGGCGGCATAGTCGTGTCGCGACTTTACCCAGAACTGCATCGCGCAGCACTGCGCCAGCGTGTAGTCAATATAATAGAACGGGGAGCCGTAAATGTGCGGTTTGGCCTGCCAGCGACCGCCTTTCGGACAGGAACGGCAGATCGCCGTAGTCGGCCCACGGCAGGTAGATTTTTTCCAGCCGCGCCCACATCGCGTGGCGCTCCGCCGGCGGACGCTTCGGGATGGGCATAGACCTCGTGCTGGAAGTGATCGACGCAAACTCCATAGGGCAGGAACGCCAGCGCCCCGATCAGGTGCATGCGGCGGAAGCGGTCAGCGGCTGGCTCGCCCACCAATTTGCCGATCCCCGGATAGGACAGAAATTCCAGGCCCATCGAATTGATCTCGGCAGCCTCCATCGTCGGCCAGAGATAATCGACGCCGGGCTGGTCGCGGCTTTCCCAGTTCTGGAAGGCGTGGCCCATCTCGTGGGTGAAGACACCGATGTCGCTGTGGGTGCCGTTGAAGTTGGCGAAAATAAAGGGCATGCCCGCGGTCGGGAACGACGTGCAGAAGCCGCCCCCGGCTTTGCCCGGCCGGTTCTTCAGGTCCATGAACCCACCGTCGCGCATCAACCGGTAGAACGCGGCGAGGCGGTGGTCCATGCCATCGAACATATTCTGCGGCCGCGTCCACCAGCGTGTCATGGTCTCCGGCGGGCTTGGGATTGCCGGCGGGATCGATCAGTGCCTCATCCCAAAAGCGCAGCTTGTCCCAGCCATTTTCCTTGCGGCGAGCCTCCAGCAGGCGCCCGACCAGGGGAACGACATGCCGGGCGACCTGGTCCCGATAGCGGGCGACGTCCTCGGGGCCATAATCAACGCGGCGCAGACGACGGTATCCGAGCGGGGTGTAAGTGTCGAAACCCAGCTTGCGCGCCATGCCATGGCGAAGCGTTGACGAGTTGATCGTAGAGATCATCCAGCGTCGCAGCGTTCGCCTCGAAGAAATCCCAGCGCACCCGTTCGGCTTCGTGCCGAACCGAGCGGTCCGGGTCCTCGGCATAGGGGCCAAGGCCGGCGAGATTCACCGTCTTGCCGTCGATCTCCAGCTTCGCGGAGGCCAGGAGTTCGGTGTAGCGCGCGGATACCCGCGCTTCCTCTTCCAGGTCGGGCTTGATGATCGGGATCGAAGGTGGTGACGTCGGTTTCCCACAGTCGCAGCGCATGCTCGCCGACCAGCGCGGCGACAGCCCGTCCGGTCGCAGTCCGCCAACAGGCGCCGTTTCAGCGCGATTTCGAGGTCGGCCGCCTCAGGCGACAGCGCGTCGGCGTAGTCTCGGTCCGCCTTGGCCGCCTCATCCGTCGTGTCCTGAGCGAAGCGCAAATGCACCAGCGCCGACCAGGTGTCGTAGTGCCGCCGCAATCGGTCCCAGTCGGCGACGGCGGCGGCACGATCGCCGCGATCCAGTGTCTGCGCCGATGGCCGCGATAGGCCGTCGGCCAGACCGTCCTGGGTCGGGCGTCGGTTCGGCGATGTCGCTGAAGCGCAGGCGCTGTCATGTCACTCAGCCGGCATCCGGCCGGGGCGATGGCAACCTCCGCCAGGGTACCGGCCGAGCCTTCGTCGCGCTTGAACACCAGCCGCCTCTCGTGGAACTGAGCAACCGAAGGCCGATGCGCGATCGACACCAGCGTGGCGTTCGGCAGACGCTGCTTTGAGGATATGATACAGGCTCGTCTCGGCCTCGGGATCGAGACTTGCCGTTGCCTCGTCGAGGAAAATCCAGTCCGGCTTTGCCAGCAATGCCCGGGCGAGGGCGATCCGCTGCTGTTCGCCCACCCGACAGCCGCATGCGGCCAGTTTTCGTCGCTGTCCAGCCGGTCGCATAGCTGCGGCAAGCCCGACGTCGCGCAAGCACCTGGGCCATCTCCTGACCGGCTGAACGCGTCCACGGCGTGCGGATAGGTGATCACATGCCGCAACGTGCCCAGCGGAATGTACGGGCGCTGCGGCAGGAAGAACGAGTTCGGCGGAAGTTCGCACCTCGCCCTGCGCCGAACGGCCAGATGCCGGCCAGCACGCGGAACAGCGTGGATCTTGCCGGTTCCGGTACCGGCCGGTGATGACGATCGAATGGCCGGCGGTCAGTGTCAGGTCCGCGCGGTCCAGCAGTTTCGTCCCGTCCGGCAGGCTCATGGTCACATCGCGCAGCCGCACACGTGGCCCGTCCGCCGCTCCGCTGGCATCGAAGCCGCCGTGGGTTTCCGCCCGCGCCTTGACGATCGCGCGGTGGAAGGTCGACAGACGTTCGACGATCGCGCGCCATTGGGCCAGCTGAGGCGTAAGAGTCGACGAACCACGACATCGACCTCTGCACCTGGCCGAAGGATCCGACCGTCTGCATCAGGCCGCCCAGTTGCATCGCGCCGGCGAAATAGCGGGGCGCGGCGACGACGATCGGGAAAGATGACGGCGATCTGGCGTATACCCACTGACCAGCGAGTTCAGCAGCTTCGTCCGCGTCATGATCTGCCGCCAGTTGGCGATCACCGCCGCCGAACCGCTCGCGCAGAGTGACGCCTTCCTCCTCCTCGCCGCGATACAGCGCGATGTTCTCCATGTTTTCGCGGACCCGCACCAGGGCGTAGCGGAAATCCGCCTCCACCCGCTGCTGGCGGAAGCTCAGGATCGCCAGCGGCCGGCCGACGAGGTGGGTCAGCCATGGTGCCGACCGCGGCATAGGCCAGCGCGACCCACACCATGTAGCCGGGGATCGGGATGCCGAACACCTCGATCGCGCCGGACAGGCCCCACAGGATGCCGATGAAGCTGAACAGCGAGACGATATTGGACAGCAGGTCGAGGCTGAGGCGACAGGGTCGTTGTGGGTGAAATCGCGCAGATCCTCGGCTATGCGCTGGTCCGGGTTGTCGGTGCCGATCGCTGCCCGGATCCGCCGTCAGGCTGATGTGGTAGTAGGCTCGGTCCGCCAGCCACTCGGTCAGGAATTTGCGAGTCAGCCAGCGGCGCCAGCGGATCTGCAGCAACTGGTTCAGGTAGACCGAGTAGACCGCCAGCACGATGTGCACCGAGGCGACCTCGCAGAACCCCGGCATCAGACCGCTTGGGGTGTTGCCGATACAGGAACAGCAGCTCCAGAAACGCTTTCCAGTCCTTGTCCTGCAGGGCGTTGTAGAACTCCCGGCGCCAGAAGCTCAGCACGACGCTCAGCCCGACCAGGGTCAGGTTCATCGCGATGATCGCCACCAGCAGGCCGCGGGCGGACCAACGCTCCTCCGACGTCATGAAGTAGGGGCGGGAAAGATGCCAGGCATCTTTCAGAAAGGGGCCGATACCACGCATGAACGGATTATCTCTCGCTGGATGAGGGGATTTTGGTCTGCAGAGCGGCAAGCCAGGTTTCGACGCGCTTGCGGTTCACACCGAAGTCGGATTGGCCGTAAACGCTGCGGGAGTAGATGATCAAGGTGCTGCTGTCCCGGCTGACTGGCTGTCACCTGCACCATGATCAGATCGGGGAAATTGAGCACCGCGCTGCGGGCCACGTAATGCGACCTGGAGCCGATCGGGATATAGCGCGGTCTGGTAGGTGCGCGGCTGGCCGCTCGCGACGGCCTGAATCAGCGAGAACAGGCGGTCGGCCTGTAACGGATAGGATGGGGTCACGATATCCGGAGGCGGATTGAAGCCTTCGGGCCCGGCGAGCGCGGTATTAGGGCTAGCGGGGCGAACAATATGCGCGGTATCCATGGGTGGCGGCGTCGGCAATCCTTCCGCGGCGGGGAGCCCGCACGCGGGGAGGACCAGGCCGATCAGCCAGGCGAGCGGGTTCATTTGGCGAAAAAGGACGTCATTCTGCTCGTGATGCCTGGAAAACAGGCAGGCGGCAAGTCATTTGCAGTTAACAGACGGAGCTGAGGTGACGGGTTCGTAGCCGCGGGATGGCCGGGGGTGGCGTCAGTCGGGGCGCAAGAAATCATCGGTATATTCGCCGCGGGAAACCTTCACCGTGATGCCGTCCTCGGTGCCGCAATCCAGTTGCTCCGATCCCGCGACGCGTCCGGGCTCGGCCAGATCGTCCAACCGGTCCGCGAAGCCGGCGGCGAGATCCTGCGGCACGCGCCAGATGAAGGCGTGGCCCTCGCACCGCTGCACCCCGGCAGGACCGGGAGCGGCCGTCAGCAGCACGTCGGTCCCCGCGACCTGACAAAACCCCAGTTCGCCAAACGCCACATCCGCGCCGTCGCGGGCGAAGCGCCGCAGCACGCCACCGAGGGCGCGGCAGTCCTCGGCCTCGCCCAGCATCAGGATCATCGGGTTGAAGTCGCTGGGCAGGAAGCCGATCCGCATCATGCGACCTCCAGCACGTCCGTGGCGTGGCACAGTTCCTCTGCACCGGCGTCGTCGCCGGACAGCATGCGGACGCGCAACCATTCGCCGTCGCCCATATTCTCGATCACCTCGGCGGTCAGGCCGCCGGCGATGAGCAGTTTCGTGCCGACCGCGACGTCGTTGACCACCAGCATTGCATGCCGCTCCCTCAGAACAGGATGCTCAGGTTTTTCGCCATCAGGACGTTCTGTTCCAGGATCATTTCGCGCCGCGCGATCAGCCAGGAGTCGCCGTGCCGGCGCAGCGTGTCGATGCGGCGGCCGACGAAGGTGTTGGTTTCGTATTCGACGCGGTTCTGGTAGACCAGGAAGCGGCAGCCGACGACGACCTCGGCGGGGTCTTCCGAGCGATGGGGCGACTTCGAGCAGACGCACGTTGCTGACCATGTGGGTCACGCGCGACAGCGGTTCCTCGGCGTAATGAACGCCGGTCAGGATCTGCTCGACGCGCTTGCCGAGCGTCCATTTGTCCTCGTCGAACCAGGAAATGCCCTCGCCCTGGCGGGTGTTTTCCTTCTCGGCGTGCTGACCGAACTTCACGTTGCGGCGGATCGGCATGAAGTAGACCAGATCGTCGGCAAGCAGATCGAGCCATTCACGGAACATCCGCTGATCCAGCAGATCGGCTTCCATATACAGGAAGTCCTCGACGTCCTGCTTCAGGGCGTACCATGCGGCGACCGGCCGCGGCGACGTCGCTCATTCCGCGGCCTGCCGGACGGGGTCGCCGCTTCCAAGCAACGAATCCCAGCCGTCGCCCTTCAGGTAGCGGGCGTATACCTGGTAGTAGTTGCGGGCATTCTGTTCGGTGATCTGCACGCTGACATCGCCCGGCAGCGGATCGTTGCGTTTGTAAGCACCCATCGACTGCTGGTAGTTGAACGGATAACGGCGTGCAATCGTTCCTGTGCTGGCCTTTGTCGCATACAGCCAGTTTTCCATGTCGTCCTGCTCGGTCATCCCGGCTGGACCGGAGTAACGCATGTAGAAGCGGCGCAGCACGTCCTTCACTTCGGCCGGCGCGTCGGCATCGACCAGGAAAAAGCGCCAGGCTTCGGTTTCGGTTGGGCTGTGCGGATGCCAAACGCAATGCCACGCGGCTGGCGCCCGTGATAGGAGGTGTTGGGGAACAGATTGCCGGTAAACGGCATGATGCGCGCTTTGTCGCCGAGACGCTGTTTGCGCTCGTTGAAGCAATGGCGAAAATATTCGTCGACAATCGGGTATTGCATGTAGGACGGCTGGTAATCGAAGTCCTCCGGCATCCAGACGCTGTGGACGCCGTGGCCCTGCGGAAAGCTGACCCAGACGTGCTGGCCCTTGTTGTATTCGTTATCCCGCCGCCCTGGCTTGTCCGGCCCGCGCGCTGGGGCCGATGCCGATCATGTCGACAGAACGGTGCGAGGGATTGTGGTAGGTATCGCCGAGGAAATTTTCCGCCGCGAACTTCCAGTTGGCGGGCAGGATCCATTTGTGGATGCCGATCACCTCCGAGCCGCCGGGCCGTCCGTCGCGGCAATCCAGCACCTGATCCAGATGGTCCACGACGTCGCCGAGGTAGGTCATGAAGTCCGGCGCTTCCGGGTCCCAGGACGCCCACACCGTGCCTTTGTAGACGGTGCAGTTTCGGGGACCTCGATCAGCGACCATTCGGAACGGTCAAGCTGGCCCTCGTACAGCACGCGATACAGCGGCACGCCTTGCAGTTTGCCGTCGGTCGTGTAGCTCCAGGAATGATAGGGGCAGACGAACAGCGAGGTGTTGCCTGACTCGTATCGGCACACCTTCATGCCGCGATGCCGGCAGGAGTTCAGGAACACGTGCACTGCGCCGTGGGTGTCGCGGCATAGAATGACCGACTCCCCGCCCATGCGCGAGACGAAGAAATCGCCCGGATTGGGGATCTGGCTTTCATGGCCGACGAACAGCCAGGCGCGCGTGAAAAGTTTCTCCAGTTCCTCGCGGTGGAATTCGGGGGACACGAAGATTTCCCGGCTGATTGTGCCGCGATCGATATCGATCATCTGGTCGATGGGCAGCGTTGTTGTCATTCCGCCGAGCCTCCCTGAGACGTTGCGCCGCTTGATCGCAGGAATCCGCCCCGCACGGTCAAGCTCCGTTCGATGCGTGACGCCCGGTCGCCCAAACCGGCGCTATACTACCTGTTCAGCCCCAGCGGGATGCCGCCGCGTCGTCCTCCTCACGGGCATCGACCCAGGCACCGTCGCCGTCGGCAAAATCCTCCCGCTTCCAGAACGGCGCCTTGGTCTTCAACCAGTCGATCAGGAACGCCGTCGCATCGAGCGCCGCCTGCCGGTGGGACGAGGCGGCAAGCACCAGAACGATGTTCTCGCCCGGCCGCAATGCGCCGACGCGGTGGATCACCGTGCAACCCAACAGCGGCCATCGCTCCGCCGCCTGATCAGCGATGTCGGTGATCGCCCGCTCGGTCATCCCGGGATAGTGCTCGAGGGTCATCCCGATGACCTTCGATCCCTTGCCCCTGGCGTCCGCACGGACCGGTGCCGACGAAGCAGCCGATGCCGCCGATATCTGTGCGGCCGGCCGTCAGCGCGGCGATTTCCGCGCCTATGTCGAAATCCTCGATCTGAACCTTAATGTGCGCCATCGCAGTGAAAGCCTAGCCCGCGTCGAGGTGCTTGTCATGGTCCCGCCTGCATCCAGGTCGCGATGTCCACCCGGCGGACCTCTTCAAGTAGTTTTGCCAACCGAGCGGCCTGGTGCTCCAGGATCGCTTTACCGGTGGCAGCGGTCGCGGCGCTGGCGTCGCCTAGAGCACCCAGCCTGTGCAGATCCTGCGTTTCCCAGCCGAAGCCGACGCCGCCCTCGGGGGCCAGGATGGTCAACGCGCTTTCCTGTTCCAGCCAGGCGCTGCGGAAGTCGATCGCCTCGCCGACCCGCACCAGATCTGGTCGAAGGTGCAGCATCAGGCTGGTTTCAACCAGCCCACCGTGGATGCCGTATTGCCGTTCCTCCCGCGTGAGGACGATATCCGGGGGAAGGCCGAGGCGGCTCGCCATGCAGTTGACGGCGAACATCCCGTCTCCGCGCAGACGCCGGCAGACGATGTCGACGACCTGAGGCTGGCCGCCGTGACTGTTCAGCACGACCAATCGCTGGAGCCCGGCCCGAGCAACGCTGCGTCCGACCTCGGTCAGCACGGCGATCAGGGTTTCGGCGGACAGGGTCAAGGTGCCGGGAAACCGGATGTGCTCAACCGATAGCCCGACCGACTGCATGGGGAGCGCCAACACCGCCGCATCGGCCGGCACCAACTCCAACGTCCGTGCCAGGATGCCAGCGTTAATGGTGGCGTCGACGCTGACCGGCAGATGCGGGCCATGTTGCTCGACCGCGGCGACGGGAAGGATTGCAACGGCGTCGTCTGGCAGTGAACGGAAATCGGCCCAGGTGAGGTTCTGCCAATGCCTGAAAGTGGCCATATCTCAATCTCCTTGGCTCGGACCGAGGCTCCAAGACCTCCGGTCAACCGAGTTTGATCAGGCGGTGTGTCGGTTGCGGATTTGTCAGAGGATAACAACGACTGTGAGGTGACGCGGACTTACATCGCGGCGTGGGCGTAGGTGCGCATCTTTCCCGGGTTAAGCAAACCGAGCGGATCCGCATGACGTTTGAAGCCGAACTGGTCGGCGTCGACTTGCTTGTGGCCGGCGCCGTCCTCCAGCGTGAAGACGTGCGGATCGGCGATCGAGATGCCGAGAGCGCGATGTTCACTGATAACTGCGTTCAGGCGGTCCTCGGTCGTGAAGCGCACGATCGGCAGGCCACTGGCCGTAACCTGGCCACCGACGCGAAGGAATTCGAGATGCGGGATCAGTTCGACACCGAACAACGTTTCCATTGCGGCGACACTGTCCAACAACGTGGCGGCGGGGTGCATCGTCTGCAAATACGTGACGCCCCGGTCTCGCTTCAGCATCTGCAGGGTCGTGTGGTTCCAGGTGAACTCGTAAAGCGGAACCTCGCCCGGCGCGTCGGCGGTCGGCTGTTCGAAGGTGATCGTTCCGGTTGCGTGGCGGCGGGACAGGACGGATTTGAAAGCGGGGGCGGACTGGTCGGCGACCATCGCAATCAGGATCGCGTGTCCATCGGGGCAATGCTCGCGGATCTGCCGAACGAGTCGGGCGCCGGCCACGCAATCGGCGAGAGCAGCTTCTTCACGATGCCATCCGCCAGCGCGATCGCATAGCCGAACCGCACGGCGTCCATGAATTTTGGGAATGCCACGATGATGTCGATCCAGTGCCACGCCGGCGCCAGCGGCATCTCCAGCGCGGTGATCAGGCCGGTGGTGCCGTAGGCGTGGTTGACCGCCTGCGCCTCGGCTTCACGCAATTCGATGATCCGAGGCTCTGCCTCCATCGTCACGATACGCGCAGCCGCGACGTTGCCGGGTTCGCGCAGCCCGCCCCAGATCACCGAGCCGACGCCGCCGGAGCCGCCAGCAACGAAACCGCCGATGGTGCCGGAGCGTTTGGTGGACGGATGCATCCGGAGTTCCCAGCCCTTGGGGCGGATATCGCGGTCGATATCGATCATTTTGCGGCCAGGGCCGACACGCAGCATGCCAGGACGCTGCCATTCGATGCCATCGAGCGCGGTCATATCCAGCACCACCCCGCCGTGCAGCGGCACCGCCTGACCGTAGTTGCCAGTACCGCCACCCCGAGCGGTGATCGGCACCCTATGGCGGACGCAGGCGGCGGCGACGCGAACGACGTCTGCCTCATCGCGCGGAGTGATGACGGCTTGGGCCGTGCAGTGACGCAGTTGGCGGTTCAACACGGGGCTATACCAAAAGAAATCACGCGATTTCTGCTTCACCAAGGCGGGGTCGATGGTGAGCGGAATATCCGCGAGTTCAGCCAGCAGCTTTTCCATTCTGTCTCCACCCTGTTGCACTATGGTCAGACGCTAGCATATCGGATGCCAGATGATTCCTGCGTCACTCCCGACTGATTTCTGGTTGCGTAACGCCACGGTCCCGGCCGCGGTGGTAGATGCTCTGGCTCCGATTGACGCCGAGGGTCTGACACGTCTCGATCTGCGTATTACCGATGGACGCATCGCCGCGATCGGCCCTTCTGGAACCGCGCCTGAAGGCTTCGATCTCAACCGCGGTCAGGTTTGGCCCTGCTTCGTCGATGGGCATGTGCATCTGGACAAGACGCAAACCTGGCCCCGGCAGCCCAACCCGGACGGCACCCATTCGGGCGCAAGGAACGCCGTCATCGCCGACAGCGACAAATACTACTCGGAAGCCGATATCGAACAGCGCTTCGAATTTGGCCTGCGTTGCGCTCACGCCCACGGCACCGCTTCTATCCGCACGCACCTCGACAGCTACTGGCCGAGTGCCAAGTTGGAGTGGGCAGTGTTCCGCCGGCTGCGAGATCAATGGGCCGGCCGCATCGACTTGCAGGCGGTCAGTCTCTGTCCGCTGGAGCGTTTTGCCGGCGACGAAGGTATCCTGTTGGCTAATGAGGTCGCGCAATCCGGCGGCATCCTCGGCATGACCACCACTGGTGAGGGAGGGCAGGCTGCGTCGCCGGATTTTCAGGCGCTGCTCGAGCGGTTTTTCGGTCTGGCGGAGGACCGTGGTCTCGCCCTGGACCTGCATTTGGATGAAACCGGAGACGCAATGTCACGAACGCTGGATGCCGTTGCGCGCACCGCGCTTCGGCGACGATTTCAAGGCGCCGATCCAGGTGGGCCATGTCTGCTCGCTATCTGTCCAGGCCGAGGACGAAGCGATGGCGACGATCGCAACGTGTGCCCAGGCCGGGCTTCGGGTCATAAACCTGCCGATGTGCAACATGTATCTGCAGGGCCGCCGGGCTGGGCGGACGCCCCAGTGGCGCGGGATTACTTTGGTGCACGAATTCCGCGCGGCCGGGGTGCCGGTGTCGTTTGCGTCTGACAATTGCCGCGATCCGTTCTATGCCTATGGCGACTACGACATGATGGAAGTGTACCGCGAAGCCGTGCGGATCGCCCAACTGGATCATCCGTTTGGTACCTGGGCGACGTCTGTGACCGCGACGCCCGCGTCATCTTGCGGCTTTGCGGGCAGGGGCCGGCTCGCGGCCGGCGCAACGGCCGACTTGGTGCTGTTTCGGGCACGGTCGATGACGGAACTTCTTGCGCGTCCGCAATCGGATCGGATGATTCTGCGCAATGGGCGCCCGATCGACACGTCGCTGCCGGACTTCCGCGAGCTGGACGCGATCGTGGGTCCGCCATGACGCGCGGACCACTCTGTAATGAATTGCGAGTTGTGACACGATGCTTGTGGAAGAACGTACGGCGACCGCCCACCTCGAACTCTGGCGGGAGGGATCCTTGACAAACATAAGCCCAATCTTTGGCTTTACTGTCGCCTTGGCCGCACCGCCGGAAAGCCTGTCCGCATGATCCCGACACCCGCCATCGCCAAGCGCGCGGGCGA
Organism: uncultured Alphaproteobacteria bacterium; assembly: GCA_963733925.1. Taxonomy (GTDB): domain Bacteria; phylum Pseudomonadota; class Alphaproteobacteria; order Acetobacterales; family Acetobacteraceae; genus Rhodopila. The sequence goes on along the minus strand of CAVTFL010000026.1, from coordinate 250,853 downwards.
GCTGAAAGCATTCCGCATCGCGCCGAATGACAGCAATTACTTTGCCTGTATGCTCGATCCTTTGGCCGACGGTGTATCGTTTACTCTGGTCGTGGAGATCTTTGAACCGGGTGGCAAAACGCCTCCTAATACCCATGCCGTCGCCGAGGAGGCCTTTTTCGTCTTGGCCGGCACTGGCAAAGCGTCCGCGGGTGGAGAAAGCCGCGACATCGGCCCCGGCGACGTGCTGGTTTTGCGTCCGGGCACCGAACATGTCGTGGAGAACACGGGTCCCGGCAAGCTTTATTGCCTGACGATGATGACTCCCAACGAGGGATTTGCTGAATTGATCCGGAACGGTACGCCGATCGAATTGACGGCGGACGACCGCGCGGTGATTGCTGGAGCGGGAAGGACCTAGTCGTCGGTTTCGGGCGGTGGCAGTTCCACACCGACGTAGAGGTGGGGCAGCGGGAGTTCGACACCGATCTCCGGCATCACCAGCATCGCGTTGTCGCGAAGCACGGTGCCAATCCATCTCTCGCCGTCGCGATGGAACACGGTGGCGGCGATTTGGTTTTGCTCCAGCATTACATAGCGCTGGATCGAGGACGTCGCCTCATACTCAGTGTTCTTGACTACCCGGTCTACCGAAGCCGTGCTCGGCGACAGAACCTCGAACACCATGACCGGGTTGGGCACGGTATCAGTCGTTCCTGGCACCGGCGAGCATGTTACAACCGCATCGGGATACCGCACCCGTCCATTGACCCGAACCTTGAGATCGCTGCGAAATGCCCGGCATGGCGATTTCAGGCGCTGCCGAAGCCCATCCATGAGATTGTCAGCGATTACTGCATGGTTTGCTGTCCCGCCAGTCATTGCGACGGCCTGGAACCCATCAAACTCGTAACGGAGATCCTGCCGGCGTTCCCAATCCAAGAACTCTTCAACAGTCATCGGCTTGCGTCGCGAGATGCTCATGCCCGCATTATATCCCAATACACCGCGCATCACCATCATCTGTCACCCGCACGCGCTATGCGTTGCGCCAGCCCACGGCGCGTCGATGGGTACATCCGGGGGTTGCTGGGTGGACGCCACAGTCTGGCGCTGAAGCCCTGCCCTGCTGCGCCAACCGTGTGCCGGGCGGTTGCGCCAATGCTGGCGATTTCCTGTCCGGCGTTCGCCCCCATAGCTATATTTCCTGTCCGGCGTTCGCCCCCATAGCTATATCGTCGTCGCCAAGGAGGAGCGCATGATCGTCGTCGTCATCCGCCATCGCGTGATCCGCCTGTTCCCACTGCACGCCGTCTGATGCGGATCATGGTGATCTTCGCGCATCCACTTGGGGACAGCTTCAACGCCGCTCTGCACCGCACCGCGGCCAATGCCCTACGAGAATCCGGCCACGAGGTCGATGACTGCGACCTGTACGCCGAGGGCTTCGATCCTGTTATGAGTGCCAAGGAACGACGGTGCTACCATGACGATCCGCGGAACCGCGCGGCGGTTGAGGGCTACGTGGAGCGGCTGGCAGCCGAGGCCCTCATCCTATTGCCATCCGACGTGGTGTTTCGGGCCACCGGCGATCCTGAAGGGGCTGCTCGATCGTGTGCTGATGCCGGGCACATCAAGCATCTTGGCGCGGTGGTGACCTATGGCCGACCGCGATATGCCGCTTTGGATGGGCGACCCGCCGCGCCGCACCCTAACGCGGTATCTGTGCTGGCTGACCGGCACGCGGGCGACGCGGACCTATCTGGCACTATACCACATGACGGAGTGAGCGAGGCGCAGCGCAAGCGCTTCATAACTCGTGTGGACCGCGCGATGCGGCGGTTCGGGCGCTAGCCGGAGTGGATCTTCGTTCTGGTTTGACGTTCTCAGGCAAGCAGGAATTTTTACCACGGCGGGCGGGGAGAATTACCGAGCGCCCCGTCGGAAGATAAACAGCGCCCCACACGAGGTGCAGCCACGCGGTCAAAGCACCGGCAATCGTCGGTGAGGTGAAACGTCGGTCAGCGAAATCATGTTCGAACTCAGCCAGAGATTGTTTGTCCATCCAGCATCCCGCGGTCGGGCATAAGAATTTGCCGTATGACTCTCGGGAAAAACCATTTGATTGATGTACATCAAGGATCGGCTCGCCACTCCGGTCATATTGCGCCGTGGCTCGTAGAGAAGCCCGACGAACGGCCCTAAAGCGTTCAAGTCACGGCTTGCCGCGATAAGTGCTCCTGGCGGTCTTCTCTGCACGATAACAACGAGCGCTTAGGACAGAGACCTCACGACGAGCCGTCGGGGCTGATCATGAGGTCGAGACGGCCCAATAAAATATCCGGCGTGATCGCGCGCCGGGAGCGCGGGAGATCGTATCGTGAGTAATGCAACAATCAAAAGAAGCAGTGTCAGTCAGCTCTTCGTGCAGCAGGTCGCCATCAACTTCATCGTTATCGCAATTCTGCTCGTGATCGCTGCTTTCCTCGTATTCAGAGTTCAAGGCGAGGACTATACACAATTGACCGTTGTCGGATTCATCGCATCGGTCTTCTTCTCGTTCGTCATGTTTCTGCCCGCATCGACGCTGTTTGCCTGCCGAGCGGAACTGGCACAGGGGAAGGTGGTTGTTTACGACGCAGAAAAAAACGGCGCGAAGGAACCGATCGCAAGGCCCTATACCACGACCGTCCCTCTGGGCTTTGCCGCGGCCTTGGTGTGTACGGGCATCGTCTGCGCCATCGTCTATGGGATGGGCTGGACCCCTTCGCCTGCAGCCACCACGCTGATTTCAATGCTTTTTGTTGTTCCGTATGCAATCATCGTCCGACACTACGTCTTTCGCGACATCGAAGGGCTGATGGCGGTCGCTCCATTCAAGGGGAAACGCGTCTGCGTCGAAGACCAGTCATATCTGGATAAGCTACATTCTGCCCAACTTGGTTTTCCAGGCCATCATCAATATGCCACTCGCCGTGAGGGGTTTTTCGCACGCGGCGGCTTTGATCGCTGACCGCGCCGGGCCGGGCATGGTACCGGTCGCGGCCCTGGTGCCGGATTTTGCCATCACCTTCATGTTTGTCTGCGGTTTTACCTTCCTCGGCGTGGTCGCGCACACGGCAGCCGATATGTACGAAGGCGAGTTCTCGTATTCCGGCAAGGCGCGCGGGATCAATGGGTTCCTCTACTTCGTTTTCATACTCCTTATGGGAGCCGCCGTGGGCGTCGTGGTTGCCGTTGTCGCCCAAGCTCTGGGCATAGTGATCCTGTCTTTCGCCGCTTCGTTGGTCTTGAAGGCCTTGGTGGTACTACTGTCGGTCTATGTCGCCTGCAGGCTGGGAGTTGGCTGGATGGGCAAGAAATTCAATGACGCGGTGGCCAGGAAAATGGACGCAATGGTTCACGCCGATTGAGCCGAGTGTTGTTCGCAACAATGACACCGCTCAGCGGCGGTGTCGTCGCGGGGCGTGAGACTAGACCGGCATAACGGCAGGGCGCGCAACGCCACCACGGCAGCGGCCAATGCCAAGGGTAACGTATGCGCCACGATCAGCCCGCTCCCCCCCGGATGATCGTGGCGCATTTCGTGAGGCCCCGGCGTCCAATCGTCGTTGGGCTGAATCCAGGCCCACACCACACCGTCGCGTTCTCCGAGGGAATAATTGTGATCGCGCGGGACGAGCCGCAGCCAGGCCATCAGATCCTCGGACCAGCGCACCGCGGACGCCCAAGGGCCGGATGCTGATTTGTCGCCGAGTGCCTGCCGCGTATGCGGATCACCAGCCTCTAATCCATCCGACGCCAGGCGGAACAGAACAGTCTCGATCCGGGCGTCGAGCGCTGGGCTTCCTTCCGGCGCGCTCTGCAGCAGATCCAAAAGCATAGTCAAATCGTCCGGCGGGGACACCGCCGGACGAGTTTCATGACCACGCGAGTGTTCACCCGAAAGCAAATTCCAATCCCCGCACCGCCTTGCCCGAAAGTGATATATCGAAAATATTAACATGACGTTAAGACCACTGGGGCAACATGGATCCCGACCATGAACTTTACCCGTGAAACATTGCCCGAAGATTTGCTTCACTCAGAGGCGACGGCGCTCTGCGCGCGGCTGACCCCGGGACGCTGGATGATCGAGCCCGGACTTCAGCCTCCCTCCACCCACGACCCGGAACGGCTTCCGCTCGGTGACGGCTTAACTTGCGGCTTGGCAGTGAGCCTCAGTAGCACGACCCTGTTGAGCCTAAGCCTCGGACCAGCACTGGTTGACCGTTTGACTGAGCTAGGTCCGTCCCTTGGGCCGCTGGCGGGACTGGCGCTGCACGAATTGATCGTCAACGCGGTCATTCACGGCAATCTGCAAGTGGAATTGGGCGGTTCGGGTGAGTGGGAGGACCTCGCGAAACGCCAGGCGGCGCTTGTCAACGCGCTCGCCGACCGATCTCGTGCGAGGCGCATGGTTACCATTGCTGCCTTTTGGAGCGCCAGCGAAGCGGTGGTGGCGATAACCGACGAAGGTGAAGGATACGATGTTACGGCGCTACAAACAGTCAGACAGGGCTGCGGCCGCGGATTGCGGCTCGCCCGGATAGTGGGCCGCGTCGACGTCATGAATGGAGGCAGGCAGACCGCGATCACCATTGGCAATCTTGTGCATTCGAAAGAAGACGCTGCATGATCGAACCCAGGAGAGCAGTCCCGATCGTCGTAGTCAGTCCAAGATCGGATGAGGCGCACGCCATCGCTGGTTGGTTGCGCGGTGCCGGCCTTGGCGAAATCTCCACCGTGCGGTACCTGTGACGAAGCAATCTTCATGCTGGGTCGCAGCCCTCCAGGTCTGCTGATCATCGACGAGGCCATCCGCCCTGCCGCCGAGCAGCGGCTGTTACGGCATATTCAGGCGGCTAGCCACGGGGATGAGCCGCCTCTGGTCCGGCTGGTCGGGGCGCATGCCGGCGACGCCCTCGCCTCTGGCCGGTCGCTGGCGGCGGCGACCATACGCAAGCCCCTGCTGGCCCATGATGTTGTGCTGCAGGTCGGGACAGCGATGGAGCGCCCGGACCTACTCGGACGATTGGACCAGTCGCATGACCAGACTGCCCAGAACATGGAGGCCGCGCGACAGATGCAGCTAGGGTTGCTGCCGACGCAGGACCGGTTGTTGACGATCCAGGCACAATGCGGGGTCGGCGTGGCGGCACTGTATTGCCCGGGAGACGCGATTGGCGGCGATTTTTGGAGCATCCGGCCCATTCGCAAAGAGCGGTTTGCCTTGGCGCTGGTCGATTTTGCCGGGCACGGGCTAAGCGCCGCCCTGAACACGTTCCGTCTGCATACCTTGCTTATGGACGAAACACTGCCTCGCGGCCAGCCAACGCGCATGACGGCCTTTCTGAACGAGCGGCTACACACGCTGCTGCCTCGCGGCCAATACGCGACCATGGTCTATCTGAATGTTGATCCCGGTCGCCGCCGTGTCGCCTGGTGCGGCGCGGGCGGTCCACCGCCACTGCTGGTCTCGGCGGATCGGGCGGACGACCTGGATTTGCGCGGTCTTCCCCTCGGCATCCGATCGGACACGGTGTATCAGCGGCGCTGGAAGCAGCTTCCCGAGGCTGGCCTTCTGGCCGTATTCAGCGATGGCCTGTTCGAAAGTGGCGGCCGCGATCCCGACGTCCCAAGAGTGGCGATGGCCGCAGCCCTGACTGAACCCGCACGTCTCGCGGCCAACGGAGACCTCGCCGCGGCGGCCCAGGAAGGAACCGTTCGGCTGGGGGCATTACGCGGTCTGTATCCCTGCCATGGTCACTCGGACGACGTCATGGCGGTTTGCGTTGCGTTCTGCCCAACGCCGCGCCGGGCCACGCGCCGCACCGACAGGGTGGAAGTCACCTAGTCCGCCAACGGGGACAACATTTGAATTATCACTTCGTCCACCTGTGATCGTTCGGCCGTGTCGATCATGCACAATGCGCCCAGGGGCTGGTTGTCCAGGCCATAAATGGGCACACCTGCGTAAAACCGTATACCGGGTTGCGCCAGAACCAGCGGATTATTTGCCAAACCGGAGTCCTTACGCGCGTCTAGAACGATTGAAGGATTGCGTAACCGCAGAACGCCTCATCGCGAGAGGTGTGGGGCACATCGAGTCCAACGCTAGCCTTGAAATGCGCGCGCGTTCCATCAACGAGGGTCACGGCGGCGATTGGTGTTCCCCCCCGGCGCGGCTGCCTGCCGGACAATCGCGTCCAGTTCCGGATCCCGGCCGCTTTCAACAGCTCCGATTCGCGTAGCGCGCCGAGGCGTTCAATTTCATTGGCTGGGAGTAGCGCGGCAAGCATCGTCTGATATCCTGAGAGAACGGATGCGGGCGATCAGGGCTGCCGAATTCGTGGTGACCGATTGCATTGAAACGTGCGCCAACCGGCGCTGAGGCCCCGACAAGCGCACCATAGACGAAGATCAATTGACAAGGCCTTAACAGATCGTCTGCACGCGTCGCTGCTCGAATTAACCTTTCATTAGGTTTTCGCTTCTATCGTCTAACTGTTCACGGCGCGGCGGCTCGCGAATGCAAGCAGCTGGACCAGACGAGGAAAACACCGGATGCGATTGCCCCGCCAACGATGATGTGGAACCGCGGAGCCCTCAGTGCCGTCGCGTTGGAACCGGTCGCGGACAGCGCATCAAATCGAGCCTCAGACCCAGCGCCCTACCCCAACCAACTCCGCGACGAAGCGGTCGGAGCCCTGCTGGGGCGCTGGTTGGAGCTTTCCGAACTGGAGCGCCGCGCATTCGTGGCGATGACCCGCGAGCTTACCGCGACATCGTCAGTGGTCGAACACAGTGCAATCGATCTCTCCGACCGGTTTCAGATCCTCGCGGAAACCGCCAAAGCCCAGGTGGTGCGGGTCGAGGCGATCGCCGCAACCGCGCGCTCGATTGATGTCGATGGTCAGAAAATCGAGCTGGGCGAGGCAACGGGCTTCATCGAAGACGTGCTGGTCAAGGTGATCAATACAGTGCTCGCCGTCTCGAAGAACGCGATGCGCATGGTCTATTCGCTCGACGACGTCGCCGTGGAGGTCAAGGACGCGGGCAAATGCGTGACCGAATTGCAGGCGATCAACCGGCAGACACGTTTCCTGGCGTTGAACGCGGCAATCGAGGCGACGCGCGCCGGTAACAACGGCGCCGCCTTCGCGGTAATCGCCCGGGAAATTCGGGAGCTGTCGAACCAGACCGACAACACAGTGAGTAATGTCAGCGGTCGCATCGCCTCGATCTCCGGGAGCGTAGACCGCAGTCACGACGTGCTACGTGAGATCGCCACCATCGATATGTCCGAACACATTTTGGCCAAGGAACGGCTCGACTCACTGCTGGCGGGCATCGTCGCACAAAACACCGATTTCACGGGCATTCTCTCGGAAACTGCCGCCGCCTCGGCAGCGCTGTCCGCCACCATTGCCCCGTTGGTAATGGGCCTGCAGTTTCAGGACCGCACGGCGCAATATCTTGCCCATGTGATCGAAGCCCTTGGCACGCTCGGGGAGGCCGGCGAGGCGCTGAGGCAAGCAACGCATGATGCAGTTCCGGGGACCTTTGCCGAGGGCGAGGTTGACCGCCAGTGGCTGGAGCGATTGGTGGAAAAACAGACCCTTGGCGCCGTCCGCAAACGTTTCCTGGCGCAACTTATCAATGAATCACCGCCAGTCGAAATCGCCGTTTCGCCAGCCGCCGACCCGGAGGCGGCCGCGAACGGCGGGGACATCGATCTATTCTAAGGAAAGGACACCACGCATGGATTTCACGCAAGATGTCACGCCGGACGGGATCGTCATTTCAATGCACGGCAGCTTCACTTTCAAGGATCACTATGGTTTCCGAGCGGTGCTCGACGCTCTGGCCGCGACGAATGGGAGCCGCAAAATGCTTGACCTCAGCAGGGTCGAGTTTCTGGATTCCGCCGCACTTGGCATGCTGATGATCGCCGAGGAGGAAACCGCGGAGGCAAACGGCGTATTGACGTTGCGCAATCCATCGGCGCCGATCACCCGATTGTTCGAACTGTCGGCGATGGATACGCTGTTCAAAATCGAACGCACGACCGAGGTCTCTCGCTGAAGACCATGTATTTTTCGTCCCGTTAAGACATCGTCAAGGTTTCCTCGCCATGGTGACCGCCTGGATGCCCCTCCCCTGAGGATATCGGCGGACCATGGCAAATACGGCGGATGATGACGAAAATGGCGTATTGGTGCTGCCAGCGACGCTCGATCTGACGGCGGCGGAGCCGTTGCATCGCGCACTGCTTGACCGCGCTCGAACCGGCGATTTGCTGGTCGTCATCGGCGCCGCGGTCGAGCGGGTCTCGACGGCGGTTATTCAGGTCCTGCTTGCGGCTGCGGCGGAGGCCCACTCACGGGGGAATTCGTTTCTGCTTCGCGATCCATCGCCGGTCCTGACAGACGCCCTGGTGGACCTTGGGGTTGCTTCGCATCTCGGCTTCTAGGAGCGCGCCATGGCTCGACACGTAATGACAGTCGACGATTCGAAAACGATGCGCGACATGGTCACGTTCACCCTGCGCGGCGCCGGCTTTCAGGTGAGCGAGGCGGAGGATGGCCAGAAGGCCCTGCAAGCGCTGCGGTCCATGTCGGTCGATCTGGTCATCACCGACCTCAACATGCCGAAGCTGGACGGCGTGGGGCTGATCAGGGCGTTACGTGCCGATCCTAAACACCGGTCGGTGCCGATCCTGATGCTGACCACGGAGTCCGATCCGACGAAAAAGGCCGAGGGTCGCGGGGCCGGCGCGACGGGTTGGCTGGTCAAACCATTCAACCCGGAAAAGCTGGTGGAACTCGTCCATCGCGTCTGCGGATGAGCGGAGCACGCGGAATGTCCGGCTTCGACCACCTCAAGACAACCTATTTTGACGAATGCGTCGAGTTGATCGACGTGGCCTATACGCATCTCGCCGAGATCGCGGAGGGCCGAGCGGACGACGATACCGTAAACGCGGTTTTCCGGGCGTTCCATTCGATCAAGGGCGGCGGTGGCGCTTTCGGCTTCGATCGGTTGGTGGCTTTTGCGCATGAACTAGAGACGGTCCTGGATCTGCTGCGCGAGGGTCGACTCGAACTGGGGTCGTCGGTCGGGGATCTGTTGCTTCGCAGGTACCGATATCCTGAGCGATCTGGTCGTGGCCACACGTGACGGGACCGACAAGCCGTCCGATTTCGAAGGCGAACTGATCGCCGCCCTGCGTGCATTGGCGTCCAACCGGGGTGGCGCTGCCTTGGCGGTGCAGCCGCAAGCGTCGATGCTAGTCCCACCGGCGGCTGAACCAGCGCGTTACCGTGTTCGCTTCCTCCCTCGATCCGGCCTTTTCAGGAGCGCCAACGAACCGTTACTGATCATCCGTCAACTGATGCGCGTCGGCCGGGTTCAGGTCGAGGCCGATCTGTCGCGGCTACCGTCCCTTGGCGACATGGATCCGGAAGAGGCTTATCTTGCCTGGACACTGCACGTCGAGACGGCGCAACCGTGCGCCGCGATCGAAGAAGCGTTCGAATTCGTCGAAGATGACTGCGACCTGATGATCGAGGCCCTCGACGTGGGCGCAGGACAAGGAGTCACGGATACCCCCGCACCGGTAATCGCAACCAACGCCCACACCACAGCCCCCCCGCCTAGCCCGTCGATCCGGGTGGACGTGGATAAGGTGGATCGGTTGGTGAATCTGGTCGGCGAACTGGTCATCAACCAAGCGATGCTGGCGCAGCTAGGCAGCCGTCTGCCGCCGGAAATGTGCGCCGGTTTACTGAACGGCCTGGATACGATGTCGCAGCACCTGCGGGAATTGCAGGAAGGCGTCATGGCGATCCGAGCGCAGCCGGTGAAGTCGGTGTTCTCGCGCATGCCCCGCCTGGTGCGGGAAGTCTCGGCCCATCTCGGCAAGGACGTCCACCTGGCGATCAGCGGCGAGGGAACCGAGATCGACAAGACCGTCATCGAACAACTTGCCGATCCTTTGACTCATCTGCTGCGGAACGCGCTCGACCACGGCATCGAACTGCCGGACGTGCGAATGGCACAAGGCAAGCCTCGGCAGGGCACAATTTTCCTCAGCGCCGAGCATCGCGGCGGCCGCATCGTCATCGAGGTCGCCGATGACGGGCAGGGCATCCCGCGAGCCAAAGTGCTGGCAAAGGCCCAGGAACGGGGACTCGTGGCGAAAGATGCCACGCTGACCGACGAGGAGATCGATCACCTGATCTTCCTGCCCGGCTTTTCCACCGCGGACAAGGTGTCCGATGTATCGGGCCGCGGGGTCGGCCTGGACGTCGTCACCCGCAATATCCAGACGCTCGCCGGACGGATCGGCGTGGACTCGCGAGAGGGTAAAGGGTCCAGGTTCCAGTTGTCGCTGCCGCTGACCCTTGCCATTCTCGACGGAATGGCGGTGGCGGTCGGCGCCGAATGCTACATCGTGCCGCTGACCAACATTATGGAAAGTCTGCGCCCGAAGCCGGCGAGTATCCATCCGGTTACCGGACAGGGCGACGTTCTGGCAATTCGCGGCGAGTATGTGCCACTGGTTTATCTGCACCGGCGCTTTTGCGTGCCGGACGCCGTCACCGACCCGTGCAAGGGCATCGTTGTCATCGTGGAGAGCGAGGGCGCCAATCGCATCGGCCTCGTGGTCGATGATCTCTCTGGGCCAACAGCAGGTCGTGGTGAAAAGCCTGGAGGCGAACTACGGCCCGGTCGACGGTATCGGCGGCGCGACGGTGCTGGGCGATGGACGGGTGGCGCTGATCCTCGATGTCAGCCGCCTGCGGGGAACTTCCGCCTTCGCCCGACTGGGTGAACGGCGCACCGCGCCTTCGGCCGAACTTCACTGATGTCTCAGGATTTGTTGCCATGAACGATCTCACACCGGGGACCATGCAGACCATGCCGGGAGTGCAACAAGCTGCCGCGGACAACCCGCGACAGTTCATCACCTTCACACTCGACGCTCAGGAGTACGGGGTGGACATCATGCGGGTGCGGGAAATCAAGGGCTGGACTGAAACGACCGCCCTGCCGCAGTCGCCGTCGTATGTGCGGGGCGTCATCAATCTCCGCGGCATCATCGTGCCGATCCTGGATCTGCGGGCCCGATTCGGCATGGGCAACACCGTACCGACCCGCATGCACGTGGTGATCATCGTGATCACCGATACAAGAACGACCGGCCTGCTGGTCGATGCCGTGTCCGATATCATTACTGTCGAGCCGAACACTGTCCGACCGGTGCCGCGGATGGACGACCTGGCGGCCGAGGACAGCTTCCTCGACGGCCTTGTCGCCCTCGGCGACCGGATGGTCACGCTGGTGTCGCTCGACGGTCTGATCGGAGCGGTCGACCCAGCTGGCCCCGGCGCTCGCACTCACTGACGTACTTCCTCGCTCCCCACGGAGATAAAAATGTTCTTTGGTCTTACCAGTTCATCGCCCGCCGGTTCTGCCCTTTCCAACCTGACCTTCGCTTCTCGGCGGACTGGCCATGATCGACGGGCCGCCATACGAGAGATGGAGGGACGCATGGTCGCGCTCGATCGGGCGCAGGCGCTGGTAGAGGTCGGGCTCGACGGTAAAGTGGTGGATGTGAACGCCAACTTCGTGGCGCTGCTGGGGACGACATCTGATGCAATCATCGGCCAGCCCTATACCGCTCTGCTGACCGAGGCGGAACGCGCGGGCTCTGTGTTTCGGCAAATGCAGGACCGCTTGCTGCGTGGTGAAACGGCATCGGCCAGGCTGCACCATGTGACTCGGGACAAGGGTGCGGTCGACGTACGGATCGCCTTCGTGCCGGTCACCGGCGACGACGGCAAGGTCGCACGGCTTTTCGGTGTCGCCACCGATGAAAGCGAATCCGCGCGGAACGAGAGCCAACTCGGCGCGATCGACCAAGTGCTGTCCACGATCGAATTCAGTTTGGACGGGAAAGTCCTGGCTGCGAACAAAAACTTCCTGGCCATGCTCGGCTACGCCTTCGATGACATCCGCGGCCAGCATCACAGCATGTTCGTGGACCCGTCTGAGCGGGCCACCCCGGAATATCGGCTGTTCTGGGACAAGCTTGGTCGCGGAGAAACGACCGTAAGCGAACACAAACGAATTGCTAGGGGCGGCGGCGAGTTCTGGAGCCGAGCGATTTACAACCCGGTTCTGGATCCAAGCGGCAAGCCGTTCAAGGTGGTGGCCTATATCACCGACGTCACCGAGCAGAAGCTGGTCTTGGCCGATCTCGAAAGCCAGATAGCAGCGATCAGCAAGGTGCAGTCCGTGATCGAATTCAGCCTGGATGGCAAGATTCTGACCGCGAACGAGAACTTCCTGACCACGCTGGGTTATACGCTGGACGAGATTCGCGGCCAGCATCATGGCATGTTCGTCGATTCTGCTTACCGGACAAGCCCCGATTACCGGTTGTTCTGGGACAGGCTCGGCAGAGGCGAATTCGATTCAGGTCAGTATAAGCGGATCGCCAAGGGGGGCCAAGAGGTCTGGTTGCAGGCCAGCTACAACCCGATTTTCGACATCAGCGGCAAGCCGTTCAAGGTGGTGAAATACGCCACCGACATCACGCAGCAGAAGCTGGCCACCGCCAATTTCGAAGGTCAGCTCGCGGCGATCGGCAAGGCGCAGGCCGTGATCGAGTTTGGGTTGGACGGGAAAATTCTATCCGCGAACGAAAATTTTCTTGCCACTCTCAGTTATGCTCTGGAGGAAATTCGCGGTCAACACCACAGCATGTTCGTCGATCCCATTTTCCGGGCCAGCCCGGACTATCGGCTGTTCTGGGACAAGCTTGGCCGTGGGGAATATGACGCGGGCCAGTACAAGCGGATCGGCAAGGGCGGCCGCGAGGTTTGGCTGCAGGCCAGCTATAATCCGATCTTCGACCAGAGCGGTAAACCGTTCAAGGTGGTAAAGTATGCCACCGACATCACGCAGCAGAAGCTGGCCACCGTCAATTTTGAAGGCCAGCTCGCGGCGATCGGCAAGGCGCAGGCCGTCATCGAATTCGGAATGGATGGGAAGGTCCTGACCGCGAACAATAACTTCCTGACGACGCTCGGTTACGCGCTGGACGAAATCCGAGGCCAGCACCACAGCATGTTCATCGATCCCGTTTTCCGGATGAGCCCGGAGTATCGTTTGTTCTGGGACAAACTTTGCCGCGGGGAGTACCAACTCGGGCCAGTACAAGCGTATCGGCAAAGGAGGCCGCGAAGTCTGGCTGCAGGCCAGCTACAACCCGATCTTCGATCTGAGCGGCAAGCCGTTCAAGGTGGTGAAATATGCCACCGACATCACCGAACAGAAAATGGCCACGGCCAATTTCGAAGGCCAGCTAGCGGCTATCGGCAAGGCCCAGGCTGTCATCGAGTTTGGCCTCGACGGAAAGGTCATGACTGCCAACGAGAACTTCCTGAACACCCTCGGATACACGTTGCCAGAGGTTCAGGGCCGGCATCACAGCGTCTTCGTCGAACCCGGCTATACCGGAACGCCCGAGTATCGTGCGTTCTGGGAAAAGCTTGGGCGCGGCGAATACGATGCAGGGCAATACAAGCGAATTGCCAAGGGCGGCCGCGAGGTCTGGCTGCAGGCCAGCTACAACCCGATCTTTGATCTGAACGGCAAGCCCTTCAAGGTGGTGAAGTATGCCACGGATGTGACCGCCCAGGTGCACGGCGCCGACGCACTCCGCAAGGCGGTGCAGCAGGTCCAAACTGTCGTTACCGCGGCGAAAGGCAACGACCTGACGCGCCGCGTGCCGCTTGAGGGCATGACGGGCGATATCCAGGCGCTTTGCGGCGGCGTGAACGGGCTGCTCGATACCATGGTGGGGATGATCGGGGCGGTCATGGAGGCGACCACGACGATCTCCACCGGCGCGCGGGAAATCGCGATGGGCAACACCGACCTTTCGCAGCGCACGGAAGAACAGGCGTCCAGTTTGGAAGAAACCGCTGCAAGCCTGGAAGAACTGACGTCCACTGTCAGGCAGAACGCGGACAATGCGCAACAGGCGAATAAACTCGCCAGCACGGCCTCCGAGGTCGCGATCAAGGGCGGCGGCGTGGTCACCCAGGTGGTGGGTACGATGGACGAAATCACCGCCTCCAGCCGCAAGATTTCCGACATCATCGGCGTCATCGACGAAATCGCCTTCCAGACCAACATCCTGGCCCTCAATGCCGCGGTGGAAGCCGCCCGGGCGGGCGAGCAGGGACGCGGCTTCGCGGTCGTCGCCGCGGAGGTTCGCAACCTGGCACAGCGCAGCGCAAACGCGGCGAAGGAGATCAAGGCGTTGATTTCCGACTCCGGCGCGAAGGTCGAGACCGGCTCGAAGCTGGTCGCGAGCGCGGGCCAGACGATGGAGGAGATCGTCGTTTCGGTGAAGCGCGTCACCGACATCATGGCGGAAATTTCTGCTGCGTCTCGGGAACAAAGCAACGGCATTGACCAGGTCAACACCGCGGTGTCGCAGATGGACAAGATAACCCAGCAGAACGCCGCGCTGGTGGAAGAGGCCGCCGCCGCCGCCAAGTCGATGGAGGAGCAGACAGAGGAACTGTCCAACATCGTTGCCGCATTTCAGATTGGTTCGGCTGCCGCAACGCCGGCGCCGACAGGCGGAAGACCCGTCCCAACCGCGCGGGGCGCCCAAGCCGCCGCCCACCCGGTCAAGCCACAAACGGCCAAGCCCGCCGCGAAGAAGGCGCCGGCGCAACAGAAGCAGACAGCCGGTGGCGACGAGGATTGGAAGGAGTTCTGATCCGGCCTTCGGGAGATGATCGATGGGGCGTCGCGACGCTTTGGTCTCCAGCTGGGACGGTCCCGGCCTGGAGTTCGCCTTCAGCGAAGACGACTTCCAGGCGATCGCGCGAAAGGTCCGGGACAGAACGGGTATCGTGTTGGGGGCCACCAAACGGAATCTGGTCTACGGCCGCCTCGGGCGCCGCCTCCGCACCCTTGGGTGCTCCAGCTTCGAGGCGTATTTGGCAGTGCTGGATGGTCCGGATGCCGAGGCCGAGCACGCGGCGATGATCAACGCGATCACCACCAATCTGACGGGCTTCTTTCGCGAGCCGCATCATTTTGAAGCTTTGGCTGAAGAAACGATTCCGGCGTTGGCCAAATCGGCTGATAACGGTCGCCGTCTGCGGATCTGGTCGGCGGGATGCTCCTCGGGCGAGGAACCTTACTCGATCGCAATGACGGTATTGCGGGCATTACCGGCGGCGGAAACTTGGGACGCTCTGATTCTGGCCACCGACATCGATACCAACATGATCGCGATTGGGCGGGCAGGTCTGTATGACGTGGACAAAGTTGCGCCCGTTCCGCCGGAGACGTGCCGTCGCTTCGTCATATCCGTGGATGAGGACACGGTCGAGATGGCGTCGGCACTGAAGCGGATCATCCGCTTCAAACCGCTCAATCTACTGGAACCCTGGCCGATGCGCGGCAAATTCGACGCTATCTTCTGCCGCAACGTGGTGATCTATTTCGACAAGGATACGCAACGCGCGCTGTTCGATCGCTTCGCCGACCTCCTGAAGCCCGATGGCTGGCTGTTCATCGGACATTCCGAAACCCTGTTTCGGGTGTCCGACCGCTTCCGCCACCTTGGCCGGACCAGCTACCGGAAGGTCCGATGAGCGCGTACGCGGCGGTGGCCGAACCCTTCACCCGACATCCAGGCCACGACGGCCACGAGACGAGGGTTCGGATCAATCCCGGCGGCCACTACGTCACCAGCAGGGGTCGCGAAATGCTCGTCACCGTGCTGGGCTCTTGCGTCGCGGCCTGTATTCGAGATCCTTTCGCGAAGATAGGCGGGATGAACCACTTCATGCTGCCCCAAAGCGACAACGGCGCCTGGGGGATTGCCTCAGCCAGCCTGCGCTTCGGCAATTTTGCAATGGAGCGGCTGATCAACGACATTCTGAGCAACGGCGGCAGCCGTCAGAACCTGGAAATCAAGGTCTTCGGCGGCGCCAGCATCATCGGCAACGGCGCTCAGGTCGGCCTGCGCAATGCGGATTTCGTCGAAACTTATCTGCGGGAAGAAGGTTTGCCCATCGCGGCCGCCAATCTGCGCGGTGCGCATGCGAGGTGCATTCATTACTTTCCTCACAACGGGCTGGTCACGCATGCTGGAAATGCCACTCGTCGAGCCCGACGTCGCTAGAATCGAAACGAACTACGTTGCCCGCCTGGGAATGGAGCCTGTCGCCGGTTCCATCGAACTATTTGAGCAAGGACGATAATGCCGGTCAAAGTTCTCGTCGTAGATGATTCTGCGCTGATGCGCCGGTTACTGAGCGATCTGCTCAACAGCGACCCACGAATCCAGGTCGTCGGGGCCGCGCCCGACCCCTTTGTCGCGCGTGAACAGATCAAGGTCCTCAACCCGGATGTGATGACGCTCGACATCGAGATGCCGCGCATGGATGGGCTGACTTTTCTTGAAAAGCTGATGGCGTTGCGGCCAATGCCGGTCGTCGTGGTCTCCACATTGACGCAAAAGGGCGCCGACGCGGTGATCCGGGCCCTGGAGCTCGGAGCCGTCGATTGCATCGCCAAACCGTTGATCGATCTGCGCGTCGGGATGACAGCATTACGGGACGAACTGGTCGCGAAGGTGCTGATCGCCGCTTCCAGCCGGCCGGGAGTGCGCGCCGGGAACGCCTCCCGAGGCAAGCCGCTGACGTTCGATCCACATTTGTCCACGACCGGATGGATCGTGGCGGTCGGCGCCTCCACCGGGGGGGTCGAGGCCTTGCAGGTGCTGCTGACCTCGATGCCGTCGAACGCGCCGGCGATCCTGGTTACGCAACACATGCCGCCGGGCTTCACGACCTCCTTTGCTCAGCGGCTGGATCAACGCTGCGCGATGCCGGTGTTCGAGGCTACTGACGGCCAGCGTGTCATGCCTGGGCAAATCTACATCGCCCATGGCGGCCGCCACCTGGAGCTCGTGCGGTCCGGGGCGCATTACGCGTGCCGTCTACATGACGGTCCGCCGGTGTCCGGTCACCGGCCGTCGGTCGACGTGCTGTTCACCTCGGTGGCGGGGGCGGCTGGGAAGAACGCGATCGGTGTGATCCTGACCGGTATGGGTCAGGATGGGGCGGCCGGATTGCTGGAGATGCGGCGCGCGGGGGCGCGGACCCGAGGTCAGGATGAGGCCAGTTGCGTGATCTACGGCATGCCCAAGGCCGCCAAACTTTTGGGCGCGGTCGAGGTCGAGCGGCCACTGTCGAAGATGGCGGCCGAGATTTTCTGGATTGACGCAGGAACGGCGCGCGAAGCAGGCTGGAGCTTGATGAAGTCGATCCAACAATCAAACAATGTGGCGTGTGACCTCCAATCACCTTCTTGCCGCGGGAGGGCGAAGCTAGCCTAGACCCTCAGCCGTAGATCTAAGGATCGCCACAAAGACCTTCGATGATTGCGACCAGATCTCTGGCTAGTGCGGCATGCGCGGCATTGTTTGGATGCATGTGATCGTCGCTATACTGCGGCAAATAGGTGCCATCTAGATGTCCGTCGGATCGACGTCCAAACATCGTTGCGGCGTCCAAAACCACCGCACCGGCCTCGCCCAGGGCTAAGATCGAAGCACGCAACCTCCGCCACGGTCCCAGTTGGACCGGGGTCATCCCGCCCGGGTCACGCGGAAAAGGGGTGAGAAAGATAGGGATGGCGCCCTCATCGATGCAGCTTTCGGCCGTCATGATGAGACGGGCGAAAAACCGATCGATAGCGGTCTGATCGGCGTGAACAGCGCGATTCATCTCGTTATAGGTCCAACCTGGCAGCACAACGAAGCTTGGCCTGGCGACTGGCAGAACCTGCACTAGCGATGGAAAGAAGAGCCCGGAATCGGCACCTCCGCGAGCCGTGCTCCAGTAGCCGAATGGCATGCGTCCGACATGACGGGCGCCAAGTTCGACGGTAGCCTGTAGCAGGTAGTTCCAAAACTGAGTTGTTGTATTGGTCCCCTGGTGATGGCTGTCGCCGGTGGTCATGCCGACGACGCCCTCGTTCACGGTGAGAAACTGAACGCAGGAGGCGGGGGGGTTGAACTGTCCCAGACAGGCCGCCGGCGCGAAGACGGTCTGAGGAGCCGTAACGACGTCTGCCGGAACATGGCCCGCCACGTAGTCAAAGCCTCGGTTCATCTCTGAGTGACGGTGATACTCGAGAAATCCGCCGTTCGGGCGGGTGTGGGTGCAGCCCGCCGGTAGCAGCACGCGAATCATCACAGCTCGAGGTGCATCCGGGACATCCGTCCGCCTAATGCTGCGCAAAGGCGCCCAGTCCGTCCAGGTCCAATGAGGACGGTCGGTTCGGCCTGTGGCGGGATCGGGGCTGTTCCCTCGCACGGTAATCAGAGTGGGAGCATCGCTCGCGCTGACGATATCGTCCGACGCGGCGCCGGTTTGGGCGAACGTCAATGGTATCCAGAAAGCATCGCCAGTGGGATTGGCAAAATCGCCAAGAGTTGACGAGGCGGATGCGATGACCTGTGTGATCGAGTAATGTTCGGGCTTGATGTTGGTGAAGCCGAGCCGAATGGCGACGAAGTCGTCCGGGCAGGTGAGCGTGAGAAGGTCGGTGTCGACGCGAGTTGTGGTACCACTGACCAGCCATCCGGACGGAGCCCAGCTCAAACGTCTAGTTCGGCGGAGTAGGCGCGTTGGAAACATCATCTTGCCGCACTTATCAAGTTATAGGCCGAAGAAGCAATCTTCACCGCATGCAACGGCCTGATCGCGTATTGTTTGAAAGATGGAACCGGCGACATCTGGATTTGCGATGATCGCAGGTCCCCGGTGGGGTATCGTAGGCCGTCGCATTGAAGCAACGCTCGTCCTGGTGGAGCGGCTCCCCCGGCTCTAGAATTGGACCAACACTAGATAACGGTGAGACCATGAGGCCTATTCTGATGCTCACAGCGATAATCGCTGGTGCATTTATTCATGCCGCATATGCGGGTGAGGTTTGGTTTTCCCCGGTCGACCCTATTTCTCAGTCTGAGAATCCGGCCGCCGCGCACTTCATGGACCTATTCCAGCCGGGCGCTCAGTGGAACAGTGCCGCCAAAGAAATTCAGGTTTTAAAGCTTTCGACGCAGTTTCTTCATACGGCCCCCGAGGACGCCCTGGTTGCCGTCATTCGGGATGTAAAGCGCAGAAATATAAGCCTCGCAATGGAAGGGTTCATGCTGACCGCAACCCTCAAATGTGGCAATAGGGGTGTGGAAAGCTACGCCAGTCCCGGTACCATCACTCAGATTATCGAGCGCCTAACTCGACTTGGCGGTGCGTTGAGCTATGTCGCAATGGACGAGCCAGTGCATTTCGGCCACTACGCCGAGGGCCCTCTTTTTTGTCATGACTCCGTCGCGGCGCTCGCCACGCAAATGGCGCCAAACGTGAGGGCTGTTAAGTCGGCGTTCCCCGGCGTCACGTTTGGAGACATCGAGCCACTGAACGCTCGCACCGTTGGTCGCATTGACACCATGCTTACGTTCGCAAAGGAGTTCAGGCTAGCCACGGGTGAGCCGATTCGCTTTATCCATGCTGACATCATTTGGGCGGACGACTGGCGATCCCAGCTCGCGGAATGGCAAAGTCGTTTGGACGCGGAGGGAATGGGCCTTGGTGTTATCATCGATGGCGATAACCAGGATCGAAACGATCTGGCCTGGGCCGAGAAGGCGATTGCCCGATATCATACCGTAATGAGGTTGCCCCGTCCACCGAGCCAGATTATATTTCAGTCGTGGATGGCGCACCCTTCGCGGACAGTCCCCGACGACGAACCGGGAACGCTCTCATCGATCGTGGTGAATGCAGTTAGCCGGTGATTTGCCGTGGGCTATCTGGGGGCTTGGTAGGGGTGCAGAGCCTGCAGGGCGGATGCGACGTCCTCTTCCGAGACAGCAAAAGGATCCCCCATCGGATTGTCGCCAGAGGTTGGTCCGGAAATATCGGCTCACTTGCCGCGTCGCAATTGCATTAGCGCTGGGAAGAAGCGATCTTGCCATTGCCGAGGACGAACGCTTCCGACGGTTACGTGATCGGCGAAAAAATCAGGCCCGTGAGGCCCGAGCCGAGAATTGAAAAGATGCTTTTGGCGGCTCGGAACATCGACACTTGCGCGCGGAACGAGAAATTTTCGATGTCCACGGGAACGTAGCCATAGTCACGTAAAAGATCTGCAATACCTTCAGGGTTGACCAGCACACGGCCCCTCGCTCCGCGCCGCGGCAGCGCGATCCGCTCGTGTTCGCTAAGGGGATCGAGATGAACCGCGCCTCGCATACCGGTCGCTACATCCGGATGCAGGATGTGATCGGACCATGCCGGCGTTATCCAATAGGCCGACGAAATGTGTAACTCCGATTTGCCATCATTCGGAAGAGGCGATTTTCTGATATCCCGTAGGCAGCGAAGCTCTCCGCGACCCGGGAACCATAGGAAGCGCCATCGCCTCCATAGAACGTTGTGGCGTAGCGGAATCGTCCTGGGTAGACGCGCTCGGCCAGGGCGACGAGCGGGAGAATTTCACCGAGCCAGTGACCCCATGTCCCGTGCCCGTAGCGCGCAGCTATGAAGCATTCATCTTGGATCGGTATCCTTTCGGTCGGGGGATCCGGCGGCGTAAGCCTCATCTGCTCTTGAAGATAGGGAGGGACGGTTTCGACGATCCACGAATTGCCGACGCAGGCGGAGAAAAGATGTGATCCCTGAAGCGTGGCTCCTCGCGGTAAACGTCCGACATCGATACTGTCGGATTTGGCATTCCGAGCACGAAATGCAGGGGCTGTATAAGTGGTGTCGCTGTTGCTAAACGCGACGAGATCAACCAGTGGAACTTCCCGGATGGGAAAGATCGTTTCTTTTCTATAAGAACGTCAGTCAGTCGGCAAAGATCCATTTCTGGCTTCTTCATGTCCAAGGCTGACCTCTCGTTTTTACGATCCGAACAGTAGTTCAGGCAATTTATCTCGGTTTTCAGACAATTTTCGTGTGTCTATCATCGGATACTGCATCCACAGCCGAGATAAACCAAATTCGCAGAGTGCGACCGCATGGAATTCTTCGACGATTTTCTCATAATTTTTTGAGAGTTCGGACGAATACGGAGTCCAGCCCGGAGCAGGCAACGAGACCCGTGGGTCCGCAGTCGAACACAATACAACGCAAGTCCGGCCGGTACTTGCGTAGAATCGGAAGAAGTTTCCAGACATCGCCGGTCCAATCAAGCCGGGTCCGCGTGTCCTCGCTCTCATCAAAGCGGAACTTACGCTCGGCCATTCTTTCGTTCTGGGGTAAACAATCATGCAGTAAGATAACCGATCGCGCATGACACTGTCGTTCGGTATTGGTAAAATCTCGCAACAAGGCCTCGAAATGATGCAGACCATCAAGAAAGGCCAAGTCCGGGCCGCCTGGCAGGAATGCGCCCAAATTATAATGGGAAAAAAAATCGTCCGCTGTCGTCTGAAAGAAATGCGCCCTGCGACGGCCTTCAAGCACATTTTGTGATACTTTGAATTGCGGATCGACACACACAGCGTCACACTGAATTGCCTTCAGTGAGTTTCCGATATTCGTCCCGATCTCGAAATACGACCGCGTTGCGAGAGCGATCGACAGTGTATGCATAAACTCCAGATAGCGCACACCGGTGTGCTGTAGTTCGGGTCCGACTTCTTTTTGGTATGGCATGCGCTCGTCCTTATGCCGTTTGTCGAGGATCCACCAATGGTATTGATCCGAGTACACGCTCGGAACGTAGGTCTGCATCGTCCAATCGGCGTCGGGCGGCACGTAACTGAGATACTCCCCATACCGGTCGCCAACGAACGCGGTCTCAACACGGGTGAAAGGCAGCAGGGTTTCGATCGGTCTCCCTCGGTATTCGTCATAGAGAAGACATGAGATCTGATTGAACCGCTGCAAATCATTGCCCGCGATGACCTGGATGCCGGTTTCCGGGTAATTATGACGGGGCCCCCTGAATGTCACCCAGCCGTCCGTTATCTCATTGCAATACCGCTGCATACGCGCGGAGATCAGGAAGGCGTCGGATTCGATGTGAATGACCTTCTCAAAGCCGAACGTCCGAGCATACTCAGCGGCGAAGACGAAGGACCGATACCAACCTGGATAGTCGTATCCGGACAACCGCCCAAGATTGTCGCCAAAGTGGAAGATCACGACTGGCTCTATAGGCTGACTTGGCGTCAGCGCAGTCAGAATCGAGGTATCCGGCCACTTAGGCAGCGTCGGCGAGCCATCGTCGACAATCAGGATCTGGTCATAGTCAAGGGTGGAAAACCTGATGGCTCGTAACCAACGCTTGTAACGGACCTCCCAGTCCTCCCAGGGCCGGTCGCGTCGTCCTGTATAGCTTGTGCAGAAGACTAAAGTCTTTAATGCATCTGAGCGCATTGGTGATTGACTATCCGAAAGGCAGGAGATCCGGCTTTATCCACCAGTAATAATCCCGTTGTCCACGCATGCTCGGATTCGTCTGAGTGACAAAGTCTGCTTCGCGAGGAACATGGTGCAACTTTTCCCCATACCGGGACCCGATAAAACAGCTCTCTATTCGGGTAAACGGAAGAATGTTCTCAGCGGCAGCACCAACGATCTCACTATAGGGCTTCCTGGCAAAATGAACGAACGACAACAGGCCACTTCCGGCCATAACCTGAATTGCCGACTCTGGGCATCGCGTGACTCTGGATGCTCGGCGCGATCCAGTCATCGGTGACCGCGTTGATATAGTGTTGCATTCTACTGGTGATGATGAATCCATCGGATTCGATATGGACAACCTTCTCGAATTGATGAAACTCGGCAAATCGCGCGGCGAGACAGAAGGATCGGTACCAGCCCGGGTAAATGGTTCGTCCCTGACGCCCGAGACGTCTGTCGAAACGATATAGCGTGACGCCGCTGGCCGGCAAGTCATCTTGCAGGCGACTTGTTACGTAAGCGTCAGGCCATTCGGGAAGCACAGGTGAGGCATCGTCGACCAGCAAGATATGATCCTGCTCGATTTCCCCGCCCTGAATCGCATTTACCCAGAACTCGGTATCGCATTGTCCATAGCAAGGTGGTGGCCGAGTAGGAGGTACAAAAAACGAGGGTCCTGCTCACGTCTTTTGCCAATCGGGGAACGGACCAACGGCCTTAATGCCATATCTGGCAATCGCGATCGCTACACATCCAACACGGATGGCCTCGATCTCCTCGAGCGTGGCGTCGTTATTCATGGCTCGAGTCCAAAGCGCCGCAAGCATCTCCCGAGCCGCGGGCAGCACATCGACACTATTATTATCGTCCGTGGAAGTCATGCGCGCTCGTCGGCGGGTGTCGTTATCATAGCCAGCGGCCTTAGGTCATTCGCTGAAAGCCGGCTTCGTCGGCCAAGCCTCAAAGCAAGTCAATCATTTTGTGAACCGAGCTGACCGTTACGCCGTGAACGGATCCAGCATCAGATGGCGGCGCGATTATGCCGCGAGACCTCGTCTTGCAGCACGCAACCGTTACGTCCGACGATGATCTCCTGCATTGGTCTTGAGATGTGACGAATTTCGGAACAGGACACCAACCCGCAAACGTGCAATAATGTTGCTGCAATCGGGTTGCGGGCGTCTAGGGACCGGGAGCAGCGGAAAAGAATGGTACAAGGCAA
Source organism: uncultured Alphaproteobacteria bacterium (assembly GCA_963733925.1). Classification (GTDB taxonomy): domain Bacteria; phylum Pseudomonadota; class Alphaproteobacteria; order Acetobacterales; family Acetobacteraceae; genus Rhodopila. The sequence goes on along the minus strand of CAVTFL010000026.1, from coordinate 227,075 downwards.
CGCGGTCGACTGGTTTGTTGACCGGCATCTCCGGGATGGCGACGGGGCGCGCGTGGCCTTCCAGGACCCGTGGCGCATCCTGACCTACGCAGCACTCGAAACCGCGACGCGACAGTTCGCCGGCGCCCTCCAGACGACCGGTATCGGCCGCGAGCGCCGCATTGTGCTGCTGCTGCAGGATACCATCGAGTTCCCGATCGCCTTCTGGGGCGCCATGCGCGCCGGCGTTGTGCCGGTCCCAATTAACACGCTTCTGACGCCCGAAACCGTCGCTTATATCCTGCAGGACAGTCGGGCGGAGGGAGTGGTGGTCTCAGCCGGCCTGACTGCAACGTTGGGCGCGACCCTGCTTGCCGCCGGACTGAAACTCGTGATCGTCTCGGAATCTGACGGGTCACAGCCCACACTCGCGGACGCAAGCTGGATAGGGTTTCAGGCGTTGCTCGCGAATGGCGATCCAGCCACCCCGACCGTCACCGCCTCGCCGGATGAGGTGGCCTTCTGGCTTTACTCATCCGGGTCGACCGGGGCGCCGAAAGGCGTGCGCCATGTCCATTCCAGCTTGCGCTTTACCGCCGACACATACGGCGCCCAGGTGCTGGGGATTCGACCCGACGACGTCATGTTCTCCGCCGCCAAGGCCTTTCACGCCTACGGGCTCGGCAACAGTCTGACTTTTCCCCAGTCGGTCGGCGCGACGACGGTGTTCCTGCCGGACCGACCGACGCCCGATGCCGTGCTTGAGGTGATGCGGACGCACAACCCGACCCTGTTCGGTGGCGTTCCGACACTGTACGCGGCCCTCTTGGCCAATCCGTATATCATGCCGGGGGCCGGGTCACCGCGGCTGCGCCGCTGCATATCGGCTGGCGAGGCGCTGCCCGCGGATATCGGCAACAGATGGAAATCCATCGTCGGGGTCGATATCCTGGATGGCATCGGCTCCACTGAGATGCTGCACATCTTCATCAGCAACCGTCCGGACGACATCCGCTACGGTACAAGTGGAAAACCGGTGCCGGGCTACGAGGCGCGCATCGTCGGCGAGTACCGATCGACCGGTGGCGCACGGCGAAGCCGGCGAACTCGTGGTGCGCGGCGACAGCGCGGCGGAAGGCTACTGGAACCAGCGATCCAAGACCCGCCGCACGTTCCAGGGCGAGTGGACCTATACAGGCGACACCTATACCCGCGACGCCGAGGGCTATTTCCGCTTCCAGGGCCGCAGCGACGAGATGCTGAAGGTCAGCGGCGTCTGGGTCTCGCCGTTCGAGGTCGAGGAGGCCCTGATCTCGCATGCGGCGGTCCTGGAAGCCGCGATCATCGGCCGGCCAGACCGGGACGGGCTGATCAAGCCGAAGGCATTCGTGATCTTACGAGACACCGGCCGCGACGCCGAGGCGCTCGTTAGTGAGTTGCAGTCTCATGTGAAGGATCGGATCGGCGTGTGGAAATACCCCCGCTGGATCGAGTTTGTGGACAGCCTGCCAAAGACCGCGACCGGGAAAATCCAACGCTTTCGGCTACGGGAGGTCTGATGCGGGCAGGGACGCTTCAGGTCAACGGCGGGTCCGTGGAAACCGGCTGGTGGGGTCCGGGTCCGGACCGAGGCGCCGACGCTGGTGCTGCTACACGAAGGGCTCGGCAGTGTGGCCCTGTGGCGCGATGTTCCAGAGCGTTTGGCGGCTGTCACGGGTTGGGGGGTGTTTGCTTACTCGCGCTTTGGCTATGGAAATTCGGACACGACGCCCCTACCTCGACCGATGACTTACATGCATCATGAGGCCCAGGTGGTGCTCCCGGAGGTGCTGTGCGCGGCCGGAATTCAGCGCGCTGTTCTGATAGGCCACTCCGATGGTGGGTCGATCGCGGCGATATATGCCGGAACGTCGGGTCTATCGTCCACGGGCATTTCCGACCCGCCAGAGCACACATCATGCCAGGAAGTGTCCCATCCGTCAGGGCACACACCGAGGCCGCGCGGGTCAGATCACACGTGCGGGCCTAAAGCGATAAGTCTCCTCGGTCTTGTTACGATCGCCGCCCACTTCTTCGTCGAAGACCTCAACATCGCAAGCATCCGCCAGATCGGCGTCACGTACGACACGGGCGATCTGCGCCAACGCCTCGCCCGCTACCACCGGGACGTCGAGGTCGCGTTCCGGGGATGGAACGGCGCTTGGCTCGATCCAAGGTTCCGCGACTTCAACATCACCGGCTTCCTTCGCGCCATTCAGGTGCCAATCCTGGCGCTGCAAGGCGCCGACGATCCCTACGGCACCGATGAACAACTGACGATTTTCGCCGCCAACGTGCGGGTCCCGATCCAAACGCGCTTGATCCCCTGCGCAAAGCACTCACCGCATCTGGAAGCCAAGGACGCTACCCTGGCCGCCATCTGTAGTTTCATCGCCGACCTTCAACGGGGCTTCCTCACGTGATCGATTTCCAGACCGACCCGACCCGTTACCGCCACTGGAAACTGTCTTTCGATGGTCCGGTGGCCACGCTGGCCATGGACGTCGACCCGGCTGGCGGCCTGATGGATGGATACGAACTCAAACTCAATTCCTATGACCTGGGGGTCGATATCGAACTGGCCGACGCTGTGCAGCGGCTACGCTTCGAGCATCCCGAAGTCAAAACCGTCGTCCTGCGTTCGGCCAAGGTGGGCGTGTTCTGCGCCGGCGCGAATATCCGCATGCTCGGCCAGGCCTCGCACGGCCATAAGGTGAATTTCTGCAAATTTACTAACGAAACCAGGCTTTCCATTGAGGACGCCAGCGAAAACTCCGGCCAAACCTACCTGGCTGCGATCGCCGGCAGCGCGGCCGGCGGCGGCTATGAGCTGGCGGTGACCGCCGACCATGTCATGTTGATCGACGACCGGCGCTCCTCTATTTCTTTGCCGGAGCTGCCACTTCTGGCGGTGCTGCCCGGCACTGGAGGCCTGACCCGTCTGACCGACAAGCGCCGTGTCAGACGCGACCGCGCCGATATCTTCTGCACCGCCGAGGAAGGCGTACGCGGTAAACGCGCCGTCGAGTGGCGGCTGGTGGATGAGATCGTCCCACCCTCCGCCTGGGAGGCGAAGGTGCAGGAACGGGCGGTCGAATTGACGGCGCGTTCGGACAGAGGTGGCGCCAAAGGCGTCACCTTGACGCCCCTTGACCGCGTAATCTCGGAGGACGCGATCACCTACCCGCATATCCAGGTCAGCCTCGACCGCACCGCTCGTGCCGCCAACATCACCATCCAGGGGCCAATCAGTCTGCCCGCCGATCTGCGCGGCATTTACGACAGCGGCGCTACCTTCTGGCCGTTGGCGATGGCGCGCCAACTGGACGACGCGCTGCTGCATCTGCGGCTGAACGAACCAACCATCGGTCTGCTGGTGTTTCGCTCCGCCGGTGACCCCGCCGAGGTGCTTGCGGCCGACTCGCTCCTGGAGCAATACCAGAGCGACTGGCTGGTCCGCGAAATCCGTCTGCTGGTGAAGCGCGTATTCAAGCGCGTCGACATGATGGCCCGCAGCCTGATCGCTCTGATCGAGCCGGGAAGCTGCTTCGCCGGTAGCCTCGCCGAAGTCGTCTTCGCCGCCGACCGCTCGGTGATGTTCTCCGGCGCTGCGACCGGCGACAATCGCGGACCGGCGACGCTGTGTCTGTCGGCGCTTAACTTCGGCGCCTACCCGATGGGCAACGGCCTCTCCCGGCTGGCCAACCGTTTCTACGGCGAGCCGCACTCGCTCGAAGCCGCCGCTGGACTGATCGGCGAGACCCTGGACGCCGAAACCGCGGAAGAACGTGGCCTGGTCACGTTCGCCTACGATGACACCGACTGGGACGACGAGGTCCGCCTGATCCTGGAGGAACGGGCCTCATTTTCCCCCGACGCGCTGACCGGCCTGGAGGCCAATCTCCGCTTCGTCGGCCCCGAAACGATGGAAACCCGGATCTTCGGTCGCCTGACCGCCTGGCAGAACTGGATCTTCCAGCGCCCCAATGCCGTCGGCGAGGCCGGATCGCTGAAACGCTACGGGTCCGGCGTGCGGCCGGATTTCAACAATGAACGCGTCTGAAAGGGAATGTTTGCAATGCCCGAAAGCAGCCAGATTGACTACGACGGCCTGATCCCGAACAACGTCGGCCTCGCCGAGGATCTCCGTGTCCGCAAGGCGTTGGAAACCTGGCATCCCGGGCTACATCGACTGGTGGAAGTCGATGGGGCCCGAAGGTTTTCAAAATGCCCCAGTCTATCTGCGCACCGCCGTTGGGGTCGGCAGCGAGGGTTGGGCGAAGTTCGGCTTCGTAAAAATGCCGGAGTACCGCTGGGGCATTCTGCTGGCGCCCGCCGTCGAGGGCCGCACCATCCCGTTCGGCGCGCACAAGGGTGAGCCCGCCTGGCAGGAAGTCCCGGGCGAGTATCGGGCTATGCTCCGTCGCCTGCTGGTCATCCAGGGCGACACCGAACCCGCTTCGGTCGAACAGCAGCGGCACCTCGCGGCCACTGCGCCGTCACTGTACGACATGCGCAACCTGTTCCAGGTCAACGTTGAAGAAGGCCGCCACCTGTGGGCGATGGTCTATCTGCTGCAGAAATATTTTGGCCGCGACGGACGCGAGGAGGCCGATGACCTGCTGCGCCGCCGCTCCGGCGACCAGGACACGCCCCGCATGCTCGGCGCGTTCAACGAGCAGACGCCCGACTGGCTGTCATTCTTCATGTTCACCTTTTTCACCGATCGCGACGGCAAGATGCAGCTCTCCGCGCTGGCGCAATCCGGATTCGACCCGCTGTCACGCACCTGCCGCTTCATGCTGACGGAAGAGGCACACCACATGTTCGTCGGCGAGACGGGCGTCACGCGCGTCATCCAGCGCACCGCCGAGGCGATGAAGGAAGCCGGGATCGACGATCCGTATGACATCGAGCGGATCCGCAGCCTCGGCGTCATCGACCTTCCGACCATCCAGAAGAAGGCCAATTTGCATTTCTCGCTGACGCTCGACCTTTTCGGCAACGAGATCAGCACAAATGCGGCCAATTCGTTCAACGCCGGCCTCAAGGGGCGGTATCGTGAGGACAAGCTCGAAGACGACCATCAGTTGACGTCGTCGATCTATCCTGTATTGCGGCCACGCGACGGTAAGATCATCCGAGAGGACGTCCCGGCGTTGTCCGCCCTGAACATGCGGCTGCGCGACGACTATGTGGAGGATGCCGCGAATGGTGTCGTTCGCTGGAACCGCGTTCTCGAACGGGCCGGGATCGCATTCCGCGTCAATTTGCCGCATGTCGCCTTTAACCGCCGCATCGGCGAATTCAGCACCATTCAGACCGATACCGAGGGGAACATCCTCAGCAGCGACGACTGGCATGCACGCCGTGAAATCGATGCTGCCCTCGACCGAAGACAACCTTTTCATCAGCAGTTTGATGCGCACGTCGCGCCAGCCGGGGACGTACGCGGGCTGGATCGCGCCGCCGCGACACGGCATCGATAACATGCCGGGAGACTTCGAGTACGTTCACATCGAGAACTGAAACGGAGCGGGCCAGAACACCTCCGAACTTCGCCACTCCGCGCGGTGAAACGATGATCGTTTCGCGGCAGTGGAGACTGCATATCATCTCCTAATCGAAAATATAACACAATCGACAGACATTCTGACTTGCTTCAGCGCAATCGATGCTTTGCGCGACGCGATCCCGAATGCGATAACACGCGGCGATGCGTGTTCTCTATCATATGCCGCTGTCGCCGTATGCCCGCAAAGTTCGTCTGGTTCTGGCGGAGAAGCGATTGCCGTTCGAGCTGCGCCTGGAAAAGGTGTGGGAACGACGGCCGGAATATCTGGAACTCAATCCTGCTGGCACGGTGCCTACGCTGGTCGAGGACAACGGCTTGGTCGTTCCGGACTCCGTCGAGTGATCTGCGAATATCTGGACGAGGCTTATCCGGACAGCACGCTGATGGGCCGCACGCTGGCCGAGCGGATCGAGGTCCGGAGGTTGGCGACGTGGTTCGATGGAAAGTTCGCCGCCGAGGTCACACAGAATTTATATGGGGAAAAATACCTCCGACGGCTTGACCCGGCGTGGGCTGCCCGATCCGGCGGCGATCCGCACCGGCTACATTGCGCTTCGCTACCATCTGGACTACATCGGCTGGCTCGCCGAGACGCGGAAATGGCTGGCCGGGAGTGCCTTGTCGCTAGCGGATTTTGCTGCCGCCGCGCATCTGTCGACGCTAGATTTTATCGCGGAACTGGACTGGTCGATCTCTCCACCGGCCAAGGATTGGTACGCTCGCATGAAGTCGAGGCCAAGCTTCCGCGGTATATTGGCGGATCGGGTATCAGGGACGACACCACCAGCCCACTACGCCGACCTGGATTTCTGATCGCTTCCCGATGGCGCTATCCCATCAAGCTGCTTGGCGCGCGGCCAGATTTTCGAGGAAGGACACCAATTTCGACCGCAGTGGTCTCGTCCGGCTCGAACTTCAGATGCAGCGACCCGCTCGCTGGCGCTGACAACGATGGGCAGCGCAAGACCGACTCGGTCCAGCTGCAATACCTGGTCGCAGCGTCGGCCCGCTTATCTCGCCGATCGAGACGCCAACTGTTCAGCGCGCTGGCCACCGTCTGAGCGCTGGCAAGAGCTTGGGCTGGGGCGTTCGCGGCTCCCTGGGCTGAGGTGCCGGTCTGCGCGGCCGACGCGTTCATCTCCTCCACGGTCGATGTAGCAGCGACCGTCTGTAACGCCGCCATGGTCTCGGTTTCGATCTTATCCGCCATGCCGACCAGGGCAGCGTTCTTCTCGGCAAGGGGCGCCGGCGCTCTTGTTCTTGCTCAGCGGTTGATGAGCCACGCGGCGAGAAGTGTAGCCTGGAGTATGGCACCACCGAGCGACTCACGTTGAGCATTTGTAAGCTGAACTCACGGTCCAGATCATCGGTATAGGCGCCCGTGAGAAGGATGGCGCCCAGGGAGCGAACCGCGCGAAATACGACACCTTAAACACCGCGTTACCCCGTTACAATTTGAATTGCATCGCGCCCGTTGCGTTTCGTTTTCTTCGGTATCATCTCCGCTGTGCCTAAATGGCCAGGAGGTCTCTTCATGTTTCAACCCAAATATCTGATCCGCGTCGCGGGAGCGGTCTGCTTGGCGATTCTGGTGTCGGGCTGCGTCGTCGAACCCGCCTGGGGGCCTTATTACCATCATCCGCACTACTGGGGTTACTGATCGTATGATTCGAGGGGGTGGCGGCCGCTCCGGCGGTCGGCCGACGGTCGAGGCGGCCGCCCAGCTTGAGATCACAATTCTGGACGCCGCCACCGCCGCCTTCTTGGCCGATGGCTACGCCGCCACGACGATCGAGGCGATCGCGCGCACCTGCCGCGTCGCCAAACGAACGATCTACGCCCGCTGGAGCGGCAAGCCCGCGCTGTTCCGCGCGGTGTTGGAACGACTGATGGCGAAATGGCTGTCGGACGCCGGCGACTGGAGTGCGATCGACGATCTTGCAGACGCACTCAACGACGCAGCGGTGCATATCCTGGCGATCGCCCTGACACCCGAGGCTGTTGCGTTGAACCGATTGCTGATCGCCGAAAGTGCTCGTTTTCCCGAACTGCCGCTAATGATGCGTCAGGCGGGGTCAGCCGAGGGAACAGCGCGCATCGCCGCCTTGTTGGACGGCGCGATAGCGCGGGGCGCGTTGACTCCAAGGGATACCGTTTTTGCAGCGGAACAGTTTCTTCATCTGGTTTTGGCCGGGCCACAGCGGCGGGCCTTGGGCCTGGGCCCCGAGCTCGACGAACAGCAGCTACAAGTGTGGCGAGAGGCATCGGTCGCGTTGTTTCTCAGAGGAATAGCAAGCTAACGATTGCTGCAACGGCTTGATTGATGTTACCGCACCCCGGCGAAAAGCCAGGGATGTTGGGCTCCATGAAAGTATTGCTGACCGGCGGATGCGGATTCATCGGCTCCGCCGTCCTGCGACATTTGCTGCGCCACACCGATCATGTGGTGACGAATGTCGACAAGATGACCTACGCCGTCTTCAGAAGAGGCGCTGGAGGAGGGTCTTCGACACAACCGCCACATCCTGGTGAAAGCGGATATCGCTGATGCCGACGCAATGCGGCAGGTGTTCGCGGCATACGATCCTGACGCGGTGATGCACTTGGCGGCGGAAAGCCATGTGGACCGGTCGATCGACGGACCGGCCGACTTCGTCCAGACCAACGTCGTCGGCACATTCGTCCTGCTTGAAGCCGCCCGGCGGCACTATGGCACCTTATCGGCGGACCGAAAGGCGGCGTTTCGCTTCCATCACGTCTCCACCGATGAAGTTTTCGGCGCGCTGGAACACGGCGCACCGCCGTTTACCGAAACCACGCCTTACGATCCGCGCAGCCCCTACTCAGCGACCAAGGCCGCGTCCGACCATCTGGTGCGGGCCTGGAGCCACACCTACAATCTTCCCGCGATCGTCTCCAACACGTGCAACAATTATGGCCCCTGGCAGTTTCCCGAGAAACTGATCCCGCTGGTTACCCTCAACGCACTGGAAGGCAAGGAACTACCGGTTTACTGCGACGGATCAAACGTGCGCGACTGGCTGTTCGTCGAGGATCATGCCGAAGCCCTGACCCGCGTCGTTGAACAGGGCATTCCTGGCGAGACCTATGCTATCGGTGGACGCCAGCCGCGCACCAATTTACAGGTGGTCAAAGCGATCTGCGCCCATCTGGACATACGGGTCCCCGATCCGGCCGGCCCCCGCGAGCGGCTGATCCGTTTCGTCACCGACCGTCCCGGCCACGATTTCCGTTATGAGATTGACCCGTCACGCAGCGAACAGGCTCTGGGCTGGAAAGCGCCGCACGACTTCGAACGCGGCCTCGCCCGCACCATCGACTGGTATTTGGACCATCGGGTGTGGTGGGAGGGTCTCCGCGCGGGGCGCTATGCGGGCCAGCGTTTGGGCACCTCTGGATAACCCCAGCGGGATCGGCGAGTGAAAACAAAGGAAAAGCAGCATGAAGGGCATCCTGCTGGCCGGCGGTTCCGGCACGCGCCTGCATCCGATGACTCTGGCGGCGTCGAAGCAGCTTCTGCCGGTGTACGACAAGCCGATGGTGTATTACCCGCTCTCGACGCTGATGCTGGCCGGGATCAAGGACATCATGCTGATCTCGACGCCGGAGGACTTGCCGCAGTTTCGCCGGTTGCTCGGCGATGGCTCGCGCTTCGGCATCCGGTTCGCGTATGCCGAGCAACCGAAGCCGGACGGTATTGCCCAGGCGTTCCTGATCGGCCGCGACTGGCTGGAAGGCGAGGCCTGCGCGCTTGCACTGGGCGACAACCTGATCCATGCCGATCATCTATCCACCTTGCTGCAAACCGCCGCGGCGAGACCCGGGGGCGCCACGGTCTTTGCCTACCAGGTGCGCGATCCGGAGCGCTATGGCGTGGTCGCATTTGACCCCAAGGGCAGCGCGGTGGAGGTGGTGGAAAAGCCCGCCGCGCCGACCAGCAACTGGGCGATCACCGGACTGTATTTCTACGACAAGAACGTGAGCGACATCGCTCCCCAGATCAGGCCTTCCGCTCGCGGCGAACTGGAGATCACCGACCTCAATCGGGTCTACCTGGAAATGGGAACGCTGCACGTCGAGAAACTGTCTCGCGGCTGCGCCTGGCTGGATGCAGGAACGCCCGACAGCCTGCTGCAGGCGGCGACATTCGTTCAGACGATCCAGTCCCGCACCGGAATGTTAGTGGGCTGCCCGGAAGAGGTCGCCTTCCGCATGGGCTTTATAGACGCCGACCGGTTGCGCAACCATGCCGCGCGTCTTGGGAAAACCGATCTGGGGAGGGTGCTGATGGAACTGGCGGAGGGGGACATGGCGTGAACGTCGAAGCTCTTGAAATCGTCGACGTCAAGTTGATTACCCCACCTCGGCACAAGGACCCGCGGGGGTTTTTCTCGGAGACCTGGAATCAGGACAGGTTCGCGGAGGCCGGCATTCCTGGGCCGTTCATCCAGGACAACCACGTAGTGTCGACTGGAGCGGGCGTTTTACGTGGGCTGCACTGCCAGATCGGGCCGAATGCACAGGGCAAGCTGGTGCGCTGCGTGAGAGGCGCGATTTACGATGTCGCCGTGGATGTGCGGCAGGGATCACCAACCTTCGGGAACTATGTCGGGGCCGAGATCAGCGCCGAGAACTGGAGGCAGATCTGGGTTCCGGTCGGGTTCCTGCATGCTTATTGCACCCTGACCGAGGAGACGGAGGTCATCTACAAAGTGACCGGCGCGTACGACAGGACAGCGGAGCGTGGGGTGATCTGGAATGATCCAGATATTGGGATCAACTGGCCGGTCGCCGCGGACAAGGTGATCCTGTCGGACAAGGACAAGCTGCTGCCTCGACTGCGCAACCTGCCAGCGTTGTTCGATGTTTGAGGACTTCGCCAGCGCAGCATCGGCAGTGCGGACGAGGGCGTAGGAGTGTTCGAGACCCAACACCCCCCGGTGCTCGTCACCGGTGGGAGCGGCCAACTCGCCTCGGCTTTGGCGCACGCTCCGGGTATCCAACGGGTCGGCCGCCCGGCCTTTGATTTCGATCATCCAGACACCATCGAGGCGGCCTTCCGGGCCGCCGCCCCCCGCGTGGTGGTCAACGCCGCCGCGTATACCGCCGTTGATGCGGCGGAGAGCGACGCGGCCGCAGCCTATCGAGCCAATGCGGCCGGCCCGGCATCCTGGCCGGCCTGTGCGCCGAGGCGGACATCCCGCTGATTCATGTTTCCACCGACTATGTTTTCGATGGGACCAAGGCGACGCCTTATATCGAGACTGACCCGGTCGCGCCGCAGGGCGTGTATGGCGCCAGCAAGCTGGCTGGTGAGGCGGCCGTACGAATGTCGGGCGCCAAGTCGATCATCCTGCGCACCGCCTGGGTATACGCGGCCACCGGCAAGAATTTCGTTCGCACGATGCTGGCGGCCGGCAAGACCCGCGACCGGTTGACCGTGGTCGCCGACCAGCATGGCTGCCCGACCACCGCCGTCGATCTGGCCGACGCCATCCTGGCGATCATCGCTCGACTGGACCAAACCGGGTGGGACCCCAGCTACGACGGCATTTTCCATGCCGCCGGCACCGGCGCAACCACATGGCACGGCCTCGCCGTCGCTACGTTCGAGGAAGCGGCCAGACACGGCGCGAAGGTGCCGGCGGTTGATCCGATCGCCACCGCCGACTGGCCTACACCGGCGAAACGTCCGGCGAACTCCCGGCTGGATTGCACGCGCCTGGCCGTTGTTTTCGGCGTCCATCTGCCGCACTGGCGGGAAAGCCTTGCCCGGACGATCGACACGATCTTCGCCGCGGCGCCCGCATAGGGTTGGTTTTTGCCACGACCCAATCCACTCGGTATTGAATAAGGATTACGCGCCCTGCCGACCCAGGAGCCGCGACGATTTCTCGGGGGACCGACAGCCTATGCCGCGTATGATCGAGGTCGTGCTTTTCCTGGCCCCCTTTCTGAGCTTCGCCGCCTGGCGCCTGCTATTTCCCTCGCCGGTGCCGCCGCTTTGGCTGATCTATGGCCTGGCCGGTTTCGTCGTGCTGATGCTGCTGGCGCTCGTCTGGTCGTGGCATATCGACGCTGGCGATGCCAGCGAGGTCTACGTCCCGGCACAGGTGATCAATGGGCGCGTCGTGCCGGCACATCGGGCTCCGCCGCCATGACGCAACCGGCGTTCCTGACCGATCCCACGCTCGGCCGGGTGTGGGACGCGCTGCCGGAGGCTCGGGTGGTCGGCGGCGCGGTACGGGACGCATTGGCGGACCGCGCCGTGATGGATATTGATCTGGCAACGCCTCGCGCCCCTGTTCACGTTATGCTTGCGCTGAAGCGGGCCGGCGTAAAGGTGGTTCCGACCGGACTGACGCACGGCACCGTCACCGCCGCAGTGGATGGACGCGGCTTCGAGATCACCACCCTTCGCCGCGACCTCGAGACCGATGGCCGTCATGCCGTCGTCGCCTTCACCGAGGATTGGCGACTGGACGCCGCGCGGCGGGACTTCACCATCAACGCGATGTCGATGGCGCGCGACGGATCAGTATTTGACTATTTCAACGGCACCGCTGACCTGGAAAACGGCCGGGTGCGCTTCGTCGGCGACCCCGCAACCCGCATCGCCGAGGACTACCTGCGCATCCTCCGCTTCTTCCGTTTCTACGCCCGCTATGGCCGCGTGCCGCCCGATGCCGCCACGCTGGACGCGCTGCGCGCCGGCATCCCCGGGCTGGCGCGGCTTTCGGTCGAGCGGGTGTGGATGGAGCTGCGCCGCATCCTTGGTGCGCCGGACCCGGTAGAGGCCGTCGGGTTGATGGCGGCAACTCGGGATCTGGGCGGCGGTGCTGCCCGAGGCGCCTTCGCTGTCTCGGCTGGCGGGGATGCCGGCTGATCCGGTGCTGCGGCTGGCGGCGATGCTCACCGGGGACCCAATGGCCGTGGCGACCCGGTTGAAACTGTCGAACGAGGACCGCGACCGGCTGGTACGCCTGCAGGCAACACCCAGCCCAGAGGGGACCGACGCGGACCTGCGACGTCTGCTGGCGGATCACTTACCGGCCGATCTGATCGACCGGACCTGGCTTGACGGCGCGGCGGACGCCAGACGGCGGCTGAGCAAGATGGCCAGGCCGGTTTTCCCGCTGGAAGGGCGCGATGTGGTGGCGGCCGGCATACCCGCCGGGCCCGCTCGTTGGGGCGCTGCTGCGCGACGTGCGGCAGTGGTGGCTGGATGGCGGCTGCGTCGCCGACCGCGCCGCCTGCCTGACAGAACTTGCACGAATGGCCAATCTGCCCAACATGGGTAAAAAGAGGTGAATATGATGCCGGATATCGAAATTTATACACAGCCGTGGTGCCCGTTTTGTGAACGCGCCATGCATATCCTGACCACCAAAGGTGTGGAATTCCGCGAGATCGACGCGCCACGCGGCTCCGCCGCGCGCCAGCAAGCGCGCGAGCGGTCCGGAGGCCGGACATCGGTGCCGCAGATCTTCATTGGTGGCAAGCATATCGGCGGCTGCGACGATCTTTTGGCGCTTGACCGCGCCGGAAAGCTGAATTCACTGCTCGGACTTGCATGAAAAGCTGAATTAGCCGCTCTGACCTGCATGAAAAGTGTTGGCACTCATTTGAAGAGAGTGCCAGATTTGCGTCATGTAATTGAGATTTCTGTCAGGACCGGGAATGATCCACTACCAGTTGCGATGCGGCCAGTCGCATGGGTTCGATGGCTGGTTCAAGGATAGCGCGAGCTTCGAGAAGCAGGCGAAGCGTGGCCTGATCGAGTGCCCCGAATGCGGTGGCACCGATGTTGAGCGCGCGCTGATGGCGCCGGCCGTGGCAAAGCGGGGTTCGTTGCCGGTTCCGGTCGCCGCGCCTGCAGCCGCCCGCCGCCGGTCCGTCGCTCGGAGAAGACCGCCACAGTCCGGTTGCCGGCGCAGATGCTGGCCGCTCTGCAGCGCATGCGGGCCGAGGTGGAGAAGAACTGCGACTATGTCGGGCCGGATTTCGCTGATCAGGCTCGAGCGATGCACCGCGGCGAAGTCGAACCCAAGGGCATCTACGGAGAAACGACCGAGGAACAGGCCGAGAGCCTGGCCGAGGAAGGCATCGCCGTGGCCAAAATTCCCTGGGTGCCGCGCGCCGACGGGTAAGCCGCTTTTGCCGCCGGAACATGCCGACCGGGGCTTCCCGGCTAGTGAGTGGTAAACTCGAGGCCAGGCGGTTACGGTCGACTGCCGACGGTCTGCACATGGACACCCCCGCCCGCAAGGGCCCATCGCAAAACACAACCTTGAAGGAACGCGCCATGCAAGTTCAGCCGTACCTGTTTTTCGAAGGACGCTGCCAGGAAGCGATCGACTTCTACCAGCAGGCCCTTGGTGCCAGCGTGGTGATGCAGATGCTATATAAGGACAGTCCGGTTCCTACGGCCCAGCCGCCTGAGGCCGGCGACAAAGTGATGCACGCTTCCCTGCGTATCGGGGAGACTGAGGTGTTCATGTCCGATGGACGGTGCGGCGGGACACCGGCGTTTCAGGGGTTCGCGCTGTCGCTGGCTCTGACGGACGATGCCGAGGCGACCCGTGTGTTCGCGGCCCTGGCGGACGGCGGCGCGGTCAATATGCCGTTGGGAAAGACCTTTTTCGCTTCGTCCTTCGGGATGCTGAATGACCGGTTCGGGGTCGCCTGGATGGTGATGGTTCAGGGTTGAAGACAGTACTCGGGGGGGTCAAAAGGTTGCTCCCCTAGGTTTCGATCAGTGCGACATCAATCGCCGTCGACGCGCGGCGTCGCGCATTGTCTCGGATGGCCAGAGCACTTTCCCGCCGACAGTCGAGGTCAAGGTAGATCCGATCATAGACGGTCAAGCGATGCGCTCTTGCCAGCCGCGAGACAGGCCCGCGGTTTCAGCGCGTCTCGTCATCTGTCTCGATCGGGCCGGCCAGGCGTTCGGTAAAGTTTTCAATGGAAAGGCGGCGCTCGGCCCTTAGCTCAGATTTGCGCTTTCGACTCGCCACACCATCGGCGCCACCACGTGCCGTTCCGGCCACTTCGATGCAGCGCTCGGCTTGCCTCGGTCGCCTCGTTTTGGAAGCACAGTGCGGGAGATCCCGGCACCACTCTCCCGCTGGGGAACATGACCAAGCGTTGCTGGACCAGGCAACGGAGCCTCGGGCAGCCGGCGAAAAGTGCCCCACGCCTGCCTATCGGCGACAGTTCGTGGGGGTGACTTCGCCTTCATGTCCGGCTAGGAGTCGGACCCTGTCGCGTCTGAGCGACTTCCAAGAAACCCTTGCAGAGAGCAAAGCACCCATGACGATCAAGGTCGGTGACACGATTCCGTCAATGAAGCTGATGGTCGCGACGGCGGATGGCCCGAAGGAGATCTCGACGGACGAGATTTTCAAAGGCAAGAAAGTAGTCCTGTTCGCGGTCCCTGGCGCTTTCACCCCCACCTGCAGCGCCAAGCATCTGCCCGGATTCGTGCAAAACGCGGACGCCCTGAAGGCCAAGGGGGTCGACACGATCGCCTGCATTGCCGTCAATGACGTCTTTGTCATGGGTGCATGGGGTAAGGACCAAGGCACCGGCGACAAGATCACCATGCTCGCCGACGGCGCCGCTGCCTTTGCAAAGGCGATCGGCCTGGAGCTTGACCTGAACTCTCGCGGCATGGGGTGGCGTAGCCAGCGCTACGCACTGATCGCCGAGGATGGCAAGGTTACCCATCTAGGGGTTGAAGCACCCGGCGGCTTCGAAGCGAGCAAAGCCGAGGCGATCCTCGCCGCGCTCTGAGACGGCTCCGGCGGCCGAATTCTATGTATGGCCGCCGGGCGAAAGTCATGCGATCGTGACGGTCGCGATCTTCCATCCATCTGGGCAGTCTGCTGCCTCCGGAACTGGGGTTGACGACTGACGATGGTCCCTTCCACGCGGCTTCAACGGGCCGCGCCTGCACGGTGCTGGTCTATCTTGCTGATGGCGGCCTGGCTTTCGGGCATCACGACCCAGCGCGGCCATGCCGACGACGCTCCCACACCCGATACGACGGCGCAGGCGGAGGAAACCTGGGCGATCCATGGCCAGAGCACCTACACCCAGCAATTTCAGCCGGCCTTCCGCTCCCCCTATCAGGGACCGCAAAGCCTGTCGCCTGCGGCCAACGGCCGCGAAACCTTCGACGCCACGCTTTATGCCGGCTTCGTCCCTGGCAGGGCGCCGAGATCTGGATCAACCCCGAAGCCGATCAAGGATTCGGGCTGAGCAACAGCTTCGGTGTCGCCGGCTACGTCAGCGGCGAGGCGTATAAACTCGGCCAGAAAGACCCGTACTACCGCATGTCACGCGCGTTTTTCCGGCAGACCATCGATCTGGGCGGCGAAACCGAGAAAGTCGATCCGGACCTCAACCAGCTCGGCGGCTCACAGACGGCGAACCGCGTGGTCATCACCGTCGGCAAGTCTCGCGTCGTCGACATATTCGACACCAACAAATATGCCCACGATCCGCGCAACGACTTCCTGAACTGGGCGATCCTCGATGCCGGGACCTTCGATTACGCGGCGGACGCGTGGGGCGCGACCTATGGCGCGGCGGTGGAGTGGTACCAGGACTGGTGGACCCTGAGGGTCGGTCTGTTCGATCTGTCGGACGTGCCGAACAGCATCCCGCTCAGTTTGCCGCTGCTGCATCAGAACTCAGTTCGTCGCGGAGGCCGAGGAACGGCACATGCTGTGGGATCAACCCGGCAAGCTCAAATTCTTTACTGGCTCTCGCGCGGCAATCTTGGCACGTACTCGGATGCGCTCGCTTTGGCCGCTGCCACCGCCACGACGCCGTCCACCGGTGCCGTCCGGAACTATCGCAGCAAGTATGGCGTCGTGTTGAACCTGGAACAGCAGCTGATGCCCGATCTGGGGATGTTCGCCCGGCTCGGCTGGACGCAGGGAGGCGTGGAGGAAGTACGATTTCACCGACATCGACCAGACGGCGCAGATCGGCCTGTCGATGACTGGCGCGCGCTGGGGCCGGCCGGACGACACGGTCGGACTCGCCGGCGTGGCCAATCAGATCTCCCGCAGCGCCAAGAACTATCTGGCGGCGGGTGGCCTGGGCGGGATCATTGGCGACGGCCAGCTGCCGATGGCTGGGCCGGAGCAGATCATCGAGACTTACTACAGCTATTCGGCCGCTCAGCTTCGCCAAAATCACCGGCGACTATCAGTTCGTCAACAATCCCGCCTACAATCGGCAGCGCGGACCGGTGTCGGTTTTTGCGCTCAGGCTGCATACCGAGTTCTGATGACGCGAGACGCAACGCTGACATCGCTGACGCGATCCCTTCAGAACGGAAGAATGAGGAACGTCAAAATCGGCTGTCGCGGTATCAGATCCGGATCACTCGACCGCCGAGCGCGATCCTGTTTCACAAGCCGAACACGATTGAGCCTGAGGTAACGCTTTGATAATATCGCCCCCGTTGACCCGACACATCTCACCGGCCCATAGAAAGCGCGAAAAGCACGGAAGACGCACAGCTCTTGATTCGTCCCACCCTCCTTCGCGATAAATCGCGATTCGCGGTCCACTTGCCGATTGCCCAATACAAGCAGGAGACGATGGAGCCCGCCCGTCAAACGAACCGCTTCCAATGTTGGGCGGGATCAGCATGAGCGTGCGTCCGCTTCCCTCCAGTGCCCAAGAGGTGCATCGGACTGGCGGTTACCTGCTGGGCGGCGCGAGCTACACGCGACCGCGTGCTTCCTACGCCGGGCAGGATCGCCCGGCGCCGGTTCGTGATCAACCTGACCAAGTGGGTTTTGCCGTTGGCGGCGATGGCGTTGCTGGCCCTGATCGCGTTATGGCCCGAGATCGATTCTGCCGCGACCAAGGCACGCCTTGCGATGAACCATGTGTCGGGCGAGGTGGAGGGCGGCAAGCTGATCGACGCCCGCTACAACGGCGTGGATGAGAAAGGCCGGCCATACACGCTCACCGCCGCGACTGCCTGGCAGATCGATGCCCAGAAGGTTGGGCTGACGCTGCCCAAGGGCGACATCACGCTGGAGAATGGCACTTGGCTGATGTTGAACTCGAAAGAGGGCACGTTCATTCAGGGGCTGAACCAACTCGACCTGGTGAAGGAAGTGACGTTGTATCGGGATGACGGCACCACGATGCATACCGAGAGCGCCTCGATCGACATGAAAGCGGGCGCCGCGGCGGGATCGGAGCCGGTGCATGTGGAAGGCCCGTTTGGCGTTCTGGATGCACAGAGGCTTCACCGTGATGGACAAGGGCAACGCGATCGATTTTCCTGGCCCCGCGCATGTGGTGCTGAACGGGGCTGGCCATTGAAGTGGACTTGGGCCGCCGCCGCGCTGATTTGGCTGGCCGTGCCGTTACTGACGGCGCCGGCGGCGGCACAGCAGCTTGATCTTTCGCATGGCGGACCCATCGATATTACCGCCCGTGATGGGATCGAATGGCGGCAGGTGGAGCAGGAGGTGATCGCGCGCGGCGACGCCAAGGCGATTCGCGGCAACGTCACGGTGACCGCCGACCGCTTGACCGCGTGGTATCGCAAAAAGGCCGGGACCGCAGGCTGCCCAGGCGACGCCGGTGTCGGGGCTGACCGGCGACCCCTCCACCGAGGGAAATGAGATCTATCGTCTGCAGGCCGATGGCCATGTGGTCATTTTCACCGCGACCGACCGGGCGCAGGGCGACAAGGCAACATACGACCTTGATCAGTCGGTCCTGGTGATGACTGGGCGCGACCTGAAACTGACCACGCCCAACGACGTCATCACCGCGAAGGACGACCTGGAATACTGGCCGCAGAGACATATGGCGGTGGCTCGGGGCGACGCCGTCGTGGTGACCAACGACGCCAAGCGCATCGCGGCTGACACGCTGGTCGCCTACACCACCGACAATCCGCCGCCTGCCCCGGTCAATTCGCCCACGGGACGTTCCGCGACAGCGTCTTCGAGCCCCAGGCGACCCCCGTAGCGACCGCGGCCAAACCGTCGGAAGATCCGCTTGCTTCCAGTGGCAAGCTGCAGCGGGTCGAGGCTTTCGGGCATGTCTCGGTTCGCACGCCCACCGATACCGTGACCGGCGATCGCGGCGTCTATGTTCTTGATACGGGCATGGCTCGTTTGGGCGGCAATGTCCACATCACGCGGGGGCAGAACCAGTTGAACGGCGCTGAAGCGGACGTGAATATGAAGACCGGTATCGCGACCCTGGTGGCGCAGAAAGCGGGGGCGGACAGAAAGCCGGCCGGGTGCACGGGCTGGTCGTGCCTAACGACGAGAGCAACAAGTCGCTTGGCGCACCTTCCGCCATCGACGCCCGGCGGGCGGTACCGCCAAAGCGCCGGCAGCAAACGCGGCATCGCCGACGGCTGCGGGACAACAACCGTGAACGTGGTGCGCGAAATGCGGCCGGCCCGCGGCTTGAAGGTCATATCCGGCCGCGGCGGCCTGACCGCCCGCGCCGTCGGAAAAACCTACAAAGGGCGGCCGGTGGTGCGGAACGTCACCGTGACGTTGCACCGCGGGGAGGCCGTGGGGCTGCTGGGCCCAAACGGCGCCGGCAAGACCACGACCTTCTACATGATCGTCGGGCTGGTGAGACCCGACACCGGGTCTATCAGCCTGGACGGCGCCGACATCACCAAGCTGCCGATGTACCGCCGCGCCCGTCTGGGCATCGGCTATCTGCCGCAGGAAGCCAGCGTCTTCCGTGGCCTGAATGTCGAGCAGAACGTCATGGCCGCGCTTGAGGTCATCGAACCCGATGCCGCAACCCGCGACATGATGCTGGACGAGTTGCTGGCCGAATTCGGCATCAGCCATCTTCGCCGCACCCCGGCGCTGGCGCTGTCCGGCGGCGAGCGCCGGCGCGTCGAGATCGCCCGCGCCCTGGCCACTCAGCCGTCCTACATCCTGCTGGACGAGCCGCTGGCGGGCATCGACCCGATCGCTGTGGGCGAAATCCGCGATCTGGTGAAGCACCTCAAGGATCGCGGCATCGGCGTGTTGATCACCGACCACAACGTGCGGGAAACGCTGGATATTATCGACCGAGCCTACATCATGCATGATGGCCAGGTGCTGATGGAAGGCAAACCGAGCGAAGTGGTGGCTCACGAAGATGTCAGGCGGGTATATTTGGGGGAAAAGTTTAGCATGTGAGAATTTTATTGACTTAAGACTAATCCACGCGAACCAGCTTGCACGCTTTTTGCATTCGAAATCACTGAAACCATTTGACCCCGGGCCGAATGGCTAGATAATCGCCCTATCATGGCGATTGCCCCCCGTCTCGACTTACGCCAAAGCCAGACACTGGTCATGACGCCGCAATTGCGTCAGGCGATCAAGCTGCTCCAATTCTCCAACATCGAGGTGAACTCCTTCGTCGAGGAGGAGATGGAGCGCAATCCGCTCCTGGAGCGCGACGAGGCCCCCGACCCGCCGGTCGGCGAACGGGCGGCGCTGGACCAGATCGAGCCGCGGACCACCGCGGCTATGGATGCGGCCGATGCGGCGCGGGCTGAAACGTTGCCGGCCGAGTCCGGCTCGCCGCTCGATGCGGTGCATGCGGAGACGTATGATCCTGGCGGTGCCGGCGACGGCGCACCCCTTGTCGGTCGAATGGATGGCGGCGGCGGCAGCCATAGCTTTGAGGGTGACGACCGTGGCATAGACGACTTTGCTGGCGACGACCGGTCACTGCGGGATCATTTGGGCGAGCAGTTGCGGCTGAATTTCGCCGATCCGGTTGACCGGATGATCGGTGCGCATCTGATAGCCCTACTCTGCCCCGCTGGTCGGCTGACCGCTGAACCGAAAGCGATCGCGACGGCTATGGGCCTCTCGCTGGAGCGGGTCGAGTCGGTGCGCGCGCGCATGATGCGGTTCGATCCGGTCGGTCTGTTCGCTCGCGACCTAAAGGAATGCCTGGCGGCTCAGTTGGCGGAACGCAATCGGCTCGATCCAGCGATGCAAACACTGCTGGACCATCTGGACCTGCTGGCCAAGCGGGAAAATCGGCGGCTGATGGCGCTGTGCGGGGTCGATGCCGAAGACATGGCCGACATGATCACTGAGATCAAGGCGCTCGATCCAAAGCCGGCGGCGACCTGGGACACTACGCCGCCGCAATTGGTCGTGCCGGATCTGCTGATGCGGCAATTACCGGACGAAAGCTGGATCATCGAGCTGAACCCGGAGACGATGCCTCGAGTGCTGGTGAACGAGCGATTTTATGCCAAGATCGCTCCGAATGCGAAAAAGGACGAGAAGGTTTTCCTGACGGAGCGCCTCGCGAACGCCAACTGGCTGGTGCGGTCGCTGCAGCAGCGCGCGCAGACCATCCTGAAGGTGGCGGCCGAGATCATCCGCCAGCAGGACGCGTTCCTCCGGTTGGGCGTTGCGCATTTGCGCCCGATAATCTTGCGCGATATCGCCGAGGCGGTGGAGTTGCACGAGAGCACCGTCAGCCGCGTGACCGCGAACAAGTATATTGCCACGCCGCGCGGAACGTTCGAGCTGAAATATTTTTTCACCACGGCGATCCACGGCACCGATGGCGGCGATGCCCACAGTGCCGAGGCGGTGCGTCATCGCATTCGTGGCCTGATCGAACTGGAAGCACCGGCCGAGATCCTGTCCGACGACGCCATTGTCGCGGTACTCCGCCGCGAGGGCGTGGATATCGCACGCCGAACCGTGGCGAAGTACCGAGAGGCGCTGCGGATACCGAACTCAGTCCAACGGCGCCGGGAGAAAGCCGTTCCGGCCTGAGTGGCAATTCTGTGTGGCCGCACCCGGCCTGTCCGGTGATTATCGTGACAGGATGGGAGAATTCGCCCAGGCATAAAGCGCGCCACGGGAACCGTCTGCTTCCCAAACAATACGGATATTTCCGTAGTGGACATCGTCAGGCGTTTCGGGTGCCCAATGCCTCAGCCGCCGGGGCGCCAGTCTACGCATTGTCCCGAGCGGCCTGTCGAACTGGTCGGGAGAGTACGATGCAGATCACGGTTTCCGGCAAACAAGTCGATTTGTCGGATGCGTTGCGCACACGGGTGTCCATGCAGATGGACACGATCGCTGGCAAATATTTTGACCATGCGTTGGAGGCGCACGTGACATTTAGCCGAGCGCGAAGCTTTTTTACGTGCGATATCAATGTGCACGCGGGGCGAGGCCTACAGTTGCGCGGCGAAGGCGAGGCAGCCGACGCCAACACGGCGTTCGACGACGCGGCCGAGCACATCGCCAAGCGTCTCGGCGCTATCGCCGCCGGGTCAACGACCACCACCGAGACATGGCCAGCCGAGAGCGCCCCGAAGCGGCTCGGCAATATATCCTTCGCGAAGAGGTGAATGGCGTCGATACCGGTGTCGCTGACGGCCGCAGCCTGGATGAGGCTTACGCGACCGTCGTCGCGGAGACCGATACCGAGATCGCTGTCCTATCGGTCGGCGAGGCGGTCATGCGGATGGATCTCGCGGATCAGTCGGTAATGATGTTTCGCAACAGCGCGAGTGGTGTGCTGAATGTGGTTTATCGCCGCGACGATGGCCACATCGGCTGGATCGATCCTGGGCCGCAATCACCTTAATTGACGTACAGCAAGACGCTTCGGTTCAAGCCGCTGCGCGGAGATGGGCGCGGGTCGCCATGAGAGGCTGGATGCGCTGGCCGAACTGGTCCATGCCGACGACGAAATCGTCGAACGTAAGCATGATGCCCGCGGTGCCGGGCACGGATGCCGCCTCGTCGAGCATGCACGCGACGTTGCCGTAAGACCCCACCAGCGTGCCCATGTTAAAATTCACCGCTGAGGTGGCTTGCGCCATCCAGCGCGCGGTGGAACCGGCATCGGCGTTGGCGTCGGCACCGGCCTGGAGCCCGAGATAGGACAGCGCGCCGGCATCCGCCCCCTCGACATAGCGCCGCCATTTTGCGAACGCGGCGTCGTCGGTCTCGTCGGCGATCACCATCATCAGCGGATAGCAGCCGACAGTGCGGCGAGTCTTCGCCGTTTCCGCCGCCAACCGCGCATTGTTCGGCGCATAGGCGGCGGGAGTGTTGAGCCCGGCGCCGACACAAAAATTGTAATCGGCGAAGGCAGCGGCGAACTCCATGCCGCGAGGGCTGAGCCCAGCGCACACCAGCGGGACCGGCCCCGAAGGACGTGGGCTCAAGCGGCAATCCTTCATGGTAAAGAATTCGCCTTTGAAGTCCGAGCGCCCCTCGATCCAAAGCTGGCGCAGGATGGTGGTGTACTCGGTCAGCATATCATAGCGGCGGTCGTAGTGCTCGTCGCCTGGCCATAGACCCATCTGGTCGTATTCGGCCTTGGCCCATCCCGTGATCAAATTCAACCCGAAACGGCCGGGGGCAATGTTGTCGACGGTGCTGGTCATCCGCGCGGCGATCGCTGGCGGGATCGTCAGCGTCGCAACAGTCGCATATAGCCGGATGCGGCTGGTGATCGCGGCAAGTCCGGCCATCAGCGTGAAGGATTCGAGATTGTGGTCCCAGAACTCCGACTGACCGCCGAACCCGCGTAGCTTGATCATCGACAGGGCGAAGTCCAGCCCGTACTGCTCGGCCTTCTGGACCACCGTTCGGTTCAACGCGAAGCTGGGCTTGTATTGGGGTGAGGTTGTCGAGATCAGCCAGCCATTGTTGCCGATGGGAATGAATACGCCGATATCCATGGGTTCAACTCCGTGCCTGCGGGATGGCCGCTGCCTCAGGCTGCGACGCTACTCTTCTCCGCGATTGTTACGGGTTCGGCGGGGAGACGATCCTCCAGCATGCGTACGTCGCGCGGGGACCAGCTTGCCACTGCGGCATCACCGATATCGATCGGGTCGACGAAATAGTCCTCGTCGAGCACGTTGGCGACGAACTCCTCGCCGTTGCCCAGATCGATGGTGACCTTGACGTACGAGCCCTGGTTTTCGATTGCGTGGATCTCACCGGCGACGCTGTTGAGCAGGTCGCGGCGCGCTTCACCCGGAGTGGGGCGGCGAACCGATATGCGATCACGGCGAAGCGATGCGAACAGTTTCTCCCCAGGAATGATGCGCTGCCCCGCAAGCGGTACCTCGACGCGGGCGCCCGTGCTGGTCAGCGCCACCACACGGCCGTCGGCCAAGCGCTCGACCGCGCCGGACACCACGTTTTGCCCTCCGATGAAGCGGGCAACATAGGCATTGCGCGGATGCAGGAAGATGTCGCGGGCGGATGCCGCCTGCTCGATCTTGCCTTGTTCCATGACTACCACGGTGTCGGCCACCGCGGTCGCCTCAAGCTGCGTGTGCGTAACGTGGATGAAGGTTATGCCGAGTTCGCGTTGTATGCGGCGCAGTTCACCGCGCATGCGCAGACGGAGGTACTCGTCGAGCGCCGACAGCGGCTCGTCCAGCAGCAGCACCCGCGGGTTCGTGATCAAGGCCCGCGCCAGCGCGACGCGCTGCTGCTGGCCGCCCGAGAGTTCGGACGGCAGCCGGTTCGCGAACGCCTCGAGGCGCACCTTTTCCAGCAACTCGCGAGCCGTCGAGTAGCGGTCGTCCTTGGCAACGCCGCGCATCTTCAGCGCGAAGGCGACGTTGTCGATCACGCTGCGATGCGGGAACAGAGCGTAGCTCTGGAACATCATTGCCGTCCCGCGCTCGACCGGCGGCAAGTTGGTGACGTTGCGGTCGCCTATCAGCACGTCGCCGGAGGTGGGGAATTCGTGCCCCGCGATCATTCGCAGGATGGTCGTCTTGCCACAGCCGCTCGGTCCGAGCAGGCAGCAGTAAGCGCCGTGGTCGACGCGCAGATCGAGATCCGCAACCGCCGGCGGTGCGCCCGGCGTATAGATCTTGGTGACATCGATGAGTTCGATCTTGCCATTTGGGACAGCAGCGGCCATTGCGGGTTTCCGTCCGTGATCCGAGGGAAGCGTTGGGGTGACGCGAACGACCGCGTCCGATGACGTGGCGTGCCGCGAACGGTGTCGCTGAATAAGCGCGATCGAGCCGAGGGCGACGCCGATCACTGTAAACGAGACCAGTGTTGTGACGGTGCCGACCGCATAGAGCGCGGGCGAGGTGACGTTCGTCGTCATCGCCCAGATCTCCAGCGGCAGTGTATTCACGCTGCCCGCGGTCAGCACCGTGCGCGCGAACTCGTCGTAGGACAGGGTAAAGCCGAACAGCGCCACGCCGATGATGCCGGGTAAAAGGATCGGCAAGGTAACCTCGCGCGTCCCCTGCCAGGCGGTCGCGCCCAAATCGCGCGCAGCCTCCTCGTAGGACCGGTTGAAGCGACCGATCACCGCAAACATCACAAGCAACCCGAACGGCAGCGTCCAGGTCAGTTGCGTCCCAAGGCCGGAATCGCGCCAATCGGTTTCCCAGCCCAGCAACTGGTAGACCAGCGAGACGCCAAGGCCAACGAACAGACCCGGCATCACCAGGCTTGCAATGGCCATGTAGAAGATCACGCCGGAGCCCGGAAACCGCCGGCGAAAGCCGAGACCAGCGCTGACGCAAAACACGACTGTAATGACGGCAACCACCGCGGCCAGCTCGATTGAGCGAACGAAGGTCCCCGCAATATCGCCGCTGCGCCCTCGTTCGATCAGTTCGTGGAACCAACGGGTCGAGAAGCCATTCATCGGGAAGGTCAGGCCACCTTCTGGTCCCTGAAAGGACAGGATGTAGATGACCAGCATGGGCCCATACAGGAAGGCCAGAAAGAGCACGAAGCAAGCGGTCAGGGCGTAGAACGTCCAGGGACGGCTGCCGGTGGCGGTGGCGTGCATGAGAGCAGTCCTTAGCTCGCGAGTTCCTTGCGTACGTCAACGACGCGGAGGATGCCGGAGACCATCAGTATCACGACGATCACCAGGATCACCGCACTCGCCGCCGCCGGGGGGTACTGCAGTGCCGCGATCTCGTTTTGCAGCGCAGAGACCACCGAGGCGCTCTGACCGCCGCTCATGACCTTCACCACGAAGAAGTCGCCCATCACCTGAGTAACCACGAAGATAGTGCCCAGGGCGATCCCGCTCTTGCACAGTGGCAGAATGATCTCCCACAGGATTTTCCAGCGGGAGGCGCCGGCATCCTTGGCCGCCTCGATCAGCCGCGGATCGATCCGCGCCATCGAGTTGAAGATCGGCACCAACATGAATAGCGTGAACAGGTGGACATAGGCAACGATCACAGCGAAGTCCGAGAACAGCAGGAAATCCAACGGGTGCGAAACCAAGTGCGCGTCCATCAACACGGAGTTGAACACGCCGTTGCGCCCCAGAAAGGGGATCCACGAGATCATCCGGATGATCGTTGAGGTCCAGAACGGCACCGAGCAGAGCAGGAACAGGCCGATCTTGATCAGCAGGCTCTGAATGTGGAACACCAGATAATTGGCAAGCGTGAACCCGATGACGAGCGTGATCGCCCATACGATCACTGCGAACTTCAGTGAGCTCAAATAGAGGCGCCAGGTCACGTCGGAGGTGAAGATATCCTGGTAGTTGTCGAAGATGAACGTTGGCACGATGTCGCTGTGATCGAAGTCAAAGAAGCTGACGACGATCACCACGAGAACCGGGATGCCGAAGAACAACGTCAGGACGGCTGCAAGTGGGCCAACTTGCAGCCAAGAAGCAAACGCCGGGCGGATCTTCATGCCGATGCGCAATTTCCAATAAAAAAGAGGTACGGTGCGGGCTTCATCAAGCCGAGATGAAGTCGTTCCAGCGCTTCGTGAGGTAGCGGTCCTCGTCCATAACTGTGTTCCAGACGGTCACATTGCCTTCACGCTGCCAGAGCGAGCCGCCGTCGCGCGTCGCGCCCTTCTTCTCCATCAGGTTGCCATAGGGGTCCTTGATGTCGACCGCCGCCGGCTTGCCCTCGTACCAATAATCCCATTCTTCCGGCGTCATGAACTTCTTCGCCGTCTCGGGAACCGGTGAGTAGTAGCCTTGCTTGGCGATGAACCCGCCCTGCCAACCGGAATTGTACCAGTTCAGGTATTCCATCGCGCAATCGGACTTCAAGCCAGTCAGATGCGCCATCGGCGCCAAGCCGTTGGTCCAGCCGCGGTGCCCTTCCTTGAGAGGCACGTAATAGCAGTCGATCCCGCGTGAGCGCACCGCAGTGACCGCCGGCGACCACATAGACTGTAGCACCACCTCACCGGAGGCCATCAGGTTGACCGACTGGTCGAAGTTGCTCCAGAACGCGCGGAAATGGCCGGACTTTTTCAGGTCCTGCATGATTTTGATGGTCTGGTCGATCTCGGCCTTGGTCATGTTGCCTTTATCGCCGTATTTCACCTCGCCGCGGGCTTCCAGGGCCATGGCCACGTCGATGACGCCAACTGGTGCGTAATCAACCAGCGCCGTCTTGCCATGGTATTTCGGTTCAAGCAGATCGCCCCAGCTTTTCACCTGGTCCCGCCCGCCGATGAGGTCGGGCCGCATGCCGAGCGTGTCGGCGTTGAACAGGCTGGGAACCATTGTCAGGAAGTCGGTAGGCTTGTTGGCGAGCTTCTTGCCGTCGGGCCCCGTCCAGAAACCGGTCTTGATCGGCGAGAGTCCCTGATCCGAGATCGACCTGCCGTCGGGAAACTTGCCGGTGGTGAAAATCGGCGCGGTCTGGTCCCATAGCTTATAGTCCTTGACCGGGATCGGCTTCAGCACGCCCTTACCGGTGAGGTACGCCATCGAGGAATTGTCGATATTGTTAATGTCGAAGCTCTTCGGCTGCGTCAGCGCACGGTTTAGCTGGGTCGCGGGATCAACCACCTGCATCTCGACCTTGAAGCCGAGGTCCTTGGTGGCCTGGTCGGCGATCTCCTTGATACAGGCATAGGAGCCGCCGATGTGGACCAGCGTTATGTCCTTGATGTTCTGCGCCCAGAGGGTAGGGAAGCCGGTCACCTCCCCCGATCCGATCGCCGCCCCTGCGCCAAGGGCAGCTCCTTTGAGCAAGCCCCGGCGTGACAGGCCCGACTTGTTCCCACCGATCTTTTCGCTCGCCATCCCAGAATCCCCTAATTCGACTGCAGCCGCACACCAGACGCCTGTCAGCATAAGGTGAGCCGACAAGCCGAGCCGCCCTATTCCGCGGCCAGGTTCGGTTCTGCAAACCTCGTACCGGTCGGCCCTGCGTTCAGCATGCCGCAGATCAGGGTAATTCGTTGGTTGGATTGCGCCGCCGAATAAGCGGCAGGTGCCCGAAGTTTGGTCATTTGCTGTTTCGTGCTTTTAGGAAATGACCTCGATCGGCGGTGGTCGCGCGCACCGGCCGGATCTTTCTCCCGTTCCTGGCGTTTTGACCTCCAGAGGGTGTGGAGCCCAGCCGCTCTCGCCATATTGGGGCCACACGGCGAAGGAGACCATATGATGACAGCGATGCTTGCCGAGAAGACCTGCACACCCTGCCGCGGGGGCGTGCCGCCATTGACCGCGGAGGAAGCTGAGGCATACCGGGCCCAAGCGCCAGAATGGACACTTCGCGACGAGGCGACCCGGATCGATCGCACCTACCGGTTCAAGAATTTTGCCGAAGCCGCCACGTTTGTTGCGCGAGCGGCGGCCCTGGCGGAGACCGAAGGGCATCACCCCGATATCTCGTTCGGTTGGGGATACGCGACGGTTTCATTGCGAACGAAGAAGATCAAAGGGCTGCATGAGAACGACTTCATCATGGCGGCCAAGCTTGACCGTATGGCTGGCGGTACAACCGTCTGATCGGAGCCTAGCATGACTGTTGCAATTATTGCGGACCATGGCACTCATCTGCTGATCGCGGACGGCCAGCGATACGCTGTCATCGAGCGGCGAGAGGATCATCTCTACAATTGCCACGATGCGGAGCGTGCCGGCATTCCGGCGAAGGACTTGTCCGCGGTCGGGCGGATTCTGGCAGACGGCGACTGGACCGACAGGGAGACCGCACAAGCGACCTTCGAAGCAGTCGTCACGAGAGGGACGGAACTCGCCCAACGCATGTGACGATCTAGTCACATATGCGTCACCCGCTTCGCCGCTGCCGCTCGACTTCCACACCGGCGGACCCCGCATCGGCGAAGATATCCAATTTCTCGACGCGGATCCGCGCCGTTTTAACCCGCGTGTCCCGCAGGCAGGCTTCGGCGATCCGCTCGGCCATGGTCTCGACCAGACGGGTGTGCCCGGCGGCGACGATCGCTCGCACCGCGCCGACAACCTTCTCGTAGTTGACCACGCGGCTGAGCTCGTCCGGACCGACCGTGAGACCAGCCAATGCGGTTTCATCATCGACCGCGAGATCCACGTTGATGCGAACGCGCTGCCGGCCGGAATGCTCATGCGGGTGGATGCCGATACTGGCCGTCAGCACTATATCCCGCACGAAAACATGGCGCAGTCCCGGGCCCGACGAGATGGCACCGCTCGGGATCATTCCTCCGGGCCCGCCAGATCCCGCACTGGCGCCGGCTGCAGATGCAATCCCCCGTCGAGGGCTATCGTCTGGCCGATCATAGCCGGAAGGCCAAGGATCATGATTACGGCGCGAGCGACCTCTGCGGGGCTGGTGGCATGGCCCAACGGTACGGATGCCGATTGCCGGGCGAACTGGGCATTAGACTGCCGGGGACTGGATAGCGCAGGGCTCGGGCCGATCACATTGGTGACGAAGCCTTCGGCACTCCGCGGCAAGGCGCCGGCGAAAGCTTG
This sequence comes from uncultured Alphaproteobacteria bacterium, assembly GCA_963733925.1. Taxonomy (GTDB): domain Bacteria; phylum Pseudomonadota; class Alphaproteobacteria; order Acetobacterales; family Acetobacteraceae; genus Rhodopila. Next base: position 197,707 of record CAVTFL010000026.1, on the reverse strand, counting down.
GATCAGCATAAAGGGACCGCCGAGGGCAGTGTCCATGTGGGCGTGCCACGAGGTGGGGTCACATCATACCATCGGGCCCCGCCGAAGCGGCTGACGTTGTCGATTAGCACTCCGGGACGGAGTTGCTCGGTCGCTTGGCGGATCAAGCGCTGCACCTGCGCCTCGTCGACTAGACCGGCCCGAAGAAGAAGCGCTCGCCGACCCGGGCCACGGGCTTCCGTTAAGATCTCTTCGGCCTCGTCCTCGCTGTTGTTGAAATAAATGGCGAGGTCGAAACCCTGCTGCACCTGCGTGAGAACGATCCCCCGACTCAGGCGATGGACGGCACCGGTCACCAAGGCGACCTTCGGGATTTTGGGAGAAATTCCGGTCATGAGGGTCGGAGACGCTAGTCCGCGTGCGGACCACCGTAAAGATGGGCGCCCAATCTGCGGCCTAGACGCTCAGCCTTGTGCTGATTCGGAAATGGTCCAGAACTGCGTTCAGATCGATTTGCATCGCCTCGATCTCCGTCGCGATCTGCGTCGCGCTCAACGAGCCGACCGTCTGTTCCAAAGTTGACGCGCGCATCGCCAGCGCATCGGCGCCAACATTCCGAGCGGCACCGGCCATGCTATGGGCGAGGCGATGGATCGTCCGGCTCTCCTTGCTCGCTGCCGCCTGTCGTATCGCCTCCAGGTTCGCTTGGACGTCTTCTACAAATGTTTGGACGATCTCCGCTGCTGCATCCCCGCCGAGCATTTCAGCGAGTTCGCGCAATCGCGAGGTTGTCGTCTCCCAACCAAGCTCGGCACGGCACCGCTTAGCCTTGCCGAGTCCCTCGGCGATGGCGGCCTGTAGGCGTGCCAGCGTGACCGGCTTGGTGGTTACGGCATCCATCCCCGCCTCCAGGCAGGCGGCCAAATCATCCGGACCTGAACTGGCGGTCAGGCCGACGATGGCGATCCGAGCTCCGTTACCTCCCGCGGTGCGGATGTTGCGCGTGGCGGTCAGGCCGTCCATTTCAGGCATCATGACATCCATTAGGACGAGGTCGTAATGGTCGCACTCCAAGGCGGCAATAGCCTCAATCCCGTTGCGAACCACGTCGGTCTGATACCCAAGCCGCTCCAACATACGAACTGCGACGATGCGGTTAGTGGGATCGTCTTCAGCGAGCAAACACCGGATCTCAGGCTTCGGCAAAGGGCCGGCGCCCGCGACCGTACGCGCGGGCAGCGCGACTTTCGCCGGCTTCACCATTGCGTCGAAGGTGAACGTGCTGCCTTTTCTCGGTTTGCTCTCCGCGGTGATGGTGCCACCCATCAGCTCAACCAGCCGCCGGCAAATCGCCAAGCCCAGGCCGCTGCCGCCAAATTGGCGGGATATCGACCCGTCCATCTGGGTGAATTCCTGGAACATCCGGTCGATAGCATCCGATGCGATCCCGATCCCGCTGTCCGAGACCCTGAATGACAACTTGATGCGGCCATCCGGGGCGCTTTCGTGCGTCAGCGTCAGCCTGATCCACCCCTGGTCGGTGAATTTCACCGCGTTGCCGACAAGATTGACCAAGATCTGCCGAAGGCGGCCAGGGTCGCCACTGACGACCGCAGGCACCTTCTCGTCGGCGTTGGCCGACCAGTGCAGACCCTTCGCAGAGGCCTGCGTGACAAACATTTCTAAAATTTGCTCCAGCAGCGCCCGCGGAGCGAAATCGACTTCCTCCAATTCCACACGCTCGGCTTCCAGGCGAGAGAAATCCAAAATATCGTTGATCAGCCCCAGCAAATGTTCACCCGACTGCCGAAGCAGGCGCACGTAGTCGCGCTGCTCCGGTCGGAGTTCCATATCCTCCAGCAGTTCAGCCACACCGATCACGCCATTCAGCGGGGTACGGATTTCGTGGCTCATGACTGCGAGAAATTCGGATCTCGCGCGAGCCGCAGCTTGCGCCGCGTCACGGGCATCGGTCAGCGCCTGAGCGGCGCGCTCCTGGTCGGTGATGTCGGTGAACGTGCGGACCGCGAGGCCGGAGTCGAGCACTTTGGTGCGGACCTCCAACACTGTGCCGTTGCGCCGGGTGCGCCGGTAAACGTTGTTGCCGCGTTCGATGCCGCCCGACTCGACCAGAGTGCGTACCCCCGCTGCCTCCTTATCATCGAACTCGCCCGCCTCGAGTTGCCATTCCAATAAGGAATCGAATTCGAATCCGGGGATGGTCAGGTGCGGCGGCAGGTCCAGCAGCTCCACGGCACGGGCGTTGAGCAGCGGCACGTGCCGAGCGGCGTCGATCACAAGCAGCCCCTGGCTGATATTGTCCACGGCCGCCAGCAGCATCTCACGCGACCGGAGGACGTGACGTCGGTTGTAGGCGAGGACGGCGCTCACCAGGAAGGTCATCGCAGTCAGGCCGAGACCGATTACGACGCAACCCTTCAAATCTTGCCGATAACCCCCTAGCGCATCTTCAGTGGACAGGCCAACGACCACCACGAGATCATACGGATCGACACGTCGCCAACTATAAATCCGCTCAGTCAGGTCGGTCGTGGCATTCGTGCGCACGAGGCCGTGTGCCTCGGTCGAGGCGGCGGTTCCTAACGGTGTCGCGGAGAGATCGGCGCTCAGCGCGGCCACGGTTTGCGGCCCGACCGATCGAACGACGGCATCCTGGCCCAGCAGGAGCAGCGCTCCACGGCCGATATCTAGTGACGTGTAGAAGCGTGACAGGAAGGCCGGGTCTAGCGAGGCGACGACGACGCCATCGAAGGCGCTACCGCCATCGAACAGCTTGCGCACGAACTGCACCGACCAATGGCCGGAGATACGCCCCACCACTGGCCGGCTAATGAAAAGATCGTCGGCGTGCCGTGCTCCGAGACACGCGGAAGTGCTCCCGGTCGGCGATGCTGGCGCCCCGGTTGGTCGTGGGACCAAGGGTGCTGGCGACAATGTTGCCGGTGCGATCCGAGATGGAAATCTGCAGCGTCAGCTCACGCGTCAGGCCACTGTCGCGTTCCCAGGCCGCCAAATCGAAATTCGCCGGATCGTGCGCCCGCGCGACCCGAACTGCTCGGATCGTGGTGTCGATCGCCTCGACCGTGCGGCGGATATTTTCCTCGAAAGCCTGTGCGAGATTACCGGCTTCCTGCTCGACGTGGGCGATCTCGGAGTGGTGTCTCTGGACGAGATAGGCGGATATCCCGAACCAGATCAGGAGGATGACCGGCACGGCCGCCAGGGCGGTACGCAGGCGCATCCATGTCACGTCGACGGCTCAGCACCAGCGATCAGGGGCGACAGTTCCAGTTGCGCCTGAAACATTTCCGACGGCACGGCGCATCCATACAGCCAGCCTTGGCCGACATGGCATCCGGCACCTTCCGCGAGGCGTGCGAGGGCCTCGGTTTCGACACCCTCGGCCACGACTTTCAACCCCAGTTCCCGCCCCAGGGAAGCGCTCGCCCGGACCACTTTACGGGCGTCGGGGTTGGCAATCGCGTCGACAACAAATGCCTGGTCGATTTTCAGCTCGTTAAACGGCATGCGCACCAGCGACAGCAGGCTGGAGTGGCCAGTGCCGAAATCGTCCACCGCGAGATTTATCCCACGGATGCGCAAGCGCGTGAGAATTTCCATGGCGCAGGGTGTGTCGGGAATACCATTCGTCTCAGTGATTTCCACCACCAGCGAGCCGGGTGGCACACCATGCTTCTGCAGCATCTGCTCGATGCGATCGGCGATGCCAAGGTCGTCCAGCAGCAACGGGGAAACGTTGACCGCTACCCAGCAATCGGGCCGATTATCGCGCCAGCGCGCACATGCTTGCAGAGCCTGGTCCAACATCGAGTTTGTCAGTGCCGCCGCCAGGCCGTTCCGTTCGCCTATCGGGACGAAAGCGGCCGGTGGTATCGAACGGCCGTCTGGCCGGACCCAGCGTGCCAGTGCCTCGGCGCCAACGACGAGCCCGGTTTCCAGCGATGCCTGGGGCTGAAACCACGGCGAGATTTGTCCGTCGGCGATGGCGTGCCGAAGACGCTCTGGCGGGATCGGCAACAAAGCAACGCCGCCGTGGACCCGGGAACCTGGCGGGATGCGTAGCAATCGTTGCAGTGCCGTCGGCAGGATCGGCTTGCGCAACACGCCTGCCACCCGAAGCCCGAGGCCAGCTGCGACACGTTGGCTGGAAGCCAGGATTTGTGCGTCGAAGCCCGATGCCAGGACTACAATCGCATTGGGATCGAAGTGGGCGATCAGCGGGAGGGCTTCCAGGCCGTCCTTGGCACCGAGCGCAAGGTCGAGCACCACGAAGTCGAAGCGAGCGCCGGCCTCCAGAACAGCCCTCGTTTCATCGATCGAGGCGGCGCAAGTGACGTTGTAACCCACCTGTGTGGCCGCATGGGTGACGATGGCACAGTCGAGGCGTTGGTCATCAACAACCAGCAGGTGCTGCCGGAGCGGCATTTCAGTGCAGACCTAGGCGGGATGGTTTGCAGGCCAGACCGGAGCGGACAATGAAGGCGATCGGGGTTGCCAGATCGATCGGTTTAGCGTCGCAGAGAGTTCTCTTTGCCAAGCGATTGACCGGGCAAATCAAGGGCCAATAGTTCTGACAGCAACGTTGTCGGCGACGAGGATCGGGCGGGACACGTGCGACATGCCAGATGGATGGCACGGAAGGTGCTAAGAAATCGTTAATGCGGCGCCGGAAAGCGTTCGCGTGCGACCGGCTTCCCCCGTCGCAATCAGTTAATGAACCGCGCTTGACAGCCGGGAACCCAACCTTTGCCTAAACCTTGATTCATCGTCGCGCGTAAAATCCGATGCCGCTATACAGCTCTATCACTCGGTATGGATGGGCCCAGCTGCGCCCCGTCAACGCCGGAGACGGGAGTGCGATAGAAAGTGTCGGTCTTAGCGTTGACGCCAGGGCAGGCCGTCCGCCTTCCAGCCAGCGGTGCTGCCGCGATGGCCGTGGACGTCCGGCGGACCCTCGAACCCGTCGGCGACGTTGAACACGTGTGAGAAGCCGGCCGACCGAGCGGCCTGGGCTGCCGCCATGCTGCGGGCGCCGCTGCGGCAAATGAAATAGATCTTGTGATCGGCGGTCAGGCCCGCGTGCGCGCAGGTCGTCCTCGAACGCGGCGTTGCGCTGCATCGTCGGATAGACTTGCCACGGGATCAACATCGTCTGCTTCCCGGCTCGCACTCAAGTCGGGCACGCCAACGAAATTCCACTCCACGTCCGTGCGAACGTCGACCAACTCTGCGTCGTCATTGGCCTGCAGGGCTTCCCAGGTTTTGGTTGGCGCGACATTCTCGACCATACTGGACGCTCCGCTGGGGCGATTGGGGGTTACGATGACAGCCTTGTATCACGGGACGACCTGGCAAGACGACCTGGCTCAGGCGATCGGCAACACGCCGCTGATCCGGCTGCGCTGCGCGTCGGAGGCGACGGGCTGCACAATCCTCGGCAAGGCCGAATTCATGAACCCCGGCGGATCGGTCAAGGACCGTGCCGGGCTGGCGATCATCCTCGACGCCGAACAGCGCGGCACCTTGCGCGAAGGCGGCACGATCGTGGAGGGCACGGCTGGTAACACCGGCATCGGCCTGACCCTGGTCGGCAATGCCCGTGGCTATCGCAGTGTGATCGTTATGCCGGAGACTCAGTCGCAGGAGAAGATCGACTTCCTGCGGATGATCGGGGCCGATCTGCGGCTGGTGCCGGCGAAGCCGTATCGCGACCCCGGCAACTATGTGCATGTCTCCCGCCGTCTGGCCGAGGAGCTTGCCGCAACGACCGGCAATGCCATCTGGGCCAACCAGTTCGACAACCTGGCAAATCGGGAAGGCCACCGGATGACCACCGGCGCGGAAATTTGGGACCAGACCGGCGGGAAGGTCGACGCGTTTACGTGCTCCTGCGGCACCGGCGGCACGCTGGCGGGCGTGTCAGCGGCGTTGAAGGAACGCAAACCCGGCGTGCGCATCGTGCTGGCCGATCCGCTGGGATCCGGTCTCTACGGCTGGGTGAAGAACGGAGATTTGCGATCGAGGGGTCGTCGATCACCGAAGGCATCGGCAATTCGCGGGTGACCGACAACCTGTCCGGGGTGCCGATCGACGACGCGGAACGGATCCCTGACGGGGAAGCGCTGGAGCAGATTTTCGAGGTGCTGATCCATGAGGGGCTGTCGGTCGGGACATCCTCGGGGATCAACATAGCGGCGGCGATCCGTGTGGCGAAGGCGATGGGGCCAGGGCACACGGTGGTGACGATTCTGTGCGATGGCGGGTCCCGGTATCAGTCGAAACTGTTCAATCCGGCGTTCCTGCAAGAGAAGGGGTTGCCGGTGCCGCCCTGGTTGGGGTGAGGGTGACGCATGGCCCGGAAAGGGGCGCCTCGCAACGACAGCGTATGAGCGACTTCGCAATTAGACAACAGGCTCATGCCGCCCCATGCACCAGCGCCCGCAGCGCGTATCCAATCCAGAACGACAACCCGGCCGCGCTCATGCCGATGGCAAGCGTTTCGATACCGGATCGAAGCCAGCCGGCCAGCGACCAGCGGCTTTTCGCCGCGCCGATGCCGAAGAACACCAATCCCGTCGCCACGACGCATACCGTCAGGCTGTAGGCGACCAGATAACTGATCAGCGGCACCAACCCACTCAGCACGAACGCTGTCGATGTGCTCAACGCGGCCCGGATCGGCGACTTCACGGCGGCAGATAACCCGTATTCCTCGACCGCCATGGTTTTCGCCCATCGCTCCTTGTCCGCGGTGATGACGTCGACGATCCGTTCCAGTTCTGGACCGTCGAATCCCTTCCCGGCGAAGATCTGCCGGATCTCCTCCCGCTCCCCGCTTGGTTCTACTTCGATATGTTTCCGCTCGACCGCCAGCAGCCGCCGATAGTCGTCCAGTTCCGCCTTCGTGCCGCTGTAGTTGCCCGCACCCATCGCGAACCCATCCGCGATTAGGTTTGCGAGCCCGAGCACCAGCACGACGCTACCTGGCATGTCCGCGCCGACCACACCCGCGACGATAGCGAAAGTCGTGATGGTGCCGTCGATACCGCCATAGATCCAATCGCGGAGATAATTGCTCTGCGTATCCTGAGAAAGGCGCTCCCGGATGGCCTCCCTCGTATGGGTATGCTCGAGCCTTACGCTCGTCGCGGTATCGGTCATGGGTGCAATTTCCCCGAAGGGTCACGCGACCTTTGGCACCATGGCACTGCGTTGAATATGATCTGGATCAGGCGTCAGCCCGGGTGCTCCGGGGCGATCAGGCTCTTGACCATCTCTAGACCGGCAAGCGAATCCGAGCACGCAGCCCACCCAGGGGGCTGTCCTCCAGCACGATCTCGCCGCCATGAGCGCGCACGATGTCGCGGGCGATCGTCAAACCCAGGCCGGTGCCGCCGGACGACCCGCTCTCGAATGGGCGGAACACGCTCTCACGCCTGTCGGCTGGGATGCCGGGCCCGTCGTCATCAACCGTCACCAGCACCGAACGCCCTTGCGCCACCGCCGCCAGCACGACGTGCCGAGCGTGGCGGCGCGCATTGTCCACCAGGTTGGTGACGGCTCGGCGCACCGCGTCCGCACGCAGCTTCAGTGTCAGATCCGCCGGCACGTCCAACTCCAGCGACGCCCCGGCGCGGCGCGCGCCGGCCGCGACATCGTCCAGGATCGCCGCCAGATTCACCGCCTCGGCCTGCTCGGTCCCCTCACCGCGGGCGAAGGCGAGGTAGCCGCCGATCATGCGGTCCATCTCCTCCACGTCGGCGGTCATTTCCGCGACGTCCTGGCGGAGTTCCTCGGTACGCGGCAGCATCGCCAGCGCCAGGCGCAGCCGGGTCAGCGGCGTGCGCAGATCGTGCGACACGCCGGCCAGCATCTCGGTCCGCTGCGCCAGGAAGCGGCGGATGCGGTCCTGCATGCGATTGAACGCGGCGGCAGCCTGACGCACCTCCGACGCGCCCTCGGGCCGGATCGCCGGCACGTCGCGGCCCATGCCGAACGCTTCCGCGGAGCGGGCCAGACGGCGGATCGCGCGCACCTGGTTGCGCATGAACAGCGCGGCGATGGAAAACAGTAACAGCGCGGACCCGACCAGCCAGCCGACGAACAGGAAGATCGTGCCGATCGGCCAGGCGCTTGCGCGGCGCCACCACATCCAGCACGCCGTCCGGCAGTTGCAGCCGGATCAGCACGGAGTGGGGATCGGACGTCCAGTCCATGGTGAACGGAGCGTTGAATTTCTCGTCCAGGGCGGCGGCGAGGTCGTCGTCCATCGGGCCGAGGATATTGATCCGCTTGCGCGGTTCCAGCACCGCGCCGGGTTCCAGCGTGATCCCCAGAGTGAACTGCTCGCGCGCCATTTGCAGCACCCACTCGCGGTCGGCGGGCCGGAACTGGCGCAGCAATTCGACCGTGTAGGAGATTTCGCCGGCGATGGCGCTGGACAGCCGGCGCGACACGATGCCGAGATGGCTGCCATAGAATATTTGCAGCGCGATCGCCTGCACCAGGACCAGCGGCACCAGCATGATCAGCAGCGTGCGGCCCAGCAGCGATCGGGGCATGAAGCGCTTGATCCAGGTCCCGAACGGCAGCGGAACGCGTGCGCGCATCTCAGACGCCCGGCTTCAGGATGTAGCCCCGGCCGCGCACGGTGTGCAGGAAGCGCGGCTCGCGCGGGTCGGCTTCGATCTTGCGGCGCAGGCGCACGACCTGGACGTCGATCGCGCGCTCGCCGGAATCGTCCATGCCGAGCGCCTCGGCGATTTCCTCGCGCGACAGCACCTCGTTGGGCTTGCGGGCGAGCGCGGTCAGCAGTGCCGCCTCCCCGCCGGTCAGCCGGATCGGACCGGTGGCGTCGCGCAGTTCGCCGCGTTCGACGTCGAATTCCGCCTCGCCGATCCGCACCGGGCCGGCCGGAGCGTCCACCGCCGCCGGTGGGGGGGCCCGCCGCAGCAGGGCGCGGATTCGCAGCACCAGTTCGCGCGGCTCGAACGGTTTGCCCAGATAGTCGTCAGCCCCGGCTTCGAACCCGGCGATGCGGTCTTCCGGCGCGCCGCGCGCGGTCAGCAGCAGGATGGGCAGGTTCTGGCTGCTCTCCAGACGCAGCGACTGGGTCAGGTCCAGGCCGCTTTCGCCCGGCATCATCACGTCCAGCACCATCAGGTCCGGGTTGATCGCCCGCAACTGCGTCCGCGCCTCGGCGGCATCGCCGGCGGCGGTGACGCGGAAGCCCTCGCCGGTCAGGTAGCGCGCGAGACGCTCCCGCAGGCGAGGATCGTCCTCCACGACCAGGATGTGGCAATCGTCGGCCATGCTCTCAGGCGTCCTCCGCCGGTCCGGTGCCATCCATATAGGCACGCGCGCCGCTGTCCATCATGGCGCGCATCACGGTGCGAAAGCCCTGCACCGCCTGTGGACCCGCGGTCCGGTAGGCCTGGGATAGCTTTTCCCGCTGCGCGTCGAACAGGCGCTGTTCCAGGGCCTTGCCCTTGTTCCGTCAGGGTCAGCAGCCGCAGCCGGCGGTCCTCGTAGCCCGGGGCCTGAGCCGACATAGCCCTCATCGACCAGGGCGTTCAGCACGCGCGCCAGGGATTGCTTGGTGATGCGCAGGATCGCCAGCAGGCCGGACACCGTAATGCCCGGGTTGCGGCCGATGAAGTGCAGCGCCCGGTGATGCGCCCGCCCCAGACCGAGTTCCTCCAGCACCTGATCGGCGACGTTGGTGAAATCGCGATAGGCGAAGAACAGCAGATCCTGCGCCAGCGCGCATTTCCGCGTCGCCGACATCGACAACCGGCGTCGGCGGCGGCAGTTTGGGCGGCGGGACGAAGCGGGACTTGTCTTTCAGCATGCCTGATATTCGATTCCGAAATAGGTCAGCATTGTTGACTTAAAATGCGGATGCGTTTTAAGTTGGCGCCACTGAGAGCAATAAAATTACGGAGAAGGCGACCATGACGCTGCTTCCTTTCGACGACCGAGACGGCTGGCTTTGGTTGGACGGTTCCCTGGTTCCCTGGCGGGAGGCGAAGCTGCATGTTTTATCGCATGGATTGCACTATGCCAGTGCCGTCTTCGAGGGCGAGCGTGCCTACGCCGGTAATATTTTCCGGCTGCGCGACCATACCGACCGCCTGATCAACTCCGGGCGCATCCTGAGCTTCGAGATTCCTTACTCGGCCGAAGAGATCGATGCCGCCTGCAATGCCGTGCTGAAGGCCAATGGGCTGACCGACGGCTATGTGCGCCCGATCGCCTGGCGCGGGTCGGAGCAGTTGGCGGTGTCGGCGACCGGCACCTCGATCCATCTGGCGATCGGCGCGTGGCCGTGGCCGAGCTATTTCGGGGCGGAGCGGATGCAGGGGATCCGGGTGGCCGAGGCGGACTGGCGGCGGCCGCCGCCGGAGTGCGCGCCGATCAAGGCGAAGGCCTCGGGGCTGTATATCATCGCGTCGCTGGCGAAGGTGAAGGCGGAGCAGGAAGGCTACTCCGATGCGCTGATGCTGGATTGGCGCGGGCTGGTGGCCGAGACGACCGGGGCGAACATTTTTTTTGTCATCGACGGCGATCTGCATACGCCGGAGCCGGATTGCTTCCTGGATGGGATCACCCGGCGGACGGTGATCAGCCTGGCGCAGCGCCACCAGATGAAGGTGATCGAGCGGCAGATCGATCCGTCCGACCTGACGCGGGCGACGGAGGTGTTCCTGGCCGGGACGGCGGCAGAGGTAACGGCGGTGCGGGAGATCGGACCGCACCGGTTCACGCCCGGGACGATCACCGAGACGTTGATGAAGGATTACGACAGATTAGTACGGCAACCGCCGGAAGAGGTCGCTCGGATCGTCGCCTGACCGTATCATCGATCAACCAAAGATCAGGAACCCGGCGCGGCGCGGTCCTCGGCGTGGGCCGATGGCCCGGACATAACCGGCCGTGACGGATCGGGGGGAGCCTCTTGCACACACAGTTTTATTGTGACGCGTATAGACCCTCCGGCACTGGGCATCACCCGGCCATGACGGTATGGCGTGGAACGAGGTCAGGGAGTAGCGCGTGACCGACACCGAGGTCGTCATCGTCGGCGCCGGCCTTGCAGGTCTGGGCGCGGCGGCGACATGCCGCGATCAGGGCCGCCGCGCCGTCGTGCTGGAGGCCTCCGGCCGGGTCGGCGGACGCGCCTGGACGGATTATCCCGCGTCGCTCGGTGGGGTCTGGTTCGACATGGGCGCGATCTGGTTTCATGACGCCGAGCACAACCCGCTGGTTCCACTCGCCCGCGCCGCGGGGGACACGCTGCTGCGGTCCGACGAAATCCGCCAGGAGCGCACGCTGGTCGGCGACCGGATGGCAACCGAGGCGGAACTAGACGCCTATTCCGGCGCCTGGCCTCGCTATGAGGCGGCGACCGACGCAATTCTGGCGGTCAAAGGCGATGTCTCGTTGGCCGAGATCACGCGCCAGTTGCCGGACGACCCGTGGGCGGCGACCATCGAGGCCTGGGAAGGTCCGGTAATCTGCGCCGCGGACGCCGAGACGTTCAGTGCTCTGGACTGGCGGCGCAATGCCCTGGGCGGCAGCAACCTGATGCCGGACGGCGGGATCGGTGCCTTCGTGCAGCGGCGGCTGACCAGTGGGTTGAACATACGATTGCACACGCCAGTCACGCGCATCCGCTGGGGCGGCCCCGGCGGCGCAGTCACGATCGAAACCGCAAACGGCTCTATCACCGCACAGGCTTGCATCGTCACGGTTTCCACCGGCGTGCTCGGCTCCGGGACATTGCAGTTCGATCCTTTGCTGCCGGCGCGGGTCACCGAGGCGATCCACGCGCTGCCGATGGGGTTGGCGATGAAGATCGCCTTGCGCGCGACCGGCCACGATCGTCTGGACCTGCCGCTGCATTGTTCGCTCGACCGCATTCTTGAGCGGCAAGGGCGAGCCGCTGATGCCATTCCAGTGCTGGCCCTTTGGGCGTGATTACGTGCAAGGATGGATCGGCGGGTCGGTCGCGTGGGAGCTGGCGCGGGCGGGCGAGGCCGCCGCGGTGGATTACGCGATATCGTATCTGCGCCGATCGTTCGGCGGAAGGGTGGATCGGCTGTTCGCGGGTGGGGCCTCGCTGGTCACGCACTGGGATGCCGATCCCTGGGTGCGCGGAGCGTATTGCTATGCCGTTCCGGGCGCGGCGATGGCACGGGATGTACTTGGCGAACCGATTGCCGACGGGCACCTGATGTTCGCGGGCGAAGCGTGCCATGTCGGTTTTGGCGGGACCCTCGCCGGCGCCTGGATCAGTGGAGAGTTGGCCGCGAGGAGAGTGCTGGCGGCGATCGACCAATCGATCCGCTGACACATGACGGATCCCTTCCGCCAGATCTCGCGCCAGCCGCCCCTGTTCGGATCGAAAACGGGCTTGGTATTGGGGCCGTCGGCGAGGAGCGGCATAGATGCAGTGCATGGGTGCGGCTCGACGGCCGTCTCGGAACGGAACGAGCGTACCACTCTACGATTTCTCAAGGTTACCGCCGATTTCGCTGTCGCGCCTGCGGCAAACAATTCAACGAGCGCAGCGAGAGCCTGCTGAACCGGACGCAATATCCTTCGGACGTCATCGCGCTCGTGGTGCTCTGGCGGCTGCGCTACAAACTCAGCCTGCGCGACCTTCCGGAGATGTTCCTGATACGCGGCATCGTGTTCAGTCATGAGGCCGTCCGCGACTGGGAAGCGAAGCTCACGCCTGCATTGGCTGAAGGTCTGCGCCGTCGCCGACGCGGCCAGATTGGGAAAAGTTGGTACGTTGACGAGACGTACATCAAGGTGCACGGGCATTGGCGCTATCTCTATCGCGCCATTGACCGCAACGGTGCGCTGGTCGACGTGATGTTCAGCGAGCACCGCGACATGGCGGCTGCCAAGGCGTTCTTCCAAACCGCCAAGACCGTCACCGATGTTATCCCGGACCGGGTAACCACGGATGGCCACGACAGCTACCCGCGTGCGATCCGGACGAAGTTGGGTGAAGGCGTGAAGCACCGCACCAGCTGCTACCTTAACAATGACTAGAGCAGGATCACCGTGGCATCAAAGGTCGATGTCAGCCGATGCGTGGGTCTAAGGCGACGCCCAACAATGAGCGAGTTGGTTGGATCGCTGGCCGGGAGGGGCAGGCAAGGTTCGGCGGCACGGGAGTGGGACCGCGAGGGATTTCGACGCTGTTTGAAGACCTCCGCCAGTTGCTGGAGCCCGCGACGATGGCGATCCGATGCGGCCGCTACGTTGGGTGTCGAAAAGCCACGCGAAGCTGGCAGCGGCGTTGTGTGCGATTGGGCATCAGATCGCCAAGTCTCGCCCAGGGTCCCACCATGAAGCGATAATTGTTGAGCGTCGCCTAAGTGCCCACGATCGGCTGACAGGTTTTGTCGAGGCTGCGACGAATTGCGCAACCTCCTCCGTTCCCGGTCCCGCCCTCATCAACATATTTCCGCCAACAACCGTCGGCTCCACTTCCTCCGCCGCACCGCGACCGTCATGGGCTTGTTGCAAGCCGCCTAATCGAACGTGCCCGTCATCCGACCTCAGCCTACCCTTGCTGGCGCGAAATCTGGCAGAACCGTCATTTTGACATTCGATCTTCAAGCAGCAAGTCGCCCAAATATCAAGAATTCTGAACCAAAATTGGAATGTTGAACTCAGAGGGCTTTTCTGGTGCGTTAATGAGGTGCACATCAGAAGTATGAAATTAGTGTATGCAAGGGTGTCAACCGACGGCCAAAGCGTCGAGGCGCAGGTTCGGCAACTGGCCAAGGCCGGATGTAAGAAGGTGCTCCGCGAAACCGCGAGCGGCGCCAAGACCGACCGCAGCCAACTCCGCAAGGCGCTCGACCAGCTCGAGGCTGGCGACGTGCTGGTAACCAGGCTCGACCGCTTGGCCCGCTCAACGCGGGATCTGTTGAACACCCTTTCCACAATTATGGAGCGCAAGGCAAGTTCCCGGTCGCTCGGCGACGCCTGGTCGGACACAACCAGTGCCCACTGACGGCTCATGTTGACCGTCCTGGGTGGCCTGGCAGAATTCGAGCGCGAATTGATTCGCACCAGGACGCGGGAGGGCCGCAAACGCGCCATGGCCCGTGGGGTAAAGATGGGGCGGCCACCAAAGATGACGCCACACCAGATCAAGGAGGCGCTACGCCGGCGAAATGCCCGTGAGCCCATTCGGGATATAGCGTGAAGCTACAACGTCTCGCATAGAGCGATTTCGCGGCTGGGTGTATGAGGTTAGACATCCTTGGACGTTCCCCAAATAGAGACGCCGTCGGGAGCTTGATGGCCCGGCAGCCTCTTGCGTCAATCAGCTACCTGCGGGCTCTAGCCGCCGTGGCGGTCGTTGAATCCCATGCGACCCTTATTGGGCAAGCGGGCGTGGACGTGTTCTTCGTTATTTCCGGCTTTATCATGTGGACCGTTACGTCCACGGAGACCGCTCCGCACGTGTTTTTGCTACGTCGGGTGATACGCATCGTGCCGCTTTACTGGGTGGCGACGGTAATCATGGCGATTTATCAAAAGGCTTCGTTTAGTGCGGTCGTGAAATCGCTCTGCTTCATCCCGTTTTTTGGAGAGAAAGGGGTGATTTGGCCCGTCTTGGTTCCCGGATGGACACTGAACTATGAAATGTTCTTTTATCTGCTTGTCTGCGTGACGCTTCTGTTGCCGCGTTATATTCAATTGATTTCTCTCATCACTACGCTGTGTCTGCTGAGTTTTTTGTGCCCTGTGGTCACATTATCTGGTGACCGTATCCCGCTAACCTACACGAACACGATAGTTCTGGAGTTTCTTGGGGGGCATACTTTTAGCGGAGAGTTGATTTCAATCGAAAATTCCTGGATTGGTCGGCGGTAGCTTCGCGCTGATCGTTGGTGTTGCTGGCCTTTGGTTTGCTCCAATGGACAGCGCGACAGATATCTGGCGTTTTGTGTTATGGGGAGCGCCAAGTTTCTTGCTGGTTGCAGGGATGGTCATACTCGAAGCTAGGGGCGTCATGTTGTCGTCTGCGTTCCTCATTCTCTTGGGCGACGCATCATATTCTCTGTACGTCAGCCACACGTTCGTTGTCATGCCTGTGCAGCGAACCTTGCGTGCTTTTTCATCCTCCGTCGGCGTGGTAGCCGCCATCTTAACGGCGTGTATTGCTGGGATGCTGCTTTACCGATTTGTCGAGCGTCCTGTGACACGGACGCTTCGACGGTTTTCTGATCGTAGGTTAGCCCGATGATGTTGGGACTGGTGCAAAACTGGGGGGTCAGGCGGTAATTGCGATTGGTGGGAATGAGTCGTTGGCTGGAAGCAATCTCTGTCCATACTCAGAACCGAACGTTGGACGGAATGGCTCCGCCGAGTGGGGTCAGATCGGGCGATCTACGTAGTTGGCGAGCAGGTGTATCCTTTTGATCCGGCGGGCATGAGGCGGCTCGTCGGTACATCAACGAAAGGAAACTACCATGTCGCCACTACGTGAGCGGATGATCGAGGACATGACCCTGGCCGGCCTGGACGCTCACCCGATCAGCTCAGCGAAGCGGAAGTACGCAGCTACCTGCTCGAGTTGCGCAAACAGGGCGCGGCGCGTGGGACGTTCTAGACTGGCTTGTACGGCCTCCGCTACCCTGTCAGCCGATCGTGGGCACTTAAACCCACGCATCGGCTGATATCGACCTTTGATGCCATGGTGATCCTGCTCTAGTCGATTGTTAAGGTAGGGGCTGGTGCGGTGCTTCACGCCTTCACCCAACTTCGTCCGGATCGCACGCGGGTAGCTGTCGTGGCCATCCCTGGTTACCCGGTCCGGGATAACATCGGTGACGGTCTTGGCGGTTTGGAAGAACGCCTTGGCAGCCGCCATGTCGCGGTGCTCGCTGAAAATCACGTCGACCAGCGCACCGTTGCGGTCAATGGCGCGATAGAGATAGCGCCAATGCCCGTGCACCTTGATGTACGTCTCGTCAACGTACCAACTTACCCCAATCTGGCCGCGTCGGCGACGGCGCAGACCTTCCGCCAATGGTAGCGCAGGCTGAGTTTGTAGCGCAGCCGCCAGAGCACCACGAGCGCGATGACGTCCGAAGGATATTGCGTCCGGTTCAGCGGGCTCTCGCTGCGCTCGTTGAATTGTTTGCCGCAGGCGCGACAGAGAAATCGGCGGTAATCTTGAGTGGACGCTCGTTCCGTTCCGAGACAGCCGTCGAGCCGCACCCAATGCACTGCATCTATGCCGCTCCTCGCCGACGGCCCCCCATACCAAGCCCGTTTCGATCTGAACAGGGGGTGCGAGATCTGGCCAAACCGCGAAACCTGCTGAAGTTGTTTCGCACTGCTAGCACACCGATGCGAGTTAGGGATAGAACAAGGACACAGTGTCTTCACGCGCAAAGAGGGTTCGTCGCATGGCTCGCTTGCCTGTCCTCGCCGCCGCCCTGATCCTGCCGGGCCTGGCCGTTGCCCAGACCGCCGACGATGCCGCCAAGTGCCAGACCGCCGCCGGGTCTTACCTCGTTGGCGCGGTCGTTTCCGGCCCGCGCTTCAAGCCTGGCGCCCCGCTGCACGGCACTTACTTGTCGCACACGCATCTGACTGTGCGCGGGGACGACGGCCAGGCCTACGATGTCGCGATGGATAACGTGTTCGCCAATGGCTACCGCCACAACCAGCCCTCGGTTCCCGCTCCGCTGAACACCATCAAGGTCGGCGATCGGCTGGAACTTTGTGGCCAGCTCTACACCGGCGGGAGCGTCGGCATCCACTGGGTGCACACGGATTGCGGCGCGACCCCGAGCCCGGAGAAGCCGGACGGCTGGGTGCGCGAGATCAACAAGGACGGCAGCGTCGGCGACAATATGGAGGCCAAGCAGGATTTCTGCTCGCTCTGGCCGAACTGAACGGAAATGGCATGAAGGTCCGACGCCTTGCGGCCGTTGGCCAAGCAAGCGCCCCGGGGCGCAAGCCGCAGTCGGGGTTCCCCGCGAAACTCTTGATCCTGCATGATCCGCGTGCCAGGGTCGGCCAGTTGCGAAGAGGCTGACATGCGCATCAACAGCCATGATGATTTGATACGCGATCAGTTCACCCGCCAGGCGGAATTGTTTAGTAGCGCACCGCCGATCTCCGACGAATACGCGCTCGCTAAGGTTGTGGCCGCCGGCCAGCCGGCCCCGAACGACGACGTGCTCGATCTGGCGTGCGGCGGGGGACTTATCGTCTGCGCCTTTGCCCCGCACGTTCGCCATGCGACCGGCATCGACCTGACGCCGGCGATGCTCGAGCGCGCACGCGCGCTGGCGGCCGAGAAACAGCTAAAAAACGTCACGTGGCAGCAGGGCGACGTGCGTTCTGTGCCTTGGCCTGATGCCAGTTTCAATATTGTCGTCACCCGTTTCTCGTTTCATCACTTCCATGAGCCGCTCGCAGTACTGCGCGAGATGATACGGGTCTGTCGCCAGGGCGGACGAGTTATTGTGGTTGACATGTATGCGTCCGAGGAGAAGGCGAAGGCGGAAGCGTGGAATAAACTGGAGGTGCTACGCGACCCCTCGCATGTTCGGGCGCTGAGCTTGAAGGAGTTGACCGGGTTGTTCCACTGCGCCGGATTGCCGGAGCCGGAGGTGAAGTTCTATGAACTGCGCGGCGAGGTGCGGAGCCTGCTGGCACGATCGTTCCCGCTGCCAGGGGATGCGGAGAAGATCGTCGCGCTGTTCGCGGCGCAGACGGAGCGGGACAGCATGGGGATTGAGGTCTGGCGCGAAGGGGAAGCCCTGCACTATGCCTACCGGGTGGCGATTTTGGCAGCTCCGCTTGGCTGAGCCTGCGAGGATTGCCTGCCCTTCGCCGCCGTGCAGCGCTCTTTCCGGAGTTCTGGGCGGCCGGTGACCAGACCGCCGAAGGCATCGAGAGATGATTTAGTCCGCCTGAAGGGCCCGTGTCAGCTGTGCTAGCTGTGTCACGATCCGCGCCCAGTGCTCAATCTGATCGACATCGAGGCCCCACGCCGCGCGCTCGTACATCGACAGGGCGAATTCCTTTGCTTTGGTGGGGCACGCCGTGAAGAGGAGCATGGCCGTTTCAAGCGCCGTGAAGGCTCGCGGCATGGAGAAAGCGGCTGAAACCGGAGTTCTTTTAATTGAAACCCGAGCCATGTGTGCCATCGGTGCGACCTCCTTGTCCTGCTCCAATATTCCACGCTCACATCAGCAATGCTGTGGGGTGGTTCACACGGACCTGGAAAACCGTCGCTCCATGCCGTCGGGATGCCCCTTTATTTTGGATTTGTCTTGCCGGTCACGGTCGCAGATAAGCGCTCGGTTTCGCGACTTGCCCTCAAAGAGACGACCCTTGTCACCCGCAAACGCTTGATGGTGTCGCCCTCATCCCGTTCGACCATCGTTACGACGACTTGCGCGGTGCCGTCCTGACCCCCTTTTCGCTCTGCGTGCGGGCCTTGTCCTGCCTTTTGACAGCGGCGACAGCAGCGTCTACTGACTGGGCTCAGATCACCGACGCGCGGTAAACCTGTCGATTGGTTCTCTCCCCTGATCGTTGGGAGTTTTGGCGTCGACGATTTACGTCACCGCAGCCTCGGCCCCGAGTCCATCCCCATGAGAACCCGTCCGCCGAGCGGATACCACTCGGGCGCGATGTTGGCGGTCTGTCCGACGACATGCAGATCGCGCCAGCATTCCGCCAAGCGGCTTTCCTGCTTGAACGACGTGCTGCCCCCGAGCCGGTACATCATGTCCATCGCATCGCGCGCGCAATCGGCGGCGAATGTCGCGGCCAGGCGGCACCGGGCGCGCTGCTCTAGCGTCGTCTCCTCGCCGGACGCGACCGTGTCCCACAATTCGCGTATCATCGCGGCGCGATAGATCCGCCCGGCGTTCAGCATCGAGTCCGCCCGGCCCACCGCCTCCTGCACCTGGGCGCTGTCGCACAACAGTGCCGAACTCGCGCGGCCACGCGGTACCTTTCCCCCGCCAGCTCGATCAGCGCATCGATCCCCGCCCGGGCAATGCCCGTCAACACAGAGCAGTGGTGCGGCCCGACCCAGGCGAAGCTCGGCATAGCGTAGGTGATGCCCGGCCAGTGTGCCCACTGGTTGTCCAGCGGCGCGCCGACATGCACCATGACCCGGCGTTCCGGGACAAACAGGTCCTCGACCGTCCAGTCGAAGCTGCCGGTACCGCGCATGCCGGTGACCTCCCAGCTTCCTGGTATGACCGTCACCTCATGCCTGGCAAACGTCCCACGCCAATACCCAGGACCCCGATCCGGAATGGCGAAACTGCCGGTCATCCAGGCAGCCTCCTGGCAGCCGCTGCCGAAGCTCCAGCGGCCGGTGACACGATAGCCGCCGTCCACTGGCACGGCCGTCCCGCCGCCCGGCACCGCGGTGCCGGCCAGGATCGTGTCGGGGCCGTTTGCGTAGATCTCCTGCACGCCCTCGTCGGGGTAGCCCAGCGTGATCAACTGCCCGACGCCATTGTTGGCAACGTTCCAGCCGGCGGACCCCAAACCTTCCGCCAGCAGTTCCACGACGCGCTGATAGGTCAGCGGATCGGCCTGTAAGCCGCCCATCGAATGAGGCATCACCAGGCTATAGAAACCGGCCGCGCGAAACTCTTCCACCAGCTCGGGCGGCAGCCGCTGCTCTGTTTCAACCTGGTGTTTGTAGTCGCGGAGCTTCGGACGCATGGCGGCGGCCGCGCGGACCACCGGCTGAGCGTCGATAGCAGTGGGCAGGCGGGTGTCGTCGAAGATAGCGTCCATATGTGCCTCCGTCGTCGGACCCCGGATCGTGACTCCGTTCCTGTTACCCGGCTATAGCCCACCTCGTGCGCAATATCCGCCCGCCGTCGCGTACCGAGGCCAGCGCCGGAACTTCCGTCAGGTCAGACACCCAACGGTGCTTCAATCCCGACCAGGTGCTTGTAGGCCGCTCTGACTTCTTTAGAGACCGCCTGTGTATCCTCCGCCAAGTTCCGGGGCGTTATCGCGATAAAGGCGATTTCCCAATCCTCGGGAACCAGCTTTCCGACTTTCGGTAGGAATGCATGCGGCGCCCCCGGTGAATTGTGGAAGTGGTGGCCGGCGCACACAGGGACGAGGGCGGGTCGCCCGTCCTTGCCGATAGAAAACGCTTCCGCTTCACCGATCACATACATCGGAAACTGGTCGGTTCGGCTTCGGGCGTGTGTATGTAACTCGACGTTCCGCAAAAACACCGCCGCGACCCGACGGCCTTGGCGATTGCGGCCATTTGGCCAGGGGCCAGGGCCGGAGAGGTTCATCGGCGTCGGGAGAATGTGGGCCTCCCGGCCGAGGACTTCTCGCAGGGCTTCCTTCGGGTCGAATTCTTTTTCACGTCCGAAGAGCGAAGCCCGGACTTTCTCGAAGTCCTCGTAGACGGAGTTCATCCATGCCAGTTCCTCTTCCGTCAGTTCATGATCCAACAACGGGATGGTCAAAAGATCGGACACGTTAGTGTTCCCTTCGTGCTTGACCCGGGCAATGGCTCGGGCCGCACCCAACCGCCGTTGCTCACGTCGTTGCTCGCTATCCTTCCACGGTTGGGCATGCCCGGCCAGTGCGTCATTGCGCGTTGCGGCACATGGTGTCGGTCGGACGTGGGTTGTTCCATTTCAGACCCGGGGGGCATGATTGCCGGCGAGGGCCACCGACCATGGCATCTGCGACGGCTCACTGGCGACGCAGTTCAATCATCTCGGCAGCGTGAGGGATCTCAAACCGCGGGAGTGACAAGTGTGGCGGGCTTCCGATGGACTCGCTGACAACGGCTGCGACGGCGCTCGCGGCGGTTGATCTCGTGGCGCATGAGAAGGGGTCGCGCTGCGCGGCAACGAACCGAAATTCGCGGCGTACTCGCCGCAGGGCGCGTCGGCGCTGGATCCGCCTGAATCTTTTCGCGCTAGTCCAGGACGGTGACGGGCAAGTGACGACATGGGGTCGAGTCAGACCTTATGAGAATCGACTTTGGTAACCTACCATCTCACGATCGCGTTCATCACGGTCATGTTGAAAGAAAAACTTTTACTGAACGGCAGAATAACGGATTATGCAGAGTGATGGAGGCTTCCTTATATATACTTCTGGGATCGCCTTGAGCTTGGGGCTCCTATGGGTCCTATCGACTATAGCATGGAGCCGCGTGCGCCGGGTTGATAAGGATAATCGCCAAATGGCGACGCATTGGGACCAGTATTGGTGACGCGCACCGAGATCACTCTGCTGGACACCCACGGTGGCGCGATTCCTCCGAGCCGGCAAACCGGACGTCCAACGGTCCAACTGCAGCCGGGGGACGTGTTTTGGACGGGCTGGTTAGGCCGGCGCCAGTGCGACCGGCTCGAAAAATTGACGGTTCACAGCTCGTCAGGTAGCCAAATCAAAGGACCCGACGAGACCGGCACAGCATGCGGCGGCCACGGCCAGCACCGCGTTAAATCGCAGCGAATGCTTTTTATGCTTCCTCGCTGTTTGGGGTAGGTAGTTACGACCACCTCTTGCTTCACCAGACTGCTCCGCCCACCTCGTTGGTGTTTCTTGGTTCGGCTGCCAGGGGGCCGTTTCTTCGTCCCGGCCTGACGTCCCCAGGACGTCGCGCGCAACTGCGGTCAAGGATGGCGTGGCCACCGCGCTTGCGCGGCGCGCAGCGTCCTTGACAGCGGCGAGCACGGCGCCAGGCTCGAACCGGTCGGGCATCACACAGCGGAGCGATAGCCTTGCGTGACACGAATTTGCTGCAACTAGCGTTAGGACTGAATTCCGCCTTGGACGGTGACCCGCGCCGACTTCGACCCCGAGGCACACCGGTTGGACATCGAGATCGACTTTGCACCGGGCAGCCGATTTGCCTGTCCGACCTGCGGCGCGGCGGACTGCCCGGCCTACGACACCGAGCGGAAGACCTGGCGCCATCTCAACTTCTTCCAGTAGGCTTATCTCAACGCCCGCGTGCCACGCGTCCGCTGCGATGGGTGCGGCGTTAAGACGGTCAGCGTGCCATGGGCGCGGCCAGACAGTGGCTTCACGCTTCTGTTCGAGGCGCTGCTGATGAGCATGATCTCCGCCATGCCGGTCAAGGCCGTGGCCCGGATGGTGGGCGAGCACGACACCAGGCTGTGGCGGGTGGTTCACCACTACGTTGCTCAAGGGCGAGCGCGGATCGACGCTTCGGATGTCACCCAGATTGCCATCGACGAGACCGCCGCACGGCGCGGTCACGACTACATCACGCTGTTTGTCGATATCGATCAGGCGCGGGTGCTGTTCGCCGCCGAAGGCAGGGATGCCAACACTATCGCCGCGTTTGCCGACGATCTCGCACGGCGGTGACCCCGATGCGATCGACGATGTCTGCATCGACATGAGCCCGGCCTTCGTCAAAGGCGTCGCCAGGAGCCTGCCCAACGCCGCCATCACCTTCGACAAGTTCCATGCTGTCAAAATCATCAACGACGCCGTTGATCAGGTGCGCCGCGCTGAACAGAAGGGGCAAAGCCTGTTGCGCGGCACTCGCTATATCTGGTTGCGCAACCCAGCCAACCTGTCTGACCGGCAACGCGAGACCCGGGAAAATCTTCCAACGCGTCATCTCAAGACCGCGCGGGCCTACCAGATACGGCTCGCCTTCCAAGACCTCTATGAGCAGGATATGCCCGAACAGGCAGCCTCGTTCTTGAAGCGCTGGTATTTCTGGGCCACGCATAGCCGTCTGCCGCCGATCATCGACGCCGCGCAAACCGTCAAGCGCCACTGGGACGGCATTCTGCGGTGGTTCGACAGCAAGATCGCCAATGGCCTGATCGAAGGCATCAATAGCCTGGTTCAGGCCGCCAAGGCCAAGGCGCGAGGCTACCGCTCAATCCGGAACCTCAAGGCCATGGTCTACTTGCTTGCCGGAAAGCTCGATCTGCGGCTGCCCGCATAAAACGTTTCTACCCATACTAAACAGCGATGAACCCTTTTTATCGACCTAACGTCGCAGAGGACATGCCGCAATCATGTCGAGCTAGCCAATCAGGGATGCCACGAAGTGACAGACCGAGAAGAAGATTGCGACTGCCACCAGTGTGACGACGGTCCGTTCCCAACGGCTGTCAGTCACCAGAATTTCCCCAAACGAAAAAGCGCCGCAGGTCGCGTGGCCATCCAATTGAACGCGCGCGGGCGGATTTGGTATTCCGCAGGTCAGTGGGCTTTTTCGCGCCGATAATACGGGACACGCCATGACAAAATCCCGATCTCCGAAAGTCCTCGGCAGTGAAACCGCCAACCCTGTAGTCAAGACTTTTTGCTTAGACTATTGATTTTCTACGATCCCTACCCCGAAAAGCCGCTAAGACGGGCTGGTACGGCCGGAGGAGGTGGTGGTGGCGATGTCGTTTCGTACCGAGTTCGCGCAAAACCGTGGTTCGCCTACCAGACATCAACGGTCGGCGATTACAGGCTCGGACTTTGCCCAGCCCGCGGGCCCCGCGGCCTGCTCGAGCATCGTTTCTACGCGTTCGGCGAGAGCTCCCGCCTTGACGGGTTTGCGCATCAAGGAAAAGGCGGTTCGGGGCATGCCCCCAGAGCCATCTTCGAGGCTGTCGGTTGCGAATCCGGTCAGGAGAATGACCGGTAGCGCGGGTCTCCGCCGTTGTGCCTCCCGAGCCAACGTCAGTCCATCGATGCCCGGCATCGAAAGGTCCGTGAGCACGAGGTCGACGCTCTCGCCAGCGTCGAGCATGGCTAGGGCTTCGTCTCCGGTGCAGGCTGACGTGACGGCATAGCCTGCGAGGGTCATGTGCTCTGCGATGACCTCGCGAACGATAGGATCGTCGTCGACCAGCAACAACCGGCGATGCCGCGGAGCGGCCGTTCGCACGCCACCCTCGTGGTGTTCCGGCATATCCGACCGTGCAGGTTCGGTCGCGGCCGGCAACCAGAGCGAGACCGTCGTTCCCTGTCCAGGCGCGCTGTCGATGCGCATTGACCCGCCGCTCTGTTCGGCAAATCCGTTGACCATGGCCAGTCCGAGGCCGGTGCCTTTGCCTGTCTCCTTGGTTGTGAAGAACGGCTCGGTTGCGCGCGCCAGCGTGGCTGCGTCCATGCCCGTGCCGGTATCAGCGACAGACAGGCGTAAATAACGCCCTGGCTTGAGCGTCGGGTTGCGGTCATCATCGACGCAGACGCGCTCGGCCGCGGCAGCAACGGTCAAGGTGCCGATGCCGTGCATCGCGTCGCGCGCGTTCGTGGCCAGGTTGACGAGGACCGTCTCCAACTGACCCTGGTCAGCCATCAAAGGCGGCAGGAGAGCCTGCGATTCGGTGCGCACAGCGATGCCGCCGCCCAACGTATGGGCAAGGATCTCCTGGATATGCGCAAGCAGTGCCGCAGGGTCGACTGCCTCGGCACGCAGCTCGTTGCGGCGCGAGAACCCGAGCAACCGCCCGGTGATCGCGGAGCCGCGGCTGGCGGCGTCGAGGACGAGGGAGGCAAAATGCCGGACGCCCTCGCAGTCGCCCGGGCGTCCCGCGATCAGCGACGCGCCGCCCTGCACGGCCTGCAGCACATTGTTGAAATCGTGCGCGATGCCGCCAGCGAGCTGCCCCAGCGCCTGCATCCGCTGCCCGTGCGCGGCGCGGGACTGCGTCGCCTCGCGCGCCGCAACCTCCTCGCGGACCCGCGCTTCCAAGTCTTCGTTGACGCGTTGCAACGCCGCCTGAGTGCGCCGCAACGCGGTGACGTCGGCGGCGCTTGCCAGCACCCGCGGCCGGCGGCTCGCTGCGTCGAAATCCAAGACCCAACGCGTCGAAACCGTGATCATCAGCCCGTCCTTGGTCCGCTGCCTCAGATCACCGGTCCATTCTCCGTCGCGCAGCAGCGCTGCCTGGAGCTCATGGAACGGCGCCGGAAATTCGGTGGCGAGCAATTCGTGTGACATCAGGCCGATCGCTTCTTCCGCCGACCATCCGAACAGGCGGCGACATCCTTCCGACCAAAAACTGATCCTGTCGTCCATATCGCGAATGAACACCGACGCCAGATCGAGGGTGCCGATCAAATCCTGGAGCAGACCTTCGCTCTTTCGCAATCCTTCTTCGATCCGCTTGCGCTCGGTGATCTCGATGGTCACGCCCACGCAGCACATTCGCCCGCGTGCTCCGGCGCGTTCGAACCGCCCTCGCGAGAGCAGCCATTGCGCGCCGCCGTCCGCCGCCAGGCAGGCCGTGCGATATTCGATTTCATAGGGCAGTGCAGCCCCGACCGCGTGCCGCCATTGCGCGGCGACTCTGGCCTGGTCTTCAAGGTGGATCAGGTCGAGCCAATCCGCGACTGCGATCTCCTGCCGCGTGGTTCCTAAAAGCTTGGCCATCTCCGGCGAGCAGATTCCTTGGCCGATGGCCCCGTTCAAATACCAGGTGCCAACCCGGCCGCCCACGGTCGCCAGCCGAAGCTGCTCTTCGCTTCTGCGCGCCGCCTCTTCGGCTCGCTCGCGTTCGAACAGCAGCGCCTCCTGTCGCTCGAACTGACGCCGCTGCATCGCGTGAACCCGGCGCAGCAGCCAGTAACACACCACGAGAAGCGCCGCGAGCATCGAGGCTCCGCCCAAGGCGAACCGGATAGCGTGCGAATTGGCACGTCGCGCGATCTCGATACGCCTGTCGAGCAGTCGGCCTTCTTCGTCACGCACGTCGTTGAGCGCTGCCTCCAACTCGCTCATCAGCGCAACGCCTTGGTCGAACGCGACCATCCGGGACGCTTCGGCCACGCGATTGTCGCTGCGGAGCGCAGTCGTCCGGGCAAGCTCGTCTAGTTTTCGGCCCATCACCGTCGCGAGCAGCCGCATGCGGCCTTGCTGAGACGAATCTCCGGCGATCAGGATGGAGAGCTCGTCGCGGCGGTGGGCCGCATGGTCGACGCCGTCGCGGTATGCGTCCAGATACCCGTCCTGTCCTGTGATCAGGTAGTTGCGTTCGTTACGTTCGGCGTCACGAACGGCTAGGCCCAGCCGGTCGGCCGCGTCGATCACGTCATAGGAGTGTCGAACCCACGCACGCGCTTCCTGCATGTCCCCGACCTGGATGCAACTCCACGAGCCAAGCCCAATCGCCACAACGCCAACGCCGAGCAACGCGAAGCCGATGCTTCTGACTGGATCCTTGAGCACCACTACCGGGCCCCCACCCTCAGGCGCCCACGCCGCGCATCGCCCTCTGGCGGTCGGTCGCTCGTTCCCGCAGAACATGGATGCCGTTCGCAGCCAACAGGTCGAAGGCTTGCCCGCAGTTCGCCGGTCGGGATGTCGCTGTGGTCATGATCTGCTCCCGATTATTTTACATAGATGTGTGTAAAATTACCGTGACATGGCTTGCAAGCGGAAAACGTATACTGAGGCGCTTCGCGGCATGCGAACGCGCTTCAGCCCGCTTTCGCATGCGATGTAGATTGGGGTTTTGGCTCGCGATCTATCCGTGACGCGAAGCCCCGGGACGAAAGGGAGGCTGGTGGCTAATTCGCAGGATAGATGTGTGGTTCGAAGCTGCTGGTTCCAAGGCTATGCCGCGCAGCTCACACCATGGAGGCATGGAGGCATGGACGACCGGAGGCACGGCCGGTGCCGACGCCGGAGCACCGGGTCACCTGGCACCCGCCTAATGTTCCACTAACCGCCTCGTCAAACGAACGGGTTGCCTTGTTGGGTCGCCGATGTGCTCGGGATCAATGCTGCCTTTCCGGACCACACGAGGCTGGCAAACTGGTGGCGGGTATCATTGGTGCAGGCGATGGCTCCCGCACCCGAAGGCGGCGTACGGGCTCGGCGTCGTGATGTCGGATTTTCGACGTCCGCGAAACTGCTGCGAGGTCGCAGATGGCGTCAGCTTTGAAAAGCCGACGGCCGCTTCGTTAGCCCAACGACTAGCCGAGACGGTTCAAAATCGTCAGTAGCCACCTTGGA
The DNA here is from genome assembly GCA_963733925.1 of uncultured Alphaproteobacteria bacterium. GTDB lineage: Bacteria > Pseudomonadota > Alphaproteobacteria > Acetobacterales > Acetobacteraceae > Rhodopila. The sequence goes on along the minus strand of CAVTFL010000026.1, from coordinate 170,670 downwards.
GCCGACGCTGTTCAAGCGCTACGCGCCTTTTGTCACCGCCAAGTCACGACGGCCGTCCGGCTCGGCGGGACGCCTGGAACCGGCTCGGCCTCGCCGTCGGCGACGATCTGCAGCCGATCCGTCGGAACGCCCCGGTCGGCAAGCGCCTGTTTAACCACTGCCGCCCGACGCGCCGAGAGGATCACGTTCGGGAATTCCTGTCCCGTTTTGTCGGTGTGCCCTGTTACGATCATCACTTCCGGCTTGGCGTCCCGGTAAAGGCGGGCGGCGCCATCCAATTGCGCAAGGGCCTCGGCGGACAGCGTCGCCGACCCGCCGCGGAAGTCGATGTTGACGGATTCTACGGAAGGCCCTGCATGCGCCGCAGAGGCCGCAGGCTCGGCCAAGGGCGGAGCTACAGCCGCTTCCGCCTCCTTGTGCGAACTTGCGCAAGATGTCAAGACGAGAAGTGAGAAGGCCAGAAGACTTGCAAAGGCGCACTGCCCTGTATGTTGCATGGTTCTCCCCTTTTTTGCGTTTCGCGAGCTGGCATCAGCGATTTTCGCCCCTACGCTTCAATCAGGCAAGAACGCTCCGCTGCGCCCCGCAAAAAAATTGCTCTGATGACGAGACTGGCTACCGTGTTGGCGGTCGTGCTCTCGCTTAGCGTATTTCTGCTTCGATCGACCCCGACTACCGCCGACACGGTCCGTGGAGACGTCGCGTTTTTGAGCGGCGACTACGCGGCCGCCTATGCGGAGTGGCGAAGCCTCGCCGAGGCGGGCGACCTGGAGGCGATGTTGGGCGTCGGCACCCTCTACGACACCGGACACGGGGTGCCGCAGAATTTCGGCGAGGCTCTGATTTGGTACCGACGAGCTGCGGAAGCTGGAAGCGCGCGCGCGGCGTTTAACGTCGGGGCGATGTACGACAATGGCCGGGGTACGGAAAAAGACACCAAAGAGGCGATCAAATGGTGGCGACAGGCCGCCGCGAAAGGAAATGGGCGGGCTGCCTACAATCTTGGCGTGATCTATCGGGATGGCGACGAAGTGACGCGCAGCAGGACGGAGGCAGTTAAATTCTTTCAGATCGCGGCGCAGGCGGGCATCGTCGCGGCGCGGCAAAACCTGGCCGCTCTCGGTGTGCCGTCGCCGGTGCAGTCGACGCCGACTGGCGATGATCGTTCCACACACCGGCTTCAAAGCGGCATGGCACCCGAACTCCGAAGCATCACCCGCTTCCAGGAAGCGGCGTTGGCGCGCGGCGCGCTGGACGCCTCCGCCGCCAAAGATTTCTCTAGTTACGTGCCGGTGTTTTTTCAGCAGGCCGCCGAGGGTAACCGCTTAGCCCAATACGACGCCGGATACGCCCTCGAGAGGGGCTTGGGCGTTCGGCCGGATCCGGTTCGAGCGTATGTCTACTATCTAAGAGCATCGGCGTCGGACGCTCGAGACGTTCGTGCTGCGTCGCTCAAAGGCGCCGTGGAGATGGCGGCGCGCCTAAGTGCGCAAGAGCGCGGGACCGCGTTGGATATGCTGCTCGACGTCGCGCCATGAAGATAGAGCATACTACTTCAGGCCTCCTCAAAGCGCAACACGCCACATGTTCCTCCACCCTGACCCAGGGGGTGCCACGGCGGGTGAGCCATCGTCTATCAGGGCCTCGCAGGGCATAGCCCTGTCGGGAGGTAGCGTCGAACTGGCAACCCAGGCCGCTATGCCGCGCCCTGGCGATCATGCCGGCGGCGACTGCGAGCCCCTCTGACGCGGGCTCCACCGTGCGTAACTCATCGAACAGATCAGCCCGAAGAGGCACGTATGCCGAGCGGAAACATGCACCGCTGTCGAGGGTTGCTCGTGGTACCTTGCGAGACACCGGACGTCACGCAGGTGCCGCATGGGCGAAGCATGCTCAGTGCCGCACCAAGGCAGATCTGCCGTCGGCGCTCATGACTAGCTCCCGCCTTTGCCCAGGGAATGGCGCTGCACTGGCTGAGATTCGTTAATATCGTGCCCGTCTCTGATCAATTGCTCAACGGCAAGCCATGGCAAAAGTGCCAAAAGACGCTCGGCGTCTCGCTGACGATCGAAACGATTAGCGGCGATGGGGTACCGGCGCGCATCACGTCCGCGATGCAGGCCCGTACCTAGCCCCGACATTCTTATGTCGATCAACAATTAGACTAGCTCTATGCCGATAGCCTCGTTGACGTCAGCGATATCGCCGAGGATGTGGGCGGGGCACAGGACGGCTACTACGATACTGCAGCCAATGACGGCAGGAGTGGCTCGCGTCACGCCCGACAAATTTCCAAAACACCAACCCAGCGCAATCGCCATCTGCGGTATATCGCCTAGAGGGGCGAATGGCATGGCCGACGACCTCTGGATACTACCAGCGCGCCAAAGTGGAAGCGACTCAAATGATCATCAACGAGATCCGCCCACGTATAGACGAATGTCGAGTAACGAAACTTAGCGCGACTATACACCCCTCTATCCCGTGTTGAAGGTGGGATGCCCGGACTGTGCCCCATGATCTAACCCCAATTTGAGGAAGGGGTTATTGCGGCCACACGTCCGATACACGCATCGCGCCCTATGCGTCATCCTGCCATTTGCGGCATCGGCGCCGCTCTTCCCTGAGGGAATACTGGCACCAAAAGCGGACGTTCCACTGGTTTCCTATCTTGACGGGGTCTCGCCCAGGACAACGCCGGCAGTTCGAGACCGGCGGGGTTCAAAGTGGACTAACCGCCCTTCGCTGAACCGGCTCCGCCGCCCACACGGTCACTCGTCGCATTGTGGACGTTGGCGAATGCGTGTTGACCCGTAGGCTGGCCCTTGGAACCCTGCAGGTACCCCCCGGGGCGTAGGCAACTCCGGCACTCAGGCTCAGTGCGGCGAAGGCGGTAAGAATTATGGTCCTCATCGGAGATTTTCCATCTTGGCCAGACGGGATGTCCAGCTCCCAGTATGGACACCTTGAACGTCGCGAGCGGGATGATACTGCCGCTTCCGCGCGTTAGAGTTATGCGCAAAATGCAGGAATTACTGGGAGGCCATGCGCTTTTCGCATTGCAGCCCATGAACTTCGGAAGGGGACCGGCCGCGCGTCACGCGCTGAGATTTAATTGCTCGCTCATTGCCTCAACCGCGATAAGGCTCTCGCTACTTTTTAGGCGCTCGTTTCTATGTTATCCAAAGTTCTGCTTCCTCGCTGTTTGGGGTGGGTGGTTACGACCACCTCTTGCTTCACCAGACTGCTCCGCCCACCTCGTTGGTGTTTCTTGGTTCGGCTGCCAGGGGGCCGTTTCTTCGTCCCGGCCTGACGTCCCCAGGACGTCGCGCACAGCTGCGGTCAAGGATGGCTTGGCCACCGCGCTTGCGCGGCGCGTAGCGTCCTTGACAGCGGCGAGCACGGCGCCAGGCTCGAACCGGTCGGGCATCACACAGCGGAGCGATAGCCTTGCGTGACACGAATCTGCTGCAACTAGCGTTAGGACTGAATCCGCCTTGGACGGTGACCCGCGCCGACTTCGATCCCGCGGCACACCGGCTGGACATCGAGATCGACTTTGCACCAGGCAGCCGATTTGCCTGTCCGACCTGCGGCGCGGCGGACTGCCCGGCCTACGACACCGAGCGGAAGACCTGGCGCCATCTCAACTTCTTCCAGCATCAGGCTTATCTCAACGCCCGCGTGCCACGCGTCCGCTGCGATGGGTGCGGCGTCAAGACGGTCAGCGTGCCATGGGCGCGGCCAGACAGTGGCTTCACGCTTCTGTTCGAGGCGCTGCTGATGAGCATGATCTCCGCCATGCCGGTCAAGGCCGTGGCCCGGATGGTGGGCGAGCACGACACCAGGCTGTGGCGGGTGGTTCACCACTACGTTGCTCAAGGGCGAGCACGGATCGACGCTTCGGATGTCACCCAGATTGCCATCGACGAGACCGCCGCACGGCGCGGTCACGACTACATCACGCTGTTTGTCGATATCGATCAGGCGCGGGTGCTGTTCGCCGCCGAAGGCAGGGATGCCAACACTATCGCCGCGTTTGCCGACGATCTCGCCGCGCACGGCGGTGACCCCGATGCGATCGACGATGTCTGCATCGACATGAGCCCGGCCTTCGTCAGAGGCGTCGCCAGGAGCCTGCCCAACGCCGCCATCACCTTCGACAGGTTCCATGCTGTCAAAATCATCAACGACGCCGTTGATCAGGTGCGCCGCGCTGAACAGAAGGGGCAAAGCCTGTTGCGCGGCACTCGCTATATCTGGTTGCGCAACCCAGCCAACCTGTCTGACCGGCAACGCGAGACCCGGGAAAATCTTCCAACGCGTCATCTCAAGACCGCGCGGGCCTACCAGATACGGCTCGCCTTCCAAGACCTCTATGAGCAGGATATGCCCGAACAGGCAGCCTCGTTCTTGACGCGCTGGTATTTCTGGGCCACGCATAGCCGTCTGCCGCCGATCATCGACGCCGCGCAAACCGTCAAGCGCCACTGGGACGGCATTCTGCGGTGGTTCGACAGCAAGATCGCCAATGGCCTGATCGAAGGCATCAACAGCCTGGTTCAGGCCGCCAAGGCCAAGGCGCGAGGCTACCGCTCAATCCGGAACCTCAAGGCCATGGTCTACCTGCTCGCCGGAAAGCTCGATCTGCGGCTGCCCGCATAAAACGTTTCTACCCATACTATACCCCGCTCAGGTCAGAACCCGAAAATCCTTGGCCGAGATAATACGGAAGTTATCCGTTACCTGATCACAATAGATGTCCCATTTTCTGGGCACCTCCTCGCGCAAGAACGTTAGGATCGCCGCTTTGAAGTCGACGAATGTCGCATGACATCGATTGTGGGTGACATGCTTGTGCATCAGGCCCCATAGCCGCTCGGCGGGATCCAGATGTGGGCAATAGGCGGGGATGAAGTGGAGCTTGATCCGGCACCCCGATCGCGACAACCAAGCCTGCACCAGCTTGGCGTGGTGGTAGCGAGCATTGTCCACGAACAGATGGATCAACCGCTTGCCGGGATACATCGCCTCGATCGCCCGCAGCAACATGATCATGCTGATCGCATTCACCGTTGCCGCCTCGATCATACGGGTTCTGCCGGTCTCGAGATCAATCGCACCGTGAATGTTCAGGCGCTGCCGCCCGCTGGTCTGTTCCACGGCAACCGGCGTGTCTTTCGGCGCCCAGCATCCGACCGGCCGCACCGCGTGCGTCGGATGCACCGCATCGCCAAACAGCACCGCTTCATCATCACCAATGTGGTTCAGCAGATTCTCGTAACTCTTGATAAAGGCCGCCTGCTTGTCAGGGTCCAGCTTGGACGACACCGCTTTCGGCTTGCGATGCTCCATGCCCAGCCGGTGCAGCAGCGCGATCAGCCCCGACCGGCTCTCATAGGAGATACCGCACTCGGTCTCGATCCAGGCACCAACTTCGCGGGTTGTCCGAGGCAGCGTCTCGGCGATCCAGGTCTTCAGCTTGGCCTGCTGCGCATCGCTCAAGCGGCACGTACTGCCATCATAGTCGAAACTCACCAAGCCTTCGATGCCCTCGTCCTCATACAGCCGATGCCAGGTGCGCACGGTGTCGTCGTCCAACAGCAGGACCTTCGCGACTTCGTCGCAGCTCATGCCATCATCCAATAGCACCAGCGCGTTGGCGCGCCGGGCCAGCCGGTGAGCCACGGAACCATCGCGACCCAGGTCAATCAGGTCGCTACGCGTTTCAGGGTCAAGGAAGCCGGCGCGGATCATGCAATGACTAGAATTGCGGCGAAACTGATTTGCAAGAGGCGGATTTGGATTCTCAAAGAGTTCAGGGTATATAAGTCGCAGCGTATGGGCACGATATATGAGCGACTTTATCGACACCTTCTGCAGGACCATGTGCCCCAATTCGTGGGCCAGCGAGTGCCGATAGCGATCGGCGGGAGTTTCGCTATTCATCACGAATATGGGCGGAAGCGCTTCGGCTCTGAAGGAAATACCATCATCAATGTAGTCCCGGAATTGCAAGGAGCTACGACGCCGCCAGCAGCCTCAATCCATCCGGTTAAGTTATCGACAGGGCCGCGCGGCATCAGCCCGCATGATCCGCACTGCATCGACGGGAGTTAATCCTTTGGACCCAAGGTCAGGCTGAGGAACCAAGCGTTCTCAGGATTGATTATAGGACCGCAACAGGCGGCTGATGCGCTGCCGCTTTACGTTGATATACGCATGTATCTTGTTCAACGACTTTGCGCCCAATCGAGCACGCTTTCGGTAGTGAAAATGCGGAAAGCCGTGTGCACGCTCGCGTTGGAAGAAAAATTTTACCGGCAATCCAAGTGCGCGACCTACCGCGGCGGCCAGGTCAGCCCAAGGTTGCACTAGACCGTTTTCCACTTTGGACAGCATTGCCTGGGTGATCCCGGCAGCATTGGCTCCGTCTGATTGCGTCATGCCGCTAAGACCATGCGCCAGCACGAGCATATCCACGTTGAATGAGGGTTCAGGAGCCGTCAATGCCATAGCGCCGATACCGTTCCGTCCCTGGGATGCGCGGAGGAGTGATATCCCGCCATGTTGTGCTGCCCGATTCGCTTATCTCAACTTGCGCACACCACAGGATAGTATCGCCCAAAGGGCAAGATACCATCACCCGCAATCACCCGTAGGATTTCAGAAAAAGCAACATCGGCCTCATAGCCGAGTGTGACGCGCACCGCGGCGGTGCTCGCCGAACATCACATCGACCAGCGCACCGTTGCGTCATGGCGCGATAGAGATAGCGCCAATGCCCGTGCACCCTGATGTACGTCTCGTCAACGTACCAACTTTTCCCCAATCTGGCCGCGTCGGCGACGGCGCAGACCTTCAGCCAATGCAGCCGTGAGCTTCGCTTCCCAGTCGCGGGCCTCATGACTGAACACGATGCCGCGTATCAGGAACATCTCCGGAAGGTCGCGCAGGCTGAGTTTGTAGCGCACCCGCCAGACCACCACGAGCGCGATGACGTCCGAAGGATATTGCGTCCGGTTCAGCAGGCTCTCGCTGCGCTCGTTGAATTGCTTGCCCCAGGCGCGACAGCGAAATCGGCGGTAACATTGAGTGGTACGCTCGTTCCGTTCCGAGACGGCCGTCGAGCCGCACCAATGCACGGCATCTATGCCGCTCCTCGCCGACGGCCCCCCATACCAAGCCCGTCTCGATCTGAACAGGGGCAGCTGGCGCGAGATCTGGCGGAACCTCGCCCAGCGAGGTCAATGACGGGTCAGGCCTCGGGATGGCAGGGATCATCCCGGCATTTATCGTTACCCATGCGATGCAGAGGGCTGGGTGCAAATAGACAAACGTCATGCTGCCGATAAAGGAGGTGATCACTCGCACGGCCCTTCCCTAACCGGGACGCGTGCACCACTTCCCGTGCCCGCCGCAGTTCCATCTCGCGGATATTATTTGTCAGGACTGCTTAAGCCGTCCGAGGACTTCGTTCGGTGTGGCGGCGGCATGGCTGGCGGCTATCCTTCGGATAGTCCAACGATTCACGCGCGGTCGGGCTCAAACTCGCAAGCACGATGCCAGTACCATCATCTGCTCGGTTTTCGAGGCAGCCCGCTTCTTGCCATAGAAAGTAAGCGCGGTCTCGAATACGCTGTTCAGTCCTCATCTGCTGCTCGTGTTTAGTTTGAATCGCATCGCCAAACGGCGCCAGCTGGCCGCCTCGACTTACATGAGGCCGTGCACGCAACTTTTTTGATCCCGTTTTGGGAGCTATTCCCGCCTTTTCGGCGGCCTTCAGTGCTGCCTGCTCGAAGTCTGCGTCCGTTGTAGCCGCCTCCGGCTTTTCGACAGCAACTGGAAAAACATGCAAGAGGTTGTTCTTGTCATTCAACACGTCGATGAGGCGCTCTTCCATAAGTGTGTCTCCACCGGTGAATGAGGCGGCCTCTTTCGCCAGTTCAGAGGCGCCAGACGTTGCGGGTTTGTAAGATGACCATACGTGCTCAGAACGAGTTCAACTATTTTGGCCACCATGGACCATCTGATTCCTACCGGGGCCGTCATGGTTCGATTCGGAGTCGCGCTGGCTCACTACCTCCACGCTAGCCTGTTCGACCGGCACCAGATCTTTTGCCGGCTGCTATCGAGCGGATTCCAAAAGCGGACTGCTGATGTTGAACAATCCGGCCCCAGCTTATCGACCGCGATCAATTCAATATCCCCGTATTGGACACGCTGCTCGCGATGTCCGCCGCTGGGTCCTGACCGCCCAAGACCGCCCCCCCTGGGACCTCCTCCTACCAGTTCATATGTGCAAGTACGTTATCAACGGGCCAGCTCGAGATTCGCATCACACCATCCAGCGGCCGATCCATCTCCAGGATGAGGAAAATCGAGCCCCCGATCGCCAACGAGCAAATCAGGAACGCCATCACCACCGTGCCGTTGCGCGGCGCATTCAGTCCGAAACTCACAAAAATTACGGTGATCCAGGACACCAGCACCACCAGGACCACCCGCTGCACACTCGGTCCCTGCTGCTCGATCAGCAGCCAGCGCTGGCGCAGTAGGTTCATGTAAATCGTCACCGCCCCGTTCTGCAGCGCGGACTGCTCGCTGTCGACCGGCTTCAGCGCCCGGATCGAATCGCGCACCTGCTCCAGCAGCGCTCGCGTCTTTTCGTCCTCGACGATGAGGGGGCGTTTGCCGTCACGCGGCCAGCCCTGCCGCTCAAACGCCTCGACATATTCACGCAGCAGGTCGCGTGAGACCGAAGCAGAGCCGCCATAATCCCGCAGCGCCTCGTTCAGCAGCGCCAGTTCGGCCGCGTAGTTTCGAATAGCGAGGTCGGTCGAATCATGCGAGGTCTTGGCCGTAGCGATCAGCAACCCCAGCACCAGAGACGCCAGCACCGAAAGCATTCCGGTACCGAGCTTGATGACGTCCAGGCTTTCGCGGGTCAGGTGCTCCCGCGGCAGGAACCGATGGAGGTAAAGGCCGCCCACGCCACCCGAGAAGATGCAGGCTGCGACCAGCAAGCTCGTGCTGATGGTGTTCATTGCCCGGCTCCTGGTTTAGCCGAGTCGCCACCTTGTCTGCAGCGTCGAAGCTAATCAACCGCTCGGTAATGTCCGGACTATGCGCGACTCTATCTGGCGAGCAAGCGTGAAACCCAATCGGATACGGCGTCACCGCTGCTCATATCAGACTGCACCACGCCATCGACCATGAACGTCGGCGACACATGGATTCCGTTTTGGCGCGCGTACTTACAGTGCCATTTGACTTCCCGGTCCAGGTTCGGAATGGCGAAGGCGTCGGCCAATGGCAAACCGCTATAGTCTTCAATCCGCGCGATGATGTCCCTGGGCGTGGCATCCATGTTCGGGCCGGCGCAATGGCGGGTGAACTCAAACTCCTCGCGGTGCGCCCCGACAGCCGCCATGACGGCCCTGGCCGCCTCCTTGCCGTTCGGCAACGTTGACGCCGCCAGAATGCAACGCACGATCACGCCCGAGTACATGTGCCACGGCTGTGACTGCAGACGAACCTTGATGGTGATCCGGTCTTCTCCCGCCAATTCGAGCGTCTCGTCGAGTTTGCCAAACGCTCTCACCGAGAACGGGCAAGTTGGCTCCAGGAACATTTCGAACAGGCGCGGTCCGCTTCCCCAGGTCAGGGGATCAGCATTCCATGTTGCTGTCTGGCTCATACAATCCATCCCATTTCATGAACCCTACCTATGTTATCTCCTCCGCATGTCAAAGGGCGGCCACGATAGTAAGCAGACCTTGCCGGGCTTTGACACATGAACCGGAATAGCCTCACGCTGCGCCATGGGAACGTCATTCGTAGCGAGCGCAACCGCGCGATGCGGCGTCGGAGATCATCGGTCGCCCGCCAACCTCTTGCGGCCTGCGATCCTTTTTGAAGCAACAAGCGCCGGCAATGGCGCTGATCGGACGGGAGAGGACTAATGCCGGCTCCTCCAATGCGCGCGGTGCTTGGTTTTGTCGCGGCGGCAATCTCGGTGTTGACCTTCCACCAAGCGATATGGGCGGCGTTACATTTTCTCTCCATTCCGGGGCTTGAGATGCCGCCACCGTATCCCACGTCGCCAATCCCGCCATTGGGAGTGCCCCGGATCGTCAACCTTTGCTTCTGGGGTGGCCTCTATGGGGTCGTTTTCGGGCTGCTGCTGCCGAGGCTGACGGCGCCGCTCTGGTTATGCGGTTTGGTGCTGGGGATCATCGCGGCGCTCGTTGGTATTCTGGTGGTGCCCGCCATAAAGGGGTTGCCGATCGGCAGCGGATGGGTAGTGCTGAATTGGGTCCGCTCCCTGCTGATCAATCGATTCTGGGGCATCGGTGTTGGGGTCATTCTGCCCCTGCTGGTCAAAGGCGCCTCACGGCGGGCTTGAGGGCACCGCAACGGGCGCGGCGGGCGATCCCTGCCGGCCAACGCGTCGGTCAACAACTGCAAGGAAGCCGTCGAGCATGCGTCAGGTCACCGTGCAACTTCGTGCCGGCGCGGTCATCGGCCGCACCAACCCCCGCCTGTTTGGTGCCTTCGTCGAGCATCTGGGCCGCTGCGTCTACGGCGGGATCTTCGAGCCTGGCCATCCCACAGCCGACGCCCACGGTTTTCGGCGGGACGTGCTGGAACTGGTGCGCGAGCTGGGACCGACCATCATCCGCTACCCCGGCGGCAATTTTGTTAGTGGCTACAACTGGGAAGACGGCGTCGGCTCGCCGGAGCAACGGCCTCGCCGGCTCGAACTGGCCTGGTTGTCGACCGAGACCAACCAGTTTGGAACCAACGAATTCATCGACTGGTGCCGCGTCGCCGGTCTGGAGCCGATGCTGGCGGTCAACCTGGGCACCCGCGGTGGCGATGCCGCGCGCAGCCTGCTGGAATATTGTAATCATCCCGGCGGCACGGCGCTGTCCGACCTGCGCCGGTCCCACGGGTGGGAGCAGCCGCACGGCGTAAAGTTCTGGTGCCTCGGCAACGAGATGGATGGCCCATGGCAGATGGAGGCGAAGACCGCGACCGAATATGGCCGCATCGCCACCGAGGCCGCCAAGATGATGAAACTGGTCGATGGATCGATCGAACTGGCCGCGTGCGGTTCCTCCGGCCGCAACATGCCCACATTTGGCGTGTGGGAGGATACGGTGCTGGAGCATTGTTTCGACCAAGTCGAGTATATCTCGCTGCACACCTACCTGAACGATTACGCACGCGACACGGCGGCGTTTCTCGCCAGCCCTGATCTGATGGACAGCTTCATTGAAGAGGTCGAGGCGATCGCCGACGCGGTCGCGGCGAGACGGCGGTCATCCAAGCGCATCATGCTGAGTTTCGACGAGTGGAACGTCTGGTACCGAACCCGCCGCAACCGCTCCGACCGGGTGAAGCCGGGTTGGCCCGTCGCGCCCGCGATACTGGAGGAAGTTTATACCATGGCCGATGCGCTGGCGTTCGGAGGCGCATGCATCGCGCTGCTGAACCACGCCGATCGCGTCACGACAGCCTGCCTGGCGCAACTGGTGAATGTCATTGCGCCGATCATGACGCAGACAGGCGGTCGCGGCCTGGCGGCAGACGATCTTCTGGCCGTTCGCGCAGTGGAGCCGACATGGGCGCGGCCGGGTGCTGCGCGCGACGGTGGACTCGCCAAGCTACGAGGCGCGTTACTTCGATCCACGGGGCAGTATCGACCAGTATTATCCGATCACCGCGCCGTTCCTGAAGCTGGGCGCGGTGCACGACGGACGACGGCCATATCACGCTGTTTGCGATCAATCGCAGCCTGAACGAAGCGATGCCGCTGGAAGTCACCCTATCGGGCTTCGGCCCGCTAACGCTGGCGGAGGCGCAGGTGCTGCGGCACGACGACCTCGGCGCGGTCAATACCGCCGACGAGCCAAACAAGGTGGCGCCCGCGCCACTTGATCGCGTCACGGTGGTCGGTGACCGGGCGGAAATGTCGCTGCCGCCCGCGTCATGGAGCATGATTCGACTTGGCAAGACCGCCTGAGTGTAAAGCAGGACAATACTGTGCAAACGGGGGCGTTGGTCTGGCGCTGCTCGATTTGGGGCTCGTCTGCTCATGACCGGCGAACACCACTTCCAAGGCCGACGATCAGTCTTAGCCAGGGCACTGAGTGGAAGGCGCTCATCAGCGCGTACATCAAGACCATTCCACTCAGTGGTGACGAATTGTGCCCGACCGAACAGAGCATACTCGGTGCGCCACCATCCTGAATGCCCGTAACCAGCGCCATGACCGCAAAGGTTGGCGCGGCAGCGAGGCATAGCCAACCCGCCGCAGCGTGGGCGGCCGCATCGCCGCCTCGAGCCAGGCTGCCAGCGATTTCACAGGAAGTGGATCCGAACACCCACTTCCGTGCTGACCGAACGGGGAGATTTGCAGATATCATACGTCACCTCCACCACGAATCGCGCTTAGCGAACCTCAGTTCCCAGGTCATCGGAATACCCGGCCTTCAGGCGAGACCACTGCGCGATGGGACGACCATCGATACGGTAATTATGCCCGCCCTTCGGCCGTTGTAGCCAGCCGGGTGGCGAGTCCTCCCAACCCTCCTGCCGCCCGTAGACGGTCAGGTCGAGCAAGCGGTAGCTGTTATCCATCGCCTCGACGCCGCGTCTCGTCGTCCAATAAGTCTCGAAGACGTTGGATCCGTGTCGCAGGTAGCAGACGATATGCATCATCCCCACCCGGCGTCCAACCAGGAGAGTGTCGAGCGAATGTTGGGGCGCGGAGTACCAAGGCATCTCCCAGCCCATGAAGTTGCGGTACCGCACGCCCTCTTCGTAAGGGCCTTGGCAGAACGTGGCATAGGTGACGTCGCGGGAATGCAGATAGGTCAACTCGCGGACCTGCGATGTGTAGTACGTGCAACCCTCGCACTGCTCCGGCGCGGGGCGACCGGCGTGCCACATGAAGTAGTAGGCAATGAGCAACCGGCGTCCCTCAAACGCGTCCAATAGTGTCACCGCGCCACGTTCGCCAATCAGCGGTGTGGAACCATCCATCTCGACCATGGGGAGCCGCCGGCGGGCGGCCGCGATGGCGTCGCCTTCCCTTGTATGAGCCTTTTCTCGGACCCGCAGTGCGTCCAGCTCCGCCTGGAAGGTGTTCCGGTCAACGACCTTAGGGGCTTCAGGTCCATCTCTGGTAGAGTCTGTCATCGTGCTCTCCACTATTTGCCGAGACACCGCTGTACCGTCCGCCGCGAAGGCATCTGTACGCGGGTAGAACAGGGTATTCCCCTCACCATCACCTCGAACGTATCTGGCGTTGCCCGGTTCTCGCCTCGATAGGTGATTGTTCGTCGCCAGATAAACTTAAGACCGGAAATTGAATGATGAGAGTTACAAGTGTGACGGGATTCGGATGGACCCGTAGGGGCGAGCTGCCGATGCTGCCACGCTGTCCCTGGGTCAGCAGAGGCCTTCGATATTTCCGAGAGGCCACGGAGCCGAGCCACGTACCTTCACGCCGGGTCCTGCCAAAACGGCACGCAGTGGTCGTGACAGGGAGAACGCAGCCGCTTTTGAGACCGGGCAGCCCGGAACGGGGCTTCGGTTGCGACGCCGTCGAGGGCTGTGGCGAGCCACAGCGCACCGACAAGCACCGCGGCCGCGAGAACAAACGTCATCATGGAGAGCCCTCCGGTTGATCGTAATAAGAACGGCTTGGCGAACTAGCCCCAGCCTTCACCGACCAGAGCGATGACGGGCTTGGCCGGGCGTTGCATGAACGGCTCGGGGCGCCGGGCGTGGGCGAGGACGACATGTCGGTCGAGCATTGCTCGCAATTCCGACGTCGGCGTCGCTGCCGGTGTGCCACCGGCAGACATCGGGGTCGCGATGGTTATCGCCGCAGCGATCGCGCAACTGGCGACGGCGATCGAGATATTCAGAACCTGGCGCATGATATTCTCCGTATACAAGTAGAAGCCTGTGGTGATCCGCGTCTGGACCGCGAGCGGGCGATCCATTCTCGAGACCACTTGGTGGTTGCTGGTCATGAGATAGACTTAGGACCGGGCGTCGAATGGTGAGAGTGACAACTGTGACCGGATTCCGATGGACTCGCTGATCATCGCTGCCGCGCGTGCGCTCGCGGCCGGTGATCTGATCGGCGCATTGAAACGCGTCGCATTGCGCGACGACCCGCCTGCGCTCGCGCTCCGAGGGATCGCGATGGCGCAGCTCGGTGATCTCGTTCGGGCAAAGGCTCTCCTGCGAAGTGCGGCGCATGCATTCGGGCCGCGAGAGGCCGTGGCCCGCGCGCGGTGTGTCGTCGCCGAGGCCGAGATCGCGCTCGTCTCGCGCGACCTGGGATGGCCCGCGCAGGCGCTCCATGCGGCGTGGGCGACGCTTGAAGCGCGCGGCGACCGGGTGAACGCCGCGCATGCAAGGACTCTCGAGGTCCGGCGCCTGCTCCTCATCGGCCGCCTCGACGAAGCCGAACGCACGCTCGCCGAACTCGACCCCACACCGCTTCCGCCCGCGTTGAGGGCCGCTCACGAGCTGGCAGTCGCGGGCATCGCAATTCGGCGCCTGCAAACGAAGATGGCGCGCGCCGCCCTCGCTCGGGCCGAGCACGCCGCGCGCGAGGCAGACATCCCCGCGCTGATAGCCGAAGTCGAAAGCGCATCGCACGTCCTCAACACGACCGCGGCGCGCCTGATCGCGCGTGGCGAGGAACGCCCTCTCGTACTCGAGGAGGTCGAGGCGCTGCTGGCGTCGGAGGTGGTTGTTGTGGACGCGTGCCGCCATGTCGTGCGGGACACAGGCACGGTCGTCTCGCTCGCGACCCGCCCCGTCTTGTTCGCCCTTGCACGTGCGCTCGGGGAAGCGTGGCCCGGAGACGTGCCGAGAGGCGTTCTCCTCGCGCGCGCCTTCGGAGCAAAGCACGCCGATGAATCGCATCGCGCCCGGTTGCGCGTCGAAGTCGGGCGGCTGCGTGCGGAACTTAAGACGCTGGCGGACGTAACGGCAACGCAGTCAGGCTTTGCGTTTGCGACGAACCACGCGCGCGAGATCGTCGTGCTGGCACCGCCCGTCGAAGAACAGCATGCGGCGGTGCTCGCCTTCCTCGCCGACGGCAAGTCGTGGTCGAGCTCGGCATTGGCGATTGCGCTCGGAGCCAGCGCCCGCACCGTGCAACGGGCGCTTGATTCGCTTGCGGCTCTGGGGAAAGTGCGGTCGTTTGGTCGTGGCCCAGCGCGTCGTTGGATGACTCCGCCCGTGCCGGATTTCCCGACAACTTTGTTACTCCCCGGTCCACTACCCAGTGATTGAAGCGCTTTCACGTTAACCGGAAATCCGTGTGCGGATCTGTCGCTGCGTCATCGTCATGGCCGAGCGTGGCTCGGCCGTCCACCCCCGACCATTTGTGCTCTCGGGAATTGAGGCATAGCACCGCGCACCCCCTGTCTATTCCAAAGCGTTACACCCGCGCCCTAATGGCACATGCCGCAAGACGCCTGGCTGTCTTTAGGTGCGCAGACCCATGGCCAACCTGCTCATTTCAGCATAATTTGGCAGCTCCCGGCTGAACTTAGCCCAGACCGTCTACCCGTCTACCCGCTACCAGACAAAAACAGACCGTATCCGCCATGAGCTTTGCGGCACCCACGATCTTCATCTCATATTCGCGATCGGACGGTCGTGACTTCGCCGAGACGTTCCAGCGACGGCTTATCGCCGAGGGTATCCATGCCTGGCGCGACCTTAAGAACGTGGGCGGCGGCGACATTCGCCCCCAGGTGCTGCCGGAGATTGAGGGTGCGACCCCAGTTAGGACTGATCCTCTCCCGCCGGGCGCTCAAGTCGGCGTGGATCAAGCGCGAGTGGTCGCATGCGCGGCTCCATGGCAAAGGGCGAGCCCGGTATTGGCCGACCCCACCCTCACCCGTGCGGACCTGCCCGCCTGGATGCGGCGTGAGGAGGTGTTCGACATCGATCCCGCCCGCGACCGCGACCAGGAGCGCTGGAGGTCCCTCCTGCTCGGTCTACGCGGCGACGGACGCGCCAAGCGCACACCCTACATGCAAGGCGACCTGTCCGCCGATTTCGTCCCCAGGCCCGACGAGTACCAGCCACTGAAGGCAGCGGTGCTCGCTGAGGCGCCGAACCGAACAGTAGCGCTCACCACAGCACTGCTCGGTGCCGGTGGCTATGGCAAAACGGCGCTCGCCAACGCCCTGTGCCGCGACGACGATGTCCGTTTCGAGTTCTTCGACGGCATCCTGCGAGCCAGGATCGGTAAGGAGCGCAACGATGCCAATGCAGGCGTGAACTTCGCTTCCCAGTCGCGGACGGCCTCATGACTGAACACGATGCCGCGTATCAGGAACATCTCCGGAAGGTCGCGCAGGCTGAGTTTGTAGCGCAGCCGCCAGACCACCACGAGCGCGATGACGTCCGAAGGATATTGCGTCCGGTTCAGCAGGCTCTCGCTGCGCTCGTTGAATTGTTTGCCGCAGGCGCGACAGCGAAATCGGCGGTAACATTGAGTGGTACGCTCGTTCCGTTCCGAGACGGCCGTCGAGCCGTACCCAATGCACTGCATCTATGCCGCTCCTCGCCGACGGCCCCCATACCAAGCCCGTTTCGATCTGAACAGGGCGGCTGGCGCGAGATCTGGCGGAACCAGATCGAGTTCTGGAATAGAGGCCCAAAGATCGGTGATTAGGTCGAAGTGCGCTCATTCCAAATAAAGAAATTACCGATTTTCTGTTCAGACCCCGACAATACACCTCCAATCAGCGCGGCCAGCGCCAATCAAAAATGGCCCGGACCTTGCGTCCCGGCCGTGCGTGCCTTTGCTGCCTATCCGAGCGTGACTTCAGCCTCGATCACCTCCAGATCCGCGGTCATGACCATGCCCTTGGTTTCCGGCCCCAGATAGACTGAGATTATATACACAACGAGCGAACCCATCGCGCCATACATCATCGGTTTGGCAAAACCCGTGCCTTGGTTCACCGCGAAGTAGGTCAGGATCGGCGCGACTGCGGCGCCCCAGACCGCACCCTGGTGATAGACGAAGCCGGCGGCGGTAGCCCGAACCTCGGTTGGAAAGCGTTCCGACAACCATGCCGGGTTCAGGGCATCCTTGCCGCTAAAGAAGCAGATAAACAAGAGGAAGAACCCAAGAAACAAGGTGTGATCGACCTGCATGATGTAAAGCGGAATGAGGAATAACGCGATCATCGTGGGTAACATCAACGCCCAGCGCCGTCCGACGCGCTCCGACACGGCGCCCCAGAAGCTGCATGCGATGAACGTGAGGATGTTGCCCCAGAACACAGGGACCGCCACCTGGGCGGCCGTCCAGCCCAGCTCTTTTTTCAGGTAGGTGCCGAGCATCGCCCAAACTGCGTAATAGACGCAGAAGTTCGCGGCCATCCACAGACAGCCCGTCAGGGTGTTGAACAGATATTTGCGCTTGAAGATGGCAAAAAGCGGAAGGGTAACTTGCTTTTGTGTTGCGTCCTGGATCTTCTTGTTTTCCGCCCAAACTTCGGGCTCCTTTACATACATGCGTATCCAGACGCAGGCCAAGGCCGGTAGAACGCCCAGAATCAGCATTCCGCGCCACCCGTAGCCCTTATGCCATGCTTCCAGCGGTTCATAGAGCAAGCCGTAGGCAAGGGCGGACAGCGCGAAGCCCAACCCCCAGGATCCCTGCAGGACCCCGGACATTAGCCCACGAGACCGCGCCGGCCAGGAACTCCATCGCCAGTGCCGCACCGGCGGGCCATTCCGCCCCCATGCCGATGCCCAGCAGCGCTCGGATCACGAACAGGAACGTAAAGCTGGGCGAGAAGCCTGCGAGGAAATTGCAGATTGAATACCAAAGAATGGAGATCATCAAAGGCGCCCGCCGCCCCAGCCGATCGGCTAACCACCCGGATGCCGTTGCTCCGCCGAGGCGCATGACCAGCGTCACCGAGAAGATCGCGGTCACGTCGATCAGTGGAACTCCGAACTCCTGCGCGATCGGCGCCATGATCAGGAGAAATACGGTGAAGTCGAAGGCGTCGAGCGTCCAACCCATCCAGGCCGCGAAATAGGCATACCACTGGTCCTTGGTAGGCTCTCTCCACCACGGAACATCCGCCGCACTTCTGGCGTATCCAGACATTGATCTACACTCCCTGATTGTGGCCTGCCCGTAGTGAGTGGGGTTATTTTTCCCCATCCTCAGCGCAGCCTATCAGTGACTTCAAGCTGGATGCAATGGGCCCCGTGGACCTGCGCAACACGATCGGCGATACAAAACGTAAGGCGACCAGACAGCCTAACCCCTGCCTGACGCCGCAGGGAATCCTGGGGGCGATCGATGCCGGTAGCGCTACAACTCGGCGGAAACTTGGTTCAGGCTAGGTCGACCCAGTTATTAAAAAAATCCGCCAGCCACTTGCTGAGGCTTTCTATTCCGGCGCTGGCATCTGCTATCGCGATCATCACAAATGAAACCATGAACTCTATACACCAGATGATCCAGAGCAATTTGGCGGGTTCCGCCAGATCTCGCGCCAGCCGCCCCTGTTAGATCGAAACGGGCTTGGTATGGGGGCCGTCGGCGAGGAGCGGCATAGATGCAGTGCATTGGGTGCGGCTCAACGGCCGTCTCGGAACGGAACGGGCGTACCACTCAAGGTTACCGCCGATTTCGCTGCCGCGCCTGCGGCAAACAATTCGACGAGCGCAGCGAGAGCCTGCTGAACCGGACGCAATATCCTTCGGACCTCATCGCGCTCGTGGTGCCCTGGCGGCTGCGCTGGTGCGCGTTCCCGATCGAGTCGTTTTTTGATTGACATCATGTGAAGCCTATCCATCTAGTTAAGTTTGATTGTGGAACTTTCTGATGGACGACAGCGGGACGCCTCAATTGTCATTATCAGACCGCTTTTCCCGAGCGGCACAATGGACGGCGCAGCAGTGCGGGCGCGCTCACACCTTCATCGCGGCCATCGTCATCATCGTGCTCTGGGCGATCAGCGGCCCCGCTTTCCATTACTCCGATACCTGGCAGCTCATCATCAACACGGGGACGACGATCATCACCTTCCTGATGGTGTTCCTGATCCAGAACACGCAGAACCGGGACACCACGGCGATTCAACTGAAGCTGGACGAACTCATCCGTGCGAATGAGAACGCTCGCAATCAGATGCTGCGGCTTGAGGATCTAACGGAAAATCAGATCAAGGAGTTGAAGGAAAGCTTTGCCTCCGCAGTGCCGGTCGAGGCTATCCGGGAACCCCTCGAAGCGGCGCAGCAGGGACTGGCGGAAATCTCGGAAGGGATCAGGGAAGCCAAAAGCCGCCTCCCTCTCCCGGCAGCCCCCGAACCGCCGAACAGATAGAGTGTTGAGGACGAACCGCGCTGGGACTTCCCTTGACAATCCATAACCCGACGGTTATGGGTTTACATGAATTCGCGCCCGGACGTTCTGTTCAAGACCCTCTCCGATCCAACTCGTAGAGCGATCTTCGAGCGACTGATCCGTGATGGAGAGCTGACCGTGCATGCGCTCACCGGACATTCGGGCGTATCGCAACCGGCTATCTCCAAGCATCTCGGCGTGCTCAAGTTTGCCGGACTGGTTCGCGACCGGCGTGACGGGCGTGAGACCCATTACAGTGCTGACCCGGAGGGGTTGGCGCCCCTGATCGACTGGATGAAGCTGTACGGGACTTTCTGGCTCGACCGGTTTGACCGTCTCGAGTCACTGTTAAGCAGGATGGATCAATGACCGAAGCCAGCCAAACAACGCGTTCCGTAGTGATTGAACGGGACTTGCCGCATCCGCCGCAGAAAATTTGGCGGGCGCTCACGCAAGATCATTTGATCGAGGAATGGCTCATGAAGAACGACTTCAAGCCTGTGGTGGGCCACCGTTTCAATCTTCGCGCAGACTGGGGCGCGGTCGACTGTCAGGTGATGGCAGTCGAGCCGAACAAAACACTGTCTTACACATGGGAAGCTTATGGCCTCGGGAGTGTCGTCACTTGGACTCTCACCGCTACCAACTCGGGGACTCACCTGCGCATGGAGCAGTCAGGCTTCCGGCCGGACCAGCAGCAGGCCTACGAGGGCGCCAAGGGCGGGTGGCAGCGTTTCCTCGCGGCGCTGGAGCAGGTATTGGCGCGGATCGACTGAAATGTGCGAACAAATATTTGGAACTTCTACGGGGAGAACATGACGAAGTCGGGCGCGAGCCAGGGGCAGTCGGCATCGGAGCTTATCTCGGAACGAATCGCCGAACTCGGGGACTGGCGCGGGGAAACCCTCAGCAGAATGCGGCAGTTTATCAAGGAAGCAGATCCCGACGTCGTCGAGGAGTGGAAGTGGAGGGGCACGCCGGTCTGGTCGCACGACGGCATTATTTGCACGGGCGAGTCCTATAAGAATGTCGTGAAGCTCACCTTCGCCAAGGGCGCGGCTCTGAAGGATCCAGCGCCTCTCTTCAACTCCAGTCTCGACGGAAACGTGCGCCGTGCGATCGACATTCATGAGGGAGAGGAAGTCGACGAGTCCGCGTTCAAGGCGCTCGTTCGCCAAGCGGTCACCCTCAACCGTTCTGGCAAGTCGAAACCTTCGAAGAAGGCGAAATCTTAGAGGAATTCTGCTTCGGACGTCAGACTTCGGCTATCTGGCCGGACGTGGTTCCTCCCGTCCTCATGGAACAGGGATTTTTGCTGCCCAGCATTGGCCAAGAAGCTACTTTCCGAGCGGGCAGCGCACGATTCAAGCGTTGCCGGCGTCAAAAGGGATGACAGGAGAGTACATGCAGCGGCCTCGCGGGATGAGCGTCATCATCGGGTTCTGTGGGTTATCCATGCTGTTAAGCGCCGGGTCCGCCTGGGGGGACAGCAGCCCGTTCGTGGGCAAATGGCGCTTGAACAAGGCGCAATCGAAGCTGCCCCCGGGGGAGATGATGCCAGGCGATATGGTGGCGGATTTCTCGCGCGTCGATAGCGCCCACGTTCGCTGGTCGGTTACCGTCACGGACGCGCGGGGGCGGCCCATGGTGCAGTCTTTTGATACCCCGGCAAATGGGGAATTCTATCCCGTGAGCGGCGATACAACTGCCGCGTTCAATCTGACGGAATCGGCCCTCCAGGCCACGTTCAAGGGGCCGGCGGGCGAGACGGACGCGATGACCTGCGTTGTGTCGACGGATCATCGGAAAATGACCTGCAACGGGGTGCTGACCGGTGGCAACGGCAAGAGCGCGACGTACGTTGACGTCTACGACCGGAGCTGACAACGCCGGCGCTGGCCCTGGGTCGTCGAATGGAATTCTGCGAGCTGCGATGTCGGAGTCTCTGACCTGATGATGATCCCGACCTTGCCCAGCTGGGCGCCGTGCTCGCCGACCTCAAGCACGCTGTGCGCGGCCTTCGGCGGGGGCCTTCGGCCATGCTCGATCGCGACTGCGCGCGTCGCCTCGCTGAAAATCGGGCCCCGACGACGAAATTGCCCCTCTTAGCCGAACAAAGAGACACGACGGGGCATGGATTGCATTTACTGACAGTGGGGCCGTTCCTCGTGCGGTTGAGGGCGTACGTTCCGGACCGGCAGTGAGCTCAGTCGGTCCGCCTTGGATGGTCGCCGGCCCGAATGATGGGATAAGCCTTGACCGAGACCGATTCCGCGGTCATGCCTGAGAGATACCCGACGTCGCCCCCAAGGTCGGCGGCTTTTGGCCGCAATGCCTCAGCGAAAAAAGCGGTTACCTCCCGGCGCGCCTCGGCATCACTCGACATCAGCGCTGCGGCCATCGCCAGCAACAGGGCGACCAATATCGACAAATGTTCTAATGCCTCCATTTCACCCTCCATCGCGTCCATGGCTCGTGGTCAGTTCGCGAGCTACGATGTGGAAAGTGCCATGCGCCTACCGGCTTGGCTGTGAAGCAGGTCACTTTGGAAAATGCGGTCGGCGGAACTCTCGCCGGCTGCTCGGTTATCGACGCGGCGCGCGAGTTTGACTATCGTGAACGTTTCGGCCGAGCGATGACGGTCCTCTCACGGAGTAGGAACAGCCTGCGGCCCGCTCACCCCGCGATGCGGAGTTGAAAATGTCCTGAATGGTGGCTAACTGGCCAGACCGTTGGCGTCCCGCCGATACGCCGGGCACGAAGCAACAGCCGGTCACGGGAGGATACATTATGCCAGAAGCACCTGCCCCGGGGTCCGAAACTCTTTCGGCGCGACCGGTCTGGTCGGGCGATGTCACCCGCGTGCCTTACTGGGTGTATCGCGATGA
Source organism: uncultured Alphaproteobacteria bacterium (assembly GCA_963733925.1). Lineage (GTDB taxonomy): Bacteria > Pseudomonadota > Alphaproteobacteria > Acetobacterales > Acetobacteraceae > Rhodopila. The sequence continues at coordinate 148,353 of CAVTFL010000026.1, read as the reverse complement.
CGAATTGCTGAAAACCGAGCAGCGGCAGGTATTTGAAGGCTCGGTCTGGAACTATTTGTGCCTGGAGACAGAGATCGCCCAGCCCGGCGACTGGCGCGGAACGGTGGTCGGCCAAATGCCGGTGGTGGTGGCGCGCGCCGAGGACGGCTCGATCGCGGCGTTCGAGAATCGCTGTGCCCATCGCGGCGCACTGATCTGTCTGGACAACGCGGGCCGTGGCGCCAAAGATTTTCAGTGCGTCTATCACGCGTGGCGCTATGATCTGCGGGGTAACCTGAGGTCGGTTGCATTTCAGCGCGGCGTGAGCGGCAAGGGCGGTATGCCGGAAGGGTTCCGGTTGGAAGATCACGGTCCACGGCAGTTGCGCATAACGACATTATGCGGGTTGGTGTTCGGCACTTTCAGTGACGATACGCCGCCGATCGAGGAATTCATCGGGGCAGAAGTATTGGCGCAGTTAAAGCGCGTCGTTGCCGGGCGGCAGATCGAGATTATTGGCCGGTTCACCGAGATTTTGCCGAACAACTGGAAGATGTATGCCGAGAACGTCCGCGATTCCTACCACGCCAGCCTGCTGCATCTGTTCTTCGCGACGTTCAGGATCAACCGCCTGAGCCAGGGAGGCGGCCTGATGGTCAGCCCGAATGGCGGGTGCAGCGTCTCCTCGACGATTGCCCCCAATGAGGCGGACGACAAGTCGTATGCCGGCATGCGGTCGGTCGCTGACGACTACAAACTGGAGGACGCGAGCCTGATCGATGTAGTCGACGAGCATCCGGACCGGATTCGCCAGCACATCGTCACGGTGTTTCCGAATTTTGTCGTGCAGAAGACGCAGAACGCCATGGCTCTGCGGTTCTTCACGCCGGACGGGATCAATCGAACGAAGCTGGAATGGATCTATTTCGGCTATGCCGACGATACGCCCGAGATGCGCAAGCGCCGGCTGCGGCATTTGAACCTGGGCGGACCTGCGGGCTTCGTATCGATGGAGGATGGCTGTATCGGCGGCTTCGTCGAACGCGGCATCGCGAACGCGGAAGATGCTTCCTCGATCGTGCAGATGGGTGGTGCCGGAACCGAGAGCCAGGCCACTCGCGCGACCGAGGCCGCGGTCCGCGGTTTCTGGTCACTGTGGCGCCGGATGGTCGCGGTATGAGTGTGCTGCTGCGGCTGGCGGAGCTCAACGCGGCCTATGCGGCGGCGATCGATCAAGACCGGCTGGAGGCGTGGCCGGATTTCTTTGTTGACGATTGCCTCTACAAGATCACGTCGGCGGAGAACCACAATCGTGGCTACGCCGCCGGCGTTATCTATGCGGACTCGCGCGCGATGCTTCGCGATCGCGTCACCGCTTTGCGTACGGCGAACATTTACGAGCGTCAGAGTTATCGCCATATCGTTGGGCTGCCAGTCATCGGGCCGACCGGTGCGACGGCCGAGACATCGTTTCTGGTCGCGCGTATCATGCGTGATGGACGCACGGACCTGTTCGCGACCGGCGTCTATCTCGACAAGCTGTCCGACGAGGGTGGGAATCTGCGTTTCGCGGAACGTATTGTGGTCTGCGACAGCAGTCATTTCGATACGCTACTGGCAATTCCTCTGTGATGCTGCCGAAAGTGGAAGGTCAGGTTTGAATGGGTGTGTGTATGGATCTTCGCGCCGGGCCAGCCAATCGGGATCGCGGCGAGACCGTAGGTGGGTGAGTGCCTTCATCAGGGGGACCATCTCGAAAGCCACGTTCGTTCAATCCTCACCATTTCAGCACGGAGGAAGAACGAGGGCCTCGAAGAGCGCCTGTGCGCAAATATCAAGGCCCGGTCAGCCCGATAGTTGGGGCCGGCTGCGCTGGTTGACGGGTATTGGGGCCCCAGAGCGAGCGGCAACGGCGGGGGTCATTGCGCGCTTGCGCCGCGGCCGTTGACCAGCAACATCGATATGATAACAACACCATAGATAACGCGCCGGCTCGCTTCCGGCATCTGCATCACGGAAAGCATCGAGGCCAACAGGCTGATCACCAGCACACCAGCAACGGTCCCTAAATAACTGCCGCGCCCACCCAGAATATTTGTGCCGCCAAGGACGACCGCGGCCACAGCAGGCAACAGGTACTCGTCCCCCATGCCCTGGTAGGACTGGTCGAGCCGCCCCGCCAGCAGCACGCCGCCGAGTGCGCTGGTGAAGCCCGAAATCACGAAGCACGTCATCACAACGCGCGCGGTATGGATGCCCGACAGATAGGCGGCTCGCTCGCGATTACCGATTGCATAAACCTTGCGGCCAAACGGCGTTCGCCGCAGCAAGACGATCAGTAGCGCGGAACCGGCAAGCCAGACCCACAAGATATTCGGAACGCCGGCAATGCTGCTGTCCTTGCCAAGGACCCGCATCAGCGGGGAGGCCTTGGTCTGCGGGGCGAAGCCTCCGGTGTAGATCACCGCCAGCCCGAGCAGCACCGCGTTTGTCCCGAGGGTGAGGATCATCGATGGCAGCCGGAGATAGGCGACCCCAACGCCGTTGAACAGGCCGATCGCCACGCCCACCAAGAGAGCAAGCGGGATCGCCAACCCGACCCACGGCTCGCCCATCCCGGCCAGCGTTGTTGCCGTCATGGCCGTAACCGTCATAGTCCAGGGGATCGACAGGTCGATGTGTCCAAGCAGGATCACCATCATCTGCCCCGCGGCGACGATGCCGAGGAACGCGGCGATCCGCAGTTGCAACACCAGATAGGCCGGCGACAGGAAGGCCGGCAGATAATAGCTGCCGATCAGCAGAACGACGATGATGGCGCCGAGAGCCACCAGTACCGGAATTGTCCAGCCCACGGATCAGCGGCCGGCTCGGATCGCTGCGTGCGGTCTCCTGTGCGCTGAGAAGTTCCAGCCGATTGCGATTGGCCAGGATGCGGATCGCGCCGAGCCCGATCGCCACCATCAACACCACGCCCTCGAACAGCGGCTGGGCCAGCGGCGAGACGCCGGCGAACAGCAGCAGAGCCGCTGATGGCACGCAGTGCGTAGGCTCCGAAAATCGACCCCATCACGCCGCCGCTGCCGCCGAGCAGCGAGGTGCCGCCGATGACCACCGCGGCGATAGATTTCAGCGTGTAGTCGGCGCCTACCTGCGCGTCGCCCGACAGCGTCTGTAACGCCAGAAACAGCCCGCCGCAGGCCGCCAGCAAACCGGCAAGCGTGTAGGCCGCCAGCCGCGAGCGCCCGACCCGCACGCCTGACAGGAACGCCGCTATTTCGGACGATCCGGCGGCGTAGCCGCCACGCCCGAGGACGGAATTGCGAAATGGCACCCATACCACCAACAGGACGCCGGCAAGCAGCAGCAGCGACGTTGGGATCACACCGAAGGTTTCATTGGTCAGCAGGTCGCCGAGGTCCTCGTCGATGCTGCCACCGGGTATCGGGCGCAACAGATACGCGATCCCGGTGAAGATCGCGCCGGTCGCCAGCGTTGCGATGATCGGCTGGATTCGGCCGGCGACGACGACCACCCCGTTGAAGAACCCGCAGGCGGCGCCTGCCAGCAGTGTCACCGCGATGCCGCCGAGGATCTGCGCTGTCGAGCCACTGACCAGATGCGAGGCAACGCAGTTGCTGAGCGCGAGGACCGATCCAACCGATAGATCGAGGCCACCGGTAAGAACCGGCAATGTCTGCGCCATCGCCGCGAACGCCAGCGCCAGGCCCTGGTTCGCCGCCGGCGTCGTCACCATGATCGACAGGCCGCGCGGATGCAGTGTCAGGAAGGCGACGAACAGCACTCCGAACAGGGCCGCCGCGAAGACCGCACCCTGGTTGCGCCGCGTCGCGCGCAACAGCGCATTCATGCAGGCGTCGTCGCGGGTGACGAGCCGGCGGGCGCTGACCTCGATCGACAGTGACGCCGCGACGATGTTGTTCTCGGTGATGTCGCTGCCGGTGAGTTCGCTCACGACTTGGCCGCGATAGATGATCGCGACCCGGTCGCACATGCCGATCAGTTCGTCATAGTCGGTGCTGTAGAACAGCACCGTCGTTCCGAGATCGGCGAGTTGGCGGATCAACACATAGAGTTCCTGTTTGGTGCCGACATCGATGCCGCGCGTCGGATCCATCAGCAGCAGTATGCCTGGATCGGTGGCCAGCCATTTCCCCAGGACCACCTTCTGCTGATTGCCGCCGGACAGCGTGCCAACGGCCCTCGTTGGCGAGGATGTCTTGATCCGCAAGCGCTCAATGGCGTTTCTCACCAGACGCCGCTCTGCTCCGGCTTCGAGAAAAAGCCCCTGGCGTAGTCGGTCGAGCGAGGCGAGGCCGAGATTCTCCTGCACTGACAGCGGCAGTAGCAGCCCCTCGGTCTTGCGGTCCTCGGGCACCAGAGCGATCGGGATGGTGGCAGACATCGCTGCCTTCGGCCCAGCGAACGCGACGGGCTTTCCATCCACCGCAATGCTGCCGCGGACGTCCTTCAGCACGCCGAACAGCGCCAGCAGCAGTTCCCGCTGCCCCTGCCCATCGAGCCCGCCCAGGCCGAGGATCTCGCCACGCCGCACCGCGAGCGAAATGCCCTGCAACCGATTGCTCCAGGCGAGATCTCGCACTTCCAGTGCCGGACTTTTCCGGTCTTGCCGGTCGCGGTGGGGTTCCGGCGACGCTTTGGCGGATATGTTTGCTCGATCTCCCGCCCGATCATCAGGTTGATGATCTCGTGGTGGCTTCGGCTGCCCTGGGGAAACGTCTCGATGTGCCGCCCGCTGCGAAACACCGAGCAGGTGTCGGCCAGCGCCTCGACTTCGTGCATACGGTGGGAGATGAACAAGATTGCCGTGCCCTTGTCCCGCAACGCTCGCAGCAGTGTGTTGACCGTCTCGACGTCACCGGCGGTCAGCGCGGATGTTGCCTCGTCCATGATCAGCAGTTGCGGCGAGCGGCCCAGCGCTTTGGCGAATTCGACAAGTTGGCGGCGCGACAGCGGAAGGTCGCGCACCGCCATGCGAGGGTCGATGTCGGCACAGCCGACCTGGGCCAACAGCGCCTCGGCCCGGCGGCGCTGCGCCCGATGGTTGATGAACCCGGCGATACCGGGCGGCCCGGTGATGCAGATGTTGTCCGCGACGCTGAGGTCCGGCAACAGCGACAGCTCCTGGAACACGCAGACGAACCCGATGCCGCACGGCGTCGAGCGGGGTGGCGAAATGCAGCGGCTGACCATCCATCTCCATGTGGCCGCCGTCAGGCCGGACGGCGCCGGCGATGATCTTGATCAGCGTGCTCTTGCCGGCGCCGTTCTCACCCAGCACTGCGTGGATGGAACCCCGCCGGCAGGCAAAGTCGACGCCATCGAGTGCTGTCACCCCGCCATAGCGCTTGCGTACGTCGCTCAGGCGCAGGAAAGGTGCGCCGGAGGCCGGTGACGGCATAGTGTCGTTAGCGTCCAAGGTCATGCCGCTACCGCCGGCCACCGCCAGCTCACGCGTTCAGGCTCAGGTATTGTCGGGCGACTGCTTCAGCAGTTCGTCGATCGGAACCACGGCATTGCAGGCCGGCGATGTCGGCGCCATCCTGAAAGTTGTCCGGCAGCTTGGTGGAGTAATTCACCCCGTCCTTAAGGTCCTTGGAATAAGTTGTCGGCACCGGCAGCTCGATCAGTTGCGGCACCGGATGGCCTTGCAGCTCGGCGATTGCCGCCTGCATCGCAACAACCGCGAGCAGCGGCGACTGCACCCGGACGATCGAGGTCCAGCCCTGGTCGTGGATCATCTTCAGCGAGCCGTTCTCGCCTGAGGTGCCGAGCGGGATTTTCGGATGCTTGGCGTCGTTCAGCGCATTCATCAGGCCGGTCGCGCCATGCTGGGTGACGATGGCGGCGAACGGTCCTTGCGTCGCGATGGCATCACTGACGACTTTCTGCACGGTCCCGTCGTCCCAGTTGCCGACGACGGTCACGATCTCGATTCCGGGCTTGTTGTCGAAGACCTTGTGAAAGCCGATCGACCGGTCGCGATCGACCGAGTTGCCAGGCAGGCCGCGGATCTCGAGCACCTTGCCCTTTTTCTCGGGCATGTTGTCGTAGACGAATTGCGCCTTCACGGTTTCGAATTCGACCTGAGGCTCGGTCACCTCGATCACCTGATCGGTGTCGATGACGTTGTCGAACGGCACCAGCACGACGCCGGCCTTGCGGGCGCGCTTGATGACCGGCTCGAACGAGGTCGGGCTGACCGCGATGGTGATGATGGCGTCGTAGCCGGCGGCGATCAGGTTGTCGATCGCACCGATCTGGGCCGCGACGTCGGTGCCGGTGGAGACGATTTTGAGTTCCTTGATGTTCTTGGCGTTCTCTGGCCGCGATGCCCACGCTTTCAGGCCCTGGATCATCTGGATACGCCAGCTGTTGCCGGCGAAGCCGTTGGCGAGCGCCACCTTGTAGGGTCCCGGCTTGGCGGCCATCGTCATCATCTTGTGGCCGGGGGCGGGCTTGAAGCATTGCGCGTTGTAGGCGTCCTCGGCCCAGGCGCCGGCGCCGCCGAGTGCCAGTCCTCCCAACAGCCCGGTCGCTACCGAACAAGCCAGCCACGATCTGCGAAGCCGCATCTTCTTCCCTTCCCCATGTGCAGTTACGTTGTCCGTAACCGGTTGTACCGCGGTTTCGTCAGATTACGTGACGACCGCGGGCGGTGCATATTGTGAGCGCGGTTGTGGTGCCGGTGCAAGCCCGTCTCGGCATTCGGCCAGGGGCAAGCCAACCTGGGCCGGCCGGTTCCCGCAGCCAAGTCTCGCGTCTACAAACCGTTGACCTATAGGCCCCCGCTCGGGTTCCGCCTGCCTGGCGGGGGTTTTTCGTCCAGCAAAGGGTACGTGCAAAAAACAATGTGCCGGTATGACTAACGACTTTTCTCCCCGCCTCGACATACTCCCAAAGCCGCAGCGGCGGTTGTGGGACGAGCTTGCGGAAGTTCCCTCGGAATTTGTGCTTTACGGCGGCACCGCGATCGCCCTGCATCTCGGACACCGCCGATCCCTCGATTTCGATTTTTTCGGCAGCCGGCCATTCAACCCAGCGAAGCTGGAAGCCTCCATTCCCTTCATGACCGCCGCGACGATAACGCAGCGCGAGCCGAACACCTTGAGCGCCGTTGTTAATCGAGGTGGTCCCGTGAGACTTTCTTTTTTTGGGGTGCCAGGCCTGCCTCGCCTCGCTCTGCCGCATGTTGCGCCCGACAACGGATTGCAGATCGCTTCTCTGCTCGACCTTGCGGGGACAAAGGTGAATGTTGTGCAACTCCGGGCTGAAGCAAAGGACTACAGGGACATCGACGCAATCCTTTGCGACGGGCGGATCGACCTTCCGACCGCGTTGGCCAGCGCACAGGCACTTTACGGCCTGCAATTCAATCCAGTGATTGCGCTCAAGGCACTGTCATTCTTCGATGAGGGGAACCTGCGCCGCCTCTCGAAGGCCACAAAAGACCATCTCGCCAAGGCGGTTCGCGAGGTTGATCTTGATCGTTTGCCAACGATTGCTCGCCCGACCCAACCGCGCCGCACGCGTAAGGGACCATCCCAGTGAAGCCGATCCCGCTAAACTCCGAGACGGAGGCGGTTGCGCGGCGGGTTGTCTGGTTCGAAGAACCAGCCGAAGCGCTTGAAGACCCGATCCGCTTTATGGCCTACGCGATGAAGCACGCCACGCATGAGGATATGAAGGTGCTGCGCCGCTATGTATCGAACGAGGATTTTCACGAAGCGCTCGACAAAGCGCCGCCCGGTATCATTGATCCGCGCTCATGGGCCTACTGGAATAACACGATGGGGCGATATCCCGCCCCGCCGTTGCCAAAGCGCACCTTGGGGTAGTGCACCCGCGCGGGTTAGTCCATCAAAGGTTGGTTTGTGAGACGAAAACTTCGCCCCATGAAATCAAAGGCTTGTGCGTCGCGAAAGTCAGCCTCGGAACCACTGCTGGCCGATCATCCTCGCGCGGTCAGCCGCCATAGTCCGCGTGGTGGAATTAATCGGAAGGTTCCTTCATCGGCCAAACGGCGGTTCTGTTCAGCAGCGCTCGCGCGCGTTCTTAGTTTTCGCAAGCCCGAGCCAGCGACCCCATCCGCGCCGAATGCCCAGACGACGATGGACGACAACGCTACCCCACGCCGTTACCGGCGCTGGCGCACAGCTCAGCCACCACCAGCCGCCCGGTCGGCCAGGCGCTGATCGGTCTCCAGCACCGCGCGCAACAGCACATTCGCGCCGGCGACGACGTCGGTTTTCTCGGCGTGCTCCGCCTCGTTGTGGCTCAGACCCTTTCTCGCAGGGCACGAACACCATGGTCGTGGGCGCGACACGCGCGATATACGCCGAATCATGCCCGGCGCCGGAGACGATGTCGCGGCTCGGGTACCCCGCGGCCTCGGCCGCCGCGGCGCACCGAGGCGATGCAGTCCGGGTCGAAGCGCACCGCCGGCGAATCCCAGACGCATTCGATGGTGATTTCCAGCCCGACATCGGCGGCGATGCGTTCCAGCCCCTGCGCGCATCTCCGCTTCCATCGCCGCCACCACGTCATCGCTCGGATGGCGCAGATCGATGGTGAAGAACACCGAGCCGGGCACGACGTTGCGGCTGTTCGGGCCGGCTCTCGAGCAGTCCGACGGTCGCCACCGCATCCGGAGCGTGATCCCAGCCGATATGGTTCACCGCGGCGACCATGCGGCTGGCACCCAGCAGAGCGTCGCGCCGCAGCCGCATCGGCGTGGCGCCGGCATGGCTTTCGGTGCCGGTTACGGTCACTTCGTACCAGCGCATGCCCTGCACGCCGGTCACCGACGCCGATGGTCTTGGCCTCGGCCTCCAGGATCGGCCCTTGCTCGATATGCAGCTCGAAATGCGCGCCAAGCGCGTGCGAGCCGCAGGGCACATCGCCTTTGTAGCCGATGCGCGATCAGTTCGTCGCCGAACCGTTTGCCCTCGCGATCCTCGCGCGCGTAGGCATAGGTCGGTGTCGAACACGCCGGCGAACACGCCGGACGACAGCATCGCGGGAGCGAAACGCGAGCCTTCTTCGTTGGTCCAGTCGATCACCTCGATCGGCGCGTTGGTCTCGTAGCCCTGGTCGTTCAGGGTGCGCAGCACTTCCAGCCCGGCGAGCACGCCGATGATGCCGTCGTATTTTCCGCCGGTCGGCTGGGTATCCAGATGGCTGCCGATGGCGATCGGCGGCAGCGTGGGATCGCGGCCGGGACGGCGCGCGAAGATGTTGCCCATGTCGTCGACCGTGACGGTGCATCCGGCGGCCTCGCAGGCGGCGCGAAACCAGTCGCGCACCTGACGGTCGAGGTCGGTCAGCGTCAGCCGGCAGATCCCGCCTTTCGGCGTGGCCGCCGATCTGCGCCGTCTCCATGATCGTGGCCCACATCCGGTCGCCATCGATGGCGATGTTGCCGCGCATCGCTCGGCGCTCATGCCGCTCCCTCCTTGCGCAGCGGATTGTTCGGATGATGCTCCCAGGTCAGCACGCGCGCACCGTGTCTCCTGCGCGCACCATGGTGATGCAGCCATCCACCGGGCAGGCCAGATAGCACAGATTGCAGCCGACGCATTCGGCGTCGATCACCTCATAGCGCCGCTCGCCGTCCACCCGCAGCGCGGCGATCGCCTGATGCGAGGTGTCCTCGCAGCCGATATGGCACAGGCCGCATTTGATGCAGAGGTCCTGATCGATCCGCGCGACGATCTGGTAGTTCAGATTCAGGTCGCTCCAGTGCACGTAGTTGCGACACCGCGCGCCCGCGCATCTGCCTCGATCGGACCGATAGCCCTTGCCGTCCATCCAGTTCGCCAGGCCGTCGATCATGTCCTCGACGATCTTGAAGCCGTGATGCATCGCCGCGGTGCACACCTGCACATTGCCGGCACCGAGCGCGATGAACTCGGCCGCGTCGCGCCAGACGGAGATGCCGCCGATGCCCGACACCGGCAGATCCGGCATGGTCGCGCGCGATGTCGGCCACCATGCGCAGTGCGATCGGCTTGACCGCCGGCCCGCAATAGCCGCCGTGCGTGCCGAGGCCGTCCACCACCGGCTCGGGCGCCATCAGGTCGAGATCGACGCCGGTGATCGACTGCAGCGTGTTGATCAGCGACACGCCATCCGCGCCGCCGCGCTTGCGCCGCCGCCGCGGGGGCCAGGATGTCGGTGACGTTCGGCGTCAGTTTGACGATCACCGGCATCCGCGTGTGCTGCTTGCACCAGCGCGTGACCATCTCGACGTATTCCGGCACCTGGCCGACCGCCGAGCCCATGTCGCGCTCCGACATGCCGTGCGGACAGCCGAAATTCAGTTCCACCCCGTCGCAGCCGGTGTCTTCCACCCGGGCCAGAATGCGCTGCCAGCTTGCCTCGGTGCAGGGCACCATCAGGCTGACCACCACCGCGCGATCCGGCCAGTCGCGCTTGATCTGCTTGATCTCGTCCAGGTTCACCTGCAGCGGCCGGTCGGTGATCAGCTCGATATTGCTGAAGCCGGCGATGCGCGCGCCGTTGTAGCTGACGCCGCCATAACGGCTGCTGACGTTGACGATCGGCGGGTCCTCGCCGAGCGTTTTCCACACCACGCCGCCCCAGCCCGCCTTGAACGCGCGGGCCACGTTGTACGCCTTGTCGGTCGGCGGCGCGGAGGCGAGCCAGAACGGATTGGGCGACGCGATCCCGGCGAAGTTCGATGTGAGATCGGCCATGACGCGTCTCCGATAATCGAAGGTTCAGCCGGTGAGTTGGCGATGGATCGCCGCGGCCGCGAGCTTGCCGTCCTGCACCGCGATCACCGTCAGGTCGGCGCCTGGCACGCAGTCTCCACCGGCATAAACGCCAGGAAGCGAGGTGCGGCGGTCGGCATCCACCACGATGCGCCCGTCGCGCACCGCCGGGGCACGCCGTCGACCGGATCCGACAACGAAGCTCTGGCCGATCGCCTTCAGCACCATATCCGCTGCCAGCACGAACGTCTCGCTGGTCAGCGTCAGCCGGCCCGTCGGAGTCGAGTCTGGTGCGGGCGAACTCGACGCCGGTGACGGTCTCGCCTGCGTTCCGGCGCTCGTCCCGCAGCACCCGAAATCAGGCGAGTCGGCGCGGCCCAATGGCGGATGCGCACGTTGTTGGTTTGCGCCCACGCCTGTTCCTCGCCGGTCGCGGTCATCTGCTCGGGGCCGCGGCGATAGACGATGGTGACGTCCTCCGCACCCAGGCGGCGCGCCTGCGTGGCGGCGTCGATCGCCGTGTTGCCGCCGCCGATCACCACGACGCGCCGCCCGACCGCCACGCGATCCTTTGGCGCCTGGCGCAGTTCGGCGATGAAGTCGATGGCGTCGCGCACGCCGGCTATGTGTCTCTCCGGCAAGCCCCAGAGCCTTCACGCCAGCCTGGCCAAGGCCCAGGAACACCGCATCGAAATCGCGCCGCAACGCGTCCAGCGTGATGTCGCGGCCGAGCGCCTTGCCGTATTCGATGGTGATGCCGCCGATCGCCAGGATGAAGCCGACCTCTCGCTGCGCGAAGTCGTCGGCGACCTTATAGGCGGCGATGCCGTATTCGTTCAGCCCGCCGGGCTTCGGCCGCGCTTCGAAGATCGTGACGTCGTGGCCGTGCCGCGCCAGACCATGCGCGCAGGCGAGACCCGCCGGTCCGGCGCCCACCACCGCGATCCGCCGCCCGGTCGGCGCGGCGCGCGAACGAACGGTGCGACCGCTCGCGGTCCATCAGCCAGTCCGTGGCGTGGCGCTGCAACGCGCCGATCTGCGATCGGTTTGTGTCTCCTGCGCCGTGTGCACGCAGGCGCGCTCGCACAATTCCTCGGTGGGGCAGACGCGGGCGCAGCTTCCGCCCGAGAATGTTCGCTTCCAGTATGGTTTGCGCCGATCCGCGCAGATTGCCGGTGGCGATCTTGCGGATGAACGAGGGGATGTCGATGCCGGTCGGACAGGCCTCGACGCAGGGCGCATCGTGGCAGAAGTAGCAACGGTTGGCCTCCACCACCGCCTGTGCGGGGGACAAGCGGCGGATGCGCATCGGCGAAATTGGCCGCGAGTTGCGCGGCGTCCAGCCGGTCCGGCGGCGATATCGCCGATTTCGCTCAATGCTCCGGCCTCCGGTCAGGTCGCAGGGATGAGACACAAGCTAACGGCATGGTGGCCGGATGTGTCAACGGGGTTTCTTGACTGTTTGGACAGGTTTGTCCAAAATTCGCGCATAATCAGCGTCCGGGCATTGAGGCCGCACACGATGGATACAGGAGTCGCCTCCATCCGGCAGACCAGCGCGGAAGCATATCCTCGCGGCAGCCGAGAAGGTGTTCGCACGGCACGGCTTCGAGGGGGCGACGATGGCGCAACTCGCCGCGGCCGCTGGGCTGCCGAAGGCCAATCTGCACTACTATTTCGGCACCAAAGAGGGGCTCTATCGTGCCGTGCTGGAGGGCATTCTCGCTCTCTGGCTAGACGATGCCGCTGAGTGGATTGTTCCCGAACGCCATCCCGCCGACGGGCTGGCGGGTTATGTGCGAGCGAAAATGATGCATTCGCGTCTGCGTCCGGACGCCTCCCGCATCTTCGCTGGGCGAACTGCTGCATGGCGCGCCGCACATCATGATGTATCTCGGCATCGAACTGCGTCAGCGCGTGGCGGAGCTGGCCGCGGTCATTGCGGGCTGGAGCGCGCGAGGGGCTGATGGATCCCATCAACCCGATCCACCTGCTGTTCAATATCTGGGCGATGACACAGACCTACGCCGATTTCGACGTGCAGATCCGCGCCGTACTGGGCAAAGTCGCGATCGACGATGCGGAGTTCGCGGATGGCGACGGAGACGGTCGTCACTCTGGTACTGCAAGGGCAGCGGCGTCCAGCCGCCGAAAGCGCAACCATGACGGGGAGGAAGTTCCCATGAAGCTACTGGTCCGCGGCGGGACGGTCGTCACCGCCGAACAGAGCACCCGAGCAGATGTGTTGTGCGAGGATGGCGTGATCGTCGCGGTCGCACCTGACCTGGAGGCTCCGACCGGCGCCGAAATCGTCGATGCCGGCGGCATGCTGGTGATGCCGGGCGGTATCGACCCGCACACGCACATGGAGATGCCCTTCATGGGCACCATTACCAGCGAGGACTACTTCACCGGCACGTCCGCGGCCGTTGCGGGCGGCACCACCAATATCATCGATTTCGTCATTCCGCCGCCTGGGACATCGCTGATCGAGGCCTGGCGCGCGTGGCGCGGCCGCGCGGAAAAGTCAGCCGCCGACTATGGGTTTCATGTCGCAGTGACATGGTGGTCCGATCAGGTGGCGAATGAGATGGGCGTCCTGACCCGCGATCATGGCATCAACAGCTTCAAGCATTTCATGGCGTACAAAGGCGCACTGATGGTCGACGACGGGGTTCTGCTGCACAGCATCGGCCGAGCACTGGATCTCGGGGCGATCTGCAATATACACGCCGAGAATGGCGATGCGGTCGCGCATATGCAGCAGAAACTGCTCGCGGCCGGGATCACCGGACCGGAAGGCCACGCGTTGTCGCGCCCGCCCGTGGTGGAAGGCGAGGCGGCCAATCGCGTGATCGCCATCGCCGGGTTGCTCGGTGCGCCGATCTATATCGTGCACGTATCGACCGAGGAGGCCACCGACGCCATCGCCCGCGCTCGCGCCTCCGGTCAGCGGGTCTATGGCGAGGTGCTGGCGCAGCACCTGGTGATCGATGAGGACGTTTATCGCAACAAGGACTGGGCCACGGCGGCGGCCTATGTCATGAGCCCGCCATTCCGCGCGAAACATCACCAGGAGGCTTTGTGGGCGGGGCTGGTCTCGGGTCAGTTGCAGACAACGGCCACCGATCATTGTTGCTTCTGTGCGCCGCAGAAGGCAGCCGGACGCGACGACTTCAGCCGTATTCCCAACGGCACCGGCGGGATTGAGGACCGCCTGAGCATTCTGTGGCACCATGGCGTCCGCACCGGGCGGCTCACGCCCAATGAGTTCGTGCGTATCACTTCGACCAACACGGCGCAGATTTTCAACCTGTATCCACGCAAGGGCACGGTTCAGCGTGGCGCGGATGCCGACCTGGTGGTGTGGGATGCGCAGGCGAGCCGGACCATTTCGGCAAAGACGCATCACCAGAACATCGATTTCAACATTTACGAGGGTATGCAAGTGACGGGTTTGGCCCGTCATACGATCAGCCAGGGCAAGCTGGTATGGACCGATGGCGACCTCCGCACGGTGCGCGGTGCCGGACGCTACATCGAGCGGCCATGCTTCACCGCACCGCTGCAGGCGATTGCCGTACGCAACCAGCTCGAAGCGCCGAAGCCGGTGGTGCGCGGTTAGCCGGTTCCTCGGGCCGGAGCCAGCGCGGCGGCACAGCGCGTGGTACGGTGGTTGGACATGTCCCTTCCGATACGGTGCGACAGGTAAGAGTGGTTATCTGAGCGAACACAGCGCTACATGAGATTAAGTCATGCGAAGGCTGACAAACTATCCTTTGTCCTCCCCAGCCAGGTGACCCAGTTTCCTGAGAACAGACATTCGATGGCATTTCGTGGTGTCGCGACGGAGAGCAGTGTCAGCGAGCGTGGCTGTCGGGGCCTGGGCCAGCGATTGGCGCTTTTCCTGGTATCGTCAAACCAACCGGAAACTGGAGGATATAGCTATGGGCGCACATGCGGTGGTCGTCGACGACCCAACCTTAGACCTGTCCTACGTGGAGGCTGATCTACACTACCTGTCTAGAATGACGGAACGTCCACGCAACTATACTTTCGATCCACCACCAGGGATTCCGCGGTCGAACACCGTCCATGAGACGCACCGGCTACCGATATACGACCTCCGCGCCGCGGAGCCGGAGGCTTCGCTCGATCGAGAGGGATTTGAACTGCTGCGACACACCAGCGCGGTGCGAGATTTTTACGACGAGGATGAGGTCCGGTCGGTATATTATCCCGAGGCTGAGCGGCTGATCGCCGACGCAACCGGGGCCAGCCGCGTTTTCATTTTCGATCATACGGTGCGTCGCCGGGTGCGTGGCGCGGACGACCGTGCCGCCGGCTTGCCGAGACAGCCGGCGACACGTGTGCATGTCGACCACACCGCGAAGTCCGGGCCGCAGCGTGTTCGCGACTTCTTCGGAGACGAAGCCGAATCACTGCTGCGGGGCCGTGTCCAGGTCATCAACCTGTGGCGCCCGATCCGGGGTCCGCTGCGCGATGCTCCGCTTGCCGTCTGTGACGCCCGGTCCGTCGCGCCAAAAGATTTGGTCGGGTCGGATTTGGTGTACCAGCATAGGGTGGGCGAGACCTACGCGGTCACCTTCAATCCCGCACATCGGTGGTTTTACGTCCCTGAGATGCAGCCACACGAGGCTCTGTTGCTGAAGTGCTTCGAACTCCGCGACGGATGGTCGGGCGCGCTTCGCCCCCCACACCGCCTTCGAGGATCCGACGGTGCCAGAAGACGTGCTTCCCCGTGAAAGCATCGAGGTTCGAACTCTCGTGTTCCACCCGGCGTAGGGTCGCCGTCCAACATTGTGAAAGATCCGGCGCCGGCCACGCTTCTGGTGGCGGCGCCGGGTACCGACGATGAGTACATGTCGTCGCAGAGGAGGTTGTTCCATCCGATGACTGATTGTGCTTGCGTTGTGACGGGCGGCGTCAAGCCCAAGCCGCCTGCGGCGGTCGCTGCGCGAGGCTTGACCCCGTCCGTCCCGCCGAAGAAAGGCTCGGCATTGGATGTGTCGGGAGGTGCGGTCGCCGCGGGCGGGGTAAGCCCGGCGATCCATCTCGGTGGCGATTTGCTGCCGAGAGCCCAGGCCGTCTAGGCTGAGCCGCTCCCAACGGCGCCGCGCGGCAGAATGCACAAAATGTTCCCACGACCAAGCCAAGGGGAAGCCGAACTATCCCGGTGGCGCCACGGACAGCCCCTGCACTTTGAACTGCTCAATAAACCGAGCCACCAGCCCCGATGCCTTCGCCTCTTCCACGAACGCCCGCAGCCACGCTGCCGCCGCGACATTCGCCTTTGCCGTCCCGACCGCCTGCTGCACGGCGGTAAACTGCCCGCTGAGGATCACCGCCCCTGGCATTTTCGTCACGTCCGACAGCAACCTCGGCCGCAGCCCCGCCAACGCGTCCAGCTTCTCCGCCACGAACTGCTCATACGCCGCGTCCAGGCTGTTTGACTCCACAAGCGTCGCATGACTGATATTTCGCTCCAGCCAAAGACCGTAAGCGCTGCGAGCCGTCACCGCGATTCGCACCCCCGGCTTGTCAACGTCGGCGATCGTCTTCAGCGGCGATCCCGGCGGCACCATATAGGTCGCCTCGATCTCCGCATAAGCCGCTGTAAACGCGATCGTTTCCGCGCGAGCGGGCTCCGCGCCGATCAACCCGATGTCCCAGACGTCGCGCCCGGCCTGGTCCGCCAGTTCACCCGGCTTCGGGAATGGCACATACTTCACTGGGACACCCAACCGATCCGCGATCGCCCGAGCCATGCTCGGTGACACCCCCTCGGGGTCGCCCGACTCAGTTCGCCCAGTGACCAGCAGGAAATTCGACAGATTGATCCCCGCGCGGAGCACCCCATGCGGCGCAAGCTGAGCCTTGATTTCAGGAGTCATGCGGACGGTTCCATTCCCGGTTTCTCCGCCTATGCTAGGCGGGGGCGCTGGCTTCGAGCAACCCGGGCACGGCGGCGGCCGCGATGAGGCCATCCCAGTCAACACCAGCAGCGCCAACCCGCCGCAAAACCAACGCATCAGAAACGAACCGCGTCCACCGTAGCAATATCCAGCATGCGCTCGATCACTTCGGGCTCCTGGGCGCCGGCGATTGCATGCGCCCCGTCGACGACGAAGCAGGGCACGCCGTTTATCCCTAGCCGGTGTGCCCGCAAATTGTCGGCATGGACGCCCTCCGCTTCGGCGTCCGAGGCCAGGAAGCGGCGCACCCCGACCGGGTCCATCCCGCACGCCGACGCCACCGCGAGCAAAACGGAATGGTCGCCGATATCACGCCCATCGGTGAAATGCGCGGCAAACAGCGCCTCTACGATACTGTCCGCCCCCCCGTATCCCGCCGCATGGCGCACCAGCCGATGCGCATCGATCGAGGACGGCGTCCGTTTGATTCGTTCGAAACGAAACTCCAGCCCCTCGTGCCGCCCGACTTCGCTGATCGTCGCATAGAGTCGGCGTGCGCGGTCCTCGCCGCCGAATTTCCGCACCACGTAGTCCGGGCGTGGCATGCCCACCCGCGGCATATCCGGGTTCAGCAGGAACGGGCGCCAGATCAGCTCGAACGTGATGTCCGGCCGACGCCGCAGTGTCCGAAGCAGGCGCCGAACACCCAGGTAGCACCACGGGCACACCAGATCATGCACGATCTCAATCTGAAGCCGAGCTCTAGGGGGTGAGAGAACATTCACAGTGAAACTCTGACGCTTTTGCAGTGCAATGTCACGCGGCCATCATCGGCAAAGGCAATGGGTCCAGTCCAGTTTTCCGAATTTTGCACCAATCATGCGGTTGATGGCGACAAGAATGTGATCGGCCCACTGGGCCGCCCTGTCGCCCTCCCTGGGCGGCGATTTTCGTGACCGGCCGCGCGGCCGCGTTCGCGCTTCAGAAGGGTAGACGACAATCCTCCGGTCATCCGGATGCACTTATTAGATCAGGCCAGAACCTCGCCAGTGGCGAGGCGGCCACCACCGAACGGACCGCGTCCTGATCGGCCGGAGGCATCGTCTTCCGCCATGCCTCCGCGGCGGCGACGGCATCGCGGAAAATCGTATAATACCCGGCACTCCCCTGATGCTCCGAGCTGCGCACAACAAAATCCTCGGTCTGGGCGTTCCAGTCCAGGCCGGCGAATGTCAGGATTCGGCGCGCTTGGGCTTGCGGCCGAGCGCACAGGGCCTCGTACAACACAACATGTACATTCGGCTGAGCCGCCAGCGCCGCGTAGGCTGGTTCGTTGAACGCGCGCCAACTCCAGGCATATTTTGCCGCGTCCGGCAGCATCTGGAATATTGCGTCATTGGCCCCATGGGCCGCGGCGAAGGAAAGTGCGGCGGCCTCGTCGAACGGCATGTCGGTGCCCTCGGTCTTCAGGTCGAACCGCCACTGGCGGGTGCCGCGCATCACCGACGCTATCTGGCCGCAAGGGTGCCGCAGGATGAAGATCGTTCGGCTGGCCGGCAGGGTGCGGGCGAGGACCGCGGCGCCATCAGCCCATCGGACCGACTTGATCGCCACACGGGGCGCCGGCCGGCCCATCAGGTCCGGGATAGGTACCCGTTCGAGCCGATTGAGGGGCGCCGGCAGACGCGAGGCGGCGCCCAACGCGCCGGCCAACAGACTCCTCAGCCCGCGCGCCCAAGCCGGCTGCCAGGATTTGGGAAAGAATGGCCGCTTGGTGACCGAACGGGCGCTCCGGTCGGCAACCCAGTCCGCGAGCAACCCCGGCAACCCGGCGCTGATCAGGGAGGGCGGACCGGGCAATATCTCGTCGGGTTCGTGGCGATAGAGGACGTCGGGGTGGCTGTCGATGATTTTGGCCAGCCACGTTGTCCCAGAGCGCGGCGCCCCTACCACCAGGATGATGGAGGCCAGCGCATCGGATGTAACGCCAATCGGCGAACAGGCCGACGGATCGTGGTTTGTCATGGACAAGCCTGCCCCAGGGCGGTCCCCGTGGTCACGATCGGGGGCGTCTCGGCCCTGCTCCCCGAGCTTCGCTTGCACCGGCTGGGCCGGCGATCCGCCTGCCTCCGCCCGTTCCGCGATCACATCAAGTTCCTTCCTTGGCGAACCTATCATTGCGCAAATGCGTCGCCCGGCGCTACTCCCGCGCGCATGAGCAAGCGATCGCAGCAGATCGAGGCCTTCTTCCACCAGGGCCAACAGCTCCATGCCGGGGGGCGATTAGCGGATCTATAGCGAGGTGATCGCCGCGGCATCGCGGCACGCGGATGCGCTGCATGCGCTGGGTGCGCTGGCACGGCAAGCGGGCCGTCCCGCCGTGGCGGACGGTTTGGTAACCCAGGCGATCGGCGTGAGGGGCCGCGGCCGAGTTCCAACTCACGAGAGCCCATGCGCTGCTGGCGATGAATCGCCCGAAGGACGCCGAGCAGGATGGGCGCCTCGGTCCTGCGCGGCCGGACGGCTGGGAGCAGCGTTTCCGCGCCGGCGCCATTCCCGGCCGCCCGTTTGCCGAACCGCAATGGCAAGGCGAGCCGCTCGGCGACTGACGCTGCTGGTCCACAGCGAGCAGGGGCTGGGTGATGTTATCCAGTTCGCGCGCTATCTTCCTGTTATAGCGGGTAAGGTCGTCCTGGAGGCGCCGCCGCGGCTGATGCGGCTGCTGTCCAGCAATCCGGCGCTATCGCACATGATCCCGGCCGGCGGCACGCCACCGCCGATCGACACGGTCATTCCGTTGCTGAGCCTGCCCGCGCGCACCCGGATCACGCCCTCCGAACCGCCATATCTGTTCGCCGAACCGGACCGCGTCGCGGCCTGGCGGGACCGCATCGGCCCCGCGGGCCGCGGGTCGGTATCGCCTGGCAGGGCTGTTCCGGCCGATTCGAGGACAAGGGCCGATCGATGCCGCTGGTGCGCGTTCGCGCCGTTGGCGGCGGTGCCGGCGTCCGGCTGATCAGCCTGCAAAAGGGCGAAGGCGAGGAGCAAATCGCCAGTGCCGGCTTCGCGGTCGAGACGCTGGAGGGGCTGGATGCCGGACCGGACGCGTTCCTCGATACCGCGGCGGTGATGATGTCGCTGGACCTGATCATTACCTCCGATACCTCCATCGCGCATCTTGCCGGGGCGCTCGGGCGGCCGGTCTGGGTCGCGCTGCGCCGGGTGCCGGACTGGCGCTGGATGCTCGACCGCGCCGACAGTCCGTGGTACCCGACGATGCGGTTGTTCCGGCAGAGCGACGACGGCGACTGGGCGCCGGTGTTCGCCGCGATGGCGGAGGCGCTGGCCGCGATGAGCAGCCCGACGATCCCGGTCTCGTGGGGCGAACTGCTCGACAAGATCGCCATCCTGGAGATCAAGACCTATCGTCTGCGCGCGACGCGAGGCCCGTGCCAATGCCGCGCGTGAACTGGCGCTGCTGCGGCGCGCTGGCGTCCGATCTGCCTGGTATCGCGGAACTGGAGGCCGCGCTGCTGGCGGTGCAACACTCGGCTGTGGCGAATCGAGGACCTGATCCGGGAAAAGGAAGCCGCCGGCGATTTCGGTCCCGGCTTCGTCGCGCTGGCGCGGGCGGTCTATCGCGAGAACGACGAGCGGGGGCGGATCAAACAGGCGATCAATCGTGCGCTGGCCTCCGCCCTGGTAGAGGAAAAACAATATTCGGCTTATTGAGGACGGCATGAGCGAATTCGATTTCGGACAATCTCCGCCGCGTCCAGGACCGTATCGCCAACGCCGCCATCGCGGCCGGCCGCAAGCCCGAGGACATTACCCTTGTCGCGGTGTCAAAGACCAAACCGGCCGAGGCGGTCGTTGCTGCCCTGGCCGCTGGACAGATGGTGTTCGGCGAGAACCGCGTGCAGGAGGCGGCCGGCAATTTCCGGCACTGCGGCAGCGAATACGATCTTAGTCTGCACATCATCGGCGGGCTGCAGACCAACAAGGCGCGGGACGCGGTGCGGATCGCCGACGTGATCGAGTCGCTCGACCGGCCGAAACTGGCTGACGCGATCGAGGCGGCGATCTCGCAAGGAGGGCCGGACGCCGACCCTGCTGATCGAGGTGAATACTGGGTCGGAACCGCAGAAGTCCGGCATCGGCCGGGATCAGGCGGACGATTTCATCGTTGCCTGCAAGGCTCGTTTCGGCGCGGCGCTGGTGGGGCTGATGTGCGTGCCGCCGCACGATGAGGATCCTCGGCCGCATTTCACCTGGCTGGCGGATCGGGCGGCACGGCATGGGCTGACGACGGTATCGATGGGCATGTCGGCGGATTTCGAGATCGCGATCGCCTGCGGCGCGACGTGGGTGCGGGTGGGCAGCGCGATCTTCGGGTCGCGGTAGAGGTAGCGACGGAATAGCGTGATGGCGGGGTTTGTTGCTTGTCGACCGGCCGCGATGAAGGCGGATCGGACGGGACAGGCCCGGCCATGATGGCGGAGTAAGCGCTGTCGCGCGAGCGCCTGATTCGCCTAGCGGTTGATCGGCGCGAAGGCGCCGGGGTCATCAGGTTGTTTCTTTGGCCGATCAAATAGCCGGCCTCGGCGGTCTTTTGCAGATACACCTGCCATTCCGGATCGGCGCCCATCGCGGCGCGTTTGGCGGCGCGATCGGCGGCGTCCTTGTAGACCCACATATGGACGAACGTATTGACCTCGCCCGATTCGGTGATCAGGTAGGCGAGCGGCTCGCCCAGATGCCGTTTTGCGGCTTCAGGCCGTATTCCTGGTACAGCGCCATCTGCTTGGCCATGGTGCCGGGCTTCACGGTATAGGTGCGGTGGTCAACGAGCATGGTGTTTCTCCCTTTTGCGCACGCCGCGGGATCGCGGGCGATCAAACCGCCGGGATGGGGCCCAGGTGGCGAAGGATGACCGCCACCAGCGCCTCACAGCCCGCCTGATCGCGCGCATCGAAGCGCGCCGGGAGCGGACTGTCCAGATCCAGCACGCCGATCAGGGTCTCCGTCGCGCATCAACGGCACCACCAGTTCCGACTGGGAGGCGGCGTCGCAGGCGATGTGGCCGGGAAACGCATGCACATCGGGCACGCAGCACGGACTTGCGCTCGAGCGCCGCCGTGCCGCACACGCCTTTACCGATGGGAATTCGGACGCAGGCCGGCTTGCCCTGAAACGGTCCCAGAACCAGTTCCGTGCCCCGCAGCAGGTAGAATCCTGCCCAGTTCAATGACGGCAGGCCGTGGTAAATCGCCGCCGCGGCGTTGGCCAGATTGGCGATGACGTCAGTTTCGCCCGCCAGCAGAGCCATCGATCTGCTTGCGAGATTCGTCGATACGAGTGCGGTCCTTGTCGGCCGCCCGCGGGTGTCGGCCGCCGAGCCCGCTCAGTGATCGTTCATCGCCGCATCCCTGATGGCCGGCGCGGACATAACGTCCAGGCCGACGCGGAGCAACCAGGAGCGGCCGGGCCGCGAACTGCCGCGGCCCGGGTTCTCAGTGGGTGGCCCTCGCCGGCTCGTTCCCGGTGCGCGCGCGTGCTTGCGCCGGCTCTGCGGTAATCCGCAGTGTCGAAGCGGCATCGCGAAGGATCGTCCGCATCTCGCGCAGGAACGCCATGCCTGTCGCGGTGCGTTGTACCAGCACGCTGCGGCGATCCAGCGGATCGGTCTTGCGGCGCACCAGGTCGAACTCCGACAGGCGATCCAGCGCCCGTGTGATCGCTGGCTTGGACACGCCCAGCTTCGCGGCCAACCCACGAACCGTCTGTGCCTCGGTCTCCAGATAGCACGTCAGGAACACACCGAGTTGACGAGCCGACAGATCGGGGCCGTCACGCCGGACGAGTTCCACGATGGCGGTTCGCAGGATGCCGGCCAGACCGTCGCTGACCTCGTTTGTGATCATACTCCTATACCTTTCCTGTCAATGAGCGGCCGATCCCCGAACCGAAGCGACGACCGCCATCAGATAGTGTGTCATGCGAGCGAATTCGTGTCTCGTAACGAAGCGGTGTACCAACCGTATTTGTTCCGGTCTTTATATTTTTAGTTCGAAATAATACTCTTCATAACATGGTCTGACTTCGTATCGACATGGCGCGTTACCAGCGCCCAATCGACGCGGTTCGCCGCCGCTTACCGGATGGGTTCTGACCGCAGGCCGAACCAGGATCTCTGGCCAAGAAGTTGACACTATCGGCTATTTTGGCGCACCTTGGCAGTTACGCTAGGGTCATCTCAGCCGATTATATTGGTGGAAAACCGGAGTGACGGCAGGTCAGTAGCGCTACAGATGTCGATAATCGTTATTATTGCCGTTTCGTATCTCTGGAATGAAGGAAATTTATTAATTAAAACACGCACTAAGGCGGTTTCCTCGTTTGAGGATTCTACCTTCGAACCGGAATCGATCGTGTCTAGGGGAAGAAATCGCCTGGTAAATCGTTTCGGTCGTCGCAAACCGGTGACCGGAACGGTCATTCAGCGCAGCGAACGGCCGCGCATGATCGCGGCGTCTCCGAACCGCCGTCGCAACGCGTCGATCGCTGCCTGCGCCGCCGCTCGTCTTGGCGTCGTTGCGTCGGCCAAATCACCTTGATCCGCGATCGAACCCTCGACCAACGGATTCGCGCCGATCCCGATCAAGCGGAATTCAGTACCGGTCGCCTCTTTCACCAGCAACGCGCGTGCCAGATCGAACAACCGGTCCGGCAACACGGTCGGGCTGAACAACCGGGCCGCCCGGGTCCGCGAGGTGAAGCGCGAGGTTTTCAGCTTCAGCACCACGCCGCCGGCCGCCAGTTGCTTGTTCCTTCAGCCGGCGGGCGAGTTTTTCGCAGAGACGCCAGAGCGGACGCTCGAGGTCCGCGAGGGTGGACAGATCGCGATCGAAGGTTGTTTCCGCACTTACCGATTTCGCTTGGCGCGTGGGATCGACGAGGCGCACGTCTTCGCCGCGGGCAGCGACGGACCAACGCGGCGCCGTCGTCGCCAAGTTTCCGCAGTGGCGTCTCGGCTCGACAGCGCCTGCAACTGGCCCAACCGGGTGATCCCGATCGTCTCCAGCTTGCGCGCCAGGGCGGCGCCGACGCCCGGCAGCAGCCGGACGGATTCGGGCGCGAGAAGAGATGCGGCTTCCTCGGCGTCGATGACGGTGAAGCCGCGCGGCTTGCCTCGGCCGGCGGCGATCTTCGCCATCAGCCGGTTTGCCGCGAGGCCGATAGAGACGGTGACGCCAACTTGCTTTTCCACCGCGCCGGCGAAGCGGGCCAGCACGACGGCGGGGGCCGCGCCGTGCAGGGCCTCGGTTCCCGACAGGTCAAGCACGGCTTCGTCGATCGACAGCGGCTGCACCAGCGGCGTCAGTTCGTTCATCAACGCGCGCACTTGGCGGGAGGCCGCCAGGTATTTCGAAAAGTCCGGTTTGATGACGACCGCGTCGGGGCAGGCCTTCAGCGCCTTGAACATCGGCATCGCACTCTTTACGCCGTAGATACGGGCGACATAACACGCTGCCGTGACGACGCCGCGGGTGCCGCCGCCGACGATCACCGGGCGGCGACTGAAGCTCCGGGCCGGTCACGTTTTTCGACGCTGGCGTAGAACGCGTCGCAATCGATATGGGCGATGGTGAGGTCGCAGCAGAGATCGGTGATGGACCAGGCGCCTCCTGCCGCCGCAGCTTGGGCAGCGGGGTGGCAGGTTGTCCGCGACGAGACAACAGTCGCGGCACAGGGTGGGCATGTCAGGCTGGCCAAAGCCAGGCGGCACCGCGCACGCCGGACGAGTCGCCATGCTTGTTGGGCAGGATCGGTGTCGCGATGGTGTCGCTGAAAGCATAGGGCGGGATACGGCGCGGCAATTCGGTATAGAGGTGGCCCATGTTCGACAGGCCGCCGCCCAGCACGATGGCGTCGGGTCGAGAACGTTGATCACCACCGCCAGCCCGCGGGCCAGCCTGTCGGCGTGGCGGTCCAGGGCGGCGATGCGCGGCCTTGTCGCCGGCAGCGGCGCGGGCCGGTATGCCGCTGGCGTCATGCGCGCCGGGTCCGTCGCAGTCGCGCGCGAAGGAGGGGCCGGCGACGTAAGTTTCCAGGCAGCCGTGCTTGCCGCACCAGCACAGGTTGCCGGGGATTTCGGCGCCGGCCGGCCAGGGAAGCGGCGTATGGCCCCATTCGCCGGCGACTCGGTGCGGGCCCCGGTGGACCTTGCCGTGCATGATGATGCCGCCGCCGCAACCGGTGCCAAGGATGACCCCGAATATGACGCCGAAGCCGGCGCCGGCGCCGTCGGTCGCCTCGCTGAGGGCGAAGCAGTTGGCGTCGTTCTCGACGCGGACCTCGCGATCCAGGGCTTCGCTGATGTCGTGGTCAAAGCGGTGGCCGTTCAGCGCGATGGAGTTGGCATTCTTCACCAGGCCGGTGGCAGGGCTGATCACGCCCGGGATGCCGATCCCGACTGTCGCGGAGAACCCAGGTGCGCCTCTGATTGCGTACCAGGGCTGGCGATGGCCTCGACGGTATCCGGGTAGCCATGCGGGGTGGGCATGCGCTGGCGCAACACCTCGGTGCCGCCGGGGTCAAGGACCGCGATTTCGATCTTAGTGCCGCCCAGGTCGATGCCGATTCGATGATGGGTCATGGGTCCACCGGAAAACAGCCGCTGAAGTTTGTGAGGCAATACTATACCAATGTGCGCACGCTAGGCGCCATGGCAGTTTGGACGCTAGAGCAATCGGGGTGAAGCAGTCGCTCTGGCCGCGTGCAGCGATCGCTAGATTTCCGCCGCCGCCGTTCCCATTTTGCTCGGTTTCCGTTAGGATTACGTCCCATGGACAACGACACCACGGTGGTTCCGGCTCACTTCCCAGAATTGGCCCGGTTGGCGTGGAACCGGGACCTATCGAGGCCAATCAGCGGTCAAGAGGCGCTCGGGCTTTATGAAGCGAACTGGCGGCACGTTGAGATCGACGCGCTGTCGCTCCAGGAATGGCAGCTTATCAAGGAACTGGCCGACTGCTTCGGCGGCGGGCATCTCCTGATCAGCAAGTAGAAAGCTCGGACAATCGTATGCCGGGGTTCTGGCGGCCTGAACACCAAGCGGTGGCAACCGCTTTGCTGGCGATGGACCACGTCGTGCTTGAGGATTGTAAGTGCTGGTTCGGGGGTGGGACGGAGATTATCCTTGACCTTGGCGAGTACCGCTTAAGCAAAGATATTGACTTCCTTTGCGCCGATCCGGCTGGCTATCGGCAGATGCGCTCGCTGGCAGTCGCGGGAGGCGCATCGGCTTTGTTTCGAGCCGGTGTTCGGGAGGAGCGGGCGTTCCGGAGTGACCAGTACCGGGGTTCGTGGAATGATCTCCGTCGGTGACATCGCGCTTCGATTCGAAATTATCCGTGAGAGCCGCATCAGCCTTGAGGGCTACACGGATTCGACGCTTGGCGTCCCACGGCTGCATCTGGTCGATCGTGTCGCCGAGAAGATGCTCGCCAACGCCGACCGGTGTCAGGACCGAGCGACGGCGTATCGGGACGCGGTGGACCTGGGCATGTTGGCGCTCCACCGTGGCCCTTTCCTCGATGTATCGCTGAAAAAGGCAGAGCGGGCTTACGGCGACGACGTAGACCAAAAGCTTTTCTGGGTCATCGAGCGGCTGTCATTCGCCGACGAACGCCTGAATGCGTCCTCGGCTCTTGGTATGGAGCCAACTTTATTGGATGCGGCTGCGAAGGCGCTCTGTGGCGAACTTTTGTGCCTTCGACCCGACAGGTTTGGTGCCGCCCTCACCGGGATTCGAAGTCCCAAGCATCCAAGGCAAACACACATGATCGATGCATCCCTTGAGCGGAGTGAGGTGGCGATCCGCCAGCGACCGGCAGTAGGGCAGGTTCCCGGCAAGCTGGATAATCCCATCGGGCCAGCGATTGTTTCAGGTGATCGTGAAGTCTACTTCCTGGATGGCGTGAAGCTTCAAGGCATTGGCGAATGGCTGGATATCTTGGCGAACCGCGCCACGAACCCTTGAGATTCCCTCACGGGCTTACTTGCCCGATTGGCCGGTCCCACGCATCTTGCCGTCATGAGTGAGACCCTGCTTGACGTCAAAGGCATGAACTGCCCGCTGCCGGTGCTTAAGGCTAATCGTAGCCTACGTGGGATGGCCGCGGGCGAGCGACTGCGGGTGTTGGCGACGGATCGAGCGGCCGTTGCTGATTTTCAGGCATTCTGCCGCGAAACTGGTCACGCCCTGCTGGCGTGGAGCGAGGAAGCCGGCGTGTTTAGTTTTGTGATCCGTCGCCGCGTGGATGATCCTCAGAGGAAAGGTAGCTGACGTGACCACCGCGTTGATCACTCATCAAGCGTGCCTGGAGCACGACACCGGGCCATACCATCCGGAAACCGCCGAACGTCTGCGCGCCGTGCTGGCCGCGCTGGAGGGGCCGGAATTTTCCCATCTGCTGCGCGAATCCGCGCCGATGGCCACGGTCGAGCAACTGAGCCGCGTGCACCCCCAAACCTATGTGGAGGGGATCCTGTCGATCCGCCCTGACCTGGGCGAGCCGGTGCAACTCGACAGCGATACGGTGATGAGCCATGGAAGTGCCAAGGCCGCGGCCCATGCCGCGGGTGGCGCCTGCATGGCGGTTGATGCGGTGGTGGAAGGGTGGGCCCGAGCGGCTTTCGCCGCGGTGCGGCCGCCGGGGCATCATGCGGAGCCCAGCCGGCCGATGGGTTTCTGCCTGTTCAACAATGTGGCCGTTGCCGCGATGCACGCCCGCGTTCGATGGGGGATCAAGCGAGTTGCCGTGGTCGATTTCGATGTTCACCACGGCAATGGCACGCAGGCGATGTTTGCCGCTGACCCGGACCTTTTCTATGCCTCCTCTCATCAGAGCCCCTGCTATCCGGGAACCGGCGAACCCTGGGAAAACGGCATTGCCCGTAACATCATCAATGCACCACTGCGGCCGCACGACGGCGGCGCCGCATTTCGCGCCGCCTGGTCGAACATCATCCTGCCTGCGCTTGATGCATTCGCGCCCGGACTGCTGATCATCTCTGCCGGCTTTGACGCCCATGTTGCCGACCCGCTGGCGCAACTGCGGTTGGACACGAGTGACTACGCCTGGATCACCGATCAACTGGTCGCGGTTGCCGAAACACACTGCGGCGGCCGGTTGGTCTCGGTCCTGGAGGGTGGATACGACCTCGATTCGCTGGCTGCCTCGGTGGCCGTGCACGTGCGGCGGCTGATGCGGATGTGACTGAAGGCGAAGGGCGCTGCCCCTCGACCCCGCAAAGGGCCGGCCCTTTGATCCCATTTTATAAGGGGCTGGGGAGAAGGGGGCGACTCGATGGTTGCAACCGCGCCTCGGTAGCCCCCTCCTCCCCAGCCCCTTATAAGCGGTTCCAAGGGGCGTCGCCCCTTGGTGGGGTCGGGGGGCAAAGCCCCTCGCCCTCCTTCCTGTCCGAACAAAGGCCAGCGCCCATGCCGGAAGACGATGTCAGCCAGTTATCGTTTGAGGACGCACTGGCGGAGCTTGACCAGATCGTGCGCGGCCTGGAGGGCGGCACGCTGAAACTGGATGCGGCGGTGCAGGCGTTTGAACGCGGCGTCAAGCTCCGCCGCCACTGCGAAGCCAAACTGGCGGAGGTCGAAGCTCGGGTCGAAGCGTTGGTGCAGCGCTCGGATGGGTCGCTAGGGACCCGACCACTCGAATCATGAGGTTCCGGGCCGATCATTTACTGGTGGCTCGGGGGCTCGTCGAAAGCCGCACACGGGCTCAGTCGATGATTTTAGCGGGGAAGGTGTTTTCCGGCGCGCGCCGGGTGGCCAAGGCAGGGGACCTGCTTGCGGAGGACGTGGCGCTGGAGGTGCGAGGTCACGATCACCCCTGGGTGTCGCGCGGCGGATTGAAGCTAGCACATGGGCTAGCGCATTTCGGGTTCCGCGCGGAGGCGCGGATTTGTCTGGATGTGGGGGCCTCCACGGGGGGATTTACGGATGTACTACTGGCGAATGGGGCGGCGAAGGTCCATGCGGTGGATGTCGGTCACGGACAGCTTGCGTGGAAGCTTCGGTGCGATCCACGGGTGGTGGTGCATGAAAAGACGAACGCTCGGTATCTGACACGGGAGACGGTGCCGGATTCGATCGGCGCGTTAGTGTGCGACGCAAGCTTTATCGGACTGGCGACGTTGCTGCCCGCGCCTCTCGCGTTGTGTGAGAGGGGGGCTTGGGCGATCGTTCTCATTAAACCGCAGTTTGAGGCTGGGGCGCGTTCGGTTGGCGGCAAGGGAGTCGTGCGCGATCCTGCGGTGCATCAGGCGGTTTGTGAGCGGGTGACAGCGTGGTGGTCTGAACTGCCGGGATGGACGATTGCGGGCCTGGTGGAAAGTCCGATCACCGGGCCCGAAGGAAACAAAGAATTTCTATTGGGCGCGTGTGTTAGTCGCGACTGATAGATTGCCGTAGATGGTCCCTGGGCCTAATCGTGGTATCAATGGCCCGGGGTGCGCCGGGCCGCGCCACGTCGGGATCAGACTGACTTCTTCAGCACCGGCGAGGCCTTGAAGCGAACGGTCTTGCCGGCCTTGACCTTGATCGACTCGCCGGTGCGCGGGTTGAGGGCCTTGCGCGCCTTGGTCTTGCGAACCGTAAAGGTACCGAAGCTCGGGAGCGTGAACTTCCCGGACCGCTTCATTTCCTTAACGATAGAGTCAATCAGATCGTTGGTCGCCCGGTTTGCCGCCGCGCCGGTCACTTCGGTTGACTGCTGAAGGACCTTCGAAATAAACGCTTTAGACATCTACGTTCCTTGTGACTACGAGATCAATCGGTGCGCTGATCCCTCTCAGGCTTGGCTTGTGCAACATTTTCACGCGTTTCGTCAACAAACTAACACATCACGGAATGAATTTCTTCACGTGAGGGTCACAACTTTATCTGGATGCCTGGGCTCTCGTCGCTACTGGATGAGACGATTGTGACTTGTTTCCGGCAATTTTGACCAGCGAATCTTGTGCACCACGTCACAAAAAAAATACCCAGGTGGTGAAAGACCTGGGTACCGAATTGATTTCCTCAGTGGCCGTGTCGGATTCGTCTGGCCATCTTGCGGGTGTTACACCCAGACCACACCTTGCGCGTATGTGTGAACGAATTCTCGGGCCTTCGAGCGGGCCTAAACTGCATTGCGATCCGTGGGTAACGCCACAGGTGATCGAATTGCCGGCATAACCTCCGGGCGGGAAACGTCCGCGAGCAGCGACCAAATACGGTCGGGCTGCATTGGGATATCAGGGTCGTTCAATAACCGGTCAAGTTCATCAAGTTTACGGCGGTATTCCGCAGTGGACATGCTCACCTCTCAAAATGCGCAGCCCAGCAATTCCGCCATGCAAAAATGGCAGTGCTGCGGCCTGATCTTGAATATGAGTTGGCGACCGGATTTCCGTATCGCTTGATCGATCACAGTGACGACAAGACGGCTGGGGCAAGTGCCGCGAATTGGGCGGCCGGATGGCTAGGATTGCGGAAGCGCAATTCGCCGCCGGATGCGGCATCCGGCTCTGCCAGGCCGAACAGTTCGAAGCGGGAGACAAAGCTGACCGCGACCACGGGGCGGGCTTCTGGACGGGTCATGAACTGGCGCGCCTCGCCTTCGAGTTCCAGGCGCTCGCGGAGACCGCGCCACTCGAGGCGATCGGTGTCTTCGACGAACACCGATAGGATGCCTGGCCGCTCACCCGTGAGCCGGGCGGGAGCGAGCACCGCGAGGCGGCGGTGAATAGCGGTGGCGACTTCATTTTCATGGCCAGCGCGGGCGGCCATGACGAAGATGCCGTCGCCGGCGGTGGTCACCGACAAATGCGCTTCGGGCCCAAATTCCTGGCGCAAGGAAGAGATCAGCCCGGTGTCCTCGGCTTGAGCGCCCGCCAGAAGCAGGGGA
Source organism: uncultured Alphaproteobacteria bacterium (assembly GCA_963733925.1). Lineage (GTDB taxonomy): Bacteria > Pseudomonadota > Alphaproteobacteria > Acetobacterales > Acetobacteraceae > Rhodopila. The sequence goes on along the minus strand of CAVTFL010000026.1, from coordinate 117,687 downwards.
TCGAGGCGCAGAACGATTGCTTCGTCATGATCGTCCCGCGTGCGGGCCTCCAGCATCGTGGTGATTCGCTGGTGCAGCTGAGATAGCGTTTCGTGGTCTGAACCCGATTCATGCAGGCCGCCTCGCAAGCCATTGGGCAGGGTCATTTTCAGCAGATAGCGTCCGGGATGGGCGGCGAGCCAGGTTTGCAGATCCGGATCGATGCGATCAGCCAACCGGAACCAGGCGCCACGATGCACCCCGCGGCCTTCCTCGGCGGTCATGACGTCGCAGGCGATTTCGACCTCAATTTGCTCGCGGGTCAGCAGCAGATCGTGGGGGGTCTCCTTGTCGAGGCCGGAAAACGCGACCGTGAAGCCGCGGGCGCGCTGCAGAAGGGCAATGCGGATCAGGTGAAATAAAGGGATCAAGGTGTTCTGGCCTGTGAGCCCGAGTTGGATCGATTGGATCAGCCGGTCGCGGCCATGTCGGGTTAGTTCAGTGGCGATGCGTGGAATTTCGGCGGCAATTTGCCCCAGCAATGCCTCGGTCACCGACAGCGTCGCGCCGTGATGGCGGCGAAATTTGTCCAGGCCGAGCTCTATGGCATGACGTTGGCGAAGCGCCTGGCCGGCGCGACGGCCTGAGGCGGAGAGGTCGCGAATTTCCTCCAGCCGCTGCTGCCAGCGGCGCTCGCCGACGAGTGCGAGCCAGGGGACAAGCCCGGTGGAATCCAGATCTGCTGACGAGAAGGGCACTACACGTTGCATCATGCCGTTAAGACCGGCATTCAGGCTGCGTTATTCCCAAGCGTCAAGCATGGTTATTGCGCAATGCGGCATCACGGATACGCGAGCTTCTGCTGCGCATCGTATCCCGACGGCGGAATGGGTTCTTGTCTAGTTCCTCGGCAGGCGAGTGGTGGTGGGCGCGTCCGGGTTTTGGGCACGATGGCGCAGCAGGTGGTCGGCCAGAACGCAGGCCATCATCGCTTCGCCCACTGGAACGGCCCTGATTCCAACACAAGGATCGTGACGGCCCTTGGTAGTGATTTCGATATCGTTACCGAATCGATCGACCGAATTGCGTGGCGACAGGATCGAACTGGTCGGTTTGACGGCGAAGCGCGCGACGACCGGTTGGCCGGTCGAAATACCGCCGAGAATGCCGCCGGCGTGATTGGAATTGAATTCGGCCAGACCGTTGCGCATCCGAATTTCGTCAGCGTTGGCCTCGCCGGACAGGGAGGCGGCCGCGAAACCCTCGCCGATCTCGACGCCCTTGACGGCGTTGATCGACATCAGCGCGCCGGCCAGATCGGCATCGAGTTTGCCGTAAATCGGTGCGCCGAGGCCGGGGGGTACGCCTTCGGCGACGACCTCGATCACGGCGCCGGCCGAAGAGCCCGATTTGCGGACCTCCGAGAGGTACGTTTCCCAGGTTTGTGCCGCGATCGGGTCGGGACCGAAGAACGGATTCTCGTTCACTTGGTCCCAGTCCCAGCGATCCCGGTCGATCCGATGTGGCCCGATCTGAACCAGGGCGCCGCGAATCCGCACGGCGCTGCCCAGCACCAGGCGCGCGATGGCGCCCGCGGCGACCCGCATCGCGGTCTCGCGTGCGGAGGAGCGGCCGCCACCGCGGTAGTCGCGGATGCCGTATTTCAGTTCGTAGGTCAGGTCCGCGTGCCCGGGGCGGAATTGGGCGGCGATCGCGGCGTAGTCGCGCGACCGGGAGTCCTGGTTTTCAATGAGGAGGCTGATCGGCGTGCCGGTGGTGAGGCCTTCGAACACGCCGGACAAAATACGCACCTGGTCGGGTTCTTGCCGCTGGGTCGTGAATTTCGACTGGCCGGGGCGGCGCTTGTCGAGCCAGGGCTGGATGTCGGCCTCGTGCAGCGGCAGAAGGGGCGGGCAACCATCGACCACGCAGCCGATCGAGGGGCCATGGCTTTCGCCCCAAGTCGTGACTCGAAACAAATGTCCAAAACTGTTGTGCGACATGGCGGCGAACGGTCAGCCTTCGGCAGTGGCGATGTCGGGTGCATCAGGATGTTTCATGCCGACGGTATGGTAGCCGCAATCGACGTGATGCACCTCTCCGGTCACGCCGGCGGCCAGGTCGGAGAGCAAATAGAGGCCGGCGCCACCGACTTCCTCGATCGTCACGTTGCGCCGCATCGGGGAATTGAGCTGATTCCAGCGCAGAATATAACGAAAATCGCCGATACCGGACGCGGCCAGCGTCTTGATCGGGCCGGCACTGATCGCGTTGCACCTTATGCCGGCGGACCCGAGGTCTGCGGCGAGATAGCGAACCGAGGCCTCGAGCGCCGCTTTGGCCAGGCCCATCACATTGTAATGCGGCACCCATCGCTCGGCCCCAAGATAGGTCAGCGTCAGCAGGCTGCCACCGGGCTTCATCATCGGCACCGCCCGCTGGCAGACCGCGGTAAACGAATAGCAGGATATATCCATGGCTTGCAGGAAAGCGGCCCTCGGGGTGTCCAGGTAGCGTCCGCGCAGATATTGTTTGTCGGCATATCCGATGGCGTGGACGAGGAAGTCCAGACCGTCCCAACGTTCGGCCAAAGCCGCAAACGCCGAGTCGATGGTTGGTTCTTCGGCGACGTCGCAAGGTATGACCAGATCCGAACCAGCCTGGGCGGCCAGAGGGCGGACACGACGTTCCAACGAGTCGCCCTGGAAGGTGAAAGCCAGTTCGGCGCCTTGCGCGGCACAGGCTGCCGCGATGCCCCAGGCCAGCGAACGATCGTTGGCGACGCCCATTACGAGGCCACGCTTGCCTCGCATAAGGTTGCCGCGGACGGGAAGATGCGCCGAAGCACTATGGGTCATGATGATCCTCTCGGTCGCGATGCGTGGTGAGACGCCTCGTCTCGGGGTGGTGGCACAAGGCAGCGGGATGGGGCAAGAGGCGCTTGGCGCTTTGTCAATTGCCACGGGCGTTGCCGGGAGCCAGGGACGCCGTCATTCTGGGGCGGCGCTGAGTGGGTCCACATGGGTTAGCGCGAATTGGCGTTGTTCGCCACGTCCGCTTATGTTTTTCAGTGCGTGCGTCAGAAAGCACGCGCTGGCGATATTCGTTGCGTGTGCGGTTTTCACGCAGACGGGGAAACCACCCTGTTCGTGCTGATTTGACGGCGGTTTAAGCGCAGAGGACTACGAGATTCAGAGTTCCCAGAGAAGCGTTCAGTTCGTTGATATTTGCGTTGTGGCGCGAACATCGACCTGGCAACCGACCGCTCTTTGGTTTGGGTTGCACGTTAACTGAAGGGAAAGAGGAGGGGATGCAGCAAACGCCGGCGTCGCCCCGATCAAGCGTCCGCGGTGAGCAATCGGCGGGTCGGGTCCGCAACGAGTGCAGGCTTTCTCGGGCGCACAACCGGTCTGACGATCGGCAGCGGCTGGGCGTCGTGAAATGAGACGGGATTTTCGCCTGTGAGGCGGCCGATCACTTTGCAGTATTGATCGAGGTAATCCGCCATTGCGAGCCGCCGTTCGGCGTACGCCCGAGCGTTCTGGCGCAACGTGCGTGTGAGGCCCTTGTCTTCCAACAAACCGAGTATTGCGCTGGCCAGGGTTCGGGGCTCCAGGAACGGTGTCAAAAGCCCGTTCTCGCCATGAGTGATGAATTCGCGCACTGGTTCGGTGTCGCTGCCGATGACGGGACAGCCGATCGCCATAGCCTCACGCATCGACCATGACGCGACGAACGGATAGGTGAGATAGATGTGCGCGTCGGATCGCCGCAGCACGGAGAGATACGTGTCATAGGGAACTCGTCCCGGGAAAACGACCCGAGCCGGATCGATGTCCTTGCCGACCTCCGCCAGCATCACCTCGCGCCAGGTGCCGCCTTGCGGCGGTGGGGCACCGTAGCTGATGCCGTCGCCGCCGATCATGACGACCTTGAGGTCCTTGCGTGCGCGCATGAGTTGGGGAAGCGTCCGCATCATAATGTGGAAGCCACGGTACGGCTCGAGGTCGCGCGATACATAGGTGATGAGTTTGTCGGTCGGGCTGATCGCCATATCGCCGATCTTGAGAGTCTTTTTGCGCGCCGCCGGATCGGGACTGCACGTGTCAAGATCGACGCCCTCCCAGATCAGCTCGATGTTTTGCTGTGCCCAGGCGGGATAGGTGGACAATTGAAATTGGGTCGGGGTCTGTCCCGTGCTGCCGAGATTCAGCGCGATATGGTTGATTGCGTTTTTCGCCCGGATACGCGGGAAATCCAGCGGGTGACCGGGGAATTCGGGATCGAACCCGACATCGGCCTTATCATGCTGATAGTAGAACTCCATGTAGCCCAACATCGGAATTTCGGGCCACAAGTCGCGCAGGTTCAGCATCTCGCCCCAGCCGTGATGGCCGATGATGATGTCGGGTGTGTAGCCAAGCTGCTTCAGGCCGAACACGGTCCGATACACGGCCTCGGCACGCCGGACACCGTTGTCAAGCTCGCGGGCGGCGATGTGGGTTTGGGGGATATCCAGCTCGGGATGGGCGTAGGGGACCTTGCGGACGCCATGGATTTCGTTGGCGTTCGGCTCGCTCACGAACACTACGTCGTGCCGTTTGGCGGCGACGAGGTGGCGTAGAAGATGAACGAACTGCGCAGGAAAATTTTGGTGAACGAACAGGAACTTCAAGCTGGTACCTTTCGTTTTGTCGTGCCTTCCGCCGAAGCGCAGAGGTCCGTCATCCGAAACCGCGGTTCGGGCCCGCAGGGCGCGCGCACCCAGTGTTGTCCATCGAAAAGGACAGAGTCCGGTGCCCCGGACGTGGGGTTTGCCGTAGCAGGCGATCCCCAGTTCCGGATCACTGGCTGTTTGGTTTCAGTGGCCTGCCGACCCTCCGCGCTCGTCGTGAGATGCGACGAACAGTGGGGGAAGGACACTCGGTGCATTTGTCGGAAGCTCGCGACGCAACGCGGCCGTGCCCGCTGCTCCCGATGCTAGGACGTGATGCGCCCTTTGACCGCGGGCTTCGGCGCTGGTTTGGTATTGGCGGCCGGCTTCGTGGCGTGGACGGGGACGGGTTTGGCGACTGCCGAGGCTGGCCTAGCGACTGGGGCCTTGGTGACGGTCTTGCCGGCGCGCGGGCGAATAACGATCTGGACCGCCTCCATCGCGGCAAGGCTTTCGGCCTGACAGGCTTCGCCTTCATTGACCGGCCCGACCGCGCTGCCGTCGACGAAGGTCGCGGAATAGCTGCACTCGAACGCCTTCGCGGCGGCGCCTTTGAGCCGGACCTTAATGCCGAGCAGAGGGAGCGCCATGCCGCGGCTGCCACAGAACTTTCCGCCGTCGACCCACGGCGACAGCCAATTGCGTCCCAGTACAGCCTGATATTCAATGTCTTCCAGGGCGATGCCATTAGCGGGGGCTATACCGAAGCCTTCGATCCATTGGCGACTGCCTTTTTCGCCCAGCCATTCCCCGAGTTTGCAGCCAACGTCGCCCATCCGTTGGACATGGGCCATGACTTCGGGACGAGGGGCCGGTTCAGCGGCTGAACGGGCGGGCCCAGCGACTGGAACGGTCGGGGCGTCCGGGACGTTTGGCTCGCCACTCAGGCGCAGGACCTGAAGGCGGGGAGCCGCGTCCATGCCCCTATGCTGATAGATCGTGACCAGGATTTGCGCCGAGCCATCGGTAACCCGAACCAGCGCGGCGGTGCCGTTGAGCCAGCCATCCTCACGGAAGGTGCTGACACTGACTGCCTCCGGTCGCCCGGCGATGCCCGGCGCGGGGGTGATGCGGACGCCGGGCAATCCGGTGGCTGGATCGGATGGCGCGCTGCCGGGGGTTTGGAAGACGCAGAACAGGCCGGATTCCAGCGACATCAAATGCCCGGAAACCTGCAATTCGACGACCCGCTGCGACGCATCCACCGGCTGACTGGCGGGTCGCGCGGGCGCGTCCGCCTTGCCTTGCGTTCGGGTCGCATTCATGACTTCGGACATATGGCTCACTCGCTCTTTAGGTGTTCGTGCCATTTCTTTGACTTATGCAACGGATTTCATAGATCGCCGGCATAGCCCCCAGATCACCTTGAACAGACGTCTGGACGTTTCGCCTTCAGCGATCATGCCCTCGGCCCAGATTTCTCAGGCGCCGCGCGGATCGCTGCAACCAATCTGTTATTAATAGCACTTGCCGGTAGGCCCAAGGGAAGTATAATTCCACGGCTGGTTCGTCTTATTCTCTCAGCCGGCGTCCCGATGTCGAATGCAGCAGCGCGCAGCCCGGCCCGCCAGAGATTTCCTAGTCCCAGACACCAAGTTTCCGGGCATACCGACGGAACGAAGCCGAAACTTGCGTCCTGTGCCGCGATGAGATCAACGACCTCGCCGGGATTGAACTGCCCGGTAACGAAGACCCGCCCCGTCTGCATCATACGGTCGTCGTCGATGGTGTGGCCTACGACAACGAATTCCAAATCGAGATCGCGTTGTTCCGCATCACGAGCACAGGCAAGTAATATATCATAGCCTTTATGTACGCCGATGGCTCCAACGACGCAAACACTTGGCCTGCGCGCCGCAAAATGTCGATATCGAGATTCAGAAGAAACAATTTGCCGGATCGTCAGGTCGTCGTCCTCATGCGGGACAATCACAGGCGAGAGCGTCGGAAAGTATCGCCGGATACGAAGGCCGACGTCATCGGCTGGCACGACGACCCGCCGGGCTCCGGTCAGGAAACCGGCTGAGCGATGCCGCAGCGCGGCGACATCTATTGTTTCCTTGAGAAAGTGGCCGTGATCGGTGACGCAGGCCTGGCAATCCCGCAGGTCCGGTTCGCCGCAATACCGGTTATCCGCCGCGACGAGCGACACGCGCGGACAAAACAAGGCGTAGTCATGGACATGCACGTCGTAGGGAACGCCGAGCTGGGCGATCAGGTCGTAGATTGACGCGGGGTAGTCGGCGAGGTGGTGTGCTTCGATACGGTCCGCTTTGGCGGCACGGAGCAAGCGAAGCAGCGCCTCGCGTTCTCGCGGCATGCCGAAGACGAGGTTCGGAAGGTCGTCAGTCAGTCCGTCACGAACCACGATGGCTGGGTCTCCGCCCGCGGTTTCGGCCGGTCTCAGCAAGATCGGGCGGCGTCCCTCCTCGGCGTGGAGCTGGGCGGAGAGCCGCAGCCGCTGCTCGACGCCGCCGCCATCGTCGTGGGTGATCAGTATCACCGCCTGCCGCCACAATCGCCCGCGTGCTTTCCAGGCCAGCAGATCGATGCGGCGGCGACTTTCCGCGAGCATGTCGGCCTTCAAGAAGCGATCGATCAGCGCCTGGTAGCCGGGGTGAAGCTGCTCGATGAGCCGGCTGTTGCGTTGCCGCAGATGTTGGGCACTACCGTTGGAGGTTGGCCCGCTGAAGGTCGCGCCACCGTGGTGTCCAACGAAGAGTCCGGTCAAGGCAACGTTGCGCCAACCGAGCCGGCGGGCGCGCAGACAAAGGTCGTTTTCCTCGCCGTATCCCTGCGCGAACTGGTCCGCACGGAACACGCCAGTGGCGTTCAGGCAGTCGCGGCGGAGGTAGAGACAGAAGCCGACACCGACTGGGATATCGACCACGGCCGGGCCGTTGGCGCGTGTTGCGAGGCGGTCCAGTCGATTGGTGGCGGCCTGGTCCGGCTTTGAATTGCTGCCGGCCGGTCCGGGGTAGCTCAGGATGCTGGCGTCGTTGGACAGCGGGGTGACGGTGCCGATGTCGGGCGCGCTGTAGGCGGCGTCGCTTAAGCGCTCCAGCCAGCAGGGTGGGACGAGCGTGTCGCTGTTCAACAGCACCACGTCGCGTCCCTTCGCTGCTCGGATGCCGGCGTTGGCGGCGGCGGGGAAGCCTTGCGGCCGGTTATGGCGCAGCAAGCTGATCTTTCGTTGCCGAACCAGGCTGTCCAACGCGGCGATGATGGCGGGGTCAGACGAGGCGTCGTCGACAACGAGGATGCGCCCCGTCCGCGGCTTGGAGGCAAGCGCGCTGGCGAGGCATGCGAGCACGACCGCACCACCGTCATGCACCGGGATCACGACGGTCGCGGCGCGCCGCCGGCCGTCGGCACCGACAGGGCGATCCGGCACGGGCGCATCGGTGCGGAGGGCGGGATACAGAACGGTATCGTTACGTATCCGTACGGCGGCCCCTGACGGATAGGCCGCAGCGATGCGCAAGGCGGCGATGACGTGCTCGGCTCCCTCGGCAAACGGATTGAGCGGGCTGCCCAGGATGTCCTTCCCGTCCGGTCCGGCGACGTGGATCGAACCGGAGGAGGCTAACAGATCGTCTCTTGTCAGATGGAATATGCGTGGGCGGGCAAGCGGCCCGGTGTGCGGGATTGAGACCAACTCGTCGTGCGCGATGAGCGTCTGCCGCCGGCCGTTGGCGTAGGTCAGGGTCAGCTCGGGCGCGGTGGCGGGATCGCCGGGATGCCAGGCCCAGCCGCGGAGCCCGCCTTCCCAGGCCTCGACGCATCCGGCCATACGGCGGATGGCGTCGATCTGGATCGGGCTGCCGAGCAGGTGGGTATCGCCAGACCGGACCTCAACAGTGCGGGCGCGGGTCCAGTCTGCGGGCAGCTTCCTGTCACCGCGCGGTTTGCCGTTCAGGGTCACCTGGACCGGCGTCGCGGCATGGATCTCCAGCGTGCCGTCGGGCCGCAGGCCACACCATCCGCCGCTGCCGATCTTTTCGGCGAGGGCGACAGTATCAGGGTCGAATGCGTGGCGGGAGAGCACAACGGCGAGCGGTCCGGCGGCGGCGTGTGTCCCGGTGAGGTAAAGCTGGGCGGCAGCGAGCCCGAGCCACGCCTGCCTGACGTCGTGTTTCCGGGCGATGTCGGCAAAGAGGGACGCCGCTCGATCCGGATCGGTGGGCAGAAGCGCGGTGGCGAGCGTCAGTTTCGTGTTCGGGTCCTGCGGGACCAACCGGTGCGCGCGCTCCAGCCAGCGCAGCGCGGTCGCGACGTCGTTAGTCGCAAGCGCGGCTACGCCCCGGTCGATGGCAGAACGAGCGAGCGCGGCGACCGCGGGTTCCGGTCCGCGCGTCAGCATGGATCAATCGCCGGCCGCCCGCGTCGCATTCTCACGCGAGGACGAGGACCCGTCGGGATCTGGGGGTGGGGGGAGTGCCGCCAGATCGGCTTTGGCTTCCGACATACCCTGGGCGACCGCACGTTCGGTCCAGCGCCTGGCTTCCTCGAAATCCTGCTCGCCGGCCAAGTTTCGGGCGAGGTAGCGGCCCAGCATCATCTGGGCGTAGGGGTGCCCGCGTTCGGCGGCGGCACGGTACCAGCGTCTGCGCGGCGACCCGGTCCCACGGCACGTCGTGACCGCCGCCGTACATGGCGCCGACGGCAAACATCGCGCCGACATGGCCCTGCTTGGCGGCTTTCTCGAACAGGGTCAGGGCGGCGGAATGGTCTCGGGGCCCGCCGCGTCCGGACAGCAGCATGTCGGCCAGCATGACCTGGGCCTCGATCATGCCGGCGTCCGCCGCCTTGGCGATCCACTCCCGGCCTTCTTCATGGTTGGCCGCAACACCTCGACCTTCCATAAGCATGCGGCCGTACCAATACTGTGCGTTGATGACGCCATCCGCCGCCCGTCGGAGCCACTCGGCAGCCTTACGGTCGTCGCGCTCGATGCCGACGCCTTCGGCGAGACAGACGCCGAAGTTGAAGGCGGCGATCAGGTCGCCGGACGCGGCGGCCTGCTCGAACCAGGAGCGGGTGCGGATCTGATCCTGCTCATTGCCGTGACCGCGCAGCAGGAGGTTGCCGAGATCGACATGCGCACCGGCGTCTCCGCCCTGGGCTGCGAGACTGAACAGCTTCGCGGCCTCATCCTGATCGCGGGAAACGCCGGCCCCGGTGAGATGCAACATTCCGAGGGCGCGGGCGGCGCCCTTGTGGTTGGCGTCCGCGGCGCGGCGGAACCACATCGCGGCCTCAGCGTAGTTTGGCGGCAGGTTGCCGCCTTTGGCGTAGATGTCACCCACCAGAGCGGCGGCTTCGGGGTCGCCGGCCAAGGCGGCCCGCCGGAGCCAGAACTCGGCTTCGATGGGGTTGCGTTCGACACCATTGCCCTCAAGCAAGGCAAATCCCCAGCGCGCCTGCGCGCCGCGATGACCCTTTTCCGCAGCCTGTTTGTAACAGGCGGCGGCCGCCGTCCGGTCCTGAGGCAACCCGAGCCCGCGTTCCAAGACCATACCGTATAGAAAGAGCGCGGTCGCCAGACCCTTTTCCGCTGCCTGGCTCAGATGGCGGAGCAGTTCCTCCTGGGTGCCGGGGTTGCTGGTATCGCGCGCGAGCACCAGCGCATAGCCAAGTTGCCCTTGTGGGCAACCGCCAACGGCAGACTTCTGATACCAGCGGTCGCCTTCCTCGACGTTGCGGAGGTTCTCGGGCCCGCCGGTCAGGATAAAGCCCAGCACCGCCTGGCCGTCCGCCGATCCAGCTTCGGCGGCCCGGCGCGCCCACTTGGCGGCGCTGGGATAATCCGGCTCGGCGCTGGTCTGGCCACCGAACAGGCCGGCACCCGATCCGGGACCGGCATCGGCGAAGCCCGGTGCCATGCCATGCAGACATAGCGTGGCGAGCAGCGCTTGCGCCTCCACGTAGCCTTTCTCGGCTGCGCGTTCGACCCATCGAACCCCTTCCGCCCGGCTGGGTGGAACGCCGGATCCTTCCAGGTAGCAACGCCCCACACGGAATTCAGCTTCCGGAATATTGGCGCGGGCGGCGCGAGAGAATAGCGCGAAGGCAGCCCTCGGATCGCCTTGCTCCTGAAGTTGGATGCCCCGCCGCAGTGATGCGGCCGGGGAAAATCCACCAATCAGCTTGTCGAGGAGAGCCATGTGTTCGTGATGTCCTTGGTAGGTGCGGTCTGACACCGGCCCGGGTTTGCTCCAACCGGTATCAGAACCTTCTCTCGTGCGCCGCCGCCCGCCAACCCGCCGCGCGTTCGGCCAACGAAAACATTGACCGATATCAAGGCTCCCGCATGCCTTCCCTGGCGAGGGGGATCATTTTACCGAGCATGTAACGAAGAACGGACTGCTTGCCGACACGGATGTCCGCGGTGATCGGCATCCCGGGGGATAGGTGAAAGTTTTCCGGCGTATCGTGCAAATCGATCCGATCGAGGGTTATCCTCGAACGGTACCACAAGGTCGGCAGCTGGCTGTTTGCCAAAGGAGCCGCACCTGTCGGATTGCGCTGCTCATCCTGGGCATTGAAACTGTCAGGACTGACGATCCGGACGACGCCGTGCGCCAGACCGTACCGTGAATACTGAAAGGTGTCGAACTTGATATCGACGGGATCGCCGACGGAGACGTTGCCGTCGTCGGCGCCGGCAATATTGGCTTCGACCTCCAACGGCGCGTCGGTTGGCACCAGCGTGATGAACTGCTGGCCGGGATTGAGCACCGATCCGACCGACACCTTACTGATTGTCATCACCGTTCCGTCCTGTTCGGCGCGCAATTCCACCAGTTGACGGTGCAACTGGGCTTTGTTCAGCAATTCCCGGGCGTCGGACAGCTTGCTCAGCGCGTCGGTCAACTTCTCGCCGACATCGTTGTGCCAGTTCTGGATAAAGCCGTTGCGTTCGGCGATCAGCGCGGCGAGGTCGCGCTGTGCCCCCAGCTGTTGCTGTTTGGCGTTGTCCAAATAGTCCTGCATCTGACGCCCTGGTATCCATCGCCGACAGCGTGTTGATTTTCGAGCCGACGTTCAGACGCTCGAGATCCTTGCGCATTTGCTCGAGGGTCTTGGCGTAGGCCAGCCGGTCGCCATAGTTGGCGATATCGGCATTGGCGCGGTTGATCGTCGCCGACAGGCTGTCGGCCTTTTGCCGGTAATTCTCCAGCTTGAAGTTGAATTCCGCCTGGCGCTGGCCATAGATGGAGGCCTGGAACGCCATGTTCGGATCCTGGCCGGTGTAGGCGAACGGGCGGTTCTCGATTTCGGCCTGCATCCGCGAAACCTGGGCCTGCAAGGTCGAAACCTGGGCGACCAGTGTCCCCATATCCGCGGTGGCGAAGGTCGGATCGAGGCGCGCCAGCACCTGACCGGCGTGGACCACGTCGCCGGGGTTCACATCGATCGACCGCACAATGGCTGTGTCCAGCGGCTGAACGACGATCGTGGGCGAGCGCGAGACCACGACGCCGGTCGCGGTGACAACGCGATCCACCTCGATCACTCCAGAGATGACGCACATTGCGACGACGAGGCTGCTGAGCGTGAGAGTGAAGCCGCGCGCAATGCGCGGCATCGGCATGTTGACGATTGCGGTGGAGGGAGACTGGTATTCCAGGATGACCGGCAGGGTTGGGTCCATCCGGTCCTCCACCGTCGTACTAATCGCCTTGGAGGAGGGTCGGGGCAGGAGTTGCATGGTGACCTGGGCCTTCGTTGTGCATGTGACGATTCTGCTGGTTCCACAGCGTGCGGTAGATTGCACACCGCTCCAGCAGGGCGGAATGAGGGCCGATGTCCATCAGTTTGCCTCTTTCGAGCACCATGATCTGGTCGCAGTTTACCAGCGAGGACAGCCGGTGAGACACGATCAGCATGGTACGGCCGCGGGCGATCCGTAGCAGGTTGGCGTTCACCAAGGCCTCGGATTCAGGGTCGAGCGCGCTGGTCGCCTCATCCAGGATCAGGATGCGCGGATCGGTAATAAGGGCACGGGCTATTGCGAGGCGCTGACGTTGGCCGCCCGACAGGTTCGGGGAGCCTTCCTCGATATAGGTCTCATAGCCATTGGGCATACGCTCGATGAATTCCTCGGCGCCCGCCAAACGTGCCGCCCGGATGGCATCCTCCAGAGTCAGGCCGGGGCGGCCGGCCAGGATGTTGTCGCGGATCGAACCGCGGAACAGGAAGTTCTCCTGCAGCACGACACCGAAGCTGGAGCGCAGATGACGTAGGTTGATTTCACGCAGGTCGGCGCCATCGATCTTGATGAAACCCGAATACTCGCGGTTGATGCCCTGCAGCAGGCGCGTGACGGTTGACTTGCCGGAGCCGGAACGACCGACCAGGCCGAGCATTGTTCCGGGGGGGATGGAGAAGCCGATGCGATCGAGTGCGGGAAGCTTGGTTCCGGCGTAGGTGAAGGTGACGTCGTCGAACACCACCGCTCCGGCGAACTTCGGACGCAGTCCGCCGTTCGCTGCATCCTCGAGCGGCCGGTTGAGCACTTCGCCTGCCTGACCCATGGCGGCACCGACTTCTTCCCAGTCCTCGATCAGCCTGGCGAGGCCGACCAGGGGACTGCTGACGCGTTGGGACAGCATCATGAATGCGAACAGGCTGCCGACCATGAAACCGGACTGGTCGGTCAAGGCGAGATATGCGCCGACCAGGATGACACCCATCCACATAAACCGCTCGATGGGTGTGACCAACGTCTGCGGCCAGTTCGTCAGGCGGCCGAGTCCGTAGCGCCACTTGCCGACCTCGGCGGTTCTCTCGTCCCAAAGCGATTTGCGCTGTGGCTCTAGCGCGAGCGACTTCACGGTCTTGATGCCGAAGATCGTCTCGCCTAGCGCGGCATTCTTTAAGACCTCAGCGTTGACGACCTTGGCGAAGGCCAACCGGATCGGGCGAAGGAAAGCCAGGATAATCAGCATGATACAAGTGGCGCAGACCAGGACGAACCAGGCCAGCGTCGCATTCAGCCAGAACAGGAGAGGCAGCAGGACGAGCAGGGTGATCATGTCAAGCAGGGTTGTCATGAGCTTGCCGGTCATGAATTCCCGGACTTTGTTGACCTGGCTGACCCGATACATTGTCTCACCGGCGGGATGCCGTTCGAAGTAGTCCAGCGGCAGCCTGATAAGGCGGTTGAACACGTGCAGGCTGAGTTTGGCATCGGTCCGGACGCCGATCACCAGAATGATCAGCCGGCGCGCGTATCCGAGCAACGTCTCATAGGTAACTGTGGTTGCGAGGATCATGGAGATCAGGAACAGGGTCGAGTAGCTATGATGGGTCAGCACCCTGTCCACGACCTGCATGACCAGCAGCGGCGGGAAAATCGTCAACATGCTAATGGCGAAGGAGCCGATGACCAGATCGCGAAGATGCTTCTTTTCCTGAAGCACGACAGTGGCGAGCCAGCGCAAAGTGAAGGGCGGGTCGGCCTCGGCCTGTGACCGTTCCGCCCGGAGGAGTACCGCTTCGCCGCTCCAGACCTCCGACAGACGCATTTCATCGACTGGAACGGGCGGATCGGCTTCGGCGCCACGTGGATCGCGTATGAGAACGATTTTTTGTTCGTTGTTAGCGGCGACGAGGAGACCGGCAGTGCCGTCGGTAAACAGCAGGATGACCGGTCCATTGCCGCCGACCGTGAACAAATGGCGCCAACGCAGTCGCAGCGCACGGGACCACATGCCGGTACTCTTCGCCCACGCGGACAGGGCGGCGGCCGTCGGAATGGTGTCTCCTGGACCCATGCGGAACTCGTTCGGGTCCAGGTCCAGGCCAAAATAGCGTGCCGACATCATCATTGCGAGCAGGCGCGGGTGTATCGGCCCGCGTCCGCCCGAGCTTGCGGTGGACATCCCCGCGCTGGCCGCCCCACCGCCATTGCCGCCCGCCTGGGTGACCGTCGCGGGCGCTCGGCTATTTCCCAGTGGGCCGGGTGTGTGTCCGTCAGATATATCCACGAGCGAACCCTTTTAGAGGTGTATCAGACAACAGCGCGAGCCGGACTTCCGGGTCTCTGCGGCGGCTAGCCAAGTTGATAACACGAACGCGCGATCACCGCATCCCAAAGACATTCTTTTGCCGAGACACTGAAATAGCGGATCGTATTTTCGATATCGCCATTATCTCGACCACTACTTGATCACGTTTTCGAGTATGTCTGGCTAGAGCGTCAGATCCAACAGAAATCTTAATTTCGAGATCGTATTAGGATCGGTCGGATGGTAGACCGGTATCCGCATTGGCGGGCTGTGTCCACCCCGTGAGTACGGCACCACGGGCTTCTAGCAGGCTGACGGACGCTCACGAAACGAAGAATTTTCAGAAAGGAGATTAGAGAGCTTGGTACAGTCAAGCCGTCATCGTCTGTGCCGGGGTACCGGTGAGCTATCGGTTTTTGGGGGCTTCAGATGACCCGCGTCCGCTGCGTAAGCGGGCTCGCGCTTTTTCGGATCGAACACCGGAGATTTTCCCCGGTCGTAATGGCGACGATTTGCGCTAATCCTGGGACGGCTATCGAAGAGGATCGACAGGGATGGACATCCGAGACGCAAGGGAAGCCGATGTGCCTGATCTGCAGGCGATCTATGCCTATCATGTGCTGCATGGCGCCGGCACCTTCGAGGAAGAACCTCCTCCGGTCGAGGAAATGGCTGCCCGCTTTCACGAGGTGGTCGACCGCGGCTATGTCTGGCTGGTCGCCACCGACGCCACGGGCATTCTGGGATATGGCTACTACTCGCCGTTCCGGGAGCGTTCTGGCTATCGCTTCACGGTTGAGGACAGCATCTATGTCCGGGAGGACGTACGTGGGCAGGGGGTGGGAAAGGCGCTCGTAGCGCGACTGATCGAGCTGGCAACCGTCGCCGGTCTGCGGCAGATGATCGCGGTGATCGGCGACTCGGAGAACGTCGCCTCGATCGGAGTGCATGCCAGTCTGGGCTTCCATATGGTTGGTACAATGAAATCGACGGGCATCAAATTCGGCCGTTGGGTTGATGTGGTTTCGATGCAGCGCGCTTTGGGCAAGGGCGACGCCAACCTGCCGGCCTGACGGGACTCAACTCGATGCGGTTCGCCTGATGCAGCTCGATGCGCGTTGACCGGCAGCTGGGAGCCATGGCGGCTTATGGGTTCGTCTCCGGCCTGCCGCTACCGCTATCGGGGTTCACTTTCCGGCTTTGGTTGTCCGACAGCGGGGCGGGGCTGGCCGTCGTTGGGCTGACCGCGTGGATCGGGCTGGCATATTCGCTGAAGTTCCTGTGGGCGCCCTTGCTGGACCAAACCCCGCCGGTGGCCGCCTTGCGCCGTTTCGGGCGGCGGCGTGGGTGGCTTTTGCTGGTGCAGCCGGTACTGGGGCTGGCGGCGATCCTGTTGGCCTTGTCCGATCCGGCCGCGGCGCCAATTGCCGCCTTCGCGGCGGCGGGGTGTGTCGCGGTGCTGTCCGCAACTCAGGACATCGCGATTGATGCCTGGCGGATCGAAGTTTTCCCGCCGCGGCGCCAGGGGCTTGCGCTTGCCGTCTATGTCTGGGGGTACCGGGTGGCGTTGCTGGTCTCCACGACGGGCGCCATCGCGGCGGCCGCAGCCGTCGGCTGGCATTTGGCACTACTTGGAGTTGCGGTCCTGGTGGCTGCCGGCGGGTTGGTTACTCTGGTGGCGCGGCGGGAGGACCCGGGTGTGCCAGTCCTGTCGCGGGGGGTGCGGCACGCGATTGTCGATCCTGTGCGGTCCTTCCTTGTTCGGCCCTCGGCACTGCTGGTGCTGGCATTCGTCGCCCTGTTCAAATTGGGGGAGGCGATGGCCGGGATTATGACAGCGCCGTTTTATCGGTCTTTGACCTTCGACAAGGCGGCGATCGCCGCTACGGGACCGTTCTCGCTTGGCGGCACGTTGGTCGGCATCACGCTGGGAGGCTGGTTGGTAGTACGAATTGGTGTTGGCCGAGCGCTGCTGGCGACGGGGTGGGCGCAGACGGTGGCGATGGCAATGTATGTGGTGTTGTCCCTAACGCCCGGGCAGCATGCGGTGCTGTATGCAACTGTGACAACCGAGGCGTTCGCGCAGGGGCTGGCCGATGCGGCGTTCCTGACGTTTCTGTCGGCTTTGTGCGCCAGGGAGTTCGCGGCGACGCAATACGCGCTGCTGTCGTCGGTGCCGCAGCTAGCGATCCATACGATTGGGGGGCGTCCGGGGTGATGGCCGCTTCGCTGGGGTGGACGCTGTTCTATGCGGTGTGCATGGCAGGGGCGTTGCCGGGGATGCTGCTGATGGTTGCGCTGCTGCGGCGGGAAGCTCGGGGGGGCGAGGCAATCGGGTGACCTCGGCCGGCGCGCGATTATCCCCCGCCGACTCGGCGATTTCGGACGGGTTGAGGGGGGTCATGTGGAGTGGCCCCGCCCGATGCCGCCAACGGACGGGAGCGGGCCGCGGAGATCGCGGAGGCTGGGTCGATGGCGGGTGTGCGCCTCGCCATCACAGAATTAGTTTACGTCGCGTCAGGTAGTTTCGATCCGTACGATACCCGGTTTCGGGGCGGCGGAATGCTCCTTCAGTACCGCGTCAGTGGCCGGGTCGATTTCCTTCATAAGCACGTCATAGCCCCACAGATCGGCGATATGTTGCATCACGAGCCTGGCGTCTTTTTCTTCCAGCAGGATGCGGTTCAGCGCGCGGTGGTGGAGGATCAGGCGGCGGTCGCCGGCCAGATTGACGTCCACAACCTGGATATCGGCCGAGTTCCACGACACGTCATAGTGCTTCGAAAGCGCCTGCTTGATCTTGCGGTAGCCGCGCTCGTCGTGGATGGCTTCGACCCTCAGGTGAGGCTCATTCGAGTCGTCCATGACATGGAACAGACCGAACTGGCGAACCAGTTTCGGGCTGAGATACTGCAGGATGAAGCTCTCGTCGCGATAGTTTGCCCACACGTCGCGCAGCACGTTCATGTGGTCGTTGCAACCGGCGATATGCGGGAACCACTGATGGTCCTCGGCCGTGGGCAGTGTGCAGATGCGTTCGATATCCTGCATCATGGCGAACCCCAAAGCGTAGGGGTTGATACCGGAATAGCGACGGTCATCGAATTCGGGCTGGAAAACGACGTTGGTGTGCGAAGACAGGAACTCGACCATCGCGCCGTCGGTGAGCAGGCCCTTTTCGTGCAACCGGTTCAGGATCGTGTAGTGCGAGTAGGTCGCGCAACCCTCGTTCATAACCTTGGTCTGCGACTGCGGGTAGAAATATTGCGCGATGATGCGAACGATCCGCAGCACTTCCCGTTGCCAGGGCGCCAGCCTGGGAGCTGACTTCTCCATGAAATACAGGATGTTTTCCTGTGGCAGTTCGAGCAGGGCCTTGCGCTGCTCCGCCGCCGTCGGGTCGTGGCGGATGTTCTCCTTGCCAGGGACGGTGCGCCACAGGTCGTTGAACACCCTTTCATCGTGCTCGCGGCGTTCCCGCTCGCGTTTTTCCTCAGAGCGGAGGTCGGCGGCGCGCTTGCGTGGGTATTTGTGGACCGCATTGTTCATCAGCGCGTGCGCGGCATCGAGCAGGCGTTCGACCTGCGCCTCCCCGTACCGTTGCTCGCACTGCATGATGTAGTCTTTGGCGAACTCCAGGTAGTCGAGGATGCCGTTGGCGTCGGTCCACTGCTGGAACAAATAGTTGTTCTTGAAGAAGTGGTTATGCCCAAACGCCGCGTGCGCCATCACCAATGTCTGCATCATGGCGGTATTCTCTTCCATGATGTAGCTGATGCACGGGTTGGAGTTGATGACGATCTCGTAAGCCAATCCCTGCATGCCGGCGCGATACATCGCCTCATTGCGGGAGAAATGCTTGCCGAACGACCAGTGTTTATAAAACAGCGGCATGCCAATCGAGGAGTAGGCATCCAGCATCTGCTCAGTGCCGATGACCTCGATCTGGTTGGCATAGATGTCGAGGCCCATTTCATTGAGCGCGACCTTCTCGATCGCGTCGTAGCAGCGCTGGATGGTACCGAATTCCCAATCGCACCCTTCGAACAGCGGGCGTTCTGCCCGGATCAGCGTGGAACTCATTCGGCAGCGGCCTCCGCCCCGGTTTTCTTGGCAAACAACTCTCTGAAGACAGGATAAATGTCACGGCGATGCCCAACCTTCCGCATCGCCATGGGCGCGCCTGCCCGGATGATCGTCGAGTAGGTCTGCCACAGATCGCTGTCCCGGCGGATGAAGCCGGGCGGGAAGTGCTCTGAGTTGCGGCCGACTTCCAGGTACGCATAGTACCTGACAGGCCGGCAGCAGAATGTTGGTGAGCAGGGCGGCGGTCTTCTCGTTGTCACTGGCGGTGTTATCGCCGTCGGACGCCTGGGCCGCGTAAATGTTCCAGTTGTCCGGGCTGTAGCGCTCCTCGATCACGCGCTGCATTTCCTCGAGCGCGGTGGACACAACGGTGCCGCCGGTTTCCGGGCTGTTGAAGAAGGTTTCCTCATCGACCTCGGAGGCCTGGTGGGTGTGGCGGATGAATACGACCTCGACGTTCTTGTACCGCCGCCGCAGGAAGATATACAACAGCACGTAGAACCGCTTGGCCAGGTCCTTCATGTGCTCCGTCATGGAACCGGACACATCCATCAGGCAGAACATCACCGCCTGTGCAACCGGCTTCGGATGTGCTTCGAACCGCCGGTAGCGAACATCCAGCGGGTCGATGTAGGGGATGATCCCGGTGCGGCGCTTTTTGCGGTCGTATTCCTCCTGGAGGGCGATTTGCTTGGTTTCGTCGGCTGGATCCAGGGCTTCGATCTCATCGAGCAACGCCTGCAGTTCTTCCGGTTTCGGCCGGCGCAGCGCGATGCGGCGAGACATGCTGTTCCGTACCGTGCGGTTCAGCGCCAGATTGGCGGGGGAACCGCTAACCGAGTAGCCGGCGCGTTGGTAGACCACCGCCTCGGCGTTCACGACCCGGCGTTTGGCCAGGTCTGGAAGCTCGAGATCCTCGAGGAACAGATCGACGAATTCATCCCGCGACAAGGCGAAGCGGAAATCGTCTTCGCCCTCGCCATCCGGGCTACCCTCCGACCCACTGCCGCCGCCGCCGTTCGGCGGCCGCTGGATGGTATCGCCAGCGATGTACTCCTTATTGCCGGGCAGCAGATGATCCCGGATTCCGCCGCTGGAGCTCCGCCGGAACGAGGGCTCATGGACACCCTGGGCCGGCAGAACCACTTCGCCGCCTTCGTCGGCGTCCTTGATGCTCCGGTTGCCGGCGCTTTCATGCACCGCCTTCCGGATTTGCGCTTTCGCGCGCCGCATGAAGCGCTGGCGGTTCGCCAGGTTTTTGCCACTCGGGTTCAGACGGCGATCGACTATGTGCATCGTGTGCCCGTAAGGCCTTTCTGATACTGGGCGGGCATATCAGCCCGCCTGCTTAACACGCATATACCACTCCACAAGACGCCTCACCTGCCTTTCGGTGTATCCGCGGGCGGTCATGCGATCGACAAACTCGGTGTGTTTCTTTTCGGTGTCACTGTCCTTCTTCGACCCGAAGCTGATGACCGGCAGCAGTTCCTCCACCTGGCTGAACATACGCCGTTCGATCACGTCACGGATCTTCTCATAGCTGGTCCAGGATGGATTTTTCCCGTTATTATTGGCCCGAGCACGGAGGCTGAACTTCACAACTTCGTTGCGGAAGTCTTTTGGATTCGCAATGCCCGCCGGCTTTTCGACTTTCGTCAACTCCTGATTGAGCAATTCGCGATTTAGCAATTGGCCCGTGTCGGCGTCCTTGTGGTCGATATCCTCGATCCAGGCGTCGGCGTAGGAGACGTAGCGGTCGAACAGGTTCTGGCCGTAATCGTGGTAGGATTTGAGATAGGCTTTTTGGATTTCGTTGCCGATGAATTCGGCGTAACGGGGTGCCAACTCGCCCTTGATGAATTCCAGGTAACGTTTTTCGGTCTCCTGCGGCATTTGCTCGCGTCGGATCGACTGTTCCAGGACATACATCAAATGGACCGGGTCGGCAGCGATTTCCGTCGTGTCGTGATTGAACGTTGCCGCCAGAACCTTGAAGGCGAAGCGGGTTGAAGCGCCGTCCATGCCTTCCTCGACGCCCGCGGTATCCTTGTATTCTTGCAAGGAACGGGCGCGCGGATCGGTTTCCTTGAGGCTTTCGCCATCATAGACCCGCATTTTGGCGAAGATCGTCGAGTTTTCATGCCGCTTCAGGCGTGTCAGCACGGAAAACCGAGCCAGCATTTCGAATGTGGCCGGGGCACAGGGGGCCTCGGCCAACTCCGACCGGGACACCAGCTTTTCGTAGATCTTCTGCTCTTCGGTCACCCGCAGGCAGTACGGCACCTTGATGACGTAGATGCGGTCGATGAAGGCTTCGTTGTTCTTGTTGTTTTTGAACGACTGCCACTCCGACTCGTTGGAGTGGGCCATGATGATCCCCTGGAACGGGATCGCACCGATGTTCTCCGTGCCGATGTAGTTGCCTTCCTGCGTCGCGGTCAGCAATGGATGCAGCATCTTGATCGGCGCTTTGAACATCTCGACGAACTCGAGCATGCCCTGGTTCGCACGGTTCAACCCGCCCGAGTAGCTGTACGCATCGGGATCGTTCTGCGCGTGCAGTTCCAGCTTGCGGATGTCGACCTTGCCGACCAGCGAAGAGATGTCCTGGTTGTTCTCGTCGCCGGGTTCGGTCTTGGCGACGGCGATCTGGCGCAGCCGCGAGGGCATCAGCTTTTGGACACGGAACTTGGAGATGTCGCCGCCGAACGAGTCGAGTCGCTTGATGCACCACGGGCTCATCAATCCGGTCAGGCGGCGGACCGGGATGCCGTAGCGGTCCTCCAGGATCGGGCCCATCCGTTCGGGATCGAACAGGCCAAGCGGGCTTTCGAACACCGGGCTGATATCGTCGCCGGCTTTGAGGACGTAAATGGGGTAGGCTTCCATTAGCGCCTTCAGCCGTTCCGCCAGCGAGGATTTGCCGCCGCCGACGGGGCCGAGCAGGTACATGATCTGCTTGCGCTCTTCGAGGCCCTGGGCAGCGTGACGGAGGAAGCCGACGATGCGCTCGATCGTCTCTTCCATGCCGTAAAATTCATTGAACGCCGGATAGACCCGGATGGTCCGGTTCATGAAAATCCGGCCGAGGCGCGGATCTTTCGAGGTATCGACCATCTCGGGCTCACCGATCGCAGCCAGCAGCCGCTCGGTTGCCGTCGAGTAGACCAAGGGGTCTTTTTTACAGGCCTCGAGGTACTCGGCCAGTGACATCTCGGCCTCTCGATGAGCCTCGAACGTCTTGGCGTAGGCGGTGAAAATGTCATCGACCGTCTGCATCGGCCGCTCCTGTGTTAGAGGTGGTGCCACGGTCATTGAGGTTCGCACGCACCCATTCATGCAAGATGGGTGCAACCGTAGCGTATGAGGGGGGTGTCGCGTGAATGTTTTCGCCGATTCGCATCATTCTGATATTCGCGACCGTGATATCGACGTGCCCATGGTCAGCAAAACCGCGATCATCTGCATCAATCTTTCTTATACCGGTTCGAAAACCCACTCTGGCTCGACCTGATCGAAGCGTCGTTCATCACCTGCCGGCGCCACGCTCCGGCAGTACCACCTCGTGAGGATGAGGCTGAGACGTCGTCATTCAAGAGATGGCAATCGGCATGTCCGGGAGCCTGACGTATCCTGGCATCCCCGTCGATCACGGAATAGTGAAAGGGGCGCGCCGCATTTCAAGCAAAATCTCCACACGATCGTAAAAAGTAGATTTCATCGAGTAGGCGGCATGACGAGCCGGGCGGGTTTGATCGCGGGAGCGTTGGGGGTAAACGTTGGGGGCGCCACTCCCGGGCGCGACCGCCTCGAAGGTGGCTGCCGGATGGGTCATGCGCCTCTCCGAGCTCTGCGGTGCATCCGGATGTTCGGTCGCACCGAAGCGCTCGGCATACAGGTATATGCTTAATGAATCGTTAACGTGTATCGTTTTCGTTCCTGTTATTTGTATCACCCTGCAAGGCTACACCACCCGCCGGGCTCCATGTCTGAAAATCTTCGTATGATCTGTCCCTGTGCAGGGGGTGCCGAAAGGGAAGGCACGTGCATCGGCAACGCGCGGGACGTTGCTGGCTGGGACTTGGCCGAGCAATGATAAACGATTGGTTTATAACATTTTTAATGATTCGACTTCAGATCTAATCGTGGCGTCGTGGTTAGGAGTAAGGGTTTGAGCGCGGCGCCCGTGCGATATCCTCCGGCGGGTCGGACCCGATTAAACCCTATCGCTGGCACGTTGCGGGTAGGGTAGCGCCTCCCTCGCGGCCGGTAACTTCGGGGGCCGCGGCGGCTGAAAGGGGGGCGAGCAATCGAACTGGTCTTGATGACAGGTGACGGCGATGTCGTTGATGTCCTGATCGGTCAAGGAACTCGGCCTGATTCGCGATACCACCCTATTGGACAGATCCCGGACGGCGGCGATCCGCGCCCCGGCGGCGTTGCAGAGCGGCTGATCATGCAATGAAGCGAAGGGAGCGTGGGTACGTTCACGACGCGCGCTCGGATCACAAGGTGATGCGAGTCGGCTGTGGTGCTGAGGGAGCCGGATCGATCTCGAGTCGCCCGGGCGCATGAGCCGGTCGGGGGCAGCGCTGAAGGGGCGGCGGCACTTACGTAGTCCGACCGGGCTTTCACCACCCAAACGCCGCCGGCCGCAAACATACCGCCGCCGACGGGGTTAAGCACATCTCTGAACGCCTGGCGCTCAAACGCCTGGCGCTCATCGGAAGTGTGGGTCGAATTTCGTGAAGGAAGCCCGCGATGCGCACGGTCGTCTCCTGAACGTCGAACCGTCCCCACTATCGAGTAATCTGGTTGCTGCGGGCCCTTGTGGATACTCTGAGGTACCGACCTTCAACCGCTCGCCCATTACGGCTCGCAGTCGTTCCCCTTTCTCTCATATAGTCGGGTCTGCTCTTCTCAAGGTCTTTCATCGGTGCGACCTCGACTTAAGCCTCGCAAGTTCTTTAGTGCTCGGTAAAGATCTTTTTGCCTCGGCCGCTTTGAAAACAGTTTTCACTACAGGCTGCACTTCTGCTGGCACAACGTGGTGCAAACGCAACGTCTGAAGATTTTCGCGCGCATTCGCTCTCCGGTCCGTATCATTCTGGTTGTAGAATTGTGATTTTCCGGCAATTTGGATGGGTCTCAATACCGGTTCGTGTAAGTAACGGACAGCGGCCAGATTTGAACCAGGCGTCACCCTCCACCGCTTGTGTCCCACACCAGCAGTATTACTCTGAAAGCATAATGGAAAAGTCGCTGCGCCCAAATAGCAAGTGGCGACCTAGAGACCACACAATCACAGCATTTGCCGTCAATCACTCAAGAGTGACAGCCGGCGGTTCGCGTTTCAGGCAAAGTCGCCGCGGGACTGTAAAGAGGAGATTTTGTCGAGCTCGAGATGACGGCTGGCAGGCGGAATGTTTGCCGCGACCTCCAGAAGCGGTTCCCGCTACGGTGGAAGAAACCTCATGCGCCTCCCACGTCACAGCGACGCGTCCCGGTGTTCTTGTGTACCCAGCCGCTCGGAATATGTGGCTATTTGATAATCCGTTAACGTCTAGCGTTTTGGTTCAGCCCGGAATGTCTTCACCTCCTCGACTTCCCGAGCATTGGGCCGGATTGAGCCTGAACCGGCCGCGGGTCATGGGCATTCTCAACGTGACGCCGGACAGCTTCAGCGATGGCGGGCGCTGGACGGACCCGCAGGCTGCCATCGAAGCTGGTTTGGCCATGGCGGCAGACGGTGCGGACATTGTTGATGTCGGTGGGGAAAGTACCCCGCCCGGGCGCCGAGCCGGTGTCTCCCGAACTGGAGCAGAAACGAGTTATTCCGGTCATTCGCGCCCTTGCGGCGTCGGGAGTCCTTGTCTCGATCGATTCGAGACACGCTGGCACGATGCGACAAGCCGTTGCCGCCGGTGCGCGAATCGTCAATGACGTTTCCGCCCTGACCAGTGATCCGTGGTCGGCTGAGGTTGTCGCGGAACTCGCCTGCCCGGTTGTGCTTATGCACAGCCGAGGTGAAGCGGCGACAATGGACTCCCGGGCGGTCTATCGGGATGTCGTTGCGGAGGTGCGGGCCGAACTGTCGATGCAAATCGAGGCAGCGATCAGGGCCGGCATTCGGCCGGAGCAGATCGCACTCGATCCGGGGATCGGTTTCGCCAAGCGGGCGGCGCACTCGTTGGCGGCGTTGCGGGGGCTGCCCGACCTTGGCGGTCTTGGCTATCCGATTTTGGTGGGGGCTTCGCGCAAGAGCTTTATCGGCAGGTTGTCGATGGAGAGCCGGGCGGACCATCGGCTGGGCGGGTCGCTGGCGGCAGGACTGTTCGCGGTGCTGCGAGGTGCGTCAATCCTGCGCGTACATGATGTCCCGGAGACAGTCCAGGCATTGAGGGTGTGGCAGACATTGTTTGAGTGATGCACAGTTCCGCTTCCCCAACGCCCTGGATTCTATGTAGAGGTACCGAACGAGGCGATGGAAGACGCATGAGCAAGACACGACGCCTGTTTGGCACCGACGGGATCCGCGGCAAGGCCAACACCGAACCGATGACAGCCGGGATCGCCCTGCGCCTGGGGCAGGCGGCCGGCCTGCTGTTCACCCGCGGCGATCATCGCCATCGCGTGGTGATCGGGAAGGACACGCGGCTGTCCGGGTACATGATCGAACCCGCGCTGACCGCCGGCTTCATCGGCGCGGGGATGGACGTGACCCTGCTTGGACCGCTCCCGACGCCAGCGGTGGCGATGCTGACAAGATCGCTGCGAGCCGATTTGGGCGTGATGATTTCGGCATCGCACAATCCGTTTGAGGACAATGGCATCAAGCTGTTCGGTCCCGACGGCAACAAACTGTCCGACGAGAAGGAAGCGGAAATCGAGGCGCTGATGGAAAGCGGATTCGCCGACCGTCTTGCAGATTCCCACCTGCTGGGGCGCGCGGCTCGGCTGGACGACGCGGCCGGGCGGTATATCGAGGCGGCGAAAGCCAGCTTCCCGCGCGGGTCGCGGTTGGACGGCCTGCGGATCGTGGTCGATTGCGCCAATGGGGCGGGCTACAAGGTGGCGCCGACCGTGCTGTGGGAACTGGGTGCCACGGTCATTCCGGCGGGCGTCGCCCCGGATGGCTTCAACATCAACCAGGGCTGCGGCTCTACGGTGCCGGAGTTCCTGTGCGCGAAGGTGCTGGAGCATAGTGCGCATCTGGGCATAGCGCTGGATGGCGACGCCGACCGCGTGATTATTGCCGATGAGAACGGCGAAGTGGTCGATGGCGACCAGATCCTGGCACTGATTGCGCAGACCTGGCACAGGTCCGGCGCGCTACGCGGCGGCGGCATCGTTGCGACTGTGATGTCCAATCTGGGACTGGAACGTCATTTGGCCGATCTGGGGCTGCAACTGCACCGCACCAAGGTTGGCGACCGCTATGTGGCGGAGCACATGCGTGCCTCGGGCCTCAATGTCGGCGGTGAGCAGTCCGGGCACCTGATCCTGTCCGATTTCGCCACGACCGGGGACGGATTGCTCGCGGCCCTTCAGGTGCTGGCGGTTCTCGTGCGGCAGGAACGTCCTGCCTCGGAGGTCCTGCAGGTGTTCCATCGGCTGCCGCAGCGCCTCAAGAACGTCCGGTTCAGCGGCGTTTCCCCATTGCGGGAGACGCGGGTACAGGCGGCGATTCGCGATGCCGAAGTGCGTCTGAGCGGAACTGGGCGGGTACTGATCCGTGAGAGTGGCACCGAGCCTTTGGTCCGGGTAATGGCGGAGGGCGAGGATAGCGCGGTGGTTGCCGAAGTGGTGGATTCTCTATGTGAGATGATCGCCGAGGCGGCGCGGCTCCGGGAAGCCGTGATCTAGACGAACCCAGCGGGCGGGACGGCACCGGTCCGCAAATCGCCGCTCGTTCGAAGCACTGTTCCCGCAGGCCATCGGTGACTCGCGTGCCAGGGGCTCCATTGCCCTGAGCCACGACCGTCGGGCACAGTCGACCTACGATTACGGCCGAGGGAAGAGGAGTTCTCATGCTGATGCGCGGCCGAGTGCTGGTCATTGCCGGATCCGACTCCGGTGGGGGGGCCGGCATCCAGGCGGACATCAAGACGATCACCGCACTGGGGGCCTTTGCGGCCACGGCGATCACCGCGTTGACGGCGCAGAACACATTGGGCGTGCATGGTGTGATGCCGGTGCCGCCGGCCTTTATCCGTCAGCAGATCGAAGTTGTCCTGTCTGACATCGGCGCCGATGTCATCAAGATCGGAATGCTTGGGGATGTCGCCACGATTGGCTCGGTCTCCGACGCGCTGGCGGATTTTGCTCCGAACGTGCCCGTGGTCCTGGATCCGGTGATGGTGGCGAAGGGTGGTCACGCCCTGCTCTTGGCCGAGGCGGTTGACACGTTGCGTCGGCGGCTGCTGCCGATGTCGGCAATTATCACGCCCAACGTGCCGGAAGCCCAGGCGCTCACCGGTATGACGATCCTTACCGAGGCCGACATGCGAGCGGCCGCCACTGCTCTGCTGGCGATGGGCGTGCCGGCGGTGTTGCTGAAGGGCGGTCATCTCGACTCCGCGACGGTGACCGATCTGCTGGCGACGTCGGATGGGACGGAGGCGTTCGCTGCCCCTCGGATTGCTACGCGGCATACTCATGGCACCGGCTGCACGACCGCTTCGGCTCTCGCGGCCGGGTTGGCGCAGGGACTAAGCGTCCGCGACGCGATGATCCGTGCCCGCCTGTATGTGCGGGCCGCTATTGAGTCCGCGCCGGGTCTGGGCCAGGGCCATGGCCCGCTCAATCACGCGGCAGCAGCTGATTCCGTCCGGATTTAGAGTGTTGCGGGGCAAGGCGGAACGGCCAAAGCCCGACCCGCCCGGGGGCTGACGTGGGGCGCGTGCTCCGGCATCAATACGTCATTGCGAAGCACAGTTGTACCACGGTCGCGTTGGCGATGCGCGGGTCCGCGCCAGATAGGTGAGCTCTATCGCGGTTTGCGGCGATGCCGGCCTGATCGTTCGGTCTTCCCGGTAACAACCCGGTCACGGCCAATCCGGTGCCGATATACATTCCAAAGCGGTCGACGGCCCGGTCGGCGACGCCAAGCTGGACGAACCCGGTGATCCGACGTTGATCCACCAACGCCAGCAAACGGTCCAACAGCAGATGGGCCGGGCTTCGCCCCCCGCTTTTGGGGGCACCGTTGGCGGCGGTCTCGCTCAGATCATTGAAGGTGCCAGTATAGTACCAGGCTCCGACCGCAACCTTCTCATCATAGGGCGGCAAACAAGTGCAAAGCGATGCCAGAAGCAGAAACGTCCGGCGGCACCCATGTTCGGACAAGTCTCTCCCAATAGATGTTTGGTCACGGTGAACGACACTGGTTGAGTGGTCGGCAGGTCAGTCGCCCGGGCCGCTGAAACTGCGACAGCATGAGGAACGTTCCAAGATGAGGCAATCGGAGGCCCGCGTGATGACTACCACGATCGACGGCGACTACCTCGTGATTGGTGCCGGTGCCATGGGGATGGCGTTCGTCGATACGCTGCTGTCAGAGACAGACGCGACCGTCGTCATTGTCGACAGATATCATCGACCGGGCGGGCATTGGACCACCGCATACCCGTTTGTGCGCCTGCATCAGCCGTCGACGGCCTATGGTGTCAATTCAAGATCTCTCGGAAGCGACACAATCGATCAGACCGGTTGGAATGCAGGTTTGTACGAACTCGCAACCAATGGTGAGGTCTGTGCGTACTACGACGCGGTGATGCAGCAGCAACTGCTGCCGACCGGAAGGGTCTCCTATTACCCAATGTGCGAATACCAGGGTGAGCAGCACTTTCGCGCGTTCTCAGGCGACGACTTTGCGGTGAACGTAAGCCGGCGTGTTGTCGATGCGACCTACATGAACGTCGTTGTACCCTCAATGCGGCGGCCACCGTACGAGGTTGCGCCCGACGTCCAGTGTGTTGCACCCAATGCCCTGCCAACCCTTCGCGAGCGCCACGACCGCTATACAATTGTCGGCGCCGGAAAGACGGCGATGGACACATGTCTATATCTACTTTGGCACGGCATCGAAGCGGGGGACTTAACGTGGATCAGGCCACGCGAGGCATGGCTGCACGATCGGGTCAATACGCAAACCGGTCCGGAGTTCACCGACCGCGTAAGAGCGGGCATCCGCGTGCAAAACCAGGCGATTACCGAGGCAACATCGATAGACGATCTCTTCGAACGACTGGCCGCGGGCGGTCGATTACTACGCATATCCGACGAGGTTCGGCCTACGATGTATCGATGCGCGACGGCCTCGCTTGCGGAACTCGAAAGGCTCCGGGGCATCAAGGATGTCGTCCGTTTGGGGCGCGTCAGGCGCATCGAGAGAGACAGGATCATACTCGATGACGGAACAGTTCCCACCAATGCCGGGACGCTGCACCTTGACTGCTCGGCGGACGGAGCGGAAAGGCGCCCGGTGGTGCCGGTGTTCGACGACGGGCGGATCACGTTGCAGTCGGTAACGCGATGCCAGCAGGTGTTCAGCGCTGCCTTTATCGCGCATGTCGAAGCGGCCTACTCGGACGATGCGCTCAAGAACGAACTTTGTGCCCCCGTGCCTCACCCGGATTCGGACACCGATTGGCTGCGCACGACGATAGCGACGAACCGTAACTACCAGCGGTGGTCCGAGGATGCCGAATTACAGGCGTGGCTTGATCGTTCACGCTTGAATTTGGCTCGGTATTGGGGTGCCCAACTGCCTTCCGACCCGGCGGCCCGTGCGCAGGCGGTGCGACAAAGGCGGTACGCCGTTGAAGCTCTGAACGCAAAACTGGAGGATTTGTTGCGCGGTTCAGCCGAGGGCGGTCCGACGTGATCGGACACTCGAGGGGCGCTTATGGGAACGATGGTTTGGTATTCGCGACGATGTGTTAGTGGTAAAAAAACCAGACAGAAGAGTCCTGCCCGAATGGCGGGTTATCGGGCCGCAGCGAGCCAGAACGAGGGTACCTTTTGTTAGAGTCTAACCACTAGCTGTTACCGTCCCGCAAGCATCGCGGCGATCGTGTCGGCGAGTTGCGCCACCGCCGTGCTCATGGCCGCGACCAACGCCTGGGTGGTCCCGTCCGCTGGCCGGACCTGGAGCTCCACCGCGCGGGACGCCGAGTGCTGCCCCTCGGTCGCAATCTGGGCGGCCAACAGCACGGCACCGTCGCGATCGAGATCGAACCGTTGCAGGTTGATCTCCACCGTGGCATCCGTGGGGGCGGAGATAGCGCCGCTATCGCTGTAGACCGTACTGCCGGGGAGCCGCTGATTAAGCTCCTGCACCAGAATGCGGCCCATCATGCTGTCGAGCGGCTCGCCCCACCATTCGTTGGACAGCACGTCCATCCGGTAACCCTCGGACGATCGGACGATCTGGGAGCGTTCCAGGTAGTGCGCGATGGCGATGGCGCGCAGTTTGACGACCTTCGGCGCGCCTTTGTGGGTCGTCCCAGGCACCATCGCCAGAACGAACAGGGTCGGGTTGGGTGACGAACAGGCAGCCGGCAAGGCGGCTAGCGCAAACAGAGCAGTTCGCCGGGACAGTTGGGGCGCAGCCACGTTGCTCATTGAATCCCCTGGTCGGTGCGGCCGCGGATCAGCGCCTCCGGGTGGCGCGACAACAGGTCGGCCAGCACCCGGACCGAGCGGGCGGCGTCGGTCAATTGCGCCATTAGCTGGCTGACATCGCGGTTGAACCGGGAGTCAGCGCCGTAGCCGGTGTCCAGAGAGCCGAGCAGCTTATCGGTGCGCTTTACCGAGTCCTCCAGTCCGGAGGCGATCACCGGCAAACGCTCCATTGCCGGCGCCAGGCCGTGATTGAGGTTGTTCACCAGGGTCTGGGTGCTGGCGAGGGTCGATCGCAGGGTGGCGACCGCCTCGCCGAGCTGCTTGTCGTTCACCAGTGTGTTCACCCCGACGAGGGTCTGGTCGAGGTTTCTGCCAATCGCCTCGAACGGGATGGCATTCAGACGGTTGACCAGACTGGTCGCCGCGCTGGCGACGTCGTCCGCGCCTCCGCCCAGCGCGGGAATGACGTAGTCGTCGCCCTCTTTCTCAAGTTGGCCGGGGCCTGCGTCATGATAGACGTCCATCGCCAGTTGCTTCTGTCCAGTCAAGATGCTGGCGGATTCCAGCTTTACCCGCAGACCGCGCTGGACCAGATCATGCATCCTGGCGTCCAGGTTGCCGCCAGTTGGTAGGTCCAGCATCGAAATGCGCTCAGGCTCCAGGGTGAAGTGGACTGGAACGACAACATTATCGAGCTTGCGGTCATAGACCAGCGAGACGCTGGAAACTTCGCCGACCTTCAACCCGCGCAAGGTGACGGCCGACCCGGCTTTTAGGCCGGACACCGAAGCAGAGAATTTGGCGAGGAACTGGACGCTACGCTTGTAGACCGAGGAATCCGCCGCATCCTCGGACTCAAACAGTTGGAACTGATGGTCGGCATCGCTTTCCGTTGTGACCTTCGGGTCATCGGGGGTTTCGAAGGCGATGGCGCCGAGAACGATGGCACGCAGCGATTCGACCTTAACTTCCACGCCGTTCGCCCCTAGCTGGACCGTCGCGCCGGAGGCGTTCCAGAAGCGGGAGTTGTTTCGCACGTATTTGTCGAATGGCTCTCGCACGAAAGCGTGGACGGTAATATCCCGAGCCATCTCGCCGATGTCCCAGCCGAGGATTTCCCCGGCCTCCAGGTCTCGGAACATGATCGGTGAGCCGAGATTCAACGATCCGATGCGCTTGGCCGCCAGCAGGAATGTGCGGCCGGGGACGTCCGATTGCAGGACGGGTGGATTTTCCAGGCCTACGAAATCGCGCTGTGGCTGGCCCCCCCCGGCGGCGGGCAACAGATCGATGTAGGAGCCGGAGAACAGCGTCTGCAAGCCGCTGATGGAGCCGGCGAAGAACCTCGGCCGCACGACCCAGAATTGTGCCTTGTCGGTGAGCAGGGGTTCGGCTTCGCGGTTCATCCGCACTGTTACCTGAACGCGCCTCAGGTCGGGGGTAAGGCCGACCTTCTGCACGACGCCCATATCAACGTCCTTATGCCGGACGTGGGACTGATCGGCCTGCAAGCCCTCGGCGGTCTCGAATGTGACGGTAATGAGCGGTCCACGCTCGGAAAGCGTTCGCCAGGCTAGCCATCCCCCGATGATCACCGTTACGACCGGGATTGCCCAGATCAGCGACAGACGGCGCCTGTGCTCGATCTTCGACCGCACAACCGCGGTGGGATGCAGGTCGCTCATGCCGCTTCGGCTCGCGGACGGGCGTTATCCCACATCAGGCGAGGATCGAAACTGCGGGCAGCGAGCATGGTCAGGATCACGACCGCGGCGAAGGCGACCGCGCCAGGGCCGGGATACACACTGGCGAGCTGTCCAAACTGCACCAAGGCGACCAGGATGGATTCCATGAAAATGTCGATCATCGACCACCGGCCGATGGCCTCGACGATCCGATACAGCACGATTCGGTCATTTAGCGCCCAATCTGTCCCCATTTGCGTCGAAATCAGCAGGATACCGAGTCCGACCAGCTTCAGGACAGGCACGACGACGCTGGCGAAGAACACCAGGGCAGCCAGCGGCCACATCCCGAGCTCCAGCAGCTCCCGCACGCCGCCGAGGATGGTGCTTGGCTGACCGGCGCCGAGTCGGACAACCGTGAGCACCGGATAAATATTTGCGGGTATGTAAAGCATCAATGCCGCCAGCGAAAAGGCCCAGGTCCGCTGGATCGCATGGGGCCTGCGGTGGTGCAGGCGGAAACCACACCGCGGGCAGCGCATTCCCGGCGCGGCCCGGCTTACCAGTCCGCAGGTATCGCAGCCGATGCGCCATCGGGCATGGTGCGGCGTGGGCCGGTCCGATGTGACCCGGTTCGAATCCAGCCTGCGACGCAGCCGGCGGTTGCGTGGTTCCATTGCCTCCCACACCGCCTGGGCATCGAGCGTGTGGTCGGCCAATACCATGATCACCATCAGGCCGCCCAAGGCGAAGATCGCCGGCCCGAGATCGACGGTCGTCATCCCGCTCAGCCGCACGTAGGCGACGAACAGTCCCAACAGGTAGATTTCCACCATCGACCACGGACGCAGGTGCTCGACCCAGGCGAAGATGGTGCGCAGTTCGGCTGGCGGCCGCCTTAGCCGCACGCCGAGGAGGACGGACAGCATGCAGAGCACGCGGGCGAGCGGTGCGACCACGGTGGTGACCAGCACGACCAGCGATACTTCCCACAGACCGTACTTCTCCATCTCCACCGGACCGGTGACCAGTTCGGCGATGCGTTGCTGCCCGGCCGTGCTGACGGACATCAGGGTCAACGTCGCGCCCAGGAGAAACAGGATCAGCGCACTGAGATTGAGCGCCAGGGGTAACAGAAGCGGATCGCGGCGGGTGTGGCGCAACTCGGCGTCACAACCCGGGCAAAGGGCGCGGGAGCCGGGGGGCAACGGCGGCACGATCAGGATCCGCCCGCAATCCGCGCATTCATAGAGGCGTCGGGCCGTTGTCGGGACCGGCCCTGAGGGCACCGTTGCGGTAATGCTCATCAATCGGCAGTTCGGCGACGAAGCGGCGCGTGCATCGGACTGACGTAGCACACCGTCGCGGCTGTAAAAGAGGTGGTAACTGTGACGATTAAGAAAATTGGCCGGGATCGGCTGGAAACCGGGCTGGCCGTCAGCGATTGCGACGGCTTCCCCTTCGTTGAGTGTACGGGCATGAAGGAGGACCCAACGGGAGACTTAGGAATGAATACGGTGGCGACCCCGTTTCCATGCGAACACGATATTGTTGTCTCGCGTCCGGGCCGGACGGCCTGTGCGTTGTTTGGTGTAACGTTGCTGGCGACGCTGTTGGGCGTCACGCAGCCTGCTTCGGCTGCAGATCTGCCGGGCGTGACGGCGACCGAGATCAAGATCGGCAATACCGATGCGTACAGTGGGCCGGCATCGGCTTACGGCGTCATCGCCAAGACGGAGACGGCATTCTTCCAGATGGTCAATGACCAAGGTGGGGTGGCCGGTCACAAAATCAACTTCATCTCCTACGATGACGCCTACAGCCCGCCGAAGACGGTCGAGCAGGTTCGCCGCCTGATCGAGGAGGACCAGGTCGCATTCTTGTTCCAGAACCCTGGGAACGCCGCCGAACACGGCGATCCAGCGTTATGTGAACATAAAAAATGTACCGCATCTGTTCATTTCGACCGGCGCGGACAAGTGGGGCGACTATCAGCATTTCCCTTGGACGATGGGTTATCAGCCCAGCTACCGGACCGAGGCCAGATCTATACGAAGTACATGATGGCGCAGAAGCCGGGCGCTAAGTTGGGGATTCTTTATCAGAATGACGACTTCGGGAAGGATTACCCAGCTCGGAGTGAAGGACGTTCTGGGCGACAAATATGGCACTGTCGTCGTAAAGGAAGCCAGCTACGAGAGACCGACGCGAGGTGGACAGCCAGTTGACGGCGCTGCAGGCTGCGGGCGTGGATGTCCTGCTTGTGGCAGCTACGCCGAAATTCGCTGCTCAGGCGATCCAGAAGGTGCATGATCTCGACTGGCATCCGACATTTTTCCTGACGAACGTGTCGATCTCGGTTGGTTCGGTCAGGACTCCTGCGGGTGCGGAGAACGGGATCGGCATCATTACGGCTGGCTGGTTGAAGGACCCGACCGACCCGGCGTTCAAGGACGACCCAGGGATGAACGAGTGTCAAGCATTCATGGCGAAATATTTGCCGGGTGCGGATATGACGGATGTTAGCCCGATCTTTGCCTATGGCGTCAGCGTGGTGATGCTGCAGGTACTGAAACAGTGCGACGGCGATTTTTCGCGGGCGAATATCATGAAGCAGGCGGCCAATTTGCACGATGCCTACGATCCGGTTCTGCTGCCGGGGATCAAGGTGAACACCAGCTCGACGAACTTCCACCCGATCAGGGCGATGCAGCTGCTGAGGTGGACGGGCAAGACGTGGGAGCGCTTTGGCGACGTGATCGAGGGGGCGAGCTAGGTCACGGATCTGCCGTCACCGATTATCGCAGCTCATCCAGTAGCGCCCTGGCGTCCTTCAGGTCCGACGCGTCGAAGCCTTCAGAAAACCAGTTGTAGATCGGGCCAAGTAGGTCACCGGCCTCCGCGCGCCTGCCCTGGTCGCGCCAGAGCCGCGCGAGGCTGGTCGATGCTTTCAATTGCAACAGCTTTGCGCTCTGCCGCTCGGCAACCGCGATCGCCTGACGATAGTGCTGCTCGGCCCCGGATCGATCCCCGGCGGCATTCAGGAGATCGCCCGGCACCCGATGTAGCAACTCGGCTTCGTCGACCCGCTCATCGGACGTCTCTATGATCCGCGCAGCCTCGGCCAAGCAATTCTGCCCTTCGGCAGGCTTCCCTACTGCGGCGTAGGCCTCGGCGAGCCAAATAAATAGCATCGGTGTACTGACGCCGCCTGCGGTGGCATGCAAATCCCCCAATGCGCGGGTGAGTAGCGCAAGCCCTTCCTGGGCTTGCCCACGCGTGAGCAACGACCGTCCAAGATACGCCCGCGCAAAACCTAAATAAAACGGAAAACCGTGTTCGGTCGAAACAGCCAGAGCTTCCTGCAGGTGCACCAAAGGCGAGCAGGTGAGCCAGCCGAGCCAGTTCGCAAAAGTCAGCACATGAGCCAGCGTATGGAAATGCCGGACTCGGCGGGCCTCCGACAATGCTCTGTCCATTCGAGACCGCGCCTGATCGAGGTAACCTAGGTGCGCCAGCGTCAGGGCGAGGTAAGCGAGCATCATAGCGAAGGGATCGACGGGCAGCCCACCCATGGTGCGATGTCCTGCTTCAGCAAGACCCATACACCGCTCCAGAAGAGTGCGAGCAGTAACGAACTTCCCGAGAAAGAAGCAGGTAATCCCCTGCACGTAGCGACCCTGCAATTGCGCCGTGGCATCATTCCGCGCGCCGCCGATTTGTTCGAGCTGCTCGCCCAGCGCGAGTGCGAGCCTGGGCTCGGATCGCACCAAATGAAATGAGCATTGTCCCACGATCAATGGCACCAGGTATTCGGGTCGATCCAGTTGCTCGGCCAGTTCGCGCGCTCGGACAAGGGTGTCGTTTACATCCGCCGCACCCCAACCTTTTGTGGCAGCCAATGCCGATCCAAGGGCGGTTTGCAGGTCCAACTCCTGCTGCCGGCGCTGCGGGCCGTCCGGCAGCCCGGCCAGCACGTTGAGGCCCTTCCGCAACTGGGCGACCGCCTCCGTCATCGCCGAGCCCGCCAGTGCCTGCTGACCTGCCTTCAGCCAATACGCAACCGCCTTCTCGGCAAGCCCACCTGCCGCACAGTGCTGGGCCAACAACGCGGGCTGCGCCAGCACGGTCTCTGGAAAGCGGTCTTCCAAGGCGGCAGCAATTCGCGCGTGCAGAAGCTGGCGCCGGCTACGCAGCAAAGTGCCGTAGGCCGCATCCTGCACCAGTGCGTGCTTGAAGATGTAGCTGGATTGCGGCGGCATCCCGCGGACAAACAAGAGGCCGGCATTGGTCAACCGATCCAGAGCCTCGCGCAGTTGCGGCCCCGGCAGATCGGTGATGGACGATAGAAGCCCGTAACCGAACTCGCGCCCGATCGCCGCGCCGGCTTGCGCAACGTCCTTGGCGGCCAGTCCCAGCCGGTCCAGCCGGGCCATCAGCGAGGCATGAAGGGTTGGCGGCACCGACAGCCCTGAGTGTGGAACCGTGGACAGCGCCGCCGGAGCTTGCGAACGGGCTTCCAGCACCGCCTTGGTCAGTTCCTCGACGAACAAGGGCACGCCGTCGGCGCGCTCGGCGATCTCCTCTACGATTTCGGCTGGCAGCACCGCGTCCTCGATAATGTTTGCGACCATTGTTGCCGTGCCATGCCGATCGAGCCGTGCCAGCGTCAGCGTCGTCACATGCGGTTGTCCGGTCCATGGCGGTTGAAAGTCGGGGCGGAACATCGCCAGCAACAGTACCGGCCACTCAGCGATCCGCTCTATCGTCCGGTCCAGCAGTTCGCGCGAACTGGGATCGACCCAGTGCAGGTCATCGAACACCATCAGAACTGGCTGCCGCCGCGCAAGACCTTCAACCTGCCGCAGCAGCGCCTCGAACGTCTTCTCCTTCCTACGCTGGGGCGTGAGATCGAGCGGCGGTGCAAAATCGACCGGTGGCAGTGAGTGCAGCTCCGCGATCAGCGCCACGTCTTCCATCGGCGGCTCGGTAGCTGTGAGCAGCGCTCGCAGTTTGGCAAGTTTGCCCGCCGGCTCGTCCCCGTGCTGGAAGCCGGCTGCCCGCTCCATTTGCGCGATCACCGGATAGAGCGCGCTGTCCTGATGGTGCGGCGAGCAGAAATAGCGCAGGCGAGTGTGGGGTTCGGCGGCGATCTGCTCCGCGAGCGCTTCGGCAAGACGGGACTTGCCCACGCCGGGTTCGGCCGACACTAACACCACCCGTCCGGTGCCAGCCTTCGTCTGCGCCCAGCGGCGGAGCAGCAGTTCCATCTCCTCGTCGCGACCGACCAGTGATGTGGTGCCCGAACGTAATGCTTCGAACTGGCCGAGCGTGCGATTTTCAGACACGACCTGCCACGCCGGCACGGCTACCGGCAGGCCTTTGAGTTCGACCGTGCCGAGGTCCTGGCACTCGAACAGGCCGCCGACCTGACGGCGAGTAGCGGCGTCTATCACCACCTGATTTGGCCCCGCGAGGCCCTGTAAGCGTGCAGCGAGGTTTGGCGTCTCACCAACCGCCGTCTGCTGACGGGAATCACCAGAGCCAATTGGGTCCCCTATGACTACGAGGCCCGTTGCGATGCCAATGCGGACCTGCAAACGTTCGCCACCCAGGGGCGTGCTGGAGACTGCGGCGGCCACGGCGAGGCCGGCTCGAACCGCGCGCTCTGCATCGGTCTCACGGGCTTCCGGCCAGCCGAAATAGGTCAGAACCCCATCGCCTACATAGCGCGCGATGAAGCCATCAAACTGACGGATGGTTGTGGCGACACACGCCTGGTAGCTGCGGATGACCTCCCGCAGACTCTCGGGATCAAGCCGCGACGAGAGCGCAGTGGAGCCGATGAGATCGCAAAACATCACGCTTAGCGGGCGCAGTTCGGCGGTGGTCTCCGACGAGCCGACCATCCCCGTCGGAGTGGCTGTCAACGGAACAGGATCAACAGCCAAGCTACGTTCGGCACGCAACGCGGCGATCGCTTCCAGCAGACGGCGACGATGGCCGAGCGAGGAGATGCCCAGTTCCTTGAGATCGTCGGCCGTCAGAGTGGGCAGCAGATCGGCATCGACGTCATTCTCGCGGAACGTCGCCTCATACCTTTCAAGACCGAGCGCTCTTAGCCAGTCCGCCGCGTCCATGGCCGCTCCCAGCCCAGTGCGACTGCCACGGGAAACATGGCTGCGTCAGTCCAACCTGTCCAGGCGGAAAAAATCAGGCGGGCCGCCACGCGGACGTAGGAAGCGCTTCATGGTGGCGGCGCTTTCATCTGTCCACGTGTCGGTTCGGGAACGAGAAGTCGCGTCCGCCACAGGAGAAGACCCCAAACGCGCCAGATCAACATTGGACTCGGTCGTGGATCAGTATACGCATTGATCGTCCGGGGCAGGCCGGTAGGAAGGACGTCATGCCGAACCGCATCTTCCAGCATCGCGGCGGTGATTTTGCGCGGCAGCAGCGCGTGAAACTGCGAGCCATCCTGACCAGCTTTTTCCTGATACTACTACGATCGCAGATTGCCATTTCGGAACCGCTGCTGCAGCCGCCGGTGACACCAGCCTGTGTGTCGTCGCCGTTCGGCTGGCGGCACGCGGTGGGGCCGCATGCGCCTGCGGGCTTCCACAACGGCATCGATCTGCCGGCGCCGGCAGGTGCGCTGGTGCACGCGGCCGCAGCCGGAACGATCGAGGTGATCAAGCGGCAGGGCTTAGGCGGCGTCACGGTGCATCTACGACATCCGGGCGACATCGTGACGCTGTACGCCCATCTGGGCAACCTTGTGCCGGCTATTGCGGAAGGGAAGCGTAACGTAGCGGCTGGCGAAGCGCTGGGGCACGTGGCCCGCACAGGGGTGACCTATGGCCCCCACGTGTTTTTCGCCGTGCTGGAGAAAGGACAAGCGGTGGATCCGCTTGGCTTGCTGCCGCCGCTGCCGCCGTGCTGAGGGCGTTCCGTCAACGCCGTCCACGCTCTGCGGCGGGCGCGTGCTGCTTTGCGAGGACGAGTCCTTCCATCTGAACTTCTCCAGACGGGATGACGGTGAATTCCTCTTGTTCGGCCTCGACGCTTTTCCAACCCGATGACTAAGATCTGCAGGACAACTGCAAACGCTACACCCGCACCGCCGCCAGAATGAGACTACCTTGTTGCCAAGCGAGGGGCGGTAACGGGGTGGAGAAGCCCCTAACGGACTGCAGGTTATAAATTGAGTTATATTTTCCGTGATTATGTTCGTCCCCTCGGCGTATCTTTCCGAGAGACAGGCGGAGCGGCGAACCGCGACCGTCATGGGCTTGTTGCCAGCCGCCTAATCGAACGTGCCCGTCATCCGACCTCAGCCTACCCTTGCTGGCGCGAAATCTGGCAGAACCCCTGCGGCGGGTCAGAACTTTGGAAACGTAGAACACGCTGACACGCAGCATGGCGGCGATCCGGCCGACCGGTTCATCATCGTCCGCAGCGGCGAAGACACGGTCCCGAAGATCCTGCGAATAGGACTTCCACGCCGCCAAAGCATCTGACCCTCCGGTGATCAAAACCGGAGGCCTACGAATCGTACTTCGAGGGCGTTTCGGAACCCCCATTTTTGCAAAGCTGCGATTCCAGTCAGGCTGAGAGAGCTCTAGATAAACAACGCGGCACTCGCTCATGGGTCCGACAGCACCGGTGGCAAGGACGCTCTTCGCACCAACGCCGTTCTCAGGTGCTATAGGTCCCGATCCAAACGGACTACGAGTTGGAGTATATTTCATCATGGCACCGCAGCTATCTTACCTTAGTTATATCGACAGTCTACGCGCAGTCGCGGTAATTGCTGTTCTTTTCTATCACTTGAATACAAGATTGGTACCCGGAGGCTTCGTCGGCGTCGACATTTTTTTTGTGATCTCGGGGTTTATCGTCAGCCGTTCGTTCAGCGCGATACAGGAGAAATCGTTCGTCGATTTCGTCATCCATTTCTATTCGCGCCGTCTGGCTCGAATCGTACCAGCACTGACCGTCTGTCTACTGGTCTCGACGCTCGCTACGGTTCTGTTCATCCCCTATGCCTATCTGAGCAGTACCAGTCAGAGAACAGGTCTCGCCGCCTTCTTCGGTTTCAGTAATTTTGTTCTCGCTGCCACCGCCGATGATTATTTTTCTCCAAGATCGGAGTTCAACACCTTTACCCACACCTGGTCGCTGGGCGTCGAAGAGCAATATTATCTGCTGTTTCCATTTCTTTTTATCGTATGGCTGCGTGGATATCGGCGGCTTTCCGGTGCTCTGCTGGCGATTCTGCTCGCGATTTCGTTCGGCCTTACCATCCCGGCCGCGTCGGCGCATCATGATCGTGCTTTTTACCTGATCTACTACCGATTCTGGGAACTCGCAGCGGGCGCCTTACTGTTCCAAATCGCCAAAGATCGTACTTTCGTGATCCCGGCCCGCACCGGCGTTGTATTGTCGTTCATCGCGCTGGCGATCGCATTGGTAACCGCATCGCCCGGATCAACTCCATTTCCGGGTGCCATATTGCCGGTTCTGGGCACGCTCGGTCTGATTTCTATCCTTTGGCGCGTTGCCGCCATCGAGCCGCCTCATGCCGCTGACCACGCATCCAGCCTTTCTGTACATCGGCCGGATTTCTTATTCGCTGTATCTCTGGCATTGGCCTGCTGTCGTGCTGTTTCGCTGGACAGTTGGTCTGGATTCTGTCCTGATGATCGCCCTGGCGCTTTCGCTCTCTGTCGCTGCGGCGGCCGCCTCCTACGCTTGGGTCGAGGGGCCGCCCCGCCGAGCGCTGGTGGGATCGCGGCTGCCGGGCATCACTATAGTGGGGACTTGGGCAGCCGTAGCGGTCGCAGGTTGGGCGATTTCATCCGGTATTTGGTCTTTGCGTCAGACGATATCGTTCTCGGTGGTCAACCGGCAAGCCGCCGCGTGGTACGGCACAGACTCGACCAAAACACTGGCCGATTGCCGTATTGGCACGACATCCTATCCCGTCACGAATGGCACCGCCGGGAGTATCACGCGCTCCGGTTGCTCTCTACCCGTCAGTTTGTCGCATCGAGTTTTTGTCATCGGCGATTCGCACGCCTTCGCTTATGTGCCCGCATTCAAACAGGTGGTTATGGACACCGGGGGCCGGATCGATATTTTGATGTCAGCCGGCTGCGGAATTTTGAACCTGATCGAACCCGTCACACCTTTCTGTCAGGCTTTTCACGAATCCGCCATTGCCAGCGTGCTGGGGGCCCTGACGCCTGGCGATATCGTTTTTCTGCCCGCGCTCCGCATACCTCGCATAGTCGATCAATTCGTCGCATTCGATGAAGGCTCGGTGCTCCGCCGAGTTGGCGACACCACAACGATAACGCTGCGGACACAGCAAACGCGGGATTTCGAGGGTTTACTGTCTAGGCTCACCGATCGCGGCGCGTTTGTCGTGCTTGAAGCTCCGTTGCCGGTCTTCAGATCCCCGGCGTTCCGTTGCGCCGACTGGTTTAACCGGATGAACCCTATTTGCGCAGGGGGGCTGACAATCCCACGAGCGGTGATTGATACCTTGCGCGCGCCGGTGATGACGATTTTCGACCGTTTGCGCGGCGATGAGCCCAAACTTTACGTGTGGGATCCGTTGCCGACCCTGTGTCCGACGAGTACCTGCGACGCAATGCGCGATGGACAACCGATGTTTTTCGATGGCGATCATCTTAGCGGTTTCGGCAATACACTTCTAACTGCGCCGTTGGAACGGTTTTTAACATCCGACATCACGCCGACCGCAAGATAGGACTGTTCCTCTCACCTGCACAGGCCAACAAATGCGCTTCTGCCAGATTTCGCGCCAGCAAGGGTAGGCTGAGGTCGGATGACGGGCACGTTCGATTAGGCGGCTTGCAACAAGCCCATGACGGTCGCGGTGCGGCGGAGGAAGTGGAGCCGACGGTTGTTGGCGGAAATATGTTGATGAGGGCGGGACCGGGAACGGAGGAGGTTGCGCAATTCGTCGCAGCCTCGACAAAACCTATCAGCCGATCGTGGGCACTTAGGCGACGCTCAACAATTATCGCTTCATGGCGGGACCCTGGGCGAGACTTGGCGATCTGATGCCCCATCGCACACAACGCCGCTGCCAGCTTCGCGTGGCTTTTCGACACCCAACGTAGCGGCCGCATCGGATCGCCATCGTCGCGGGCTCCAGCAACTGGCGGAGGTCTTCAAACAGCGTCGAATCCCTCGCGGT
The DNA here is from genome assembly GCA_963733925.1 of uncultured Alphaproteobacteria bacterium. Lineage (GTDB taxonomy): Bacteria > Pseudomonadota > Alphaproteobacteria > Acetobacterales > Acetobacteraceae > Rhodopila. Next base: position 75,345 of record CAVTFL010000026.1, on the reverse strand, counting down.
CAAGGCCGGTCGGCCACTCCCGGGCCGCCTAACCTTGCCTGCCCCTCCCGGCCAGCGATCCAACCAACTCGCTCATTGTTGGGCGTCGACTTAGACCCACGCATCGGCTGACATCGACCTTTGATGCCACGGTGATCCTGCTCTAGTCATTGTTAAGGTAGCGGCTGGTGCGGTGCTTCACGCCTTCTCCCAACTTGTCCGGATCGCACGCAGGTAGCTGTCGTGGCCATCCGTGGTTACCCGGTCCGGGATAACATCGGTGACGGTCTTGGCCGATTGGAAGAACGCCTTGGCAGCCGCCATGTCGCGGTGCTCGCTGAACATCACGTCGACCAGCGCACCGTTGCGGTCAATGGCGCGATAGAGGTAGCGCCAATGCCCGTGCACCTTGATGTACGTCTCGTCAACGTGACCAACTTTTCCCAATCTGGCCGCGTCGGCGACGGCGCAGACCTTCAGCCATTGCAGGCGTGAGCTTCGCTTCCCAGTCCCGGACGGCCTCGTCCCCAGGCGCCTTGAAACGGGCAAGTTGGTCGTTCAGCACGAAGCAATGCCAATGCCCGGATAGCAATTTGTTGGCGACATCGGAAACCTGTTCGGTGATTCGGTCCCCAAAGCGATTTCGCGCAACCTCGGTCACGTGGGCGGTGTCGATATCGCTGGCCGACACCAACGTATAGGCGGCGTTCCATGGCTGCTCGTGAAACAGACGAAGCAGATGCTGACGATTTTCGTGCAAGGAGACCGGGTCGTGAAACACCGGTGACGGCAGTTCATCCACGATGATGTTCCATTCACCGCGCCGCTCAATGGATTGCAGACGTTCCAGCCCTGCCATCGTGAAGACCAGGATTTCGCCTTGTCGATGCGGGGGACAGGGGCGGGGGCGCCCGTAGTAGGTTGATGGTTCCGTAATGGGATCGGACCGAAGGGGCGTCGTCATTCAGCTCTATCCCGATGGCAACCCGAAAGGGGATGACCGCCATGGATAGAGCAAAGCCGTTCTGTATTGGCAAACGCGAAGTGTGGGAAGCGTACAAGCAAGTGAAAGCCAACCAGGGGGCGGCTGGTGTAGACGGACAGTCCATCGAGGACTTCGATAGGGATCCTGGTAAAAATCTCTATCGGATCTGGAACAGGATGTCGTCCGGAAGCTACTTTCCGTCACCCATGCGTCGCGTTGACATCCCGAAAGGCGATACTGGAGGAACCCGGCCGCTCGGGATTCCGACGGTCTCCGACAGGATCGCCCAGATGGTTGTCAAGCGGCACCTGGAGCCGATCCTGGAACCGGTGTTTCACCGGATTCCTATGGATACCGGCCTGGGAGGTCAGCACACGACGCCCTGGTCAAAGCCCGGCAGCGTTGCTGGGCGCATGACTGGGTGCTCGACCTCGACATCAAGAGTTTCTTCGATGAGATCGACTGGGACCTCTTGATGAGAGCGGTGCGGCGGCACACGGACTGCCCATGGGTTCTGCTCTACCTTGAACGGTGGCTGCGGGCGCCCGTGAGCATGCCGAATGGGGACTTGGTTGACCGGGAGAGCGGGACGCCGCAAGGGGCTGTTGTCAGTCCCGTGCTGGCGAATCTCTTTCTTCACTATGCGTTCGATCTCTGGATGCAAAGGGAGCATCCGACCATCCCGTTCGAACCCTACGCTGACGACGCGATCTGCCACTGCGCGAGCGAAGCGCAGGCGCTTGGGCTACGGCAGGCGCTGGAACAGAGGTTTACGGCGTGTCGGCTGCGGCTGCGCCCGGAGAAGACCAAGATCGTTTACCGCAAGGATGCCAATCGTCCCGGTGAATACCCGGAGCGATCGTTCGACTTTCTCGGCTACACGTTTCGGTCGAGATCGGCGATTGGCCGAGACCAAAAGCGCTTTGTCTGCTTCATCCCCGCGGTCAGCGATAAGGCCGCCAAAAGGATACGGCCGGAAGTGCGGCGGTGGCGGATGCATCTGCGCAGCGATCTTGAGCTGGACGAAATTGCCAGATGGACGCAGCCCTTCCTCTCGGGATGGGTGCGCTACTATGGGCGGTTTTACCCCTCGAAGCTTCGCGAGGAACTCCGCACGATTGATGCTTTCATCGTGCGATGGGTGTCCCGCAAATACAAACGGTTCCGGGGACACGCGTTGGCGGCATGGGACTGGCTGCGTTCGCTCAAGCGGCGCAATCCCGCCATGTCGCCCACTGGACTCTGGGACCAGCGGCTGAATGATGGGAGCCGGATGAATCGAGAGGTTCACGTCCGGTTCTGAGAGAGCGCGGGGCTGCGATGTCCCGCGCCACTCACCTATCTGCGGGCCTACGACAGTGTTGGTGAAGCACGGGCGTCTCTGTCTCGTTACTTCACTTTCTACAATACAAAGCGGCCGCATTCAAGTCTTGACGCGCGGATGCCAGAGTGTTTTTACTATGACCATCTGCCGCAGGCTGCGGCAGCATGAATTTCGCCGCCGTTGCCGAGGCTTCACTCCGGTCGGGCTAAAGCCCTCCTTGGGTGAGGCCCCGACAACGGCACAGGATGAACCCAACCGGCAGAGGATCCACTTAACGGAACCGAAACGCTGTCTCGACGAAGCCGGCCACCGCTCTGCACTCAGGCAAACTGACCGAAGCATCTTCTTGCAGTCCATCGTCACATCCCATTCCACCAGGATCGGATCAGTGGACGGCGGCACATACTCATGCACCAGATCGGCAGATGCGCGGCCAGCCATCGCCATCATGCCGCTCACGCCGTACCGCCGCGCGGCTTTCTAGACGGCCAGCCAGATTACGCTCACCGAGCGAGTGGAGGGCGAAGATCACCTCCTGCTCTGCGGCATACACCGTCTTCATCTGGCGATCGGTTGTGATTGCCGCGCTCGTCTGTCTCCGCTCATACCTGCTATCTCCGCTCATACCTGCTATTTGTGTGGCGTGGACTTCTGAGCCGGATTTTGTGGAGGGAACGGCGGTTGATGCCCTCTGAAGGTCGAGGAGAGCGGCAGGGAGTCGCGGGAAACGCGGCCCGGCTCACGCTGAGCGGCAATCGCCGAACATTCCTGGCCCAGGATGGGCACGCCGTCGCATTCGTCTGTGGGGCGGAAATCCTGTGCTTGACCAGCTTTTCGCTCGTCCCCGCTTTGTTGCCGCAGTTCATTGTGTCGTGGTCGTTGAGCAACGCCGAGGCCGGCTGGCTCGCCGGTATGATGTCCGCCGGCTACATGGTGGCCGTGCTGCCACTGGTTGCGCTTACCGATCGGATGTCGGCCCGTACGATCTTTCTCGCCAGCGCCGCAATGAATGCGCTGTCCTGCTTCGGCATTGCGTTCAGTGATGGGTTGCTTCCGGCGCTGATCTGGCGAGCAGTGAGCGGCATAGCGGTCGCCGGAATGTACATGCCGGGCCTGCGTGCCTTGACCGATGGGATGGCAGGAGCGACCCGTGCCCGAGCCGCCGCTTGGTACACCAGTTCATTCACCCTCGGCTCGTCACTGTCCTTCCTGCTAGGTCAGGCTGGGCTCATGTGGAACTGGCGCGGTGCATTCTCGGTGAGTGGCGCGCTCGCCGTTATTGGCGTGCTGCTCGCCTGGGCCGCGCTACCGCGCATGAATACCGATCCCCCTGCCGAGCGACCGCGCGGGGTGCCCAACTTTCACGGGGTACTTGGTAATCGTGACGTGCTGGTGCTGACCCTCGGCTATACAGCGACGATTTGGGGCACTGCCGGCCTGCGACAATGGATCGTGGTGTTTCTCACATTCTGCGCGGCGAACCAGGGCGGGGGGGCGACGGCGGGCTGGAGCATGCTGATAGCCGGCGCGCTGGTAGGCCTGTTGGGCGTGCCAGCGGGCCTGTACGGCAACGAACTGTCACTGCGCCTTGGCCTGCGCAAGACCGCCATGGGCGTGTTCCTGGCATCAGCGCTGGTGAACGCACTATTCGGCTTCGCCGCGATGTTGCCCTATGGCGCGGTCGTCATTCTGGCGCTCGCTGCGGGCTTCGTCGTGCAGGGCAATTTCTCCAATCTCACCTCGGGCCTGCTCGCGGTTGCTGAACCGTGGCAGAAAGGCACGACCGTGGCCGTTTACTCGTGCATCGGGTTCGGAGGAGGGTTCATCGGCACGCTGTCGTTTGGACTGTCTCTTGATTGGTTCGGCGGAACGTCACGTCTGGTGGCGTGGGTGGTAGCGTTCGGCATCTGCGCCGTTGCCTGCCTAGTCGGTGTCATCGCGACAGCCTTCCTTTCGAGCGATCTTGGGTCGAGAGGCTCCGAGAAGTCGTCCGGATAATGTGTCGCCGGCTTTCGGGTGTCCGAATTCAGCCGGGTTTCCGCAGAACGAAGAGGCCGGTGAGAGTGGCGAGTGCGACCGCGCTCGCCGATCAACACGGGCGTCGAGACCTCTCATCACTCGCGGGCGCAATTCGGGATACGCAGGTATGGAGCCGGATCAACCGGCTTTCCGGCGACCAGCATCTCAAAATATAGGTGTGTGCCGACGGTGACCTCAGTCCTTCCAACGACGCCGAGCTTCTCGGCCCCCCGCGACCGTTCTTTTGCCTTGAGCAAACGATGGAGCGGCCAAACCCGGGTGGCTGTAGATAGCGACGAAGCCATCGTGCTGCACCAGATTTCAAGTCCTCCTGGACCCTTCCTCTGGATACGGACCACCTTGCCGGACGCCGTCGCCACGATCGACGCCATTATGGTACGTGCCCTGCCGGGGATGGCTCGCAAGCACGAGCCGACCGAACGGTGAGGAAATGCAGGCGGGACCGACGGGGGACACCAGGGGCGGCGTCGGTAGCGGGTTCGCACTTGCGTCGCTGACTCGCAGAATCAACGCGAAGATCGGTCCTGCGATGAATAGACGGCTCAACATTGGTCCTTGGATCGGGCGTCAAGTGCGAAGTGTGTTCTTGGTCACCTTGATCCCGTGCTTCTTCAACCAAGCCTTGTGTTCGGCCTGTGCCTTGGTCAGCGCCGCCGTCTTTGGTAGGCCGACGGGCTTCCTTTTTGGCGTGGACATCTTGATGACCCGAGACATTCGCTTGGCTCCAACCGGATACGCTGACAAGTTTACCAATTTCGGGGCCGCACGTCGTGCTCGACGGTCAATCGGTTTGCGTGAGGATTTCGATCCCGGCACGCAGCCGATCGAAATGGTCGATGGCGAGACGTTGATGGAAATTACCGTAGCCGGCAGTCGAGCCGTCGGCATGTACCGGGTTCCACCTACCCCAACAGTCGTGTCACCAGCCCCCAGATTGGTCCCTACATCACAGGCGATTTGGTTGCGTCTCGTAGATCGTCGCGCCCTCCGGCAAAATCACCCACGGCTGCTTGTTCCGCGTATAAAAGTGAGTAGTCGGCTTCAGCCATGATGTATCGTCAAACGTGCCGCCCCGAACAATGCGCGTGTAGCCCGGCGGCTCCGAGCCGATCTTTACCCCGCCGCAAAGGCATATCCCACAGTCAGGGCACACCCAGCGCGTCTTGACGCGCCCGCCATCGGTGACGCCGCCCGGCGCGGGCTGCAATTCCTTTCCTGTCAATCGGAACGCCTCACCGGGAACCGCTACACCAATTGAGAACGCGCTTACTGTCGCGCGCTGGCAGTCGGTGCAGTGGCACGTATAAACGCTGATGGGCTCCTGCGTAATCTCATAGCGAGCAGCGCCGCACATGCAGCGGCCTGTCAATGGCAATCTCATGGGGTCAGCCTCCATTTCCGAGATCACATTACACTTGGCCGCCGGATCATGTCGTCACCGATCCCTCGGAGCAGCGCCGAGTTTCAGCACCGCCCGACCGTGACCTACCACTGGGGTCCTCCCATGCGGTAGCTGGCCCCCAGGCCCGCTTCCCTATCATGTAGGTTCCGATTGCGTTTTGAGAGGCGACCGATCGGATTGCCTATGGATTATCTGATAGGCAGACGGCGGCAATGGCGGGCGTTCTGGTTGCCTACGCGCGAGTATCGACCTGTGATCAACAGGCTGGACTGGATGCCCAAATTTCGCGACCTAAAGGCCGCTGGCTGCGAAGAAATCTTTGCGGAGCAGGTCTCGGCCGTGGCACAGCGCGATCGGCTCAAAGAAGCCCTGCGCTTCGTCCGACGCGGTGATACGGCGATCGTGACCCGCCCCGATCGACTTCCCCGCAGCAGGACCCTCTGCGGATCGTGGACAATCTCGACCGCCGTGGCGTCGGCTTGATCATGCTCAGCATGGGCGGCCAGACGCGATTGATATGCGGAGCGCGACCGGAAAGCTGATGATTACTATGCTGGGCGCCATCGCGGAGTTCGAGCGGGGATTACTGCTGGAACGTCAGCGCGAGGGAGTGGCCAAGGCGAAGGCCGAGGGCAAATACAAAGGTCGGAAGCCCACGGCGTGGGCCAAGGCCGCCGAGGTAATCAAACTCGAGTCTGACATTTGCATCCGATTCGGGATTCTCACGGATACTTGCCCGTGCGAGTCTGGCGGATGCGCAAAGCCCCCACGATCGACCTCAGCGAAAGCGACCGCCTGGTGCTGAGCGCCATCGTGATCGATCGCAACAGCCCTCAAAAACATGTCTGGCGGGCACAGATCGTGCTGCTGACCGCCGAGGGCTGCGGCACGATGGAACTCACCCGCCGCACCGGCACGAGCAAGACATCCGTCTGGCGCTGGCAGGAGCGCTTCGTGGCCGAAGGCGTGCCCGGTCTGCTCCGCGATAAGACCGGCCCGTAGCGCATTCCGCCGCTCGGAACTGAGGTCGAGGGCCACGTGGTGGCCGCCACTCAGACCGCGGCACCCGGTGAGACCACACATGGACCTCGGGCGCGATGGCCAAATACATCGGCATCAGTGTCAGTTCGGTGCAGCGTATCTGGCGCAAAATGGCCTCCAGCCGCACAAGATCCGTCAGTTCAAGCTGTCCAACGATCCACGGTTTGCCGCCAAACTGCTCGATATCGTCGGGCTCTACATGAATCCGCCCGAGCACGCGGTCGTCCTGTCAATCGACGAAAAGAGCCAAATTCAAGCGCTTGACTGGACACAGCCGGGACCGTCCAGGGGGGATTATGCCGCATTAGCAAGGGCCGGGTCCGCATCAGCGATCCGGGCAAATCGATGCCCAAACCCGGCACCGAATGTGCCGTTGTAGCCTGCGCAACGGACCTGGAGCAGCAGATTGACCATCACTCCCCGTCCCGACCAAACGCAGCGTCAATTCCATCCGTGAATCCCCAGCCGGCAATATACCCGGCTGGTCCTACCCCAATCGTCTTGATCCTTCAGGTCTCTGGACAGTCCCATGGCTGGTCGACTATGCCAAACGACGCCGTGCCAGTCTGCGCATGGGGACGTCCATCACCGAAGGCTCGGCGAACTTCCTGGTGAACCCGCGTATGAACAAATCCCAGTCGATGCGATGGTCGCGAAATGGCGCCGATTTGCTGCTCCAGGTCCGCAGCGCGGTCTACAACGGCGCGCTCGGTGCCGGGCTTGGGCATCGTTTCGACCGAATTGCCAATGCGGCCCCCGGCCTTTGCCAAAGCGGCGTGATCCCCCCAGACGGCCCCGTTCCTCACCCGGTAAAGCGACACAGGTCTTCGGCACCGACCTCGTTTTCGCTGGAGGCAGTCTCGTACAATTGCCGAAGCGCGGGAGCGATTTCGACCGCGATTACATCAGCTTCCATTCGCCGGTTTTGATGCGGCAAACATTCAGGTTGAACACCCTGGGGGAAGACGTCGAAGCCTTTTTGTAGCGGATTTCTGACCGCAGACTGCGGCATTCCATTCCCTGCCGATGAAATGCCTTCTGAATAGAAATGCTGCCCGAATTGCCGGAGGTAGGTCCGGCCCAATCCTCAGACTTACCGATCTGAGCCTGATCTTCGGTCAAAAGCTTGTCGGCCGCCGCCTGCCCTAAAGCCAAATCCTCTTTACTCAGCGTAGGCCCCTTGTATCCCCGAAAGGGGTTGATCTGGGCATGAGCCCCAGTTGGCCAAGTAGCCAGAAAACCAACAAAAAGAATGGCGCTCAGCCGTGATTCCCAGCCGAAAAGCCGGGCGCTTACGGAATTTTGCGGGTAGGTCACGGCACGGTTCCTTGTCTTTTAAAAGAGCATGCTTATAGCGCCAAATTCAAAGCCCAGCCAGACAGTGTCTTGTATACTCCCAGGTTGAAAGAGGTCTCTCGTGCCGATCGTACAGAGGCGACGCCGTTCCCTATCCAGCCCTTGCGTTTGACGGCGGGGGCGCGCGACACGAAGCCGGGGGATAAGCTGGACGTTAAAACCGGCTGGGATAGGACTAGGGGGAAAATTTCCCCCTTATCTAATCGGCGCGTGCTTCGGCATCTGGGATCAATGACCGCACTCAAGGCAAGCTCGACCACCTCGCGGCGCACCGGCCGGATCCGGAGGAACATAGTGCCCGAGGCATGTATCATCCGTGCCCGCCGGTCGTCGCGGCTGGAGTGCCGTGTTCCTGACCTCTGTTCGAAACGTGGATGCATCCTATGCGGGTCTGGGCTACGCCGCATTTGCTTCAATCATGACGATCGGGCGACTGTCGGGCGACAAAATCGTACACCGCTTCGGCAATGCCAAAATACTCGCCTTCAGCGGCATGTGCGCGGCGACGGGGTTCGCGTTGGTGACATTGGTCCCTTTTTGGCCAATTGCGTGTCTAGGCTTTGGATTGGTCGGAGTTGGCTGCTGAAACGTTGTGCCCGTATTGTTCGTCGGCGTCGGCCGTCAGACCGTTATGCCCAGCTGCACGCGATCACCGTTCCGACCTGGATCGTTGATGGCGACCACGACGAGGCGATCAAACGCGAGAATACCGAGTTCATGGCGGCGCATATCCCGAACGGCGGCCTGCTGCCGGAACCCGAAGTGCACTTTTCGTTCCTGCAGGATCCGGAGCAATTCCACGTGGACGTGCTGCATTTTCTGGACCACGTGAAGGCTCGGTGAAGGCGTGTCCAAGCATTGCGTCGCTTGGGTTCCGGCCTATGCTGCGGGGCAAAAGGAGGCTCAAATGACCGACATTAGCCACCGCTTCATTGAGACCAACGGCATCCGCATGCACATCGCGGAGCAGGGCTCCGGCCCGCTGGTCCTGCTGTGCCACGGATTTCCGGAGTCCTGGTATTCGTGGCGGCATCAGATCGGCACGCTGGCAGACGCCGGGTTTCATGTGGTGGCGCCGGATATGCGGGGGTATGGCCAGACCGAGGCGCCGGAGGCGATCGACCAATACACGCTGCTGCACCTTATTGGCGATATGGTCGGCGTGCTCGATGCGCTCGGCGTTGAGACCGCGGTCGTTGCCGGCCATGACTGGGGAGCGCCGGTGGCCTGGCACGCCGCGCTGCTGCGACCGGATCGGTTTCGTGCGGTGATCGGTCTGAGCGTGCCGTATCGGCCACGCGGGAAAGTGCGGCCGACGACGGTGATGCCTCGGACAAACGACGCTGAATTTTATCAATTGTATTTCCAGAAGCCGGGGGTGGCGGAGGCAGATCTTGAGGCGGATGTTCGGGCCTCGGTTCGAGGAATGTTGCTGCGGGTATCGGGGGAGGGGGCGGCTTCGTCGGGCGGTTTCGCGATGGTACCTCTGGCCGGAGGGATGCGGTCGCGGAACCCGGCGGAGACACCGGCGCCGTTGCCGGGATGGCTGACCGAGGCGGATGTTGATTTCTATGCGGGCGAATTCACTCGGACCGGGTTCCGTGGCGGGTTGAACTGGTATCGGAATATCGACCGGAACTGGGAGATTCTGGCGCCGTTCGCCGGGGCGAAGGTAACGGTTCCGGCGTTGTACGTGGTGGGCGAGCGGGACTTGGTGCTGGCGTTTCCTGGGGCGGCGGAAATGGTGGCGAACCTGTTGGCCGTCGTGCCGAAACTACAGGAAACGATCAAGCTGCCGGGCTGCGGACATTGGACTCAGCAAGAGCGGCCAGAAGCAGTGAACGCGGCGATGATCAAGTTCTTGCGGGCGGTGTAATTCCGCTCAGCGCTCATGCCCCCAGAGACGACTGAGCGGCGCTCGCTTCGCCGCGGGTGAGCTGGCGGGCGGTGGCGTTGAGGGCGGCGATCCGAATGGTTTCGGCGCGGCGCTGCGTCGGGGAAAGCCTGGCGAGGTTGCGGGAGTACTCGGCGGCGATATCGGTCATGGCGTTGGCCCATGCGTGTTCGCGGCGGCGGTCGGTTTCGGGCGGCTGTGGCTTGGGTGATTGGGTGGAGGCTGCGGTTGGTACCCCGGCAACACCATGCGCATGGGCTTCGGCTCGGGGGAAGGCTGCGGTTGGCTCGGAGGCTTCGCTTAGTGGAGAGGCTTCGCTTTCCGCAACGGCGTCGTCTGGGCTTCTGCGGGGCGCCGGCCGGGCCGGGATGGCTCTATGGCGGGAGCGGTTAAGTGCGTTGGCGTTGACTCGCAGACGCAGCTTCATTGGCACCGGCAAATCATGAGCGACCGAGAGGCGGAGACTGTCGAGGGACGCGGTGGCGAAGGCGATGGCCTCGGCAACATTGAGCAGGGAGCCGCCGGTCTGGTGGGCGGCGATCGCCTCGCATGCGGCGCGGCGGGCGAGATCGGTGTCGGTGATGCCGCCGGCGAGCAGCAGCGGGGTCAGGAAGCTGAGAATGACCTCCATCAGCGGGCTGGGCTGGGCCGCCATGGTGTGTTCTTGAGGCGGGGTCATTCGATGAGGTCGCCGGTGCGGATGGGGCGGATTTTGGGAAGTTGGTTAATTCCGTTGCGGCGGTTTTGGGCGTATTCGCGCTTATAGGCCAGGCCGATCCGCCGGGCGATATAGGCCTCCTGCTGGGGTGTCGGGTATTCGGGTACGATGATGCCGCCGCCGGGAAGGATTCCCTCGGTGTTGGCGATATCGAGGCTTTGGCATTCTTCCTCTATCCGCTCACGCTCAGCGATTTCATCGGCGATCGCGAGGGCGTCCGGGGTCCATTCGACGGGCCCGATGGATTGGGGTGGGACGTCGTCGTCGCCGTCGATGCGGCAGTTTTCTTCCCAGACCTTTATGAATTGGGCCGGGCGGGCTTTTTCCCAATGCCGCGGGGTTGGCCGTTCGCCCTGGGGCTGGAGGGGCTTGGCTTGCCGGCGTTCGAGGGCTTTCAGCAGGGTGTCGAAGGTGCGGGCGGCGGAAGCGGCGGTGGTGATGTGGCGGGTGCTGTCGCCTCGGGGGAGTTTCAGGTTCGTGCCGAGCCGCCAGCAGGCAGCGGCGGCGTGGTATGCGGAGAGGGCCTGGACACCGAGCATGACCTCGATTGGGTCGCGGGGGCGGAGGGTGGCGAGGGCGAGCATGGCGCTGTGCATGCGGCGAAACCCCCAGGCGGCGGGTTCGTCCGGGTCGTCAAGGGGCAGGGCGCGCAGCAGGGTGCGGACGGCTTCGTGCATGAAGCTGGGATTGATAGGTCCATCCTGCTGGAAGATTGCGCCAGGGTCGTCGATGGAGGTGTCTTGAGCGACGGTTACGGTCTCGGACATGCAACTGCTTAAGTTCTTGTTATGTTCTAAATGAGAGAGGAGATGGGAGGCGGTTTGAGGGGTTGCAAGGGCCTCAGGGGGGATTTTGTTGAGTGGGATTTACCCGAGACGCGGGATCGGCCCCACTCGACTGAAGGGGCCTGCTTGCGTTCGATCCTTGTTATCAAGTCATGGAAAGGATCGCGGCACAGATTGGGGCGTCGGCTATTGGGTACGACCAGGGCAAACCCCGGGTTGGCAGAGAGGCGTACCCGGTGGGGCAGGTTGGCCATTGGCGAAACCGACAGGGCCTGCGCCGCCGGCGGGGGGCGCCATAGGGGCGTGGCCACTGGCACCGCCGACATGACCTGCGTGAGCGCCACTTGCACTGCCGGCGCTGCTCGCGCCTCTTGCGCTTGCTGAAGTAGCTGAGCTGCTCAACAGGAGAATTGCGCAGACTCCGACCGTGGCGAGTTGCTTCATCATCGACTGCTCTCCTCGAATGTCCCTAAGCTAGCTTCCTTCACTGCTTTCGCTGTCCGCCAAGCGCGCCGATCGGTTGATCCAACCCGGATCTTCCCCTGACAAATCAAGGGACATCATTATTCCCGCCACTACCTGCAGGCTGTGATCCAATCGGCGGCGGTCGCGCCCGAATGGCCTTTTGCTCGTTCCTCAAGTCACCTTTCCGGAGCGTTGAGACCTCCAAGCGGAGATGGAGGAGGGTGCACGTTTGTGCAAGGCGCTCGGGGCGTTTGTATCGAGAGTGCGGCCCATTGCTTCGCCGGCGCGGCGAGATAGCAACGTCGATCGAGGGCGCCGGTTGGAGCCTCTTCGATTTGTCGCAGCGGCGCAACGGCTCGCAGCCATGTGTCAGGGAGCGGGGCGGTGGCGGATTGCTCCGCGCCATGGGGATACACTAACGTCGCCCCAAGGAAATAAATGGAGGAACGAAAATGGCTAATCGGAGGGGATTCCTGCAGGGCTCGGTCGCCGGGATGGGGGCGGCGCTGGCAGCGTTCGGTATCAACCCGGCGCTGGCGCAGGAAATGGGCAAGGCCGCGGGACGATCGGACAAGCCGTTGAAGGCTGCTTTCTCGAACGCCGGCTTGCAGGCGACCTGGTGTGCCCAGGGCAAGCAGGCGGCGGAATACTGGGGTAAGCTGTTCAACGTCGAGGTGACGTGGTTCGACGGCGAGTTAGCGGCGCAGAAGCAGCGCGCGGCGATTGATAACCTGGCATCGCAGAAGTGGGATTTTGTCGCTATCCAGGCCTTCGGCATTGGCACCTTGACCGCACCGGTGAACAAGCTGATCGACGCCGGCACGCCGGTGATCGATATGGACACGCTGATCGCACCGCTTGATTCGATCAACGTCCACAGCTTCCTGGCGCCCGACAACGAATTCATGGGGGCCTCCGTCACCCAGGCGCTGGTTGATGCGATTGACGGGGAAGGGACCATGATCATGACCCAGGGCGCGCTTGGTCATACCGGGGCGCAGGGGCGGGCCCGCGGTTTCCAGTCGGTGGTGAAGAAATATCCGAAGATCGAGGTACTGGACACTCAGCCGGCGGACTGGGATGTGACCAAGGTCGCGCGGATCTGGGAGACGCTGCTGACCAAGTATCCGAAGATCAGTGCCGCTTACTTCCACAACGACGACATGGCTTTGGCGGCCTACAACGTGATGAAGGCGCATAACCGTACGGAGATCAAACTCGGCGGCACCGACGCGATGCCGCCGGCACTTGCCGCCGTCAGTGACGGACGCATGTTGGCGACGGTACGCAACCCGTCCTGTCGCATCCATGGCGGCGCGGTCATCGCCGGGGTCGCGGCGGTGGTGACGGGTGAGAAGACCGGGCCAGGCGGGATCCCGAAACACATCATCACGGATGGGCCGGTGGTGACCAAGGCGAACGCGCCTGGGATGATGTGGATGGAGGAGCATTTCCTGATTTGATCGCTGGTGCCAGAACCGAGCGCGCCTGGACCCGGTGTGGCTAAAGCTATTGAGCCTGAGCCAGGTGCGCCGGCTCTGCTGGAGCTTTCCGGGGTTACCAAGACGTTCGGCGGCGTTACGGCGTTACGGGCTGTGGATTTCTCGCTGCGGGCCGGCGAGATCCACGGCCTCGTCGGGGAGAATGGGGCGGGCAAGTCGACGCTGATGAAAATCATCGCCGGCGTTCATGCCGAGTACGACGGGCAGATGCGGCTCGACGGGCGGCCGGTGCATTTCGCCTCGCCGCGCGATGCTCGCGACGGCGGGATCGGGATGGTGCATCAGGAACTGGCCGTTGTGCCGGGCCTGAGCGTGGCGGAGAGCGTCCATCTGGGCACCCAGCCGGTGCAACGGTTCGGGCTGGTCGACTGGCGGGCCATGCGGAAAGGGGCAGCCGAGCATCTGGCAAATCTCGGAATTGACCTGGAACCGCGCTCGCTGATGGGCGGACTGCCGCTCGGTTTGCAGCAGCTGGTGGAGGTGGCGCGGGTGCTGTACTCGGGGGCACGCATCATCATCCTGGACGAGCCCACGTCGGCGTTGGCGCCGCCCGAGGTGGAGCGGCTGTTCAGCCTGCTGCGCCGGCTGCGTGCGGCGGGCCGAAGCATCGTGTTCATCTCGCATTTTCTCGACGATGTGCTGGCGATCTGCGATCGGGTGACGGTGTTCCGCAATGGGCACGCGGTTGCGACGGAGGCCTGCGCGCGGGTCGACAAGCGCTGGATCATCGATCGGATGATCGGTGCCGGCCACGAGGAACTGGAGGAGAGCTATCTTGCCGACATCACCTTGCACAGCCGGCCGGACGCCAAAGTGGTGCTGGAGGCCGAGGGTCTGAGCCGGGCGGGGGCATACGACGACGTGTCACTTCGGGTGCGCGCCGGGGAGGTGCTGGGGATTTATGGATTTCTCGGCGCCGGGCAGCTCGACCTGGCGCGCACGCTGTTCGGCATGCTGCCGCCGGAGCGCGGGCGGGTGGTGCTGGACGGTCGGCCGATCCGGCTGTCATCTGCCTCACGCGCGCGGCGCAAGGGGATGGCGTTCGTGCCGGAGAGCCGGCGGATGATGCTGTTCGGCATGGAGCCGGTATTCAAGAATGTAACGATCTCGATCCTCGGCCGGATCAATTCTCTCTGGCTGCGTCCGGGCGCCGAGCGCCGGATCGCTCGGGGGCATGTGGAGGGATTGCGGATTCGGCCGCCTGATGTGTTCCGGCCGCTCCGCACATTGTCCGGCGGCAACCAGCAGAAAGTGGCTTTGGCGAAGTGGTTGACGCATCTGCCGCGCGTGCTGGTGCTGAGCGAGCCGACGCGCGGCATGGACGTGGGCGCGAAGGACGACGTGGTGAAGATCGTGCGCGGGTTGCGTGAGCAGGGGATCGCGATCGTTGTGGTCTCGACGGAACCGGAGACGGTGCTGTCGCTGGCCGACCGGATCCTGGTGATGAAGAAAGGCAGCGTGGTGCGCGAATTCGCCGACGAACCGGTCAGCAAGGACCGGCTGATGGAAGTTGCATGAGCGGCGACGTGCTCGACTGGCTGCGTGGGCGGCTGCGCAACATTGCCCCGTTCGTGACGCTGATCCTGCTGATTGGTTTCTTTACCGCAGCGAGCGATTTGTTCGCTACTTTGGGCAACCTCGAGAACATCCTGACGCAGATCTCGGTGACCGGGATTATCGCGGTTGGGTTGACGTTCGTGATCCTGTGCGCCGAGATCGATTTGTCGGTGGCCAGCATCGCCAATGCGACCGGCATCGTGGTGGCGTATTTCACGCTGCAGGACGCGAGCGTATCGATCGCGAACATTCCGTTGCCGGGTTGGGCGGCGATATTGATCGCGCTCGCGGCGTGTCTAGCGCTGGGGATGGTGAATGGGTTCGGGATGACCCGTATCGGCATCCCCAGTTTCATCATGACGCTGGCGATGCTGCAGATCGCGGCGGGCATCTGCGCGCTGCTGGTGCGCGGGCAGATCGCCTATGCGGTGCCGCCGTTGATCACGACGTTGGGGTCCCATTCACTTGGGCCGGTCCCGTGGATCGTCATTGTCGCCGCGCTGTTCCTGCTGGTGGGACATATTGTCCTCACCTACACGCGGTTCGGGCGCTACATTTACATGACCGGCGGCAATCGGGAGGCGGCGGAGTATTCTGGCGTCAATGTCAAAGCGATCCTGTCGGCGGTGATGATCATCTCGGCGGTGTGTTCCGGTGTCGCGGGGATGCTGGGTGTGGCGTATTTCGGGAGTGCGCAGCAGAACGAATTCGACACCTACCTGCTGGATAGCATCTCGGCGGTGGTGGTGGGGGGAACCAGCCTGTTCGGCGGTCAGGGCGGGATCGGCAATACGATCATCGGACTGTTCGTGCTGGGGATTTTGAACAATGGGCTGGATCACATCAACATCGACAGTTTTTTGAAGATTCTTATTCGCGGCCTCGTGCTGCTGGTTGCCTTGGCGATCAATGTCTACGCGCAGAGGATGCGGACTGCGCGGATGGGGTAGCATACCACGCCTCGCTGGGATCTGCGGCGGACAATGACGCTCTCTCTAACACTGCAATAGAATCAGATGATGCGGGGCGGAGCTTCCAGCGACGCTAAGGGCACCGGCGACACCAGCAATCGAAACCCGACGACCGCTCTCGACCAAGGCGGAGGGCGGGCCTCCGGCGGACGGTCAGAGCACATTGCTGTTCTTAAGGCTGGAATTGCAGCTCGGACATACCGGCCGCAAGTTGAATATGCTGTGCAAGCAACGCTCGCCGAGCGTGATCGCCCAGTCATGATTATGATACAGCAGTGAGTAATAGATCGTGCCGATGTCGTTGAGCGTGTATCGCTCTTTCCGCTTCGTCGGATCGCCCGCGGAGTTGCCGCCGACCCGGGCGGCAAGCTGGGAAGAGTAGTACTCCGACTTGAGCCCGTGCCCCGGCGCGCACGTCAGCCCCAGCGCGCGGAAGAAGCGGCACAACGCCCGAGGACGACCGCCCTTCACGGGGGCCTGATGGTCCATCGTCGCAGCGGCGAGCGGTAGTTCGAGGCCGCACGAACGGCAGAATACGAGGTCGATGTCCCGTTTTACTATTTGGTCGGCATGGAAATCATAATGATCCCTCTTTGCCGTCCGCACCTCATATATCGCCTGCCATTCGAGGGACTTTTTGAACTCTCTGTACTGGCTCTTGCGGGTGAAAAGGTGGGAGCCGGTCAGATCCTCGAAGGCTTGCAGGTGCGCGCGCGTTACCCGCGTGTTGGTGGCAATGTTGTTGTTAATCAAGGTTGCGGTAACGGCTTGCCGTTGCCCGTTCGCGAGCTGCTGCCAGGCTATCCGTACGGCTTGGTTGTTCACGGCCTGGTGGGTGATTTTCTTATTTTGATAAATCATAGTAACGGCCGGGACGTCTTGTCCCGCCGCTGCGATTCCATCCACTTTCGTGATTATGGCGAGAGATTGTTGCATATCCTGTGCCCTTCCTGATTCGAGGCTGCAGTCGCTACAAGCTGTGCTACGGGCCGGCACGATATGTGGACGCCTCGAAAAACGGAGTGACGCTCGACACATGGTTCCGCCAGATCTCGCGTCCTGATCCGCTGAAAGGTCTATGCTGACGCCGACGCGGCCTGGAGCCGCGACCAAATTTAGAGGTGGCCTCGTGCTGATCGTTGTTTTGAGGAACCTGCCGGGCGTATACGGACAACGGGGCATCGACTCACGACCCCGGAGGAACTGCCATGCAACCGATTGACCTCAATCGTGCCAATCTGGCCCGCCTCCAGCCGCCGGTTCAGGTGCCACGGTTCGATCCCGCCAGCGTCACCGCGGGGATCGTCCACCTCGGATTGGGCGGCTTCCATCGTGCCCATATGGCGCGATACACGCATAACCTGATGGAACGTCGTCCCGACGCCCTCGCTTGGGGGATCGCGGGCGCAGGATTGATGCCGGCCGATCGGCGGATGCGGGACAGCCTGGGGCCGCAGGACAATCTCTATACGCTGGTCGAGCGCGACGCCTCGAACGAGATCGTCACGGTGATCGGCTCCCTCGCCGACGTTATCTTTGCGGGCGAGTCCAGCACGGTGCTGCTGGAGGCGATCGATCAGCCGCAGATCCGTGTCGTCAGTCTCACGGTCACTGAACACGGATACTGTTTGAACCGTTCGACCAAGCAGCTTGATCCGGAGCACCCGCTCATTCGCAAGGACCTGGCACAGCCGGAGCAGCCGGCGAGCGCAATCGGGATCGTGGTGGAAGCGTATCGCCGGCGCATGGTGACGGGGCAAAAACCGTTCACCGCCCTGAGCTGCGACAACATCCAGCACAACGGCGCCGTGTTGCGCGAGGCGGTGTTGGCGCTCGCGACGCTGCGCGACCCGAAGCTGGCGGACTGGATCGCCGCCAACGGCTGCTTCCCCAGCACGATGGTGGATCGCATCACGCCGGTGACGGCGGACGAGGACATCGCCATGCTCACCGAACGCCTCGGCGTTCGTGACCGCTGGCCGGTGTTCGCCGAAACGTTCACGCAATGGGTCATCGAGGACGACTTCCCCGCGGGCCGTCCGGCATGGGAGGAGGTCGGTGCGCAGTTCGTGGCGGACGTCGCGCCTTACGAATTCATGAAACTGCGTCTGCTGAATGCCAGCCACCTTGCGGTTTCCGGGATGGGGCGGCTGATCGGCTATGTCACGATTGCCGAGTTGATGGCGGACCCGTTGATTGCCCGGTTCATGGCCGCGCTGATGGATCGCGAGACGGGGCCGACATTGCCTGATGTTCCCGGGATCGATCTGCCGCGCTACAAGGCGACGTTGGTCGAGCGGTTCGCCAATCCGGCGATTAAGGATACGGTGGAGCGCGTCAACACCGACGCGCCGCTCAATATCCTGGTGGACCCGATCCGGGATCGACTGCGCGCCGGTGCACCTGTTGAATTACTGGGGCTGGCGCTGGCGGCGTGGCTGCGCCGGGTGCGGGGGGAAGACGAGCAGGGTCAGCCGATCGACGTGCGCCATCCGCTCGCCGCGGAGCTGCGCGCGCGGGCGATCGAGGGCGGGTCGGACCCGCGTCCGCTGTTGGCGATGACCCAACTGTTCGGCGAGACAGGCACGGATGCGCGGTTGGCGGAGCCGGTCGGGCGGTGGCTTGCTTCACTGTATGCCAAAGGTGCGGGTGCGACGCTGGCGGAAGCATCACGGACGCTGGGGTTCTAGCGTGAGATGAGTTATCGAATAGCCACAGTTTCTGATCGCCCTGATCTGGCGCCCATTGTTGCTGCCTGGTTGGTGAACGCCTTCGGACACCCTGGCGGGCGAACGGTGGAAGAGGTGACATCGCTCATTCTTGCGCCGCCGAGAGGCCCGGAAGAGAGCTTCGTGCTGCTGGATCAGGACCAGCCGGTTGGGACTGCAAGTCTTGCACATGATGATTTGGCATCGCGCCGCGATTTGACGCCTTGGCTTGCGGGAGTTCTTCGTCGAGCCATCGTTTCGGGGGCGGGGCTACGCGACCGCGCTGGTGCGGCAGGTGGAGGCGTTCGCGTCGAGCGCCTGTGTGACCAACCTATGGCTTTATACCTGGTCGGCCGAACCGTTGTACGCGCGGCTTGGCTGGCGCCGTGTGGGATTGGAGAGGGACAGGGGTCAGGAAGTCGTGCTGATGGCGCGAGACTTGGCCAGCTCGTTCTGTCAGGGTTCGCGCCAATTTGTCGAGTGAGATCGGCCTGCGGTGCGGGGGTCCCGAGCCTCGCGCATCAGGAAAGTGGCTGTGTTCCTACCCCTTGAGTACCTCGACCATCGTGCTGCCCAGCGTGGCGGGACTGTCAGCGACATGGATACCGGCGCTGCGCATCGCGTCCATCTTCGCTGCCGCGGTATCTCTTCCACCGCTGATGACCGCACCCGCGTGACCCATCCGACGACCCGGAGGCGCCGTCGCGCCAGCAATGAAGCCCACTGTCGGCTTCTTCACCTTATTCTGCGCCAGGAACTCGGCCGCATCGATCTCGCTCTGACCGCCGATCTCACCGATCATGACGATCTGCTTGGTCTCGGGGTCGGCCAAGAACATCTCCAGTACCTCGATGAAGTCGGTGCCCTTGACCGGGTCCCCGCCGATGCCAACGCACGTGGACTGACCCATGCCGGTCGCCGTCGTTTGAGCCACCGCCTCATAAGTCAAAGTTCCCGACCGGGACACAACGCCAACGGTGCCGCGCTTGTGGATATGGCCGGGCATGATGCCGATCTTGCACGCCTCGGGGGTGATCACACCCGGGCAGTTTGGCCCGACCAAACGAGATTTTGACGCGCTCATCACCCGCTTCACGCGCACCATATCCAGTACCGGGATGCCCTCGGTAATGCAGACGATGAGCGGTATCTCGGCATCGATCGCCTCCATGATCGCGTCCGCGGCGAACGGCGGCGGCACATAAATCACGCTGGCGTCGGCGCCGGTCTTTTCGCGGCATTCCCACACCGTATCGAACACCGGGAGGTCGAGATGCATCGTGCCCCCCTTTCCTGGGGTCACGCCACCTACCATTTTAGTCCCGTAGGCGATCGCCTGCTCCGAGTGATAGGTCCCCTGCGCGCCGGTAAAGCCTTGGCAGATGACCTTTGTATTGGCGTTGATCAGGATGGACATCTATGCAGCCTCCCCTACGGCCTTAGCGATTTTCTCGGCCGCATCCGCCAGGTTGTCCGCCGCGACAATAGGAAGGTTCGACTTGGCCAGGATTTCCTTGCCGAGGTCGACGTTGGTTCCGGCGAGCCGGACCACGAGGGGCACGGAAAGCTGCACCTCACGCGCGGCCGAGACCACACCCTCGGCAATGACGTCGCAGCGCATGATACCCCCGAAGATATTGACTAAAATGCCTTCGACATTCGGGTCGGACAGGATGATCTTGAACGCCGCGGTCACTCGTTCCTTGGTCGCGCCTCCGCCCACATCCAGAAAGTTCGCGGGCGCCATCCCGTATAGTTTGATGATGTCCATGGTCGCCATCGCCAGCCCGGCCCCATTGACCATGCAGCCAATGTTGCCGTCGAGCGCAACGTAGTTCAGCTCGAACCTCGCCGCTTCAAGTTCCTTGGGGTCCTCTTCCCCCTCGTCGCGAAGCTTCTCGAGTTCGGGGTGACGGAACAGCGCGTTGTCGTCGAAGCTTACCTTGGCGTCCAGCGCGACGACCTCACCGCCGCCGGTAACGACAAGCGGATTGATCTCGATGACCGTGCAGTCCAAGGCGATGAACGCCGCGTACAGTCCGACGACGAACTTCCCCAATGAAGCGGCTTGTTTGCCGATCAGTCCGAGGCCCGAGGCAAGACGCCGAGCGTGGAAGCCAGAGATGCCCGACGCCGGATCGACGCCAACGCGCAGGATTTTCTCTGGGTGTCTGGCCGCGACTTGCTCAATCTCCATCCCGCCTTCCGTGGAGGCGATGATAGTGACGCGGCCGCTGACGCGATCGACCAGAAGCGACAAGTACAGTTCTCTGGCAATGTCGCACCCCGCCTCGATATAGACCCGCCGCACCGGCCGACCCTGCGGTCCGGTCTGCTTGGTGACCAGTGTGTGGCCTATCATCGCCTCGGCGGTGGCCTTCACCTCAGCCGGAGAGCGTGCGAGACGCACGCCCCCCTTGCCGTTGGGGTCGTCGGCGAACCGGCCGGCACCACGGCCGCCGGCATGGATCTGTGACTTCACCACGTAGACTGGTCCCGGAAGCTTGGCCGCCGCCGCCTCGGCCGCTTCCGGCGTCCAGGCGACATGTCCGTCAAGCACCGTGACGCCGTAGCGCTTCAGCAGTTCCTTGCCCTGGTATTCGTGGATGTTCATGCCTGGCCCCCTAGAGCACGATCGCGCCGGGCGGAACGTCCAGGTGCGTCAATCATGCGATCAAACCAAGAGATAGAGCGTATTTGAACGTCGCGTCAGCCTGAAGAATGCTTCAGTCAACCAACTTGCGCGACGCCTCGATCAGTTCCTTCACTGCTCCACAAGACTTTTCAAAAGCTGCCTTTTCCGTGGCATTCAGTTCGATCTCGACGATCTTCTCCACGCCGCCGGCGCCGATGACGACCGGAACGCCGATATAAAGATCCTTGATGCCGTATTGACCGGTCAGATAGGCAGCGCAAGGCAATACGCGCTTCTTGTCTCTCAGGTAGGCCTCCGCCATTGCTACCGCCGAGGCCGCGGGCGCATAGAAGGCACTCCCACGTTCCAGCAGCTTGACGATTTCCCCGCCGCCATTGGCGGTGCGCTCGCAGATCGCATCGATTTTGGCTTGGGTGGACCAGCCCATCTTGATCAGGTCCGGAACCGGAATGCCCGCAACGGTCGAGTAACGGGTCAACGGCACCATCGTGTCGCCATGACCGCCCAGCACGAAAGCGGTCACGTCCTCCACCGACACGCCAAATTCGTGCGCCAGAAACAGCCGGAAACGGGAGCTGTCGAGCACGCCCGCCATGCCGACGACCTTGTTCGCGGGCAAGCCGGATTTTTCTTTCATTACCCAAACCATCGCGTCGAGCGGATTGGTGATGCAGATAACGAAGGCGTCGGGGCAATGCGTCTTGATGCCATCAGCAACCTCCGCGATCACACCGGCGTTCTTGCCGATGAGATCGTCGCGCGACATGCCGGGGGTACGGGGAAGCCGGCGGTGACTATGACCACGTCCGCCCCTTCGATCGCGTGATAGTTGGCGCCACCGGTCATCAGCGCGTCGAACCCTTCCACCGGCCCGGACTGCATGATGTCGAGCGCCTTGCCAGCCGCCACCCCGCCGAACACGTCGAACAGCACAACGTCTCCGAGTTCTTTCAGGCCGATCAGGTGGGCGAGCGTGCCGCCGATGTTGCCGGCGCCGATCAGGGCGATCTTGTTACGGGCCATGGGCGAGTCCTTCCGTGGGCGCCAGCTCGGCGCCGGGTGGTATCGAACGGGCCTGCCGAGACGCCACCCAGGACTGGGCCGGACATGGCTGCCCGGAAGGGTGGGCGCCTCCTAGCCTATCGCATGCGGTGCAGCAAGGGCGGGACGCCGCGCCGCACCCCGCCAAGGGCCGGCGGCCCTTAGAACCCCGGTATTGGAGTGAGTGGCTGGCCGGAGGCAACCCGGACCCATTAACCGCCTCGCTCGCCGGACCTTGCCGAGCTCCCCTCGGGACGGGGTTTGGTTAACCTTTCATACATCAGTTGCTGTTAGCCTCGAGGGCATGTTCCGCCGGCATCGGGGAGTCTCGAATGTCCCGGGCAATCGCGATCGGAGGCAACTTTGGTGACCCCAAATAACGTTACCGGCATCATCGTTGCAGACGACGATAGTGTGATCCGTGATGTCCTGCGCACCAGGCTTGAAGCGTTGGATCTGAACGTATTCCTGGCTTGTGATGGGCTGGAGGCGGTGGACCTCGCGTTGCGAATTGACGCCGCGCTGATCATCCTCGATCTCAAGATGCCGAGATTGAACGGCCTGCTCGCTTGTGAGCGTATCCGCCAACTGCCCCGGAACGCAAAAACGCCGATCGCAATCCTGACCGCACTGCCCGGAATGGACGCCGCGGCCGCCGCCGCGGAGGTCGGTGCCACAGCATACTTTGCGAAGCCCTTCAGACCGGTGCTGCTGTTGCAGGCGCTGTCACAGTTCTTGCCGATCAGTGACGCGATGCGCGACCAGATCCGACATAACGCAGATCTGGCGAGCGGGATTGCCCGACCGCCGGCCGCGCCGACCGGCGTTTTAACGTCAGCGAGGCCTGGCTCGGAGGGTCCGCTCGATCGGGGCAAAAATATCCTGGACGTCTTGCGAAGCTGACTCCCGGGCGGCTCTCAAGTCGTGATGGCGGCGAATTCCTGCCGGGCGAGCGTGATCGACGGCTCGAGGACAGCAGCGAGATGGTCCCCGAGGGCCACGGTCTCCGGAGCTGCCTTGTCACCCGCTGCCTCGAACCGACGTGCTGCAGCGGCAGCTGACAAAACCCGAATGTTCCCGCTCCGCCGGCGTTTCTGCATCGTGTCATCGTCGATGCTGGCTCCCGATCGGTTGAGGTGCTTTGCTTCCGAGGCGTGGCGAGCGGTGCCCCCTTCCAGTAAGCCTTATGACGTTCATCTCGTTGGGCAGAACTTGGGAATGCCGGCGCGTGCTCCGCCCCATCGAAGTGGAGAGTGTCGAGTCCACGCTCCCTGTTGCGGACGACGAGTAGGTGCAATGCTTTCAAGGAAGGGTGAACGACGGGCCACCGGCGAGAATCCTTCTGCTGTCGGCGATCATTCAGAATTCGCCCTCGGCGAGGCATGCGTATGACCGTAGGCAGGATTGCGGCCTGGGACGCATGGTCTGGTCGAGGTCGTCGCGTCCGAGACGAATACAGCGGAAAGCCTTAATGATTGGTGAATTAGCCCGCGTTCGTTTTCATCCACGGCCGTCCAGCGCTGCGAGCCTCACGCTCGGCATGAGGTCCTTTTTGCGCCGCTTTTATCGCGGCCCAGACGCGCGCGGGCGTGGCCGGCATGTCGAAATGGCGGATACCAAGCTGGGCCAGCGCGTCGTTGATGGCGTTCATCGCAGCGCCAAGCGCGCCCACCGTTCCAGCCTCGCCCACGCCCTTCGCGCCAAGCGGATTGACCGCGGTCGGGACCTCGCGCGTGGCCAGCCGGAAGTCAGGGTATTCGTCGGCCCGAGGCATCTGATAGTCCATGAAGGACGCGGTCAGCATCTGACCGGACTCAGTGTCATGGGTGATGATCTCGCCCAGCGCCTGGCCCACGCCCTGGACCACACCGCCATGGATCTGGCCCGCAACGATCATCGGATTCAGCACCCGCCCAAGTTCCTCCACCGCGCTGTATCGAACAATTGTTGTCACGCCGGTTTCGGCATCGATCTCGACCTCGCAGATATGGGTGCCGTTCGGAAAGGTGACCGCTGTAGGAGTGAACTCGCCGGACTCCACCAGACCACCCTCCTCGCCGGGCGGGATGTGCCTGGGGTCGTGCGCCGCGCGCGCCACATCGGCCAGCGTGACCGACCGATCCGTTCCGGCGACGGTAAAGCGGCCCTCGGAAAACTCGATGTCCACGACCGCGGCTTCCAGTAATTCAGCGGCGATCCGCCGAGCCGTCTCGATCACCTTGTCCACGGCCAGCGTGACCGCCGATCCGCCGATGCACAATGCGCCCGAACCCCCATTGCCCTTGCCGCCGGGCAGCAGATCTGTGTCTCCGCCTTCCCAGACCACCTGTTCGATTGGCACGCCGAAGCGGTCGGCGACAAGTTGGGTAAACGTGGTCTCCAATCCCTGCCCGACCGACATCGAACCCGACCGCAAGGTCAGCGTGCCGTCCTCGGCGAGGCGCAGCGTCGACAAATCCTTGGCGGGGCGCAGGAACGGGCCGCCGGCAACTTCGATGCAGTTGCACAGCCCGATGCCACGCAGTTTGCCCTGTTTCGCCGCCTCAGCCCGACGTTGCTCGAACGAGTTGAAGTCCGACAGCAAGGCGGCTTCTCGCATGTTGCCCTCGAACTCGCCGCAGTCGTAGGTGAAGGTCAGGGCGGTCTTGTAAGGCATCGCCTCAGGCGGGATCAGGTTGCGCCGACGAAGTTCATACGGACTGACGCCAAATTCGCGCGCGGCGACGTCAATCAGCCGCTCGATGGCATAGGTCGCTTCCGGTCGCCCGGCTCCGCGATAGGCAGCGGTGGGCACGGTATGGGTCAACACGCCACAGACTTGAGCGGCGATAAACGGAATCTCGTAAACCCCCGCGATACCACCGATATTTCCGACACCCCACCCGGACCGGCCAGACACGTAGGCCCCCAGGTTCACATCCCAGCGCAGCTTCAGGGCCATGAATTTTCCGTCAGCATTCAGACCGAGCGAAGCGGTGATGCGCATTTCGCGCGCCTGTTCGTCAGTAAGGAAACCTTCGGTTCGGTCGGCGATCCAGCGCACCGGACGGTTCAGCCGCCGCGCCGCCCAGGCGACCAGCACGGATTCCAAGTGGACGCCGGACTTCATCCCAAAGGAGCCGCCGACATCGCCCGGCAGCACGCGGATGTCGGTTGGCGCGATCCGAAAATTACCACTGGCGATGGCGCTGCGCAGCCCGAACGGCGACTGGTGCGAGGCGTGCAGTTCGACCCGGCCATCCTCGGCGATGCGCGCCCAGGCCCCGCGAGGCTCCATCGAATTGGCGGTGACGCGGGAGACGGTAAAGTCCAGCGTTGTGACGTGAGCCGATCCAGCCAATGCGGCCTCGGTGCCGTCCGCATCACCGCGCTTCCACAGAAAGCCGATATTGTCCGGCACGTCATCCCAAACGGCGGGTGCCCCAGGCGCCATCGCCGAGGAGGGCTCGGTGACGACCGGCAACGCGGTATAGTCGACAACGATCGCTTCGGCGGCTTCCAGCCCCGCCTCACGGGTGGAGGCGATGACCAGCGCCACCGGTTCGCCGACGAAGCGGACGCGATCGCCGGCCAGCAATGGCCGGTCGGTCTTCGGCGCGGGTCCGCCATCGGGGCGGGGAAAACCGATGCCACCAGGAATCGGCATGACATCTGTCAGGTCGGCCGCAGTATAGACGGCGATGACGCCGGGAACGTTGCGTGAAGGGGTCGGGTCGATCGCCTTGATGCGGGCATGGGCGTGGGGCGAGCGGAGGAAAATTGCGACGGCCATGTTCGGCGGGTCGGCGTCGGCGGCATAGTTGCCCCGGCCGGTCAGCAGCCGAAGGTCCTCACGCCGCCGGACCGATTTTGCCTGAATGGTCGCCATGCTTCATGCTCCAAGCTTGTCTGGCCGGAAGCATAGCGGTTTGGCGAGGAAGCGCGATTCGGGCCGCGGCGAAGGCCTGGCAGAACACCGTTCATCGGCGGGCCGGATCGATGCGGCTGCAGTGCGCCCTTGTCATGCCTGGCGCAACTTTTGTGGGCGACTCGGGCGAGGCGGTTGCCGACAAGCGGCAGATTGACTAGCCGCCTTGAAGAGAGTTGCTACGCCGCGCGGACCCCCTCAATGAAGCTGCTGACCTCGGCCGTCAGTTGTTCCGCCTGCTGCAAGAGATCCGTCGCCGCACCGAGCACCTGGGTAGCGGCCGCGCCCGTGTCCGTCGCCGCCTGTCCGACGCCGCCGATGTTCACTGTTACCTCGTGAGCCGACAGTGCGGTCTGCTGCACGTTGCGCGCGATCTCGGCCGTTGCGGCGCCCTGCTGCTCGACCGCTGCCGCGATACTGGTCGAAATCGCGTTCACCTCCTCAATCGTCCCCTTGATCCCCCGGATCGCGATGACCGCTTCTTTCGTTGCGGACTGGATCTGGCCGATCTGCCCGCTGATTTCCTCCGTCGCCTTCATAGTCTGGTTCGCCAGGCTCTTGACCTCGGACGCAACGACAGCGAAACCTTTGCCTGCATCCCCGGCGCGGGCTGCCTCGATCGTCGCATTCAATGCCAGAAGATTGGTCTTTCCCGCGATGTTGGTGATCAGCCCGACCACGTGTCCAATCTTTTCGGCCCCTTCGGCCAGTGCATGAACGATCGTGTCTGTCCGCTGCGCGTCCGTTACTGCTTGAATTGTAATTTCGGACGCCTGCGCAACCTGATGGCTGATTTCCCCGATCGATGCCGCCAGTTCCTGGGAAGCCGACGCGACGGTACCGAGGCCGACGCTCGCCTTCTCCGCCGCGGACATTACCTTGGCGGCTTGTCCGTTTGTCCGCGTCGTGGTGGCAAACATCGATCGTGCCGTCGCCTCCAACTCGGTCGCGTGCGACGAGAGTGTAGAGGCAAGACCTCCGATTTTGGCCTCGAACGTGTCGGCTGTCCGGCTCATGGCTGCCTTCTGTGCCGCCGCTGCCGCCGCTTTGGTCTGTTCCTGCTCCGCCGCCATGCGGTTGGCGTTGATCATGGTGTCCTTGAACACCTCTATCGCCCGTGCCATCCGGCCGACCTCGTCTGCACGGCGAAGCATCGGAATGTCCACGTCCAGTTTGCCGTCAGCAAGCTTGCTCATCACGACCTCCAATCCGTTAAGCGGACGGAAGGTTCGGCCAACGGCGAGAGCGAGTGCACACCCGCCAAACAGTAGCGACAGCGCGCCGGTAAAGGCCGCGGAGCGTTCAATATCGGACACGAGCGCAAGGAATTCGTCCTTTTTTACACCCACGTAGAGAATACCGATGACGGCACCGCGGGCATCCCGGAGAGGCTCATAGATTGTGAAATATGTTGTGCCCAGGATATCGGCCTCGCCGCGGAAGACCGCTCCTTGTTTGAGTACCGTGTCGAACACCGGTCCCGGCGCAAGATGCGTACCGATCGCGCGTGCGCCGTCCGGCTTCAGGACGTTCGTGCTTACCCGCAGATCCCCCCGGAACACCGTCATCGTACCGCCGAGAATAGCGCGCACTTTGTCGACGACCTCTAAGTCGCCGTCGAGCACGTAGCCGTTCGAGGCCACTATTCGATCACCTTCCAGTCGCAGCGAGGTGCCATCAGTCTTCGCTCGCAACAATTCATGCGCGAGATTCAGATTGGCTTCCAGTTGAACCTGAGCATGCTTGGTCATGGTCGACTGGACTTGCCTGACCACCAGGCTGGTCGTAAGCAGGACCGTAGTGGCTACAATCAAGACTGCGATGGCTGCCAGCCTTGTCGCGGCGCTCCAGCGGGACTGATCCAAACACGAGCGAAGTCTCGACTTCATGACAATCTCATGGGACGGTGGGTAGTAACCCCGTCATATCACCCGGATCAAACCGAATCCATAATGAAAACCGACTTCTCCGGGGCACGACCCAACCGGCTCGCACCAACCCCGATGATGCATGAACGCGACAACCCCGCGCCCGACCACCCCCGCCAGTGCTCTCCCCTGCCTACAAACGGCACCGGCACGGGTCGCGCACCCGCCGGGCAGGCCTAGAACGCCAGTCCGGTGGCCTGCACAACCAGCGGCAGTGTCCGGACCATCTCCAGGACCGGCTCCGGCACCGACTCATCCACCGATACCAGGCAGATCGCGTCCCCGCCCCGGTCTGCCCGTCCAAGATGGAAGGTCGCGATATTGATTCCCGCCCCAGCCAGGGTCGCCCCGAACCGCCCGATGAAGCCGGGTTTATCTTGGTTGGTCACATACAGCATGTGAGGCGCGAAATCGGCCTCCACCTTGATCCCCTTGATCTCGACGATCCGCGGCCGGGACCCAGCAAACAGCGTGCCCGAAACCGACCGTGTCAGGCCATTCGTCTCCACCGTCACCCGAACCAGCGTCAGATATTCCGTCGGCCGGTCATGCACCGTCTCCGCCACATCGATCCCATGATCACGCGCGGCGACGGACGCGTTGACCATGTTGACGCCCTCCATCAGCGGCGACATCAGCCCGGCCAGCATCGCCGCGGTCAGCGGCCGATGGTTCAATCCGGCCGCCTGCCCCTCGTACTCGATGGTGACCTTCTCGATCGCCCCCTCCCGAGCCTGGGTCAGTTGCCCCGCGAAAGTGCCCAACAATCGGCACAACTCCAGATACGGTTTCAGCCGGGGTGCGTCCTCCGCCGACACCGAAGCCATGTTGATCGCATTCGCTACGGCCCCTGTCAGTAGAAAATCGCTCATCTGCTCCGCAACCTGAAGCGCAACATTTTCCTGTGCCTCGGCCGTAGCGGCACCAAGGTGGGGCGTGCAAACGACGTTCTCCAGGCCAAACAACGGTAAGTCGGTCGCCGGTTCGGTCTCGAACACATCCAATGCAGCGCCCGCGACATGGCCGGACTTGATCCCATCGGCCAAGGCCTCCTCATCCAGCAGGCCGCCGCGCGCGCAGTTTATGATGCGGACACCCTTCTTTGTCTTCGCCAAGGCCTCCCTCGACAGAATATTCCGGGTCGCGTCGGTCAGCGGCGTATGCAGTGTGATGAAATCAGCACGGGCCAGCAACGTATCGAGGTCGGCCTTCTCGACCCCCAGATCGAGCGCCTTCTTCTCTGACAGATAAGGATCATAGGCCAGAACACGCATTTTCAGCCCGACGGCACGATCGGCGACGATCGAGCCGATGTTGCCGCAGCCGATCAAACCGAGCGTCTTGGCGGTCAACTCGACGCCCATGAAGCGGTTCTTTTCCCACTTGCCGGCTTTCGTTGATGTCGTGGCCTCGGGAATTTGCCTGGCGAGCGCGAACATCATGGCGACAGCGTGTTCGGCGGTCGTGATGGTATTGCCGTGCGGCGTATTCATGACGACCACACCACGTGCG
The DNA here is from genome assembly GCA_963733925.1 of uncultured Alphaproteobacteria bacterium. GTDB lineage: Bacteria > Pseudomonadota > Alphaproteobacteria > Acetobacterales > Acetobacteraceae > Rhodopila. The sequence goes on along the minus strand of CAVTFL010000026.1, from coordinate 45,574 downwards.
GTCGCCGACCGAATATCCACGTTGTCGACGCCAATCCCCGCCCGTCCAACGACTTTCAGCCGAGTCGTCGCATCTAGAAGCTCCTTCGTCACCTTGGTGGCCGACCGGATCGCCAGCCCGTCATACTCGCCGATAATGGCGCGCAGTTCCGCGGGGGACAGACCGGGTTTCAGATCCACGTCGACCCCGCGATTGCGAAAAATGTCGACAGCAGCCGGCGACAGCTTGTCGCTGATCAATACCTTGGGCATAGAAATATCCTTACTTAACCGGAGCGAACGAAGCAGCGACCTGGTCGGCGGCCCAGTCAAGCCAGGGCAGCAGGGCTTGGATATCGGCGGTCTCGATCGTGGCGCCCGCCCAGATCCGCAGATGCGGCGGAGCGTCCCGATGGCCGGCAATGTCATAGGCTACGCCTTGCTTTTCCAGCAGCGACGCCAGTTGCTTCACCGCCTTGGTCTGGTCATCCGACGGCAGCGCGGTGAACCAGCCAGCAGTAAGCTTCAGGCAGATCGATGTGCAGGACCGCGTGGCAGGGTCGTCAGCCAAGAAGCTGGCCCATTCACAGCCTTCCACCCATGCCGCTACGGCAGCGAGATTGGCCTCGGACCGAGCGATCAGCGCAGGCAGACCGCCAACGCGTTTCGCCCAGCGCAGGCCGTCGAGGGCGTCTTCCACGCACAGCATTGACGGTGTGTTAATCGTTTCGCCCTTGAACACCCCTTCCGCGATTTTCCCTTTCGAGGTCAGACGGAAGATCTTTGGCAACGGCCAGGGCGGGATATAGCTTTCCAAGCGCTCCACGGCGCGCGGGGATAATGCCAGCATCCCATGCGCCGCTTCCCCGCCCAGCACCTTCTGCCAGGACCAAGTCACGACATCCAACTTGTGCCATGGCAGCGCCATCGCAAAGGCAGCAGACGTCGCATCGCAAATCGTCAGGCCCTGACGGTCGTCTGCGATCCAGTCAGCGTTAGGCATCCGCACGCCCGAGGTGGTGCCGTTCCACGTGAAGACCACGTCATGCGCCGGATCGACTGCGGCCAGATCGGGCAGCTTGCCATAGGGTGCGGACAGTTCGCGTGCATCCTGTAGTTTCAGATGCTTTACGATGTCGGTTGCCCATCCCTGACTGAAGCTCTCGAAGGTCAGCACATCAACGCCGCGGGCACCCAGCAGCGACCACAATGCCATCTCAACCGCACCGGTGTCGGACGCCGGCACGATCCCAAGGCGCCAGCCGTCAGGAATGCCAAGGATCGACTTCGACAGAGTGATGACCTCAAGCAGCCGAGCCTTGGGCTCCGCCGCGCGATGGCTGCGAGCGAGGAACGCACCAGCCAGGGCGTCCAGCGTAAAGCCGGGGCGCTTGGCGCACGGACCGGAGGAGAAATTGGGATTAGCCGGACGGATGTCCGGCGGCGTAGCAACACGCGCCATTGCGGTTCTCCCTTACAGAAGAAAAGCGTCCCGGTGGGGGGACGTGACCCGCCGCCGCATCTATGCCAGCGGCCACGGCGCGTCAAATGATTTTCTTGTTGCATCGCAACAGACATTCATCCGCCTCACGATGCCGTCAGGTGATCGGTTTGCCCGTCCCATGATGCCTCGGTCGGTGCTATGCCGCCTGCCATCACCCTCATACGCTGGGAGAAGATAATGTCAGAGATCAATGAAATCTCTGCGCGCCTGACCGTGCTTGAGACGGTGGTGAAGCAACTCATCACCCACATGGCCGTTCGCGACGACGACCCCGCGCTATGGGTACAGACCCGCAAAACCCTCGCCATGAGCGTGATCGGCGCCGAGGGTGCTCGGCATGCGGCCGAACTACATGGCGCGACCGATGCCTTTTTCGATCAGCCGGAGGCGGTCGCACGCGACTACAGCATGCACCACCGACAGGAACGCCACGCGTCCTGATGCGTTAGTGCCCGACAGCGTCTGGCCATCGCGGCGCTATAATCGGAAGAGGGAACTCCATCATGGTGCGAGCGCTTTCGTTCACCACATTGCTACTGATCGCGGTGCCGGCGATGGCACAAAACCCGCAGCCGACGTCGCCCACAAACCCAACGGTGCCGGTGGCGCCGCCCAATTCGGCCTCCCCGCCGCCGGAGAAGATCGCCCCCTCCGATGGGTCCCTGAGTGGCCGGCTGGCGCAGCAGAAGGGCACGATCACCCCGCCTAATGTCGATCCGGGAATGACTGTCAGCCCGCCGGCACACAATGGGGCCAAAACGCCTGTCATCCCTCCGCCGGGATCGCCCGGTGGCAATCAGTCAGTGGTTCCGAAGTAGCGTTTTTAGTGCAGCGCACACTGTTTCGATATCGGAATCGGTCAGTTCCGGGTAGATCGGCAGGCTGAGAACCTCTTTGGCGGCGACTTCCGTTACGGGGCAACCGGTGGGCCCGAGGGCCAAGCGGCCAGCGTAGGCAGGCTGGCGATGCACCGGCACAGGGTAATGGATTCCTGTGCCCACGCCCCTGTCCCTAAGCATCGCCTGGAACCGATCGCGCCGGTCCGATCGCGTTACATACAGATGGTATACGTGGTTGGTGCCGTCGCGCCGGCGGGGCGCTTGCAGCGGGCCACCAGTTAACGCTGCATCGTATGCCCCGGCAATTGCGCGACGACGGGCATTCTGCCCGTCGAGGTGAGCCAGCCTGACCCGCAGGATAGCTGCCTGGACCTCATCGAGGCGGCTGTTCACCCCGGCTTCCTCGCTGACATAGTGCTTTCGCCACCCGTATTGCCGCAACGCCGCGATCCGCTCCGCCAGCACCGGATCGGATGTTGCCACCGCGCCCCCATCACCGAGAGCGCCGAGGTTCTTGGTCGGGTAGAAGCTGAAGGTCGCCGCATCGCCGAAGGTGCCGACCCGCTGTCCGTGCAGCCTAGCTCCATGTGCCTGGGCGCAGTCTTCGATCAGCGCAACGCCACGCTGCCGACAGAGCGGAACGATCTGGTCGAGATCGGCGGGCTGGCCATAGAGGTGCACCGGCACGACAGCTTTGATCGGCGGCAAACCGCAGGGTGGTTCCTCCAACACGTGTCGCAGGGCATCCGGATCCATCGTGTAATGAACCGGGTCGATATCAATCAGCAGCGGCGTTGCCCCTGCCATCTCAATCGCGGCGACAGTCGCCACCGCGGTATGCGACACCGTCACAACCGTGGATCCGGGTCCGATATTCAGGCCACGCAGCGCCAGGACGATCGCGTCGGTGCCGTTACCGCAGCCAATCACCCGGGCAACACCCAGCCAAGCGGCGAATTCAGCCTCAAAGGCACCCAATTCGTTGCCGAGGATGTACCAGCCCGAGGCCAACGCACGCCCCACAGCCTCGTCGATCTCTTCCTTCAGGGCTCGGTATCCGGCGCCGGGATTGGCTTGCGGGATCATGGTCACAGATAGTCCGAGACCCGCGTCCTGTACCATTCCAACGTACGGCCGATGCCCTCTTCCAAGGAGGTTTCTGGCCGCCATCCGGAGGCATGTCGAAACGCCCGGTCGTCGGCGTGATAGCTGCCAATGTCGATCCGCACGCGGTCGGCGGGGAATTCCCTTGTGATATACTGCCCCGTGCCGCCGGACAGGCGCACGACGATATCTGCAAGTTCTTGTAACGACGCCGGCGGGGAGCCGCCAATATTGAAGATGCGGCCATAACACGCGGATTGTTCCGCCGCTGCTAGAAAAGCCTCCGTCATATCGTCGACATAAGTCAGGTCACGCAGTTGCTCGCCGCCCCAGACCTCGAACGGACGGTTCTCCAGCACGCAGCGGATCCAGATGCCGAGGAAGGTCTGTCTGGCGTCGCGGATGCGCAACCGCGGGCCATAACAGTTGGTCAGGCGCAGGGAAACCACAGGGCGGCTGCGAACACGGTGTTCCAGCATCCAGTACTGCTCGCCGGCGAACTTCGACACACCGTTGGCGTCCGGCGGCGCGACCGGCTGATTCTCGTCCACCGGGAGCTTTTCTACGCGTCCGTAGAACTGTCGCGTCGAAGCGTGCACCACGATCGCGTCCGGGGCGGCCTCCCTGGCGGCCTGAATCAAACGGACCTGTGCGACGGCATTGACAGCGATGTCCGCCAGCGGGTCGGCCTGGCCGCCCATGTGGCTGGTCTGCGCGGCAAGGTTGAAGATGACCGCGGCGCCCTCGCACAGCGGACGCAGGTCGAGTTCGCGGATGTCCCCGCGCACGAAGTCGACGTCGGCGCCATCGAGGTTGCGTGGATTGGCGCCGCCGCCGAACAGGAAGCCGTCCAGCGCCGTAACCTTGGCGCCCCGGGCGGCCAGGGCATGGCAGAGGTTGGAGCCCAGGAAGCCGGCCCCGCCCGTAACAAAAACCTTTTGGCCTGACCAGTTCATGACCGCTCCTTATCGCCGGGCGGGTTCTGATGCCATAAAATGGCGAGATTAGAGCACGATCGCGTTGGTTCTGGACGTCGAGGGGCGTGGCCTATGTCGACGCGGCATACTCACGCCGTCGGCGTCGCCTGCCGCCACAGGCTGCCCCGGCGACCGGTCAGCAGGCTGAGTACCCACAGAGCGCCGGCCGTCAGCACGATCGCCGGGCCGGCGGGAATGTCCAGATTGAACGACAGAATCAATCCCCCGACGGACGACACGCACGCCAGAGCACACGGCCGTTCGGACCTGACCAGCCAGCGAATTGGACCAATGCCTCGCGGCGATGGCCGGCAACATCATCAGTCCAACCGACATCAACGTGCCCAGTGCGACGAAGCCCGATACGACGCACAGCACGACCAGCATCAGGAACACCAGGTGCCACAGCCCGCCCTTCCCCGAAGTCGCCGCCATGAAGCCGGGATCGAGGCTTTCCAGCACCAGGGGCCGCCAGATCAGCGCCAAAGCCGGCAGCGTCACGGTCGCCACGCCCGCCATGCCGAAAGCGCGGGATCATCCACCGCCAGCACATTACCGAACAGGATATGCGTCAGGTCGAGGCTGTGCTGTGCCGAGATCAGTGCCACGCCGGCCGCCAGGGCCAGCAGATACATGCCGGCGAGTTGGCTGTCCTCTCGCCCGCCCGTCCGCCGCGCCAGCCATCCCGCCACGACCGCGACCGCCAATCCAGCCACAACGCCGCCCACGCCCATGGCCCAGACCGACAGGCCGGCGAAGATCGCGCCGATCGCGATGCCGGGCAGGACGCCGTGCTGCAGGACGTCGCTCATGAGGCTCATGCGGCGCAGCACGAGGAAGACGCCCAAGCGGCGGCGCGGCGACCGATAGGGCAAGGCAACCGGCCAGCGCACGGCGCATGAAGCCCAGCGCGAACGGCTCCAGCAGGAAGTCGAGCATCAGGCCGCCTGCAGCCCCGGATCCGGTATCGCGTCCCACTCCGCCGACAGCCCGCTCAGCAGCAGGGTGTGAGGGAAATGCCGCCGCACCAGGGCCATATCGTGCAGCACCGCGATGACGGTGCGGCCCTGCGCGTGCCAATCCTCGATCACCGACAGCAGCAGTCTGGTCGTGGCGGCGTCGACCGCGGTGAACGGTTCGTCCAGCAGGATCAAGCGCGCGTCCTGCACGATCGTCCGGGCGAACAGCACGCGCTGGAACTGGCCGGCGGACAGCGCCTCGATCGGACGGGCCTCCATCTCCGCGAGCCCGACACGCGCCAAGGCGGCCCTGGTCGCCGCCAGCCGATCCTTGCCGATCGACCGGAACGGACCCAGCCGGGTCGCCGCCAGCGCCACGACATCGCGGCAGGTGATGGGAAACGAGCGGTCCAGATGGCTGCCTTGCGCCAACAACGCGATATCGGCAGGCAGCAGACCCCGCCGGTCGATCCGCCCGCCAGCCAGCGGGTGCAGCCCGGCGATGGCACGCAGCAGCGTGGTCTTGCCAGACCCGTTCGCGCCGATCAGCGCGGTCTGGCTGCCAGACGCGAACCGGCCGTTCACGCCCGACAGGATGACCCGGCCGCCGTGGCGCAATTCGACGTTATCAGCGTGATCATAGCGCCCACAGCACCGCGACCCAAACGCAGGCCAGCACCGCCGCGGCAAGCAGAAGCCGGGATGTCGCGCCGGCGGTCGGGGACAGCGGGTCGATCATGGTTACAGTATAACATTGCGCCGGGTTGGACGGAAGAGAGGCGCGCGCCTAAACAGGCGGCGATGACCGAACCCGATCCTGATCTCCTCGCCCGGCGCACCCTGCGCCACCACCGCATGTTCGCCTCCGGCTTGCTGGTCCTGATGGCCGCTCTGACATCGCTATGCCTATTTCGTCCCGCCGAACTGGTGGAGCGGGCTGCTGCAAGCCTCCGCGAAGGCTGGCTTCATCGGCGGCATCGCCGATTGGTTCGCTGTCACCGCGCTGTTTCGCCATCCTTTGGGCATACCAATTCCGCATACCGCCATCATTCCCAACCAGCGCGAGCGGCTGGGCCAGGCGCTCGGACGTTTCGTCGCCAACCATGTTTTTACCGGTCAGGAAGTCGTCCCACGTCCTGGCCCGATTGGACCTGCCGAGCATTTTGCATCGCTTCCTGGCCGACCCGGCCGCCGCCCGTCCGGCGGCCGTCGCCCTGTCAGGCATGCTGCCGAAATTGCTCGTCTCGGTGGAGGACGGCCGGGCGCGGCGGGTTCTGGCGCGCGTAGTGCCGCGGATCGTTGGAGGACCGGCGGCGGGCCAGGTGGTCGCGCGGGCGCTGCACAGCCTGGTCGACGGCGGCCGCCATCAGGAGGTGTTCGGCTTCATCCTCGGGCAATTGAAAACGGCCCTGGCCAGCCGGGAGGATATGCTGCGCACGGCGATCGAGGAACGCGTGCGCGAACAGGGCGGCCGGCTGGTCGGCTGGGCGCTGGGCGCATCGATCGCGCGCCGTGTACTGGGTGCTGATCAACGCCGAATTGGACAAAATGAGTCCGGATGGGTCGGAACTGCGGCTGGCGTTCGATGAATGGGTGCGGCGCGAGATCAACCGCATGGAAACCGAACCGGAACGCGCCGCCGAGATCGGCGCGGCAATTCGCCGGGTGGTCGCGCATGAGACCATCCAGGCCTGGATGTGGGATATCTGGGCACGCATCCGCGTCGGGCTTGGAAGCCGATATCGCCAAGCCGAACGGCCGCGTGGTGGCCTATATGGAGGGCGCCCTTGGCAATCTCGGCGCCATCCTGGAGGCCGATCCGGCCGCGCGGGCGCGGCTGCAGACCGCGGCCGAGGGCATCATCCGGTCGTTGCTGCCCAGCGCGCAGTTGCGGATCGCCGAGTTCATCGGTCAGGTGGTCGCCAACTGGGATACCGCAACGGTCGTGGACCGGCTGGAGCTTCGGGTTGGCCGCGACTTGCAATATATTCGTATGAACGGAACCATCGTGGGGTTCCTGATCGGCGGTCTGCTCTACGCCGTGCTGGATACGCTGTTCGCACTACACTTTCTGACGGCACTTTCTGACGGAGCGGCGCATGGTACGGCTTTCGGTTCTGGATCAATCGACCATCGTCTCCGGCCGTTCGCCCGACGCGTCGATCCGTGAAAGCATCGCGCTTGCGCAGCATTGTGAGGCGCTGGGCTATGCGCGGTACTGGTGCGCGGAACACCACAACTCCGACAGCCAGGCTGGGACCGCACCGGAAATCCTTATCGCGGCCATCGCGGCGACGACGCAGCGCATTCGCGTGGGATCGGCGGGCGTCATGCTGCCGCATTACGCGGCGCTGAAAGTGGCTGAGCAGTTCCGCTTGCTGGATGCGATCGCTCCGGGCCGGATCGATCTGGGGCTGGGGCGCGCGCCCGGCTCGGATGGGCGGACGGCCTACGCGCTGAACCCCAGGGCAGAGACCGCGGCCGACCAGTTCCCTGCCGACGTGCGCGACCTGCTGGCGTGGCTGGCGGGGAGAAACTGCTCGAGGGCCATCCGTTCCGCGACATCCGCGCCCAACCCGCCGGGCCGACCACGCCGGAGGTCTGGATCCTCGGCAGTTCCGACTATGGCGCGCAGGTCGCGGCCTATTTCGGGCTGCCATTCTGCTTTGCCCACTTCATCAGTGACGGGCGGGGCGTTGAGCAGGCCTTGGCCGTCTATCGCGAAGGCTACCGTCCCAGCGCGAGGCACCCAGCGCCCGCATGCCGCGATCTGCGTGTGGGCCATGGCCGCGGAGACCCAGCGGAAGAGGCAGCGTATCTGTTCCGGTCCCGCGAGATGTGGCGGCTCAATCGCGACCGTGGCCTGTTCACCGCCCTGGCGTCGCCTGAGGAAGCCGCCACCCACGTCTTGTCCGAAACCGAGCGGGCGTCGCTCGACCGCCTGCGCGCGCGGTCGTTCCATGGCACACCTGACGCGGTTGCCGGCAGGCTGAATGCGCTTGCGGCGGAACACGGTGTCGAGGAGATCGCTATCCTCACCACGCTCCATGATCCCGAGGCTCGCCGCCGCTCATACACGCTGCTTGCAAATGAAATGATGTCGTAGCCCGCTGCGGCGCGAGCTGGCATGACATAGGTCTGAGAACCGGGCCAATGCCCGCGTCGGCCTCAAGGCCATGCCTTCTGCACTATAGGGCCCGCAAGGCACTCTGGCCTTGAGCCTCGCGGCGGATCAGGGCCGCCAGACCTCCTGCGGGCGCCCCATTGACCGTTGCGCGCGCCAGACCCGGTACCGGAACATTGCCCATGCCACGACCACGGCGCCGAGTGCCATCGGCAGGATAAGCAACGCCACCCACAGCGCGAGAGCCGCCAGCGACAACGCCCCCGCGACAATCGCGACCACAATTGCCCATACCAGAATGCGACTGGAAATCGGCACCTTCGGCGGTGACACGAATTCCCCGTCGACGGTCATCTCCAGTTCGGGCGGACGATGCGGATTCATGCGCAGAATGTGGCGCCCCTCGCCGCGGGTTCAAGCCCGCGCCTCGTTGAGCCCATGACCACGCCGCCCACGCGTTTCGCGTTGCGCGGTCCTGGCCTAGAATCCGTTCATCAGAGGAGGTCACCGCTATGAAGGTCGGGCTGTTCATCAACACGCAGTATCCGGAAGAGGTGGATGTGCCGGCGCAGATCCCTGCGCTTGTTGAGCAAGTGCGAGTCGCGCGCGATGCCGGCTTCAAGTCGCTCTGGTTCCCGCATCACTGGCTGACCGAGCCTATGCAGATGCTGCAGATCATGCCGGCGATGGCGTTTCTGGCAGCCGAAGCGAAGGGCATGGTCATCGGTCCCGAACATTCTTATACTTCCGCTGCTGAACCCGATGCACGTCGCCGAGGAAGCCGCCACGCTGGATGTGCTGACCGGCGGGAACTACGTGCTGGGCGCAGGGCTGGGATACCGGGAACCGGAGTTCACCGCATTCGGCATTCCGTTGGCCGAACGCGCCGGGCGGTTCTCCGAAAGCATCATCCTGATGCGCAAGCTCTGGGCGGGCGGAAAGATCACCCACGAGGGAAAATTCTTCACCGTCCGCAACGCAGGTCTCAGTTTGAAGCCGGTGCGCGCGGGCGGACCGCCAATCTACGTCGCCGGCCTCGTCGACACCGCGGTCCGTCGAGCCGCTCGGATTGGCGACGCGTGGCTGATCGCGAATGCGTCCTCGATCCAGGAGATCACGCCGCAGATGCACACCTATCGTGCGGCCCTGAAGGAATATGGCCGCACGCCACTGGAGTTTCCGATTGCCAGGGAATGCTATGTGGGGAGCAGCCGAGCGTCAGCTTATGAGGAATGCAGGGCAGCGCTGGAGTACAAGTATGCGGCCTATGCGGCATGGGGAATGACCAGTCCGTTACGGGGAACGACATTCGAAGACTTCGCGAAAGATCGTTTTATTATCGGAGACAAGGCCTCGGTGAAGGACGAAATCCTGCGCTACGTCGAGTTGCTGGGGGTCGATCATTTTATCATGCGCAGCCAATGGCCGGGATTGGAGCAGGACAAGGTTCTGGGGTCCATTCAGCGGCTTGGGGAGATATTTGCGGGGCTTGGATAAGGCGAGGGCTCCGCCCCTCGACCCCGCCAAGCGGTCCGCCCTTGGAACCCCCGAAAATCTACTTGCGGGGTAGCCGCCATGCTACCGGGATGGCCGCGGCACAGAGCGCCGCCATCGCCCAGAACCCGGTGGCGCCTGCGTGTGAGTAGAGCGGTCCTGAGCCCAGCGTCAGCAGCGCCGACGCCACGCCCACGGCCACCGTCCCGTAGAACGCCTGCGCTGTCGCTGCCAGCCGCGAAGGAACGATCGCCACGATCAGCCGCATGCAGGCCAGATGCTGCAACGCAAATGTCAGCCCATGCAGCGGCTCCACCAACGCGAACGCCGCCACCGAGGTCGTCTCCGCCAGGACCGTCCAGCGCACGATCCCGCCCGCCGCTGCCAGGATCGACGCCCCCGCCGGCCCCAGCCGGTTGAGCAGGAAGCTCCCGACCAACAGGAACACCACCACTTCGCCGGCAACCGACTCGGACCAGAGCACCCCAATGGCGCCGTCTCCGATCCCGAGGCTACGCCAGTAAATGACGACGAAGCCGTCGTGCAACGCGTGGCTGCCCTGGATCAAGGCCGCCACCAGCATCAGGCGGCGGAACGCTGGCAGACGCAGGAGCGATGTTACGCCGACGGCACGATCCCGCGCGAGCGAGGCACTCCGGGCCAACAGATCCGGCACCCACCAAGCGCGCCATGCGGCGACGCCGAGCAGCATGCCGTTCAACCAGATGACCGCGACCAGCCCAAAGCGGGCGACTGCCTGCCCCGACAATAGCGTGCCGACGATAAACGCGGCGGATCCCGCGCCCCGCACCCAACCATAGTCGAAGCGCCCGCCTGCCGCCGCTTCCCGCGAGGTGACCGCTTGTCGCAAAGCCAACGCATCGGCGATCGGCGTCAGCGGGGCCAGCATCGCGGCATGTGCGACGCTGACGAGCAGGAACGCCAACACCCCCTGTGCCGGCAGGTAACCGAAAGCCACGCAGGAAGCCGCCGCGGCGTAGCACACCAGCACCAGCCGAGGCGTCCCCAGCCGATCCGCCACCCGTCCGCCGGCGGGGCCAGCCACCAACCGCGTTGCGGTCCCGGCAGCCAGCACCAGCCCAATCGCTTCCGGCCGCAATCCGCGTCCGCCAAGGAACGCGGCAAAGAACGGCGACGCCACTCCGAACGCCGCGAACAGCGTCGTATACAGCGCCAGGAAGCGTGGCAGGGCCGAACCCGTCATGGCGGTTTTGCAATCGGAGGTGTCGGCGGGGCTTCCCTTGATTTCGCGGCGCGCCGCCCAGACATGACCATGCCTGAAAGGAGTTCTTTCGCATGGCATTCGCCGCCGCTGGCCCATTCGCCTGGTCCGATCGCGCCGCTCGGCTGACCCGTCTTCGCCGGCTGGCCTGGCTGATCGATGGGGCGTTCGGCTTGCCCGGGACCCGGTTTCGCTTCGGTTTGAACAGCGTGATCGGCCTGCTTCCGGTCGGCGGCGACGCCGTTCTTGGCGCGCTCTCGCTTTACATCATCTATGAGGCCGCTCAGCTTGGCCTGCCCCGGCACAAACTGCTACGAATGGTGGCGAATGTCGGCATCGAAGTGATTGGCGGCAGTGTCCCGATCCTCGGCGACCTGTTCGATATGGCACTGAAAGCCAATCTGCGGAATCTCCGGATCATCGATGACCATGTGGGCGGGATCCGGTAGCCCAGAGCGCCGCTGCCCGCGATCAGCCAGATCATCACCGTTCATGCCTCGCGATGCCCGATTCAAGATGCCTTTTCGCGCCCGGCCTTCGCATGGTTCTCGCCGTATTTCATGCCCTCCAGCTTGATGCCATCGGGGTCCAGGAAGAACACGGCGTAGTAGTCGTCATAATATTCCCCCGCGGGATCGACGATCGTGGCCTTCAGTTCGTCCCGCAGGAAGGCATCCAGATCATCCACATCCTTTCGGCTGCGAAGGCGGAACGCATAGTGATGAATCCCCACATCGCCGATGTGGAACTTTTTTCGGCTTCCCGCCTCGGCCTGGCCGATCCAGAACAACGTGTGCCCGTTCTTCCAGCCCATGGTCCCCGGATACTCTGCCTCGACCTCGAACCCTAAAAACGCGAACAGCCGCCCATAAAACGCTTTGGATTTTTCGTAGTCGCCCACCCGGATCGACAGGTGATCGATGCCAACGACGCGTGCCATCTCAGCCTCCGTCACAAAATCTGCAGAACAACGCAGCATAAGGCCAAATGGCCGGTTGTCATTAACGCGAGGCCTCTATGGTAGCCGGAGCAACCCGCGCGCCTGTTCGATCGTCGCCCGAGCCATCGCTGCCAGTCCCTCAGTCGTGGCGCTGCTGACGGGATGATCGATCACCGCGAACCTGTATCCCGGCATGCCCAGCACACGGCTCATCAGTTCCGCCGCGCTGACAAACCGCGTGGTCATCACGGCGACGGCGGGAACACCTAGGCGTTCGGCTGTTATGGAGTCATGCAGACTGCACGACGAGCAGCTTCCTCAGTCGCCAATCCCGGTCACGACGGCGTCCCAGTTGGCGACTTCGCTGACGATGTATCCGTCGGCCGGCGCGCTATAGTTCGATTTCACCCGGCTGACGACATTGGCAACACCGAACTCCTCCCGCAGCATCCGGTCGAGATGCGCGAAGAAGCCCTTCGTCCCCTCCTTGCCGTTGGAGATGAAGCCTATGGTTTTCCCGCGCAACAGCCCTGGTCGAGCCGCTAGCTTCCCCAAGGGGGGAGCCAACTTATTGGTCGGATCGAGCACCTGGAAACCCATTCCCCTGCCTCCTCGCCTGAGGAAATCTCAGCCCTTTGGCGGCTCACAGTCAACACAGGCCCCGATCGCCATTGTCACCGCCCTGCTCTTATTTCCTAGCCATGGGGGAATGACGGCACCGAACCCGCCGGCCGGTCCTCCAGCGGCGACCACGAGCAGGTCGTTCGGCGCGTCCAGCGCTGGATAGATGCTGTCGCCTCGGTCGCGCACCACGGCCGCCTTTCCCACATCGGCCCATTCGCGCCGCGGTATACGCGCGCGCTCGTGGACGAACTCGGCGATATCGGGCTTGGTCCATCCGGCAGCTTGCAGGTGTTCCCGTAGTTGTTTCGGAATGATCAGCGCGTAGTTGCCGGCATGTAATGAGTAATGCCGCAGGTTAGCGCGCATTTCGGCAGCGAAGGTCTCCAGGATTTCCTTTGGCTCGGTCGTCCATTCGTTCATGATCTGCCGCGGTGCGCCAGCGGCCATCACCGTCACGGCGGACGCGCCCGGCGGCATCCCGCGCAGCTGCGCCAGCGGGAGCCAGGGGGTGTCTTCCTCGTCCTCGGCCACGCAAAAGGTGAACTTGCCGGGATGGCCGAGCGTGGAACGATCGATTTCGCCTGGCCTGACCTGGAGAATATTGATCAGCGCCAGCCGCAGCGCGCGTCCAATCACGGCCGTTGCGCGATCCGAATTTCCGAGCGCGTTGAAGCTGCCGGACGCCCCAATCTCCTGACGGATCGGCCCGTTCAGCACCACGAAGATCGCGCATCCCCCGGTGCTGGCGGTCGCGCCGTGCACCAGGAATTTCTCGTCAAGCATGGCCGAGAACGCAGTCAATACCACCGGAAAGTGCATCGGCAGGCAGCCGGCCATTACCGCGTTGATGGCCAGCTTTTCCGCCGTCACCGCCTGTGCCCGCACGGGCTCGATCCCGACCAGAGCGTCCGGCGGGGTCATTGCCCATTCCAGACAGGCTTCGACTGCCGGCCGTGTAGGAGGTACGATCGGCAGCCCGTCGGTCCAGCCGTTGGAATGATACAACTCCTGGACGGCACCGATATCATCGGCTTCATAGATTTTGGACGCCAGTTGCACGTGCGTTGTCCATTTTGGGGTGGGCGAAAGCCAAGCACGGCGGGCCCAATCTGTCACGGAACATTCGAGCCCGCTGCGGCCGGCCGGGCTTGGCGGGGGCATTGTCTACGTAGTCAACTTGGTCTTTTTGCTGTACAGATGTCGTGCCAGCCGAGGCCGGCACCGTTTGGCCGAGATCGACGCCGGCATCCGAGTGGGGGCACACGCAACTGCACAGAAAGAATGATCTTGTGAGGGTACTGGCCCGTGCGACCGCCGGGCGACAGCGGCTCACATTAGCTGCTGATTTCTGATTGGCTTTGGATCGCCAAGACATCTCTTTTGCCCCTTTTTCGTCAGCATCACCGTTTCAGACTCCCGAGGCCCCGATGTCCGGTTGGCGTGACAGCGCGGTTTGCGATGCTTGCGATTCCAGCAGCCATGCCGCTGCAATCACCTCCGGTTTTGTGTGCTCGCTTCATGCGACGCAGGCAGGTCCCGCGGCGTTGAGCAATCTGCCGCCGGTGCTTTCGGTTAGTGTGACGCCAACACTTGACCTACTCGTGCCGCGGCTGAAAGGGCTGTAGAAGGCTCGAGAAAAGGGATAACGTTCATGCCGCAGGACCCGGTCTACAGCGCGATCTATGCATTTGGCGACAGCTTGTCGGACGCCGGCAACCTGTCGATCACGACGTCAGTCGCGGGTGCAACCGAACCGGTTTCCCCGCCCTACTATCAAGAAAAATATGGCCCGATCTCGGGCAACGTGTTCAGCAACGGGCCAACCTGGGTGCAGGACCTTTCCAAGGTGCTTGGCCTCGGAACGCTCGCGCCAAGCCTTGCTGGCGGCACCGACTTCGCCTTTGGCGGCGCGGAAACTGGAGCAACACCGCAGAACGCATCCGATCCGGAGATTCTCGGGATCTCGCTGCCAGCCCAGCTTGCCGAGTTCGAGGCCGGTGTTCCGAAACCATCGGCGAATGCGCTTTATACGCTGTCGATCGGGGCGAACGATATCCTCGACATCCTCGGCAATCCCAGCCTGACTGCAGCCCAGCAAACTACCGACGTGAATGATGCCGTCGCCAACGAGATATCCTTCGTGAACAATCTCGTCGCCGAGGGTGCGAAGAATTCTGCTGGTGCTCAACGTGCCTGATCTCAGCAAGGCGCCGAACATCACATCGGGCGCGGCCAACGGCAGCAACGTGCCGTCGGCCGCCCTCGATGCGGAGGCGTCGCAGCTGTCCAGCGACTACGACACTGCCCTCGACAGCCAGCTTGCCAACGTCGCTGGAAGGGTCAGCGTGCATTTGATCAATGCGTTCGCACTCGTTGACAATGCGGTCGCCGATCCGGCGGCCTTTGGGTTGACAAACGTCACTTCGCCGGTGTGGAGCGGCAACTTTACCAGTGCGGCGAGCGGCACGCTTGCGGCCATCGGAACCGCCGCGCAGGATCAATACCTGTTCTGGGACGAACTGCACCCCACGGAGACCGGCCATCAGGCGATTGCCGGCGCGGCCAGTGACCGGCTTTGGCCGGCCAAACCGATTTGCAAGGTGCGTCGGCACAGTATGTCGTCGCTGACGAGCGGCGGGTCGCTTTACCTCCAGGACATGGAGGCTGGGCGGGACGGGACGCAGATACTTCCTGGCATCACCACGATGGCCTTCACCGACGGGACCGGCGTTTTCGATCCCACGGGCACGGCAGAGGATGTCGCGCGCCTCTATGGGGCAGCCCTAGCTCGCGCACCGGATGTAGCAGGCCTGGAACACTGGACGTCTGAGATCGACGACTCCCAGGTCTCGCTGTCCGCCGTGGCAAACGATTTGGCGACGTCCCCGGAGTTCATCCAAGACTACGGCTCGCTTTCCGACTCAGCGTTCGTCAACCAACTCTATGAAAACGCGCTGGGTCGGCCGGCCGATGCCGCTGGGGCACAACTCTGGGAGGGGGCGCTAGGCTCCGGTGCCAGCCGCGGCTCGGTTTTGGTGGGTATCACGCAAAGCCAGGAGGATAAGGCCGACACGGTATCGACCGCCGGCGACGAAGATAATGCGGAGGTCTATCGACTTTATCAGACGGCTTTTGCCCGTGCCCCGGACCAAGCCGGGTTAGCATCGTGGTCCTCAGCGCTGGCGAACGGCGCCACGCCGACGCAAGTGGCGCAAGGTTTTGTCAACTCCGCTGAATTTCAGCAGGATTATGGGACGTTGAGCGCCAGCGACTTCGTCTCCGCACTGTATAAGAATGCGCTGCACCGCGCGGCGGACCCCGCCGGGCTGCAGTCCTGGACAAACGCGTTGCAGCAGGGCGCAAGCCAGGCGAGCGTTCTTATCGGCTTCTCCGATAGTCTGGAGAGCCGGGAGCAAACCGCTGCTGCGACCCATGCCAACTGGGTGTTCATCCCTACGTAGGTGAAGCTGAACCGCAAAAACAGAAAGGTCTTTTCGACGAGATCCCCGGAGAGGGCGGTGATGAACGGGCCGTGTGTTTGATGATAGTACTCGTAGTCGTCCTCCTCCTCAGGACCGCTTTGTCAGGATGCTCGATATCACCGTGCATCTCCCAGGCCCCCGCTAAAGCAGTCCCCTCACCCGCAGAAGGCCGAACGCCGAGATCGTCATCGCCTCCCGCACCGTGCCATCGCGGATCATCGCCTCGAAGTCCCCCAGCGTGAAACTTCGGCAGATCATGTCCTCCTCGCTCACCTCCCGCTCTGTCTCCCCCTGGGTCAGCTCCGTCGCGAGGAAAATGTGGCCGCGCTGGTTGCAATACCCAGGCCCTTGGAAGATCTCGCCCGCATTGAGCATGCGGCTCGCAACCAACCCGGTTTCCTCGCGCAATTCGCCGGCAGCCACGACAGCGGGATCGGTGCCGGGCGCTTGCTCCCACATACCCATCGGGAATTCCCACATCCGCCTGCTGACCGGATAACGGTATTGCTCCACCAAGGTCAGCCGGCCGTCCTGCCACGGCACGACAACAACGAAATCGGATCGCTCCACCACGCCATACAGCCCGTCCGACCCGTCCGGGCGCCGGATCCGATCCTCCCGCACCCGGGTCCAACGATTCTCATAGGCGATGCGGCTCGAGAGGGTCACATACGGACTGGTCATTATGCTGGTCTGCCTGTGGTCTGTTGTGAGCGGCAGCATATCACGAAGCCGCTACCACACTCCCACTCTTAACCATCATCATGCGCCTCGATCTGGTAATCGTCCGGGTCGATGAGGAGCGCGGCATAGTAGAGCATAGTCGGGCCAGGACCCGGCCGGCCAAGTCCTTCCCACCGAACTGCCCTGGGCTCGCTTTCAGCGTCAGCGACGGTCCGCGGCGGGCATGCGCGTCGCCGCCAACCGTCGGGTAAAGATCAGACACCGAGCCGGAGACGTCCTCCGGTGCTTGATGTGAACGCAAATGCAGCGTTGTCTTGGAGACGAAAGCCCGAACCGGGGCAGACAGATTTGGGCGGCTGGAACAAGCGAAGGAGGAGACGATGACGACGTTGGCCGATATTTTCGAGACCTCGGCACCTGAGAAAGTCGCGGGTGGGTTCTTGTTCACCGAGGGTCCGCTCTGGCACCCCGAAGGGTTCTTCTACTTTGTCGACCTGCCGTCGAACCTGCTCTACCGCATGGTGCCCGGACAGAAGCCGGAAAAGGTTCGCGACACCCGGGGGGGCAACGGGACGACCTTCGACATACAAGGCCGGTTGCTCAACTGTGAGGGCGACGGGCGGTGCGTGACACGCATCGAGCCTGATGGGTCAGTAACGACTCTGGCCGATCGTTTCGAAGGAAAGCGACTCAGCCGGCCGAACGATGTCATCTGCCACTCCAACGGGGCGGTGCTCTTTACTGATCCGGACTTTCGCGTCCCTCTCCAAGACCGCGAGATCGGACACGCGGCGGTGTACCGGATCGCGCCCGACGGCGCCGTGTCCGAAGTGGTTCGCTGCGAATACCCCAACGGGTTGGCCCTGTCCCGCGATGAGCGGACTTTGTTCGTCGCGAATACCAGGTGGACGCAGTATATCCATGCGGTGGAACTGGATTCCGCGGGTCATATGCTACGACGTCGCGTCTTCGCCGACATGTCCGCGGACGGAACGAACGGCGTCCCCGACGGAATGAAGATCGATGAAGCCGGGCGTGTGTTCTGCACTGGCACTGGTGGTGTGTGGGTGTTCGAACCGGATGGGACACGCGTCGGCATTCTGCAAATGCCGGAGGTCTGCGCGAACATTGGCTTTGGCGGTCCGGATCTGCGGACCTTGCTGTTGACCGCTTCCACCTCCGTTTACACTTTGCGGGTCAAGGTGCCCGGGCTGCCGCATCCCTGGTACAAGGTTCGCCGTTCGTAGCCGCGGCCCACCCGCGGAGCAGGTATCCTCGCCATACGATCTGGCCGCGCGCCGCCTGATCCGAACTTCGAATCCGCCACCAGTGTCGACATTTGGCTCGACCCGCAGCTGGCCGAGAGCGGAATGGCCACTTTGGAGTGTACAACGGCGATAAGGAGACGAGAACGTTCTTTCGGAAATTGTCAACGGCAAGTAGCCGCGCGTTGAGGACCTTGGCGCTATAGCTTAATTCTATCGTAAGTTAATCAAGGTGGGGAACAATCGATGGCTCTGCTTCCGAGCATGGTGAGCATGACAGGCGCAAATCCGGCCATGACGCTTGTGCGCGTTGGGTTCCTGGGCGCGATGGTGGCTGTTGAGCTCGTGGAAATCGCCGCAGCCGCTCTGTCGCATCTCGACAGCACGGCAGCAATGACCTTCCTGGTACTCAATCTGACCGCCGGCGGAGCTGCGGGGTTCACCGGCGCCCTGCTTGGCTTTATCTTCGGCGTACCAAAGACGTTGGCAGCTGGCCGTCAAACGGCTAACGGTGCGCCCGCCAACGCATCGCAGACCAACACCAATCTGGAGCAAATTTCCGATTGGTTGACGCAAATCCTGGTCGGTGCCGGGCTCACGAGCCTCACGTCGTTGCCGGGGTTTGCCGCCAAGACAATGGATTACCTCAGCACGCACGGCTACCAGGGATTGCCCGGCGAGGGAACGCTGGCTGTATTCGTGATGATCTACTTCGGCTCAGCTGGATTCTTTTGGGGCTATATTGAAACCCGGACGACCCTGACCACGCTGTTCAATGAGGGTGCCGCAAGTGTAAAATCGGACCTGACCCAGGTGGCTCGCCTCGCGCCGTCCGTGCCTGGCAGCCCACCGGCACCCGGTGATGACGAAATCCTGGGGTTGCCGCCCGCGAGCCTGACGACGGTAGAACTGCTGGATGCGCGGGGGTCGGCCGAGATTCGTGCCGGCCACATGAGCGAAGCGATCGATCTCCTGCAACGTGCCATGGGCATGGCGCCCAGCAATCTGCAAATACAAAGTAAGCTCGCATACGCGTTGTCCGCGGCACATCGCACGGACGAAGCGGAGAAGCTGATCGCCGACGCCAAAACCTACGCCGAAAAAGCTGGTAGCACGGCAGAGCAAAATCGCTTGGCGCTCAACGCGCTGTTCAACGCGCTCTATGTGCCGAACGGCTACGACAAAGCGATCGAGATCGGCACCGCGCTCCTGAACACGGATCAGGCCGCCAACGGAGATCTTCGATTCTGGCTGGCGTGCGCCTATGGCCAGCGCGCTGCGGCGCTTCGACAGCAGGGCGCCGACATTGCCGCAGAGAAGGCCGCGGCGCTGGAGCACCTGCGCAAGATGAAGGAGGTGCGGCCAGATCTGCTGTCCTCGGCGCGGTCGGTCTGGCAGCCGGACAAATACCAGGGCAGCAAGGACGAGAATGACCTTGAGGCGTTTCGCGACGACCCCGATTTCGTCGCCATTCTAGGTTGATTTCCCCGCTGGTTGCTGGGTGCCAATCAATCTGGCGCTTGCGTTGCCGGGGCCCATCCCCACCCACGAGATCTGCCCGCGCCAAAGTCTACGAGTCCTCACCGACATCGCGGAGGTCCCGCGGTGCGCGAAGCCACGCCGAAACGTGAATGCTGCGCTGCGAACGCCGAATCTCTCCGGCGTCTGCGCACGAACGAGACGTGTCTCCGGTGCGGAACTGGCGAGGGCGGGACAACGTTATAGTGCCGATCATTTCAACTTCAGCCGTACGTTGGCTTCTGCGGCCAGCCTGGTGGGGAGTCCTCGAACGTTTGCTGCCGGCCGTACGGCGTTCGATCGAGCAGACTATAGGTATCCGTAAGCCCTTCAGTGCCGCGTGCATACGCCGAGTAGGTATGGAAAACTTCATCCTCCACGCGGAAGAAGACGCTTAGGCCATGCGCCTCGCCCTTCGTCAGGCCAGGACCTTTCCTCGCTTCGATCTCGGCGAGATTTCGATAGTTGTATTCGATGGGCAAGACGTTCTCGTCGAGCGTGACATGAAAGTCGTAGTTGAAGTCGTTGCCAAATGACGAATGCCAAGGGACATTCCATCCCTCTTGCGCCTTGTAGGCTGTGAGTTTCGCGAGTGGAGCCCGTGAAATGAAGGCGAAACTTGTGTCCCACTCGTCCAGCTTCGTTAGATCACCCAGCGCGAACGCATAAGCCCTGCATCCGGGGCAGCCTTTTTCCCAAGCTGGGTCAAACATGAAGTGATAGACAATGAGCTGCCGACGGCCTTCGAAGATATCCTTGAGACTTCGCTTGCCTTCCCGGGTGTCAAAAACATAGTCCTTTTCGATCTTTACCATAGGAAGACGGCGCCGCTCGGCATTGACGCGGTCGCGGTGCCTGGTGAGTTCTTTCTCATGCGCCAGAAGTAAAAGCCGTTTGGCACGCCATTCTTCATAGGGCACGACTTCGGGGCAGGCTGTTTGGGTTTGGACCATGATGGTCGACCTCTCGGATTTACTTAATGCTGTTCACCCAGGGGAACGCGTGACGCAGCGCAGCGGCTCGCGAGACCCGTTGCCTTCCGATTCAAGCGGCATGAGCCTGAAATGGTCTGAGATGGTCCGCCAACGCCTTCTTGAAGGCGGGCCGCGCTTCACAGCGGGTCTGGTATGCCAGCAGCGCTGGTCGTTCTGATACAATATTGGTGTGGCGCAGGATGCGAAGCACTGTGGTCATCAGCAGATCCCCGGCGGTAAACCGGCCCTCTAAATAATCACGACCCGCAAGCCAACCTTCGAGGTCCGTAAGCCGCTTTTGCACGGCGTCGACCGCCGCCGGGCGTCGAGCCTCGGCCCAGGCCGCGCCGGCGTTAAACAGGTCGATGTCGACAAGTTTCATGATCGAGGGTTCGACCGAGTTCAAGGCCGCGAACATCCAGGCGCTGGTCCGGGCGCGGCCGTCCGCCTGCGACGGCATCAACGCCTCGGACCGATCGGCGATGTGGAATACGATGGCGCCCGATTCGAAAAGCGTGAGCCCTTCCGTCTCGATCGCAGGGACCTGGCCGAACGGTTGGATCGCTCGATAAGCCGCAGTGTTCTGGTCCTCGGGACCGATCAGCCTTTCCTGATAGGGGATACCTGCCTCCTCCAGCGCCCAGCGCACACGAAGATCGCGCACCAGACCCTGAGCAAAGGGAGGAACCGAACGGAATGCAATCAGCGTTATCATGGTCGTTCTCCATCTTATGTTTGGTCGATCAATGTTGTTTGTAGTGGCCACCACAGAACGAGCGCAGCGTCAGCACCCACGTCTCAGCGTGCGTGATCCCGCCCCCGACTGGCGCGCCCATGGCTATCGCCACGACGGGACTTGCGGCGAGCACAGCCACCAGCAGCGCCAGGGTTGTGCGGGGCCAGGCCCGCAGCCGGCGCCACACTCCGAGCAGGGCGGCCACGAGGAGCGCGAACAGGCCACAGCAGAGCATCGTTCCGCGCTCAAGATGCGGCGGTCGTCGCCGAGTTGGCCGGCTGAGTCCGCCCGTCGCTCTCGTAGCGGTCATGACGCCGCACCCAGTCGGTGAGATTGCCATTCTTGGTTTCGTTACGGCCTCTGGGCACCACATCGAGCCAGCCGTAGACAGGCAGATACATCTCTCCGCCACGGCCGTAGCTTGAATACGTGTGGTAAATGGTCCCGTCATCGTCCTTGTAAAAGACGCTCACACCCGACAGCTCGTCTATCTCGGGGTCGGGGCGTTGCTCGAAATTGTAGAAAACGCCTTGCTCGCGCGTGCCTTTCGGAAAGGATACATGATAGTCGAAGTTGAAATCGCTGGCCGCCGATGAGACCCAGCGGAACGTCCAGCCCATTCGCTTGCGATATGTTTGCAGCTTGGCGATCGGGGCGCGCGAGACCGCGACGAAACTGACGTCGTTATGTTCGAAATGCTGACGCGGACCCTCGACCTGGTCGGAGAAGAACGAGCACCCGACGCATCCCTCTTCCCATTCGGGACCGAACATGAAGTGATAGACAACAAGTTGACTGCGTCCATCGAACAAGTCAGCGAGCCTCACCCGCCCCTCGGTGCCTTCAAAGACATAGTCCTTGTCGACCTTAACCCAGGGCAGCGCACGCCGCTTTTCCGCGATACGATCCCGTTCGCGCGTCAAGGCCTTTTCCTCGGCGAGAAGCGCGCGCCGCGCTTGTATCCATTGCTCCTGAGTGACGACATCATGCTTGGTCATGAGGATCTCCTTTCAATATCAGGAAGTGACGTTCGAGCTTATCGAGCGCGCCAATCCAGCCCGCCTCATGGCCACGGCGGGTTGCCTCGTCATGCAGGCGCGAATGGGTGAAAGTGAGCTCGGTGCCTTCGGCGATGGCGCGCAGGTCGATCTCGACAAATGACTCCCCGGGGTCTTCCTGGCCGCCGAGCCAGCGCCAAGTCATCGCCAGCCGCGAAGGTGGTGCCACTTCGCGGTATTCACCGCTGCTTTCGTGCTCGCTGCCGTCAAGCATGCGGAAGCGAACCCGAAAACGGCCGCCGACGCGCACGTCGGTTTCCGCCAGCAAGACGGGACCGCCATCAGGTCCCCACCAGCAGGCAATACCCTCGGGCGTGGTCAACGCGTCGAACACGATCGACGGACGCGCCGCGATCCGACGCACCACAGTAAGGCTGGTCATTGATCTTTCTTCCTTGCCTCGGTTTCCTTGGCCTCGACATAGGCCGCCAGCCGATCCAGGCTACCTGACCAGAAGCGTTCGTAACGGCGGAGCCATTCCATGGCTTCCCGCATGGGGTCCGGCGACAGCCGCACCGCCACGGTCCGCCCAACCTTTGAACGCGTGATGAGGCCGGCGTTTAGCAGCACGTCGAGATGTTTCATCACCGCCGGAAGTTTGATCGCAAACGGCTTCGCCAACTCGCTGACTGACGCGCCATCCTCCTGTTCGAGACGGGCCAGGATCGCCCGCCGCGTTGGATCTACAAGCGCCGCGAATGTCCGGTCGAGCTGGCTTTGATAGTTTTCCATGTAGTGAAGTATTCGGCCGGTCGGCCAGACTTTCAAGCCCACCCTCTTCACAGTGGCGAGAGTGGGCCACAGGGGAAGTTGGCAGCATCACGATCGATTACTTCGGCCCAACAGCCGGGCAGTTCGGCCCTTGGTAGTCGACAGGGTTACAGCCGGGACCTAAAGCCCGTAAACTCGCTGTAACCGAATCTCACTCCGCCGCCCCAGACACCGGCGATGGCTCGGCAGGGGGAGGCTCGGGCTGGTGGCGGCCGGTCAGGTCATCACCTGCGGTGGCCGGCATCAGGTATGCGATCGGCACCGCGGCCAGCGTCATCAATCCCACCACCACGAACGCGGCACTGAAGTCGGATGGCTCCGGCGTCTGGTGCCGCGAGAGCGTGCGTGCAACCTCCAGCGCCAGGGCGCCGACGGACACGCCGATGGTCGCGGCAAGCTGCTGACCGGCGGTGTAGAGGCTGGTTGCCGCGCTCATTTGGGTACGCGGGACATCGCCGTAGGCCAGGGTATTGAAGGCGGTGAACTGCAGCGACCGGAGGAAGCCGCCAACCAGCAGCACTCCATAAATTGCCGCCGCCGGCCACGTCGGTCGAAACAGCGCACATATTGTCAGCATGATGCCGGACAAGATGCCGTTCCAGATCAGCGTGTCGCGGAAGCCGAACATTCGCAGCGCGTGTTGTGCGGCCGGCTTCATCACCAGCGCACCGGCGGAGCTGGCGAAGGTGATCAGACCGCTCTGCACCGCTGAATTGCCGAAGCCGACCTGCAGCATCAGCGGCAGCAGGAACGGAATGGCGCCGATGCCGGTACGGAACAGCATCATGCCGCTGAACGACAAGCCGAAGCAGGGCAGCCTCATCAACGTGAAATCAAGCAGCGGGGCCGGGCAGCGCCGGGCGTGGAGATAGTAGAGGAGGGCGAGGGCGAGGCCGGTAGCGATCATGGCCTCGGTCACCTCCGGCGCGACAAGGCCGCGGCCCACCGTCTCCAGGCCGAACATGCCGCAGGTGAGTGCGAGGCCGATCAGGGCCAGGCCGCGGATGTCGAAGGCACCTTTGGTCGGTTCACGGAAGTCCTGAATGAAGACTGTGACCGCGGCCAGGCCGATCAAGCCGACCGGGATGTTGATGAAGAACGTCCAGCGCCAGTTGAAATAAGTGACGATGAAGCCGCCGACGGGCGGTCCGACGACCGGCCCCAGAAGCGCCGGAACGGTCAGCCACGCCATGGCGGCAACCAACTCCGACTTCGCGGCGGTGCGCAACAGCAGCAGCCGGCCGACGGGGACCATCATCGCACCGCCGAGCCCTTGCAGCACGCGCGCCGCCACCAGTTCAACGAGCCCATCGGACAGGCCGCACAGAATGGAGCCGACCGTGAACACCACGATCGCCCACCGGAACACGGTGCGGGTGCCATACCGATCCGCCACCCAGCCGCTGGCAGGGATGAACACCGTGAGGCTGAGCAGGTAGGACGTCAACGCCACGTTCATGCGTACCGGATCGTAACCGAATGAGCGGGCCATGGTCGGCAGCGCGGTCGCGATGACAGTTGAATCAAGGTTCTGCATGAATAGCGCGCTGGCGACGATCACGGCGGTCAGGCGGGTCTGGCGTGAAACGCGGGTTGTAGGGGAGGATGATTGAGGCGGCATAGCGTCAGTGTCGCCCGGGAAAGCGGGTGGGGAAAGGTCCGCTAGAGCATTTTCACCCTGACTGCGCAGGGCGAAAGTGCTCTATCTCCTTGTTTGATCGCATGATTCACGTGCTTGGGACGTTCCGCTCAGCACGATCATGCTTCTAGCGGCGTCCGACGGGCGTCGCATCTTGGCGCATCGGCCAGGCTGACTTGGTTGCCCCGAAATCTCACACCCAGGAATGCTACGGTAATTGTTTGTTATAGAATTTGTGCGTCTTATCAACGCCGGACCGCGATCCGGGAGCCTTGCCCATGCCTCTCCCCACCGACGATGTCACAAACTGGATGCACATGTTCCGGTGGATCGTAAAAACCATTCGCGACGAATTCGAAGTAGACGAGGCAATTCTGACGCGCTCCGCCGTTTTGGAAAGCGATTGCGGCCTGGAGGTCGAGCAGGTGGAGACCGTGCTCGAGACCATTAGCGACAGCTTTGAGGTACGGTTCCCGCCGGGAACCCTGGACGAGGTGGTGAAGCTGGAGGAGCTTTGCATGCTCGCGGCATGGATGAAGGGGCTCTATAAGCGGCCAGAATTCATTTCGGTGGGTTTCGAGCGGACCTGCCGGGCCGCGAATGCACGATGCGCTTAGGGTTCCGCCACTTCAATTCGTCGTGTCTCGGGCTCAGCGCATGGATCGGCGTCCCACGGAAAACAACAAGCGTGTGATCCAACAATTGGGTCGTCCAGTACCGGTGAACTTCGCTGGCGGCCCCTGGAACCCATGGAGGTTACGGAACATTCACAGGCGAAAATCTGCCGAAAGCGATAGGAATGGATTTGCAGAAACAAGGACTTACCCATGCGCGCTGCGATCCTCGGACTTGCCTTGGCCAGCGTCCTGGCGACAAGCGTTCACGCGCAGGAAGCGCCGATTGTGGTGGAACTCTTCACATCCCAAGGATGTTCGTCCTGCCCCCCGGCAGACGCATTCCTGACCGAACTGGCTCGTCAGCGCCGCGACATTCTGCCATTGGCATTTCACGTCACCTACTGGGACTATCTCGGCTGGAAGGACCCGTTTTCCCTGGACGTGGCGACCGCCCGGCAGCGTGACTATGCCAGGCATCTGGGCGAGGACGGAGTCTACACGCCGCAAATGGTAGTGGACGGGGTCAAGGAATTCGTCGGCTCCAGCCGGGCGGAGGCGTTGAGTGCGATCGCGGGCGCGGCCCATAAGCCAGTTCCGGTCAGTGTGGCTCGGGATGCCGGAACTCTGCTGGTAATTGTCGGAGCGGGTGTGGGAAAGGCGCAGATCTTACTCGTTGGCTTCGATTCGACGCATGAAACCCCAGTGGGTCGGGGCGAGAACGGTGGACGCAAATTGCTTGAAATCCAACGTCGTTCGTTCGCTGACACCGATCGGCGCCTGGAGCGGATCGGCGGTTACGCTTCGCCAGACGCCGGCACTCGGGGAAGCCTTCGCCGTCCTGCTGCAAGCCGAGGACGGCCGAATCATCGGGGCCGCGCGGTTGGCATCCTGAGCGTTTGCCTCCCGCGTTTGGGCCACGATACGGACTGCCATTGCCTGACTTGTGCGAGGACCCCCGCCGGAATGCCCCGAGCGTGAAGCCATGGCGGTTGGGACGACGGGATAGGGCAGGGACCTTGCGGATCAGAAATTAACCTCGTATTTCAGCCAAATTTGATAAGGTCTTGGGGGGAATACAATGTTCCATCAACTGCTGACGCCGTCGGCGACAGTCTGCCGCTGTCGTTTCTGGTCGCGATGCTGCCGATCGTCGTCGTGCTGGTCATGCTGGGCGTGCTTCGCCGGCCGGCCTGGCAGGCATCGCTCGCGGGACTGATCGTCGGCTTTGTTGTCGCCGTGTCGGCCTGGCAGATGCCGCTCGGCCTGGCACTGGACAGCGTCGCGGCGGGCGCTGTGTTCGCGCTTTGGCCGGTGATGTGGATCGTGTTCAACGCGCTGCTGCTTTACAATATCGCGGTCGCATCCGGGCGGTTCGACGCGTTCCGCGACTGGGTCCTGAACCACCTGCCGAATGATCGGCGAATCGTGCTGGTGGTGATCGGGTTCTGCTTTGGCTGCCTGCTGGAGGGCATCGCCGGCTTCGGCACCCCGGTTGCGATTACCAGCGCATTGCTGATCCTGGTCGGTTTCCCGCCGCTGGAGGCTCTGACGTTCACGCTGATCTTCAACACCGCCCCGGTGGCGTTCGGCGCGTTGGGTGCGCCGATCACGGTGCTGGGTCAGGTCACCGGCCTGCCGGCGGTGCAGCTGGGTGCCATGGTCGGGCGGCAGTTGCCGTTCCTGGCAATGCTGCTGCCGTTCTACGTCATGACGCTGTACGGCGGAGTGCGGTCGGTGAGGGCGCTTTGGCCGGTGCTGCTGGTCTCCGGCGCCAGCTTCGCCGCAGGGCAGTTCGTGACCTCCAACCTACCTGATTATGCGCTGACCGACGTGCTGTCCTCGATGACGGCGCTGATCGTTACGCTGCTGTTCCTGCGGGTTTGGAAGCCGGCCGCTGATCCCAGCTTCGCTGTAAGCGCCGAAGGCGACCGGCGCCGCGCGGCAGACACGGCAGTGCCGCTCTGGCAGGGCTGGCTGCCGTGGATCCTGGTGTCGGTGGTTGTCATCGCCTGGACCCATCTCAAGGTGGTCCGCCATCGGCCAGCTGGCCATCCCCTGGCCCGGACTGCACAACCAGATCGCGATCACGCTGTACAATGACAAACCCTACGCCGCCGTCTGGGCATTCCAGCCGCTGGCGACGGGGACGGCGATCCTGGTGGCGGCAATCCTCACCGCAGCCTGGGTTGGCGTCGGGCCGGGTCGGTTCTTGTCTGCTGTCGGCGATACCTGGAAGCAGAGCCGGATCGCGATCCTGACCGTCGCGCTGATCGTAGCGCTGGCCTACCTGATGAACTACTCCGGCCTGAACTATACCCTGGGCAAGGGCGTGGCCTCGATGGGCGTTCATTTCCCGCTGGTGTCGCCGTTCCTGGGATGGGTGGCAGTGTTCCTGTCAGGCAGCGACACCTCGGGCAATGCGCTGTTCGGCAACTTGCAGGTGGTGGCCGCGAATCAGCTTGGGTTGAACCCGGTGCTGATTGCGGCGACAAATTCCTCGGGCGGGGTGATGGGCAAGATGATC
Source organism: uncultured Alphaproteobacteria bacterium (assembly GCA_963733925.1). Classification (GTDB taxonomy): domain Bacteria; phylum Pseudomonadota; class Alphaproteobacteria; order Acetobacterales; family Acetobacteraceae; genus Rhodopila. Next base: position 17,520 of record CAVTFL010000026.1, on the reverse strand, counting down.
TCGCCGCAGAACATTGCAACCGGCGTGTCGGTGACCGACCTGAAGGGGCACGAGGGGGTGGTATTCGCGCGGACCTTCAAACATAGCGTTGCACTGACTTTGCTGCTGGGGCTGCTGGTGATCCTGCAGCAGTATGTCGTGCCGTGGATGATCCCATAGGAGTCATCGTAGTTAGGTCTGAGGGCTGCTCAGACTCCTATTATGCCGCCCAGGGGTTCAAGCAGCGAACTAGAAAGCGCAGAAATGCGCTGCGCTGCCCACCGCGCTCCACGGCCCTTGTTGCCGCATTCAAGATCGCCGCGCGCTGATAGTCCCGCTTTCGCCAAGGAGCACACTCCGCTTGAGACAGGATAACCCCGCACCATACCCATTCGTGAAGCCTCTGCGATGCGCCGCGGCTGCGGCCACCCTGACGATTGCGCTTCTGCTTGCGGCCTGCACGACGCCGCCGCCGAAGCCGCAATTGACTGCCGCCGACGCTGCCGATATCGATCGGATTGCCGCCTACTTGAACAGCATTCCGCGATTTGAAGCGCGTTTCGTCCAGTTTGGCTCCTTCGGCCAGAGCTCCGGGGTCATCCTGCTGGACCGGCCGGCCGGCGATATGCGGATTGACTATCCCGCTGCCGACGGACGCACCATCGTGATCGCCAACGGGGAAGTGCAGATCGTCGATCGAAACCGCGACAGCACCACGACAATGGCGGTCTCCCGCACGCCGCTCGGCATGCTTCTGACGCCCACAATAAATCTGTCTGGCGCGGTAACCGTGGAGGGCCTAGCGAGGCTGCCAGGCATGATCCAAATCACGCTGCGGAAGACGGACCAGCCATCCCAAGGCAGCCTGACGCTCACTCTCGCCGACCAGCCGCTGCGTCTGATTGCTGTAAGCGTTATCGACGCCCGCCAGCAGACGTTGACCATGCACCTGGCCGACATCGACGTAGCGCCGAAGCTGACACCGGACATGTTCCAGTTGAAATGGACCCCGGACGTTGGACAGGAATCGAGGGCCACGTCCATTACGCATTGATTTCGCGGCCGGGAAGTCTTGGGGCGCGGCCCAAGGGATTGTTCCCGTGAGGCGAAGAGGCGCCGCTTCTAGTCCTCGGTCACGTCTTCATTGGCCGCCACTGGACCGCTGTCCTGGCCTTTTGCCGACGCGTCGCGATCGACCAATTCGATCACCGCCATATCGGCGGCATCGCCATAGCGGACACCGGCCTTCAATACGCGTATGTAACCTCCGGCGCGCGTCTTGTAACGATCAGCCAGCGTGCTGAACAGTTTCGTCACGATCACATCGTCACGCAGTTGGGCGTAGGCCAGACGTTTGTTGGCGAGACCGCCCTTCTTGCCCAGAGTTATGAGCTTTTCCGCAACCGGGCGAAGTTCCTTTGCCTTGGGGAGGGTTGTGGTGATCTGCTCGTGCTTGAGTAACGCGTGCGCCATGTTGCGGAACATGGCCAGGCGATGGGTGGACGTAACGCCGAGCTTCCGGCCGGCAACACCGTGACGCATAACTGTTTCCCTGGTTCCGGCCTGAGAGGCTTAGCCGCCCCGGCCACTCTTCGATGGATGCTCAGAACGGCTCTTCAAGCCGCTTAGCGAGGTCTTCGATATTCTCAGGCGGCCAACCGGCGACACTCATGCCGAGGCCAAGGCCCATGGAAGTGAGCACCTCCTTGATCTCGTTCAGCGATTTGCGGCCGAAGTTCGGCGTGCGGAGCATCTCCTGCTCGGACTTCTGCACCAGATCGCCAATGTAAACGATGTTGTCGTTCTTCAGGCAGTTGGCGCTGCGGACCGACAGTTCGAGTTCGTCCACCTTGCGCAGCAGGTTGCGGTTAAATGGCAGATCGTCCTGCGGCTCCTCCGCGCGAATCTGCTGCGGTTCATCGAAGTTGATAAACAGTTGAAGCTGATCCTGAAGAATGCGCGCAGCGAGCGCGACAGAGTCCTCCGGCGAAACGGCGCCGTTGGTTTCCACGGTCAGCAGCAGCTTATCATAGTCGGTCACCTGACCCACGCGGGTCGGGGCGACGCTATAGGACACGCGGCGGACCGGAGAGTAGATGGAATCGACGGGGATCAGGCCGATTGGGGCGTCTTCCGGACGGTTGACACTGGACGGCTGGTAGCCCTTGCCGAGGTTGACCGTGAACTCCATGCCCAGCTTCACCCCGTCATCAAGCGTGCAGATGACAAGTTCGGGGTTCATGATGTCTATGTCGTGGCCCGACTGGATCTGGCCGGCCCGCACTTCGCCGGGACCGGTCGCGGTCAGCGTCATACGCTTCGGGCCTTCCCCGTGCATCCGCAGCGCAAGCTGCTTGATGTTCAGCACGATATCGGTCACGTCCTCCCGAACTCCGGGAACGCTGCTGAACTCGTGCAGCACGCCATCGATCTGCACCGCGGTGACGGCCGCGCCTTGAAGCGACGACAGCAGGATGCGGCGAATGGCGTTGCCGAGGGTCATGCCGAAGCCGCGCTCCAGCGGTTCGGCGACGACGGTTGCGACGCGCGACGGATCGGCGCCTGGTTCTACTTCAAGCTTTTCGGGCTTGATCAGAGATTGCCAGTTTCTCTGAATAACTGCGCTCTGCCTCATACTAACACCTTTCGAACCGCGTCGGGCGCGGTTGACGTCCACTGGACAGTGTCAAACTCCTGGCCGGGTCGAAACCGCGGCTTTTTTTGGCCCCACTGGCCGTACGCCCAATGACATCGTCCGGTCACAGAGCAAACGGAAACTCACATGCACCGCCTCAGACCCGGCGGCGCTTGCGGGGACGGCAGCCGTTATGCGGAATTGGGGTCATGTCCCGAATGGTGGAGACCGCAAAGCCAACAGCCTGCAAGGCCCGCAGGGCGCTCTCGCGTCCCGAACCCGGACCGCTGACCTCGATCTCCAGCGTCTCCATTCCGTGCTCGCGGGCTTTTTTGCCGGCGTCCTCGGCCGCGACCTGGGCGGCGTACGGGGTGCTTTTCCGGCTGCCCTTAAAACCCTGGCTGCCCGCGGACGACCATGCGATAGCGTTGCCTTGTGCGTCCGTAATAGTAATCACAGTGTTGTTGAACGTAGCCGCGACGTGGGCTACCCCTGCGATGATGTTCTTGCGCTCTTTGCGGCGAGGCCGAGCGGCTGCGGCGGGTTTCGCCATGGTGTTTTTGATCCTGCTTCAACTGCCATCCGTGCCGAGAGCCGGCACGGCACAACTTTTCGAAAGATCCGCGCCGCATATCGGCGCGGGACTGGAAGACGGGCCTTGATGGCCTGCTTTATTTGGTAACTTTCTTCTTACCGGCGATCGCCACCGCCTTGCCCTTGCGAGTTCGCGCATTGGTGTGGGTCCGCTGGCCGCGCACCGGGAGACCCCGGCGGTGCCGCAGGCCGCGATAGCAACCCAGATCCATCAGCCGTTTGATATTCATAGCGACTTCGCGCCGCAGATCGCCTTCCACGCGATATTCGCGGTCGATCAGTTCACGGATGCGGAGAACCTCGTCGTCCGAAAGCTGATTGACCCGGCGGTCGTCCGGGATGCTAAGCTGCTGGCAGATCGCCGCCGCCTTGGTTGGGCCGATTCCATAAATGTAGCGAAGCCCGATGGTCACTCGCTTGTTGGTCGGGATATTCACGCCGGCAATACGCGCCACGCTCGACTTTCCTGTCGTCCGGTGTCTGACCCGGACCTTCTGCTGCCTCGAAAGGCTGAAATACGCGCAAGGGGCGCCAAACCCATATGGGGTTGCGCCGAAGCGCGGGACTATAGTTTCCGGCGCGCAGGAGTCAACGAAGACTTATCAATTCTGCGTGAGGATTGCAACATCCCTCTCAAACCGCTCGGAGCGCGGCATCGATCTGTTTGGCGACCTCGTCAATTTCGCCCATCCCATCTACAGTTTTCAGAATTCCAGCGGCTGCGTAGTGGGGAATGATCGGCGCGGTTTGCTGGTGATACGCTTCCAACCGAGCCACCACCGTTTCGCGATTGTCGTCGGCGCGACGAATAAACTCGGTCGAGCCACAGACATCGCAGACGCCGGCAGTAGCAGTGGGTTTGAAACTGTCGTGATAACCGGTGCCGCATCGCGCACAGGTGAAGCGACCGGCGATGCGATCGGTCAGCGCGGCATCATCGACTTTCAGTTCAACCACGGCATCGAGCTTGAGGGCTTTATCGGCCAGCATGCGGTCCAGCGTCTCGGCCTGCGCCACTGTGCGCGGAAAGCCATCAAGAATGAACCCGTTGGCGGCATCCGGCTGCTCCAGCCGGGAGGCCAGCATACGGACCAGAATGTCGTCAGAGACGAGCTTCCCGGCCTCCATGATCGCCTTGGCCTCCTTCCCGATCGGGGAGTTGGCGGCGACCTCGCCCCGCAGCATGTCTCCCGTGGAGATCTGGACGATTCCGTACTTCTCCTCCAGGCGCTTGGCTTGGGTGCCTTTGCCCGCGCCTGGCGGGCCCAGAAGTATGAGTTTCACCGACGTCCCTTTGCCCGAGTTTTTCGGATCAAGCCTTCGTATTGATGTGCGAGCAGATGCGATTGGATCTGCGTTACTGTGTCCATTGTAACAGAGACCACGATCAGGATCGAGGTGCCCCCGAAGTAAAATGGCAGGCCATAGTCGGTGATCAGAATTTGCGGCAGCAGGCAGATCGCCACCAGGTAGATGCCGCCCACCGTGGTCAGACGCGTCAGGATCCGGTCGAAGTAGTCCGCGGTTGCGCTGCCCGGCCGGATGCCGGGGATGAAGCCACCGTATTTCTTAAGATTGTCTGCGGTTTCCTCAGGGTTGAAGACCACGGCTGTGTAGAAATAGGAGAAGAAGATGATCATGAACGCGTACAGGCCGAGATACAGCGGCTGACCCTGCCCGAGCTGGGATGCGATGGCTTGCAACCAAGGTGGCCCGTTCGTCGCGAACCCAGCTATGGCCGCCGGGATCATGAGGATGGAACTGGCGAAAATCGGCGGTATGACACCCGAGGTGTTGAGCTTTAGCGGAATGTGGGTCGAGTCGCCGCCGAACATCCGGTTGCCGACCTGCCGTTTTGGATATTGCACCGCGATGCGCCGCTGTGCCCGCTCCACGAAGACGATGATCGCGATCGTGGCAACGGCGATAACCACGAACAGCAGAATGAAGAACGGCGACAGCGCGCCGGTCCGACCCATCTCCAGCAGGGAGGCGAAGGCGGTAGGAAGGTTGGCTACGATGCCCGACATGATGATCAGGCTGGTGCCGTTGCCGATGCCGCGAGCGGTGATCTGCTCGCCCAGCCACATCAGGAACATGGTGCCGCCAACCAGCGTAATCATGCAGGAAAAGCGGAAGAACCACCCAGGATCGATCACCGCGGCGCCGAAACTGCCGTGCATGGTCTCGAGGCCAACCGCGATGCCATAAGACTGAAACATCGCGATCAGGACGGTGAGGTAGCGGGTGTACTGGTTGAGCTTCTTGCGGCCCTGCTCGCCCTCCTTCTTGAGGGCCTCAAGCGTCGGCACGGCGGCGGACATCAGCTGGATGATGATGCTTGCGCTGATGTAGGGCATGATGTTCAGCGCGAAGACGGTCATGCGCCGCAGCGCGCCGCCGGTGAACATGTCGAACATGCCGAGGATGCCGCCGCCATGTTGCGACATCATCTCCCCCATCACCGAGGCATCGACGCCGGGAACCGGGATATAGGTGCCGATGCGGTAAACGATCAGCGCCCCCAGCGTGAACCATATCCGTTGCTTGAGCTCGGTCGCCTTCGAAAAGACGCCCATGTTGAGGTTGGCTGCAAGCTGTTCGGCAGCGGAGGCCATGAGGTGTCCCTTTTATCGGCGGCGGCGGGATTTAAAGGTCTATTCTCCGTCCAGGCGGGATTGGGCGCAAGCCGAATGCTGGTCAAGCGGAATTCGGCTTTCGCGGCTCCCGCTGAACTTGCTCCGGCATCGGCGCACCAACCGTCGAAGCGCGGACGGCCGGGACAAGCCCGGCCGTGACGTTACGCAGTATTCCTGTCTCACCGCGGGGCTAGGCTGACGCCGCTTCTGCCTGTTCTGACTTCACGGCAACGGTGGTCGTAACCGATCCCCCGGCCTGCTCCACCGCCGCCTTCGCCGTCGCAGACGCGCCGCATACAGTGATCGTGATCGCTCGTGAAATACTGCCCTCGCCCAGCAGGCGAATGCCATCTTTGTCGCTGGACGCCAAGCCGGCCGCGATCAGCGTCGCCTCGGTGATCGGCTGGGAGCCGTCAATTTTTCCCGAATTGATCGCCGCATCCAGCGCGCCGAGATTCACCGGTGCGTATTCCTTGCGGAAGTGATTGTGGAAACCACGTTTCGGCAAGCGGCGATAGATCGGGAGCTGACCGCCCTCGAAGCCGTTCAGGGCGACGCCTTCGCGGGCCTTCTGGCCCTTGACGCCCTTGCCGGAGGTCTTGCCTTTCCCGGAGCCGATGCCGCGGCCCAGCCGCTTGGATTTCAGGCGCGCGCCGGGATTGTCGCGCAGATCGTTGAGGTTCATGTCAGGAAAGCTCCTCCACCTTGATCAGGTGGGCGACCTTGCGGATCATCCCCCGGACGGAGGGTGTATCCTCCAGTTCGCGGGTGCGCCGCAGTTTGTTGAGGCCGAGGCCGATCAGCGTTTCTTTCTGGCCCGGCTTGCGGCCAAGTGCCGACGCTATCTGCGTCACGCGGACCTTAGGCATTGGCCGGTGCCTCCGGCGCCGGAGGTGGTGGCGGCGTTATGACTGCGTTCGGGATCTCGCGGCGGCCGAACAATTCCGGCACCTTCTTGCCCCGGCGGGTCGCGACGGAGCGCGGGCTGGCGCATTTCTGCAACGCCGCGAAGGCCGCCTTCACCATGTTATGCGGGTTCCGGCTGCCAAGGCTTTTTGCCACGACGTCGCCGATGCCCAATGTCTCGAATACCGCGCGCAGCGGGCCGCCGGCGATGATACCGGTGCCGGCGGTGGCGGAGCGCAGCACCACGTTGCCGGCCCCGTAGTGACCTTCGACGTCGTGATGCAAGGTGCGGCCTTCCTTCATCGGAACCCGGATCATGCCGCGCTTAGCGCGCTCGGTTGCCTTGCGGATGGCCTCCGGCACCTCGCGCGCCTTGCCGGCCCCGTAGCCGACGCGACCCTTCTGGTCGCCGACCACGACCAAGGCGGCGAACGCGAAGCGACGTCCACCCTTCACGACCTTGGCGACGCGGTTGATGGTGACCAGCTTGTCGATGATGCCGTCATCGGCGTCGCGGTCACCACCGCGCTCGCGATCCCGGCCCCGGCCGCCACCTTCTCTCGGTTCACGTGCCATCTATGGTTCCCTTAGAAGTCCAGCCCGCTCTCACGGGCGGCGTCGGCCAGGGTCTTGACCCGGCCATGATACAGATAGGCGCCGCGATCGAAGACCACCTGCTTGATTCCGGCGGCCAGCGCCCGTTCGGCGACCAATTTTCCCACAGCCGCGGCGGCGGCCTTGTCCGCCCCGGTCTTTAGCGAGGCCTTCAGGCTGGCATCCAATGTGGAGGCGGCAGCCACGGTGCGGCCCTGTGTGTCGTCGATGATCTGCGCGTACATGTTCTTGCCCGAGCGAAACACCGACAGACGAGGACGCCCGTGCGACTTGTGCCTGATCTGGTAACGCAGCCGGCTCTTGCGCCGACCGGCGAGATCGTGCTTGGCGCTCATTTCTTCTTACCTTCCTTGCGCCGGATGGTTTCGTCAGTGTAACGGGCGCCCTTGCCCTTATATGGCTCTGGCGGACGAAACGCCCGAATTTCGGAGGCGACCTGACCGACCAGGCGCTTGTCAGTGCCTTCAACCTTTATCGCGGTTGGACGCTCACAGGTAATCTTGATCCCCTCGGGCACCGGGAAAATCACCGGGTGCGAGAAGCCCAGGTTCATTTCCAGGTTCTTGCCCTGCACGGCGGCGCGATACCCGGTGCCGGTGATCTCCAGCGACTTCGAGTAGCCGGTCGACACACCCTTCACCATGCACGCGATGATCGCGCGGGTTGTCCCCCACATCATGCGATTGCGGGTCTCCTTGCTACGCGGCTTGACCACAACCTTGTTGGCTTCGATCATGACCTCGACAAGGTCGGACAGCGGCGTCTTCTGTTCGCCAAGCCTGCCTTTGGCGGTTACCATGCCCCCGGCTACATCAACCTGCACGCCGGCAGGAATTTCGACCGGATACTTTCCGACGCGTGACATACGCGCTTTCCCCTTAGAACACGCGGCAGAGGACTTCGCCGCCGACATTGGCGGCGCGTGCCTCGGCATCGCTCATCACGCCTTGCGGCGTGGACAGGATGGAAATGCCCAGGCCGGCATAGACCCGCGGCAGTTCCTTGATCTTTGCGTACACGCGGCGCCCCGGCTTGGAGACCCGGTTGATCTCCTTGATCACCGGTTCGCCTTCGTTATACTTCAGCTCGATACGCAACTGCGCGACGCCCGGACGAAGTTGCTCGGAGGCATAACCCCGGATGAACCCCTCGCGCTTGAGCACGCCTAGGACGTTTTCCCGCAGCTTGGACGCCGGCGCGACACACACCGAGTGGCGAGCGCGCTGTGCGTTGCGGATGCGGGTCAGCATATCCCCAACGGGATCGGACATGGACATAGTGACCGTTCCCTTACCAACTTGCCTTGACCAAACCGGGTATCTGCCCAGCGCTGGCCAGATCGCGGAGCGCGATGCGGCAGAGCTTGAATTTTCGGTAGTTACCGCGCGACCGGCCGGTGATCTCACAGCGCAGCCGCACCCGCACTGCAGCGCCGTTGCGCGGCATCTGCGCCAGCTTCAGCGACGCGTTGAAACGATCCTCAACAGGGAGCGTGCGATCCATCAGCACGTCTTTGAGGGCGCGGCGCTTGGACTTGTCGCGCTTTGCCATCTTCTCACGCATCTTGTTGCGGTTGACCTGGGAAGTTTTGGCCATCCTGTTTAGATCCTCCGGAACCCTTCGTCCCCCGGCTCGTCCGGGAGATCGGCGGTTTTCCAAAAACTCAATTAGCGAAAGGTATGTCGAAAGCCTTCAGCAAGGCCTTCGCTTCGGCATCGGTCTTCGCGGTGGTCACGAACTGAATGTCCATGCCGCGAACGTCGTCCACCCGGTCGTAATTGATCTCGGGGAAGATGATCTGTTCCTTGAGGCCCATGGCGAAGTTGCCGCGGCCGTCGAAGCCTTTGCCGGTGATGCCGCGGAAGTCACGCACGCGCGGCATGGCGATGGTCACCAGGCGATCCAGGAATTCATACATGCGCGCCTTGCGGAGCGTGACCTTGCAGCCGATCGGCAGGCCTTTGCGGATCTTGAAGCCGGCGATCGCCTTCTTGGCGACAGTCTTCACCGGACGCTGACCCGCGATCACGGCCATTTCGGCGACCGCGGTGTCCAACTTCTTCTGGTCACCGGTCGCCTCACCAACACCCATGTTGAGGACGATCTTCTCCAGCTTCGGGATCTGCATCTCGTTCTTGTAGCCGAACTCGACGCGCAGCTTGGCCCGCACTTCCTCTCGGTAGCGCCTCTGCAGCCGAGGCATTTCCGACGCCGAGGCGGAGGGATTGTCAACGCCGGCGATCTCGACCCGGCGCGCGGCGCGCTGGGCGTCCTTGCCGACCGGCGCTCCACTGCCGCCACGCGGAGCGGCAGCCTTTTTGGCGCCACCCTTGGCCCCGCCTTTTGATTTGGTTCCGCTCATGGCCCTAACTCTCGATCACTTCGCCGGTCACCTTGGCGACACGGACCTTGCGGCCGCCCTCAAGCACGCGGAAGCCGACCTTGGTCGGTTTCTCGCTCTTGGGGTCGATCAACTTCAGATTGGACAGATGGATCGTCGCTTCCTTATCGACCAAACCACCGGGCTGACCCATGCCTGTCGGCTTCGTGTGGTGACGCGCCATGGCGGCGCCCTGAACGAGAGCGCGTTCCGCGTCAGGGAACACACGCAACACTTCGCCGCGCTGGCCCTTGCTCTTGCCGGTGGTGACCAGGACGGTATCACCCTTGCGAATGCGAGCGGCCATTATCGTGTCTCCGGCGCATCGATCATCATGCTCCCAAAGGTCATCACAGTACCTCCGGTGCCAAAGAGATGATCTTCATGAATTTGCGCCCGCGTAATTCGCGCACGACCGGGCCGAAGATGCGGGTTCCGATCGGCTCCTGCTGCTTGTTGATCAGCACGGCGGCGTTGCGGTCGAAGCGAATGGCACTGCCATCGGGACGGCGCACTGGAAAAGACGTGCGCACGATCACCGCTTGGTGGACGTCGCCCTTCTTCACCTTGCCGCGCGGAATCGCTTCCTTGATGGAGACGACTATGACGTCACCGACCGACGCGAACCTGCGCTTCGATCCGCCTAACACCTTAATGCACTGCACACGGCGTGCTCCGGAATTGTCGGCGACTTCGAGATTGCTCTCTACCTGGATCATGGAGGCTCCCCCTTATGCCGTCGGTGCGGGCGCGGGCGGAGCGGGGTGCGCCTCGGCGACGGCGACCGCTTCTTCGGGTGCGTTGCCAAGAATTCGACCGTTCCGCTCGACCAGCGTCCAGGTCTTCCGCTTGCTAATTGGCGCGCATTCGACAATGCGCACCATGTCGCCGACCTTGCACAGATTCGCTTCGTCGTGCGCCGCATACTTCTTCGACTTGCGGATAAACTTTTTATACAGCGGGTGCATCACGCGCCGATCGACAAGAACCGTAATGGTCTTGTCCATCTTGTCGCTGGTCACCCGCCCGGTCAGGACGCGCCTTGGCATCGCCCAGTCTCCTTACGACTTGCCGGCCGAACCAGCCGGTTCGGTCTGCTTTGCTGACATCTGGGCGGAACGAGCCTTCTCCGCCTGAATTGTTTTCACGCGAGCGATCTCGCGGCGAACCTCACGCACTCGGCCGGTACCTTCCTGTTGTCCGGTGGCCCGCTGGAAGCGCAGGTTGAACTGCTCCTTGCGTAGATCCAGCAGCAGACCCGAGAGTTCATCGGGTGTCTTCGCGCGGACATCGCTGGCCTTGTACAGGGCATTCTTGGCCATCAGGCGTCTCCGATCCGCGCGACGAATTTCGTTCGTATCGGCAGCTTGGCGGCGCCAAGCGTCAATGCCTCACGCGCCAAGGCCGAGGTGACGCCGTCGATCTCGAACATGATCCGTCCAGGCGCCACGCGGACGACCCAATACTCCGGCGACCCCTTGCCGGAGCCCATGCGCACCTCGGCCGGCTTGGTGGAGACCGGCACATCCGGAAAGATGCGGATCCACACACGCCCGGCGCGCTTCATCGCCCGGGTGATGGCCCGGCGAGCCGATTCGATCTGGCGCGCGGTGATACGTTCCGGCTCCAGCGCCTTTAGCCCGAAGGAGCCGAAATTCAGCTCGGTTCCGCCCTTGGAAAATCCATGGATGCGGCCCTTGTGCTGCTTGCGATATTTGCTGCGCTTAGGAGAGAGCATTTTCTACTATCCAAACTTACCGCTGGGGCGCCTGTTCGGCGGCCTTGCGATCCTGAGCCATCGGGTCATGAGCAAGGATCTCGCCTTTGAACACCCACACCTTCACGCCGCAGGTACCATAGGTCGTTTTTGCCGTGGCCAAGCCGTAGTCGATGTCAGCTCGGAGCGTATGCAGCGGCACGCGGCCCTCGCGGTACCACTCGACCCGAGCGATTTCCGCGCCGCCGAGACGGCCACCGCAATTGATTCGAATGCCCTGGGCACCCAGACGCATCGCCGACTGCACCGCACGCTTCATCGCGCGCCGAAACGCCACGCGACGCTCAAGCTGCTGAGCGATGTTTTCGGCCACCAGAGTGGCGTCGATTTCCGGTTTGCGGATTTCAACGATGTTCAGCGAGACATCGGCCTTGGCCATCTTGCTGAGATCCTTCTTCAGAACCTCGATGTCCTGGCCCTTCTTGCCGATCACCACGCCGGGGCGAGCCGCGTAGATCGTTACGCGGGGCTTCTTCGCCGGGCGCTCGATCACCACGCGGGACACTCCGGCGCCGCGCAGTTTGGTGCGCAGATGGGTACGCAGCTTGAAGTCCTCGTGCAGCAACTTGGAGTAATCGGTGCCGGCGAACCAGCGGCTGTCCCAGGTGCGGTTGATGCCGAGGCGGAGCCCGATCGGATTGACTTTGTGACCCATATTATGCGGTCCCCCCTTCGTCCTGCTCGCGTTCGGCGACCACGATCTTCAGATGGCTGAACCACTTTTCGACACGCGAGGCGCGTCCCCGGCCACGAGCGTGGAAGCGGCGCATCACGATCGAGCGGCCTACCTCGGCACGCGCCACGACCAGCCGGTCCACGTCGAGTGAATGGTTGTTCTCGGCGTTGGAGATCGCGCTTTGCAGCGCCTTCTTCACCTGACCGGCGATGCGACGCTTGCTGAAGGTCAGGGTCGCGACAGCGCGTTCCGCTGGGAGGTCGCGGATCATCGCGGCGACCAAGTTCAGTTTCCGCGGGCTGATCCGCAGGTTGCTGACGATGCACTGCGCCTCGGTCTCAGGCAGGCCGCGCGGGTGGGATGGCTTGCTCATGTCAGCCACGCCTCGCCTTCTTGTCGGCCGCGTGACCGCTGAAGGTGCGGGTCGGCGAGAATTCGCCGAACTTGTGGCCGACCATGTTTTCGTTCACCTGCACCGGCAGAAACTTGTGGCCGTTGTAGACCCCGAAGGTCAGGCCGACGAACTGCGGCAGGATCGTCGACCGGCGCGACCAGATCTTGATGATCTCGTTGCGCGACGATGCCTTCGCTGTCTCGGCTTTTTGCAACAGGTAACCGTCCACGAACGGCCCCTTCCATACGGAACGCGCCATCTTATTTGCCCTTGTTGCGGCGGCGGATGATGAGGCTGTCCGTCCGCTTGTTGCCGCGCGTCTTGTACCCCTTGGCCGGCTGACCCCAAGGTGAGACGGGGTGACGGCCGCCTGAACTGCGGCCTTCGCCACCGCCTAGCGGGTGATCGACCGGGTTCATAACGACGCCACGGTTGTGCGGCCTGAAGCCTAGCCAACGCATGCGACCCGCTTTTCCGACCTTCTGGTTCATATTGTCGGGGTTGGACACTGCGCCGACCGAGGCGATGCATTCTGACCGCACGACCCGCAGTTCACCGGACATCAGCTTGATCTGGGCGTAGCCGGCGTCCTTGCCGACCAACTGAGCGAACGTGCCAGCCGACCGGGCGATCTTCCCGCCGGCGCCAACCTTCATCTCGATGTTGTGGATGATCGTCCCGACCGGGATGGCCGAGAGCGGCATCGCATTGCCCGGCTTGATGTCCACACGCAGCGCCGGCGATCACCTGGTCACCGACTTTCAACCGTTGCGGCGCCAGGATGTAGGCGAGTTCACCGTCCTGGTATTTGATCAATGCGATGAACGCGGTGCGGTTCGGATCGTATTCCAACCGCTCCACCGTACCTGGCACATCGAACTTACGTCGCTTGAAATCCACCACGCGATAAGCCTGCTTGTGCCCACCGCCGCGGAACCGGCTGGTGATGCGGCCGTGGTTGTTGCGTCCGCCCTGGCTGTGCTGACCCTCGGTCAGCCCCTTGACGGGCTTACCCTTCCACAGCTCGGAGCGGTCGATCAGCACGGTGCCGCGAAGGCTGGACGTGACGGGATTGAATTGCCTGAGTGCCATCAGTGCCTTCATGTTACTGCTGTGCCATCTTCCGAGCGCCTTAGGCGAGGCCGGTGGTGAAATCGATCGACTGCCCGGGCGCAAGGGTCACGATGGCTTTCTTGATGTCAGAGCGCACGCCCGGACGTCCCTTGAAGCGCTTGGTCTTGCCCTTCTGAATCAACGTGTTCACCGACAGAACCTTCACGTTGAACAGTGCCTCGATAGCCGCGGCGATTTCCGGCTTCGTGGCGTCGGTGGCGACCTTGAAGCCGACCTGGTTCTTCTCGGACAGAATGGTCATCTTCTCGGTGATCAGCGGCGCTCGAATGATCTGATACATCGCCTCGCGCGACAGTGGCTTTTTCGGGGCCGACGGTCATTCTCCTGTCGCGCCCTTCTCGGCCGTTTCGGCTAACGGCGCGACCTCGGCGATGGGCAGTTCGGCGGCCGGCTCATCGGAGACGGGGTCGACAGTGACCGGCCCATGGGGAGCGGGCGCCTCCGGTGAGGAAGGGGCCACAGTGCCGTTGATGCGAGCCTTCAGTCCTTCGAGGCCGGCGGTGGTGATCGCCAGGACGTCGTGGTTCAAAATGTCATAGACGTTGGCGCCGATGGTTGGCAGCACGTCGAGGTAATGGATATTGCGGCTGGCACGGCAGAAACCCGTCATCAACGGCACCGTCGATGACCAGCGCCGAGGTCCACCCCAGCGCCTTGATCTTCTTCGCCAACTCACTCGTCTTCGGCGCGTGCGATGCGGCATCGAGAATGACCAGCTTGTTCTCGACCGCCTTCTGCGACAGCGCGGAGATCAGCCCGAGGCGGCGAACCTTCTTGTTCAGGCTGTATTCGTGCGAGCGCACCACCGGGCCATGCACCCCGCCGCCGGTGCGGAACTGCGGCGAGCGCAGGCTGCCCTGACGGGCGTTGCCGGTGCCCTTCTGCTTGTATGGCTTCTTGGTCGTGCCGGAAACTTCCGCCATCCCCTTGGTCTTGTGGTTGCCGGATCGGCGCTTCGATAACTGCCAGTGAACGACGCGCGCCATGATGTCCGGGCGGGGCGTGATCTTGAAAATCTCGTCCGGCAGCTCGGCGCTGCCGGCGGAGGCATTCTCAAGCGTGATGATATCGACTTGCATCTGCCTGTTCCTCAGCCCGCCGCCGGTGCCTTCGACAAGCGCCGCCGGGTAGGCCGCATCGGCCGGACGCGCACGTCTTCATGGCGTCGCGCACCAGCACGTAGCCATTCTTGCTGCCCGGAACGGCACCTTTGATCATCAAGCAGGCCCTTTTCCGCGTCCACCGCCGCCACCTCCAGATTGAGGGTGGTGATCCGTTCGACGCCGAGATGGCCGGCCATCTTCTTGTTCTTGAAGGTCTTGCCCGGATCCTGGCGGTTACCGGTCGAACCCAGGCAGCGATGGCTGATCGACACGCCGTGAGAGGCTTCAAGGCCGGCAAAATTCCACCGCTTCATGCCGCCGGCGAAACCCTTGCCCTTGGAGGTGCCGCAAACATCGACCCTCTGACCGGCGCTGAAATGCGCGGCGGACAGGGTGGCGCCTGGTTCCAGCAGCGCATCGGGGGCGACGCGGAATTCCACCAGCTTCTGCTTCGGCTCGACCTTCGCCTTGGCGAAGTGACCGCGCTGCGGCTGGCTGACGTTCTTTACCTTCGCCTTGCCGTAGCCGATCTGGACAGCGGTGTAGCCATCCTTTTCCTCGGTCCGTGCGGCGACGACCTGCACCTGATCCAGGTGCAGCACGGTGACGGGCACGTGGGTGCCGTCGTCTTTGAATATGCGGGTCATACCGAGCTTTTTGGCCAGCAGACCGGTGCGTAGGGGCTGGGGCATAGTTCTTAGATCTTGATCTCAACATCCACGCCGGCGGCGAGGTCGAGCTTCATCAGCGCGTCCACCGTCTGCGGGGTCGGCTCCACGATGTCCAACAGCCGGCGATGGGTCCGGATTTCGAACTGCTCGCGGCTTTTCTTGTCGACGTGCGGGGAACGGTTCACGGTGAACCGCTCGATATGGGTCGGCAGCGGGATCGGTCCGCGAACCCGGGCACCCGTGCGCTTGGCCGTGTTGACGATCTCCTTCGTGCTGTTGTCCAGCACGCGGTGATCGTAGGCCTTGAGCCTGATGCGGATATTCTGATTGTCCATCGTTCGCTCTTCAAAATTCCCGCCGAAACGAGAGCCGGCGCCCACCCGTCCGGATGAACGGGCGAGACGCCGGCGATGTTTCGTCTCTTATTTCTGGATGCTGGCGACCACGCCGGCGCCGACGGTGCGGCCACCTTCGCGAATGGCGAAGCGCAAACCGTCGTCCATCGCAATTGGTGCGATCAGTTCGACAGACATCGACACGTTGTCGCCCGGCATCACCATTTCCGTGCCTTCCGGCAGCGACACCACGCCCGTCACGTCCGTGGTGCGGAAGTAGAACTGCGGACGGTAGTTGGTAAAGAACGGGGTGTGACGGCCGCCTTCTTCCTTCGTCAGGATGTAGGCTTCCGCTTTGAACTGGGTGTGCGGCGTGATGCTGCCGGGCTTGGCCAGAACCTGGCCGCGCTCAACGTCCTCACGCTTCGTGCCGCGCAGCAGGGCGCCGATGTTGTCGCCGGCCTGGCCCTGGTCGAGCAGCTTGCGGAACATCTCGACGCCGGTCACGACGGTTTTCACCGTCGCTTTGATGCCGACGATCTCGACTTCCTCGCCAACCCGGACGATGCCGCGCTCGACACGGCCGGTCACCACGGTGCCGCGGCCGGAGATGGAGAACACGTCTTCGATCGGCATCAGGAACGGACGGTCGGTGGCGCGTTCCGGCTGCGGGATGTAGGCGTCAACCGCTTTCATCAGTTCCAAGATCGACTCATGACCGAGTTCCGGCTTCGTGCCTTCCAGCGCGCACAAGGCCGAACCCTTGACGATGGGGATGTCGTCGCCGGGGAACTCATAGAAGGACAGCAGCTCGCGCAGTTCCATCTCGACCAGCTCGACCAATTCCGGGTCGTCCACCAGGTCGATCTTGTTAAGGTACACCACCAGCGCCGGCACGCCGACCTGCCGGGCAAGCAGGATGTGCTCCCGGGTCTGCGGCATCGGGCCGTCAGCGGCGGACACGACCAGGATCGCACCGTCCATCTGCGCGGCGCCGGTGATCATGTTTTTCACATAGTCGGCGTGGCCCGGACAATCGACGTGAGCGTAGTGACGCTTCTGCGTCTCGTACTCCACGTGGGCGGTGGAGATCGTGATGCCGCGCGCCTTCTCTTCCGGCGCCTTGTCGATCTGGTCGTACGCCGTGTAGGTGGCGCCGCCGGTTTCCGCCAGCACCTTGGTGATGGCGGCCGTCAGCGACGTCTTGCCATGATCGACGTGACCGATCGTGCCGATGTTGCAGTGCGGCTTGTTCCGCTCGAATTTCGCCTTACCCATCGTAATCTCCGTAGATCCGGAACGGGACCTGTTGAGTTGCCCTTGCCTAAGTCTCTAAGCGCACGATCCACGCATTCGACGTTCGCCGCTATGCGCTTACCAGCGGTAGTGGCTGAAGGCCTTGTTGGCTTCGGCCATCCGATGGGTATCTTCACGCTTTTTCACCGCTGAGCCACGGTTGTTCACCGCATCCAGCAATTCGTTGGATAGACGATCCTGCATCGTATGCTCCCCACGCTTGCGGGCAGCATCGATGATCCAGCGGATTGCCAGCGCCTGCCGCCGCTCCGTCCGGACTTCGACCGGCACCTGATACGTGGCGCCGCCGACGCGGCGGGAGCGGACCTCAACGGCCGGCTTCACGTTGTCCAGGGCCTCATGGAACATCCGCACCGGATCGGCCG